>OY970224.1:0-1717500 GCA_963714035.1 uncultured Acidobacteriota bacterium | reverse complement strand
GTGACAGCCCCGTAGGCGAAAAGTTCGGTCTCTTCCGATTCCGTTCCCGAGTACCACGGGGCACGAGAAACCCTGTGGGAATCCGGGTGGACCATCACCCAAGGCTAAATACTCCTGTGCGACCGATAGTGAACCAGTACCGTGAGGGAAAGGTGAAAAGAACCCCCGTGAGGGGAGTGAAATAGTACCTGAACCCGTCCATCTACAAGCAGTGGAACCACCATGGGGCAACCCGGTGGGACCGCGTGCCTTTTGCATAATGAGCCGGCTAGTTAATTTCAGCGGCGAGGCGAAGCGACGTGCAGAGCCGAAGCGAAAGCGAGTCTGAATAGGGCGATTCAGTCGCTGGGATTACACGCGAAGCGGGATGATCTACCCTTGGTCAGGATGAAGCCTGGGTAACACCAGGTGGAGGTCCGAACCGGTGTTGGTTGAAAACAACTCGGATGAACTGAGGGTAGGGGTGAAAGGCTAATCAAATTCCGTTATAGCTCGTTCTCTCCGAAATAGCTTTAGGGCTAGCCTTGCGTGAATGTCAACGGTGGTAAAGCGCTGGATGGACTAGGGGCCTTTCCCGGTTACCGAATCCAACCAAACTCTGAATGCCGTTGAGCACTGCGCGGGAGTCAGACAGTGGGGGATAAGCTTCATTGTCGAAAGGGAAAGAACCCAGACCGCCTGCTAAGGTCCCTAAATCGTGGCTAAGTGGAAAAGGATGTGGAGACGCCCTGACAGCCAGGAGGTTGGCTTAGAAGCAGCCATCCTTTAAAGAAAGCGTAATAGCTCACTGGTCAAGCGGCTCCGTGCCTACAATTCAACGGGGCTCAAGCCACGTACCGAAGCAGCGGATGCGGCGGGATCTTCGGATTCTGCCGCGTGGTAGGAGAGCATTCCAATTTGAGTGAAGTCAGACCGCGAGGACTGGTGGACGAATTGGAAGAGACCCTGCCGGCACAAGTAGCGAAAAAGCAGATGAGAACTCTGCTCGCCGTAAATCTAAGGATTCCTGAGCAAGGTCAATCCGCTCAGGGTTAGTCGGTCCCTAAGGCCAGGCCGAAAGGCGTAGCCGATGGACATCAGGTCAAAATTCCTGAACCGCCGAAGAGTCGTTATCACGAAGGGGGGACGCAGGAGGCTAGACGTACCGGGTGCTGGATATCCCGGGCCAAGCTGGTAGGTGGAAGAGACAGGCAAATCCGTTTCTTCATCCAACACCGAGAAGCGAGTGCGAGACCGCAAGGTCATAAAGTCGTCGATGCCACGCTGCCGAGAAAATCCTCTAAGGAGACTCCTGGGCGACCGTACCGCAAACCGACACAGGTAGATGAGGAGAAAATCCTAAGGCGCTCGAGTGAAGCGTTGTCAAGGAACTCGGCAAATTAACACCGTAACTTCGGAAGAAGGTGTGCCTCACAGGGTTGAGGGGTTCGCCCCCGAGGCCCCGTGGGGTCGCAGTAAAACGGCCCAAGCGACTGTTTAATAAAAACACAGGACTCTGCAAAGTCGAAAACGACGTATAGGGTCTGACGCCTGCCCGGTGCTGGAAGGTTAAGGAGAGTGGTCAGCCGCAAGGCGAAGCTACGAACCGAAGCCCCAGTAAACGGCGGCCGTAACTATAACGGTCCTAAGGTAGCGAAATTCCTTGTCGGGTAAGTTCCGACCTGCACGAATGGCGTAACGATTTGGGCACTGTCTCGACAACGCGCTCGGCGAATCTGTAGTACCGGTGAAGATGCCGGTTACCCGCACGTAGACGGAAAGACCCTGTGCACCTTTACTATACCCTGGCACTGAATTTCGGCGTTGTCTGCGCAGGATAGGTGGGAGCCTATGAACCTGGGGTTTTGGCCTCGGGGGAGGCAACGGTGAGATACCACCCTGATAGCGTTGGAATTCTAACCCAGACCCGTAATCCGGGTCGGGGACCCTGCCAGGCGGGTAGTTTGACTGGGGCGGTCGCCTCCTAAATTGTAACGGAGGCGCCCAAAGGTTCTCTCAGGCTGATTGGAAACCAGCCGTAGAGTGTAAAGGCAGAAGAGAGCTTGACTGCGAGACCGACAAGTCGAGCAGGTACGAAAGTAGGGCTTAGTGATCCGGTGGTTCTGTATGGAAGGGCCATCGCTCAACGGATAAAAGGTACGCCGGGGATAACAGGCTGATCTTGCCCAAGAGTTCACATCGACGGCAAGGTTTGGCACCTCGATGTCGGCTCATCGCATCCTGGGGCTGAAGCAGGTCCCAAGGGTCCGGCTGTTCGCCGGTTAAAGCGGTACGTGAGCTGGGTTTAGAACGTCGTGAGACAGTTCGGTCCCTATCTCGTGTGGGCGCAGGATAATTGAGTGGATTCGTCCTTAGTACGAGAGGACCGGGACGAATGAACCTCTTGTGCACCGGTTGTCGCGCCAGCGGCACGGCCGGGTAGCGATGTTCAAAAGGATAACCGCTGAAAGCATATAAGCGGGAAGCCTTCCACAAGATGAGTTATCCCGGGGGCAACCCCCTGAAGACCCGTGGGAGATTACCACGTTGATAGGCGGGATGTGGAAGCACTGTAAGGTGTGAAGCTGACCCGTACTAATCGGTCGTGCGGCTTGACCATAAAATTCTTAAGCCGCGTTGGTTTGAGATCTTGATTTCACTCGCCTTCCCGGCCGCCTCTGGCGGTTTCGGCGGAACGTCGCGTGCGCCCGATTCTCTTGAGGAAACGTATCAGGTTTTCTCGGTGGCTTTAGCGAGGGGGACCCACCCGTTCCCATTCCGAACACGGCAGTTAAGCCCTTCAGCCCCGATGGTACTGCACGGGAAACTGTGTGGGAGAGTAGGACGTCGCCGGGGAATTAATTTACAAGGCCCGAAGAGTAATCTTCGGGCCTTTCTTTTTCGAAGCGAAGACGTGGATGGCGACGGCCTGCTCTCCCGAGGGGAGACTGAGGGGAGCATCCCCTCAGGATCGGAAGTGCAGGCGGCCACTCATCTTTCGTGCGCGAAGCGCGTGGCCGCCGTAGGACGTCGCCGGGGAATTAATTTACAAGGCCCGAAGAGTAATCTTCGGGCCTTTCTTTTTTCGAAGCGGAATCGTGGATGGCGGCGGCCTGCTCTCCCGAGGGGAGACTGAGGGGAGCATCCCCTCAGGATCGGAAGTGCAGGCGGCCACTCATCTTTCGTGCGCGAAGCGCGTGGCCGCCGTAGGACGTCGCCGGGGAATTAATTTACAAGGCCCGAAGAGTAATCTTCGGGCCTTTCTTTTTTCGAAGCGAAGGGATTGCGCGACGCTATCGCGCGGCCTCCGCCCGCATCCAACTCGCCTGCTTGTCCCACCCGAGGCGGTGCGCGGTTTCGAGATTGATCGAGCCGTCCTCGTTCAAAGTGCCGTTGGCGATGAGACGCCGCACGCTCTCGCCGGGAAGGGCCCGGGCGAAGTCGTCGTTCTTCGAGCGCGGCACGAAGAATTGATTCGGCACTATCGGCTGATGATTCTCGAACGCCTTCCGGACACCGTTGACCATGTAGTGAAATTCCACGTCGCTCGAGCCGCGGACGACGATCCGGTCGAGATCCTCTTTCATGACCGCGAGGACGGCGAGATCGCCGACCGGCGTGAGCTGGATCGTGAGCCCTTTCGGAGCGGTGACGATCCGGAAGTCTTCCGGCACGTCGATCGTCGCAAAACCGTTGACGATTCGGCCCGTTCCGCGGAAATACGTCCCCGACTCGCGACCCTCGAGACAGACATAATCGATCTGCTTCGTCGGGTCGGTCGGATGCGGCTCGACGAACGACTTTCCACCGTCGCTCTTGATGTCGCCGTGCGAGAAGACCCCGTAATTCTGACCGCCGAGGTAGCCTATGGTGTGGCTGGCCTCATTAATCCCCGCGACTCCGTTCCCTGTGGAGTTTGCGGATGATCCCAGGACCCCGGCGTCGCTCCCCTCGGTGTAGCCGATCACGCCATAGAGCGTCGAGCTGACGCCGTAGACCCCGGCGCCGTCGGCTCCGCCGTCCCCCTTGACTCCGGCGTGGTATGGGAAACCGACCCCGCTCTCGCTGCCGCTGATGCCGATCACCCCGATGCCGTTGTCACGGTTCAATCCTTCGACTGCACCGGCGGCACTTCGACTTGAAGTGATTCCGAGGACGCCCCGGTCGGTGGCGCTGGTTCCGGTCACGGCCGTCGCGTCCGCGGAATCGCCCCAGACGCCCGTATAGCCGCCTTCGCCACTCGTTCCGTGCGTCGATCCGTACACTGCCGTTCCGGTGTCTCCCGTGCTCACGGCTTTGATCACAAACGGGTTTGCCGAGACGTTAAAACCGGAGGCATTGGAATTGGCTTCGATGGCCTGTCCCCCGCCGGTGTTCGAGACGGCGAAGCTCGTTTGTGTCGTATTGGACGAACCCGAGAACGGGAGCGTGAAGCCGGCGCCGCCCCCCGAGCTCGCGATCGTCAGCGTCGAGCCGCTGGGCGTTATCGTGACGTTGGAGCCCGCGGCGAGCGTGAGGTTGTCGTGCACGCCGTTCACCGAGCGAACGACCTGGCCGTTGGCGATCGCAAGCGGCGAAGCGCCGGTGCCGGCGCCGGCGAGGCTGCCGTCATGCGTGACCGACGTGATCCCACCGGCGCCGCCTCCTCCGGTGTAGGCGATCGAGATCGACTGTCCCGACGGGGTGATCGAGATTCCGCTTCCGGGCGTCAACGTCAGGGCTCCCGTCAGGCCGTTCAGGCTAATGACACCGGCCGCGCCTCCCGAGCCGAGGATGTCGTCGCGGAAGCTCATCTCGAATCCCGAAGAGTCCTGGCTCTCGTTGGCGAGCTGCGCGCCGGCGAGCAGCACGGAGCCGGTTCCGCCCGTCACCGTCGCCGTGAGCCTCGCGTTGATCGTCTGGATGCCGGGAACCACGTCGGCGACACCCGGCTGGATGTGCTCGTAGGGCTGGAGCGGATACGACTTCTGGCCCAACATCGCCCCGTTCCCGTCGAAGACCTGCACGTTGACGGTCGGCGAGCCCCCGCCTGTCTCGATCAGGGCAAAGTTGTAGCGGAAGTTCTCCGCCCCGCCCTGGTTGAGGCCCTGGATCGAGGCGGACTGCCCGGCCGAGATCGAGAAGCTCTTCGGAACGCCCGCGAAGAAGAGGCCTTCGGTGTTTCCGAGATCGTCGCCCGGCGCCTGGTTGTAGATCCGCTCGGAGACGAAGATCTCCCCGGAGGAAGTGATCCGGGCGGCGCCGAGGGCATTGGTCAGCCCGAGCTTGGACTCGACGACGTTCTCGTAGACCTTCGTCTGGCCCGGGTCGAGAGCGTCGTCGAATGACAGGGGAGATCCGTTGGCCTGTTCGGTCTTGAGGAACTGAAACTTGAACGTCTGCCTTGCCGACGTCAGGTTCGTCGCCCAGACCGTCGTGTAGAACTGCGCGCCGTTCAACCCCGGCACGCGTCCGACCGCCGGCAGGAACGTCTCCGTCGAGCCGAAGCCGGCGAAGAGCGAAGGCGCGAGCAGAAAAGAGAGCGCAGCGAAGGAAACGAGAGCCCGAGCTTTCATGGGGCCTCCTCTCGAGGTTTTCTGAAAGTCTAGTGCATTCCCTGTTCATCGCCTTCACACGGAGTGCGCATCCGGCTCGCCCGCGCGCGGCGATTCGTGCTACAAAGCTTCGGAATCGCCATGCGCCCGACACGAATCGCGCTTCTTCTCGGCATCGTCGCGGCGGCGGGACTCGCGAAGGCGTCGGCCGACGACCAGCCATCCGACCGGCGCATCCACGTCCGGGGCGGATCGATCACGGGTTCGGATCCGATCGTCCTCACCCCCGACGGCGCGAAGGTCGCCTTCGCCCTTTCGTTTCCGATGTCGGCGAGCCGCTTTGTCTCCGATCCCTACGAGGAGACGTGCACGCGCAAGGCCGTCAAGTACACGTTGAAGACCGCCGACCAGAAGGAGCTCCTCGGCGCCGCCTATTCGCTTCCGGACCCGGATTCCGAGGACGCGCTCGTCCTCCACCCGGCGGAGCTCCGGAACGCGGCCGCGAAATTCGGCGCCAACGCCGTCTACCTGCGGCTCTCGGACTCCGAGTCCCTCGAGGGGCAGAAGGGAATCCACGACTGCGCGATCGTCGAGAAAGACGGGGACCGCCAGCGCGGCGAGTCGATCCAGGAGATCGGCTGCCGGACGGACCAGGGCGCCCGGATGACTTTCTCGAGGTACGCCGGCCAGGCCCGCTTCTATTCGTGTCCGTCTCCGGCCGCGAAATGACCGCGCCTTGGCGGGCGATTTCCGCATGACGTCCTCGGCGAAGAATCGATCCGGAGGACTCCTTCGCGTCCTGGGCCGATGGGACACCGCGTTCTTCCTCGTCGGCACCGTGATCGGTTCCGGCATCTTCCTGGTTCCGTCCGAAATCGCGCGCGAGGTCCGGTCGGAGCCGGCGACGATCGGGATCTGGATCGCCGGAGGCCTGTTGACGATGCTCGGCGTGCTCTCGATCGCCGAGCTCGGCGCCGCGATCCCCGCGCCGGGAGGCATCTACACCTACATCTCGCGCGCGTACGGAAAGCTCCCCGGATTTCTCTGCGGCTGGGCGATCTTCACGGTGATCACGTCCGGCGCGATCGCGACACTCGCCGTCGCGTTCTCGATCTACCTGGCGGGGCTCTTTCCCCTCTCGGCGGGGTCGGCGCGGGGAATCTCGATCCTCGCCGTCCTGCTGCTCACGGGCGCCAACGTCCTCGGCGTCCGCGCAGGCGCCACGGTCCAGAACGTTCTGACGGTGTTGAAGGTCGCCGGCCTCGTCGGAATGACGGTCGCGATCTTCCTGTTCGCCGGCGCGGCGCCGGCGCCGCCCCCCGCCGCGCGGACCGCGTTTCCGAACGGGGCCGCCGGGATCGGGCTCGCTCTCATCGGCGTCTTCTGGGCCTACGAGGGATGGCATGACGCGACCTTCGTCGCCGGCGAGGTTCGGGACCCGCAGAAGAATTTCCCCGCAGGCGTCGTGCTCGGCGAGCTCGCGATCATCGCTCTCTACGTGGCGGCCAACCTCGCCTATTTCCGGGTGATGAGCGTCGGAGAGATCGCCGGCTCGCCCCGCGTCGGCCTCGCCGCGATCGGGAAGGTCCTCGGGCCCTGGGGCGCGCGCGCGCTGACCGCCGCGATCATCTGCTCGATTCTCGGCGCGATGAACGGATCGATTCTGGCGGGTCCCCGGGCGTATTACCAGATGGCGAAGGACGGGCTCCTTCCGGGCGTCCTCGGGGACGTCCACGCGACCTTTCGGACACCGGCGGCATCGATCGCGCTCCAGGGCGTCTGGTCGAGCGTCCTGATCCTCTTCATCGGAGGGTTTTCCCAGCTCTTCACGTACGTGATCTTCGGGGGCTGGCTGATGTACGCGCTGGCGACCGCGGCCGTTCCAATCCTGCGCCGAAAGGAGCCGAACCTCGAACGCCCCTTCCGCGTTCCCGGCTATCCGTTCGTTCCCTTCGTTTTCGTCGGAGCGGCGGCCGTCATGACCGTCAGCACGATTCTCCAGCGTCCCCGCGAATCGCTGCTCGGCCTCGGGTTCATCGCGCTCGGCATTCCGCTCTATTTTCTCCTCCGCCGTTCGCCGCGGCGCGCGACGGGGAGCGCCCGCGTCCCGGGCGAGGACTAGACTGGACCGGAGGAACGCCATGAAGAAGTCTTCGATCCTGGGGATGGTCCTCGCCGGCTCCCTCCTCGCCGTCGGCGCGGGCGCCGCCGGGGCTCACGTCGACGGGCAGCTCGTCGTCGACGGGAAGCCCGTCCGGATGACGAACGTGTACGCCTTCGCGCAGAAGGGATTCTTCGACGAGAACAAGCAGGACGTTGTCGTCCTCTTCTGCGACGCGCCGGTCCCCCCGGCCGCGGTCCGCGACCCGTTGGCCCGCAACGAGCTCGTCAAGAGCGGCAAGCTCCATTGCGTCGAACAGACGATCGACGAGAGCGGGCAGGTGATCAACTACAAGGTCCAGCACGCGCGGTTCGGCGTGCCGGAAGGCGGCGGGTCGACCGAGCACGTCTTCGAGCCGAAGACGTTCGACGGACGGACGGCGGCCGGACGCTGCCGCACGAAATCGCCCCAGAAGTCCTACGACGACGTGCCGTACGAGTACGACATGACATTCCAGGCGCCCATCGAACCGAAGAAGTAGGGCCGGCGCGATGATGCATCGAGCCGGCCGGGCGTGAGCCGCGCGCGCCGCCCTGCGGCGTACTTGCCGCAGTACGCCTCGGAACGGTGCGGGCGGCCCGCATCCCGGCGGGCTCGCGCCTCACCGCGCCTCGTCGTTGCGCTGAACCGAGTAGGGATGGTCCTGTGATCGCGGCGGGGGAGCCGGCGCGATGATGCATCGAGCCGGCCGGGCGCGTGTCACGTCGGCCTCGCGCGCGCCGCTGCGCGGCTGGAACGCTGCGGCCTCCCAGATCGCGGACCTCCGGAGCACGTCATCCTGAGGAGCGACTTGTCCGCCGTAGCTCGCAGAGCGAAGGCGGAAGCGACGAAGGATCTGCTCCGGTTGCCAGGTCCTTCGCTTCGCTCAGGAGAGAGCGCGCCGCGCGCATGGAAGTGCGCGCTTTGCGCTCACACTTTCCGCGATATGCTCGCGCACTTGCGTGCGCGGCGATTGACGCGCCCCAGCGCTTGAGCGCTGGCCACTTCGTGGCTGCGACTCCGTCGCGCGCTGAATTCGACCTTCGCGGCTCGCCTTCCTGCCCTCATCCGGCGGCTCGCAGCCGCCACCTTCTCCCGCCGGGAGAAGTAGCGCAGCGGCCTCGCTTCGCTCGCGACATTGTGCGGCTCGACCGCTCCGGCGCCCCATGGAGGCCCTCCGGGACCGATTTCAGTGGGCTGGCCCCCATCCCGGCGGGCTCGCGCCCGGGAGGATTCCAGGGGTCCTTGCGACTCAACGGCGGCGGAGCTGCCGCGCCGATTCCGCGCGCATGCGCTGCATCGCGTCGGTCTCCTGGTCCGAGAAGCGTTCCTCGCGGAAGGGATCGCCGCGCAGGTGGTATCCGTTCTCCTCCCAGAATCCGGGAGGGTTCGTCTCGACGAGCTCGAGCGACCGGATCCACTTCGCGCTCTTCCAGAAATAAAGCCGGGGGACGACGAGCCGGCAGGGGCCGCCGTGCTCGGGCGAGAGATCGCGTCCGTCGTGCCGGATCGCGAGGAGGACGTCGTCGCCTCGGAGATCGTCGAGCGCGACGTTGGTCGTGTAGCCGCCTTCGGAGTGCGCGACCGCCGCGACGGCGCCCGGCGCGACACCGGCTCGATCCAGGATCTCGCGGACGCGAACGCCCTCCCACCGGTTGTCGAAGCGGCTCCAGCGGGTGACGCAATGGATGTCGGAGACGACCTCGACGCGCGGGAGGGAGAGGAATTCCGGCCAGCTCCACGACGTGTCGCGGCCGACCCGGCCGAAGCACCGGAAAGTCCATTTCGCGGGATCGACCGCCGGAACCGCGCCGTACGTGAGGACCGGCCATTTCTCGGTCAGCACCTGTCCGGGAGGAAGCCGGCCATGGGCGTCGGGCGTCATCGGCCCTCGATTACACACCGGCGGCGGAATCGGCGCCAGCGGGTCCGGTCTCGCGCCCTTCGGATCCGCCGGCGCGACGCGCCCGGTAGGATTCTTGCTGGGAGTCGGCGTTGGGAGGTCGAAGATGCGAAGACACCGCCTCACCGTGCCCGAGATCGGTTTCGTCGTCGGAACGCGCGCGGCGCTCGCCGCGGGCGTCGGACTGCTCCTCTCGAGCAAACTGTCGAAAGAGACGCGCCGCCGTCTCGGGGCCACCCTCGTCGCGGTGGGCGCGCTGACGACCGTGCCGGCGCTCCGGCTGCTCGCCCGACGCTGATCTTCCGCCTTGCTCACGGCTCGCGGAGGAGAGGCGCCGCGATAGGATTCGTCCGTGGACTTCGGGCTGAAAGGCCGCGCCGCCATGGTGGCGGCGTCGAGCAAGGGGATCGGACGGGCCGTCGCGACGTCGCTCGCGCGCGAGGGATGCCGCGTCTCCCTCTGCTCCCGCTCGCCCGAGTCGCTCGAGACGGCGCGCGCCGCGATCCTGCGCGAGGCGCCCGGCGCCGAGCTTCATGCGACCCCGTGCGACCTGTCGAAGACTTCGGATCTCGAGGCCTGGTACCGGTCCGCCGAGGAGCGTTTCGGCGCGGTGGACATCCTCGTGACCAATGCGGGAGGGCCTCCGGCGGCGAGATTCGAGGAGCTCACGGAAGAGCAGTGGCGGACCGGGATCGAGGGCACGCTGATGAACGTCGTGCGTCTCTCGCGGCTCGTCCTTCCCGGGATGCGCGCGCGGAAATGGGGAAGGATCGTGCACCTGACCTCGTTCGTCGCGAAGCAGCCGGCGGAGCTGCTCACGGTGTCGTCGACGCTGCGCGCGGGGATCTCGGCGCTGACCAAGACCATGGCGAACCAGGCCGCCGGCGACAATGTGCTCGTCAACGCCGTTCTGCCCGGATACGTGGCGACCGATCGGCAGATCGAGCTCAACGGAATCCGCGCGAAGCAGGCGGGGGTGTCGATCGAGGAATACGCGGCGCGGGCTTCCGAGGCGATCCCGCTCAAGCGCTCGGCGCGTCCGGAGGAGCTCGGCGACGTCGTCGCCTTCCTGTGCAGCGAGCGGGCGAGCTACGTCAGCGGAGTGTCGTTGCTCGTGGACGGAAGCCTGGTCCAAGGCACCTTCTAGGACGAGTTCCGAGTTGCGGGTTGCGGGGGGCAGGATCTTGCCATCGCGCGCGCCAGACGTGCGGGAAGGTGGGCGCCGGGAGTCGAGCCGGCGGCCGCGGCGTACGTTAAGGCCGCTGGTCGGCTGCCGGCGCTCGCATAACCGTGCGTATGGCGCGCGCGTCTATGCCCTCAATCCTTCCGCCCAATTGCGCACGTACCACAGCGCCGCATCGGGACGGCTCGACCATTGCCGGTACGCCGCGAGCCCGGCGTCGAACCGCTCGGCGTCGAGCAGTCGTCCTTCGACGATCCGGCCGCGCGCCTGCGCGAGGATGATCGCGAGGTTCTCCGCGTAGAGAGGGAAATCGGGGGAGCCGGCGCAGCCGCCGAAGAAGAGGAGGCGGTTGCGGCGCGGGTGCAAGCCCGCCTCGGCGAGCAGCGCGACGAGGCGGCGGCCGACGATCGGATCGCACCCGATCTTCTCGTAGCTCGCCATGTAGGCGCTCCAGACGGCGGAGAATCCCTCGGGCGCAGGCCAGAGCCGGAGCATCGAGTGGTCGTCGTCCTCGAGGACGATTCGGCCGCCCGGGCGGACGGCGCGCGCCATCTGACGGACGACCGCGAGCGGATCGCGGACGTGCTCGAGGACGAAGCGGCCGTGGACGACGTCGAACGAGCCCCACTCCGAGCGCGCGAGGGGCAGCGCTTCCGCGTCGCCGGCGCGGAACTCGGCGAAATCCCTCTCGGCGGCCTCCGCGGCGAGCCGCTCCGCCGTCTCCCGCTGCTCCGCGCTCCGTTCGACGCCGATGACGCGCCTCCCGGTCGCCTTCCCCATCGCGCGGGTGAGCTGGCCCGGTCCGCTTCCCACGTCGAGGATCCGTTCCCCGCCCGAGAGGGAGAGCGCCTCGAGCGACGCGCGATTGAGGAGCGCGTTCAGGCGGGCGAGCCTCGCCTGTTCCTCGGCCGACGTCCCGTGGATGTACTCGGAATCGGCCATTTTTCGCATGATATCGTTCCGCGCTCCATGATCGCGTTTTCGGGGATCTCGAAGCAGTACGGCCGTCAGGTCCTCTTCGTCGACGCGTCGTTCCAGTTGAATCCCGGCGAGAAGGTGGGGCTCGTGGGGCCCAACGGCGCCGGCAAGACGACGCTCTTCCGCATGATCGCCGGCGAAGAGCATCCCGACGACGGCGAGGTCTCGGTTCCGAAGAGGCTGGCGATCGGATGGTTCCGCCAGGAGATCGACGAGATGGCCGGGCGGACCGTGCTCGAAGAGGCGATCGCCGGAAGCGGGCGGCTCGGCGACCTCCACCACGAGCTCGCGGCCCTCGAACGCGGTCTCGGCGACCCGGAGCGCGCGGGGGAGATGGACGCGATCCTCGAGCGCTTCGGCCACGTCCAGGAGGAATACCAGCAGCGCGGCGGGTACGAGCTCGAGGCGCGCGCCCGCGAGGTGCTGCACGGCCTGGGGTTCGAGGATGCCGCGATCGATCGGGACGTGGCGGCGCTCTCGGGCGGATGGAAGATGCGCGTCTCGATGGGGAAGGTGCTCCTGGGAAAACCGGACGTCCTGCTCCTCGACGAGCCGACGAACCATCTCGACATCGAGTCGATCCTCTGGCTCGAAGATTTCCTGAAGACGAGCTCCGCCTCGCTCCTGATGACGTGCCACGACCGGGACTTCATGAACCGCGTCGTCACGAAGATCGTCGAGATCGACGGGGGAGAGCTCGTCTCCTATTCCGGCGACTACGACTTCTACGACCGGGAGAGAAAGCTGCGCGAAGCGCAGCGCGAGGCGGCGTACTCGCGGCAGCAGGCGATGCTCGCGAAGGAGCAGCGCTTCATCGAGCGGTTCTCGGCCCACGCCGCGAAGGCGGCCCAGGTGCAGAGCCGGGTCAAGAAGCTCGAAAAGATCGAGACGATCGAGCTCCCGCGGCGGCGACAGGCCGTGAAGTTCCAGTTTCCCGCGCCGGCCCGGTCGGGCGAAGAAGTCGCCGCGCTCTCCGGGATCACGAAGGCTTACGGGGACCGCCGCCTGTATTCGGACTTCGATTTCCTGGTCCGCCGGGGAGAGCGGTGGTGCGTGATGGGGAAGAACGGCGCCGGAAAGACGACGCTCCTGAAGATGGTCGCCGGGACCCTCGCCCCCGACGCCGGGGCGGTGAAGCTCGGCGCGAGCCTTTCGCTCGGCTACTTCGCCCAGCAGGCGCTCGAACTCCTCGATCCCCGTCTCACCGCGCTCCAGCAGATCGAGAAGGACTTTCCGCACGACAGCCCGGCCGCGATCCGGAGCCTTCTCGGCGCGTTCCAGTTCTCCGGCGACGACGTCGACAAGCCCGTCCGGGCGCTGTCGGGCGGGGAGCGTTCCCGGCTCGTGATGGCGCGGATGCTTTTCCATCCTCCCAACTTCCTCGTCCTGGACGAGCCGACCAACCACCTGGACCTCGCGACGAAGGAGATGCTCGTCGGCGCGCTCGAGGGTTTCGAAGGCACGATGCTCTTCGTTTCCCACGACCGGACGTTCCTGCGCGGCCTCGCGACCCGCGTGCTCGAGGTCGGAAAAGGCGCCCCGCACGCGTACCTCGGGTCGTATCCGGAATACGTGGCGGCGACGGGAAGGGAAGCGCCCGGCGTCCACGCCTGAGGCGCGCGTCCGAAAAATCGTCGAGCCGCGCTCGCGGATTCCGGGGGGCGGGGAGTATCGCCCCTACATTCGCCGGATCAGGAGGAGCGCCGCGCCGGCGAGGGAGAGGGTGAGGAGGGCGAGACCGGCGCCGCCGAGCGTCGGGACGAGCAGGGTAGCGATCGATTCCGTCGGCCGCTTGACGAAGAGCTCCAGCGCCTGTCCCCCTTCGCATCCCGCGGGGTTTCCCGCCGTATCGACGGCCGTGACGGCGAAGTCGATGATCCCGATGACGATCGGCGTTCCCGAGAGGACCCCGTCGGGGCTGAGAGTGAGCCCGGTTCCCGCCAGCGAGCCGCTGTCGGTGAACGTGTAGGGGCCGGTGCCGCCGGAGGCGCTGAACTGAATCGGACCGTAGTGCTGGTCGGCGGTCCCCGACGGAAGCGAGGCCGGCGAGACCGCGATCGTCGGGCACGACGGCGCGTTGACGACGAGCGAGTAGACGGCCTCGTCGGTGCACAGGTCGGCGTCGGTGGCGGTCACCGTCACGTTGATGTTGCCGGACGTCGTCGGCGTGCCCGCAAACCGGAACGTCCCCGTCGCGGTGTCGGAGGTGAAGGTGATGCCGCCGAGATACGGCGGGGAAGGGCTCGCGTCGATGCGGACGTACGGCCGGACGCCCCGCGTCACGGTCCCGTGCACGGGCCCGTAGGCCACGTTCTGCGTGGCCGCGGGCAGAGAGGGGGGCTGCAGCAGGATGTCCGGGCACACCCGCGGATTGATGAACAGCGTGATGGGCTGGCCGCCTTTGCAACCCGCGGGGTTTCCCGCCGTGTCGGTGGCCGTGACGGCGAACTCGACCGGGCCGCTGACGACGGGCGTTCCGGAGAGGATGCCGCTCGTGCCGAGAACGAGGCCGGTTCCCGAGAGCGAGCCCTTGTCGTTGAACGTGTAGGGTCCCGTGCCGCCGGAGGCCTGGAACTGCACCGGGCCGTAGAACTCGCCGGCGGTTCCCTCGGCGAGCGAGGAGGGCGAGACCGTGATCTTCGGGCACGTGGGCGCATTGGCGACGAGGGAGTAGACGACCTCGTCGGCGCAACCGTTGAAGTCGGTCGCGGTCACCGTCACGTTGACGCCTCCGGACGCCGTCGGCGTTCCCGAAAACTGGAACGTGCCCGTCGTGCTGGAAGAGAAGGTGATGCCGCCGAGATAGGGCGGCGCGGGCGTCGCGAGGATGCTCGTGTACGGCGTGACGCCGCCGGTCGCGGTCCCGTTCAGCGGCCCGTACGGCACGTTCTGCGTGGCCGCCGGCAGCGACTTGGGCGAAAGGAGGATGACGGGGCACACGGGCGGATTGACGAAGAACGCGATCGTCTGGCCCCCCTCGCACCCCACGGGAACCCCCGCGCTGTCGGTGGCCGTCACGGCGAGGTCGATCGCCCCGCTGGCGATCGGCGTGCCGGAGAGGACGCCGCCCCCGCTGAGGGTGAGGCCGGTTCCCAGGAGGGAGTCGTTGTCCGAAAACGCGTAGGGACCCGTGCCGCCGGAGGCGCTGAACTGGATCGGGCCGTAGAACTGGCCGGCGGTTCCGTCGGCGAGAGTGGAGGGCGCGACGGCGATCGTGGGACACGACGGCGCATTGACGACGAGCGCGTAGACGATTTCCTCGGAGCATCCGTTGACGTCGATGGCCGTCACCGTCACGTTCACCTCGCCGGTCGTGGTCGGGGTTCCCGAGAACCGGAAAGTTCCCGCCGCCGTGCTGGACGTGAAGGTGATGCCGCCGAGATAGGGCGGCGCCGGGCTCGCTTCGATGCTCGTGTACGGCGTGACGCCGCCGGTCGCGCTCCCGTTCACCGGCCCGTACGCCGAGTTCTGCAGGGCGGCCGGGAGTGTCGAAGGCGCCAGCGTGATGTCCGGACACCGTCGGGCGACGGCAAACGATTCCGGGCCTCCGGCGGTTCCCGAAGCCCTCGCTGCCAGTCCGATGCGCCAGGTGGGATTGCTGAACACCTGGTCGGCGTTGAGTGCCGCCGCGTCGTCGGGGTCGAGCTTGAAGAGATAGTTGGCGGCGCCGAGTCCGCTGAAGGCGAACGTCGTGGCGGCGATGAAAGGAGCGGAGACGTATCGGGGGACGCCGCTCTGGTCGAAGATCGTCAGCTGAATGGTGTCCAGCGTGAGGCTGTCGTCGAACTCGTTGCCATTGAAGACGACGACAAAGTTGGCCGCATCGGTCGTCTCGAGCGCCGAGATCGGCTCTGTCTGCGTCTGCTTTTTTTCGAGACTCTTCTCGTCGCCTCCGGTCAGGCCGCTCCCGCTCGGGCAGGCGGAGGATCCTTCGATGTCGCGGGAGCCGTTCCAGGCCACACAGCCTTCTTCGGTGCCAACTCTCTGGATGGTGAGAATCGTCAGCTCGCTTCCGAGGCCATTCCCGTGCGAGCTCGCGGGGCCGATCGGGACCAGCGGGTGCGAAACGGCCCGGGCATTCGCCGCCAGTCCGGCGACGCAGAGGAAGAAAAGACCGGTCGCCGCCTTTCGCTTCATCGCCGTCTCAATCGCTTTATAATACACGGTTTTCGCGAAAGCCGCCGGGCGGGTCGATTCCCGTACCTCGAGCCGACGGATCGGCTTTCGCTCGGGCGTCAGCGGCTCTTCGAAAGCTCCCAGCTCTCCGCGTACATCTTTTCGCCCGCCGTGACCTCGAAGGGCAGATGGTTCGCGGCCGGCGGCAGCGCGCAGGTGGCGTACGGCGTGAAGACGCAGGGCGGGTTGTAGGCCTTGTTGAAGTCGAGGACGGTCTTCCCGTCCTTCGGGAAGGGCGCATAGACGAACCGGCCTCCCCCGTAGGTGCTCTTTCCGTTCGTCCGGTCGCCGAAGATGATGAACATCTCGGCCGATCCCTGCTCGAGAACCGGCACGACCCGGTACGGCTTTCCGCGATACGTGAACTCGATCTCGCCGGGCGCGACGTCGTCTTCCGGGAAGCCGAGGATCGTCGGAACGGTGACGTGTTTCGGCGGGTCGTAGGGTATGAACCGCGCCTCGAAGCGCCACTCCGACGAGACGGGATAATGCTCGAGGCCCCGGAAGCTCCGGCGCACGGCGCTCGCGCTGTCGCGGACGCGCACACCCGTGCGGTCGCCGCGGCGGATGACGAAAAAGGAGACGCTGCCGGTCGACAGGACGGTCGGGTCGCCGTTCTCGTCGGAGACGAGAGCCATCGCGGCAGCCGGTCTCTCGCCGGCCTGCACCGCCGAGCCCGGCGCCGGCTCCCACCGGGCCTGCGTGCCGTCGAGCACGATCGTTCCGGCACGCGCCGGCGCCGAGGCCGGAAGCGCGACGGCGCTCCCGGGCGCCGCGCCGACCGCGTTCGCGCCGGGCTGCAGCCAGAAGAGGCCCGCGAGCGACAGCCACCCGTCCGGTTTCTTTAGCCGCTCGAGACGGCCGGAGCGCCACGTCTCGATCGAGCGGACGTACGCTTCCTCCGCGGGCGAGGGCCTCGCCCGGCAGGAACCCGCGGCGGCCGCCGCGAGCGCGGCCGCGAGGAGCGCGGCGGATCGTCCGAGCTTCATCGCGATCTCATTCGCGGGCGGCGGGGTCCTTCGGTTTCGGCACGACGATCGGCGGCACACCCGCCTTCTCGACGTCCCGGTCGAACTCCGGAAGGTCCTTCTGGAGAACGGCGTCGAGCTCGCCGCGAATCGTCGCGAGCCGTTTCTGGAGCTCGTCGAAGTACGCGTAGGCGGACGGCGCGGGCGCCGCGTCCGCGGAAGAGACGACGCCCGTGAGCCCGACGAACTGGTGATCGAGCTTCGGCGGGAAGTTCAGGGGGTCCTGATTCGCCTTGATCTTCGGGTTCACGAGCTTTTCCTCGATCGCCGTCAGCTTGTCGGTGAGCGCTGTGGCGGGCGCCTTCAGAGGCTCGTCCTTCCCGATCTCCTTCGCGTGATCGAGGACCTGCTGGATCTGCGCCTTGACCGATCGGATGCGGATCACGGACGAATGCGTCTCGGAAAGCGCGTCGCGCACCGACGCGAGGAACTCGTACTGCCGCTTCAGGTCGTCGGCGCTCGCGTGAACGGCCGGATTCGGAATGACGTCCAGCTTCTCCTCCGCGGTCCGGTCTCCGACGGTCAGCTTCACGCGGTACGTTCCCGGCGAGACCATCGGCCCGTTCTTGTCTCCCCAGATGACCGCTTTCGGGAGCAGCGTCGGGGGGAACATGCGGAGGTCCCAGACGAAGCGGTTCAGCCCGGCCTTCGGCTCGATCCTCTTCTCGGCGCTTTCGTCCTCCTCGCCTTCGTCCTTCTTCGCGCTCGTGAACTTCCGGAGCAGACGGTCGCCCGCGAAGATCGCGATTTCGACGTTCTCCTTCTCGGAAGGCTTCGCCGAGAGCCACCAGTCGATCGTCGCGCCGCCCGGAGGGTTCTCGCCGGACGCTCCGCGCGGGCCCCCCTCGCCGAAGCCGCCGCGGTCGATCCGCAGCGCGGGTCGCGGCGGGAAGAGATGCACGGACGACGACGCGATCGAATCGTTCCACTTCTCGAGCGGCGTGAGGTCGTCGAGGATCCAGAACGCGCGTCCCTGCGTCGCGACGACGAGGTCCCGGCCCTTCACGGCGAGATCCGTGATCGGCACGACCGGGAGGTTCCGCTGGAACCGTTCCCAGCGGGAACCCCCGTCGAACGAGACGTACAGGCCGGTCTCCGTCCCGGCGTAGAGGAGCCCGGGACGGACGCCGTCCTCCCGCACGACGCGCGTGAACGCGCCGTCGGGGATTCCGGAGACGATCTTCGTCCAGCTCCGGCCGTCGTCGGTCGTCTTGTACAGGTAGGGGCGGTCGTCGTCGAACTTGTACATCGTCGCGGCGACGTAGGCCGTCGAGCGGTCGTGCGGTGAGAGCTCGATCGAGTTGATCTGGATCCACTCCGGCAGGCCCTTCGGAGTGACGTTCTTCCAGCTCTTCCCGCCGTCGTGGGTCACGTGGACGAGCCCGTCGTCGGTTCCCGCCCAGAGGGTGTTCGCGTCGAACGGAGACTCGGCCACACAGAAGATGGTGTCGTAGAGCTCGATTCCGGTGTCGTCGTACGTGATCGGTCCGCCGGAGTACCCCTGCTTGCTCTTGTCGTTCCTCGTGAGGTCCGGGCTCGCTTCTTCCCAGGTCCTACCCTCGTCCCGGCTCCGGAGGAGCACCTGGGCCGCGTGGTAGATGGTCTTCGGGTCGAACCGCGAGACGAGGATCGGCGCGTTCCACTGGAAGCGGTACTTGAGGTCTTTCCCGGCCTGGCCGATCGCGAGCTGCGGCCACGCGACGACTTCCTTCTGTTCGCCGCTCTTCCGGTCCGTTCGCGTGATCGATCCGCCGTAGCAGCCGCCGTAGACGACGTCCGGGTCGGCGAGATTCGGGGCGATCCAGCCGCTCTCGCAGCCCCCGACGATGTACCAGTCCGTGCGGTCGATGCCGGCGCCCGGAGCGGCGCTCGGGATGACGACGGGACTGTTGTCCTGCTGCGCGCCGTAGATGCGGTACGGCGTGCGGTCGTCGGTCGCCACGCGGTAGAACTGCGCGGTCGGCTGGTTCTCGATCGACGACCAGCTCCTCCCGCCGTTGACGCTGACGTTGGCCCCGCCGTCGTTGGACTCGATCATCCGCAGCGGGTCGTCCGGGTCGATCCAGAGGTCGTGGTTGTCCCCGTGGGGAACGGGAATCCCGGCGAACGTCTTTCCGGCGTCCTGCGAACGGAAGAATCCGGTGTTCAGGACGTACACGGTGTCGGCGGACTTGGGATCGGCGTAGATTTCCGTGTAGTACCAGGCGCGCTGCCGGAGCTTGTTCTCCTCGTTGACGCGCGTCCACTTCTCGCCGCCGTCGTCGGATCGGTAGACGCCCCCCTTCGCGGCCTCGACGATCGCGAAGACGCGCCCTTCGCGGGCGGGGGAAGGGGCGACCGCGATTTTCCCGACGACGCCGTCGGGAAGGCCTCCCGCGAGCTTTTTCCAGGTGTCTCCGCCGTCCGTGGATTTCCAGATGCCGCCGCCGGTCCCGCCGCTCTCGAGCGTCCAGGGCTTCCGGTACACCTGCCAGAACGCGGCGTACAGGACGCGCGGATTGACGGGGTCCATCGCGAGATCGGACGCGCCGGTCTTCGCGTCGACGAAGAGCACCTTCTTCCAGGACCGGCCGCCGTCGGCCGAACGGTAGATTCCCCGCTCGTCGTTGCCGCTCCAGACGTGTCCCTGGACGGCGACGTACACGAGGTCGGGGTCCTTCGGATGGATCCGGACGCGCGCGATCTGCCCGGCGCCGGCGAGGCCGACGTTCGTCCACGTGCGTCCCGCGTCGGTCGACTTGTAGACGCCGTCGCCCTTCGAAACGTTGCCGCGGATCGGCGCCTCTCCCATGCCCGCATACACGACGTTCGGATCCGATTCGGCGACCGCGACCGCGCCGACCGATCCCGTCTTGAAGTCCTTGTCGGACATCGGGTCCCAGCGTCCGCCCCCGTCGGTCGTCTTCCAGACGCCGCCGCCGGTCCCGCCGAAGTAATACGTCAGGCGGTCTCCCCGAACGCCCGAGACGGCCGTGACGCGGCCTCCCCGAAACGGGCCGATGTTCCGGAACCGCACTCCCTCGAAACGATCGGAGAGCGATTTCGCGGCGGGCGTCCCCTTGTCCGGTTTCGCGGGGGCGTCGGAAAGCGTCACGCTCGGCGTCGCCGCCGAGCCCGCGATCGCGATGGACGCGGCCATGGCGGAGAGGAGCATCAGGGGGCGAAGCGATTTCACGTCTTCTCCTTTCGAATCAACGATTGGACGAGTATATGAGAGACTTCGTGGCATGACCGTTGCTGTTTTTCCCCGGAGATGAGCTTCTTCGTCGAGCCTCGGGTCTATCCCCGGCGCGAGCTTCGAGCGCCGGAGGCGTGGCGGCAGTGGTCGATCGGGCTCGAGCGCGCGCTCTTGATCGCGGGAGCGCTTCTCCTCGGCTGGTGCGGATGGACGCTCGCGGAGGCTCACGCGTGGCAGCGCTACGCGAGCTGGTCGCTCGAGCGGCACCGGCGGGGAGAGCAGGCCTCGGTGACCGGATATCTCGCCACCCGCGTGGGGCTCGTCCGCGAGAGCCGCGCGCCCGCTCCCGCGTCGCTCCCCGAAGCCGAGCCCGTTCCCTCTGCCGGAGATCTCGTCGGGCGGATCGAGATCCCGCGGCTCGGCCTCTCGGCGATCGTCTTCGAGGGCGACGACGACCGGACCCTGAAGCTCGGTGTGGGGCACATTCCCGGGACCGCGCTCCCGGGGCCGCGCGGCAACATGGCCCTCGCCGCCCACCGGGACAGCTTCTTCCGCCCCCTCCGCGAGATCCGGCGCACAGACGAGATCGAGGTCACGACCGCGCTCCGCACGTACCGTTACCGGGTCAGCGACGTCGCGATCGTCGGTCCCGACGACGTCGCCGTGCTGCGCGACACCCCGGCGCCCTCCCTGACGCTCGTCACGTGCTACCCTTTCTGGTGGGTCGGCAACGCCCCGAAGCGCTTCATCGTCCACGCTTCCCGGATCGAATCGAACTGACGCGTTTCGGGCTCCGGGGCGCCGGAACCCGGGAGAGCCGATGCACACGTTCGAAAAGACCCCGCCCGAGGTCGAGGAGCTTCTTCTTCGGCCGATCAAGGAGCTGGGGCTGAAGCTCGAGGGCTCGAGCGTCGAGAAATACGTCCAGCAGCTCTATCGGGAGCTCGACCAGAAGGGGCTGAAGCGGTTCCGTCCCGGCTGCTATCTCACGGACGAGTGGGGCTGCCCGTCCGGGGAGCCGATCATCGGCATCCCGTTCTATCTCGCCGATCCGAAGCTCGCCGCGCTCGAGCGCGAGATGAACGACCTCGAAGACGAGCGCGAGATCATGATGTATCTCCGCCACGAGGCGGGGCACGCGTTCAACTACGCCTACGAGCTCTACAAGACCGCCGAATGGCGGGGGCTGTTCGGGCCTTTCCGCCGCCCGTACCACGACGACTACGAGCCGGTCCCGTTCTCGCGCAAGTTCGTGCGTCACATCGCGGGCTGGTACGCGCAGAAGCATCCCGACGAGGACTTCGCCGAGACGTTCGCCGTGTGGCTCACGCCGCGCTCGGGCTGGAGGACCAAGTACAAGGGGTGGGTCGCGTTGCGCAAGCTCCGCTACGTCGATCGCGTCGCGCGGCGGGTCGCGGACGTCGAGCCGAAGCGGCAGCGCGGCGCGACCGACGTCACCGTCGACGAGATGGAGACGACGATCGCGGAGTTCTATCGGGAGGCGCGGCAGTCCGACGAGGAGCTCGCCGCGAAGCTTCCGCTCGACGTCGACCTCCGGGAGATCTTCGGCAAGCCTCCCCGAGGCCGCCGGAAGAAGGCGGCGCGCCCGGCGTTCGAGCTCGTCGCCGAATGCCGGAAGGCGATCGTCGACCGGGTCGCCCACTGGACCGGCGTGCGGCGGCCGCTCGTGCGAAGCGTCGTCGAATCGATCGAGCGGCGGCTCCGCGAGCTCGGGCTCGTCGCGGAGCCCGCCCGCGAGCGCGGCGACCTCGCCGCCGTGACCGCGTACGTCACGACCCTCGCGATGAACTACCTCGTCCGGGGCGAGTTCATCGCGACGGAGGAGGAGTGACCCGATGAAGATCGCCGTGCTCTACGACGTCTGGGAGGAAGGGGGCGCGCCGCCGCCGGAGGAGAAGCCGCCGGCCGAGGAGCCCGTCCCCCGCGCCCGGAAACGGAAGAAGAAGCCGCCGGCCAAGCGGATCCGGAGACCGAAGCTCGACCGGGAGGAGATCTTCGACGCGCTCGTCAAGATCGGGCACGAGCCGTCGTACCACGTGCTCGACGGGAAAGACGGGTCGCTCCTCAACCTCGCGCGCAACGGCGCCGACCTCATCTTCAATCTGACGGAGTCGTACGCCGGGGACGACACGCGGGACATGAACATCGCGGCGTACCTCGAGCTCCTCGACCGCCCTTTCACGGGCGCCGGATCCCACGCGCTCTATCTGGCGCAGGACAAGGCGCTCGCGAAGAAGATCTTCCAGTTCCACGATCTCCCGACGCCGTACTTCGCGGTCATCGACCGCGGGAAGGTCGGGTTTTCGCACGACATCCAGTTCCCGCTGATCGTCAAGCCGACGTCCGAGGACGGTTCGATCGGAATCGACGCGGGCTCGGTCGTCCGGACGATCAAGGAGCTCATGACGCGCGTCGAGCACATCCAGGAGCGGTTCGACTCGCCCGTCCTCGTCGAGGAATACGTCGAGGGGCGGGAGATCTACGCTGCCGTCATCGGCAACGACCGCCCGGAGGCGCTGCCGCTCGTCGAGCTCGACCTCTCGAAGCTCCCCGAGGGAATGCCGCGGATCGCCGGGACCGAGGTGAAGTGGGAGCGCGAGACCGAGGCGTACAAGAAAACGAAGCCCGCGATCGCCTCGGACCTCGACGAGGATCTCGTCCGGCGGATCGAGGAGGTCGCGATCGGCGCGTACCGCGCGCTGGAGCTCCGCGACTACGGGCGGATCGACCTGCGCCTCGCGCCGGACGGCAAGGTGTTCGTGATCGAGGCGAACCCCAATCCGTGGCTCTCGTCGTCGGCCGAATTCGCGATGGCGGCGAAGGAGTCGGGGCGGAACTATCACGGGATGGTGCGGGAAATCGTCGATCTCGCCATGCAAAGGGCTTCATAGGGCGCCGACCATACGGGCCGTTATGCGGACGCCGGAACCCGACCGGCGGCCTTAACGTACGCCCCGGTACGCCGCGGCCGCCGGCTCGGGTTCCGGCGCCCACCTTCCAGCACGTCTGGCGGCGCCCTTGTGTTCCTCCAACTGAGATTGCCTTAGGGGGCGGCCGATAAGTCGGCGATCTCGATAACTTCAGCCACGTCGGTTGAACGGGCATTGAGCCGCGGCGAGACGCGAGCGAGACGGGATGCGGGTCCCCCGCGAGATGCCGAGGCATACCGGGGCGTATGTCGCTGGGTCTCGCGAGCGGCACGCGCCCGTATTGCCGTCGCACTGGCGTGCTCGGCGATTGCCGCGTTCAACACTTCGTGCCAAGCCTCTTCGCGGCCGGCCTTCTGCGAAGGCAACGCTCAATTCGCTCGATGGAACGCCCGCTATCCGATCGTCACGCGATTCCGGCCGTTCTGTTTCGACAGATACATCGCCTCGTCGGCGGCGCGGGACAGGTCCTCGGGTCCCCCCATCTCGGCCCGGAACTCGGCGACGCCGAACGAGCAGGTGACGCCCACGGCGAACGAGCCGGACTGGAACGAAGATCCGGCGATCTCGCGCCGGAGCTTCTCGGCGACCTCGGCGGCCGACGGCGCGTCGGTTTCCGGGCAGAGGATCCCGAACTCCTCGCCGCCGATCCGGGCGAGCGTCTGCTCGACTCGAAGCACCCGCTGCATGCGGGCGGCGACCTGCTGCAGGACGAAATCGCCGGCGAGATGGCCGTGGCGGTCGTTGACCGTCTTGAAATGGTCGATGTCGGCGAAGACGAGGGACAGCGGCCGGTCGTAGCGGCGCGCCCGGGCGCATTCGCGCTCGATCTCCTCGTCGAACTTCCGCTTGTTGTAGATCGCGGTGAGGCCGTCGCGGATGACGAGCTCGAAGATCGCGTCGTGATACGCCTGCTCCACGTCGCGCTCGTGGAGGAACTTGAAGTGCACGGCGCCGATCTGGAAACGGTCGCCGCTCCGGAGGGGCGTCGGGCCGTCGATCAACCGGTCGTTGACTGCCGTCCCGTTCGTGCTCTGGAGATCGTGCAGGACGACGATTCCCTGCTGGTGCTCGAGCCGCGCATGGGTGCGCGACACCGACCCGACTTCCGGCAGCGTGATCTCCGCGGTGGACGAGCGTCCGATCTCGAGCGCCTGTCCGGGACCGAGCCGGAACCGGCGCCCGATGTTCTTGTTCTGCGGATGCGAGATGAGAATGATGTCGGCCTCGACGCTTTCCGAGACGTCGCTCCGGGCCTGGACGGGCGCCATGTTCGCCTGGGTGGTCTGGCGTTTCGCGTTCGCGAGGTCGGGCGACGTCTCCTCCGTCGGGAGCCGCCCGGGCAGGCTCAGACCGCCTTCGGTTCTGCCGGGATCGTCCACTTTCGTATCCTTTTTCTCGGAAAATGGTACCACGGCGGCCCGCCGGTCGCGAGGACCGGCGTCCGGTCAGCGGTGCCGTCGGCGAGGCCGGCCGGACGGAGCGGACGGGGGAGCGGGGGAAGAAGGCGCTCGGTGGGCGGGAGCGGGCGTCCGCGCCGATCCTCCCCCGAGACGGCGTTCCTCTTTCGCCCGCGAGCGCGCGCGATCGTCGGCCTTTCGGGCGCGGATGGCGGCGATCCGCTCCGCGAGCGGCACCTCGAAACGCTCCGCCGACGCGGCTCTCGGGTGGAAATCGGGCAGGACGATCCGGGGCAGCCGTTTGCCGATCGCCCGCTCGATTGCCCGCAGGTCCGCTTCCTCCTCGGGAGAGACGAACGTGAAGGCATCTCCGGTCGCTTCGGCCCGCGCGGTCCGGCCGACGCGGTGGATGTAGTCCTCGGGAACGTTCGGAACGTCGAAGTTGACGACGTGTGAAAGCGCCTCGACGTCGATTCCGCGCGCGGCGATGTCGGTCGCGACGAGCACGCGGTACCGGCCGGCCTTGAAGTTCGCGAGCGCCTGGGTGCGCTGCGCCTGGGAGCGGTTGCCGTGGATCCGGTCCGACGGGATCCCGTTGCGCGCGAGGAACTCGGCGAGCCGGTTCGCGCGATGCTTCGTCCGGGTGAACGCCAGCACCGTCTTCAGCTCGCCGCGCTTGAGGAGCTCGAGGAAGAGGGGAAGCTTTCCCTCCTGCGGAACGGGATAGACCGCCTGCGTGATCCCGACGGCCGGCGCCGCCTTGCGCTCGAGGTTGACGAGCGCAGGACTCTTCAGCATCTCCCGCACGAGCTGGACGATCGGCGGAGGCATCGTCGCCGAGAAGAACAGCGTCTGGCGGCGGGGCGGGAGGTGCTTCAGGACGCGGCGGATGTCGGGGAGGAATCCCATGTCGAGCATCCGGTCCGCTTCGTCGAGGACGAGGATCTCGAGCCCCGACAGCGCGGCGTACGGAAACCGGAAATGGTCGAGGAGGCGGCCGGGGGTCGCGACGATCACGTCGACGCCGGCCCGGAACGCATGCTCCTGCGGTCCCATCCCGACGCCGCCGAAGACCGCGGCCCCCGAGAGAGGCGTGTGGGTCGCGAGCTGCGAGAGGTGTTCGTCGATCTGCGCGGCGAGCTCGCGCGTGGGCGTGATCACGAGGGCTCGCGTCGTCCTCCGCGGCTTGGCCATCAGCCGGTGGAGGATCGGAAGGAGGAACGCCGCGGTCTTGCCGCTCCCCGTCATCGCGCAGGCGAGAACGTCCTTCCCCTCCATCGCGGGGGGGATCGCGTCGGACTGGATCGGCGTCGGGCGCGCGAAGCCCATGTCGTGCACGCCGCGGAGGAGATCGGGATGAAGGCCGAATTTCGAAAAAGGCATAAGGGAGCGAGAGTCTCATACGCCGCCGTTTTCCACAACCCGCCGGCGGCGGGGGCGTCCGCGCGGGGACGCCGTGCGCTCAGTCCGCGGGAAACAGGGGACGCAGCCGGCCCGGCCCCACGAGGTCGACGAGTGCGCCGGCCGGCGTGAGGAAGAGACGCATGCCGCCGCTCCCGGGCGCCGGACCGCCGCCCGGGTCGCCGGAGAGGAAGGAGGCAAAGGGAGCGGCGGGGAGGACCCCTTCCGCCCACGCTTCGACCCTTCCGGTTCCGATGTCGGCGACGATCGCCCGGCCGCGGCGTTCGCGGAGCTCCGACGCGGTCCCCGCGACGAGAAGGACCGCGCCCGGACGGATCTCGCCGAGGAGGAAGGCGCGGTCGGCGAGCCCGAGCGCGATCCGGCGGCGCTCGTCGCCGTCGGCCGACAGGACGGCGAGCGTTCCCGCGCCGTGCCCGGCCTCGAAGAGCGCGATTCCGCCGCCGGAAAGAAAAACGGCGGTCCGAAAGGCGGCGTCGCCCCCGGCGAAAGTCCGTCGGAGCGCTCCGCTCTCCGCATCGAGGAGGTGGAGGACGGCGGGCTTCTCCCGGACGAGGAGGCGGCGGCGGGACGCGTCGGTCAGAATCGGAAACGTGGCGGCGAACGGTCCCGCGGTTCCGGTGCGCCGGAAGGTGCGCGCGTCCGGGTCGAAGGCGAGGATCTCGATCGCCCGGCCTTTTTCCCCCGCGGGCCGCACCGCATAGATCATCAGGAGGTTGCCGGCGAACGTCGCGCACGTCGCTCCCCGCGACTGCTCCCAGAGGGGAGCGGGCGGCCGGACGGCGGCGATCATTCCGCCGGCGGCGGCGTTCCACACGACGATCCGATTCGACGCGATGGTCGCGAATCGGCCGGCATCCGCGGAGAAGACGAGGAGCGGCGGTTCGCGGAGCCCCGTCGACTCCCATGCGGTGGCCGCATGGCGCGCGTCGGCGAGGGAAACGGTGTGCGGGGTGAAGAACGGGTCGGGAAGTCCGGGCGCCGCCGTGCTCCAGGCCGCGCGCGAGCCGTCGGGGGAGAAGACGGGAAACGACGCCGCGCGCAGGAACTCTCCGGTCTCGATGTTCTCGATGAAGACCGGACGCTGCCAGCGCGCCGGGCCCGAGACCGCGAACCAGTTCCCGCGCGGAGAGGGCGCGACCCACCAAACGCGCCGCAGGCTGGCCGGGTCGGGATGGAGGAACCAGATTCCGGAGAGCGCGGCGAGGATGGCGCCCGCCGCGACGATGCCGGCCAGCCGAAAGAGCGCTCCGGGCGCACGTCGGACGCCGTTCTCTTCCCTCACGACCCGGTAGCATCCCACGGAGACGGCCGCGGTCGACGAGGCTCCCGACGGGCGCGAGTCCGTACGGCGAGAAAAAAAGGGGCGGCGGAAGGCGCCCGGGACCGCCGTCCCGGGAACCTACGGACGGCCGCTCAGCGGCGCCTTGTCCGGGTTCATTTCTTGAGCGTTCCTTTCAACCAGTACGTGATCGGCTTCTGCCCGCTCTTGGACCACACGTACGTGCCTTCGAGGGCCTCGCCGCGGACGGTGCCGTTCCATTCGATGACGCCTTCTTTCGGACTCTCCGTTTTCGCGCTGAACATGACCATCCCGGGATGGTTCATCGCCGTGTAGGTCCCGTCCCCGAACCCGTAGGCGTCGCACGCCGAAGATCGCAGCTTCCCGTCCCGGAACGTGATCTCGTCCTTCGGTCCCTCTGCCTTCTTCCCTTTCTCTCCCGATTCGGCGACGAACGTCTTTCCGTCGAGCGGACCTTCCGCGGCGCGCGCCGCCGGGGCCAGCCCCCACGCCGTGATCGCCAGGGCGCCGATCCAGAAAAATTGCCTTCCGACCATGATTCCTCCTTTCGTCCACGAGACTCCTGTCGAGAACGCGCGCGCTCCGCGCGGGCGGGGCGCGGAGAACGCACGATCATCGGAGCCGGAATGAAAGCGGCGCTCGCCCTTTCGGCGATCGCGGTACCGGAGAGGAGATCCCTCTCCCGGGTTGTATGCATGCGCAGAAGAGTCGGTTTCGTTCGGAGCCCGATCATCTCACAGGATGCGGCCGAAGGACCCGATCCGCCTGATACGATCCCCGCCGCGATGATGTTCCCGGCCACCCTCGTCCTCGCCGCGCTCGCCGCCCCTCCGGATGCCACCCTGCGGACCGCGAGGGAGCTTCGAGACGCGCTCGCCGGCGGGCGGGGCGCGGCGGAGATCGTCCGGGACCTCTGCGACCGCGTCGGCCCGCGGCCCGCCGGTTCCGACGGTGCCCGGGAGGCCCGCCGATGGGCCCTCCGCGAGCTCGCCCGGCTCGGCCTCCGCAACGTCCACGAAGAACCGCTGAAGGAGCCTCGCTGGGTCCGAGGAACCGAGGCGGCCGAGATCGTCGCCCCCGTCCGCCAGAAGCTCGCGATCGCCGCGCTCGGCGGGAGCGGAGCGACCCCGGCCGGCGGTCTCGAAGCCGAAGTCCTCGCGACGCGCGACGTCGAGACGCTCGCGGCGCTCGCCGCGAAGGACCCCGTCGTCGCGAAGGGGAAGATCGTCTTCCTGGAGGAACGCACGGAACGGACGCGCGACGGCTCCGGATACGGGCGCGCGGTGCCGATTCGCTACGCGGGCCCCGACGCGGCGCGCAGGCTCGGCGCGATCGCGGTCGTCATCCGGAGCGTGGGAACATCTTCGACACGCCTCCCGCACACGGGAGTGACGAAGGTGGAGCCCGGTGTCCCGCCATTCCCGTCCGCGGCGCTCGCGGCGCCCGACGCCGATCTCCTCGAGAGGCTCGCCGCGTCCGGCCCCGTCCGTCTTCGACTGACGCTCGGCTGCCGCAGGGAGGCGGATGTCCGCGGCGGCAACGTCGTCGGCGAGGTTCCCGGGTCGGAGCGGCCCGACGAGGTCGTGCTGCTCGGCGCCCATCTCGACTCCTGGGACCTCGGGACCGGCGCGATCGACGACGGCGCCGGCGTGGGAATCGTCGCCGAGGCGGCGAGGGCGATCGCGGCGCTTCCGCGCGCGCCCCGGCGAACCGTCCGCGTCGTCCTGTTCGCCGACGAAGAGAGCGGAGGGAGCGGCGCCAGAGCGTACGCGGCCGCCCATCGAGCCGAGCTCGACCGCCACGTCGCGGCGCTCGAGATGGACCTGGGGACCGATCGCGTCTACCGGATCGACGCCGAGGGAGGTCCGGAAGCGGCAAGCTTCGCCGCCGCCGCGGCCGACCTCCTCGCGCCGCTCGGAATCGCGGAGCGCGGCGCCGAAGCGAGCGGCGGATCCGACGTCGGCGGCCTGCGCGCGTTCGGCGTTCCGCTCGTCGATCTGGACCAGGACGCGTCCCGGTACTTCGATTTCCACCATTCGGCCGACGACACGTTCGACAAGATCGACGCCGCGAATCTCGCGCAGGCAACCGCGGCCACGGCCGTCGTCGCCTGGCTCGTCGCCGATGCGCCGGGAACGCTCGGCCGCATCCCGCCCGAGAAGAGGACCGTCAAGAGCTGGTGATCGTCAGTTGCGGGTTGCGGGTCCCGAGTTGCGGGATCCCGGGGTTGCGAGTGTCGAGTTCCGAGTCGCGAGGGGCTCGCTGTTCCTCAACCCGTAACTCGAAACCCTCAACTCGAGACTATTTCTCTTTTTCGATCCACGCGGCTATTTCGCCTGCGACGCGATCCACGCTGACTATTTTGCCTGCGACGCGATCCACGCGTCGACGTTCGTCTCCAGCACGTCGAGCGGCACGGAGCCCTGGAGCAGCACCGCGTCGTGGAAACGCCGGACGTCGAACTTCGGCCCGAGCGCCTTTTCGGCGCGGGTGCGGAGCTCGCGAATCTTCATCTCGCCGATCTTGTAGGCGAGGGCCTGTCCGGGCCACGCGATGTAGCGGTCCACCTCGACGGTGATGTCGTGGACCGTCTTGGCCGTGTTCTCGGACATGTAGTCGATCGCGCGTTGCCGCTCCCAGTGGAAGGCGTGCATCCCCGTGTCGACGACGAGGCGGCAGGCCCGCCACATCTCGTACGTGAGCTGTCCGAACCGCGAGTACGGGTCCCGGTAGAGCCCGAGGTCCGCGCCGAGGCTTTCCGCGTAGAGGCCCCATCCCTCGCCGAAGGCCGTGTAGTACGCGTTCCGGCGGAAGTCGGGAAGGTCCGTCAGCTCCTGCCCGAGCGAGATCTGCAGATGATGGCCCGGCACCGATTCGTGGAGCGTCAGCGCCTCCATCTCGTACTTCGGGCGCGTCTCGAGCTTGTAGGGGTTCACCATCATGAAACCGGCGCGGCTGTCGTCGGCGGCGCCCGGGAGGTAATAGGCGGTGGTCTGCGCGGGCTGCGCGGCCTCGTCGATGACCTTCACGCCGTACGAGTTCCGGGGAAGGGTGGCGAAGAGACGGGGGAGCTCGCCGTCGATGCGCTTGGCGATGTCGCGATAGCCCGTGACGAGATCGTCGGATTTCGTGTAGTAAAAGCGCGGGTTCGCCCGCAGGTCCTTCAGGAAATCGGCGAAGGAGCCTTTGAATCCGGTCTCCGCGATGACCTTCTCCATCTCGGCATGGATCCGGTCGACTTCCCGCAGGCCGATTTCGTGAATCGTCTTCGGATCGAGGGTCGTGGTCGTGTGGAGCCGGACCGAATGGCGATAGAAGGCGTCGCCGTCCGGCAAGGACCACGCGCCGACGTCCTTCCGGCAGGCGGCGAGATAGGTTCCGGTGAAGTACGCGAGGACCTTCGCGTAGGCCGGCTGGACCTGCCGGGCGATCGCGTCGGCGCCGGCCCGGCGGAGGCGTTCCCGCTCGGCCTCGGGAAGTCCTTCGGGAAAACGGGTGAACGGCTCGAAGAACGGGCTCTTCTCCGGCGGTCCGGAAGCCTGGGCCCGGAGCTGATCCGGAACCTTCTCGACCGCGATCCGCGCCGGCACCCATCCGGTCTCGACGCCTTTCCGGAGCAGGACGAGGACCTGATCGGCCACGCGCGGGACCGCCGCGAGCCGGGCGAGGTACATCTCGTAGTCCCGCGCGGTGACGAACGGCGTCTGTTCCGACACGGTCGGCAGATCGATCTGGATGCCCGACATCGGGCCGATCGCGAGGTACTCGGTCGGAAAACGGTCCCCCTCGATGCCGATCTCCACGTCGTGCTTGAACAGGTCGTAGCTGACCCGATCTCCGGGAGACAGGGCCTCGCGCCGGAAGGTCCGGAGCGTCGCGAGCTCGGTCTCGGAGCGGCGCTTCCGGACGGCGATCGCCTCGAGCGAAAGGTCCGTGAGGCGGTCGTTCCACCGGTTGTCGCCGAGGGCCGTCGCGGCTTCCGGATATTCCCGGAGCCCCCACTGCCATTCTTCGTCGAAGAAACGGCGAAGCCGGCCGTCTTCCGCGTTCCCGGCGGCGGACGCGAGGGACGCGCCGAAAAGGGCGATCCCGAGGACCGCCACGAGCCTGTCGAGCATGGGATTCCTCCGAAAGGATCCTATTCCGGTTTCAGGGGGCGCCGACGCGGCGGCGCTTCCGGATCGGAGCGGCCGTCGCCGCGGCATGCGTGCCGCGCCCGCCCGACTCGATGATCCGGCGGAGCGCGGCGACCCCTTTCCGGATCTGGGCGGCGTCGCTTCCCCCGTAGCCGAGGATCAGCCCCGCCCGGCGGGCCTCGCCGCCGTAAGCGTCCGAGAGAGGAGCGACCCAGAGCCCTTCCTCCGCGGCGCGAAGCGCGATCGCCCGGTCGTCCTCGCGTCTCTTCAGCACCGCCGTCAGGTACATCCCCGCCTCGTCGCCGATGATCCCGAGCTCGCTCGCGAGCTCGCGCCGGATCTCCTCGACGAGGGCCGCCCGGCGCTCCCGGCACACGATCCGGATCCGCCGGATGTGTCGCGCGAAATGCTCTTCGCGGATGAAATCGGCGAGAACCGCCTGGGGAAGCGTCGGCTGGAAGAACGCGGTGGCCGAGCGCACGTCCGCGAAATCGGAAACGAGGTCGCGTGGGAGGACGAGGTACCCGATCCGGAGCGCCGGAAAGAGGATCTTCGTGAAGGTCCCGACGTAGACGACGCGGTCGTCGCGATCGAGGCCCTGCAGCGACGCGATCGGGAGCTTTCCGAACCGGTATTCGCTGTCGTAGTCGTCCTCGACGATCCAGGCGCCCGTGCGCCGGGCCCAGTCGAGGAGCTGCAGCCGGCGGGAGGCGCTCATCGTGACGCCGAGCGGGAACTGGTGGGAAGGAGTGACGAAGGCCGCGCGCGCCCGAGGGGCGAGCGCGATCCCGGCCGCGACGTCGATCCCTTCCTCGTCGACCGGGACGGGAACGGCGCGGACTCCCGCGAGAGCGAGGACCTTGCGGATGCCGAAGTATCCCGGCTCTTCCACCCACGCGGCGGCGCCTTCGCCGAGGAGGACCCGCGCCGCGAGGTCGAGAGCCGGTTGCGAGCCGCCGGTGATCATGACCTGGTCGGCCTCGCACCGAACCGCCCGGGCCGTTCGGAGATAGCCGGCCACGGCCTCGCGGAGCGAGGCCAGGCCGAGCGCTCCGCCGTCGGGCCGGAAGAGGGTGTCGCTGTCGCGCGAATGGCGCGCGACGAGAGAGGACCAGATCTTCGTGGGGAACCGGTCGACGGGCGGCTCGGCGATCGAAAACGGGCCCCGGCCGATCCACCAGGGCCGCGGATCGCGGCGCCGGACGGAGCTCACGCGGTCGGCGACGCGTCGCGGCGCCGGAGGAGACGGACGGAGAGGTCCCGGAGCGTCGCGCCGCGGGCGAAGGACCTCGTCCGGAAGAGATCGGGCCACGAAGGTCCCGGACCCCGTCCGGCTCTCGAAGTAGCCCTCCGCGAGGAGTTGTTCGAACGCGTTCAGCACGGCGAGCCGAGAAATGCCGAGCTCCGCGGCGAGGCTCCGGGTCGAAGGGAGGCGCTGGCACGCGCGAAGACGTCGCTCGACGATCGCGTCGCGATACCCTTCGTAGATCTGCCGGTAGAGTGGCTTGCCGGAAGACCGGTCGATCGCGACGAGCGGAAGGATTCCCGCGACGGCGGCCCGCACCCCGCGAGAATAGTGGCGCTGCCGGGCCGCCGGCAAGTGGCCCTTGCGCCCGGCCGCCAATGTCGGGAGACTTCGATCTCCGGAGGGACCATGAGAACCGGTATTCGCCTGAGCCTCGCTGCCGCCGCCGCGCTGATGACCGTCGGCCGGGTGGGCGCGGGCACGGCGGCCCCCGCCGCCGGACGCGCCGTCCTCGTCGAGCTCTTCACGTCGCAGGGCTGTTCCTCGTGTCCGCCCGCCGATCGGCTGCTCGACCGCCTCGGCGGGGAGCCGGGGGTCCGGATCGTGCCGCTCGCGTTCCACGTCGATTACTGGAACCACGGCGGCTGGTCGGATCCGTTCTCCCGGCACGCCTGGTCCGTCCGCCAGGAGGAGTACGTGCGGCGCTTCGCGCTGCCGGCCGAATACACGCCGCAGGCCGTGGTCGACGGGTCGGCCCAGCTCGTGGGCTCGCGGGAGGCCGATCTCCGGAACGCGATCGCGGCCGCCGCCGCGCGTCCCGCGGCCGACGTTTCTCTCGCGGTCGAACGGGGAGATCGGAAGGCGCTCGTGACCGTGCGCGTCGCTCGGCCGGCTTCTCTCGTTTCCCGGCGGCTCGATCTCATGGTCGCGCTCTTCGAGCGGGACCGCGACACGAACGTCGCCGGGGGAGAAAACGGCGGCCGGGTCCTCCACGACGCGTACGTCGTTCGGAGCCTCGATCGCGCCGCGAAGCTGAAGGAGGGCGAGCCGGCGTCGGAACACGCGATTTCTCTCTCCGTCGAGCGAGGCTGGGAGCGCCTCGGAGTGGCCGCGTTCCTCCAGGATCCGAAGACGCTCGACGTCTTCGGGGCAGCGGCCGCGGGAGTGCCCGACGCGCCGGCCGCGCCGTTGTCCGGCGCGCCAGCCGCGCCGCTGTCCGGCGCGTCAGAGCGCGGCGATGCCCGCTGAGGCGGCGAGCGGGCGCGGCCTTCGCGCGATCCTTCTGGCGGGCGCGGCGGCAGGCTCTCTCGACATCACGGCGGCGTTCGTGACGTGGGCGCCGAAGGGCATCTCCCCGGTCCGCATCCTCCAGGGCGTCGCCAGCGGACTGCTCGGAGCGAAGTCTTATCGCGGGGGCGCGGCGACGGCCGTTCTGGGACTCGGGTTCCAGTACCTGATCGCGATCACGGCCGCGGCGGTTTTCTTCGCGGCCAGCCGCAGACTCCCGGTACTGACGCGTCGGCCCTTCCTCTTCGGGGCCCTGTACGGGATCGGCGTCTATCTCGTGATGTACCGGATCGTGATGCCGCTCTCGCGCGTTCATCGGAGCCCCTTTTCGTGGCCGGCGACGGCGATCGCGGTCGCCACCCACGTCGTCTGCGTCGGGATTCCGATCGCGGTCGTGATCGGGCGCTCCCGCCTCACGTTTCCCGCCCGCGACGCCGCGCAGCGGGCCTGAAGCGGCCCGGGGATCTCAGCCGTTCGAGCGGCCGTCCGCGGGCGCGCGGCGGATGGCCAGCACGCGGCGCTTCAGCTCGGCTTCCGTCCGCACGTCGCGGACGTCCTCGCCTGACTCCGCGAGGGCGTCGATCAGGGCGCGGATGATCTCGGCCCGCTTGACGACCGCGCCGCTGGCGGCGCGGATGTCCGCGGAAAGGCGATCGAGGAAGACGATCTGCCGGTTGAGCAGCACGACCGTCGCCTTCGAGTACGCCTCCTCGTGCATCGGCGGGCGGCCGATCAGTTTGACGAGGGGATTTCGGAAGGGTTCGCTGGACATGGCGGGTTCCTCCACGAAGCAAGTGTCGCGCGGGAAATGGTCGGCGACAATGACCGCTTTGGGCAGGAAACGGAGTGCCACTTTGAAGGGCGCGGAGCCCGGGAGGAGCCCGCCGGCCGAGGGGCCGGCGGGCCACTGCCCGATCGTGGAGAGGATCAGAAGCTCAGCCTCGCGCCGAAGCGCAGGACGCGCGGCGCCTGGGTCTCGGTGATCTGGTTGGCCTGGGCGGTCGCCGTCGCGGCGCCGACCTGACCGAGGGCGGAGCACGGACCGGCGGTCCCGTCGCAGGCCCGGTTCCGCTTCTGGAGGGACGTGTTCGAGTTCAGGACGTTGAAGACGTCGAGCGAGAAGGTGAGGTCGGCCTTCTGGAAGAGGGGAACGACCTTCTCGAGGCGCATGTCGAGCTCGTACAGGTCCGAGTTGCGGTTGTCGTCGGGATTGCCGACGATCACGTTCCGGGCGCCCAGCCCGTCGCCGGGGTTCTCACGCACGAAATAGGGAATCGGATACCCCTGACGTCCGTAGATGTTCCCGGAGACGTTGAAGTTCGCCGGAAGCTGGTACAGGCCGCTGACGTTGAAGTTCCACTTGCTGTTGATGTAGACGTTCGCGAAGGCGCCGCTGTTGGCGGCACCGCCGAACCACATGATCTGGCCGTCCCCGCAGCTCGGCCCGATCGAAGCGACCTGATTGGTGGGATCCTGGCATCCGCCGGAATTCACGTGCTCTTTCCAGTTCGTCCAGGTGAAACTGCCGTGCGCCATCCATCGGTTGGTCAGCCGTTTCGTGAGCTGCAGCTCGAGTCCATCGTAGCGGGTGTAATAGTCGGGCCGGTTCGCTTCGACGCGTCCCGGGACGGCGCCGACGGGGTTGGTCAGCCCGTAGAGTGGTCCCGCGTTGCCGAGGAAGTTGCCCTGCCAGTCGTAGGCGGGGATTCCCGGGTTGACCTGCGCGAAGTCGGAGCCCGCGACCCCCATGAACGGCGTCCAGGTGAGGTCGGTCCGCTTGCGGTACGTGTAGGTCATGCCCGCGACGAACTCCGGGAGGATCTGGTGGTCGACGCCGACCGTGAACTCGTCCGTCTTCGGAGCCTTCAGGTTGTGGTCGATCGCGTTCGGAGAATTGAGAGACGCCGGATTGTTCGGGTTGTAGTTGTAGTTGTAATAGAAGGCGCCGAGATCGGCGGGCGACGAGATCACGTGGTTCCCGTTGGCGGCGTGCGCCTTGTACGCCGGGGAAAGGTAATAGTAGGCGTACGAGTACGTCACCGGGTTGTCGAACGTGATGACTCCCTGGCCGAGCTGGTCGGCGAACTGCGCGTAAGAAGCCCGGATGAGGGTGCTCTTCTGCGCGCCGAGCGCGTAGGTCAGGCCGACGCGGGGCTCCCAGTTCTTCCACTTGAACTCCGTGCCGCTGCCGGGGTAGCTGATCGAGGGAAGGCACGGATTCGCGGTGCTGAAGGGCTGGGTCGAGTCGCAGAGGGCGTCGTTCCAGGAGAGTCCCGGAGACGTGCTCGCGAGGTTCGCTCCGTACTGCTCGTCATACCGGACACCGAGGTTCAGCGTCAGGTTCGACATCGTCATCGTGTCCTGGAGGAACCCGTCGTAGTACTTCGTGTCGACCGAGATGAGCTTGGGGCGGGTCAGCTTGGCGAGACCGAGGTCCTCCTGGGGGATCGCGCCGTTGCCCGGCCAGGTGGAGTTGGACTTCAGGTCGACGTTGCGGTACCCGAATCCGAACTTCAGCTCGTGGCCGATGTTGCCGGTGTTGAAGAAGCCGGAGAGGTTCGCGTTGATCTGGTGCTGCGGACGGTACGTGTTGTAGAAGACGTAGGAGTTCTGCCACACGCCTGCCGGGTTGCGGTAGGTGTTGACGTTGCCGCCCTCGGGCGTGAGCCCGAATCCGCCGCCCACGTAGTTGTAGGAAGCGTCGGCGACGAGGTTCGGTCCGAAGACCTGCGAGTCTTCACCCTTCCAGATCGTCGTCGGACCCGACTGGTCCCACGAGGTCGGCTGCGGCCGCGTCGGCCCCGAGTTGCGTCCGAACTTCAGCTTGTCGCCGCGGAAGTAGAAGCCCGTCGCCGAGTTCGACTCGATCGGCTGGACGTTCAGCTTGCCCGCGAAGTTCTCGAGGGTCGTCTTGTCGGTCGTGCCGGTCGCCTGCAGCAGGTCGATCTGGTTACGGCCGTAGCTGCCCCAGAGCCAGGCCTTGTCCGGCCAGAGCGGTCCGCCCGCTTCGATGCCGTAGTCCTGGATGTTGAAGATCCGGTTCTGGACCGAGCTCCCGCCCAGCTGTTCCTGCTGATCCTTGAAGGCGGTGTTCGTGTTGTAGGCCTCGAGCTGGTGCGGCGTGTCGAAGACGCGGGCGGACCCGTGCACTTCGTTGGTGCCGCGCTTGGTCACCATGTTGAGCGTGACGCCCGGAACCGCGATCGACGGATCGCTGCCGCCCGTCGTCGCCTGCATTTCCTGGAAGGCGTCGAAGTCGTAGTACGTCGGGGACGAGCCGGTCGCCGCCATGTCGGTGATCGTCACGCCGTCGACGTTGAACGAGTTCTGCATCGTCTCCGTGCCCTTGCCGATGTAGTTGTCCTGCTGTCCGCTCTGGCTGCCGCCGACGTTCTGTCGGTCGACGAGCACGCCCGGCGTCTGCTGCAGGATGACCCACGGGTCGCGGCCGGTCGGAATCGACTTGAGCTCCTGCTGGCTGTAGTTGGAGCCCGTCGACTGCTTGCGCGTGTCCAGCAGCGGAGATTCCGACGTGACCGTGATCGTCGTCGCGACCGAAGCGATCTTCATCGAAACCGACAGCTCCGTGTTGGTGCCGAGGTTGACCGCCACGTTGTTGCGCTCGACCGTGGCGAATCCGGAGAGCTCGGTCTTGACCGTGTACGTGCATGGCGAGAGGTTCAGGAAGCGAAAATCGCCCTGTGCCCCCGTCGTCATGCTCTTCGGCGCGCCGCAGCCGGAGAGGGTCACCGCGACGCCGGGGAGCTTTCCCCCCTGCTCGTCGCTGACGGACCCGTAAATGTTGCCGGACGTCGCCTGCGCGCCCATCGACGCGGCGAGCCCGGTCGCCATCGTGAAGATGGCGAGGCTTCGAAAGAGTCCCTTCATGCTTCCTCCTCGGCTCCCGCGGGAGCCAGAAAAACGGCCTCGGTTCCAGGTCTTCTTTCCTTCTTCGCTTCTAAAGAGAAAGGCGTATTTACTTCTAAGTCATTCATTTTCAGTAGTTTAGATAGCAACGACGCTGCCAGGCCATCGCCGGGCGCAGATGCTTGGAAAGAGGGCAGTTAGATTCGAGACGAGGAGACGGGCCCCGTGCGCGCGTTCAGATTTTCGAAAGGTGATCCGGAGAGCCGGATTCCCGTCCTCCGGCGCGCTTTGTGCATCGCCCCGGGGTGGGAGCGAGTTGCGCTCGAGAACAGCCGGCGAAAGGAAGAGACGCGGTGGAACACAAGAAAAGTTTTTCGGAGCCACGAATGGATGCGGGAAACGACGCGGGCGGCCGCGTGACGCGTCCTCCGGGAAGACCCGCGATTCACGGCGAAGACTGGTCCAAGGTCACGGTCGTCATGCTGAATCGCCAGGTGATCTTCCTCGACCGGCTGTCGGCGGACATTCGCGCCGCGACCGGCTCGATCGTCAAGCGCGCGGAGATCATCCGCACGCTGGTGGATCTGCTCGCCGAGAGCGACGTACAGGTCGGCGAGGCCCGGCCGGGCAGCGATCTCAAGGAAATCCTCAGGACGTCGCTCGCGCGTCTGACCCGGGAGCCGGTCACCGCCTAGACGGCGGCGTATGCTCGACGGGATGACTTCCCCGCCGCGACGGCCGGCGCCCGTTCATCCCCTGATTCACACCTGGACGGCCAGCGCTCCGCTCTCTTTTTCTTCGGTCCGGCACGCCCTGGGGCGGGGCGTGCGCCTTCGCTGTCCCGTCTGCGGGGTGGGCCGGCTCTTCGAGTCGTTCTGGCGGATGCGGGAAACGTGCACGGCGTGCGGCGTGAGCTACGCGCGCGAGGCGGTGTGGCTCGGGTCGATGGACATCAACCTCACCCTGTCGCTGCTCCTGATCCTCGGCGCCGTCCCGTTCCTTCCGGAGATCGGTCTGACCCGGGAGCTTCTCGTCCTCGGCCTGGCGGCCGTCCTGATTCCCGCCGCGATGTTTCGATTCGTGCGAGGGGTGTGGATGGCGCTTCTCTATCTCAGCGGCGGCATCTACTGATTCTTTAGCAGGCGCGGACGATACGCGCCTCGTGAGCAGGCGCGGACGATACGCGCCGTTATACGGGCCCGGGCAGCCTGCCCGCGGGCTCAACGTACGCCGACGGTACGCCTCGCCCGCGGGCCAGGCTGTCCGAACCCGTCTTCCGGCACGTCTCGCCGCGCCTCGTCGTCATTTCAGTTGAAAACACAGGGGGGCTCGGCTCCGAAAGACAATAGAAAAGCCCCCTCCGATCGAGGGGGCTTTTCGTCCTGCCGGAAGAAAAGCTATTGACGTGGGGTGAACGTGACGACGACCGTCGCCTTTCCCGCCGTCGCCGGAGTCGTCGATTCGGTGCGCGTGGAGATCCGCCCCGCGTCGATTCCATGGCGGCTCACGAGGTAGTCCTTCGCGTGCTCGGCGCGATCCGCGGCCAGCCGGTCGCGGCGCCGCTCCCGCGTCCCCTCGTCGGCGTAGCCGGTGATGACGACCGTGGCGCGCAGGTCGTCCTTCAGCCGGGCGGCGACGCGGTCGAGGACGGCCTTTGCGATGTTCGAGATCCGCGTCGAGTTTCGCTCGAACGGAATTTCGTTCGTTGCGGTCTCGGGCGCCGGCGCCGGAGCGACGACCGGCGGCGGAGGCGCTTCTTCGGCCGGAGCGGCCGCCGCCGGCGGCGGGGGAGCGGGAGGCGGGGTCGCCTTCGGCATCTCCGGAGCGGGCGGGGGCGGAGGCGGCGCGGGAGCGGGAGCGCCGAAATGGATGACGACGCCGACGTTCGGCTGGACGTCGTTGTGCGCGCTGCCCCCGACGAACGGTTCGTCGAATACGTGCTGTCCCCGGAGCTCGAAACGGGCGCCGACGACGCGGTTGAACCGGTACTCGGAGCCGAAGCTGAGGTAAGCCAGCCCTTCCCCCTGGCCGTCGATTCGCTCCGTGCCGCCGCCGATGCCGGCGTACGTGTTCCAGCCGGGAATCGAAGGGGTGAAGTCCCACATCAGGCCGAGGGTCGCGTCGTAGAAGCCGGGGTGCAGATCGATCCAGTGGTACGTGCCTTCGAGCGCGAGGTGATCGGTGAAGAAATGCCCGAGCCTTCCGCCGTAGAGCAGGAAGTCGGACTGCCGCGCGTCGCATCGGCACTTGAGGTTCGTGTCGCCGATGAAGTCGATGCCCGCCTGCGCGCCGATGTAAGTGTCCCCCTTGAGAACGTTCGGCGCCGTCCGATCGCTCACGTCCGAACGGTCCTGCGCGGCCGCCGCGCCGGCGAGGAGCACGATCCCCGCCCCCATCGAAAGCAGTAATCCGAGTCGCCGATTCATCATCGTCCTCCGCTCTGTCTGTCCCACTTCAGCACCCCAACCCGAACACGAGGCCGCTGACCGATCCTCCCGGCTCGAGGTGCACCGGGATCGGCTGCTTGTTCGGCGGCACCGTCTGGAAGAAGGCGACCGACGGCAGGATCGCCACCGTGTAGTCGCCGGGCGCGATTCCCGTGAACGTGAAGTGCCCCGTCGAATCCGTGAACGCGGTCGCCACGATCGTTTCCGAAGCGTCCTTGAGGACGATCTTGGCGCCCGCGAAAGGAGTCTCGCCCGCGTCCGGGGTTCCGTTCTTGTTGACGTCGTTGAAGACGAACCCGGAAATCGTGCCGGAAACCGATGCGCGGTTGCCGAAGAGCACTCCCGTCGCCGTCTCGCCGGCCGCCACGGTGACCGGAACCATTCCCGATCCGCCGGGCAGCGTCTGGACCGATCCGTCGGGAACGACTTCCGAAACCTGGTAGGCGCCGGCGCCGATCCCGGTGAAGGAGAACGTGCCGTCGGCCGCGGTCGTCGTCGTCGCGACGAGCGCGCCGCCCGACGCGGCGAAGAGGTTGATCGTCACCCCGGCCACACCGGATTCTCCGGCATCCTGCACGCCGTTGCCGTTGGCGTCGTTGAACTTCAGGCCGGTGATCGAGCCGGTCGCGGCAACCGCCTGGTTGCCGAAGAGCGCGGCAGCGGTCTGGCCCGGCGACAGCGCGATCGTCATCGTGCCCGGGGGCGCCGGGAAGGTCTGGTGGAATCCGTCGGGAACCACTTCCGAGAGCGTGTAGGTCGCCTCCGTGAGGCCCGTGAACGAGAAGTTCCCGTCGGCGTCCGTCACCGTCGAGAGGGAGCCGAGCGGGCCGCGGAGCCGGATCGTCACGCCGGCGAGCCCGCCCTCGCCGGGATCGCGGACTCCGTTTCCGTTGACGTCCTCGAATTTCGTCCCCGTGATCGCTCCGGTGGCGAGCTGGTTGCCGAAGAGCGCGTCCGTCACGGACTCGCCGGGGGCGAGCGCGACGACGAGAACTCCGTCGCCGCCGGGAACCGTCTGCCGATACCCGGCGGGCAGCGTCTCGGTCAGGCTGTAGGTGCCGGCGGCGAGACCGCCGAAGGAGAACGCCCCGTTGGCGTCCGTGGTCGCCGTCGCGGCGGGGGCTCCGGCGGCCGAGCCGCCCGCGAACAGGTTGACCGTCACTCCGGCGACACCGGACTCGCCCGAGTCCAGGAGTCCGTTGCCGTTGAGGTCGTTGAACTTCGTCCCCGAGATCGATCCCGGGAGCGCCACGTTGCCGAACGTCAGATTCGAGAAGCTCTCGTTGCAGAACGTGACGGTGAACGTCCCGCCCGAATCCGTCGCGACCGACGCGAGGTAACGGCTGATCTGGATCGTGGCGGAGGGCGCGGTCTGGCGATAGCCGGTCGGCAGCGCTTCGGCGACGAGATACTGCGTCTCCGGAAGGCCGCAGATCGACCACGTTCCGTCGGGCCCGGAAACGGCCGTCGCGCTGATGCCGTTCCCGTCGGTCGCGGAAACCACGATCCCGGGAATTCCCGGCTCTCCGGCGTCGCGGACCCCGTTGCCGTTGTCGTCGGAGAACACGACGCCCGAGAGGCAGTGCGTCGTCCGGCAGCGCGAGTCCTCGCGCACCGCGAACGTGGCGGTCGTCGAAAAGACGGGAAGGAAGCCGAAGAAGCAGAAATCGCCGCAGGAAGATCCGGGCTGCAGATCGCCGGCGGGAGTCAGCCAGACCCGGTAGTTGCCGGAGTTGTCCGGCGTTCGATCGAACGGGGCGAGCGTGACGATCTCCGAGCCGCAGGCCGTCGTGCCGGAAGATGAGCCGTCGGCGGCGACGATCACGCCCCCGGTGACCTGCAGGGACCGGGGGGCCCCCGAAAGCAGCGTTTTTCCGGCGGCGTCGGTGACCTGATAGTTCCACGCGCCGTCGGCGAGAGCGCCGATCGTGCAGGCGGCGTCGAACGGACCGCCGGTCAGGTGCACGTCGTCGCGAGAGGTGAAGACGTTGCCGGCGGGGGCCGTTCCCGACGCGTCGACGACGGCGATCGCGCCGGTCGAGAAGTCGGAGGCCGCCAGGGGCACGGCCGAGGCCCGCCCGGACGCCCGGCGGATCACCGTCACGCTCCCGGGCGAGGGCGCCTCGACGGAGGAGCGATTCGGCGCGGCGGCGGCCAGGGAAGCCGCGGCAAGGACTGCCGCCACACCTCCGGCCGTCCTCGAAACGATCTGTGGAAGGCTCATCGTTCGATCTCCTGCTTGTTTCCGATTCCAGGTTGAGAAACCGAATCGCAACCTAGCAAAAATCGAACCAACGCCCAGATCGGTGGCAACCCGGCTCAACTTCCCATCATCCGGAGGATCCGCATCGCCCGGCGCTCGAGGCGGCGGGAATGGCGTCCGGGGCCGTAGACGCGGGGCGAGGCGATCATGGCGGCGAGGATCGCCGCTTCCCGGTCCGTCAGCGTCGCCGCCGAATGCCCGAAGTAGAACCGGGACGCGGCCTCGGCGCCGTAGCAGCGCTCCCCCCATTCGATCGCGTTGAGATAGAGCTCGAGGACTCTCTGCTTCGGGAGGATCCGGTCCATCTCGATCGCGATCGCGATCTCGCGGGCCTTGCGCCAGGGCGTGCGGGCCGGGGACAGGTAGAGGTTCTTGGCGAGCTGCTGGGTGATCGTCGAGCCGCCGACCCGGAGCCGGTGTTTGTCGATGTCGGTCCGGATCGCCATCCGGGTCGCCGACCAGTCGACGCCGTGGTGACGGTAGAAGTTCTGGTCCTCCGTGAGGACGACCGCCCGCCGGAGCGACGGGGCGATGCGCGAAAGCGGCACGACGATCCGGTCGATCCGGTCGCTCCGGCCCTCCTGGCGGAGCTCCGCCCTGCGCCGCTCGATGAAGGCCGTCGTCGGCGGGTCGTGCCGCGCGAGCGCGCCGACGTCGGGGAGCGTCGCGAAGAACAGGGCGGCGGCCGCGAGGAGGCCGAGGAGGACGGCGAGCGTCCAGCGGGCGGCCCGCCTCACGGGCGCCGCGCGCCCGCGGCGCGGGCGTCCGAAGCGGCGACGGTCGGCCGGTTCAGCGCGCCCATGCCCGGCTCCGCTCGACCGCCTCTTTCCAGAGGCCGTATTCGGACTCGCGTGCCGTCCCGGAGGGCTCGAAGAGGCGTGACTTTCCGAGGCGCGAGGCGAATTCTTCCGGCGAGCTCCAGAATCCGGTCGCGACGCCGGCGATTCCCGCCGCGCCCGCGGCCGTGAGCTCGGCCATGTCGGGGCGGGCGACCGGGATGCCGAGGACGTCGGCGAGGTACTGCACGAGGAATCCGTTCTCGGTAGCCCCGCCATCCACCCGGAGCTCGCGGACGCTCGCGCCGAGCGCCGCTCCCAGGAGGTCGACGAGCTGCCGCGTCTGGTAGGCGATCGCCTCGAGCACGGCGCGCACGAGATGCGCGCGCCCGGTTCCGCGGGTCAATCCGATGAAGAGTCCGCGGGCCGCCGCGTCCCAGTACGGCGTCCCGAGCCCGGAGAGCGCCGGGACGAAATAGACGCCCCCGTTGTCCGGAACCGAGCGGGCGACGGCCTCCGATTCCGCGGCCGTCTCGAGAAGGCCGAGCCCGTCCCTGAGCCACTGCACGGCCGCCCCGGCGACGAAGGCGCTCCCTTCGAGGGCGTAGACGGTCCGGCCGCCCGTGCGCCATCCGATCGTCGAGAGGAGGGACTCGGACGCCGGAATCGCCTCGCCCGCGTTGCACACGAGAAAAAGCCCGGTCCCGAACGTCGCCTTGGCGTCTCCGGGGCCGAAGCAGGCCTGGCCGAAGAGCGCCGCCTGCTGGTCGCCGACGGCGGCGGCGATCGGAATCTCCCCTCCGAAGAGGCCGGGATCGCAGACGCCGAGCTCGCCGCCGCTCGCCGTGATCTCCGGGAGCATTCCGGGAGGCACGTCGAAGATCGCGCAGAGATCGGAGGCCCATGCTCCGGTCCCGAGATCGAAGAGGAGCGTGCGGGACGCGTTCGAGGCGTCCGTCGCGTGCCGGCGGCCGGCCGTCAGGTTCCACAGAACCCAGCTGTCGACCGTCCCCGCGATCGCGGACGCGGGGAGATCGACGTTCTGCCGGATCCAGCGGAGCTTCGACGCGGAGAAGTAGGGATCCGCCGGGAGCCCCGTCCGCCGCCGCAGCATCGCCGAGTCGAGCGTTCGGCAGAAATCGGCCGTGCGGCGGTCCTGCCAGACGATCGCGGGAGAGAGCGGCTGTCCGGTCTTCCGATCCCAGACGATCACCGTTTCCCGCTGGTTCGTGATTCCGATCGCCGCGACGTCCTTCGGAGCGACGCCCGCCAGGGCTTCGCGCGCCGTCTCGATGACGCCGTCTCGGATCTCGAGCGGGTCCTGCTCGACCCAGCCCGGCCGCGGGAAAGAGACCGGGAGCTCGCGGTAGGAGCGGCGAACCGCCTGCATCTGCCGGTCGAACAGGATCGCGCGGTTGCCGGTGGTTCCGGCGTCGATCGCGAGGACGTAGCGGGCAGGCACGGCGGGGATCGTATGCCGCCGTCGTCCGGCGGGCAAAAAAAACCCCGGCCGAGGCCGGGGCTTCGATCATCTCGCGGATCCTTCTCTCATCCCGAGCAGGGCGAGGGATCGCGGTCGCGGCCCTCGCGGCCCCGGTCAGGTCCCCCGGGCGATCTCCCCGGCTCTCGACTCGCCAACCCGGCACTCCCGACTGGCGGCGCTCCGCGCCGCTGCCGGTTCCTGCCGGAAACCTACTGGCAGCCGGCCATCTTGAAGCTGTTGATCCAGGTGCTCCAGTTGAAGGTGCCGTTCGTTTTCAGATATTCGGTCGTGTACCAGAGCGTGCAGCCGTCGACGGGATCGAGGCTCATGTTGCTGTAGTCGCCCCAGCGATTGAGACCGCGTCCCTGCGCGCCGTTCCCGGCGAGAACCGGGGTCTCCGCTTCCATCGTGTTGAGCGTGTCGGTCGAAATGCGACCCGTGAAGCGGATCGAGGGGAAGACGGTGCCGCTCGAGACGCTGTATCCCATCGCGATGTTGCCGGCCTTGTCGCGGGCGATCGATCCCATCCACCGGGAGCTCGAATCGGGCGAGAACGTCCCCTGCTGGAAGACCGTCGGCGTCGTCGAGAGATTCCGGATCTCGTACCAGCGCACGCCGTCGGTCTCGGATTTCTTGGCGGAGCTGACCTTGACGGAGTGGTTCACGACGAGCGACTCCTGACCGCTGATGTTGCTGTACGCGAGCCGGTACATGAGCCGGTCCGCGAGCGAATCGAGCTGCTGGCTCGTGCCGGGTTGCGGGATGCAGGCCCCGCCGCCGCACGCCGACGTGAACGCGGCCACGGTGATCTTCGTCGGGCCGGTGAAGGTCGAGCTCGCGGGTGTGGCGAAGTTCGGGTGGAACTTCCAGAGGTTCAGCGAATTCGTCCCGAAGTTCACGACGTACTCCGGAGATCCCGAGGGCGGCATCTGCAGCGTGCTGTTCGGCGCCCAGTCGAGGTCCGCCGGGAGGATTCCGCCGTAGGCCGAGGAGAGCTGGAAGCAGACCTCCGTCGCCGCCGTGCCGGCGCGCATCGCGGCCGCGTTGTAGGCGCACGCCCGGCCGCCGGCGAAGGAGTTGCCGGAGAACATGTTGTAAGTCGTGTAGTATCCGTCCGCCCACACGGCGGTCTTCGGATAGTCGTTGAAGTTCGGCTCCGTGAATGCGTAGAGGTTGTACGCGCCCGTCGCGTCCGACGTCTGAGAGACCGCGAAGCACTGCATGTAGGGCTTCGTGCTCACCGAGAACTGGGTGAGGACCCAGCGGTTGTTGACCTTGTCGTACTGGGCGATGGGGTCGCCGTCGTTGTTGGTCGCGCATCCTCCGCCGAGGTTCTTCCAGAGCTGGTTCCCGGCGATGGGCCCCTTCACGAGGGCGTGGGTCGATTTGTCGAAGACCGCGAACGACTCGTTGACCCACTGGACGTACTGGGTGAGGCCGGCGGATCCGTTCGTGTCCGGCGGGGCGGCATCGGGGGAGAAGCCGTAATCGAGGTTGCCGATCCCCGCGAAGCTCGCGCCGTTGGTCGCCTGGACGAGCACGTCCGCCGAAGTCTGGGCGATCGGGTCGGCGCCGTTGTCCGGCAGCCCCTCTCCGTGGAAGGGGAGCGGACGCGGCTTTTCGTGGGGCTCGCGCAGATGCGGCGCTTCGATCCCCATGTCCCGGACCGGCGCGGAGACCGCGTGCGCCGCGGCCCCGTGAACGTCCCGGTGCGCGATGGCATTTTCGCTCTGGGCCCAGACGAGGGCGGGGGCGAGCAGGGCGATACCGGCGAACGCCGACTTCGTCATCGAATCCTCCTTGCGTCGAACGGGGGAATTATCGGGCAGACCGATCCGAACCGTCAAACTCCGGCCGCGAATCCCGGCTCGCGGCTCGCTCGGACCGAGCGGTCCGCGGCGCGGTTGACGCCGCCCCGCGCTTTCCAGAAAAGAAAAGGCCCCGGCGAACCGGGGCCTGGACGAGACGCTCTCGTGTGGGGCTTAGGGCTTGACGCAGGAATTGGCGCTGTTGGACCACTCGTACTGGTAGCCGAACCCGCCGTCGATGAAGGGCGCCGGGCTCCAGGCGCACTCGTCGTCCGCCTCGTTTCCGGTGTGGGTGTTCCACCAGGCGTTGACCGGGTCGGTCACGGCCTCGCGGGTCTCGTGACAGGCGAAGTGCTGGGCGTCCTGGACCGTCGAGAAGCCGTTGGCGTGGCAGCCGCTGCAGGACGGGTAGGGCTCGATCGAGTACTTGACCGTGTGGCCGCTGCTCGTGTAGCTGCCGTGGTACGCGCAGTACTGCAGGTGCGGGCCGCCGCAGGAGGTCGCGGAGCCGTCGGAGGAGTAGTAGCCGGTCGGGATGAAGACTTCGTAGATGGTCTCGTTGTCGAAGCCGGTCGCCGTGATGCACCTGTTGACTTCCGCCTGAACCGCCGCGTCGGTGACGTTCGCGCTGGAGGGGTTCGAGCTGTCGAAGTACGCGCCGCTCGCGCTCGAGAGGAGCGTCGAGAGCGCGATGTGGCGGGTCGTGCCCGTCGTCGTGTCGTAGTACTGGGTGATGACGCCGTAGTGGGTGTTCGTCCCATACTGTTCGTAGAAGGAGATCATGGTGTTGGCGTAGGAGTTCAGGCTTCCGCCGCTCCCGAACGCGCTTCCCCAGAAGATCGGGCGGACCTTGGCCGCGTTGAGGATGTCGCCGCCCTGGTAGGTGATCTGGTTGCTGCTCGGGCGGGCCGGCTTGCCCGCCTGATTCTTGGCGTCCTGGCCCTTCGTCGGCTGCTCATGGATCCAGTGACCGTTGGTTTCCTTCTGCATCGCCAGGCCGGTCGACGCGAAGGCGAGTGTTACCCCGAGCGCCAATAGCTTTTTCATCCCCGAGATCCTCCTCCGAACCACTTCCGCCTGTTGGGCGAGTCGGACATCGGCTCGTCGCGGGCAGTCAATTGCCGAGAAGTATGACGGGGGCTCCAGGATCGGTCAAGGGGTTTCTTGCGCGTTTTTTCAACAGGTTACGCGTATTGAGCAGGAACGCGACTCCGGAAGTTTCAATTGCAAGCTCTGTCCGCTCGATGTTCGCCTCTCGATTCCGCTGTCGTCGCGATTTGAAGTCTCTAAACAATACATGAAAACCAAAGCCCTCGGGCGCGGGCTCATCGTCCTTTTGAGATTTGAAGCTTGTGATTTGGAGCTTACCGCCGCCGCCCCTGCGGCGGCTGGGGCGGTGGTGGCGGAGTTGCGGGGGCCGTTTCCGGCGGGTCCATCACCCCGTAGAACCCTGTGATGTCGAAATAGATCGTTCTTTCCGTGTGGTCGCCGAGCTCGACGGTGATCACGTCGTAGTGCTTGTCGTCGGCGGAGGCGAGGCCGCCCCGGATCTTCCGGAAGCGGCCGTAGTGGTCGAAGATCCAGTGGTGCTCGAGATCGATCCCTTCATCCTCCGTCTGCGCGAGAACGACCACCGCCTGCTCGGCGGAGCTCCCGTCGCCTCCCGCGAACGGGCCCGGCGCGAGGTATTTCGCCGGTTGCGATGGGGGTGGCGCGGGCTCGGCGGCAGCGGGAGGCGCGGCGTTCGGCGCGACGGTTTGAGGCGCGGCGTTGGGCGCGACGGTTTGAGGCGCGGCGTTGGGCGCCGCGGCGCACCCGACGAAGCAGGGCGCGGCGAGCAGAAAGAAAAGACGTCGCATCGCGCGATGATAATCTCGAAATCGATGCGCCTTTCCGGGAAAACCGCGTTCGTGACGGGCGCCTCGCGCGGCATCGGGGAAGCGATCGCGCGGCGATTCGCCGCCGAAGGCGCTCGCGTGTGCCTCGCGGCGAGGTCGACCCGGGATACGGAGCGGATCGCTCGAGAAATCGCCTCTTCCGGCGGCGAAGTGACGGCGGTCGGCTTCGACGTCACGCGCCCCGAATCGTGCGCGAGCGCGCTCGCCTCGGCGGCCGCCGGCGGCCGATCGATCGACGTGCTCGTCAACAACGCGGGGACTTCGGGTCTCACGCCGGTCGTCGGAGGGACGCCCGAAGAGGATTCGGCCGCCGACGCGATCTGGGACGCGGTCGTCGCGACGAATCTGACGGCGGTCTGGCGGGTCACGCGCGCGGCGCTCCGGCACATGCCCGACGGCGGCCGCATCGTGAATCTCTCCTCGGTGCTCGGCCGCTTCGGCGTTCCCGGGCAGGCGGCGTACGTCGCGACCAAGCACGGCGTGATCGGTCTCACGCGCACGATGGCGCTGGAGCTCGCGCCGCGCAAGATCACCGTCAACGCGATCTGCCCGGGATGGGTGGAGACGGAGCTCGCCCGACAGGGGTATCGGCGGATCGCCGGCGCCCGACAGGTCTCGGAGGAGGAGGCTCGCGCCATTTGCGCGCGCATGGCGCCGCTCGGGCGCGTGCTCGATCCGGACGAGATCGCGGGGCTCGCGCTCTACATCGCATCCGACGACGCGCGCGACCTCACCGGACAGGCGATCGTCCTCGACGGCGGCCAGGTGATGCCGTGATGACGAGTCGCGAGTGGCGAGTCCCGAGTCGCGGGTTGTGACCCGGGGGATCCGCGCCGTCACGCTCGACGCGGGGTTCACGCTGCTCCATCCGCATCCCCCCGTCGAGGAGATCTATCTGCGCGAGTTCGTGCGCGACGGCGCAAACGGCGGTGAGGCCGAGATGCGGGGCGCGCTCGCGCGGACCTGGAAGGAGATCCGGGAGAAGAGGCTCGTCGACCGGTACGATGGCCCGACCGGCGAGCGCGGCTTCTGGGCGCTCTTCGTCGAACGCGCCCGGCATCATTTCGACGGGGGCCGCCTCTCGACCGAATGCTTCGAACGGCTCGTCGCGCATTTCCTGGAACCGGGTTCCTGGTCCCTCTACCCCGACGTCCTGCCGGCGCTCGATCTCCTCGCCGCGCGAGGACTCCCGCTCGCGATCGTCTCGAACTGGGACTCGTCTCTCGCTCCGCTGCTCGAGGCGCACGGTCTGGCCGCGCGCTTTTCCGCGCTCCTCATCTCGGCGACGGAGAAAGCGGGAAAGCCGCATCCGGAGATCTTCCGGCGCGCGTGCGAACGGCTCGGCGTGGCGGAGCGCGAAGCCGTGCACGTGGGCGACTCCCTCGAGGAGGACTGGGCCGCCGCCCGGGCCGCGGGCCTCTCCGCCGTCCTCCTCGATCGCGAAGGCCGCCACGCCGAGATCCCGGATCGGATCGTGTCGCTCGCCGAGCTTCCGGAGCGCGTCGCCGCCCTCTCGGCCGCCGCTTCGTCCCGCTGAACTTCGCGCCAGAAATCGTTTGCGTTCCGGGAGGGCCCTCCCTTACCCTTCGTCCAACTTGAACCAGCTTTTTCGGACGAAATCGCTCGACGACCTCGTCGCCGAGACGCAGGAAGAGGGGCACCAGCTCAAGAAGACGCTCGGCCCGGTCAACCTGATAGCGCTCGGGATCGGCGCGATCATCGGCGCCGGCATCTTCGCCACGATCGGGACGGCGGCCGCGGGCGACGCGCACCGGCCCGGGGCCGGGCCCGCGCTGATGCTCTCGTTCTTCCTCACCGCGGTCGTCTGCGGGTTCACCGCCCTCTGCTACGCGGAGTTCGCGTCGATGGTCCCGGTGGCCGGTTCCGCGTACACGTACTCGTACGCCACGCTCGGCGAGCTCGTCGCGTGGATCATCGGCTGGGACCTGATCCTCGAGTACGCGATCGGCAACGTCGCGGTCGCGATCTCCTGGGCGAACTACTGCAACACGCTCCTCGACGGCCTCGGGATCCATCTTCCCGACTGGCTGACGATCGACTACCGGACCGCGCACCAGAAGGTGCCGGCGGTTCTCGCGCACGCGCCCCGGATCTTCGGGGTGCCGATCGTCTTCAACGTGCTCGCGTTCTTCATCGTCGCGGTCATCACGGTCATCCTGGTCTGGGGCGTTCGGGAATCCGCTCGCTTCAACGCCGTGATGGTCGGGATCAAGCTCGTCGTCCTCGCCTTCTTCATCTTCGTGAGCGTCCACTTCGTCCGGCCGGCGAACTGGCGGCCCTTCGCGCCGAACGGCTTCGCGGGGATCTCGACCGGGGCGGCGATCATCTTCTTCGCCTACATCGGATTCGACGCGGTCTCGACGACGGCCGAGGAGTGCCGGAACCCGAAACGCGACATGCCGATCGGGATCATCGGCTCGCTCATCGTCTGCACGGTCGTCTACGTCGTCGTGGCCGCCGTCTTCACCGGCATGGTGCCCTTCCCCGTCCTGCAGCACCTCAACTCGTCGCAGCAGGCCGAGCCGCTGACGATGGCGATGAAGTACGTCCGCATGCCGAACTACATGGTGGGGATCGTCGCGCTGGGCTCCGTGATCGCCCACACGGCCGTCCTCCTCGTCTTTCAGCTCGGACAGCCGCGCATCCTCTTCGCGATGGCGCGGGACGGCTTCCTGCCGCCCTCGTTCGCGAAAGTCCACCCGAAGTTCCGCACGCCGCACGTCGCGACCATTCTGACGGGCGTCATCGTGGGCCTGGCGGCGGCCGTGGCGAACATCGACGAGATGGTCGACCTCACGAACATCGGGACGCTCTTCGCGTTCATCCTCGTCTGTCTCGGGATCATGGTGCTCCGCTTCAAGGACCCGGGCCGCGAGCGGCCGTTCCGCGTTCCGCTCGGGCCGGTCTTCCTCCCGAGCCTCGGCCTGATCGCGTGCGTGTACCTCATCTTCTTTCTCCCGCCGAGCTCCTGGTGGCGTTTCTTCGGATGGCTGCTCGCCGGCCTGGTCGTCTATTTCCTGTACGGCTACCGGCATTCGCGGCTGCGGAACGGGCGGCGGCCCGGCGACTTCAATCCCGCATCTGATCTCCCACCCCGTCGCTGAGGCTGGCTCGCAGACCGGGTCGACGTCCCGCCGCCGCGGCTCGTCGAACCAGCGACTCGACCGCGGCCGCGCGACCTGCTCGCCGACGCCTCCGCTCCCGCATCGCAGATTTTTTGCCTCGGTTACTTCGGCAAAAAATCAGGCGATGCGATGGGCACCGGAGCCGCTAAAGGTGCCGCATGGAGTCGCAGTCAGGGAATCGGTCGCGCGTCATGGAACGACGTTGCGAGAAGCGTCTTAAGCAATCGTGCATTGTCCGGGAGCAAAAAAAAGCCTTCTGAGGCGGAGATTTGCTACATTTGGCTCGGAGGTGGCGATGAAAAGGATTCTTCCTCTGATGCTCCTGGTCTCGGCGGCCGCCGGGTCGTCGTTCGCGGCCGTCGTGACGAAGCGCTTCGACTGGGCGCCGCAGAACGGCGTGCAGACCCTGAACTGGACGGAGAACGGGATCACCGTCAAACAGATCACGTGGGACATGGGCTCCGTCGTGAAGCCGACGAGAATGTCCACCTCGCGCGCGCACGTGCGGGTCGACAACGACTCGGCGGTCGACGTCGTGCCCGGGGTCGCGATCGCGGTGTTCGACGAGGAGAACCACCTGATCGCCGCCGGTGAGGGCGGCGTGAAGGTCGGCGACCTGAACAAGGGGGCGCGCGACGATTTCACCGTCACCTTCGCGCACGTCTTCCGGAACCTGGACAAGGCGAAGTACTTCTACCTGACCGTCGAAACGAAGAGGTGACGCGATCCTGAACGGCCGCCGGAAGGACGCGGCGGCCGCCGCGCTCCTCGCCGCGGGTGTCGCGATCTTCTGGGGCCGCCTCTTCGGAGGCGGTCTCGTCTTTTACGCGCGCGATCTCGGCTTCTTCTTCGCGCCCCTCCGGGCCGCGTTCGCGGCCGCGATCCGCGAAGGCTCTTCGCCCTTCTGGAATCCGTCGCTCGGCGCCGGGATTCCGATGGCCGCCGACCCGAACAATGCCGTGTTCTTCCCGGCGACGCTCCTCTTCCTGCTGCGGCCGCTCTCCGCCGCGATGCGCGCGGCCCACCTCTTCTGGGCGGGAGCCTTCGTTCTCCTCTCCTTTGTCGCGCTCCGCAAGCTTGCGCTGTCGCGGTCCTCCGCGGCCTTGTGCGCGTTTGCGATCGCCGTCTCCGGGCCGGCGATGACGCTCGCCTCGCTTCCGACGACCGCCTGGGGCATCGCGCTTTTCCTTCCGCTCGTCGCGGCCTGGGGCGCTCGCTCGGCGTTCCTCGAAGGCGCCGTGCTGTTGGGCCTCGTCATTCTGTCGGGCGAGCCGGCGATCGCCGGCGAGGCGCTCGCGCTCGTGATCGCCTTCCGGGCGATCGAACGGCGCGGCGGCTGGAAGCGGGTCGCGGCAGGAGTGCTCGCGGGCGCGGGAATCGCGCTGCCGCAGATCGCCGGAGCGGCGGGCCTGATCGGCGGGACGGTTCGCGGCGCCGGGCTGGCGGTCGGCTCGGGGGCCGCCTTCTACTCGGTGAGGCCGCTGCGATTCCTCGCGTTTCTCTGGCCGGGCCTGTTTGGAGATGTCCACGCGGCGTCGGCTCAGGGGTTCTGGGGAAGCGCGTTCTTCGATGCCGGGACACCCTACATTTCGACGCTCGCGATCGGCACGGCCACGCTGGCGCTCCTGGCGGCCGCGACGCGTCACCGCCGCGGACGGACGCTCCTCGCGCTGGCGGGAATCGGGGGAATCCTCTCGCTCGGGCGCTACCTGCCGGGCGGGGAGAGGCTGCTCTCCCTTCCGGGGCTGTCGCTCGCGCGGTATCCGGAGAAGTGGCTGTTTTTCGCCGCGGTCTCGGCGATCGCGGCCGCGGGGTTCGGGCTCGACCTCCTTCGCTCCGGTGACCGCGCCGCGATTCGGCGTCTCGCGGGTGCGAGCGCCGCGATCGCCGGAGCGTCGGCGGCGGGCTGGCTCTGGCTGCGCATCGCTCCGGCGCAGGCGTGGTCGTCGCTCGCCGCGTCCCGCATCGCGAGCCCCGAGATGGCCGCGGCGCGGACGGCGATTCTCGAGGCGATCGGGCGCGACCTCGCCACCGCGGCGGCGTTCGCGGCGGCGCTGCTTCTCGCCGCCGTCGGGCTCCGCCGGCGGCCGGCGCGTCTGGCGGCGGCGGTCGCCGCGATCCTCCTCGCGGATCTCCTGCCCCGGACCTGGAACTCCGTTCCGCTGGCTCCGGCCGCCCAGTTCGATGTGCCGCCCGAGGCGGTCCGGCGGGTCGCGGCCGCGGGAGGTCGCTTCTATTTCGACGCGGAGACCGAGATCGCCAACGATCCGCTCCGTCCGATGTCCCCGGCGATATGGGGCGTCGCGTTCGCCGGGAACAACGACATCGACCGGTTTTCCCCCCGCCGCTCGTTCTACTTCGGCCGGCTCGTGGAGACGCTTCCCTTTTCCGACCCGCGCAAGGCTGGCCTCCTGCGCCTGGCGGACGTCCGGACGATCTCGACGATCGATCGTTCGGCGGCGAGCTTTCCGCCGCTCCTCGCGACGTCTCCCCGGCGGACGGTTCGTGGCCTCGACGGCGCCGCGCGATTCCGCTTCTTCTCGTCCGCGATCACGGCGCCGTCGGAAGACGCAGCCCGATCGCTCGTCGTCGACCCTCGCCGCGCCGAAGGGACGCTCGTCGTCGAGGGCTTGCCGGGCTCGGCGTCTCCGGCCGGCGAGGCGTCGATCCTGCCCGTCTCCCGGCGTGCGGACAGGGAAGGAGTCGAGATGGTCTCTCCCGGGGGATATCTCTTCCGCTCCGAAACGTTCGATCGGCGCTGGCGAGCTCGAATCGACGGAATACCCGCCCGGGTACTGCCCGCCGACTTCTCGTTCCAGGCCGTTCCCGTTCCCGCCGGTCGGCATCGCGTCGAGTTCACCTACTCGGATCCGGCGGCTGCTGCGGCGATGGTCGTTTCCCTTCTCACGCTAGGCCTTATCGCGTTCGGGCTCGCTCGCGCACGAGAAGGAGAGACGGGAGAAGGTCGCACGCGCGTTTGATCCTCGAGAGGAAATCCGAAGCACGAAGCTCGAAACCCGAAACAATTTCAAAACCCGAAATTCGAATGCTCGAAACGATCGGGCACCTTCCTTTCAGGAATTAGAAATTCGGATTTTCGGGTTTGTTTGGGACTTGGGACTCTGGACTTTGGACTTTCGACTTTGGACTTGAGACTTGGGACTTGAGGCTTGGGACTTCCGGCGCATATCCCGTCAGCTCGACGTAGCTCTTCCCGGTGACCGCGGCGCCGGAAGCCGTTCCGGCGGCGGTACACGCGCCTTCCCAGTACGTCACGCCCGTCGAGCGGCTCGTCACGAGCTCCTGGCCGAGCACGCGCGGCGCGACCGAGACGTCGATGGCTCGGGACGGCACGCGCACGCGCCATCCCGAGGGATAGGTCGCTCGCGTCCGGGGCGACCTCCACGTTCCGCGCGGCTCGACGGAAAAGTCCGAAGCGCGAAGCGCGAACGCGCGCCCGTCGGCGGCGATGAACGTTCCCTGGGAAAACGGCGATTCGCCGCCCGATTTCGTCCGCAGCCGGTAGAGCATCAGCTCGGTGTCGTCGGAGAGCTGGATCGCGAACCAGTCCCAACCGGCGAGATCCTCGGGAAGGCCGCCCGGTCCGAACTCGTGGTCGAACCAGGCCGTCCCCGTCACCGCTTCCGCGGAGGCGCCGCGCGTGAACGTGCCGGAAACCGACAGCCGCGGGATGGAGACGTAGTTCGAGTACTCGTCGGGGCGCGGACCCTTTCGCGAGACGCCGCCGGCGCCGTTCCGGACGAGAGGCTTCGTCGGTGTCAGACGCAGCGCGATCGCGCCCTCCGGCATGCGGGCGCGCAGGACGTGCGCCCGGCCCTCGGCATGGACGCCCCAGTCCTCCTCGTAGACGGCGAGCTTCGTCGCGTCGGCGTCCGCGATTCCCGGAAAAGGACGGTGGAGCTTCTCGGCCCACGCGAAAGTTCTCTTCGCCACGTCGGTGAGGGCGAAATGCGCGGCATCGAGATCGTCGCCGTCCGGCAGCCGGGTGCGGAAGAACGTCAGCTCGAATCCGTATTCGCGCCGGGAGGACGTTTCGAGATGGCCGGTGTAATACCACCACTCGGCTCTGCTGTCCGGATGGGCGCGGAGCTCGGATGCGTCGGGGCGCGCGGCGATGGCGCCGGAATCCGCCGGGCCTTTCGCCGGCGGAGGCGGACCCGGCGCTCCTCCGAGGAGCGCGGCGAGTGCGGCGAGCCCGACCGCGGCGACCGGAAACCTCATCACTCTTCCCGGATCGCCGCCGCCGGGTCTCCGGAGACCGCGATCCGGGACGGGACGAAGCTCGCGGCGATCGTGGTCGCGAGGGCGAGCGCGAATCCGGCCCCGATCGAGCGCCACGGGATCGCCGGACGGATCGACCACCCGAACGACTGGGGGTTGATGACGCCGATCAGGATCGCGGCGAAGGCCGCTCCGGCGACGGCGGCGAGGAGGAGCGAGCCGGCCCCGATCAGGCCCGCCTCGATCGCGATCGAACGGCGAAGCTGCCTCCGCGACGTCCCGAGGACGCGAAGCAGCGCGAGCTCGCGGCGGCGCTCGACGATCAGCGCGAAAAGCGCGTTGACGACGCCGAGGCCCGCGACGAGGAGCGCGATCCCCTCGAGACCCCACGTCACGGCGAACGTCCGGTCGAAGATTCGGCGGACTTCCCTGCGCAGCGTGCGATTCGTCAGGATCGTGAAGGCGAACCGGCCCCCCGCCGCGGCGAGGATCCGGTCGCGGAGCGCCTCCGGCGAGATTCCGGGGGCGGCGCGAATCGCGATCGTCGAGACGTCCGTGTCGTGGAAGAGCGAGAGGAAGACCGGCCGGTCGATGACGACCGTGCCGCGGTCGTTCGAATAATCGGGATACACGTCCGCGACGGTGAACGTCCGGAGACCGGAGGGCGTCGGGACGACGACGCGGTCTCCCCGCCCGCGTCCGAAGCGCCGGGAGAACGGCTCGGAGACGAAGACCTCCCCGAGGCGCCGGGCGCGTCCGAACACCTCCACCGGGTCCCGGCCCGATTCGAGCGGAAGCGCGCCGATCTTTCCGGCGGTCCCGAAATCGCCCGCGCCGATCGTGAACGGCTCGCCTCGCGCGTCCTGGACGTCGATCGTCCGGAACGGGTCGGCGACTGCGACTCCGGGGACGCCGCGGAGGAAGTCGACCGCCGCGGCGGGAATCGTTCCGATGATGCCCCTCCGCTCGCCGGTCGCCGACTTCACGAAGAGGTCCGACGCGACCGACTGGTCGACCCACTCGATCACGGTCCGCCGGAGGGAAGCGATCATCACCGCCATCGCCGCGCTCATCCCCAGAGCGAGGGCGAGCGCCGCGATCGCGACGGCGTTCTTCGAGAGGTTCCCGGCGAAGAAGGCCGAGGCGAGCCGTCCGGGCGCGCCGAAGACGCGCCGGAGCGGACGCCGCGCCGCCCGCTCGAGAACGAGGATCGCCGCGGGGGAGCCGCACGCGAGCGCGGCGATCACGCACCCCACCGCCGCGAAGCCGAAGAGCGGAAACCCCCGCACGGCCGGGAGCCGCGCAAGGCCCGCGGCGGCCGCGGCGAAGCCTCCCGCGGCGGCCGCGAAGCCGAAGGTCCGTGTCCGGCGGCGCCCCTCGACCGCTCCGGGCCGCATCGTCGCGGCAGGGGGAATCCGGGCGGCTTCCCGCGCCGGAACGAACGCGGCGGCGAGCGAAGAGAGCAGACCGACGGCCGCGGCGGCCGCGAACGGCTCGGCCGATCCGGACAACGAGAGGGTCGCGGTCGCGCGATAGATGTTCACGACGGTTGCTCCGACCGCGGAGAGGAGCGCGTGGGAAAGCGCCCAGCCGAGGACGAGCCCGGCCGCGGTTCCGAGCGTTCCGAGCGCCGCGCCTTCCGCGAGGAAGCAGGCGAAGACCATGCGGCGCGAGGCGCCGAGGGCGCGGACGGCGCCGATCTCGGGCCAGCGCCTCAGGACCGACATCGAGAGGGTGTTGTAGATCAGGAAGGCGCCCACGAGGAGCCCGATCGATCCGAGCGCGGAAAGGTTGAACCGATAAGCGCGGAGCATCCTGTCGGCGGCGTCCGCGCGCGCCGCGGGACGTCCGACGGAGAGGCCGGGCGCAAGCGTCGCGGCGATCCGGCGCGTGACGGCCTCCTCGCGCACACCGTCCGGAAACACGACGTCGAGCCGGTCGACACGCCCTTCCATTCCGAAGATCTTCTGCGCCTGGCGGAGGCCGGTGACGAGCACCTGGCCCCCGGAGGCGCGGGCGGGACCGATCGGCTCCAGGATTCCGACGATGCGGACGACGTGCCGCCGCCCGTGCGCGAGAATCGGGAATTGGCTCCCCGCCGAGACCCGGTGGCGGCGCGCGAAGGCGAGCGGCGCGAGGACGGCGTCGGGGGAGAAGAGCTCCCGGAGATCCGAGCTGGCCCGGGGAGAGACGAGCCGATAGCGCCGGACCGGCCCCTCCGCGGTGACGTCGACGCCGAGCACCTCGACCGGCTCGTCGCTGCCGTCGCCGCAGACGGCGAAGCGGTCGACGACCGGCGCGAAGGCGCCGACCTCCCAGATCCACCGGAGCGGAGCGGCCGCGCTCTCCGGGACGCCGTCGACGCCTTCCACGGTCAGCCGCGTCGCGCCCGAAATCGTCTCGACTCCCTCCCGGAAGGAATCGGTGACGCTCCGGTTCCCCCGGTGGATCGCGCAGACGGCCGCGACGCCGATGGCGACTCCCGCGACGGAGAGCAGCACGCGCAGCGGATGCGTGCGGGCCGGGCGGAGAACGAGCCCCGCGAAGAGCAGTCTCACGCGATGCGGCCGTCGCGGAGGCGGACGATGCGATCCGCGCGCGACGCCGCCTCGGCCGAGTGCGTCGCCATGAGGACCGTGACGCCCTCTTCCCGGTGAAGCTCGCCGAGCAGGCCGAGCACCGCGCCGCCCGAAACGGAATCGAGATTCCCGGTCGGCTCGTCCGCAAGGAGGAGCGCCGGGCCCGCCGAGAGTGCGCGCGCGAGCGCGACGCGCTGCATTTGCCCGCCCGAGAGCTCGTACGGGAAAGCGTCTTCCTTCCCGGCGAGCCCGACGCGCGCGAGCAGCTCCCGCGCCCGCTCCGCGCCCCCCCGGCGCGAGTCGAGGGCGAGCGGCAGCTCGACGTTTTCGCGGACGGAGAGCGCGGGGATGAGGTTGAAGAACTGGAAGACGGTCCCCACGTCGCGGCGCCGGAAGAGCGTCAGCGCGTCTTCCGGGAGGAGGGTGAGGTCGCGGCCCCCGACGAGGACTCGCCCCGCGGTCGCGACGTCGATTCCTCCCGCGAGATGGAGCAGGGTCGACTTCCCGCAGCCCGACGGGCCCGTGACGGCGACGAACTCGCCGGCGGCCGCTTGGAGGGAAACGTCGTCGAGCGCCGGCGTCTCCGCAGCGCCGGGATAGCTCTTCGAGACCCCCTCGAAAACGACCGAGACCCCCACGCGGCCAGCATACCGTTGGCAGGCGTTTTATAATGCGCGCACATGTTCGTCCCGGCATCTGCAGCGGCCGGCGCGCTCCCGGACGAGATCGCGCCGGGCGGCGCCTCTTCCGACGAGGAAGTTCTTCGCGGCGTGCTTCCCGACGCGAGGAAGATCGCGGAACGCGCGTTCAAGATTCCGGCGCAGGAGGTCGACGACGTGCTCCAGCAGGCGGCCGTGGATTTCCTGCTCCATGCCCGGCGCGGCGCACCCGCGACGGCGGGTCTCATGATCGTCATCACCCGGAGGCGCTGCCTGGACTTCTGGCGGTCCCGGTACCGTTCCCGCCGCGAAGTCGCGATCGACGAGCTGCCGGACGACGAGTCGCCGTGCACCGGGGAAAACGATCTTCCGGCCGCGCAGGCGGCGGCCGACGGCGCGAGACTGGCCCGGACGTGGCCTTCGCTGTCCGACAACTGCCGTCACGTTCTCGCGCGGAGGTTCTGGCAGAATCAGCGCACGGCCGATCTGGCCGAGCGGATGGGTTACAAGCGCGAGACGCTGAAGAGAATGATCAGCCGCTGTCTGGGAAGGCTGCGCCGCAGCCTGGGAGTGACCGCATGAACGCGACGCCGCGACCGCACCACGAGGAGATCGACTGGCTCGACTACGTCCAGGACGGGATCGCCGCGGACGCGCGGTTCGCGCTCGACGCGCACCTGTCGGGATGCGCGAGCTGCCGCGAGACGGTCGCGTCGATGGAGCGGCTCTCGCGCGCGCTTCCCGAAGCCTTTCGTCTCGTCGAGCGGCCCGATGCGGATGGCGAGGACGAGGCCGCCGAGTCGATCGCCGATCGCGCGACATCCCGGGTCGCCGGGAAACTGGCCGGCGCCGACGCCCGGCGGGAGACCGTGCTTTCCGCGTTCGCCGATCCCGCGGCTTCCGGTTTCCCGTGGGACGCCGCTCTCCTCGAGGAAGCCGCGTCCGTGTGCCGCGACCGGCTGCGCACGGATCCCGCGTTCGCGGGACGAATTGTGCGGAGCGCCCTCGCGTTCGCGGAATCGCGGGCCGCCGCGGAGAAAGATCCCGGCACGATCGCGGCGCTCCGTTGCTCCTTCGCGTACGTTCGTCTCACGGAAGGCGCGGCGGAAGAATCGCTCTCGATCCTCGATTCCGCGCGCGCCGGGCTCTCCGAAGTTTCCGTTCCCGAGATCGAGCTCGGGTTCTGGCACTACGTGCGCTCGAGGGCGCTCTACTCTGCGAGCCGGCCGGCCGAAGCGCTCGTCGAAATCCGCGCGGCGCGAGCTCTCTACGAGCTCCTCGAGGACCGGGACCGGATCTTCCGGTGCCGGCAGGCCGAGGCGCTCCTCGTTTCCGATCTCGGGGACCCGCGGGAGGCGGTGCGTCTCTACCGCGGGATCCTGGAGGACACCCGGCTCGGCGACGATCGCGCCCTGCACGCGAACCTCCTGATGAACTACGGGCTCGACCTCGTGCGGAGCGACGAGCTCGACGAAGCGCGCCGCGTGTACGTCCGGGCCTCGGCGCTGCTGAAGAGCACCGGGCAGGAGGCGATGCTTTCCCGCGTTCGGGTGGGGCTCGCCGGCATCGCCGAGCGGGAGAACCGATTCGAGGAGGCGCTCGATATGCTCGTCGCTCTGCGCGCCGACTACCGGGCCCGCTCGATTCCCTGGGAGGAGATTCAGCTCGAGCTCAACATCGCGGAGCTCCTCCTGAAGCTCGGCCGCGGATCCGAGGCGGCGGCGATCTGCGCCGGACTCATTCCGCGAATCGAGCCGCTCGGGCTCGATCGCGAGGCCGCGAAGGCCGTTGCCTGTCTTGCCGAGGCGGAGAAGCCGGTGGATCTCGCCGGCGTCGGGCGCGTCCGCGACTTCCTCCGGCGGCTCGAGGCCGGCGAAGATCTCCGCTGGTCGGCGGCCTGACTTCCTCTCTTCCGTCCTGAATCCCTCGGGACTCGCGTTCCCGGTGTCCCCTTTTCCGACCCACGCCGATGGGAAGTGGAGAGGGAGGGTTCATGAAGGGAGCTCGAGTCGTCGTCTTTCTTCTCTTCGCTTGCATGGGGGCGCCGGCCGGCGCGCGCCCGCTCTCCGCCGTCCATCGGGGGACCTCCTGGGTTCGCGCCTGGAACGGATTCCTCGGCTTCTTCCGCGGCTTCCGGCTCTTCGACGCGTCCGACGTCAACGGCCACGGCTTTCCGCCGCCGCCGAAGGTCCCGACCTGGATGACCGTTCAGTAACCCTCGACGGGCCCGAGATTTGGCTTTTCACTCCGGATCGGCCTCGCCCGATTCGCGGCCGTCCAGGGCAGGTCTCGCGGTAGAAGTGTCCCCGCCGGCGGGCCTGCGCGATGAAGAGAGTGATGAGGCTTCCGGAACCGCTCTATCGCGCGGTGAAGGCGCAATTTGGATCGCACGCGCGCTGGCACGAGGCGCGCCGCCCCGGGGAGCCCTCGCTCCGGGGTCCGGGAACCGAATTTCCGTCGCTTCTCGCGCTCGATCAGGAGGGCAGCGGCGAGCAGTTCCTGGCGTATCACCGGCAGATGCTCGATCGGTTTCTCGACATCGCGGCGCATGAGCCGAGATCCGGTTTCGCGCTGGACCGTTGGGAGCGGTTTCCCCCCTGGCTCGCCGACATCTTCGCCTGGTCGCATCCCGGCTTCCTGCCCGGAGCGCTCGTTCGCGGGACTCAGATCGTCCGGTCGGGAACCGCGGACGATCTCGGGAACTTTCTCGAATCGACACTCGTCTGCGCCGAACCGTACCGCGGTCTCCACGACCTCGCCCATGCGGACATCGCTCTGTACGAGGCGCAGCGCTTCGGCGCGACGCATCCGGGACTCCACGACGCCGCGATGGATTCTCCGGCGACGTCGCCGCACAACGAGCATTTCTGGAGCCTGCACGCGTGGATCGACGGGCTCTACTCGGAGGTCCTGCGGCGCACGGAAGCGGCGGATCGGAAGGAAGGGAATCCGCCGGAAACGGCGTCTCCGCCGCCGGCCCGCGAAGGTTGAAGGAGCGTTCGGTCCGTGCTATCGTTGCCGCCCTTCGTGGGGCTGTAGCTCAGTTTGGGAGAGCGCCTGAATCGCACTCAGGAGGTCGTCAGTTCGATCCTGATCAGCTCCACCATCCTCCTTCGCCTTTCTTCGAAGCCTCCAACGGGGGTTTCGGCTACGGCGCGATTGAGGGTCCGACCGTGAACTCGAGAAGCGAAGGAGGATGCCGCGCCGAAGTCCCGAGCGGACGCGAGATCAGGACGAAGGCGGGCTGATTCGGCTAGGATTCCGACGTTCTGAGATACGTGTACGTGCTCGAGTCCCGAGGTATGCAGGGGCGCCACTACGTCGGTAGCTCCTCAAACGTGGAGGCCCGTCTGGCAGAGCACAACGAGGGAAAATCCACTCACACACGTAAATTTCGGCCGTGGCGTTTACGAGCGACGTTCTCTTTTGACACAGCTGAACAGTCAGAGTCTTTTGAGCGTTATCTCAAGTCCGGCTCGGGTCGAGCCTTCTTGAAGCGCCACTTCGGGTAATCGCGGCGCGCTCCCTACTTCGGCAGCGTCACCTTGAATTCGATCTTCGCCAGCTGCTCCGGCGCCTTGCCGATCTTGTGCAGGAACGCCAGCCAGCGCGGGTCGGCGTGGATCTTGGCGAACAGGTTCTCCGTCACGATTTCGCCAATACCGGTGTCGCCGTACTCGACTGCCTTGTCGAGCCACTCGAACGCCTTGTCCGTTTCGCCGCGGTAGGCATAGACGTAGGCGATGTTATAGGGCGCGTCCTTCTCCCACTTCACGATCAGCGCGGCCAGCGCAGCGTCCGAGTCGGCCGTGCGCCCGAGCGCGTGATTCGCCATCGGCAGGCCGATCATCTTGTGGACCTCGCTCGTCTCCTGTTCGATCTCCGCCAGCGCGCCCTGCGCATCGGCCTTCAGCAGCAGCGCAGTGCCAATTTCGGCATGCGCGCTGCCCCGGCCCGGAGCGAGGCTCAGCACGGTTCGGAGCGACGCGATCGCCGCGTCGAGCCGGCCGGCCATGCGCTGGTTGACACCCAGGCTGAAGAGCGCGCTCACATTCACCGGATCGCGGCGCACGACGGTCTCGTCGAGCGCCAGCGCCTCGTCCAGGCGGCCGAGAGACATGAGCAGCGTGGCGCTGTTGCTCAGCACGCGCGGGTCCGCCGGATCGAGCGCCAGCGCGCGATTGAGGTGCTGAGCCGCGCCGGCGAGGTCGTTGTCGCCGTACATCGCGAGATAGCCGAGCCGGGCGTGGGCCGGCGCGTAGTCCGGATCGATCGCAAGTGCCTTCGTGACTGCCTCGCGGGCTTGGGCGTACCCCTCCTTGTTGGGCAGCAGACCTTGATCCGCCTCGTTGGTGAAGGTGCCTGACAGCTCGGCCCACGCCGGGGCGTAGCGCGGATCGATCGCCAGCACCTTGCGGTACAGCGCGTCGGACTGCTTGAACGCATCGGCGGTGAACTGCCGTCCGAGCTGCCTGGCCTGCAGGTACAGCGCGTAGCCCTCGGGGTCGGTCGTGCGCGCCTTCGGCGCCGCGCCGAGCAGCGTGACCTTGAGCTGCTTGACCACATCAGCGGCGATCTCGTCCTGGATCGCGAAGATGTCGTCGAGCTTGCGGTCGTAGGTCTGCGACCAGAGGTGCGTGTCGGTTCCGGCCCTGATCAACTGCGCCGTGATCCGCACCTGGTTGCCGGCCTTGCGAACCGAGCCTTCGAGTACGTGCGCCACGTGGAGCTTCCGCGCGATCTCGGGGATTGCAATTTCCTTGCCCTTGAACGAGAACGACGACGTGCGTGCCGTCACCTGCAACTGCGGAATCTTCGCGAGCAGGTTCAGAAGCTCCTCGGAAATGCCGTCGGAGAAGTACTCGTTCGACTTGTCGTCGCTCATGTTGACAAACGGTAGAACTGCGATCGAATGCTCCGAAATGTCGGCCTGGACGCCCGGGCGCAAACCGCCGCGCTTCCAGAGCAGGAGACCAGCGACCACCGCAACGAGAACGCCGGTCGCCGCGAAGACGCCGGCTCGGCGCCAGCTTGGAGCCGGGACGGCCGCCCGCGCGCCGCTTGTGCTTGAGCCCGTGCTCGTCGAGCCGGACGCCTCCGACAGGGCAAAGACGATGTCCCGGGCTCCCTGGAACCGATTGTTTGGGTCCTTCTCCAGACAGTGCCGCACAATGTGATCGAGCGCGACCGGGATGTTTCGACCCGATTCGGAGATATCCGGCGGCTCCTCCTTCAGGATCGCGCTCATCGTGTCTGCCGCCGTGTCCCTCTTGAACGCTCGCTGGCCGGAAAGCATCTCGTAGAGGACCGCTCCGAAGGAGAAGATGTCTGAGCGGTGATCGACTTCGCGTCCCCGCACCTGTTCGGGCGACATGTATCCCATCGTGCCCATGACGGTGCCGGGCTCGGTCCCTTTCGACTGAGTCGGTGCATTCGTCTCGCCGTCGCTCTTGCTCATCTCGGTCCTCTTGGCCAGACCGAAGTCGAGGATCTTCACGTGGCCGTCCTTCGAGACGAAGAGGTTCTCGGGCTTCAGGTCCCGGTGAACGATCCCCTTCTCGTGTGCAGCGGAGAGTCCCTTCGCGATCTGGATCGCGTAGTCGACGGCGAGTTTCTGGGGGAGCGCTCCGGAGTCGAGTCGGTCGCGCAGCGTCTGGCCGGAGAGCAGCTCCATGACCGCGTAGGAAATGCCGTCGTGAGTCCCGAAATCGTGGATGGCCAGGATGTTCGGGTGCGAGAGCGCGGCGACGGCTTTGGCCTCCCGCTCGAACCGCGCGAGCATGTCCGGGTTCGCGGCAACGGTTTCAGGGAGAACTTTGACGGCGACGTCGCGGTCGAGCTTAGAATCCCTGGCTCGATACACCTCTCCCATGCCTCCCGCGCCGATTGGCGCAAGAATCTCGTAGGGACCGAGGCGAGTGCCGGCAGCAAGAGTCATGTGAGGCTCGAGCCGAGATTCTATCGTGGAGCTGGAATTCCCTGATGGAAGTCTCCGGTGTCCACACTCTGTCCACACCTGGCCTACCCATCGGTATTCGCGGGTCTCCCGTGGGAGCCGCCTAGCTATGACGAAGCGTCGATGAGACACCCGAAGATCAAGTGGTTAGGCACTGCGGGAACCCGATGGCTCCGGCGAGCACCGAAAATCCCCTGGGTGTGAATTCCCCGGAAATCGGTATCGCACTCAGGAGGTCGTCAGTTCGATCCTGATCAGCTCCACCATCCTCCTTCGCCTTTCTTCGAAGCCTCCAACGGGGGTTTCGGCTACGGCGCGATTGAGGGTCCGACCGTGAACTCGAGAAGCGAAGGAGGATGCCGCGCCGAAGTCCCGAGCGGACGCGAGATCAGGACGAAGGCGGGCTGATTCGGCTAGGATTCCGACGTTCTGAGATACGTGTACGTGCTCGAGTCCCGAGGTATGCAGGGGCGCCACTACGTCGGTAGCTCCTCAAACGTGGAGGCCCGTCTGGCAGAGCACAACGAGGGAAAATCCACTCACACACGTAAATTTCGGCCGTGGCGTTTACGAGCGACGTTCTCTTTTGACACAGCTGAACAGTCAGAGTCTTTTGAGCGTTATCTCAAGTCCGGCTCGGGTCGAGCCTTCTTGAAGCGCCACTTCGGGTAATCGCGGCGCGCTCCCTACTTCGGCAGCGTCACCTTGAACTCGATCTTCGCCAGTTGCTCCGGCGCCTTGCCGATCTTGCGCAGGAACGGCAGCCAGCGCGGGTCGGCGTGGATCTTATCGAACAGGTTCTCCGTCACGATCTCGGCGAGGCCGCCGTCGCCGTACTCGATCGCCTTGTCGAGCCACGTGAACGCCTTGTCCGCCTCGCCGCGGAACGCGTAGACAAAGGCGATGTTGTAAGGCGCGTCCTTCTCCCACTTCGCGATCAGCGCGGCCAGCGCCGCGTCCGAGTCGGCCTTCCGACTCAGCGCGTGGTAGGCCATCGGCAGGCCGATCATCTTCCACATCTCGCTCGTCTCCCGCTCAATCTCCGAAAGTGCCCCCTGCGCATCGCCCTTCAGCAGCAGCGCATTGCCAAGTTCGGCGTGCCCGCCGCCCCGGCCCGGGGCGAGGCTCAGCACGGTACGGCACGACGCGATCGCCGCGTCGAACTGGCCAACGTAGCGCTGGTCGAAACCAAGGTTGAAGAGCCCATTCACATTCACTGGATCGCGGCGGACGACGGCCTCGTCGAGCGCCAGCGCCTCGTCCATGCGGCCGAGAGACGCAAGCAGCGCGGAGCTGCTGCGCAGGACGTCCAGGTCCGCCGGATCAAGCGCGAGCGCGCGCTCCAAGTGTTGCGCGGCGCCAGCGAGGTCGTTGTCGACGGCCATCACGATATAGCCGAGAAGGGCGTGGGCCGGTGCGTGCTCCGGATCGATCGCGAGCGCCTTCGTGGCCGCCTCGCGGGCTTGGGCGTACCCCTCCTTGTTGGGGAGCAGGCCCTGGCCTGCCTCGTTGCAGAGGTTGCGGGACAACTCGACCCACGCCGGCGCGTAGCGCGGATCGATCGCCAACGCCTTGCGGTACTGCGCGTCGGATTGGTTGAACGCTTCGGCTGTACCCTGCCTTCCGAGTTGGACAGCTTGCAGGTATAACGCGTACGCCTCGGGATCAGTCGTGCGCACCTTCGGCGCCGCGCCGAGCAGCGTGACCTTGAGCTGCTTGACCACGTCCGCCGCGATCTCGTCCTGGATCGCGAAGATGTCGGTAAGTTTCCGGTCGTAGCTCTGCGACCAGAGCTGCGTGTCGGTGGCGGCATCGATCAGCTGCGCCGTGATCCGCACCTGGCTGCCGGCCTTCCTCACCGAGCCTTCCAGCACGTGTGCCACGTGAAGTTTCCGCGCGATCTCAGGGATAGCGATGTCCTTGCCCTTGAACGAGAACGACGAGGTGCGCGCCGTCACCTGCAACTGCGGGACCTTCGTGAGGAGGTTGAGCAGGTCCTCGGAGATGCCGTCGGCGAAATAGTCCTGTTGCTTGTCATCCGACATGTTCGTAAACGGGAGCACTGCGATCGAATGGCCCGGAACGCCGGGCGCCGAGGCGGTCCCATCGGGCCCGGAGCGCTTTCTGAGGAAGACGCCGGCGACGATCAAGGCCGCGATGATGGCTACGGCGACTGTGATCACGACAACCCGGCGGCGGCGGGGAGTTGGAGCAGTCGTCTGCACGCCGCTCGCGCTCGTCGAACCCGACGCTTCCGAAAGCGCGAAGACGATGTCCTTGGCTCCCTGGAAACGGTTGTTCGGATCCTTCTCCAGGCAGTGGCGGACGACATGATCGAGCGCGACGGGGATGTTTCGCCCCGACTCGGAGAGCTCCGGCGGCTCTTCCTTCAGGATCGCGCTCATCGTGTCTGCCGCCGTGTCCCGCTTGAACGCTTTCCTGCCGGACAACATCTCATAGAGGATCGTCCCGAACGCGAAGATGTCGGAGCGGTGATCGACGGGGTACCCCCGCACCTGCTCGGGCGACATGTAGCCCATCGTCCCCATGACGGTGCCCGGCTCGGTGCCCTTCGATTGCGTCGGCGCGTTCGTCTCTTCCTCGGTCCGCTGCTCGGTCCTCTTGGCCAGGCCGAAGTCGAGGATCTTCACGTGCCCGTCTTTGGTGACGAAGACGTTCTCAGGCTTCAAGTCTCGGTGGATAATCCCCCGCTCGTGGGCAGCCGAAAGCCCTCGAGCGACCTGCATCGCAAAATCGACGACCTGCTTCTGCGGGATAGGGCCCGAGTCCAGCCGGTCCCGCAGCGTCTGACCGGAGAGCAGCTCCATGACCGCGTAGGCCACACCGTCCTGGTGCCCGTAGTCGTGGATCGCGAGGATGTTCGGATGCGAGAGCGCGGCGACGGCTTTGGCCTCGCGCTCAAACCGCGCAAGCATGTCAGCATCCCGCGAGACCGAGTCCGGCAGCACTTTGATCGCGACGTCCCGGTCGAGCTTCGAGTCCTTCGCACGGTAGACCTCGCCCATCCCTCCCGCGCCGATTGGCGCAACGATCTCGTAGGGCCCGAGGCGGGTGCCGGAAGCTAAGCTCAAGAATTCTCCAGTGGCGGGGATTCTATCCTTCCTACCGGAACGGTGGCGGTCGCCGGTTGCACGCGATGAAGGCTAGGCGACTAATTCTTCGAGAAGGCGAGTTCGATAATTGGTGAGGATGCTCCACCAATATACGTCGGCCGCGCGCCACGCACCGCTGGAACGGCGCGGCCTCCCGGAACGCGATCCTCCTCCCCTCGGTTACTCGGGGAGACTAATCGCGTTCTGCCCTCCGCGGCTCGGGTAAACCCTCGACCGTTGCACGGCTCGTGGGCTGTCATCCTGAGGAGCGAAGCGATCGATAGATCTCGGTCGAAGGCTCCGCGGTCACATGAACCGTCGGCCGCGCGTCACGCTCCGCTGGAACCGCGTACCCATCTCCCATACTCCGCTCAACCCTGACGCCCATTTCGACCTCCCTGCCGTGTCGCGCCGCGGCGGACGACGACAGTCAGTAGTACCGTCGGTGGTAGGTGAGCGCGAACACAATCGGCAGTGCGACGAAGATGCTCAGTGCGAGTGCCGGAGCGAGGAACGCGCATGCGATCCCCAGCAGGGCGACAATCAGCTGAAGACGGAAACGCCGCACGATGTAGCGTCGTTGGCTGGCTGTAGGTTGTTCTGCGATGTGAGAATGGTCCGCGACGAACCACACACCTGCCAGCGTCGACGTACAGGCGGCGAGGTTGGCGCCATAGATTGCGAGCGCCACGGGCGCGAGAGAGTAACGCCCCAGCAACGCGGTCGAGAAGGGCAACACGGCAATCGTGAATAGAAACAGCATGTTTGCCCACATCAGCGCGATCTTCACGCCGCGCAGTGAGGCGAAAATAAGGTGGTGGACGAGCCAGTAGTACGCAACGATTGCGAAGCTCAGCGCGAAGGTCCCGAGCCTCGGTGCAATCAGGACGAGCCCGTGCACGAGTTGGGACAGGCCGCCTTCCGGAGGTCGTACGTCGAGGACGAGAAGCGTCAGCGAAACCGCGAAGACGCCGTCGCTGATCCCTTCTGTCCGGTCGGTTCGATATCTCCGACCAATTCCTGGTCGTTTCTCGTTCGACGATCCATCGCCCCTCATGAAATTCTCCCGAAGGCCTCTCCCATCCCGCTCGCGCCCGGAGGCGAGACGATCTCGTAGGGTACGAGCCGCATGCCGGATGAGAGACTCAAGAATTCTCCGTTTGGACGGATGGATTCTATCTTCCCCGCGGGACCCTTGCCGGAAGGGTTGCCGGATGCCGCCACGGAGAAGCCTCGATCGATCGCCTCGGAGAGCGAATCAAAGGGACGGCGGTGAAGGGCCGGCTGCGGGATCTGCGGGCGGAGAAGCCCGAATACTACACGACTTTCGGGGAGGGAGGAGTCCGGTCCGCACTCCGTCTCGCGGCGTTTGCGGCTAGTTCGGCTAGCTCTTCTCTCGCCAGGGCGCGCGCGGCTGGGGGAGCGGCGCGGTTTCGGTCCTCTCGTCGGTCCACCCTTCCGCCCGCGGATGAGTGTCGTCGAGCGGGTCGTAGAGGTACTCGCAATAGGCGCAGCGGAGCGCCGGAGTGTCGGCGTCCGGAGGGACCGGCAGGATGTTGTGGGTCTCGCAGTTGGGACAGTTCCACCGTATGAACTTGTGAGTCATCTCTACCCGCTCCTTTCGAGATCCGAACCGCGCTTCTCGAAATCGTCGGAGTCGCAAATATCTCGCCAGATCCAAATCTCTGAGGGCAAACGTTTTCCGGAAAGTGGCCGACTCGTCGTGTCACCGGCGCCGCGGGGCGTTGACAAATTTCGACGCCGACATGCGCGCGCGGCGCGTGCGCCGCGAGAAATTCGGCCGCTGTCGGCGTCTGGCGCGCGACATCGGAGGCGACGAAGGCGAGCGAGCTCCGGCGGTGGATGCGCGGCGAGCCGCGCCTCGAGGGACAGCGGGACGGGACACTAGCAGGCTGCTGAAAAACCGCACGGGTCGCGTTCGGAGCGCCGCCGAGCCGGATGCAAGGCGACCGCGACGCAGGCGATGCCGGAGTATCGTCGAGGAGCGGCAACGAAGCAGACGGCCCGGCGCCGCCCGAACCCTTTGGGCGCCCGTACATTGTGAACGATCTCGGCGTTGCTCGTCGAGTCCGATCGCTTTGGCATCTGTCCTCTCCTCGCGCCTTGATTTCGTTCACAAGCCACTGGCGCGCGATCCGCGGGGTTTTTCAGCAGCCTGCTAGCGGCGGCGTTCTTCGACCGGATGCCGGTACGCGATCGCGGCCATCGCCGCGAAACCGGGGACCTCCCATGCCGCGGAGGTCCGTTCGCGAAACGCGGCGCAGAACCGTGCGAACGCGGCGAGCTGGTCGGGGCTCGGAGAGACGACGCTTCGCGCGGCCTTCGCCCGGACGAGAGCGCCGAGCGGCTCGTCGCCCCGGCTGACGAGGACGCAGAGAGCGAGGAGCGCGCTCCGGCCGATGCCGTGCTGGCAGTGAACGAGCACGCGCGCGCCGCGGTCGAGCCGCGCGTTCACCCACGCGACGCCGTCGTCGATCATCTCGTCGTCGATGGCGCAGACGTCCTCGGTCGGCAGGTGCAGCAGCTCGATCCCATGGCGGCGCAGCACGCGCTCGTCGTCGCGCTCCTCTATCCGCAGGTCCACCACGTGCCGGATCTCGTGATCGCGGGCGAGGCGAAAGGCGTCCGACGGCGCGAACCCCGCCCCGACCGCGAGCGTCGGTGTCACCCAGTCGAAATCGAGCGCGCTTTTTCCCACACCGTTTTCGGAGCAATCCCGGTGCCGCATGGACGGCATCGCCGGCATCGGCGGGGGAAAACTGCCCGGGGAAGGAATCGAGGCCTTTTCGAGGGCGCGGTCAGACGTGGCGGAAGACGGTTCCGGGCGTGCCGGCCCGCGGGCGAGGCGTACTGAAAACGTGCGTTGAGCCCCGCGGGCGGCTCGCCCGGGACCGGTTAACGGCGCGTATCACCGCGCCTCCTATTGAGAAGTTGGCGAAGAACTATTTCGTCGGGTGGGGAGGGATCATTTCCGGAAGATCGCCGCGCTCGAGCGTCTCGACGAAGAGCCCCGCGGGGCGATACGTCGATTGCGCGCCGCCGTTGCGATGTTCGGGGCATCGCAGCACGTAGAAGGTCGTTTTCGTCGTCTCTCCGCCGTGGGAGAGCTCGATCGGGTAGCGCGCGCCGCCTTCCAGAGGAGCATCCGTCTCGAGCTCGAGGCCGATCCGGGAGAGTTTCAGCACGCGGATCGGGCCGCGCACGTTCTTGACGGCGGCGACCCATCCCTCGCCGGAGATCCTCTTCGCGAACCGCTGGGGCTTTCGGCCCGGCTCGGGCCCGCCGCTCTCGTTGGTCATTGGAATCCTTGGGCGCGATCATACCTCACGCCGCGAGCGGCGGAGCCTTCCGGGTCAGAGCTCGGCGAGCGCGGCGGCGATCACCTCGTCTTCGTCGGGAAAGACCGCGCGAAGATCGAGGATGAGACGTCCTCCCTGCACTCGTCCGAGCACCGGCGCGGATCGCGCGCGAAGCGCCCGGGCAATCTGCTCCGCCGTGTGCCCGTTGCCGCCGACCGCGATTCCCGCCGAGGGAAACGAGCGCTCGGGCGTCGTTCCGCCGCCGAAGACCGCGCGAGTCGAGACGGGCTCGGCCCGGAGAGCCGGCGGCGCGCCTGCCGCCAGCCGCTCCGCCCGGCCGCGCAGCAACTCGACGGGCGTGCCGGCGAGCGCGTACAGCGGAAGGCCGGCGGGACCTTCGGTGAGCCACGTCGCGATCGTTTCGAAGATTCCCGCCAGCGCGACCTTGTCCGGCCGCAGCGCGCGGGAGAGGGGATGCCGGCGGCAGCGTTCCACGAGCTTCCGGCGGCCCGCGAGGATTCCCCCCTGCGGCCCGCCGAGGAGCTTGTCGCCGGAGAACGCGACGAGGTCCGCGCCGGCCTGGAGAGCGTCCGCCGCGCGCTCTTCGCCGGCGATCCCGAAAGGGGAGAGATCGGCGATCGTGCCCGATCCGTGGTCGTGGATCCAGGGAAGCCTCCGGGCCCGGCAGAAGCGGGCGATCTCGGGGAACGCGGGCCGCTCGGCGAACCCGCGGATCTCGTAGTTGGAAGGATGAACGGTGAGCACCGCGGACGTCTCTTTCGTCCGCGCGCGCTCGAAGTCGCCGATCTTCGTGCGGTTGGTCGTGCCCACCTCGCGGAGCCGCGCGCCCGAAGCCTCGAGGATCTCGGGAATCTTGAAGGAGCCGCCGATCGCGACGAGCTCGCCGCGGGAGACGAGAACTTCGCCGCCGCCGCCGGCCGCCGCCGCCAGCGCGAGCAGCACGGCCGCGGCGTTGTTGTTCACGATCAGGGCGTCTTCTGCGCCGACCAGCCGCGCCGCGAGCGCCCGCGCCTTCGTGCCGCGCGATCCGCGCTTGCCCGAGGCGAGGTCGAGCTCGACGGCGTGATACCCCTCCGCGGCGTCGGCGATCGCCCGACGGACGCGCGCCGAAAGGGGAGAGCGGCCGAGGTTCGTGTGGATCAGGACCCCGGTCGCGTTGACCACCCGCGGCGCTTCCGGGGCGAACGCTTCGGCGAGCGCCCGGGCCGACCGTTCGAGGATCGCCGCGAGGTCGCGTCCTTCCTGGCGGGCGGCGGCGCGCGCCGCGAGCTTCACGGAATCGCGCCCGAAACGCCGGACGAGCGGCTCCGCGCGCGGATCGGACAGGATGCGCTCGATCGAGGGGGGCCGGTCCGCCGCCGGAGGGGGCGGAGCCTTCCGGGGCTTTCCGACGCGGCGGGTCGGAATCGACGGTGAGCTCCTCATAGCCGTTAGAATGGGCGAGGTTAGCAGATGTCTTCGCTGGAGAAGGAGTTCGCCGCGTTCGAGGAAGCGATCACCCGGGTGGGAAGGGAATACGACGTCTTCCTCTATGGAACCAGCGGCCGCCTGCCCGCCGATGGAAAGCGCCGGCTGCAGGAGATGGCGCGCGCCCTTTCCGCGCAGAAGATCGACTCTCCCGGCGACCGCTACCGGCTCAACTCGGTGCTCGGGCGGTACAACAGCCAGGCGGAGCACTGGGAACGGGCCGTGCGCGACAAGGAAGAAGGGCGGGGCCGCTTCGCCCGGGGCGCCCCCGGGCCGCCGCCGGCCAACGTTCGGGCTTCCTCCTCCGTACACCCGGAGGCGCCCCGCACGCCGGACGAGGCGTTGTTCGCCCGTTTCGTCGATGCGCGCCGGGGAAACGGCCAGGACGTGTCGAAGATGAGCTTCGACAAGTTTCGTGATCAGCTCGCGAAGGAGCGGGAGGCTCTGGCGACAAAGACGGGCAGGACGGGTTGGGAGTTCGAGGTCGCGGCCGACGGCGGCCGTGTCCGGCTGATCGCCCGCCCATCGAAAGGATGAAGGGCATGAAATCGCGGATCGTGATCGCCGCGCTGGCGGGGTCGCTCCTCGTCAGCGGCGCGGCTTCGGCGCAGAACGGCGTTTCGGGCCAGCCCGGAATTCCGTCGACCTTGACGACGGTGCCGGACGCCTCGGCTTCTCCCACCCCGGCGATCCCGGCGCCACCCGAGACGACTCCGGTCCAGCCGCCGGCGCCGCCGGCAGCCGCTCCCGTTCCGACGTCCTCTCCCTTCATTCCGTCTCGTCCGGCGGCCCATCCGGCGACTCGCCCGACCCCGCCGCCTCCGTCGTCTCCGTCTCCCGTCGCGCAGCCCGCTCCTCCGGCGCCCGAGCCTCCCCCCGCTCCGGAGATGGCTCCGGAATCGCCCGGCGGAAAAGTCTTCTACGAGACCTATCTCTCGAACGCAGACGCGCTCGATCGCGAGATCGAGGACCTCACGGCCAGAATTCGGGCGCACCCTTCGGACGCGGGGCTTCGCAACGATCTCGGAAACCTCCTCGCCCGTCGCGGTTTCGCCAAAGAGGCGGCCGAGCAGTACCAGAAGGCGGCGAAGCTCGATCCCACGTTCTATCTCGCCGACTACAACGAAGGGCTGCTCTGGGAGAAGGAAGGAAAGCCTCCCGCCGCGATCAAGGCTTACGAGCGTTCGATCAAACGGAAGCCCGGCTTTCCCCTTTCCCGGTTCCACCTGGGCTTTCTCCTGGAACGGGAGGGCCGCAACGAAGACGCGGTGCGCGAGTACGCGAAGGCGCTCCGCATCGATCCGTCGCTCCGCTGGCCGGCGCGCAACCCGCTCGTCGTTCAGAGCCGGCTGCTCTTCCGCGCTTCGATCGAGAACTACCCCCGCGATCTCGCCGGTGTCGACGTGGCCGAGGAGGCGAGCTTCGCCGACCGGGCGGTGTGGGAGCAGCTCCACCCGCAGCGGCCGGTGAACACGTCGGATCTCGACGCCGATTCCGCCGGGGAGGATGCCGCTCCGACGGTCGTGGGGACCGGCTCGCCGACGAGCGCCCCGCTGATCGGAGGCAAGTCGGCGCCCGCCAAGCCCGCCGACGCCCGCCGCCAGCAGCTGGTGGATCAGTTCCGGCGCAACCGCGGGTCGCGGCCGGCGCCGTATCCGCAGCCCGCTCCCGCGCCGCCTCCGGCCGCGGTTCCCGCTCCGACGGAGGACGAGAACGCGCCCAACCCGGCCATGCAGCAGGAGGAGCCGCCACCACCCACGTCGCATTCGTGACGCTCGCGGAGCTCGGATCACGAATGCTCCCACGGCGCGATCCTCCGGAGCATGTCATCCCGAGGAGCGAAGCGACGAGGGATCTGCTTGGACGGTAGGTCCTTCGCTTCGCTCAGGAGAGAGCGCGCCGTGCGCATGGAAATGCGCCCTTCGCGCTCACACTCGACCGCGCTACCACCGGCCCCTCGCGGTGCGCGAAAGCTCCCACATCGCGGACCTCCTCCGCTCGGTTACTTCGCGGAGACTATCCGCGATGTGATGAGCCCCGCATCCTTCGCACTGAGTAGCAGAAGCGCTGCGGGAATCGTTTACGACGATTTCCGCAGATGGGTCTCCAATTCTTTCAGGTGCTCGGGACCCAACGGGTGCGCTCCCACATCGCGGACCTCCGGAGCATGTCATCCCGAGGAGCGACTTGTCCGCCGTAGCTCGCAGAGCGAAGGCGGAGGCGACGAGGGATCTGCTCGGGGGACAGGGTAGCCGTCGCTCGTGGGGACCCGCGTCGCTCGGGTCAGTAATTCATGTATTGTTTCGATGTTTTCGAGATTCGGATTTCGTATTTGTGCCTGACGCCCCGCGTCAGGCGAACGTGGCTTTGGTGACGAACAGCGTGGGCGCCGCGACGAGCGACTGCAGCGGGAAGATCCGCCGGTCGGTTCCGACGCCGCCGATCCCTTTCCAGAACTCCGAGAGCCGTCCCCGGATCGTCGCGGAGGCGACCGGCGACCGCAGCCGTCCCGCCTGGAGGGCCCACCCTTCGACTTCGAGCCGGTACGCGTCGTTTTCGAGGTCCACGCGGGCCGGCGCCGCGAGCGCGGTTGCGTAGAGCCCGCGCGTGACCGACGCGAGGAGCTCCGCCGCGTTCGCGGACCGCCTTCCCTCCAGCGCGAAGAGCGCGCTTCCAGGCCGCGGGGGAAACCGGAATGACGGGCGGATCGCGTTGCCGGTCGGGCTCTCGCCGGAGCGCGCCGACGAGCCGAGGTCGTGGAGCCGCGCGCGGAAGACGCCGTCGCTCACGACCTGCTTTCGCCGAACGGGGATCCCTTCCGCGTCGAAGGGCCCTTCGACCGTCGGATCGTCGACGAGGGAGACGTTCTCCGCGGAGAACCGGCCATTCCGATCGAGATACCGGCGCGACAGGAGCATGCGGTGGGCGTCGCCGCAGAAAAGGGGCAGCGTCGCCGCGAGCAGCGCGGCGGAGACGGACGGGTCGAGAAGGAGCTCGCCGCGCGGAAACGGGCACGCCCTTCCCTTCAGAGGAAGGAGGCTGCGGTCGGCGAGCGACTGCGCGACCTTCGCCGTGTCGAACGCGCCGGCCCTTCCCGCCGGGAACACGACGTCGGCGGTCACCCGCCGCTCCGAGGCGACTCCCACCGCCCGCGCATTGCCGTAGCCGAACTGCCGCACGCGTCCGCCCGCGAACCCCGCGCCGTTCTCGATCCGCTCGACGATCTCGCCGCAGGTCAGGGTGAGCGAGGTCAGCCTCGCCTGTCCCTTCGACTCCGATGCGAGGAGCTGCGCGACCGGCTCGAACGCGTCGGCGGGAGGGATCGCGCTCGGGTCGGGCGGCTGGTCGAACGTCCCGCTCGGGAGCGCGGGGAAAGGCGCCGATCCTCCCGGGCCGAGCCGCATGGTCTCGCGGATCACGTCCACGAGGAGCGCCGGCGAGGTCGCGGCGGCGAAGTGCGCCTTGCCTCCCTCTTCCCAGCGCGCGGCGCAGCCGTCCTCGACCCGCTCCGATTCTTCGTGCGCCGAAGCCGCCACGCGGAGCTCCGCCGCCGCCGCGCGTTTGCCGTAGATCTCCCAGCGGTCGCCGGCTCGCGACGAGAGCTCCTCGCGGATCGTGTCGAGAGCGATCGTCATCGCCCGGCCATCGATCCGCCCGTTCTCGCGCTCCTCGGCGGCATCCGGCGCTTCTCGACGAAGCGACACGTCCATCGCGCGTCGCACCGACACGTCCATCGCGCGTCGCACCGACACGTCCATCGCGCGTCGCACCGACACGGCTTCGCGCTCCTCACCGACACATCGTTCGCGCCTCTCACCGAGGCGACACCTGCATCCGCCGGACGATCATCGCGGGCGCCTCTCCTCCGACCGGGAGGATTTTCCCCTCGCGCGCGCACCAGGCGAGCTGGCGGCAGGGTTTCGCCCGGCTCCCCAGCAGGGGATCGACCGCCGCGAGCGCCTCGACGACCTCTCCTTCGAGATGCCCCGGTCCGAGCGGCTGTCCGAGACGACCGCGCTGCACGGCCTGCGCCGCCGGGAACCGCAGCCGGAACCGCCCCGAGGCGGGATCGACCGATCCGCCGTCGAACTCGTCGATGCGGATTCCCGTGGCGAGCCGGTGCAGCATCTCCTCCTCGCTCGCGCCGCCCGGGCCGACCACGAGATTCGATCCGCGGGGCGCCGCGTGATCGAACGCCGACGGCCGCCGCCCGTTGCCGGTCGAGGGATGGAGCGGATCGGAGCGCAGTCGGTCGCGGAGCGGTCCGGCGAGGTGCCCCGCGTTCAGGAGCGGCGTGCGGCGCGCCGGCACGCCCTCGTCGTCGACCGGGTAGCCGCCGAAGAGATCGAGGCGCGAGGGCTCGTCGGCGACCTCGATCTCGCGCGGGCAGAGCCGAGCCTTGTGCAGGTTCGCGAGCTTCGAGGCGGGGGAGTCCGCCTCGAGCGGGTGCGACAGAACCTCGTGGAAGAAGAACGCCGCGGAGCCGTTTTCGAAGATGACGTCGGAAGCGCCGGCCGTCGGCGGAACGGGGCCCGGCCCGCCCGCGGCGAGGCTCCGCAGGCGCTGGCGCAGCTCCTCGAACGCGCCGTCGTCCGCTTCCGGGAGGTGAAAGTTGAACGCGCGCCACCGGGGTCCCCCGCGGGTGTCGGCGAGGAACTCCCCGTGGAGCGAGAGCCGCGGCCGGTCGTGGCGAGAGGGCGGGCGGCCCGCCGGCACGACGAGACGCGTCGAGTGGCGGCGCCGGACTTCCACCCGGTGGGGCCGGTTCTCGAACCCGCGCGTGATCACCGTCGAGATCTTCTTCGTCCAGCGCGTCGGGTCTTCCTTCTCTCGAGACTCCGCGGCGGCGGCCTTCTCGGCGCTCTTCGGAAAATTCGACGAGGAGAGGATCGCGGCGAGCCGGCGCACCGCGTCGCGGGCCCCCGCCTCGTCGGCTCGCGGGGACGCGGTCAGGACGACCCGGGACCCGCGGCGGGCGCGCGCCGAGACCGCGCCTTCGACCGCGAGCATCGAGTCGCCGATCGCCCCGTCCCGAATCGACAGGTGAAGCTCCGACTTCCATTCGAAGAACAGATCGGCGAATCCCTCCCGGGCGAGCGGCTCGAGCCAGCGGGAGAGCATCGGAAGATCGAGGGGCGGCGGCTCGGGACGATGACTCACCGTCGGATTGTAGTCGCGGACGCGACCCGTCGCGAGTTCGCGAGTTCGCGAGTTGGAGCCGCCCTTCCGGGCGGCCAGTGGCGAGTTTGCGAGTTGGAGAGTTGCGAGTCGGGGGATGTGGACCACCCGCGATGCGAGTAGCCGGGGAGCGGCGAAGGCGCGAGCCCGACGGGATGCGGGCGCCGCTGGAAGCCGTCCAGGAAAGCTCGGTGGGGCGCCGGAGCGGTCGAGCCGGAAATGCGAGCCGCGGAGGTCAGATCGCGGAAAGTCTCGCCGAAGTAACCGAGGCGAGGAGGTCTGCGATCTGGGAGGCCGCAGCGTTCCAGCCGCGTAGCGGCGAGCGCGAGGCCGACGGTATGATTGGGAATATGAGCCTTGCCGAGCGGCGGACGGATTTTCTCGCGGTCCGCATCGCCCAGCGGCTCGCGCGACGCGGCCTCTTCCAGGAGAAATCGCCGGGCGCCCTCGCCGACGCGGTGCGCGCCGTTTTCGCCGAGGAGATCCGCCGCGAGCACGACATCGACGAGGAGGCCCGCCGTCTCGTCGACGCCTCGCGGGCCGAGATCGCCTCCGGCGGGCTCGATTCGAACGAGCTCTTCCGCCGCATCCGCCGGAAGCTCGCCGAGCAGAAGGGGATCGTCCTGTGACGCTCGATCGCAAGATCGCGCAGCTCGAGGAGATGCGCCGCAAGTCGGTCGAAGGGGGCGGCCCCGAGCGGATCGCGCGGCAGCATCGGGAAGGGAAGCTCTCGGCGCGCGAGCGCGTCGACCTGCTCCTCGACCCGGGCTCGTTCTTCGAGATCGACCGGCTCGTCTCGCACCGCGGCCGCGACTTCGGCTCGGACAAGATCGACATCCCGGGCGACGGCGTCGTCTGCGGCGCGGGGCTCGTCGAGGGACGTCCCGTCTACGTCTTCGCCCAGGATTTCACCGTCTTCGGCGGCTCGCTCTCCGAAACCAACGCCGAGAAGATCTGCAAGGTCATGGACCTCGCCGTCCGGAACGGCGCTCCGCTCATCGGGCTGAACGACTCGGGCGGCGCGCGCATCCAGGAAGGCGTCGTTTCGCTCGGCGGCTACGCCGACATCTTCCTGCGGAACACGCTCGCCTCGGGCGTCGTCCCACAGATCTCCGCGATCCTCGGCCCGTGCGCCGGCGGGGCCGTCTATTCCCCCGCGATCACGGACTTCGTCTTCATGACCGAGAAGTCCTCGTACATGTTCGTGACCGGCCCGGACGTCATTGCGACCGTCACGCACGAGACCGTCACGAAGGAAGAGCTCGGCGGCGCGAAGACGCATTCCTCCGTCTCCGGTGTCGCGCATTTCTCGCGGCCGGACGACGCTTCGGTGCTCGCCTCGATCCGCGAGCTCCTCGGCTACATCCCGGGAAACAACCTCGACGAAGCCCCGATCGTCGAGACCCCCGATCCGCCGGACCGCGAGGACGCGGAGCTGAACACGTTCATCCCGGAGGAGCCGGACAAGCCCTACGACATGAAGCAGCTCGTCTCGGCGATCGCCGACGAGCACCGTTTCTTCGAGGTGCACGCGAACTTCGCCCGGAACATCCTCGTCGGCTTCATCCGGCTCAACGGCCGCTCGATCGGGGTCGTCGCGAACCAGCCCGCGTACCTCGCCGGAGTCCTCGACATCGACGCGTCGGTGAAGGGCGCGCGGTTCGTGCGCTTCTGCGACGCGTTCAACGTCCCGCTCCTCGTCTTCGAGGACGTGCCCGGCTTCCTTCCCGGCACGAAGCAGGAGTACGGCGGGATCATCCGGCACGGCGCGAAGCTCCTCTTTGCGTTCGCGGAGGCGACGGTCCCCAAGGTCACCGTCATCACGCGGAAGGCCTACGGCGGGGCCTATTGCGTGATGGCGTCCAAGCACCTCCGCACCGACTTCAACTTCGCGTATCCCACGGCCGAGATCGCCGTGATGGGTCCGGAGGGCGCGGTCGCGATCCTCTACAAGCGCGAGCTCGGCGGGGACCCCGAGAAGAAGAAGGAAAAGGTCGCCGAGTACGTCGAGAAGTTCGCCAACCCCTACGTCGCGGCCCGCCGGGGTTTCGTGGACGAGATCATCGAGCCCTCCGAAACGCGGCGCAAGCTCATCCAGGCGTTCGCCTTCGCGGCCACGAAGCGCGACAAGCTTCCGCCGAAGAAGCACGGGAACATTCCGCTCTGAGCCGCCGACGTTGAGCCGGGCCAAACTCCTCGTCGCCAACCGCGGCGAGATCGCGATCCGGATCTTCCGCGCCTGCCGCGAGATGGGGATCCCGACCGTCGCGGTGTATTCCGACGCGGACAAGGGCGCGCTCCACGTCGCGTTCGCCGACGAGGCGTACCGCCTCGGGCCGGCGCCGGCGCGCGAGTCGTATCTCTCGATCGACCGCCTCCTCGACGCCGCGAAACGATCGGGCGCGACCCTCGTGCATCCCGGGTACGGGTTCCTCGCCGAGAACGCGGGCTTCGCCTCCGCCTGCGCGGGAGCGGGCCTCACGTTCGTCGGACCGCCTCCGTCCGCGATCGACGCGATGGGGTCGAAGACCGAGTCGCGCCGCCGCATGATCGAAGCGGGCGTTCCCGTCGTCCCCGGCATGGCGCGCGGCGCCTCGCGCGACGACCTCCGCGCGTTCGGCCGCGAGTCCGGCTACCCGATCCTCCTGAAGGCCTCCGCCGGTGGCGGCGGCAAGGGAATGCGCACCGTCGCGTCGGAAGGGGAGCTCGACTCCGCCTTCGACCGCGCGACCTCGGAGGCGCAGGCGTTCTTCGGCGATCCCGAGGTCTACGCCGAGAGGCTCGTCGAGGGCGCGCGCCACGTCGAAGTGCAGGTCGTCTTCGACGGACGCGGGCGCGGGGTCGCGGTCGGCGAGCGCGAGTGCTCGATCCAGCGCCGCCACCAGAAGGTCGTCGAGGAGTGCCCTTCGCCCGTCGTCGATGCCGGGCTCCGCCGGAAGATGGGCGAAGCGGCTCTCGCGGCGGCGAAGGCCGTCGGGTACGTCTCCTGCGGCACGATCGAGTTCCTGCTCGCCGCCGACGGCCGCTTCTACTTCCTCGAGATGAACACGCGGCTGCAGGTCGAGCACCCGGTCACGGAGGAGGTCTGGGGTGTGGACCTCGCCCGCGAGATGATCGCGATCGCCCTCGGCGAGCCCCTGTCGTTCTCCGCCGGCGACATCTCTCCCCGCGGCCACGCGATCGAGTGCCGCGTGTACGCCGAGGACCCCGACCGCCAGTTCGCGCCCTCTCCCGGCCGCATCGAGTCGCTGACGCTGCCGCAGGGGCCGGGCGTGCGCCACGACGTCGGCGTCGAGAGCGGCTCGGTCGTTCCGATCGACTACGACCCGATGCTCGGCAAGCTGATCGTCCACGGCCGCGACCGGCGAGAGGCGGTGGCGCGGCTCGCCCGCGCTCTGTCCGAGTACGAGATCATCGGGATCCAGACCTCGCTCCCGTTCTTCCGCCGGCTCGTGTCGGACCCCGACTTCCTCTCCGCGTCGTTCGACACGGGCTGGCTCGACCGCCGGCTCGCCGCCGGCTTCGGAAGCCGGGAGAGCGAGCCCGACGACCATCTCGTCGCGCTCGCCGCGGCGGTTCTCGCGCGGGGCGAGGAAAAGCGCTTCGCCGCGCCGCGCCGCGGGCGGATCTCGGCCTGGCGCGAGGCCGCGCGCCGGGAGGGACGGCGGTGAAGCGGGTCTTCCGGCTCGTGCGACCCGACGGCCGCGAGACGGAGGTCGCGGTGGACGCCGCGGGCGACGTCTCGACCGTCGACGTCGACGGGACGCGCCATGCGCTCGAGCTCTTCCCGCGCGCCGACGGCAGCTTCGTCGCGATCTTCGAGGACGGCCGGGTCCTCCGCGCCCGCGTCGTTCCGGGAAAGAAGGAAACGCGGCTCCGCTTGCGCGGCGCCGAGATGACGCTCCACCTCTTCGACCCGCGCGACGCATCCGCGGCCGGCGCCGAGTCGGAGGGGGAGCCCGAAGTGCTCGCCGCGATGCCCGGGCGCGTGCTCGAGGTCCGCGTGGCGGCCGGGGACCGCGTCGCGAAGGGCGAGCTGCTCCTGATCCTCGAGGCGATGAAGATGCAGAACGAGATTCGGGCCGAGGCGGACCAGGTCATCGCCGAGGTCCACTGCGCCCCGGGCCAGGCGGTCGAGGCCGGAGCGCTCCTCGTGCGATTTGCTTCCGACCGGATATGATTCCGCGCGAAGAAAACACGCCGTCGCGGGAATGAAACGCGCGGTTTTCCGTTTGAGGTGGAAATGAAACCGACTTCGACTTTCTTTCTTCGGCTGTGTCTGGCGGTCTCGTCCGCGGCCCTCGCCGCGGCTCTCGTCTCCGGCGCGGTCGCGGCGCCCGCTCCCGCCGCCGCTCCCCCGGCCAGCGGGGTCGCCGCCGCCGTCGAGCGTTTCGCGGGCGAGTTCCTTCCGTGGGAGCCCGAGTCGCGCGTGACCGCGAAGGCCGACCCGAAGAGCGACATCCCCAGGTTCAAGGCGTACATGGTCGAGCGCAAGGGGAAGTACGACAAGCTCGACGCGAAGCAGGACATGTTCGTCTCGGCCGACGAGAAGTGGATCCTGACCGGAACGGTCATCCGGAACAGCCAGGCGCAGAACGTCACCCGGATGATCCAGAACGACGCCGACGTCACCGGCATCGGCGACTACTTCTCGAAGATGTTCGGGGCCCAGGCGCGCGCCTTCCTCGAGCCCGCGGCCGACAAGGCGGGCGTGAAGGCCGTCCGCGTCGAGGTCGACACGGGATATTTCAGCCAGCCGCTCCACTACTACGTCGAGCCGGACGGTTCCGTGTTCCTGATGGGCTCTCTCTGGAAGCTCGGCGAGTCGGTCCCCGAGCAGCGGAAGGCGATCATCGATCTCTCGCAGTCCCCGTCGTACGGCGCCGACAACCCGAAGATCACGGTCGTCGAGTACGCCGACATGGAGTGCCCCTTCTGCAAGCGCCGCGGCCAGCAGATGGACAAGCTGATGGAGAAATACGGCGCGAAGCTCGGCATCCGCCGTTTCTACAAGTTCTATCCGCTGTGGTCCACGCATCACTGGTCGACCAAGGCGGCTTCGGCGGCGGCTTGCCTCCAGAAGCTCTCCTCGGATCTCGTCTTCAAGTTCAAGCAGATCTGCTACGACAACCAGGAGACGCTGACACTCGAGAGGCTGGACCAGCAGGTCTTCGACTTCATCGACTCCGCCGGCATCCCGCGCAAGGACTTCCTCGCCTGCTACCTCCAGGAAGCGTCGTTCGTCCCGATCCGGCGCGACATGAACGAGGGGGGATATCTCGGTGTGAACTCGACGCCGACCTACTATCTGAACGGCACCGAGATCTACTGGCTCCCCGACGACATCATGGAGGAGTACCTGAAGAGCGGCGTCCCGACGAAGAAGAAGTAGGCGACTTCGCCCGCGCGATCGGTGATCGCGGCGGCCCCCCTCCTGTCATCCTGAGCGAAGCGGCCTGCCGCGCCGGAGCCTTGGCGAAGGCGGGAAGGATCTGCCCGGGTCGCGCGCCGGGGTAGATCCTTCGTCGGTTCCCTCCTCAGGATGACAATGCAGAGTCGCGAAGGCGGAGGCCCCCCGGTGCTCCCTCGATACAATCCTCGCGTGACCTCGCGCTTCGCCACCCACCATGTCTTCGGCCTCATGGATGCCGGCGCCCTGCGGCGTGAAAGCGTGGCCACCCGGTCGAACGCCGAAGCGGTCGAGGGCCGAATGGGGCCGCGAGCGAAGCGAGCCGCTGAATACCCTCTCCCGTGGGGAGAGGATGCCGCGTACCCGCGGCAGGTGAGGGGTCCGCGTAGGAGCCCGAGCCGCGAGAGGTCGCATCGCGGAAAGTGTGAGCGCAAAGCGCGCTTTCCGATGCGCGCGGCGCGCTCTCTCCTGGGCGGAGCGATGGATCGCGGTCGACCGAGATCCCTCGTCGCTTCCGCCTTCGCTCTGCGAGCTACGGCGGACAAGTCGCGCCTCGGGATGACACCTGCTCCGGAGGTCTGCGATGCGGGAGCTTTCGCGATCCGAGCTCCGCGAGCGTCGTGAAAGCGACGGTCTTCACCCGCGCCATCCTTCGCCCGCCGGCCGCGAACTTCGCCGAAGGTCTGACGACGGCCGACCTCGGCGCCCCGAAGCTCAGCCTCGCGCTCGACCAGCATGCCGCCTACGCGCGGGCGCTCGAGCGATGCGGCCTGGTGCTCACGACTCTCCCCGCCGACCCGAACTATCCCGACTCCTGCTTCGTCGAGGACACGGCCGTCCTGTTCGGCTCGGCCGCGGTCGTCACGCGGCCGGGCGCTTCGAGCCGGGCGGGCGAGGTCGACGACATGCGCGGCCGCCTCGCGGAGCTCTTCCCGGCCCTTCGCGCGATCGAGGCGCCGGGGACGCTCGACGGCGGCGACGTCTGCGAGGCGGGGAGCCGGTTCTTCATCGGCGTTTCCGAGCGCACGAACGAAGCGGGAGCGCGCCAGCTCGCGAACATCCTCGAAGCGGAGGGACGGACCGCCACGCTCGTCGACATCCGCGAGACGCCCGGGATCCTGCATCTGAAGAGCGGCGTGACGTCGATCGGCGATGGCCGGCTGGTGCTGATCGAGGCGCTCGCCGGCAACGTCGCGTTTTCCGATTTCGAGGCGGTCCCCGTGGCCCCGGGCGAGGAGTACGCCGCAAATTGCATTCGAGTGAACGACCACCTTCTCGTTGCCGCCGGATTCCCGCGCCTCGAGGCGTCGCTCGAGCGCCTCGGCTATCCGCTCATGGTCCTCGAGATGTCGGAGTTCCGGAAGATGGACGGCGGCCTCTCGTGCCTGTCGCTGCGCTTTTAGCGCCAGTCGTCCAGTCGAAGGCGTGGGGCGCGCCTCCAATCGAGAGTCGGACAGTCGAAGGTCAGAGCACCCGTCAACTGCCGCGCCGTAGCGCGGCTCGACTTTCGACTGATGGACCGATTGACTCGTAACTGCCGCGCGCAGCGCGGCCGGCGTGCGCAAATCGCGTTTTCCTGAGACAATCGCGCAGCGATTCGTCTTCGCCGACAAAGGAAGTTCGTCTTCGCCGACAAAGGAAGTTCGTCTTCGCCGACAAAGGAAGTTTGTCTTTGCCGACAAAAGGAAGAGGAGGGAGCATGAGGAAGTACGGGGCTGAGTTCTTCGGAACGTTCTGGCTCGTTCTCGGCGGTTGCGGCAGCGCCGTGCTGTCGGCCGCATTCCCGAGCCTGGGGATCGGGTTCCTCGGCGTCGCTCTGGCGTTCGGCCTGACCGTGCTCACGATGGCTTTCGCGATCGGCCACATCTCCGGCTGCCACCTGAATCCCGCCGTCTCGGTCGGACTCTGGGCCGGCGGCCGCTTTCCCGCGAGAGACCTCGTCCCCTACATCGTCTCGCAGGTCTTCGGCGGAATCGCCGCGGGAGGCGTCCTCTACGTCATCGCGAGCGGCAAGGCGGGATTCGATGTTTCCGCGGGCTTCGCCTCGAACGGCTACGGTGCCCATTCGCCGGGCGGATACGGGCTCGCCGCCGCGCTCGTCTGCGAGATCGTCATGACGGCGATGTTCCTGCTCGTGATCCTCGGGGCGACCGACCGGCGCGCGCCGGCGGGTCTCGCGCCGATCGCGATCGGCCTCTGCCTGACCCTCATCCATCTCATCTCGATCCCGGTCACGAACACGTCGGTCAACCCCGCGCGGAGCACGGGGGTCGCGGTTTTCGCCGGCGGCTGGGCGATTTCCCAGCTCTGGCTGTTCTGGGTCGCGCCGATCGTCGGCGCACTCGTCGGCGCCGCGATCTACAAGTTCATCGGAGCGGAGACGCCGGCGATCGCTCGCGCCTGAACTGAGTTTCCTCAGCCGGCAGTCGGCTTCGCGGCCGGCTGCCGGCCGATCTCTCTTTGAGGACCGTCGTGCTGCGGTATGATGATTTGTCATACCGATCCGGAGGTCCCATGGGAACCGCGAAAATCGCCATCACCCTCGACGAAGACCTCGTTCGACGGATCGACCGTCTCGTCGAAGACGGGCGATTCCCGAGCCGCAGCCGCGCGATCCAGGTCGCCGTCCGGGCCCAGATCGATCGCGTCGATCGCGGCCGTCTCGCGCGGGAGTGCGCGAAGCTCGACCCGAATTTCGAGCAGACCCTCGCCGAGGAAGGCGCCTCGGACGACCTCGAGTCATGGCCCGAATACTGAGAGGCGATGTCGTGTGGGCGGAGCTTGGTCCTGTTCGCGGAACCGAGCAGGCGGGCCGGCGCCCGGTCCTGGTGATCAGCGACGACGTCTTCAACGCGCGTTCGGGAACCGTGATCGCGATGGCCGTGACGAGCCAGCCGCCTCGGGCCGGTTTTCCGCTCACGGCCGAGCTTCGGAACGCAGGTCTGCCGAAACCGTCCTGGGTGAAAATCGGCCAGCTCCGGACGCTCTCGACGGAACAGCTCGGAAAACGGATCGGCCGCGCCGCGCCCGAGGACCTCCACCGGGTGATCGACGGCTTGAACGAGATCGTGGGGGATTGATCCTTTCTCCGCCTCGTCCTTGTCCCTTTTTTCTCCTTCCTCCGATGCTTCCTGATGATGACGGACGTGGCAGCTCATGTCCTGGCACGCCGCAGGCGTAAGGAAGGCGTATGATCTCTCCATGACGATGGCGATCGTTCCCCGCTCACCGCAACGGAGCGGTCCACCCCGTCTTCTGGATCGCGTCCGCCTCGCCATCCGCGCGCGGCACTCTTCGATCCGGACGGAAGAGGCCTACGCGGCGTGGGTCCGCCGTTTCATCCTGTTTCACGGAAAACGGCATCCGAAGGAGATGGGCGAGGCCGAGATCAACGCCTTCCTGTCGCATCTGGCGACGGAAGACCGTGTTTCGTCGAATACGCAGAACCAGGCTCTCGCGGCGATCCTCTTTCTCTATCGCCACGTGCTCGAGCTTCCGTTCCCGAAGCTCGACCGTCTGATTCGGGCGAAGAGACCCGAGCGGCTTCCCGTCGTTCTCACCCGTGACGAGGCCCTCCGACTTCTCGCGAAGATGGACGGTCGCCCGAGGCTCGTCTCGATCCTGCTGTACGGGAGCGGCCTTCGCCTTCTCGAAGCCGTGCGTTTGCGGGTGAAGGACGTCGATTTCGGGCTGAATCAGGTTCTGGTCCGCGACGGAAAGGGTGCGCGGGATCGCGTGACTATGCTTCCGGACGCGGCGAAGGACGCCCTCCGGCTCGAGCTCGAAGAGGCTCGGGAAGTGCACCGACGCGATCGGGAAGAGGGGTTCGGTTTCGTCCATCTTCCCGACGCGCTCGCCCGGAAGTATCCGAACGCGGCGCGGGACTGGGTATGGCAGTACGTCTTTCCGGCGGAGCAGCGCTCGTTCGATCCGCGGACGGGACGGGAGGGGCGCCATCATCTGCACGAGACGACGATTCAGAAAGCAGTGCGATCGGCCGCCCGGCAGGCGGCGATCGCCAAGCACGTGACGCCCCACACGCTGCGCCACTCGTTCGCGACCCACCTGCTTGAGGCCGGGTATGATATCCGCACGATCCAGGAGCTCCTGGGTCACAAGGATGTCGCGACGACCATGATCTATACCCACGTTTTGAACACTTCCGGCGGGCGGGGAGTGCGGAGTCCGGTCGATGCCCTCTAGCCAGACAGCCGCGCCCCGTCCGCATAACACCAGCCTGCTTAGGCGGAACGATCGGAGGCTAAATGATTGAATCTCGGAAGAACGAAGGGCGATTTGTTCCGCCTAACCCGGCGGGGCCCCTTCCGCCTAATAACATGTTCGGCCCCTAGAGCGATGCCCAACCCGGCGTTTTCGGCTGCTGTTCAGAACATTCTTGATACGGCAGCGCTGTCTCTGGAGAGACGGCTCAGCGTTCCGAGCTTGATTCTTCTCTATGCCGGGATCGACACGGTTGCCAGCCTCGAGCGCCGTTCGGACGAATCGAATCGCAGTGCCTTCGTAAAGTGGGTCGACGCCTTTCTTTTGCCAGCACAGCCTCTGCCCTGCACTGCGCTAGAACTGTACTCCGCCCGTTGCGGCATTTTGCATACGGGCACACCGGATTCCAACTTCACCGCTCAGGGCGCGGCTCGCCGCCTGCTCTATGCATGGGGAAGCGGAGTTCCGGAGAATCTGCAGCGCATAACCCGAGACCATGGACATCAAGATATCGTGGTGGTAAGAATCGACGATATTGCCAATGGACTCCGTCTTGGATACGCGTCCTTCCTATCCGCGATTCAGAATGATCCTGCCCGGTTCGCGGAGGCGGCAACTCGGGCGTTTCAATGCCTTGCAGACATCGAACCATCTCGGATTGATTTGGTGGCCGAGGAGCTTCGGAGTGGCTAGGGGGCCGAACATCGGCTTGCAGCGGACTTCGCCCTGCGGGCTTGCCGCTGAAGCCGGGTCGTTCGGCGCCCGAGGGCTGTCGTAGTGGCACCTGATCCCGTCGCTCTGTCTATTGCGGCCTTAGGCGTGTCGGTCGTGGCGCTCGCGTTTTCCATCCGGAACGCGGTGTTCGAGAGGCGGCTTCAATTCGAGCAGGTTCGTAGTGAACTTCGGGCTAAGGTGACGGAATGGGGAATAGAGGTCGCCACACTCTCCGACAAGCTGACGAGTGTGAACGGTGACAAACAGGTCGTTCTCGCAAAGACCCTGGTCTGCGTTGCCGCCGATCTTGTCGAAATCCGGGAAGGATTGCGACGCTTGAAATTCTCGACATGGTCCACCAATGATGCCCTGCTGGGGAAGCTCGCTTCCCTCCGTGGCGACGTATCGGAGGCAGAGCCGGTATTTGAGCGCCTTCGGGTTGTCGTCAGCGAAGACAACCTAGCTGAGGCACAACAGGCTGCTATTGGCCTCCTGGAGCGCACCCGGGGGAAAAAGGCAGCGCACGCCGAACATCTCGTTGCAGCGGACGCGCATTACGATGCGCGCCGCTGAACTCGGGTCGTTGGGCGCCGCCAGGAAGCAATGTCTCATCTTCAGCTGGTAGCGCTATGGCTCGTCTTCTCGTCCGTCGTGGGCAGCGTCGGTGGGGATACGGTTACAACTACCCAAGTCGAGCCACTCTTGGACGCGCCGGCGGGCTGGGAGTTCAAGGATATCGGCCATCTTCACTACTGGTCGGGCGAATATCACGACACGACGTCTGGCGCGGTCGTCGAACTCCTTGCCTCATCACCCGAAAGGTTCGAGAGCATCTGTCAGGACTACATAGGAGTCGATTCGGTCGTGGCTACCATCGACGGAATGCAAGTCTGCGAGCAGCATTTCCAAGACGCGCGAGCCTGGACCCTGAATCGGCTCAAGAATGACCTTAAGGAGTTTCCCGTTTCCGAGGCCACGTACCTCGATCTCCTCGGTCAGCTTCCGCAGGAGGGGGCAGAAATGATGTGGGTGACGTTCATGCCGCACGGATCCGTATGGCAATTTACGTCAAGCTATTGCACGCAAGCTCAGCGAACCCGCGTGTTTGAGTTGCTGTTGCAGCGGCCACACCCGAACCTGAAAGAGGTGCCCACGACGCGCACGATTCAAAGCGCGGCGCCCAACATGCGCTTGCAGCGGACTGCGCCCTGCGGGCTTGCCGCTGAAGCCGGGTCGTTGGCCGGCTAGAAGATGTCTCAGCCTCAACTGTCCACCGAAGAGATCGAGCGTCACGACGCCCACTTTCGCCGTGGATGTGAGTTGATCGAAGGCAGGCTTCTTATCCACGGCGAACGGTCGCGGAGGATCGGTTGGTTCGGCAAGCGGCGTCTCCGCGAGGCGATCGGCGAATTCCAAGCCGTGCTCGAGATCAATCGTCTCAACTGGCCCGCGATGTGGAATCTTGGCAAGATTTACCAACGTCTTGGGGACCACATGGAAGCGCTCGCATCGTTCACGCGGTCGCACGAAGTCAAACCCGACCAGCCTGACGTCGCTCGGGAGGCTGGGTTGGAGGCGCTGGAAACGAAGGACTTCACGGGTGCGGCGCTCCTTTTTCAGAATGCGGTCCGAGCCAACCCAGCCGACCCTGGTCTCATTGCAAACCTCGCGCTGGCCCAGCTGCTTAGCGGTAATGTCGCAGCGGCAAGCCAATCCGCCGCTGAGGCCGTCGCCAAAAATCCTAGCGATCGAATTTCAGCGACGGTGGCACGCATCGTCGAGAAGGTTCAACGCGGCAAACGTAAACCGCCACGATCAATGGACGAGCTCAGGAGACTCGCGTGACCTCAGAGCCGGCCAACATCGGTATCTGGACTCCTCCCACAAGCAGAAAGATCCGGGGCCCTGGGGCGGGCGGTAATCAGGGTGCGTGAGTGACGGCGCGCGAGGGATCGAATCGGGACGGGGAGGGTCAGACAGCGATCGTATCTACGGCCTCTTAGTGGAGGCGCATTAGCGCTCCGGGCCATGATGGGAGCCGCACACGGGGAGCCAATCATTGACAGCGGCTTCTGAGAGCCACCGATGTTGTCGGCTTGTCCCCGTGTCGGTCCGACCGAAGCCATCATCGATTCCGAATGCTGCGCGTTCACAGGCGGGGTGGATCCTTTCCTAATTGCAGGGGCTCAGGGTTCGGGGTTCGTAGACCGTTTGCTTTGACCATACGGCCCAGGCGATGCGTGCGAGCTTGTTGGCCAGGGCGGTGGCGGTACGGTTGTGGCCTCGGCGTTTCTCGACCTGGAGGGCCCAGGATTGGAGTCGATCCGGGGTCTTTGAGCGTCTGGCGGACAGGAGCACGGCGCGTCCTCCGTGGATCAGTAGGGTGCGGAGGTAGGAGTCGCCGCGTTTGGTGATCGCGCCCAGATGGCGGTTGTTCCCGCTGGAGAATTCTTTCGGGACCAGGCCGAGGAAGGAAGAGAATCGCCGGCTCGACCGGAAGCGGGAGGCCGAGCCGACAAAGCCGAGCAGAGCGGTCGAAGTCAGAAGGCCGATGCCGGGGATGGATTGGAGACTTTTGGCTGCGGGGATTTCTTTGGACAGGGCAGCGAGCCGGCGATCGGCGAGGCGGATATTTTCCTCGAGCTTTCGGATCTCATCGCAGAAAGCCAGAAGCACGGGATGAAGCTCTTCGGGCACATTCTCGTCCGCGAGGGCGTCGGACACGGCCGGAAGGACACGGCGGGGACCCGCGGGGATCGTCAAGCCGAGCTCGCGCAGGATGCCGCGCAGGATGTTCAACCTTCCCGTGCGGGTGGTCATCCAGGCCGAACGCGAAGCGTGGAGAGCCGTCAAAACATGCTGGCCGACGGTCTTGACCGGCACGGGGAGGATCTGCTTGTTGCGGCCGGCTTCCAGGAGCGCGTCGGCATCGGCGCGGTCGGTCTTGTTGCCGAGGCGGTAGCGTCGGACGTGATGAGGAGGAAGAAGCGCGACGTCGTGCCCGAAGCCCTCGATCTGCCTGGCCCAGTAATGGGCCGAGCCGCAGGCCTCCATCAGGACCGTGGCGCAAGGGTGGTTGGAGAAGAAGGGAATCATCTGGCTGCGCGTGAGCCTTCGTCTCTGGCACACGCGCCCGGGCTCTTTGGAAACGGCGATCTCGAAAACCGACTTTGCCAGGTCCACCGCGACGGTTGTAGGATTCTCCACGGATTCCTCCTTTCGAATGGAGCTGCAAATGACTCCGAATTCGTTGGCACCATGATGCCGAATCGACGGGAGGAGTCCATCTCATCATTGCAGCGGACTTCGGCCTGCGGCCTTGCCGCTGAAGCCGGGTCGTTATGCGGGGACTCGAGGTAGTCGGTGGAAGTCGGCAATCTGAAGGCGATCGTCGAACGAATGTCCAGATTCTACCTCGCCGGCGAAATGTCGGGGAAGGCATACGCGAGGCTCGCCGAGAGCGTGATCGCTTCCTCTGGCTTAATGGACTCAGAGCGGGAGCTCAAGGACTTTGCTGACGACCTCGCGTCGTATTCGTCTGAGCCTGAAGATGGACTATTCGGCGACGACGAGCTCCGAACTAAAGTCCAAAGGATGGTCGATGGCTTCCCCGCATAACATTTCGTTGCAGCGGATGGCGAGCCGTTCGCTCGCCACCGCTGAACTCAAGGCGTTCGGCCCCTTAGCCTCATGAGGCGTCAACTTGCCAGGTTGGGAATTGCACTTCTGCTCACACTTCAGGTTGCAACCTGGGTCATGGGCGTGCCGGCCGTTCAGAGTTCCGAGATGGCCAGGCTCATTTCAACATGGAAGCAATTTGCAAAGGCCGATCCGGCTGTGGCCCTGAGTCGCCCGTATCCCATAATGAGTACATACTTGGCTTTCCCTCTAGTTCCGTGCATCGTCGTGGCGTATGAGGAGTGCACCTACGGCAGCCTTGGTGGTTGGGATGCGTGGACTCTGAACTTGTGGTGGGGCTCAGGAAATCGGCAGCTTCGAATGTGGGTCGTCGGGGTGGCATGAAGTCCGAGGGGCCGAACATCGGCTTGCAGCGGACGGCGCGCCTGCGGCTTGCCGCCGCTGAAGCCGGGTCGTTCGGCCTCGAATCGCGACGTCAGCGGTTGCGCGCGATTGGGGTGGCGGTTGTCTTGTTTTGGTTAGTCGCATGCGTCTCGTCGGCTGCGCCCGCTGAACATATTGTGCTGGGAACGGTGTCGCGCGTCACCATCGATGCCGCAAATCCTTGGACTGAGACGATCGCAGCGGTTCCATCAGAGTCGCTGAACCGCTTTCTCTCGGACCCCAACTCTCCTCACGTGACGCTGACGACCACAGACGGAAGGCAGATCTCTGCAATCGTCAAAGCGCTTGCCGCCGCACCCTTCAACGCGACCGAGGAGCATGACGGAGCCGTCGACCTTTGCTACAGGCTGACCTTCGTGGGCCCTTCAGGATCTGCCGTCGTTTACGCCGACGCGGTCGGCAACGTTCTTCGCGACGGTCGAGTCTTGCGAGTGAAAGACAAAGCTCCCTGGTTGTCCGGTGCCTGGAACGCCATCGTCAAACGCTCCGTAGGGTCATATGCGCCGACACGCTAGTCCGGCAGCGGGGCCGAACATCGGCTTGCAGCGGACGGCGCGCCTGCGGCTTGCCGCCGCTGAAGCCGGGTCGTTCGGCGGTCGAAGGTCATGCCTTCGGAGGGTGTTCTGCTTTGCGTTGTCCGTGGGTGCTCTTGCACTTTCAAGCCAGGTGGCAGCAGGCCAGGCTGCGGCGCCGGGTCACCGGAGTGAAGCGCCCGTGGCGATTCGGCGTGTCGAACCGGCCCGCATCGCCGGGGAAGACCTCCATGGCGTTGCCGTACTCGTGGCAAAAATAACCGACGTTGGTTGGGTCACCGACATCCGGGTCGTAAAGTCCGTCAGCCCGAGCTTCGACGCCCGCTGCGTCACAGCGCTTCGCCAGTGGCGCTATCGGCCGGCCGAGGTAAATGGAAAACCGGCCGCGGTTAACATCACGGTAACGTTCGCCGCTCAGCCGTCCCCAATATGAGTGCGCCGCCGAACATCGGCTTGCAGCGGACTGCGCCCTGCGGGCTTGCCGCTGAAGCCGGGTCGTTCGGGCGCAGAATTCTGGTCGTGGCCGTGATCTTCGCTGGGGCGACCGCTTTCGCGGGAGAGCATCTCGATCTTTCCGTCCGCGGAGTCAAACTGGGAACGCTAGGGCCGCCCGCGCTCACCGCTCTCGGCAAGCCCTTACGAACCGAGGCCGGCCACGATTCCGAAATGGGCATGGGCGACACTTTTGATTTGGCATACCCAGGTCTCACGGTCGAGCTTTGCAAACCGGAGGGCCATCCACCCTCCATACCCGCGGCGACTGAGTTTCACGTCTGGAGGATCAAGGTTACGGACGCCCGATGGACCGTGTCCCCTGGCCTTCACGTCGGCATGTCGCGGGTCGCTCTCGAGCACATTCTCGGAAAACCACGCTCCGCGGAGACCAAGAACGGCATCACGACCCTGAACTTCGCGCCCTTCGTATTTGATTCCTTCGTATGGGTCCAACTGCGAAACGCCGTTGTCATCGAGATCGGGATGGCCGAGGATTGGGCGTGAGAGTGCTGCGCCCGAACATTGGCTTGCAGCGGACGGCGCGCCTGCGGCTTGCCGCCGCTGAAGCCGGGTCGTTAGGCACCGGGAGATGAACTTGAATTGGAAGTCAGCGCAGGCACTCGGAAGCGTGGTGCTGTTTCTCGGTGTTGCGGGGTGGGCAGGTTTTGAGCTTCGCGACAACGTCCGCACTGGCAGCCTTGTCAATTACATCGGCGGCAAAGTGACTCGTGAGTCCACTCCGGTGTGGTTCTGGGTGGTAATGGCTGCGAAAGCTCTGGTTATCGCCCTCTTCGGATATTTCGCGTGGCTTGCGCTCCGAGTTTTGGTGAGTGCCGGTGCCTAACATCGGCTTGCAGCGGACGGCGCGCCTGCGGCTTGCCGCCGCTGAAGCCGGGTCGTTAGAGGGGCTCAGCACGGCCCCGGCATTTTCCGGATTGCGGAGGCTGGTATGACGAATGACCTCGCTGTCGAAGATCATCGGCCGGTGCGTGTGATTGGCCTCGGTCGGTGGTTGCTGTTGTCTCTTGGTGTCTACACGATAATGCTAGCAGTCCCGATCGCGCTCGTTGGTGCGGCGTTTCGCCTACCGGCGCGAACTCTGTTGCTTCCATTTGGCCTAATGCTTTACTCCTTGCTTATCGCCTCGATATTCGCTCATAGAGCCCAGGTGGCGTTCAAGAGACCCATAGCCCGAGCTCGCTGGCTTGGCATTGCTTTCTTCGTTGGCTCACTTCTGTTTTCCTCAGCTCTCGCGTTCAGCCTATTCAGCCTCTCAACCGCGAGCCGTGATTTCGTATTGACATACTTCGCCCCCGGCATTCTTCCAGTCGCCGGCATTGCGGGACTATCCGTCTACGTGGTAGCCCGGCGGCGACTGACCGAGCGGGTGCAATGATTCGCCCTCGCGATCCTGGGTGGCTTGCCATTCGCCAGCCCTCTAACATCGGCTTGCAGCGGACGGCGCGCCTGCGGCTTGCCGCCGCTGAAGCCGGGTCGTTCGCCCGCGAAGGAGCAAACGTGCGTCACATCCTGATTCGGGCTGTCGGAATCGCCGTCCTGGCGGGTGGGGTTTGCGTTGCCTCGGCGCAGGATCTTCATATTGTGACCACGCTTCCCGACAGCGCTAAGCCACTTTCGCCCGCTGAGTTAACAAAGAAGATTCAGGACGCTGCGTCGGAGTATCAAGCCTACGCGCCCATCCCACGTGTCGGCTTTTACGACATCGCGTACCCGGCGAGCAAGGACGAAGCCAGGGCGCTGAATGGCCTTGCGGTCCTTCTGGTCACAGGATTCTCGCAGCAGGTGGGTGAGCTTCCATTTCGGCGCGTCTACGCGGTCCTGAAAGGGAAGGAGATCGAGTTGAAATCCCTCGGATCCGTCAGCTCATCCATGGCGGTGCAGGACGACGTTGTGGCAAAGACTTTCGGTCGAAATCGAAGCGACGGTCTCTACCTTCTCCCGATTTATCTGGCAAACCGTCACGCCTTTCTTACCGCCGATTTTGCCAAGGACCGTGACGGCTTCAAACTGGGCGAATTTGAAGGGGTGCCAACTGGCGAGCTCAAGAAATGGTCGACGCCTCCCGTTGAGGGCACCAAGCCATCCGAAGAGGCGCTCCGAAGTATCATCAGCCGCGAATACCCAGGTTTCCTCGCGGAATATCCGTGAGCGAGGCCGTTCCGTCTCGGGCGAACATCGGCTTGCAGCGGACTGCGCCCTGCGGGCTTGCCGCTGAAGCCGGGTCGTTCGCCACCCGAAACACGGTGTTTGTTCTTTTCGTGGTTTTGGCACTTTCTGTTCGCGCCGGCGCCCAAGCCATCGCAATTGAGGACTCAGCAATCGCCGTAAACGGAAAGCCAATCACGCTCCCTAGTCCCGAGAGCCGAGTACTGGAAGCTCTCGGTTCTAGTTACGAGACCGATCCACCCCATGGCGACGCGTTCTCGAACTGGGTATTTCGGTGGAAGCAGCTCGGTGTCGAGGCCTATTCCAATCCGGTATCCCGACACGTCGACGCGCTCCGGCTCCTGCTCGCTCCGGAGGGCTACTGGAATGGCGCTCTGTTCTCAGGTGAAGTGTGGATCGAAGGTCGTCTGCTCTGCCCCGAGGACCCGCCCGAGACCCTCGAAAAGCTGGGGTTTTCAGACGATCAAGGCAATCAGTCGCTCCGGCATGGCTGCTTCTACGTCACGATCGATCGCGCCTACGACGGCGCTTCTGAGGGGATCGAAATCGGGAATCGCGCTGAACTGCCGCTCGTCAATCTCCCGTCCTGGCGTAACCTCCCAGATCCCTGCGGGGCCGCGCGATGATCGCAACGGAGCGGGCGGCGAACATGTCGTTGCAGCGGACTGGCGCAGCTTTGCTGCGGCCAGCCGCTGAACTCGAATCGTTCGGGTGCGCTAGGAAAGCTGTGCCTATTGTCGCGCTCCTGTGCTTGGGCATGGTCTCGCCCGCTGCCGCAGCCAGCGCGCGGCAAGGGCTGCCACCTATTAGCCCCCAAGATATGGCGGTATTCCGCGCGGTCGTCGATGACGAGGAGTTTAGGCTCGCGTACGGGATGGGAGATAACCCTGTTCTTCTCGATCACACGTACGCCCCGTGGGAAGACCACGTTTACAACGGTTTCGTCCGAATGGCCCCCTTTCTGAACTTTGACGTTGATCCCGCCCTGCTCGAGGCGCTGAAGACGGCCAACCGTGTAGCCAACAGCATCCCTGACGGAGTTCTACCCATCAGACTTGTCGACGCTGCCGCAATGGAGCGCGCGGTCGAGGGACCAGGCGACGTGTGGACGAAGTGGGAGGGGAGCGTTGGCGGCGCGAGTCGCGTGGTCATCCTGAGCCTGCCCGGATACGATGCAGCCGGAACGTCGGCGGTCGTCGCCATTCAAAGGGGTTACGCGGCACCGTGCTGTCCCGAGGGCTACATCGCGTACTTGGAGTTCTGCGGCGGCACTTGGGAGGTTTGTGGTTATGGCGGGTTCTGGCTTACGTAGGACGCCCCCGAACATTTCATTGCAGCGGACTGCGCCCTGCGGGCTTGCCGCTGAACTCAGATCGTTCGGCGATGGGCCGCAATCGGGCGCTCGGTGAGCTGGCTAAACTCGGGAAACCACGACCTGATCTCGCTGGTGGCCGGCGTAGCCGTCGCCGCCTACCTGCTGACCGATCAACTCCTCTGGCGATCCATACGAAATATCCCCAGTGCCCCTTGGGCGACTAGGACCACGCCATCGCTCGCCCTTCTGGCGCCTTCGCATCTGCGAGCTGAGATGAGGCGTTTTCTAAGAACCGATGGCGCCGGCGGGCGACTCATAGCGATGCGAATTGCTCGTGCCACACTTCTTGTCGTGGCGCTATGTATGTTCATCGCCGACGTGTATTCGGTACCCTGAGCACGGATGGCCAAGAACATGTCGCCGAACATTTCATTGCAGCGGACGGCGCGCCTGCGGCTTGCCGCCGCTGAACTCAAGTCGTTAGCCCGCGGTAGGAATGTCGATGCTTAAGCGCCGCCCTCGGGGAAAAGCGCTCGTCCACGATGGAAGCGGCTTCAGCGTTGTCGATGATCGTGGTGCCGCCGTCACCTGGCCCTGGTCGAGCGTAGTCCGGGCTGAGGCGTACAAGCGTGACCTCCTGACCACGGATCTGATCTGCCTCTCGCTCGGCTTGGCGGACGGCAAATGGGTCGAAGTGTATGAAGAGCTTGAAGGGTGGGAAGCCTTCGTCGCAAGCCTGCCCGAGAACCTCCCGGGCTTTCCGGCGTTCGACAGTTGGTTTTCAAGGGTCGCGCATCCGGCCTTCAAGACAGACCTAACCTCTCTTTACGAGCGCCAAAATGCCGCGGGCTAACATCGGCTTTCAACGGACGGCGCGCCTGCGGCTTGCCGCCGCTGAAGCCGGGTCGTTCGGCGGGCTGGGGTCAGTCCGTGTCAGGAGTCAGCATGGCAGCTAACGAAAGATCGAGCTCCACGATTCGCCCTATCTCGTTTGGCCGATTCGTCTTTATGATGACAATGTCCGGAGGCGCCTTCTTTCTCGCTGTTCTCGCACTGGTCGGCCTCGCCCTTGCAATGCCCATCCGACGCCTCGTGCTTCCGTGGATGCTATTGGTATGGGTCAGTTTCGTAATGGGTATCCTGATTTATTGGGCGCGAGCACCGTTCGATAAGCCTGCACCGCGATCGACATTAAAGAGAGCTACGCTGGCGACGTTTGTCATCTTCAGCATCTACGGCGGCGCGATTGTCGTAAGCATACGGCTGCTCGGCATCGTCTCCCGAGAACAGGCTTTGGCTGAGTACGCACCTCTGGTAATTCCGTGCGCCGCAATTGGCGCAGGCGGGGCGTATCTGGCGACGCGCTCGATGTTCCAGAAGCGGGATGGCTAGCCTAACCGCTCACTTCCATCTCCCTGAGCCGCCGAACATCGGCTTGCAGCGGACGGCGCGCCTGCGGCTTGCCGCCGCTGAAGCCAGGCCGTTCGGCCGTGCAATTGGCGTGATCCTCTTGATCGTTCTAGTCTGCCCGTCGCCAGCTTTCTTGAGCGGGGAAAGCCTTGCGCAACCTGCGGCGGTCGCAACGTGGTCCCGCGTGAAGCCGCCGACCAATCCGGTCGATCGTTTCAATGCTGCGAATGCGCGAGATGAAGAAGAGATATGGCAGGTGGCGTTAGCCACTGATGATCTCGTGGTGACACGGTTTTCGCATCAAAACGACTGGGGCTCCTTACCGGGATTTCTGGTGCCACAAAATGTTGATTTTCGCTTGATGATTGGTTCTTTTACCGTGACCCCGGTTGAGGATGGGTATCTCGTTGGTAGCGACGGCGGCGAATGGGGAGGAGCTGCGTGGTGGTACGCCTGGAATGGCGAGCCGAAGCAGCGCCTGTTCAACGGCGATGTCATCGGGTTCTGTCAAACGCATGGCCAGTGGGTCGCCATCACCCATTGGGACGAGTCATATCAACACGGCTCGTTGGATCTTCTACAAAGAACCGATCACGGCCGCTGGGAGGAGTGCGGGCGAGTTGGACTGGACGGTCCCGCATACGCTTTTGCCGGCCTCGGCGACGGGTCCCTAATCGTCGTCACGTCGACTGGGCTCATCCGGTACTTAAACGGCACCGCTGAGAAACTGATCTCGATGGACCTCTCGTCTATGGATCCAACGTCCGTGGTCGCGGTCGGCCATTGCTACTACGTCGGTATGCGCCACGCTGTGGCCGAAGTCGCACCGGTGAACGGTAAGCTGGTCGAAACATGGTTGGTCCCCCCAAAATGAGAGCGCAGTTCACCGAGACCCCGGCACGGCCGAACATCGGCTTGCAGCGGACTGCGCCCTGCGGGCTTGCCGCCGCTGAAGCCGGGTCGTTCGGGCGCAGAATTCTGGTCGTGGCCGTGATCTTCGCTGGGGCGACCGCTTTCGCGGGAGAGCATCTCGATCTTTCCGTCCGCGGAGTCAAACTGGGAACGCTAGGGCCGCCCGCGCTCACCGCTCTCGGCAAGCCCTTACGAACCGAGGCCGGCCACGATTCCGAAATGGGCATGGGCGACACTTTTGATTTGGCATACCCAGGTCTCACGGTCGAGCTTTGCAAACCGGAGGGCCATCCACCCTCCATACCCGCGGCGACTGAGTTTCACGTCTGGAGGATCAAGGTTACGGACGCCCGATGGACCGTGTCCCCTGGCCTTCACGTCGGCATGTCGCGGGTCGCTCTCGAGCACATTCTCGGAAAACCACGCTCCGCGGAGACCAAGAACGGCATCACGACCCTGAACTTCGCGCCCTTCGTATTTGATTCCTTCGTATGGGTCCAACTGCGAAACGCCGTTGTCATCGAGATCGGGATGGCCGAGGATTGGGCGTGAGAGTGCTGCGCCCGAACATTGGCTTGCAGCGGACGGCGCGCCTGCGGCTTGCCGCCGCTGAAGCCGGCTCGTTCGGCGAGCCGAGGAAACGCGCCGTGGTAATCAGTGGGTCATTCGCTGTCGTGTTTGTCCTCGCGGGTCTGGCCTCGACTAACGTGGGTGCACAGCAGAATTCGGCGCCGCCCGGCTTACGAGTGACAGTCGCGGAATCGCAGATTTGTGGCCCCGTCGGCACGGTCATCCTCGTGCGAAAGGGCGACCAGTACGGCGCAGTGGCATTGAGAAGCATCACGGCAGGCGAGACGGCGCATACCGGATCGGCGCAGTACGACTCGATCTTCCAAGGTGATGGCAGTGGCGACTTTGGGGCAGCGAACGCTCGCCGATCGAGCGGCGCCGCCTCGGAGGGTCCGGTAATGGGCGTCGGCCGGCTCGCGTTCTCTACTGGTGACGCCGCCGTCAGAGTCGGTCCTTTCAAGTTCGGGTACAGCTATCCTGACTGCATCGACATGTACCCCTCAGGTAGCGAACGGGCCGAACATGGGTTTCACTTCACCGCGATCAGCGCGCGCGACCTCCGCGATATCAATGTTCATGACCCAAAGCTGAGATGGTTCAGCCACAAGGTGAACAGGCGTGAAGACTTCGTCGTGCATTAAAGGGCCACTAGGGTCGCCGAACATCGGCTTGCAGCTGACGTCGCGCCGCCCGCGCGCCGCCGCTGAAGCCGGGTCGTTCGGGGGTCGATAGTCGTGCTGCCGGCGGTGGCCATTCTGGGGCTCTTGGCGACGCTGATCCCGTCCAGCAGCGCATCCGCTTTGCAGACAGGTGGGGTCAACCGCGACGGCTTCCGCGACGCGTACCATGCGGTGATCACGTTGCGGGAAGGATTTCAGAACCCTAACGCTTCAAGCAGTCAAATTGAGAATCTCTCGGCCGGCGTTCTAAAAGAGTTGGCGCGAACGCGTTCACTCGTGAGGACACCTCAGGAATCCGCCTTCATGTGGGCAGCGGCTGAAGCTGCTCGAGACGCGCGGGTCCTAGCCGAGGAACTCGACGAGCCAAGCAATTTTGCAGACGATCTCGATCGGAGGAGAAGTCGAGACGTTCTCGCTGCATTGATCTTGACCGTGGAAGATCGCCTCGTCGAGGCAAACGAGCTGTTCAGTGAAACGCAACCGGGCGAGAACCATTCTGGCGCGATCGCCTGTCTCGAAACGGACGCCGAAGCGGACCAACCTGCGCAACCGGTTTCCGCGATCGATGTCGATTCAAGCGAGCTCCAAGGCTGTAGGGAAGTTGAAATGCTTCATGTCTGGGGCTCGGTCGGTCCTGGGAAGTTCTTTGCGAACGAGACCGAACGTAGGGGATTCGCAGGATTCATTGCAGCGGTCGTGGGCGCGGATGCTCTAGCCGTGAAGGTATCTGGCCACGAAATGATCCTCGCCGCCGCATATCGGTGCAGCCATGAATAGGTGCACCCCGAACATCGGCTTGCAGCGGACTGCGCCCTGCGGGCTTGCCGCCGCTGAAGCCGCGTCGTTATGCAACCTGAGGAGAGCGACCGCGTGAATGCCGTCGAAGCGCTTCTCGAGCGAGAGTCGTTCTTTGATGCGGCGATACTTCGCCACGGTTTTACGGACTATATGCGGGATTACGATGTGATCGTCGGTGGCCGTCAGCACCCGTGGACCGACGTTCATCGGTATCAATTCGTCGGCTGCGTAGAGGCATCATGCGTTTCGAAGGTCCGACCCGAAGTGTTCGTGACATCCTTGCCAGATGACTTCGTTTATTCCGGTCCAGACTACCCAGAAAAACCCGATCCAGACGGGTACGTGTGGGGTGTGCGGTACTCGAACGGCGGTCTTAAGTACCATGCAAACGGAAAAGACGCACGGGAGTGGTCCAGGAAGCTCGGTCTGAGAATGCATGAAGTCACAATCCAATCGGAGGCCATCCTGCTCAGTCTCGTGTTCTGGGACGTCCGGTACGAATTTCTCGGCCTTGACGCACGCGCACTCTTCCCGAAACAATTCCCGATAGCAAAGAGCGGAGGCGGGGTTGCATAACATCGGCTTGCAGCGGGCGGCGCGCCTGCGGCTTGCCGCCGCTGAAGCCGGGTCGTTATGCCCACGGCGAGCGTTGTGACAGAACCGCTTCTGATCAAGATAGCTAAGTGGCCTGCGATCGTGTTGGGTGCCGTCGTTCTTCTAGCTGCCCTCGGAACGTCAGCTGGTTGCGGTGACACGTCACGACTAGCCAAATCGCCATTTGGTGAGTGGTCTGTATCGGCCTGGGTCGTGCAGGTCGCTGTAAGCGGTGGCCTCCTTTTCGCAATTGGTTACGGTTTTAAGGGCCAGAAACCATGGTCGAGGGGGCTTGTACTTGCGTACTGGGTCGTGGGCGGTGTCTTCTCATTGCTGAACTCATTAGCATCCGGGTTTGCCTCCGGCACCTACTTCTTCGGTCTCACCTCCATGATTGGCCTTGGTATCAGCTGGTGGTACTTCTATCGTAAAGCCAACGTCGTTGAGTATTTCCGATGGACCCAGAGTGTTAGTGATGGCGCGCGGGCATAACATCGGCTTGCAGCGGACTGCGCCCTGCGGGCTTGCCGCTGAAGCCGGGTCGTTGGACGCGGTATGAGAGCCAGCGTTCGTAGAGTGATTCTGACCGATTATCCGACGTGCATGGTTGTCGTGTTTATCGTAACTTTGTGGGTTCTTCCCCTTCTGATCCCCAAGTACAGATTCATAGTAGCCCATGGGTTCACGTTCCTGATTACCGCGACAGTATTGCTGTCGTTGGTTCCGGCTTGGCGGCTACATCGGATTATCCGCCTGTTCCGGTTGGGCCGCACTGCCCCTGCACATGTCGGAATGGTGGCATCGGGAGGTTACCAACGTGGTCCTACCACACTCAATTTCGATTTTGAGCACGAAGGCCAACGCATTCGCACGCGCATGTACGCCATGGGTTGGAAGCGCGTTCTCGCGATAAGGCCTGGTGATGATGTCGAAGCGCTCTACGACCCGGCGTATCCTCGTCGCGCAGTCATAAAATGCCTTTTTCAAACGAGGGGCTGACAAGAATGCCTCAGGCGTCGCGTTCGTCGCAGAACCGCGTACGCTGGGTCGCGCCCAACATCGTATCTGGACTCGTCCCACAAGCAGAAAAGATCCGGGGCTCTGGGCCGGGCGGTAATCAGGGTTCGTGAGTGACGGCGCGCGAGGGATCGAATCGGGACGGGGAGGGTCAGACAGCGATCGTATCTACGGCCTCTTAGTGGAGGCGCATTAGCGCTCCGGGCCATGATGGGAGCCGCACACGGGGAGCCAATCATTGACAGCGGCTTCTGAGAGCCACCGATGTTGTCGGCTTGTCCCCGTGTCGGTCCGACCGAAGCCATCATCAATTCCGAATGCTGCGCGTTCACAGGCGGGGTGGATCCTTTCCTAATTGCAGGGGCTCAGGGTTCGGGGTTCGTAGACCGTTTGCTTTGACCATACGGCCCAGGCGATGCGTGCGAGCTTGTTGGCCAGGGCGGTGGCGGTACGGTTGTGGCCTCGGCGTTTCTCGACCTGGAGGGCCCAGGATTGGAGTCGATCCGGGGTCTTTGAGCGTCTGGCGGACAGGAGCACGGCGCGTCCTCCGTGGATCAGTAGGGTGCGGAGGTAGGAGTCGCCGCGTTTGGTGATCGCGCCCAGATGGCGGTTGTTCCCGCTGGAGAATTCTTTCGGGACCAGGCCGAGGAACGAGGCGAAACGCCGGCTCGATCGGAAGCGGGAGGCCGAGCCGACAAAGCCGAGCAGAGCGGTCGAAGTCAGAAGGCCGATGCCGGGGATGGATTGGAGACTTTTGGCTGCGGGGATTTCTTTGGACAGGGCAGCGAGCCGGCGATCGGCGAGGCGGATATTTTCCTCGAGCTTTCGGATCTCATCGCAGAAAGCCAGAAGCACGGGATGAAGCTCTTCGGGCACATTCTCGTCCGCGAGGGCGTCGGACACGGCCGGAAGGACACGGCGGGGACCCGCGGGGATCGTCAAGCCGAGCTCGCGCAGGATGCCGCGCAGGATGTTCAACCTTCCCGTGCGGGTGGTCATCCAGGCCGAACGCGAAGCGTGGAGAGCCGTCAAAACATGCTGGCCGACGGTCTTGACCGGCACGGGGAGGATCTGCTTGTTGCGGCCGGCTTCCAGGAGCGCGTCGGCATCGGCGCGGTCGGTCTTGTTGCCGAGGCGGTAGCGTCGGACGTGATGAGGAGGAAGAAGCGCGACGTCGTGCCCGAAGCCCTCGATCTGCCTGGCCCAGTAATGGGCCGAGCCGCAGGCCTCCATCAGGACCGTGGCGCAAGGGTGGTTGGAGAAGAAGGGAATCATCTGGCTGCGCGTGAGCCTTCGTCTCTGGCACACGCGCCCGGGCTCTTTGGAAACGGCGATCTCGAAAACCGACTTTGCCAGGTCCACCGCGACGGTTGTAGGATTCTCCACGGATTCCTCCTTTCGAATGGAGCTGCAAAATGACTCCGCATTCGTTGGCACCATGATGCCGAATCGACGGGAGGAGTCCATCTCATCATTGCAGCGGACGGCGCGCCTGCGGCTTGCCGCCGCTGAAGCCGGGTCGTTCGGCCCGCTCTCAGCCAGGCGGTTTATTGCGATAACCCTCTGGGGATGCCTCGTTGCGGCTTTAAACGCCTGTGCGACGAGTCGATCCGCTGCGGCTGCTCGGATCGTCGAGGCTGATCCCTCAACCGTGAGCGGATGTACCTACGTCGGTGAGGTCTATGGCACGTCTGGGTGGGGCGGCTTGGCCGCGTCGACCGGAATCGAGAACGCGAAGAATCAGGCTCTCGAACAAGCCGCGCAGAAACACGCAACCCACGTGGTCTGGAATAACCTTGCAGGTGGCTGGGGACCGTCCGTCAGCGGCAAGGCATATCGCTGCTCCGGAGATTCGAAGTGAAGGGGCCGAACATCGGTCTTCAGCGGGAGGCGCGCCGTTCGCGCGCCGCCGCCGAAGCCGGGTCGTCAGGCACCGATGCCTGAACCGAACGGCAGTCCGATCACTCTTGGAACCGACTTCAACGTTCCGAGATTCCCAGTTCCGCCAGGGGAGCGCCTCCGCCTGCGTGTAGCTGAGGCATTTGAAGCCATCGATCACTGTTTCAGCGACGGCCTGATCGAGAGCGGGCTCATCCTCGCGTTTTCCGCGATCGAGGCCATGGCTTGGCTCTACCGTGTACCGGAACATCAGGATGCTTCCGGGGATGATTTCATTCGGTGGGTCAAAGACTGTCTTCTTCCGGGTTCGTCACTTGTCTGCACTGCCGCCGATCTCTACGGTGCTAGGTGCGGCATGATTCATAGCTGGACGGCGGAATCCAGGCGCAATCGCGAGCGCCAGGCGCGGAGAATATTTTATTTTCGCCAGGCAATCGGCGAGCAATGTGGAATAATTCAGCTCCACCTGAACGACCCGCTACCCTCGCTGCGCCTCGATGCCGACGCTTTCTTGGTGGACGTTAAGAACGCATGTCAAACGTTCTTGGAAAGAATTGCGTCCGCCGAAACTCTCGCTGACCTTGTGTTTCGGCGTGTAGACGAGTCTTTTTTCATGGAGTGCACAATTAAAAGCGGTGCCTAACACCCAATGAGTAGCGTTCCACCAGGCCTGGAGCCGAACATCGGCTTGCAGCGGACGGCGCGCCTGCGGCTTGCCGCCGCTGAAGCCGGGTCGTTCGGCCCTGCTGGCATCGCTATCTCAGGTGATCGATGAAGTCGTCGAGCGTCATTCGAGCGTCCTTCAACAGCTTCGCGAGCGTCGACCGTTTGATCGGTTTATGAGCGGGCACGGTGATCTTCTGCACACCTTCGGCGGACCCGCGCTGCATTCGGATGTGGCTTCCGCGCTGCCGGACGATTGCCCAGCCGGCGCGCTCGAAGGCAGAAATGACGTCGGGGTAGTTGAGGGAGGGGACCTTGCTCAAACCACGAGCTCTTCTACCTGCGCGCTTGTCGTAGGCGGAAGATCTTCGTCGGCGGGCTCGAGGTACAGGTCGATCGCCTCGCGGATGTTGGCGAGAGCTTCATCGTGGGTCTCGCCTTCGCTGACGCAACCAGGAAGCGAAGGCACGAAAACCGTAAACCCGCCTTCCGGGCTCGGTTCCAGAACCACCTTGAGTTTCATTCGCCCTCCATCGGCAAATTATACCTTGGCAGTAGCAACGGCCCGCACCGGATCGTCAGGGCCGAACATCGGCTTGCAGCGGACGGCGCGCCTGCGGCTTGCCGCCGCTGAAGCCGGGTCGTTCGGGGCGTCGATCCTCGTATCAGCTCTTGCGCTCTCTGGGGCATTCGGTTGTGCAACCGTGAAGCAACCGGTTGCGGCGGTGCTCGATTGTTCAGGGGAGATCCGTGACGAGAATTACCCAATTACACGGCGTTGGCTTCGCAAGCGAGTCACGATCGAGATCGTAGATGCGAAACTTGGTGGCGGGTTTCTTCGAGGGGACGCTGCTCGTCTTCGGGCGGAGATGCTACCGGGTGACCAACTGTGGGAATTCGTGGGTTGTCCAGTCCCGACGCCATCAGCGCCGCCGCCTCCCGGCGCTATACCAGCATGTGGGGATGTCGGATACGCCTTGATCAGGGGGTGCCAGGTTATCGATAGAGTAGTTTTCCTGATGTCATGACGGGAGTCGCGGACGCCCCGAACATCGGCTTGCAGCGGACGGCGCGCCTGCGGGCTTGCCGCCGCTGACGTGTCCGCCGTAGCTCGGAGAGCGAAGGCGGAAGCCGGGTCGTTCGGGGTGCCGAGGGCCGCCGGCGGTCGAGATAGAATGGAATGACTCAGGAGGGCGCATGGAGCTCAAGCTCACGGCCGTGTTTCGCAAGGTTCCCGAGGGCTACATTGGTTTCGTCGAAGAACTTCCGGGTGCCAACACCCAGGCTTCGACGCTCGACGAGGCCCGGGAAAGCCTGCACGAAGCGGTCGCCCTCGTTCTCGAAGCCAACCGCGCTCTCGCCGAGGAGCAGCTGGGTGGCGACGCTGTCATCCGCGAGCCCCTTCTCATTTCTTGAAGCGGGCCGATCTCGTCCGCCATCTTCAGGCGCACGGTTGCGAGTTCTTTCGGGCTCGCGGCATTCGGTCTTCGTCAATCGCGAAACCCGGAAATCCACGGCGGTTCCCCGCCACCGCGAGATCAACGAGTACCTTTGCGAAGAAGATCTGCCGTGATCTTGAGATCCCGGAACCCTGGCACCCCGACCATTGGTTTGCAGCGGACGGCGCGCCTGCGGCTTGCCGCCGCTGACGTGTCCGCCGTAGCTCGGAGAGCGAAGGTGGAAGCCGGGTCGTTCGGCACCCCGAGTAATCTGGTCAGCGGCGGCGTCGCCAGTAGCCCGGGCGGCGCCTGGTGTGCGCGACGGCCCAGACGATCAGCTCGTCGGCTCGTCGCTCGAGATGGAGAACGTACGGGAAGCGGCTTAGCGGCAGCTTCCGGATGTCGTGGCCCTGGACCGAGGTGGTTGGTGAGCCTGGGAGCATTCCGGCGGCAGCCTTGTCGACGTAGTCGTCGACCGCCACCTGAAAATCCACACCGAGCCCCGGGCGGACATCTTCGTAGCGTGTTGCGGCCGCGAGGTACTCGTCGCGAGCGGCCTCGTGAAATCGAACCCGCGCGCTCAACCGCGCTTCAGGGCTTTCGAAACTTCGGCCTTGACCGTCTTTCCATCGATCAGGCGCGCCTTACCCGCGTCGGCCTCCCGCACTCGACTTTCGACTTCGGCATTCCACGCAGCCGCGACGCCGGCTTCCGCTTCGCCATCGAGGCTGGCGATCAGCTCCGAGGCCAGCTTCGCCCGGTCCTCTCTGGGCAGCTTCAAGGCCGTATCGAGCAGGGTTCCCGCGGATGGGCTCATGACCCTCATTCTAACCCCGCCGGCGAGGTGCCGACCATTGGCTTGCAGCGGGCGGCGCGCCTGCGGCCTTCGCGCTTCGCGCTACGACGCCCAGGGCGACCTGCCGCCGCTCACGTGTCCGCCGTAGCTCGAAGAGCGAATGTGGAAGCCGGATCGTTCGGCCCTCCGACCATCCGTGAATATCTCAGTGTGGCTTCGGTGTGCGCGTCCGCACTGAGTATGTCTTGAGTGCACCGCAACCGTAATGCCGGGGCTCTGATGATCGACGGGACACAACGCAAACTGATCGTCGGCATCGTCATCGCCACGCTGGCGACCTGGGCGATCGTGATCGTCGCCCTGGCGCGCGGCGGCCACCCCGATCCCCCGGAGCTGCGTGCCGCTGCGACTTTGCTGGATGGCGCGTGGCGATTCCATACCGGCGATGACCTGCTGTGGGCGGGCGCCGCGGACGACAGCGGTTGGGAAACAATCGACATGACTGCCCCGCGAGGCAGTCACGACGGGGACGTGGGCCTGCCGGATTACGTAAAAGGGTGGGCAGCGCACGGTCACCCTGCCTATGCCGGCTACGCCTGGTATCGGCGCGCGGTGACGGTGCCCGCCGGACATGCGTCATGGGAGATCCTCGGGCCGACACTCGTCGAAGACGGCTACGAGATCTACTGGAACGGCCAATTGTTGGGCGGCTCGGGCAGGTTGGGCGCCGATCCGCACGTCGTCGGCACGCGGCCGCTGCGGTTCCCCCTTCCCGTCGGTGCGTCCGGCGCCCGTGGCGTGGTCGCGATCCGCGCATTCATGCGTCGTCGATCGGCGCCGGACGCAGAGGGCGGCGGGATGCACAGCCCACCCATACTGGCTCCTCGGCCGATCAGCGACGCGCTCCACCGCGCGCAATGGGGGCGAACAATCGCCGGTTACGTCGTCGACGCGATCGAGCCCCTCGGGATGTTCGCGGTCGTCTGCCTGGCGCTCTGGTGCTGGCCTCGAAGCAGCCACAAGGGTTTCCTGATCTTCGCGAGCGTCGCGCTTGCGCTGACCGGGGTCAGGCGACTCAACAATGCGATCACCGCCTGGACCGATCTGCAGGATCTGTCTACCTATGCATTGCTCGCGAAAGTGATGTGGATTCCGACGGTGGCCGTGTGGATACTGGCCTGGAATCGCTGGAGCAGGCGTCCGTGGCGAGCAATCGATGTATTCGCCGTCCTGCTGGCGGGCGCCGCGATTGGCGGCGCCATGAACCCATGGCCGGGCGTGACGACCGGCAGCCGGCTCGGGTCGCTCGCGCTGCTGGTCGTCATCGGTGCGCGCATCGTCCGCGGCGGGCCGATGCGGATCCTGGCGCTCGGCACGTTGGCATCGATCATCGCCGCATCGTTCGGCGGGGAGGTGCTCGATCCGATCGGCATTCCGGGTATCTGGTTTCCCTTCGGCATCGGCGTGTCGCGGACGCAGTACATCTACGCCCTCGCCATCCCGCTGCTGGCCGTCTTGATCGTGCGAACGAGTGGGAAGGTGGGGGAGAGGTAAGGAAAGCCGGCGCGCCTGCCGCCTTCGCGCTTCGCGCCACGGCGCCAGGGCGGCGTGCCACCGCTGACGTGTCTGTCGCTCGGCGAGCGAAAGCCGGGTCGTTCGGAGCCGGAAGCAAGCAGGGGGGGTGGAATTCGCGCATGCGGAGTGTCGAGGAAATCGAGAAGGTGGTCGCCAGGCTTTCCCCGCAGGAATTGGCCGAATTCCGAGCGTGGTTCGCGGATTACGACGCTGAGCTCTGGGACCGGCAGCTCGAGAAGGATGCGTCCGAAGGCAAGCTCGATCGGTTCGCCGCCGAGGCTCTCGAGGAGCATCGCCGAGGCGAAACCCGCGACCTTTGAGGCATTCCGCCTCCAAACGCTTCTGGCAACGTCTGGCCGAGCTTCCCGAGCCGGTTCAACGCCTGGCTCACGAGAATTTCGAGTTGCTGAAGTCCAATCCGCGTCATCCTTTGAAGTAGCATCGAGTCGTGGAGGCTCGCCAGCCCAGCCCTGACGCGCAGTTTTCCGCGCTCCTGTCGCGGTTCCCGCCCGAGATCGTCGCGATGGTGAAGCGGTGTCTGCCCAAACTCCGCCGCGCTTTCCCCGTCTCCCATGAGCTCGTTTACGACTACTCCAACTCTCTCGTGGTGGCGTTCGGCATGTCAGAGCGCGGATACGAGGCCATCGTCGCCCTGGCCATCTTTCCGCGCTGGGTGCGGTTGTACTTCGACAAGTCCCTCCCCGATCCCGAAGGTCTTCTCCAGGGCGCCGGCACCAAAGTACGCAGCGTTACGCTCGAGGCCGCATCAGACCTCGATCGCGGGGACATCAAGGCTCTCATCAAGGCTGCGATCAAGCACTCCGGGGTCACCTTCCCGAAGACTCGCTCTACCCGCATGGTCATCAAGTCGGCGTCAAAGAAGAAGAAACCCCGGAGAACGGGGCGCGCCTGACCGTTCGGTCGAGCGGACTGCCGATGTCTGTCTGCGCGAGAAGCGTAGCGTCCGCGGCGGCAGGGCGACTGCTGGGTGCCGCCGCTGACGTTTCCGCCCTGGCTCGGAGCTTGAAGGGGGATGCCGGGTCGGTCGGCCGCAGATCGAGGTAAAATCTGATTATGGCGGTGAAATGGACTTCGAAATCGTCGGCTCGATCTCGGCGGTCGAAACCATCGCGGTCGGTCGGGGCATCCGGGACCATCGTCGGCTCAGCCGCATCTACGGGCAAGTGCGGTGGCGAAAAAGGCAGGGTGTCGCGCTCGTCCGGGTCGACTCAGAGGAGAGCTTCCGGGCCGAAATCCACTGATACGAGGCGACCGGCATCGGTCGGCGTGAGTTCAAGATCAAACGTCGGGTCGAGTAGCCGGGTCGTCGGAACCGTGATCTGCACGTCAAATCCCGGCTATCCGTCCTCGCTCGAGGTTCGGAAGGTCTACGAGGTCCCGTCTCCACTCTCCGGCGATCCGAGCTCTCGCCTTCGTGTCATCGACGAATCGGGGGAGGACTACCTTTACCCGCGCACGTTGTTCTGTGCGGTATCTCTTCCCCAGCCCGTTCTCGAAGCCCTCAGCTTCGGCTAAGCCGTGCTGCCTCCGAACCTCGCCTTTCAGCGGACCAGGCTTCGCCGAAGGCTTCCGCCTTCGCTGAAGTCATGGCGGACAAGCCGGCTCGGCAGGCGGAACGTATGAGCGAAAGGATCCAGCCATTCCGCGGACGGGTCCTGGCACTGGCGGCGGCGGGAATCGCGGGGACGGCGGTCGTTGCGAACTTCGTGCACACGGGGAAGGTCCTCTGGGGAGGAGTCGTGATCCTCGTTCTGGCCGCCGTCGCGTCCCGGCGGAGAGACCGAAACGGCAATGGCGCCTGACCGCGTTGCAGCGGGCGCGTCGAAGGCGGGCCGATAAGATTTCAGGAGGGGTCCATGCTCGATGCAATCAGCCATGTCGCCCTCGTCGTCAAAGATCCCGTCAGATCGGCCTCTCTTTTCAAGGAGCTGTTCGGTTCCCGGGTCATCTCGCGAACCGATCCCGACGGCCATGATGAAACGTTCGTCCGGCTGGGTCGAACGTGGTTCGTTCTCGTGCAGGCATCCGTGGAACGGCCGAGAACCGGCGATCACGTTGCATTCGTGGTCTCGAAATCTTTTCTCCTGGCCTGCGCCGAAAAGCTCAGGGCAATGGGCCACGAGTTCATCCTGGCCCGGGCCGATACGGCTCTCTATTTCTTCGACTACGACAACCACGTATTCGAGCTGGACACGACGGACCTGGAGGCAGAGCTCGCCGGGGAGGGCCCGGTGGACAGGTGACGCCTCGGACCGGGAACACCGGCAACACTGGCGACATCGTCGTGGGTTTCCGGTTGCGGCAGGAGACCGTCTGAATCGTGTATTATTCGGGCCTCTCCCGGCGGGCGAACGTCTTGTCGTCGAAACGGCCGAGAGGAGCGCTCTCCCATCGCTCGCCGACGATGACACCGTCCTCGCGTACGAGGCGGGATTTCGAGGTGTGAACACGTGATCGCCATCACGGTCGCTTCCACGGACCGACACTTCGAGGAGATCCTCGAACTCCAGCGCCGGTATCACGTGCTCACGGTCGCGCCCGAGGTGGCGGATCGAGAGGGCTTCGTGTTCGCCGAGCACACGGCGCCACTGCTCCGGCGCATGGCGGCGCAGTCGCCGCAGGCGATCGCGATGTCCGAGGGGCGCGTCGTGGGCTATTGCCTCACTCTTCCGCACTCGCTCCGGGCGGAGGTTCCGAGCCTGCTTCCGATGTTCGAGCAGTTCGAGCGCTGCGTTTACCGCGGCAAGCCGCTGACGTCCTGCCGTTTCGTCGTCGGCGGGCAGGTGTGCGTCGACCGGGATCACCGGGGCAAGGGATTGCTGGCCCGTCTCTACGACCAGATCCGGGTGTCCGTCGGGCAGCGAGGCGAAGTGTGCGTCACGGAGATCGCGACGCGCAACCGGGTGTCGATTCGGGCGCACGAGAAGATGGGGTTCGAGATCATTTCCCGCTACTCCGACCCTCGCGAGGAGTGGGTCATCGTGGCCTGGGACCTCTCGCATCCCGCCGCCATTCCCGGCCAGAACGAGGCTTCCGGCTGAGCGTGGCGCCCGGACGATCGCCGCGAGCTGCGGCGCCGGGGCGAAGTCGCCGTAGCGGCCGGCGACGGCAGGAAGGAGCGCAGTATCGTGGCCAATCTTCGAACGGTCGAGATCAAGGCCTTCGTTCCCGCCCGGGACTTCGAGCTGTCGAAGCGCTTCTACGAAGAGCTCGGCTTCACGAAGGTCTCCGACGGGGGAGGTGTCGCGTACTTCCGCCACGGTGAGGCGAGCTTCCTGCTCCAGGATTTCTTCGCGGAACAGCTCGCCCGGAACCTGATGATGCATATGCTGGTGGAGGACGTCGACGCGTGGCACGCGAAGATCCTCGAATCCGGGATCGTCGCCCGGTACGGCGTGAAGGTGACCGAAATCGTGCGGCAACCCTGGCGGATGCGCGATTTCGCGCTCACCGATCCTTCCGGGGTTCTCTGGCGCATCGCTCAGAACACGGACTGAGAGTGGGGACGGCCTGACGGCCGTCGGTGGCGAGTCGCGAGTCACGAGTCGAACGCCGAAACCGCTGTCCGCCAATGTTTCCCGCTTGTTTCTCCAACTTTCAACTCGCAACTGACGGACTCGCAACAGGTTCCTCTCGTTGACGACGGGCGATCGCCCGGTCTCAGCGCAGCCGGAACCCGATCCGGAAGCCCACGACCTCGCCGGCGGCGTTGGGCGACGATTCCCAGGCGAGTGTCGGGCCCTCGACCAGGATGTCCACGATCCCGAGGTTCAACGCGATGCCGAGACGGGACCCCGCGCGAAAATAGTGCTCGTCGCCCGGCGAACCGTGGACGCCGGGCGAGTCGTCGACCTCCGAGTTGCCTCCGGTCTTCGGTCCGTATTCGAGGGAGACGGGAGTGATCGAGAGGCCGAGGGGGCCGAGCGCGTACCAGCGGAGCGACGCGGCGAGGGTGCCGGTGAAGTAACGCGAGTCTCCCGAGGTCGTGCGGTTGCCGACTCCGAGCGAGACGGCCGGCGCCCACTTGAATCTCCCTCCCCAGCGGTCCCGATCCCACGCGACTTCGCTCCCGATCATGCCGCGCCCGTAGCGGCGTCCCTCGATGGCGTTGCCCGGCGTCTCCGCGGTCGTGTCGCCGCCGAAGACGTACCAGGACGGCGCGCGCCCCAGGAGGCGTCCGTACGGAGCGGCGGGCGGCGTCCACGTCGGGTCGCGCCGCTCGTTGCGTTCCGTCTTCTCGCCGAGATCCAGTCCCCGCGCGAGCCGGCGGGACACGGGCGACCAGTTCAGCCCCGCGCCGATCGTCCACTCCACCTTCGGCTTCAACCAGTTCACCTCGACCGGCGCGTCGACGGAGAGAAACAGACGGTCGTTGAGCTTGTAGTTGAAGCGCAGGAGACGCGAGACGATCTCGGGATCCGAGCGATCTCCGCCGAAAACGTAGCGTAGCGCGACGGGCTGGAGACCGACGGTGAGGCGGTGGCCGACGGGGAGAACGAGGTCGAACCCGAACCCCGCCACGGCGGCGTCCCGGTCCGTTCCCTCCGAGTAGTGCCGGTATCCGATGCTCCCGCTCACGGCATAGAGGAACGGATTCAGGTTCCAGGCGTACTTGAGGAGCGTTCCCTGCGCGGCGACGTCAACGAAGTGGCGGCTCGAGTTCCAGGACGTTTCCAGCCCGAGAAGAGCGTAGGCGCCGGGCGGAGAGTCCGGCGGCGCGCGCTCATCGCATGACGCGCCCTCGCAGGGATGAACCGGCGCGAACCACTTCGCCTTGTAGTCGCGCCACGCCGCGGAACGCTCCGGCGCCGTGTCGGAGCCGGCGGGAGCGGCGAGCTGCACCGCGCGCAGGTCGCGGACGACGACGAGGAGATCGGCGAGCGATCGCCGCGCGGCGTCCCCTTCGGGGGAGAGGCATTCGTACGGGACGTCGTAGGGGGCGGCCGTGCGCTTCTCGCAGCGCGCGTCCTGGTCTTCGAGGACATAGGTCTTGTCGCGATGATCGTCCCAGGTGTGGTACGCGGAGGCCGGAATCTTCTTCGAGCGCTCCGTCGGAAGGCGGGCGAGGCGCTCGATCGGCTGCCACACGCGCAGGTACTCGATGCGGCCATCGGCGGCGCGCTCGGCGTGCGACCGGGAGAACGAGTCGCCGACGGCGTGCATCAGCTCGTAGAGCCCTCGCGAGCTCAGCCGCGCCGTGGGGCCGCCCTGGACGACGATGTGCCGCACCAGGTCGTCGAGCAGGTCGTTGCAACGGACGATGGCGTTGGTCGCGAGCCCGCGCGGAATGGCCGTTCCGGGTAGCGGCTCCGTCTGGGCGTCGGAAAGTGTGGCCATGTAGTGGAAGCACTGTCCCGCGTCGCTGAACTGCCGGCGGAAGGCGGCGTCGGGGCGGTCGGTGAGCGGCTGCGGCCAGTCGAGGAGCGGGTTCTCCGATGCGGCGTTCACGCACGGTTTCGGCGGCGAACCGTCGTTGCCGAAGCAGAAGGGCGGCTCGAGCGCGCCGTCGTTGATCAGGTCGCGGAGGACGTCCGGCCGGGGGGGCTGCCCGTCGTGCCCCTCGACGAGTGTGCGGTACGCGAGCGCTTCGGTGACGAGGTGGCCCCGGCTGTCGAAGGCCGAAAGCGGCGCCGCGAGGGCGATCGCCGCGAGCGACGCCGCCAGCGCGCGAGTCGCGGCCGCTCGGCTCCGAGTCATTTTCGGCCACGTTAGCACTTCCCGCGGCGGCGCGCCTCGGATTCGTTCTTCAGCGGCCTGCTAAACTCGTCGCCGTCGGTCCCTCGATGAATCACGTGATCAAAAACGAACGTTGGCTCCTCCCGGCCGCCGTCGTCGGCGCCGCCTATCTCGCGGTCGGCATCGGCTTCGCCGAGCTCGCGCGGATTTCCTCTCCGGGGAAGATGCGTTTCTTCTGGCGGCTCGCGGCGTGGGCCGCGAGCTTCGCGCTGCTGGCCGCGCATCTGGCCTTCGAGATCCGCCGCCGCCCGCCGCGGCGCGCGGCGTTCCACGCGTCCGCGGGGGTGGCTCTCGGCGGGTTCGGCCTCGCGGCGTGGATCAATCTGAACGCGCTTGCCGGTTCCGGTCCCCGAAGCCCGCTCACGCCGCTCGCGCTGGTCGTCTTTCCCCTGGTCACCGGGATCCCGGCGTTTCTCGGCGCGTGGGCGGCGGCCGAGGTGCTGGCGCGTCTGCGGCGCGATCGGCCCGCGTAGAATCCCCGTCATGGATCCGGCGGAATTCGATCTCGACGAGACGGTGGCCGTCCTCGAGCGAACGCCTTCGGCGCTTCGCGCGATGATCGGAGGCCTTCCCGACCGATGGGTGACCGCGACGGAAGGGCCGGGAACGTGGTCGCCGTACGACGTGGTCGGGCACCTGATCCACGCGGATCGCACCGACTGGATTCCCCGGGCGCGGCACATTCTCGCCGGAGAGTCCCGGCCGTTCGATCCGTTCGACCGCGAAGCGCAGTTCGCGCACAGCCGGGGCGCCGCGCTCCCCGAGCTCCTCGACCGCTTCGACGCCGCGCGGCGGGAGAGCCTCGCCGCTCTGCGCGGCATGAGCCTGACGGAAGCCGACCTCGCGCGGACCGGGACGCACCCGGAGCTGGGCGCCGTGACGCTCGCGCAGCTGCTGGCGACCTGGACGGTTCACGACTTCGATCACCTGGGTCAGATCGCCCGGACGATGGCCAAGGTCTACGGGACGGCCGTCGGGCCGTGGAAAGCGTACCTCTCGATCCTGACCGACCGCGAGCCCGGGGAAAGACGGCGGAACGATCGATAGCGCACAAGAGAGAAAGGGGGAGACTTTGAAGAAGCTCGGAACCCTCGTCGGCATTTTCGCCGCGGTGACGATCCTGGTTTCATCCGGCATCGCGCGCGCGCAGGACGCCGCGGCCGTCAATCCGAAGACGATCCACGTGACGCTCGACAACGAGCGGGTGCGCGTCTTCGAGGCGGTCCTGAAGCCGGGCGAGAAGGAAAACATGCATTCGCACCCGGCCAACGTGTTCTACGTCATCCAGGGGGGAAAGATCCGGAGCCACTCCGCCGACGGCCGGGTCACCGAAACGGAATTTCACGCGGGAGACACGATCTACAGGGAACCGCTGACCCACTGGGCGGAGAACATCGGCACGACGACGATCCGTCTGGTCCTCGTCGAGCTCAAGACCTCGCGCTGAAACGGCCGGGGGATTTTTCCGCACCGAAGTCCGCATGACCGCGCGACGACATTCACGATCGGCGATCCTGACCCGCTGGGCCGCGATTCCCGCAAGGCTCCGCCGGGCGATTGCCGGGGCATCCCGACGGGAGCTCGCCCGCCGCGGCGGGCGCGACGACCGTTCCGTCGCCGAGTACGTTCACCATCTCGTCGAAGCGAACCTTTTCGCCGCATCGATCGTCCTCGCGGCGGTGGGAAGTCCGGGATCAGAGTACGACTGGTCGTGGCTCGTTCCCGACGACGGGTGGATGAAAAGGCTCGGCTACGGCCGGCTGCCGGTCGAGCCGGCCCTGCGTCTCCTCGACGCGCTGTGCGCTCATCTCCCGCCCGTCCTGCGCGGCTCGCCGGGCTCGCTGCGGCGGGTCGTCCGGCTGCGCGGAGCGTCGGCGGTCGAACGGCGTACGGTCGAGCAGGTGCTTCGCGAGGAATGCGAGCATGCGGATCAGCATCTCGGGGACATTCACGCCGCTCTCGCCGCGCGGGTTCGCGCCGCGCTCGGCGCTCGGGCTCGGGCCGCGCTCGGCGCGCGGAAGGGCGGACGCCGGGCGGCGGGCGATCGGTGAAGCCGCGGATGGCGGCCTGGGCGATCGCGTTTTCGGGGATCGTCGCGTGGCCGGCCGCAAGCGCCGATCCCGCGGAGAGGCCCTGCCGCGAGCACCCTCGACTCGTGGGCGCCTGCTTCACGGTGCGAGGGCGGATGCGGCTCTACAACGGGACGCCGACGGTCCGGATCTGGCCCGTCGGAACGCGCCGGCTCCTTCTCGTCAGCGAGAACCGGTTCCGGGTGGAGGGCTTCGCAAACCTCCCGGAAGACATCTCGCGCCGGCTCTCCTGGACTTCGGACCTCTTCGCGGATTTCGAGGTCTGTCCGTTCACACCGCAGGAGCCCGGTGTCGCGCAGCTCGTCTGCGTCGAGAAGGCCGGGAACGCGTCGTCGCGAGAGCGGGGCGAGCCCGCGCCCGCCGACGATAGAATCCCCGATGCCCGATGAACGATCTGCACGAGCTCTTCGAGAACAACCGCGCGTGGGCCGCGGAGATGACGCGCCGCGACCCGGAGTTCTTCTCGCGGCTCGCACGCCTGCAGAGCCCGCGGTTCCTCTGGATCGGCTGCTCCGACAGCCGCGTGCCCGCCAACCAGATCGTCGGGCTCCTCCCCGGCGAGATGTTCGTTCACCGCAACGTCGCCAATCTCGTCTCGCAGGCCGACGCCAACTGTCTCGCGACGATCCAGTTTGCCGTCGAGGAGCTGGGCGTCCGGCACGTCATCGTCTGCGGACACTATGGCTGCGGGGGAGTTCTCGCCGCGCTCGGCGACGAGCCGTCGGGAATTGCCGGCTGGCTCCGGCCGATCGAGGAGGTGCGCGCGTGCCACCGCGCCGAGCTCGACGCGCTCGAGACCGAGGACGAGCGCCACGACCGGCTCTGCGAGCTCAACGTCCTCGCGCAGATGGAGAACGTCGGGCGGACGACGATCGTCCGCGACGCCCGGGCACGCGGCCACGAGCTTGCGGTGCACGGCTGGATCTACGACATCCGGGACGGGCTCCTGCACGAGCTCGGGACCCGGACTTCGGCGGAGTCCGAATGATGACGCCCGCCGCCCGCTGGCGAGCACGGGCGCCCGAGATCCTGAGCCTCGTCCGGATCGTCGCGGCGCTCCTGTTCATGCACGTCGGGACCGCCAAGCTCTTCGGAGTGCCGGTCGCGGTCATGCCGGGCGGCGGCACCGCGCCGGCGGGTTCGCTCGTGTGGTTCGCGGGCATCCTCGAGACTTTCGGCGGGCTTCTCCTCCTCGTCGGCCTCTTCACGCGTCCCGTCGCGTTCGTCCTCTCCGGCGAGATGGCGGTCGCGTACTTTCACGGCCATGCGCCGATGGGATTCTGGCCCGTCGTGAACATGGGCCAGCCGGCGATCCTGTTCTGCTTCCTCTGGCTCTACTATTCCGCCGCGGGCGCGGGTCCGTGGAGTCTCGACGCGAGACGCGAGCGCCGGCGAACGGGCCGCTGACCCGGCGCCCGGAGTCGGGCGGGAAAATCCTTACTTCGCGATCGCGGGCATCCTTCCCGGCGTCCACGGCGCGCCGGCGGAATCCAGCTCGCGGTTGAGCTCGGCGAAGTCCTTCGTCCGCCACTCCGCGAACGCCGCGATCTGCTCCGCGAGCAGCTTTTCCGCGATCGCCATCTGATCGAGATCGGTCTTCGTCGGGGCCGAGGAGGCGAGCCTCAGATCGTCGGCGACGCGGTTCACCCGGTCGTCGATCGCGGGCGGCGGATTGACCGGCCCGAGCTTCGGATCGCCGCCAAGCGCCCAGCGGATCGCTTGCAGCCGGGCGCGCGCCCCCCGGTAGCGCTCGGTGAGGGCGTCGGGCGCGGCCGGCGTGTCTTCGATTGCCGCCGGGACCTTCTCGAGGTCGGACCACGCCTCTTCCACCGACCGGACGGTTCCCCAGGTCGCGTTCTGGAGCGGCTGCAGGCGGGCGAGCGCCTGGTGTAGCGCTTCCCGGTCGACTTTCGAGAGCGCGGCGTCCGCGTCCGTGTGGACGGCGAACGTTTTCCGGCCGGAAAGCGGCTCGATCTTCCCGTCGGTGCGAAGGGCGAGACCGACCGAATAGTTTCCGGGGAGAACGAGCGGGCCTCTCGGCGAAGGGAAGAAGTCTTCGTTGGATTCCCCCGGCCGGCGATACGGCGGCGGCATCCGCATGTCCCAGACGACCCGGTGGAAGCCGGCCGAACCGGGCCCTTCGATCGTGCGCACGGCGCGCCCCGATTCGTCCTGCACGGTCAGCAGCACCGCCGGTTTCGGCATTTCCTCGAGCTCGGCCGAGGTGCGGGGATTCGCCGCGCGGATGGCCTCGTCGAGGCTCATCTCCGCCGATTCCTTCCCGGTCGCCTTCTTCTTTTCGGCATCCTTCTTTTCCGGGGCGGCGGCTTCGTCGAGCCTTTTCTCGGCGTCCTTGCGGCGCTTCTCGGCGGCGTTCTGGATCTCGTCCTTCAGGTAATACGTGAACACCGCGCCGAACGGCGGGTTCTCCGCATAGTAGAAGTCGTTCCCCTGATCGCCCTGCGGCTGGCCGCCGCGCGGACGGCTCGGGACGTAGAGCCGCGCGTCCGACGCCGCGACGAGCGCGGCGCGCTCGGAGAGCGTCCCGGCCGGGAGCTTCTCGATCGGCGCAACGTCGTCGTACACGTAGAAGCCGCGCCCGAAGGTCGCGAGGACGAGATCGTGGGTCTCCGGCTGCACGGCGATGTCCTTGACGGCGATCGTCGGGAGGTTCGGGAGCTTCGTCCAGTGCCCGCCTCCGTCCCGCGAGAAGAACGCGCCGAACTCCGTGCCGGCATACAGGAGGTCGGCATCCGCCGGATCCTCGGTCAGGACGTACACGGGGGCCGTCTTCGGGAGGTCGCCTTCGATTCCCTTCCACGTCCGGCCGCCGTCGGCGCTCCGGAGGAGGTGCGGCGCGAAGTCGCGGTTCTTGTGGCCGTCGAAGGCGGCGTAGACCACGTCGTCGGCGTGCGCCGAAGGCGTCACGCGCGAGACGTACGTCATGTCGGGGACGCCGGGGAACTTGTCGATCGTGCGCCAGTGCGCGCCGCCGTCGTCGGTGGTCTGGATCCGCCCGTCGTCGGTCCCGGCCCAGAGGCGACCTTCCTTCCGGGGGGACTCGGCGAGCGCCGTGACGTTTCCGAAATAGGAGATTCCTTCGTTCTTCGCGACGGAGTTCCTTCCCCAGAAGCGTCCCATCATCGGAAGCGTGTCGCGGTCGATCCGGCGGGAGAGGTCCACGCCGAGGCGCTCCCACGTGTCGCCCCGGTCGCGGCTGCGGAAGACGTGGTTCGCGGCGAAATAGATCGTGCGGTGGTCGTGGGGCGAGACGATGATCGGCGCGTCCCAGTTCCAGCGGTAGGCTTCCTCTCCCGCTCCGGGCTGCGGCACGATGCCGATCCTCGCCCCCGTGCGGGTGTCGAAGCGGACGAGCCCGCCGTACTGCGACTCGCTGTAAACGGTCGTCGGGTCCTTCGGGTCGACCTGCGCGAAGAACCCGTCGCCGCCGACCGTGACGAACCAGTCGGCGTTGACGATTCCGGAGGCGCTGTCGGTCGCGGACGGGCCGCCGACGGTGTTGTTGTCCTGCGTGCCGCCGTAGACGAAGTAGTGAGGCTTCCGATAGTCGAACGCGACCCGATAGAACTGCGTCACCGGCATGTTCGCGGTGAATCGCCACGTCTCGCCGCCGTCGTACGACTCGTAGATGCCGCCGTCGCAGCCGGCGCGCAGGTGATCCGTCCGGTCGGGATCGATCCAGACGACGTGCGTGTCACCGTGCTTGGCCTTCTCGTTCAAGTGCCGGAACGTCTTGCCGCCGTCGTCGGACACGAACATCCCTTCGCCGACGACGTACACGCGCCCGGGCGCTTTCGGGTCCGCGGTGATCTGGCTGTAGTACCAGGGAGTCGGATTCAGGTCGTTGCGCTTCTCCCAGGTCGCGCCGCCGTCGAGCGACCGGAAGACGCCTCCCTTCTTTTCGGAGGCTTCCACCGTCGCGTAGACGACGCGCGGGTCGGCGGCCGAAACCGCGAGCCCGATGCGTCCGATGTCCCGCTTCGGGATGCCGTCCATGATCTTGTTCCAGCTCTTCCCCGCGTCGGTCGATTTCCAGATCGCGCTCTCCGGACCGCCGCCGATGAACGACCAGACGCGCCGCTCGCGCTGGTAGGCCGAGGCGTACACCGTGTCGGGGTGGGCGGGGTCGATCGCGAGGTCCGCGGCGCCCGTGTGCTGGGACACGAAGAGGACGTTCTTCCACGTCTTCCCTCCGTCTTCCGTCTTGTAGACGCCGCGCTCCGGGTTCGGGCCCCAGAGCGATCCTTCGGCCGCGACGTAGACGACGTTGGAGTCGCGCGGGTCGATCACGATCCGGCCGATGCGCTCGGAGCTCTTGAGCCCCACGTTCTTCCAGCTCTTCCCGCCGTCGACCGACTTGTACACGCCGTCGCCCCACGAGACGCTGCGGGTGCTGTTGCCTTCCCCCGTCCCGGCCCAGAGCACCGAGGGGTTCTTCGGGTCGATCGCGAGCGCGCCGATCGAATAGACCGCCTCGTGCTCGAAGACGGGCGTCCAGGTCACGCCGTCGTTGATCGTCTTCCACACGCCTCCCGAGGCGACGCCCGCGTAGAAGCGGTCGGCGTTCTGCGGGTCGACGGCGAAGGCGATCACCCGGCCGCCGGTCATCGCCGGCCCGAGCGCGCGCGGCACGAACCCGGCGAACGGATCGTCCGCGGCCGCCAGGACGGCGGCGATCGAGACGGCGGCGAGCAGGAGCAGGGGCCGGAGGGACTTCTTCATCGGTCGGTTCTCCTTGCGATCCGGGCATTCTAAGGGAGCGGGGCCCGGGGAGTGAAGGAGCGGCCGGTATAGAGTTCGGGCCGGGCCGAGATGCGGAGGAGCGGTTGACGGGCGCACGGGTGGTCATCGTCGAAGACGACCCGAACTATCGCGAGGTGCTTGCGAGCGCGCTCGCCCGCGGAGGCTACGAGGTGCAGTCGGCCGCCGACGGCGCCGCGGGCCTCGTCCTCATCCGGAAGTGGCTGCCCGACGCGGTGCTCCTCGACTGGGTGCTCCCGATCCTCGACGGAGGCGCGCTGACGCGCGCCATCAAGAGCGATCCCGCGCTCGCCCGGGTGTTCGTGATCATCGCGTCGGCGCGAGGCGAGGGGCCGATGCGCGCGGAAGGAATCGAAATCGGCGCCGACGACTATCTCGTCAAGCCGGTCGACATCGGCGAGCTGCTCGCCCGGCTCCACAGCGGGCTCACGCTCCGCCGGCTCCAGAGGGAGCTCGAGGAGAAGAACCGCGAGCTCGCCCGCCTCGCCGCGACGGACCCGCTCACCGGCCTTCCGAACCGGCGCTCGTTCGACGCGAACCTCGAGCGGCAGGCGGTCGGCGCCCGCCGCTACGACGACGCTCTCTCGCTCGTGCTCCTCGACATCGACGAATTCAAGGCGGTCAACGACCGGTTCGGGCACGACGTCGGGGACGAGGTGCTGCGCGAGGTCGGGAGGCGGCTGCGCGAAGCGTGCCGGGCCGGCGACACGGTCGCCCGGATCGGCGGCGAGGAGTTCGCCCTGATCCTCACGCGGACTTCGGCCGGGGGAGCGATGACGGCGGCCGAACGGACGCGCTCGCTGATCTCCGACTCCCCGGTCGCGACTTCCGCCGGCACGCTCGACGTGACCGTGTCGGCGGGCGTCGCCTGGGCCGGAGCCGACATCGGTTTCGACGCGCAGACGCTCTACCACTCGGCGGACGAGGCGCTCTACGCGGCCAAGAGGGAAGGGCGCAACCGGGTCGCTTCGCACGGCGGCCGTCCTCCGGGCTGAAGCCGGCCGTCGCGAGTCGGACAGTCGAAAGTCGAAAGTCGAAAGTCGAGGGTCGAAGGTCGGGGTGACTTTCGACACGTGACGGATTGACGTTCTGACGGGCGACGCTGGCGCCCCGACTGGCGCGGTTAGCGCCGGGCCTTCCTCTTCGACCTTCCGTAGCCCATCGAGCCCTCTCCCGAAGCCTCGGGTTCGGCGGCGGGCGCCGGGCGGTGGACGTGCGGGTGCGGACCCCGGGACGCCGGCGGCCGGTGCGGGCCCCTCGGGCCCCGGGGGCCTGGCCCGGAAGGCCGATGCGGCCGCGTCATCCGCGTGCGCGTCTCGGGGTGGCGATAGAGAGCGGGATCGGCCACCTCCGCGGGAATCTGCCGGCCGATCAGCTTCTCGATCGCGTCTAGGGAGAACACGTACTCCTCGTCGGCGAACGAGATGGCGTCGCCTTCGGCGCCCGCGCGCGCGGTCCTCCCGATCCGGTGGACGTAATCCTCCGGATCCTGCGGGAGGTCGAAGTTGATCACGTGCGTGACGCCGTCGATGTGGAGGCCGCGCGACGCGACGTCGGTCGCGATCAGCGTCGAGGCCTTGCCTTCCTTGAAATCCTGGAGGATCCGCATCCGGCGCTGCTGCTTGACGTTGCCCGCGAGCGCGCTCACCGGATAGCCGTTGGTGGAGAGCGCGGCGACGAGGTCGGCGGCGGTCGTCTTCCGGTTGACGAAGATCAGCGTTCGCTCCCACCGGTCGCGCTCGAGAAGGCCGAGGAGGAGCGGCAGCTTCTCGTGCGTCGGCACGTGGTAGAGCCGCTCGCGGATCCCGCGCGCCGTGACGCGCTCGGGCTCGATCTCGACGCGCACCGCGTCGTTCATGTGCTCGTAGGCGAGCTCCATGACGCGCGGGGAGAGTGTCGCCGAGAAGAGCATCGACTGCCGCCGGTCGTACGGGGGGCACTTCCGGAAGATCTTCCGCAGGTCGCGGATGAACCCCATGTCGAACATCCGGTCGGCCTCGTCGATGACCAGCACCTCGACTTCTCGGAACGAAGTCGCGCCCTGCCCCTCGTAGTCGAGGAGGCGTCCGGGAGTGCCGATCAGGAGGTCGGGATGTTCCCTCAGCGCGTCGCGCTGCTTCCGGTAGTCGATGCCGCCGAAGACGGCGAGGATCGAGAGTCCCGTGTGGACGCCGAGCTTCTCGGCGTCGTCCCGGATCTGCTGCGCGAGCTCGCGGGTGGGCGCGACGGCGAGGAGCCGCGGTCCGCGGCGCGGATCGGGGGCGGGGCGGCGGAGCAGCCGCGTCATCGCCGAGATCAGGAAGGCCGCCGTTTTTCCGGTTCCCGTCTGCGCCTGGCCCGCCACGTCCCGGCCCGCGAGGGCGAGCGGGAGGACCTTCTCCTGGATCGGCGTCGCGTACCGGAATCCGGCGTCCTCGATTCCCCGCCGGACCGAGTCGGGAAGGTCGTAGCCCGCGAGCTCGGCCGAGGTGAGATGGCTCAAAGCGCGCTCTCCCGCCGCCGGCCGGCGAGCGCCGTGATGCGGTCCGACTGCTGCGCCGTGACCGGAACGACGGAGAGGCGCCCCATCGTGACGAGCGGGCTGTCGGCGAACGCCGGGTCTTCCTTGAGCACGTCGAGGGGCACCGGGCGCGGGAACCGCCGGCCCGCCCGGACTTCGATCGCGAGGAACTTCGGGTTGGGCTCGCCGCGCGGCCGGTGCGCGGCCTTCGTCACGATCGCGACCCCGACCGCCGCCCGCTCCGTGCCGGTGTGGTAGACGGCGACGGCGTCCCCGATCTTGAGCTGTTCGAGATTCTTCAGGGCCGCATAGTTGTGGATTCCGGTCCAGAGGGTCACGCGATCCTTCTCGAGCTGATCGAACGAGTACTGCGAAGGCTCCGTCTTCAGGACGGCCTTGATGGCGCTCATCCCTTTGATTCTATTCGATCGCGCGCCGGACGATTCCTTCGAGCGTTTCCTTCTCGGCGGTTCCGAGCGTGGCGCCGATCCCGAGCCGCTCGCGCCCCGTGACGACGGCGAGACGCCGGAACGTCCATGTCCACCACGGCGGCACCGGCCGGGTCGTCCAGAGGAGCCGGGTGTCGGCCGCTCGCGCGAGGGTCCGGCGTTGCGCGCCGCCGAAGATCGAGATCTCCCGGAGGATCGTCGCGTCGGCGATCTCGAGCGTTTCCTCGGCGAAAAAGAGCGCGATCAGCCCGAAGAGCGCTGCCGGGGCCCCGACGAGCACGGCCGCCGAAAGGAGGAGGAGCGCTCCGGCGGGGAGGGTTTCCCGGCCCGCGGCGAGCTGCCGCCATTCCCGGCCGAGGCGGATCGCGCCCAGAAGGGTTCCCGAGGCGAGGAGAATTCCGGCGGCGATCAGCCTCCGGCGAAGCGGCGCGGAAGAGATCGGCGGGGCGATGTCGATCCGCAGCGCTCGGGGATCGGCGCGCACGGCGATGCGAGAAGAGTCCACATATATGATTATAGGAACCGGGAGGAATGTCCCGGAGAGGAGAAGAAATGGCGACGAAAAAGAAGGCGAAAAAGGCGTCGAGGAGCGCGGCGAAGTCGCGGAGCTCGGCGAAGAAGAGGTCCTCCCGTGCGCCGAAGTCGTCGGCCCGAAAGTCCGCGTCCCGGAAGTCCGCGAAAAAGGCGCCCGCCCGTCGCGCGGCGAAGAAGAAGGCCGCCCCGGCGAGGAGCGCGAAACGAGTCGCTCCGAAGAGGAGCGCAAAACGGACCGCTCCGAAGAGGAGCGCAAAACGAGCCCCGAAAAAGGCCGCTCCGAAGAAGACCGCGCGCCGCGCGGCTCCGGCGAAGAAAGCCCGGCGGGCCGCTCCGGCGAGGAGCGCAAAACGGGCCGCTCCGAAAAGGAGCGCGAAAAAGGCCGCTCCGGCGAGGAGCGCGAAAAGGACTGCTCCGAAGAAGACCGCGAAAAGGGCCGCTCCCGCGAGGAGCGCAAAGCCTGCCGCTCCGAAGAAAGCCGCTCCGGTGAAGGCGGCCGCGCCGAAGCCGGCCCCCGCGCCGCGGAAAGCCACGACTCCTTCCACGAGCGTGATGGGCGAAGGCGACTGGAAGTCGGACGACAAGTACACCGAGAGCCTCCAGGAATGGGGAGCGGGACACGATGCTGCGGCGCTTGCGCGCCAGGCCGAGTCGGATCTCCCCGAAGACCTCCGGGAGTCCGGGGACGCGGATGTCGCGGACGCCGCCGCGCGGGGGACGGAGAAGAAGGAAGAGCCCGACGAAGAGTGGTGATCGCGCTCCGGCGGGCGCCGTCGCCTGAAGGCGTCGGCGCGGATCGGTCGCCTTCGCTGACGGCGTCGGCGACCGAACCGCCGGGCTGAACGTTTGACCTGGGGGATGCTTCCCCCAAGCCCCCTCTGGAGTCCGGCCTCGGATCGGATCTCCGCCGGGGAGCCCGCCGATCGGAGCCAATAGAATCGTGTATTAATCGAGTCCGCGAGTCGCTTCGCGGTTTTCGAGGCGGCGCATCGCGACGAACCCTCGACGCCTTCTCGCGACCGGCACCCGGAAGCTTCACCCGGGGCTCCAGAGAGGGCCTGGGGGAAGCTCCCCCCGGGTCATCTGTCTAATCGTGTATTAATCGAGGGCGGGCCGCAGACGCGTCCGCGCGATTCCGGCGCGAACCAGCGGAGCGGCGACCGGCAGGAGGATCCGGCGGGCGAGCGGCGAGAAGAGCGCCTTCCGGAAGACGCGGTCCCAGCCGAACGGCGCGCCGAACGCGCGGCGCCAGGCTTCCCGGTGCGCCCGCTCGAGGCCTTCCGCCGGCAGCTTGCCGCGAAGAAACGCGTCCACCGCGCCCGCGGCGACGATTCCGCTTCGGATCGCGGTCGCCTGGCCGTCGCCGGTGAACGGATCGCGGATCCCGGCGGCGTCGCCGATCCCGAGGACGCCGGCGAACGCGGGGGAGTGGCGCTCGAAGAAGACCGCCGGCGTTCCGAGCACCTCGCGGACGGGGTGAAGGGGAGCGAGATCGGCGCGAAGCCGCGGCTCGTCGTCGACGAGCGTCGCGAGGAAGCGATCCCATCCGCTCGTCCCTTCGGTCGATTCGCCGAGGCGGCGCCGCAGCTCCTTCTCGGCGACGACTCCGGCGAAGTTGACGACGCCGCCCTCGATCCGCGACAGCCCGCAGTATCCGCCGCGAAAGAAGTGCAGGTGGATCTTTCCCGCGAGATGGGACGAGTCGCCCGCGTCGTGGCGGCTCCATCCGAAGAAGCGTCCCCGCGTCCGCAGCGCGAATTTCCGCCCGAATGCCCGATCGAGGGGAGCCCACCGTCCCCAGGCGGCGAGCACGACGCGCGCCGTGAGCGGCCGTTCCCCGGCCGCCTCGACCGAGAACCCTTCCGCGGGCGAGCCGGCGATGCGCTCGACGTCGCGGCCGAAGCGGACCTCCGCCCCCGCCGATTCCGCCTCGCCGGCGAGCAGCGTGTCCAGAAGCCGCCGGGAGACGCCGAGAGCCGGACGCGGCAGGAGAAAGTCGACGCGGCGGCGTGGAGCGACGAAGAACGTCCCCCGGTCGATGCGCTCGACGGGCTCCGCGGCGATCCGCGCCGCGACGCCCCATCGCGCGAGGTCCTCCATCGCCTCCGGCGACAGGAACTCTCCGCAGACCTTGTCGCGGGGAAATCGCTCCTTCTCGAAGAGCACGACGGATCGGCCCCGCCGCGCGAGCTCGATCGCCGCCGACGATCCGGCGGGACCCGCTCCCACGATCGCGACGTCGAGCTCGGGAGTCACCGGCGCGCCGAGAGTACGAGACGGAAAGGCGGCGCGGCGCGCACGGCGATCTCGGAAAGGCCCGCGCGGCGCGCGATGTCGCCGACTTCGGCGGGAGTGTAGGCCTGCTCCACCGACATCCGGGCGTCCACGCGGGTGACGCCGCTCCGGAAGAGGAAGGGGCCGAGGCCCATCACGGCGAGCCGCGCGATGGCGTGCCTCCGGAGATCGAGGACGAAGATCCCCCGCCGCGCGAGCCGCGCCATCTCCCGCAGGATCCCCACGTTCTCCTCGGGAGAAAAATGATGGAAGAACTGGGCCGAGATCACCCAGTCGAAACTGCCGTCGGCAAAGGGCGTGCGCTTCGCATCGCCGGCGACGAGGGCGGGCGCGGCCTCGCCGTAGAGCCGCCGCGCGGCCGCAAGATGGGCGACCTGGAGGTCGAGACAGAACGGGGTGAGCCGCACGCCGCGGCGGGAGGCCTTCCGCGCCAGAACGAGGGGAACGTCGGTCGAACCCGAGCCGAGGTCGAGGAGGGTCTGCGGCCGCGCGGCCGAGAGGATCGCGCCGAGAACCGCGGAGCGGGCGACGCGGTGGCCTCCCCAGAACCGGTTGACCCACCGGATGTCGGCGAGCGAGCGCTCCACCTCTTCGATCGGGAGGACGGCGTCGTCCAGCATTTCCCGCTGGGGGCGCCGTTCCGGAACGAGAAAGCTCACGGCACGCGGGCGACGACGAGCGCCGAGTTCTTCGATCCGAATGCGATGCAGTTGCAGAGCGCCGCGTCGAACGTCGCCTCGCGCGCGATCCCGGGGACGTAGTCGAGATCGCAGGCCGGGTCCGCGGCGCCGAGGTTGATCGTCGGCGGCAGGAATCCGTCGCGCATCGCGAGGAGCGTCGCCGCCACCCCCGCCGCGCCGCAGGCGCCCTGGGGATGGCCGATCATCGACTTGATCGAGGAGCCGGGAACCCGCGCCGCCGCGTCGCCGAACGCCTTCCGGACCGCGCGCGTCTCGACCCGGTCGTTGAGCTCGGTCGAAGTCCCGTGATACGAGAGATAGCCGATGTCTTCCGGCGAAAGGGAGGCCTCGCCGAGCGCCAGGCGCATCGCCCGCGCGGGCTCCTCTCCCGACTCGTCGAGGCGGATCCGGTGGTGCGCGTCGCACGTGGCGCCGTATCCCCGGATCTCGCCGTAGATGCGGGCTCCCCGCGCGCGCGCCCTTTCGAGCTCTTCGACGACGAACATCCACGATCCTTCGCCGAGCACGAATCCGTCGCGATCCGCGGAGAACGGGCGGGACGCCTCCGGCGGCAGGTCGTCGCGCGCGGTGGAGACGACGCGCATGAGGATGAACCCTTCCATGATGCCGCGCACGATCGTCGCGTCGACGCCGCCGACGAGCGCGATCGACGCGTCGCCGTGCTTGATCGAGCGGAACGCGTATCCGAGCGCGTCCGTCGACGAGGCGCAGCCGGTCGTGATCACGTGGGAGGCGCCGCGGAGCCCGAAGCGCATCGAGAGCTCGGACGACATCGTTCCGATCGTCCCCGTCGAGATCGTGTGGGCCGACGCCTTGCGCTGCTGCCCCGTGTAGTAGAGGTGGTACATCCGCTCGGCGAACTCGATCGCGCCGCCGCCGGTTCCGAGGACGACGTTCCACTCGCGCGCTTCGTCGAGGGTCAGGCGGGACGCGTCGATCCCGGCGTCCTCCAGCGCCTCCGTCGACGCGGCGATCGCCATCGGAACGGCGCGCGACAGGCGGGCGACTTCCTTCGCGGGAAGGTGGTCCGTCGGATCGAACCCCTTCACTTCCGCCGCGATCGTGACGGGAAGCCCTTCGGGGTCGAAGAGGGAGACCTTTCCGACGCCGGAGCGTCCGGCGCGGATCGCCTCGGCGAACGCCTCGCGCCCGATCCCGTTCGGAGAAACGCACCCCATCCCGGTCACGACGGCCCGTTTCATGAGAATTCCCTCACTCCACCCGATTCTTGCACGCGCGGAGGCTCCACGGACGCGTCTTCAGGAGACCGGAAGATCGCCCGCCGGGGGGCGGAAAGGGGAAAGGGGAAGGCACCGCATCGTCTCGCCGGCCTTCCATTCTCCACCTCCGGCCGGGAGGACGAGGAGCGCGTTCCGGAGCGCCTGGACGCGGACGTCGTGGCTTCCCCGGGAGGCGAGCGGAGCCACCGAGAGTCCCGCCCCGGCCGACGAAAGGACGGCGTCGCGGTAGACCTCGCGGCCGCTCTTCGACCGCACCGGAGAGGCGAGCCGGGCGGCGACGTACCGCTCCCGACGGACGCCCTCGAATCGGTCGAGGGCTTCCTCGACGAAGACGGCGAACGTCGTGAGCGCCGAGACCGGATTTCCGGGGAGGCCGAACCAGAACGTCCTTTCGCGGCGCCCGAACGCGATCGGCATCCCGGGCTTGACCGCGACGCGGTGGAAGAGCACGGAAAAGCCGGCGCGCTCGGCGGCTTCGACGGTGAGGTCGTAGTCGCCGGCCGAGACTCCTCCGGTCGTGAGCACCAGGTCCGCGCCTCCTGCCGCCTCGAAGAACGCCGTCAGCGCGGCCGGATCGTCGGAAACGGGCGGCTCGGCGCGGGCGCGGATCCCCCGCCGGGAAAGCGCGGCCGCGAGAGCCGGACCGTTGCCGTTCCGGACCTGTCCCGGCGACGGCGCCGAGCCGGCGTCGACGAGCTCCGCTCCGGTCGGCGCGATCACGACGTCGGGGCGGCGAACGACGCTCGCCGGGTCTGCTCCGGCCGTCGCCAGCAGGAGAATCGATTCCGGCGAGAGCCGTTCCCTCGCCCGCAGCAGCAGCTCTCCCGCTCGGAAGACCTCCCCGCGGCGCCGGATGTGCGCGCCGGGTTCGGGCGCGACGGCAGCCCGGAGCTTCCCGCCGGAGAGCTCGGCATCCTCGACGGGAACGATCGCCTCCGCGCCGGCCGGCACCGGGGCCCCGGTCATCACGCGGACGCTTTCCCCGGGAAGGAGGGGCGGCATCGGCGCGGCGCCCGCCCCGATCGTGCCGGGACGGTCGCGCCACTCCGGGCCCGGGCCGGCGACGGCATACCCGTCCATGGCCGTCGTTTCGAAGGAGGGGTAATCGCCGGCGGCGACGACGTCGGAGGCGAGGACCCGCCCCTCGGCGGCGAGGAGGGGAACCGGCTCCGCGTCCAGAGGGCCGACTTCGCGGTCGATCCGCTCGCGCGCCGCCGCCGGGGTGAGCACGCCCGGATCTTATAGAATTCACTTTCGTCCACCATGAGCGCGAAGTTTCAGTACCGGGGGGATCTCGGGGCGACGCCGCTTCCGCGGGTCCTCGCGACGATCCACCGCTATCGCGTGCCGGGCGTGATCACCGCGCGCCGGCCGAACGTCGTCAAGAAGATCTTCCTCGACGCCGGCAGGGTCGTCTTCGCGATATCGAGCGACATGGGCGACGCCCTCGGGGCGCTCCTCGTGCGCCGCGGCCTGATCTCCCCGGCCGATCTCGAGGAGTCGGGACGGCGGATCGCCTTCGGCGGAAAACGCCAGGGCGAGGTCCTGGTCGACATGGGCGTGCTCGATCCGGCCGCGATCGCGGGGGCCGTGATCGAGCAGGTTTCGGCGATCCTCTGGTCGATCTTCGACTGGGACTCGGGCGAGGTGACGTTCGAGGTCGGCCGGTTCCGCGCCGAGGAGAAGATCCAGATGGACCTCCCGATCGACCGCGCGATCCGCGAAGGGATCATGAAGGTCGCCAACCCGAAGGCGCTCGTCAAGCAGCTGGGCCCTTCGTGGACGCTCCTGGAGGCGGTGGCGGGCGCGGCGGCGCCCGCGGACATCTCGGCCGACGAGCGGACTTTTCTCTCGTTCGTCGACGGGCGCACGCCGTTCGTCGATCTCTGCCGAAAGGGGCCCGGCGATGCGGCGACGAACGCTCGCCTGCTGTTCCTCTTCTATTGCCACGATCTCGTCCGGCGGAAACCCGAGCCCGCCGTCAAGAAACTGCACTGGCGCACGCACCCGGGAGGCGGCGCCGCGGAAGGGCAGGGCTGATCGTCCGATGCCGCTGTACGAGTACCGCTGCGAGAAGTGCGGGAAAAAGACCGAAGTGATCCAGAGCTTCAGCGAGAAGCCGCTGAGGATCTGTCCGCACTGCGGTGAAAAGAAGATGAAGAAGCTGGCGTCCGCGCCGGCCATCCAGTTCAAGGGCTCCGGCTGGTATGTCACCGACTACGCCGGGAAGAAATCCGGCTCGGACTCCGCCTCGGAGTCCGGCGGGGCGGGCGAAAAGAACGAGACGAAGGACAAGAAGGCCGAGAAGGCCGAGAAAGCCGAGAAGGCCGAGAAGGCGGAAAAGGGAGAAAAGCCGGCGAAGAAGGGCGCGAAGAAAGACTAGCAGGCTGCTGAAAAACCCCGCGGATCGCGCGCCAGTGGCTTGTGAACGAGATCAAGGCGCGAGGAGAGGACAGATGCCAAAGCGATCGGACTCGACGAGCAACGCCGAGATCGTTCACAATGTACTGGCGCCCAAAGGGTTCGGGCGGCGCCGGGCCGTCTGCTTCGTTGCCGCTCCTCGACGATACTCCGGCATCGCCTGCGTCGCGGACGCCTTGCATCCGGCTCGGCGGCGCTCCGAACGCGACCCGTGCGGTTTTTCAGCAGCCTGCTAGGGCGTCCGTCTTCCGGCCGCGACGCCGATCGCGGCGAGCCCGACCGCGCTCGCGAGCGCCCCGAGGATTCCGCCCGGAACCTTTTCCCTCCACGAGATACGGTGGGTCCCCGGGGGCACCCGCAGAGCGGAGAGCGCGATCCGTTCCGGCACGGAGACCGAGCGGCCGCCGTCGATCCTCACGTCGCGGAACTTCCACCAGCCTCGCGTGACGCGGAGCCAGCAGCCCGTCGGGCAAGAGACGCCGGCCTCGAAGCCGTTTTCCCTCTCCGACAGGGACAGGAGCCGACCGGGAGCGTCGGCCCCGTCGCCGCCTCCCGTTTCGAGGATCGCCGTCGATGGCGGCGGCGCCGTGGCGAGCAGGGCTCGCTCCGCGGCCGCCGCGGTCGGGAAACTCTTCCAGTCTTCGGCGATCGAGACCCGGGGGGCCGCGTCCGGTATCTCGTCGATCGTCACGTCTCCGGCCGCCGCCGCGGGAACGACGCCGGGAAGGGGCGGCGCATCGGGGAACCGGACGAGCCAGCGCACCGAGTAGCCGCCGAGGAACCGGGCGGCCGCGCCGGGCGATCGTGCGAGGAGGTCGAACAGATCGCGCCGCGCGAACGCGTGGCCCGCGAGGTCGGAAGCGTCCGGATCGCTGTTCAACACGGCGGGGATTCCCCACAACGAGCCGGCGAAGGCGCGGAGCGCGATCTCCGGGGGCCCGTCGCCCCGGCGGCTCCGCTCCGCGTCGCGGGATCCCGCGATCGGAAAGTACATCGCCTGCGGGACGAACGAGTACCGCGCGCCGGGATCGAGCGCACGAATCGCGACGGCGGCGGGGGGAGCGCCGAGGACGTCCCGCTCCGGCGCCTCCGCGACGATCCGCCGGGTCGCTAGGGCGACGTCGATCGTCAGCGCGGCCAGAGCCGCCGCGACGAGAGGCCGTCGTCCGGGGAACCGCGCGAGGAGCAGCGCCGCGATCCCGGCGAGCGCCCAGTGAAGGCTTCCCGAGAAGAGCGCGCGCGGCAGCTCCCGCGCGACGACCCCGGCGGGCGCGCGCCCGTCGCCGGTCCACGCGAGCATCGCGCGGGCCGCGGCCGGCGCGAACACGCGCGAAACCGCGCCGGCCGCCAGCAGCGCGGCCGCGACGCCGGCGAGGATCGGGGCGATCCGGCGATCCGTCCTCGCGGCATCCCACGCGTGCGCGGCCCAGATCGCCATGACGAGGATCGCGCCGAGGACGAGCTTCTCCGGGTATCGGAGCGCGATCCGCGTCGGAAGCGACAGCAGGCGGTTCGGCACGAAGACCGCGGCGGAGGCCAGCAGCAGGCTTCCGGCGAAGATCGCGCGGAGCGCGAGCCGGACGCCGCGCTCGCGGGGACGCGCCGCCGGAAGGAACAGGGCGGCCGCCGCGAACGCGCCGCAGAAGAGGGTCGCGAAGTAGCCGCCCGGCCGGCCGTCGAAGAACCTTCCTCCCCACGTTCTCCAGGCGACGAACTTCGTCGGATCGCCGAACGGGTAAGGGACGACCCATTCGAGGAGCCGCGCCGGGGAAAGCGACCACTGGAGGGTCGCGAGCAGTCGGAAACGGACCTGCGCCCGGAAGGTTTCGGGGAGATAGAGGACCATCGGGACGAGCTGGATCCCCGCCGCCAGGAGCGCCGCGCCGCAGGCCGCCGCCGCAAGCCCCACGGCCCGAAGCCGGCTCTCGGGGACAGCCGTGGAGGCGAAAGAGAAAAGTAAGGCGGCGGCGAGGAGGATCGTGAAGGGCTCGCCCGCGAGGACGACCGCCGTGAGCAACCCGGCGGCGAGGGCGGCGCGGCGGGAATCCGGCCGGCGCGCGAGTCCCAGGCCGGCGAGCGCCGCCCAGGGCAGGGCGGCAGCGCCCGGAAGCATGTTCGAGAAGAGGAGCGTCGAGAGGAAGGGGCCGGAGAGAGCGTAGACCGTGGAGGCGACGAGCTGTCCGCTTCGGCTGATCCCGAGCGTCCGCGCGAGCCGGATCGCTCCCCATCCCGCGAGGAAGACGTGCGCGACGAGATAGAGCTTGAACCCCGCGGCGAAGGGCAGGACCGCCGCGGCGAGCCGCAGCGGATAGAAGACGCCGGCGTTCGGATTCGGAAGGAGGGGCTTTCCCCCGGAGACCCCGGCGAACCAGAGCGGCAGCCGGCCGGACGCCCACGCCCGATGCACCGCGCTCTCGAGCGGCAGGAAATAGCTGTCCACGTCCCGTCCGAAGATCATCATCGGACGGAAGAGCAGGTCGGCGAACAGGAGGATGACGGCCCCGAGCCAGAGGAGCGCAGGGTCGAGCCGCTTCATCGCGGCGATGGTATGACGAACCACGTCGGCCGCGCGGCGCGCGCTTCGCGCTGGAACCGCGACGGCCTCCCAGATCGCGGACCTCCTCGCCTCGGTTACTTCGGCGAGACTTTCCGCGATCTGACCTCCGCGGCTCGCCTTCTCGGCTCGACCGCTCCGGCGCCCGACGGAAGCAGTTCGTGGACGGCTTCACCGGGCCACTTCGCGCTGGACCCGCACGATAATGGAGAGATGGAGCAGGCACGCCGCGAATCGTGGGATCCGCGGGACGGGGAGATGACGGAACGCCGGCTCCGTCGCGCGATGGAGCACGAGGGATACGAAGTCGCGGTGTATGCGTACCGCCGCGGAACGGTTTTCGACTGGCATGCGCACTTCGAAGACAAGTGCGACGCGGTCGTCGAGGGAATCCTGCGGATCGAGATCGAGGGAGGCGAGACCTTCGACCTCCGCCCGGGCGATCGTCTCTACGTTCCGGCGGGCGCCCGGCATCGCGCGGAGGTCGTGGGGGCCGAGACGGTCATCTCGCTCGACGGCACACGGCGTTGACCGGGTTGGCGGGCGACGCGATGGTACGGGCCGGGATGTCGCCCAACCGGTCCAAGTCGTCCATCCAAGGAGGCGACGGTCGGGCCCCGGAGCGGTCGAGCCGAGAAGGCGAGCCGCGGAGGGCACATCGCGGAAAGTGTGAGCACGGAGCGCTCGTGGACATGAGCGCGGAGTGCTCTCTCCTGAGCGGAGCGAAGGACCTGCTACCTGAGCAGATCCTTCGTCGCTGCGCTCCTCAGGATGACACCCTTCAGAGGTCCGTGCGATGTGGGAGCGTAAGCGGACGCGCGTCAGCGCGAGCGCGACCGGCCGACGGTCTCAGCGAGGAAGGGTCGCGAGATACTCGCGGAAAGGTCCACCGAGATCCTCGCGCTTCAACGCGAGCTCGACGGTCGCCTTCAGGAATCCCAGCTTGTCGCCCGCGTCGTAACGCTTTCCCTCGAAGGCGTAGCCGTCGATCGGCCGGCGCCCGAGGAGCGTCTTCAGGGCGTCGGTGATCTGGATCTCGCCGCGATGATCGGGAGGCGTGTCCGCGAGGATCTCGAAGATGTCGGGGGTGAGGATGTACCTTCCGATGATCGCGTGGTTCGACGGGGCGTTTTCCGGCGCGGGCTTTTCGACCATGCCGGTGACTTCCGTGAGCCGTCCGCCGATCTGCCGGCCCGACACGATCCCGTACATCCCGGTGTCCCGGCGGGGAACCTCGCAGAGCGCGAGCACGGGATTCCCGCGCTCCTCGAAGACCTCGATCATCTGCCGCAGGGCGGGGCGTTCGGCGTCGATCACGTCGTCGGCGAGGAGCACCGCGAACGGCTCGTTGCCGACGATGTCACGGGCCTGCAGGATCGCGTGGCCGAGGCCGAGCGCCTGCTTCTGGCGCACGTAGGCGACCTCGATCATCTGCGAGATCTCCTGGACCTCCGCAAGCAGGTCCTCCTTGCCCCGGACGCCGAGGAGCGTTTCGAGCTCGAACGAGACGTCGAAATGGTCCTCGATCGCGTTCTTGCCTCGTCCCGTCACGAGCAGGATCTGGGTCAACCCGGAGTCGCGCGCCTCCTCGACGGCGTACTGGATGAGCGGCTTGTCGACGAGGGGGAGCATCTCCTTCGGGAGCGCCTTCGTCGCCGGAAGGAAACGCGTGCCGAGGCCTGCGGCGGGGAATACGGCTTTTCGGATCGTTCGCTGCACGGCGGCGAGGATAGCAAACGCCGCGCCACGCGACATCCGCTGCGCCGGTCCACGGCGCATCCACCGCGCCGATCCACGGCGCGTCCACGGCGCCGGTCCACGGCGCATCCACCCCGCCGGTCCACGGGGCGTCCGCGGCGGGTCCGCCGCGATCGCCGCGCGTTCCGGGGTAAAATCGGCGCGGTGATCCGCCGTCTCGTTCTTTGCTTCGGGTTCCTTGCGTACGCTGCCGGAGCTCGCGCCGGGTGGGTCCGGGTCCCGGTCGCCGGCGCGGACGTGACCGCGATCGCCGTCGACCCTTTCCGCGCCGATTCAGTCTTCTGCGGGACTTCGCGGGGGAACGTCTACCACTCCGCCGACGGGGGCCGATCCTGGAGCGCGACGCGTCCGGGGAATCAGTTTCCCGGCTACGTGGTGTCGACGCTCAAGACCGACGTGCGCACGCCGGGGCGCCTCTGGGCGGCGCTTTCCGGAACCGGCCGCGGCGCGCTGCTGGCGGCTTCGGACGACGACGGCGCGGAATGGACCGTCCTCGCGCGCTGGGACCGGGCGGTGGACGCGCGCGCGTTCGCTCAGTCGTCCGGGGACCCGGCGCTCCTCGCCTGCGGCGGAGACGACGGCGTCTTCCTCTCGCGCGACGGCGGCCAGAGCTGGAAGCCGACGGGCGAAGGCATTCCGGGCCTCTCGCTCGTGCAGTCTCTCGCGTTCGATCCGTCGGACGGGTCGACGCTCTACGCCGGCACGTATCGGCAGGCGTTCCGCACCCGCGACGGCGGCCGGACCTGGTCCCGGATCGCGAACGGAATGGTGCTCGACGCGACGGTCTACTCCTTCGACTTCGATCCCCACGACGCGTCCCGCGTCTGGGTGTCGACGTGCGGATGGGTCTATCGCTCCGACGACGGCGGCGATCGGTGGACGCGGTTCACCGCGGGGTTCACGAACCGGCGCACGCCCGTCGTCCATCTCGACCCGAAGGCGGCGAACGTCCTCTACGCCGGGACCGTGGGCGGGCTGCATCGCTCGGACGACGGCGGAAAGAGCTGGTCGCGCGTCTCCCGCGAAACGCTCGACATCTCGGCCCTCGAGGTCGATCCGCGGACCGGGCGGCTGTATCTCGGATCGCTCGGGGAGGGGATGTTCTATTCCGACGACCGGGGCGCGACGATCGTCCCCGCCTCGGGCGGCCTCGACGAGGCTCGCGTCCCCGCGATCGCCGCCGACCCGGCGCAGCCTTCCCGGATTCTCTTCCTTCGCGCCTACGGCGGACTCGAATCGGGCGTCTGGGAGGCGGCGGCGGAAGGGACGCGGCAGATCTCCTCGGACTCGCCGCCGGGAGCGTTCGCGCTGACGGCGACGATCGTCGACGGGCGAACGATCTGGATCACCGCTTCCGCTTCGACGCTCCTCGTGTCGGACGACGCGGGGCGCCGGTTCCTGCCCGCTTCCCGGCCTCCCGAAGGACGGATCCTGAAGCTCTTCGGCTCTCCGCTCGCCGCGCCGCTCGCGGTGACCGATCGCGGGGTCTTCGCGAGCGCGGACGGTTCGATCTGGCGCAGAATCGAGTCGGTACCGGGCACGCCGCTGGAGGCGGAGCTCGTCTCGGACGCGACGGGTCGTCCCGAGCTCGAAGTGCGCACCTCGTCGGCGACCTTTCGCGGGACGGCGCGATTCGAGATGAGCCGCCGGCCGCTGCTCTCCGGGGGGATCTATCGGAAATTCGACGCGGAGGCCGAGTCTCACCCCGTCTTCCGCTACGACGTGCGCGAGAGCCGTCTGACGATCCACCGCGGAGCGGAAACGGCGTCGCTCGATCTTCCCCGCGGCGAGCTGCAGGTCTCGGACGCCGTGATCGCGGGCGACGGGAGCCTCTATCTCTCCACCATGGGAGACGGGGTCTTCCGTTACACGCCGGACAACGTCCGCGCGAGCCCGGGCGGCAGCTGAGCCGCAAAATTTCGATATCCGGTCCGGGCGATTCCCCGGTACCTTGGGACCGGTGAATCGGTGAGCGCTGTCGGAATTTCCCGCGCCGTTCCGTCCGTCCCGGCGAACGCGTACGCGGTCGGCGTGGCGATCGACCCTCTCTTTGCGACGGAAATCTTCCGCGGCGGGCGATGGCGCTGCGTCGTCGGCGCCTCCGAGTCGACCGCCATCCAGTCGCAGCGCTGGCCCATGATCTCGTTCACGCACGCCGGGGCGTTCGTCGTGCACTCCGAGGGACGCTCGGCGGTCATCGACCCGACCTGCACGCTCCTCATCAATCCCGGGTCGCCGTATCGGATGAGCCGACATTTCGGCGAGCGGTCCCACGGCGCGTACCTCCTGGTGCGCCCCGACGTCTTCGCGGAAGTCGCCCGAAGCGAGGGGCCCGGCCTCTCGGGCGGGTTCGCCGGGATCGAGGGTCCGAGCTCCACGCGGAGCTATCTTCTCCACCGCTCGCTCTTCGACCGGCTCGCTTCGGCGCCGCCTCCCGACGCCCTCGAGATCGACGAGATGGGGATGGCGCTCGTCGAGGCCGCGTTCCGGCCGCAGGCGTGCGAAGGAGGAACCGGTCGCCGGCAGCGCGTCCCGATCGACCGCGCCCGCGCGCTCATCGTCGAAAACCTCGCCGCGCCCCTGAAGCTCGACGACATCGCCCGCGCGGTGGCGCTCTCGCCGTTCCACCTCTGCCGCGTGTTTCGCCGAGCCACGGGCCGCACCCTCCATGGTTACCGCAGCGCGCTCCGACTCCGCGTCGCGCTCGATCGCCTCGACCTGGCCGAAGTCGACCTCGCCTCGCTCGCGCTCGAGCTCGGATACTCGAGCCACAGCCATTTCACCGCCGCGTTCCGGAAGGAGTTCGGCGTCAGTCCGTCGAAGGTCCGCGGCCGCGACAGGGCGGGCCATCTCCGCCGGCTCGTCCGAGAACGGGATTCGGCGTCATCCTCGGAGCTCCGGGGCCCCGGCGGACGCGGGGCGCCCGCGGATGCGCGCCGGCTCCCCTGACGTCCCGTAACGCGAATAACGCCCGCGTCGCGCCGCCTGGCATCCCGCCCCGCCGCGCTCCGAACGACGCCACGGCAATTCCGTCACGGGAGACTAGCAGGCTGCTGAAAAACCGCACGGGTCGCGTTCGGCGCGCCGCCCGATCCCTGTGGGCGCCAGTGCATCGTGAACGATCTCGGCGTTGCTCGTCGAGTCCGATCGCTCTGGCATCTGTCCTCTCCTCGCGCCTTGATCTCGCTCACAAGCCACTGGCGCGCGATCCGCGGGGTTTTTCAGCAGCCTGCTAGCTTTCGTCGATCTCGTCGGGCAGCTCGTTGACGGAGCCCTCGCCCCGCGGGAAGTGCTCCGCGAGGGCGTCGCCGACGCGGGAGATCGTCGCGACGATGCCGCCCGCGAAGTCGCCCTTTCCGAAGTGCCCGCCCATCGCGGCGGCCGCGTCGTTCCAGAAGTCGTCGCCGCATTTTTCGTGTATTCCCGAGTCGCCGAGGATCGCGAAGCTCTTCGAGCGGGGAGCGACGAAGATCAGCACCCCGTTCTTCTCGGCCGTCGCGGTCATTCCGAGCTTCTCGAAGACTTTCGTCCCGGCTTCGATCGGGTCGCCGACGGAGCGGTGGTGGAGGTGGACGCGAATCTGTCCGCTGCTCTTCGCCTCGGCTTCCGCGATCGCCCGGACGATCCGCTCGTGGTCTTCCGCGTTCAGCAGGCTCTTCATCGCGATCTCCTCACCAGCCTCCGGAGGCGCCGCCCCCGCCGAAAGAGCCCCCGCCGCCCGAGAAGCCGCCTCCGCCGCCGCCCCACCCTCCGCCGCCTCCAAAGCCGCCTCCGCCCCAGCCTCCGGTCCACGAGCCTCCGCCGCCGTACGTTCGCCAGCCCCGGCGGCGGAAGAAGCGCGCGAGCCCGAAGAAAAGGAGGAGCACCACGGCAGAGACGCCGTTGAAGCGTCCCGCGGACCCGCGGCCGCGAGACGCCGGCTTCTGCGCCGCATGGTACTCGCCTCGCGTGGCCTGCATCATCGCGTCGACCGCGGCGTCGATCCCGGCGGCATAGCGTCCCGCCCGGAACTCGGGAGCGAGGCGGTCCTGGAGGATGTCGTTGCAAATGGCGTCGGGGAGAGCGCCTTCGAGGCCGTAGCCGACTTCGATCCGGGTCTTGTGGTCCTTGACGAAGATGAACAACACGGCGCCGTTGTCGAGCTTCTTCCGGCCGACCCGCCAGGCCTGCGCCGTGCGGACCGTGAAGTCCTCGAGCGAGGGCTCCGGCAGCTCCGGGAAGATCGCGACGACGATCTGGTTCGACGTCTGCCCGTCGAATTCCCGGAGCTTCGCGTCGATCCGCGAGGCATCGTCGGCCGACACGAGCGCCGCCTCGTCGTTGAAGTAATGCGCGGGCGGGGGAGGGATCCTGACGTCGGCCCGCGCCGCCGCCGAGAGGAGCGCGAACAGCAGGACCGCCGCGCCGACGTGCACAGCACGGCTTCGCCCGCTCACGCCGTGATCTCCCGCAGGGCCGGCGTCCGGATCAGTGCGTCGTCGCCGGCGCGGTCGTCGCCGCCGTCCCCGTTCCGAAGTTGAAGTTCACCTTCGGCGCCGTCTCCGCTCCCGCCTGCGCCTGGAAATAGGCCTTTTCCTTGAAGCGGGAGAAGAAGCCCGCGATCATGTTCGTCGGGAACGAGTGGTAGCTCGTGTTGAAGTCCTGCGCCACCTCGTTGTACCGCATGCGCTCGACGGTGATCCGGTTTTCGGTTCCTTCGAGCTGTGCCTGAAGGTCCCGGAAGTTCTGGGTGGCCTTGAGCTCGGGATACCGTTCGACGACGACCATGAGCCGGGACAGCGCGGAGGTCAGCTGACCCTGCGCCTGCTCGAACTTCTGAAAGGCCTGGGGATCGTTGACGAGCTCCGGAGTCGCCTGGATGGAGGTCGCCTTCGACCGCGCCTCGATGACGCTGTCGAGCGTCGATTTCTCGAAGTTCGCCGCTCCCTGCACCGTCGCAACGAGGTTCGGGATCAGGTCCGCCCGCCGTTGATAGACGTTTTCCACCTGGCCCCACTGCTGGTTGACCGCTTCGTTTTTCCGGTTAAGCGTGTTGTACGTGCCCGCGAACGACAGGCCCACGATCACGATAAGAATCAGCGCGATGGCCGCGCACCCGAGGCCCAGTTTTCCCATCTCGACCCTCCACCGGTGGCCGAGCCAAGCGGCGCGAAGCGCCCGCCTCAACGCGGCCCTCGATTCACTTCCGTGGTGCCGAGTTAAGCGGCGCAAGGCGTCCGCTTCAACCGGGCCCCTCCGCTTATTGTACGTAAACGCGGAGGGAGTGTTTCCCGTATCTACAGGCAGATCTCCTCCTTCCCGGCCGCGCCGAACGAGGCGCGGCCGTCTTTTTTTGGCAGGCGCGGCGATACGCGCCGTTATACGGCCGAGTCCGGCGGATCAGGCGGCTTCGACGTACGCGCCGGTACGCCTGTGCCGCCGATCCGCCGGCCTCGACCGTCTTCCCGCACGTCTGGCCGCGCCTCGTGCGCGACGCGGCATCGCGGCTCGATCGCGGCGCCAGAGCGGGAGGGCGCCGAGATGCGAGCCGGAAGGATGGGGGGCTGCCGCGGAACGCGCCCGATCTATCCGTCTTCGCCCAGGCTTCGGCGGGGTACCGTCGCCGCGCCGGGCAAAAAAAAGCCCCGCCGGATCGCTCCGGCGGGGCGAGAGGCCGGAAAGGAGGAATCAGAAGCTCAAGCGAGCTCCGAACCGGAGGGTGCGGGGCGCCTGGGTCTCCGTGATCTGGTTGGCCTGGGCGGTTGCGTCGCCCGTGGTCGTGAATCCGCAGGCGCCGGCGGTGCCATCGCAGGCCCGGTTGCGGTTCTGGAGGGCCGTGTTCGAGTTCAGGACGTTGAAGACGTCGAGCGAGAGGGTGAGGTCGGCCTTCTGGAAGAGGGGAACGACCTTCTCGAGACGCATGTCGAGCTCGTACAGGTCCGAGTTCCGGTTGTCGTCCGGGTTTCCGATGATGACGCTCCGCGCGCCGAGACCGTCGCCGGGATTCTCACGGACGTAGTAGGGAATCGGATATCCCTGACGGCCGTAGATGTTGGCGGCGAGGTTGAAGTTCATCGGGAGCTGGTAGAGACCGCTGACGTTGAAGTTCCACTTGCTGTTGATGTAGACGTTGGCGAACGCGCCGCTGTTGGCCGCGCCGCCGAACCAGGTGATCATGCCTTCTCCGCAGCTCGGTCCGTTGTTGCTGACCGAGTTGGTCGGATCCTGGCACCCGCTGGCGGAAGTGACGTGCTCCTTCCAGTTCGTCCACGTGAAGCTGCCGTGCGCCATCCAGCGGTCGGTCAGCCGCTTGGTGAGCTGGAATTCGAGTCCGTCGTACCGGACGTTGTAGCCCGGACGGTTGGTGAGCTCGCGGCCCGGCGCGCTGGCGACGGGATCCGTCAGTCCGTAGAGCGGGCTGGTGTTGCCGAGGAAGTTGCCCTGCCAGTCATAGCCGGGGACTCCCGAGTTGACCTGCGAGAAGTCGGAGCTCGTGATCCCCATGAACGGTGTCCAGGTGAGGTCGGTCCGCTTCCGGTACGTGTAGGTCATGCCCGCGACCAGCTCCGGGAGGATCTGGTGGTCGACGCCGACCGTGAACTCGTCCGTCTTCGGGGCCTTCAGGTTGTGGTCGATCGTGTTGGGCGAGCTGAGGGACGCCGGGTTGTTCGGGTTGTAGTTGTAGTTGTAATAGAAGGCGCCGAGATCGGCGGGCGACGAGATGACGTGATTTCCGTTGGCCGCGTGCGCCTTGTACGCCGGGGAGAGGTAGTAGTAGGCGTACGAATAGCTCACCGGGTTGTCGAACGTGATGTTGCCCTGGCCGAGCTGATCGGCGAACTGCGCGTAAGAGGCCCGGATGAGGGTGCTCTTCTGCGCGCCGAGCGCGTAGGTCAGGCCGACGCGGGGCTCCCAGTTCTTCCACTTGAACTCCGTGCCGCCGCCGGGATAGTTGATCGAGGGAAGGCAAGGGTTGGAGGTGCTGAACGGGGCGCTCGAGTCGCACAGCGCGTCGTTCCAGGAGAGTCCCGGAGACGTGCTCGCGAGGTTCGCGCCGTACTGCTCGTCGTACCGGACGCCGACGTTCAGCGTCAGGTTCGAGACGGTCATCGTGTCCTGCAGGAACCCGTCGTAGTACTTCGTGTCGACCGAGATGAGCTTGGGACGGGTCAGCTTGGCCAGCCCGAGATCTTCGAGCGGAACCGCGCCGTTGCCCGGCCAGGTGGAGTTGGACTTCAGGTCGACGTTGCGGTACCCGAATCCGAACTTCAGCTCGTGGCCGATGTTGCCGGTGTTGAAGAAGCCGGAGAGGTTCGCGTTGACCTGATGCTGCGGACGGTACGTGTTGTAGAAGACGTAGGAGTTCTGCCACACGCCGGTCGGGCTTCTGTACGAATTGACGTTCCCCCCCTCGGGCGTGAGCCCGAAGCCGCCGCCGACGTAGTTGTAGGAGGCGTCGAGGACGAGGTTCGGTCCGAACACCTGCGAGTCTTCACCCTTCCAGATCGTCGTCGGGCCGGACTGGTCCCACGACGTCGGCTGCGGCCGCGTCGGTCCGGCGCTGCGTCCGAACTTCAGCTTGTCGCCGCGGAAGTAGAAGCCCGTCGCCGAGTTCGACTCGATCGGCTGGACGTTCAGCTTGCCCGCGAAGTTCTCGAGGGTCGTCTTGTCGGTCGTGCCCCCCGCCTGGAGCAGGTCGATCTGGTTACGGCCGTAGCTGCCCCAGAGCCAGGCCTTGTCCGGCCAGAGCGGTCCGCCCGCTTCGATGCCGTAGTCCTGGATGTTGAAGATCCGGTTCTGGACCGAGCTCTGCCCCAGGACTTCCTGCTGGTGCTGGAAGTCGGAGTTCGTGTTGTAGGCCTCGAGCTGGTGCGGCGTGTCGAAGACGCGGGCGGACCCGTGCACTTCGTTGGTGCCGCGCTTGGTCACCATGTTGAGCGTGACGCCCGGAACCGCGACCGACGGATCGCTGCCGCCCGTCGTCGCCTGCATTTCCTGGAAGGCGTCGAAGTCGTAGTACGTCGGGGACGAGCCGGTCGCCGCCATGTCGGTGATCGTCACGCCGTCGACGTTCCACGCGTTCTGCGTGGCGTCCGTGCCCTTGCCGACGTAGTTGTCCTGCTGTCCGCCCTGGCTGCCGCCGACGTTCTGTCGGTCGACGAGCACGCCCGGCGTCTGCTGCAGGATGACCCACGGGTCGCGGCCGGTCGGAATCGACTTGAGTTCCTGCTGGCTGTAGTTGGCGCCCGTCGACTGCTTGCGCGTGTCCAGCAGCGGAGATTCCGACGTGACCGTGATCGTCGTCGCGACCGAGGCGATCTTCATCGACACCGACAGCTCCGTGTTGGTCCCGAGGTTGACCACCACGTTGTTGCGCTCGACCGTGGCGAACCCGGAGAGCTCGGTCTTGACCGAGTACGTGCACGGCGAGAGGTTCAGGAAGCGAAAATCGCCCTGTGCCCCCGTCGTCGCGCTCCGCGGCGCGCCGCAGCCGGAGAGGGTCACCGCGACGCCGGGGAGCTTGCCCCCCTGCTCGTCGCTGACGGACCCGTAGATGTTGCCGGACGTCGCCTGCGCGTACATCGACGCGGCGAGTCCGGTCGCCATCGTAAAGATGGCGAGGCTCCTCAAAACCTTCATAAAACTCCTTCCCGGCCTCACGGGAGGCCAACGTTCCGCGCGTCGCGGGCCGCCGGTTTCTTCGTTCCCGGATCACCTCGTCGTGCGCGAACGGAGAGCGGAAAGAGCAACCCTTCTGCCACCAATACGTAATTGCCCGGAGTCGTATTTTGAATGGGAAAGTGTTGTCGATCGTGAACGGAAGATCAATTCTCCGGAGGGCTCTCCGAAGCATTGGATGTTGTCATAAATGTGACCGAGGTCGAGAAGCAACCATGTAACATCGCCGAGGGCGAGGGCGTTTCGCATTCGATGGGATCGCCAGGGACGTCGCGCCCGCGAGACGAACGACCGGGACAATCGGGAAGAACATCCCTCGTGCTCACCGCGGCGCAGCTCGAGTTCATCGAGAGACTCTGCGCGCGGATCCGGCGGGACACGGGAGTCCGATTCACGAAGGCCGTGCTCATCCGTGTGCTGGTCGCGATTCTCGTCGAATCCGGAATCCCGCTGGCGGAGGTCCGGACCGAAACGCACTTGAAGGAAACTCTCCGCGCGGCGGCGCCGAGGATGGTCGACGGGCCGACTTCGGAGTGGCGGCGGAGCGAGCGGGCATTTTCTTGACGGAAGCCGGCAGGGACGCACGGGATGGCGACGAGCGACGCGCGATCACGCTTCGCCTGCCGAACGAAACGCTGGCCGCGCTCCAGTTCGTCTCGGCGGCGATCCGGAGATCGAGCGGCGCCGCCCTCGGATCTTCCGCGCTCGTGCGCGGATTGATCGAATGGCTGGCGGAGACCGACATCGACACGCGCCGAATCCGTTCCGCCCAGGATCTGAAGAGCCGGCTCGAACGGGAGCTCCTCGGGCCGCCTCCCTCCCTTCCGGAGTCGGAATCGGGAACCTGACGGCGTGGCCGCCGCTGCTGTCGCCTGACGATCACAGAACGTCTCTCGAAGCGGACGAGGCGATCTCGTGCGGGGACGGGGCCGCTCTCGAAGCGGGAATGCCGCGATACGCGGGAATTCGTTCTGATCAGACACGATAGGCCTCTGCACGCAAGCGCGCTTCCCATCGAGCCCCGATGGCAGACGCGTTGCTCTTCCCGGCCGTCGGCGCGCGCCGGCCGTCCGGCCGGAAGTGAAACGCGCGGGAAGCAGAGAGGTGCAGCGTGACAGCATTGTCGGCGAGGGGCCCGTCACCGGTCGAGTCCGTCGATCTTCCCGCGGCGACGATCGCCGCCGGCCGCCTCGTGCCCCCGCGGGAAGATTTCGGCGAGCAACTTCGCCGTGTTCGCGAGGCGCGGCGGCTCAGCGTTCGCCGGCTGGCGCGGCTCGTGGCGGTGAGCCCTTCTTACCTGTCGCGGATCGAACGAAGCCACGTTCCTCCGCCGAGCGATCGCACGATTGCGCGGATCGCGGGGATTCTCGCGATCGAGACCGACGAGCTGCTGGCGGCGGCAGGCCGCGTCCCCGAAGACGTCGTCGCCCGGCTGCTGCGGCGTCCGCGGCTCATGGCGAAGCTCGTCCGCACGGCGGATGGCCTGCCCGACGACAGGGTCGACGCCCTCTGCGGAGATCTCGAGCGCCCGGTCTAGCAGGCTGCTGAAAAACCGCGCGAGTCGCGTTCGGAGCGCCGCCGAGCCGGATGCAAAGCATCCGCGACGCAGGCGATGCCGGAGTATCGTCGAGGAGCGGCAACGAAGCAGACGGCCCGGCGCCGCCCGAACCCTTTGGGCGCCAGTACATCGTGAACGATCTCGGCGTTGCTCGTCGAGTCCGATCGCTCTGGCATCTGTTCTCTCCTCGCGCCTTGATCTCGTCCACAAGCCACTGGCGCGCGATCCGCGGGGTTTTTCAGCAGCCTGCCAGGTCGGCGAATCTCGCTGCGGGGCCCCGAACGCGGGTTCGCGACCTCGCGAAGCTCGGGTGAGCCGCGGAAGCTACAGAGGAGATCCGCGATCGGAGAGGCTGCAAGCGGTCGAGCGGCCTCAGGCGTTTGCTGCGACGAAGATTTTCGGCGAGGAGAGATTTCGTTCGAACGGCCGAGAAGCGAGGCGAGGCGCGAATCAGGCGGGATGCGGGCCGTTCGCGGCGACGGTTTCTGCGGGCCGTTCGCGATCCGAGCTCCGCGAGGTCGCGAACGCAGCTTCCGCTCTGGTCGTGGCCGGAGTCGTCGAGTCCCTACCGGGACGAGCGACGGAGGCCAGATCGCGGAAAGTGTGAGCTCGGAGCGCTCGTGGACATGAGCGCGGAGTGCTCTCTCCTGAGCGGAGCGAAGGACCTGCTACCTGAGCAGATCCTTCGTCGCTGCGCTCCTCAGGATGACATGCTCCAGGTCTGCGATGTGGGAGCGTAAGCGGACGCGCGGAGCGCGGGCCGCGGAAGCGACGACCTAGAAGCTTTTCAGGAAGTCGGCGTTGGTCTTGAACTTCTGCAGGCGCGCGAGGAGCAGCTCCATTGCCTGGACCTTGTGCGCCCCGGCGAGCGCGCGGCGGAGCTTGTGGATCTTCGGGAGCTCCTCGGGCGTGTAGAGCTTTTCTTCCTTCCGGGTTCCGGACTGCTGGATCACGATCGCGGGGAAGATCCGGCGCTCGAAGAGGTCGCGGTCGAGGAGGATCTCCGTGTTGCCGGTTCCTTTGAACTCCTGGAAGATCACCTCGTCCATTCGCGAGCCGGTGTCGACGAGCGCGGTCGCGATGATCGTGAGCGAACCGTGGTTCTCGGCGTTTCGGGCGGCGCCGAAGAACCGCCGCGGCTTCTCCATCGTGCGCGCGTCGATGCCGCCGGAGAGGATCTTTCCCTGCCCCTTCTGCATCTGGTTGTAGGCACGCGAAAGCCGGGTGATCGAGTCGAGGAAGATGATCGCGTGCTTCCCGCATTCGACGAGCCGGCGGGCGCGTTCCGCGACGATCTCGGCGACCGCGACGTGGTTCTGCGCGGAGAGATCCGACGACGACGCGATCACGTCGCCGCGGACGGACCGCCGCAGGTCGGTGACTTCCTCGGGCCGCTCGTCGACGAGCAGCACCATGAGCTCGACGTCGGGGTGGTTCTTCGAGACCGCCTGCGCCATGCGCTTCAAGAGCGTCGTCTTCCCGGTCTTCGGCGGCGCGACGATCAGGCACCGCTGTCCGCGTCCGATCGGGCTGACGAGATCGACGACCCGGCCGCACATCTCGTCCGGCTCAGTCTCGAAGCGGAGGCAGGTGTGCGGATCGACCGAGACGAGCTCGGTGAACGCCGGATGCCGGCGGTACTCCTCCGGGGGAAGCTGCTCGACCGTGTCGACGCGAAGGAGCGTCGGGCGGTTTCCGCCGCTCACCCGCCCCGCGATCGTCACGCCGGCGAGGAGCCCCTCCCGTTCGACGAGGTCCCTCGGCACGAGCGGATCGTGCGGAGTCGGAAGGTAGTTGTTCTTCGCGGAGACGAGCACCCCCGAGCCCTTCTCCGGAAGGGAGAGGACGCCCGTGGCCTGGGCCTCGACGGAGCCGCCGCTCTCGGCGTTCGCCTGCTCGGGAGACCCTTGCGGGGCGCCCTGGGGAGCGCCCGGCCCGCCACCTCCACGGCGACGGCGGCCTCTCCTTCGGCGACGCGATTTTCGGGGAACTCCGCCCGCAGTATTTCCGGGATTTTCCTGATCCATCAACCCTCGACGGAAATCGGTTTCGCGCGCTTGGAGACCGGCGAAAGGCCGGGGCGAAGCCGAAACCCGATAGTAGCACGGATCGCGCCAGCCCCGGGAAGGGGGCCGCGGCCCGCGGGGTGGGGCTTGACCGTGGACCCGAGACCATCGTTTAGGGTCTCCGCGTCCGAAGATCGGACGGAAAAGGAGCATCCATGAAAGTCCCCGAAATCCTCGTGTCGGTCCTACTCGCCGTGAGCTCCGCCCTGGCCGCGGCGCCCGCTCCCTCCGGGCGCCCGTTGACAGAGGGGAACGCGGCGAGTCACGCCGATTGTCCCCTCGCCGAAGAATCCGGTCACCGGCACGATTCGGCGCTCGAGGGGCGGGGCGACGAAGGCATGGGCTTTCCTCAGGCGAAGACGACCCACCACTTCCGGCTCCGGGCCGACGGGGGCGCGATCGAGGTGACGGTGCGCGACGCGAGGGACGCGGAAGACATCGGCCGGATCCGCGCGCACCTGGCGCACGTCCGGGAGATGTTCGCGGCCGGAGACTTCTCCATCCCGATGTTCGTCCACGGCGAGAAGCCTCCGGGATCGGCGACGATGAAGCGCCGCGCGGCATCGATCCACTATGGCTACGAAGAGATCCCCGGAGGGGGCCGCGTCGCGATCTCTGCGGTTGACGTCGATGCGCTCGACGCGATTCACGACTTTCTCCGATTCCAGATCGTCGAGCACGAGACCGGAGATCCCGTGGCGGTTCCCGAGCGGCGCTAGAGCGATAGAGTCTCGGAATGCGTCGCGGCGGAAACGGTCGGGTCCGGAGGGAGAGTCCGGCCTCCCCGAAGGCGCTCTCCGAACTTCGCTCCGGCGAGGTCGGGGAGCTGTTGTCCGGCGAGCTCTCCGAGCTTTCTTCCGGCGAGCTCTCCGCTCGCGCCGGCGTCACGAAGGACACGCTCCGGTTCTACGAGCGGCGAGGCTTGCTTCCAAGGCCGCGCCGCTCCGGGAACGGCTACCGGCGTCACGCGCCGTCGGCGGTGGCGCGAGTCCGCCTGATTCGTGTCGCCGTTTCCGTCGGCTTCTCGATCCAGGAACTCGCGGGTGTCCTTCGGACGCGCGACGCCGGCGGGACTCCCTGTCGGGAGGTGCGCCGGCTCGCCGGCGAGAAAGTGGAGCGTCTGCGCCGGGAGATCGCGGACCTGACCGCGCTCTGCGAAGGGCTTGAGGAGGTCGTGGCGGAGTGGGACATCCGCCTCGTCGAGGCGGGCGGGAAGCGCGCGGGGCTCCTCGAAGCGCTCGCCAACCGCGCCGGAACGCCGGCGCGCTCCATGGGCCCGGGACGGACCCGTTCCACGCGATGAGGCGAACGCGCCTGCTCTTCAGGGCGCTCCTCGCCGCGTTCTTCACGGCGCTCCTCGCCGCCGCGCCGCTTTCCGCCCAGTCGGTCCACGATCACGCCCCGCTCCCCGCCGATGCGAATCCGGACCCGATGGCAACCATGGACGAGATGCCGGCCATGCCGCACTGGATGACGATGCTCCACGGCTACGCGTTTCTCGACGCCAATCGCCAGGGCGGTCCCTCCGGGGGCCGCGAGTTCGAATCCCAGAACCACCTGATGGCGATGGCGGTCCGGGGATGGGGCGGCGGAAAGCTGTCGCTCCTCGGAACGTTCTCGCTGGAGCCGGCGACGATCCCCCCGGAGGGCTCGCGGCAGCTCTTCCAGCGCGGGGAGACGTACGAAGGCGTCCTGCTCGTCGACCGGCAGCACCCGCACGACCTCTTCGTCCAGCTCGGCGCGTCCTGGGAGAAGGAAACGGACGAGGCCGGCCGGGCGCGCTTCTACGTCGCTCCGGTGGGAGAGCCGGCGCTCGGGCCCGTCGCCTATCCCCACCGGCTCTCGGCCTCCGAGAATCCGTCGGCTCCGCTCGCGCACCACAACCAGGATTCGACGCACATCGCCTCGGACGTCGTCACGGCGGGGTGGAAATACACGATTTTCGAGGTCGAGGGGTCCGCGTTCCACGGGCGCGAGCCGGACGAGAACCGCTGGGACATCGAGCAGGGGAGCCTGGATTCGTACGCCGGGAGGTTGTGGATCCGCCCGACGCCGGAGCTCTCGCTCCAGGTTTCGTCGGGGCACCTCGAGCATCCCGAGAAGATCGAGGAGGGAAACCAGACCCGGTCGACGGCGTCGATCGGCTGGCAGAGCGCGTTTCCGAACGGCTTCTTGGCGGCGACGCTCATCGCCGGGAGAAACCTCACGCCGTCCGGGCCCGAATGGGGCAACACGCTCGAGTGGACCTGGAAATTCGCCGGCGCGAATTTCGTGTACGGACGGGTCGAGTCCGTGGATCGCGACCTGTACGAGCTGACGAACAAGCGCCAGCGCCCGGACGACGTGGCGCCGCAGCGCACGGCCGTCCGGGCGGCGACTCTCGGGTTCACGAGGGACGTCCCGCTCGTCTCCGAGGCGGAGACCGGCGTGGGCCTCGACGCGACGGTCTACCGCTTCACGCAGCGGCTGGACGACGTCTACGGGTCGCACCCCGTGTCGATCCACGGTTTCTTCCGGGTCCGTTTCGGAGTCGGCTCGATGCACGAGCACCCGGGCGGTCACTGAGGGCGGACCGGGGCTCCGGCGGATATCATCCGCGCATGATCTCGATCGAGAACGCCGGCGGAATCGCCCTTCTCCGGATGGACGACGGAAAGGCCAATGCGATCCAGGAGCGGTTTCTCGGGGATTTCGACGCCGCGTTGCGCTCGGCGGAAGGAGCGGACGCGGTGGTGTTGACCGGAGCGCGAAAGATCTTTTCCGCCGGGCTCGACCTGCCGGCGCTCGTCGACCTCCCGCGGCCCGCGATCGAATCGCTCATGGAGCACTTCCACGAGACCATGAAGCGGATCTTCCTCTGGCCCGTTCCGGTCGTCGCGGCCGTCAATGGACACGCGATCGCCGGAGGGTGCGTTCTGGCGATGCAGGCCGACCATCGGGTCATGGCCGAGGGGCCGGCGAAGATCGGCATCAACGAAGTCCAGATCGGCCTTCCGCTTCCCGTCGTCGTGATCGAGACCTTCCGCGCGCAATTGACGCCGGCGAGCCTCGTCCGCGCCGCCCGGGAGGGCATCCTCTTTTCCCCTTCCGAAGCCCTCGAGGCAGGCGTCGTCGACGCCCTCGCCGAACCGGAGTCCGTGGAACCGCGCGCGCTCGAGGCCGCCCGCAGGCTCCTGGCGGTCGGCCGCCCGGCGTATTCGGCCGTCAAGCGCCTGCTTCGGCGACCGGCCGCGGACGCGCTCGAGCGTGCTCGCCGCGAGGACGGGCAGGCCTGGGTCGACGCGTGGTTCTCCGACGCGAGCCGGGAGCGCGTGCGCGCGGTCGTCGAAAAGCTGAAGGGCCGGTAGCCGGCCGGGCGGGCGAGGCCCTCGGCGGAGTCGGCGTTGTCCTCGACGATCAGGATTCTCTGAGAAGGGATCTGCGGTTTCGAGGCGGCGGCCCCGGGCGGGAGGCGGGCGGCGTCCGCCTCGGCCTCGGGAAGGGAGACCCACGAGCTCGCTCCCCATCCCGGGACCGCCGCTCCTGGCCGCCACGTGTCCGCCGTGCAGCTCCATGATTCGGCGCACGAGGGTCAGACCGATGCCGAGGCCGCCCTGGGAGCGATCCAGGGACCGGTCCCCCTGGACGAAAATATCGAAGATCGAGGGGAGCAGGCCGGGACCCCCCGCCGGCTTCAGAGGGCCGGCGGCTCCACCTGTACCGGTTCTCCCGCATAGAGCGTCGGCGCGCCTTCCGCCGCCGCGGCCCTGTCGTAGGCGGGCACTTCCTCCCCGACGATCCGGTTGAATTCGGCGAGCCGCGAATCGAGCTCGCCGCGGAGCCGCGTCATCTCTTCGCGCGCCGCCTCGGTCGGCGGGTTGTCTGCGGTGTTCGAGAGCTGCCGGGCGAGCGACTCGTAGGAGTCGTGGAGCTTCGAGTGGAAGTGGATCGAGTCGGCGCCGACGTCGTACTGGCGATCGGGGTTGTACACGGAGTCCTGCCAGGCGGCGAGCTTCGCCTCGAGCGATTTCGCCGCGGCCGCCGTCTTCGGGAAGCGCGGCGCCTTTTCGGCCGAATCGTCGTCCCGCCCGAGCCGCTCGGCCTTCTTCAGGTCGCCTCTCAGGTCGTGGGACCGGTTCAGCGCTTCGTTCAGGGCGGAGAGCTCGCCGCGGGCCGCGAGCGCGGCGCGGACCCCTTCGCGGGCGGCGTCGGGGCGCGGCGGGATCCGCGGGTCCGGCTCGACGCGGGCGCTCTTCGTCTCGGTCTTTCCGGCGACCGTCACCGCGATGCGGTATTCGCCGGGGAGCACGCGCGGCCCTTCGCCGGGCGTGAAGAACTCGTTGGCGGGGGGCCGTTTCTGGAACGACACCGGCGTCTCGCCGTCGTAGCGCATGTCCCACGTCCAGCGGTTGAGCCCCGCCTTCGATTCGCCATACCGGGTCGCGACCTTCCGGCCGGCCGAGTCCGTCACCACGATCCGGACGGGCGTTTTCTTCCGGCCCGGCCCCGGCTCGTCCTTTTCCTCGTCGCTCTTGATCTCGGATTTCAGCGAGTAGTCGACGCGAACGCCGGAAGCGGGATTCGGCGCGGCGCCGGGATCGCGCGAGAATCCGCCGCGGTTCCACATGTGGTAGAGCACGCCCGGACGCGTGTCGAAGAGGTGGAAGTCGGCCGCCTCGATCGCCGGGGTCGCTTCCTCGAGCGGCGAGATCGCGTCGAACACGAAGAGTCCGCGCCCGTGGGTCGCGACGACGAGGTCTCCGCGAACGAACTTCACGTCGAACACCGCGACGGTCGGCATGTCGGCGTGGAGCTTCTCCCAGTGGCCCCCGGCGTCGCGCGAGAAGTAGATCCCGGCGCCCGTGCCGGCGACGAGGAATCCGCGTTTGTTCGGGTCTTCGCGGATCACGTAGACCGGCTCGTCGTCGGGGAGCCCCGCCGCGATCGGCGTCCAGGAGGCGCCGCCGTCGGTCGTCTTCCAGGCGTACGCCCGGTCGTCGTCGAGCTCGTGGGCGTCGAACGGCGCATAGGCCGTGCCCGCGTCGAACGGCGACACCCCCACCTGGTACGCGCGCGCCCACGCCGGAGCGCCCTTCGGGGTCACGTTCTTCCAGGTCTTCCCGCCGTCTCGCGTCACCTGGACGAGGCCGTCGTCGCTTCCGGTCCAGATCGTCGCCGGGTCGCGGTCGGCGATCGTGATCGAAAGGAGCGTGCCGTACGTCTCGGCGCCCGAGAGATCGAGATTGATCGGGCCGCCGCTCGCGCGCTGTTTCGACTTGTCGTTGCGGGTCAGATCGGGGCTCGCGACCTCCCAGTGGTCGCCGCCGTCCTTCGAACGGAAGACGACGTTCCCGCCGAGATAGACCTCCTGCGCGTCGGATGCGGAGACGGCGATCGGGGAGGTCCAGTTGAACCGGTACTTCAGCTCCGACGGCGGGAGGTCCTCGACGCCGAGGAGATAGGGCTGGACGTACCGCGAGATGTGCGTCTTCGTGTCGAGCCGGCTGATCGAGCCGTTCTGCGAGTCGGAATAGACGATGGTCGGATCGCTCGGCGCCGGCACCGAGTACTCGCCGTCCCCGCCGGTCGTCACGAACCAGTCGGCTCCCGTGATTCCCGAGCGGCTCAGGCTGTCGGACGGCCCGCACCAGGCGTTGTTGTCCTGGAGGCCGCCGCAGAGGTGGTACGGGGTCGCCGAGTCGGCCGCGACCATGTAGAACTGCTCGATCGGGATGTCGTCCCAGGCCCGCCAGCTCTTTCCGCGGTCCTCGGTGACGTAGGCCCCGCCGTCGTTGCCCTGCACGATGCGCGAAGGATCCGCCGGATCGATCCAGAGGGCATGGTGGTCGACATGGACGCCGCGGTCGATCGGGCGCGCCGTCTTCCCGCCGTCATCGGACTCGACGAGGTCGTACGAGAGGAAGTACACGCGCCGCTCGTCCTCGGGAGAGACGAAGAGCCGGGAGAAATAGAACGGCCGCACGTCGAGGAGATGGCTCTCGCTCACCCTCTTCCACTCGTCTCCGCGGTCGTTCGATTCCCAGAGCATGCCCTTCTTCGCCTCGACCAGCGCGTACAGATGGCGGGGGTTGCTCGGCGCCGCGGCGATCGCGATCCGTCCGAGCGGGCCGTCGGGCAGCCCCTTCGTGAGCTTCTTCCAGGTGTCGCCGCCGTCGGTCGAGCGGTAGAGCCCGCTTCCGCCGCCGCCGCTGACGAGCTCCCACGGGTAGCGCCGGGCTTCCCAGAGCGCCGCGTAGAGGACCCGCGGATTCCCCGGCTCCATGACGAGGTCGATGGCTCCGGTCCGGTCGTCGACGAAAAGGACCTTCTTCCACGTCGCGCCGCCGTCGGTCGTGCGAAAGATGCCGCGATCGGGGTTCGGTCCCCACTCGTGGCCGAAGACGGAGACCCACACGACGTCGGGGTTCGTCGGATGGATCACGATGTTCGAGATCTGTCCGGCGTGCTCGAGACCCGCGCGCTTCCAGCTCTGGCCCGCGTCTCCGGAGACGTAGATCCCGCGGCCGGGGAGCGCGTCGTTCCGGATGTTGGCCTCGCCGGTCCCCACCCAGACGACGCTCGGATCGGACGGCGCGACCGCGATCGCGCCGATCGAGGCGGTCGCCTCCTTCTCGAAGACGGCCTTCCACGAGAGGCCGCCGTCGATCGTCTTCCAGACGCCCCCTCCGCCGGCCCCGACGTAATACACGTTTCTGTCGCCCGGGACGCCGGCGACGGCGCTCACGCGCCCTCCCCCGACCGCGGGGCCGAGGTTCCGGATCTTCACGTTTCCGAAGAAATCGGCGGGCTCCTTCTCGTCGGCCGACGCCGCGGGGGGAGGCGCGGCGGAGCGCTTCGCGGCGAAGAGGGGAGCGGCGGCGAGCATCAGGGCGGCGGCGAAACGGAGGCGGGGCGTCGTCATCATCGGATCTCCTCGTTGATCGTCAAACCATATCAAACGCCCCGGCGGGCGCGATCGTTTCGCCCGAACTTTTCCGGCGGCGGGACACGGTAAGATCCGGCGATGCCCGTCTCTCCGCCCGATTTTCCGCTCGAGCTCTCTCCCGGCGGGTTCCGGGACCTCGTCGACGCGGCGACCACGCGGATCGAGCGGTACCTGGAAGGCCTGCCGTCGATGTCGTCGGCGCCCCCGTCGGCCGGAGCGGCGCTCGCGCGCGAGATCCGTCTGGACCACCTGCCGGAGAACGGGACGGCGCTCGAGCCGCTCCTCGACCTGCTCTTCGATCGCGTGATCCCGACGAGCTTCTGCACGGCCGGGCCGGGGTATCTCGCCTACATCCCGGGCGGGGGAATTCCGGCCGCGGCGGTGGCCGACCTGATCGCCGACGCGACGAACCGCTACGTCGGGGTGTGGGCCGCGGCGCCCGGGCTCGCGCAGATCGAAGCGGACGTGGTGTCGTGGTTCGCGGGGATCGTCGGTTATCCGCCGGCCGCGCGCGGCGTGCTCACGTCGGGCGGATCGATCTCGAACTTTTCCGCGATCGTCACGGCCCGTCGGGAGAAGCTGCCGCCCGACTTCCTCTCCGGCACGATCTACGTTTCCGACCAGACGCACCACTCGGTCGCGAAGGCGGCGATGCTCGCGGGGTTTCCGCCGGAGAACGTCCGGGCGATCCCGACCGACGAACGGTTCCGGATCCGCCTGGACGCGCTCGCGGAGCGGGTCGCCGGCGACCGGGCCGCCGGGGCGGCGCCGTTCCTCGTCGTCGGCAACGCCGGGACGACGAACACCGGCGCGGTCGACGATCTGCGCGCGCTCGCGGACTTCGCGCGGCGGGAGGGGCTGTGGTTCCACGTCGACGCGGCCTACGGCGGGTTCTTCGCCCTCACCGCAGAGGGACGCTCGACCCTCGCCGGGATCGAGCTCTCCGACTCCGTGATCCTCGATCCCCACAAGGGACTCTTTCTTCCCTACGGCACCGGCTGCCTGATCGTCCGGGACGGCGCCGCGCTCCGGCGCGCGCACGCGCTCACGGCCGAGTACCTGCCCGAGATGCGCGAAGAGGAAGAGTTCGTCGACTTCTGCCAGATCTCGCCCGAGCTCTCCCGCGACTGGCGGGGGCTGCGGGTCTGGCTCCCGGTTCGGCTCTCCGGGATCGCTCCGTTCCGCGCGAACCTCGAAGAGAAGCTCGCGCTCGCCCGCGCGGCGGCCGACGGGCTGCGGACGATGCCCGGGATCGAGATCCTCGCCGAGCCGCAGCTTTCGATCGTCGCGTTCCGGCGAGCGTGGCCGGATCGGGCGGCCGAGGAGACCAACGCCGCAAACCGACGGATCCTCGAGCGCGTCAACGCCCGCGGCCGCGTGCACGTCACCGGGACGATGCTCGGGCCGGTTTTCGCGATCCGGATCTGCGTCCTTTCTTTCCGCACGCACCGCGACCGGATCGACATGGCTCTCGAAGACCTCGAACGCGCGATCCGGGAAGAGGGATAGCGCGTTCGAGTTTCGAGTCGGGCGCCTCTCGGCGCAGTCGCGAGTCGCGGGTTGCGAGTTTCGAGCGGAGCGCCGGGAGCAGATCCTTCGTTGCTTCCGCCTTCGCTCCCCGAGCTACGGCGGACAAGTCACTCCTCAGGATGACAAATGGTTTTTGGAGGTCTGCGCGGCGGGAGCATTCGCGATCCGAGCTGCGCGAGCGTCGCGAATGCGGTCTTCGGGCTCTGATGGGTTCTGGTGGGGCGCCGAAGCGGTCGAGGGCGGGAGCCCGAGCCACGTTAAGGTCGCCGCGCGGAAAGTCTCCGCGAAGTAACCGAGCGGAGGAGGTCTGCGCGGCGGGAGCATTCGCGATCCGAGCTGCGCGAGCGTCGCGAATGCGACGTGTCTGGCAGCTATCTTGCAATTTGTCCCTCTCGGAGGTCAGCAATGGCGAACGCGATTCAACACTTCTCGTTTGAAAGAACCGCCCAGGCCGATCGAACCCGGAAGATCCGGATGGAAATATTTCTCGGTATCGTCGTCGTCGTCGGGGTGGTGATCGCTCTCGCGGTCGCGCACTCGAGTCGGCAGCCGAAGGTGGCGAGCACCACCACGACGTCTTCGGTGGGAGCGGCCCCGTCCGCGGCGATCACCCCGCCGCCTCTCGAGCCGACGGCCCCGGCCGCCGTGGCCGAGTCTCCGGCGCCGGCGGCCGCCGCCTCGGCAGCCACGCCCGCGCCCGTGGAAACGTCCACGGTCCCGCAGACTTCGTCCTCTTCGGGATCCGCGACGCACCACCGCCGGGCCACGAGCCCGCGCCGGACGGAGACGGAGCCGACCCCGGCCGAGCCGGCCGCGCCCGCTCCGGTGATCGCCGCGCCGCAGATCGTCCCGGTTCCGATCCAGTCGGTTCCAGCGCCGGCCCCGGTGCCGAGCGCGACGCCGTCGACGACTGCGCCGCAGACGCTTCCGGTGCCCACGACTCTGCCTCCGGTCCAGACGACGCCGCAGAGCACGACGACGAGCTCGGCTCCTCCGGACGCCTCGGTGCCCCCCCCGCCTCCTCCGGTCTGAGGCGGTTTCTCTTCGAGCCCGGATGAGGCCGCCCGCGAGGGCGGCCTTCTTTTTCAGCGGCCGAGTCGTATACTTCCCTCCTCGTCCGTGGCCCTCGACCATCCTTCCGTCGCGCCCGAAATCGAGGACGCCGCCGCGCTCCTCCAGGCGACGCTCGATGCGATCGGCGAGGGCATCCTCGTCGTCGACGGGAACGGCCGCATCGTCCGCTTCAACCGCGCCTTCGTGTCGATGTGGGGAATCCCGGCGGACCTGGCGGCCGCGGCGGACGACGACGCCCTGATCGCTTTCGTGCTGGAGCAGCTCGCGGAGCCGGCGCCGTTCGTGCGAAAGGTGATGGAGGTGTACTCGAGCCCCGAGGCGGACAGCATCGACGTCCTCCTGTTCAAGGACGGGCGCCGCTTCGAGCGCCGTTCGACGCCCCGCCGGATCGCCGACCGGGCCTCGGGGCGGATCTGGACGTTTCGCGACATGACGAACCTCGTCTGCACGGAGGAGGCGCTCGCGCGCGCCCACTCGCTCCTGCGGGCGACGTTCGACGCGACCGCCGACGGGATCCTCGTCGTGGATCTCGACGGCGACCTCGTCGACTTCAACCGGAAAGTCATCGAAATGTGGGGCATTCCTTCGGAGATCGTCACTTCGTTCGACAAGCCGCGGCTCCGGGCCTGGGTCATGGAGCAGGTGCAGAACCCGGAGAAGTTTCTCCGCAAGGTCGGCGAGATCTACCGCGAGCCCGACGGGCAGAGCTACGACTGGGTCCGCTTCAAGGACGGACGCACGTTCGAGCGGTACTCGACGCCGCAGAAGATCGGGGAACGCGTCGTGGGGCGGGTCTGGAGCTTCCGGGACGTCACCGATCAGAAGAAGCTCGAGGAGGAGCTCATCCGGCTGCGCGCGGTGGCTGCCGGAAAGCGCCCTTCCGGGTAAACCGCCGGGCGGCTTCCCTCGTCTGATCGGACGGAGGGAAGAAACCATGAGACTTCGAAAGTCCGTCAAGGTCGCCGCCGTTGCCGCCCTGGGGCCGCTCTTTCTCGGTGCCGTCGCCGCGGCCGAAGGCCGCATCGGAGCGCGAGAGGAGAATCAGCAGCGCCGGATCGCGCAGGGAATCCGGAGCGGCGAGCTCACGCCGCGGGAGACGGCCCGTCTCGAGAACCAGGAATCGCGGGTGAACGGCGAAATCCGCGACATGCGGGAGGACAACGGCGGCAAGCTCACGCCGAAGGATCGCCGCATCGTGAACCGCCAGCAGAACCGGCTGTCGAACCGGATTTATCGGCAGAAGCACGACGCCCAGCACCGAGGGTGACACGTCGGCCTCGCGCGCGCCGCTGCGCGGCTGGAACGCTGCGGCCTCCCAGATCGCAGACCTGCGGAGCATGTCATCCTGAGGAGCGAAGCGACGAAGGATCTGATCCGGTTGCCAGGTCCTTCGCTTCGCTCAGGAGAGAGCGCGCCGAGCGCATGGAAATGCGTGCTTTGCGCTCACACTCTCCGCGATCTGACCTCCGCGGCTCGCCATATCGGCTCGACCGCTGCGGCGCCCGACCGGGGAAGGCGCCAGATCAAGATCGGGAATCTCGCGGCCGTCGCTTGGACGACACTGACACGCCGATGCGCTCACGCTGACCCGCGGCGCGCCCGTGCGATCGGCGCGTAGAATCCGAATGTGGCGCTCGACGATCGGAATCCCGGGCGGTTGTCGCTGACCGAGTCGGAGCGCGCCCAACTCGATCGCGTGCTGGCGAAGACGCCGTTCAAACACCGGCGGGCGCTCCTCGTCAGCCTTTCCGCGCTTCTCGTCATCCTTCTTTTCTCGTGCGTGACGCTCTATCTCGAGGTCGCCCGGCAGGCGCACTGGGCCGGACTGTCGGCGTGGATCGCCTGGCGGCGCCTCGGAATGGGAGCGATCCGGACCGGGAATCTGGCGCTGATTCGCGCGGTCGCCGATCTCCAGATCGCGACGATGCTCCTGATGCTGGTGGCCGCCGGGCTCGGAGGATTCCTCTACGTGGACCGGCTGGAAAGTCTGGTCGCGAAGCTCTGGAAATCCGTTCGGTAGAACGTTGAGGGAGCAGTCATGCCGTCGGGAAGGCTTGCCGCGTACTGTGAATGTGGTGATGGCCGATGCCCGGATATCGAAACAAGGCGCCTAAATAATACACGACCCACCGCCCGATCGCCGCGTGGATCAGGCTCTGATCGTATCGTGAGGCCGGGTGCCTGCCGTTGAAACCCGCTATTAGGCGGGTCGAGGCGCGAGCCCGGCGGGATGCGGGCGCCCGATCCCGCATCTTCCGACCCGATGACAGTTGCCTCGACGATTAGGCGCGGCCAGACGCGAGCGAGACGCGCACCCACAGACCGCCGGACCCCGCAGGCGTACCGTGGCGTACATCGGAGGGGTACGGCGGTCGAGGACGCGCGTATTCGCTCGATGGATGGTCCGCGCCTGTTTCTCTACAATTCTGAGAAGAGAGCGGCGTAAAGCTCTATCCCATCCCAAAGATTCCGGATCCGCAGGTTCTCGTTGGCCGAATGCTGGTTGTTGTCGTGGTTCGCGATCGGAACGCCGACCACGGGCACCTTCCCGCCGTTCTGAAAGAGGTACATGGGAATGCTGCCGCCGAGTGTCGGCATCTTCACGATGTCCGGTCCGAGCGCGCGCTCGGCGGCGGCGATGATCGACCGGGAGAACGGGAGGTCGATCGACGTTCGCGCTGCCGGGTAGCCTCCCTCCCAGACGAGGCGCACGATCTTCGGGTGCGCGGCGCGGGCGGCGGGGTCGGGAGCGTCGCGGACGATCCACCACCCCTCCTTTTCGAGGAACGACTCGACTTTCCGACGCACTCCCTCGGGCGTCTGGTCGGGAACGAGGCGGAAATCGATCGAGGCGCTCGCTTCGGGAACGATCACGTTCGCCGCTTCGGCGCCGACATGGCCGGCGGTGATCCCGCGCACGTTCAGGGCGGGGCGCTGCAGGACCTCGACGAGCGACGCCCCGTTTCCCTCCGGGACGGCGAAACCGAATTCCTTCTCCAGCTCCTCGTCCACGCGCGGCACCGCGGCGATCGCGCGCTTCTCCGAATCGGTCAGCGGCCGGACGTCGTCGCCGAATCCCGGAACGAGGATCCGGCCTTCCTCGTCGCGCAGCGAATCGAGCAGATGGGTCAGCCGGACGATCGGGTTGGGCGCCCAGTTTCCGTAGTGGCCGCTGTGGAGCCCGTGGTTCGGCCCGTAGACGGTCATCTCGAGACCCGTCGTCCCCCGCGCGCCGAAAAAGATCTGCGGGCGGCGGCTTTGATGAACGGGGCCGTCGCAGAGGATCCAGCCATCGGTGCGCAGATCCGCCGCGTACCGGTCGAGGATCGCCTGCAGGTGCGGCGAACCCGCCTCCTCTTCCCCTTCGAAGAAGAATCGGAGGTTGACCGAGGGCCGGATTCTCTTCGCCTTCAGGGCGTCGAGCGCGGCGGCGAACCCGACGATCGGTGCCTTGTCGTCCGACGCGGAGCGGCCGTAGAGGCGCCACTCCGGGTCGAGCGGCGCCGCGAGGTCATCGAGCGAGATCGCCGCTGCGCCGGATTCGAGCGTTCCCCGCCGCATCGTCGGGAGGAACGGCGGGGTCGCCCACTCCCGCGGGTCGGTCGGCTGTCCGTCGTAGTGCGCGTAGAAGGTGACGGTCTTCGTCGCTCCCCGGGTGTCGAGCGCGGCGAAGACGGCCGGAGGCGCGTCGGGCACGCGGAGGAGGCGCACTTTCGCGCCGCGCTTCTCGTACAGGGCCGCGACGGCCGCGGCGTTGCGCTCGATGTTCGCCGTGTCCGAAGCCCGATTCGGAAGGGCGAGCAGCTCGGCCAGCTCCCGCACGATCGCGACCTCGTGCGCCTCCCTCCAGGAGAGGGCGGCGCTCGCCGCGGGAGAGCGCGCGAGAACGGACGCCGCGGGAGAGCGCGCGAGAACGGACGCCGCGGGAGAGCGGGCGAGACTGGACGCCGCGGGAGAGCGCGCGGAATCGGACGCGGCGTCAGCGTGCGCGGGGGAGTCGCCGGCAAAGCCCGTCGCGGCCCCGCAGAGCCAGAGCAGAATCGGAACAACCGCCGCGGCTCTCATCGCGTCCTCCGGGGAAATCCGGCCTCCGGCGGCGCGCTGCGAAGGGCCATCTCGTAGATCCGAACCGGACCGAGCTTCTCGCGCGGCCACAGGCTCCCGTCCTTCCCGATCGCCCGGAGCTGCGAGTCTCCGACGAAATACAGGACGTCTCCCGCGATCGCTCCCGTCGTCGGCTCCGGAAAACGCGGATCTCCGGAGGCGAGCGCCATCTCGCCGGTCACCCGATCGTAACGGGAGGAGAGCGAAAGCCGCACGATCCGCACGGGGGGTTTTCCGTTCTGGATCGCGATCAGCGCGCCGTGATCGAAGTAGAGGCCGTCCGCCTCGCCGAGGCGGATCCCCGGAGGATGCGCGAGCTCCCAGCGCGGGCCGCCCGCCAGATCGATCGCGCGGATCGTCCGCGCGTCCGCGACGAAGAGCACTTTCTCCTCCGGATCGAGCTCGATGCCGTTCGGGTAGACGAATTTTCCTGCGCGCGCGAACCGCTCGACTTTTCCGGAGCCCCGCTCGATCCGCCAGACGCTCCCTTCGGCGCTGTCCGTGACGTAGACGACCCCGGCGCGCGTGAAGACGAGGTCGTTGAACAGGTGCCGTCCCGGGGGCGCGCGGAAGACTTGGAGGGTCTTTCCGGTCGCGAGATCGAATTCGTAGACCGCGGATTTCCCGAGGTCGGCGGCCGTGTAGTGGAGCATCCCGGGGCCGTCGACGGCGGAGCAGGCGAGGAGCGTCCGGCGCGCCGGGTCGACCTTCATGCCGAGCACGCTCCAGAGTCCGTCCCGACCCGAGCCGACGAAATCGCGCGCCTTCCCTTCGGGCGAGATCGCGACGATCTTCCGTTTCCGGACGCTCGAGACGAAGAGGGTCCGCGTTTCCGGATCGAACGCGATCCCTTCCGGAATCAGGTCCGGCTCGGCGATCGTCGCGTAGACGTCGAGGCCGCGGCCGTCGCCGGCGAGAGCGGGAGGCGCTCCGAGCGCCGCGGCGAGGAGCAGGGCGGCCGCCGCGCGCTTCACCGGACCTCGGCGGTCGATCCCTCGACTTTCGTCCACGGCTGCGCCCGGCCGTGGAGATGCCGGGCGAGGAACTCCTCGGTACGGCCGTTGAAGTCGAGGTTGTTCTCGGGCCGCTGGAAGCCGTGCCCTTCGTCCGGATAGACGATGTACTCGACCGGGATCTTCTTCTCCCGAATCGCCGCGACCATCCGGTTCGAGTTTTCGATGTTGACGCGCGGGTCGTTGGCGCCCTGGCCGACGAGGAGCGGCGTGCGGATCGTCTCCGCGTGGAAGAGGGGCGAAAGACGGCGGTTCAGCTCCGGGTCGTGCTCGACGTCGCCCATGCGGCGGACCCATCGCGTCTTCACCGCGCCCCAGCCCGGCGGCATCGTCGAGAAGAGAAGGGCGAGGTCCGAGGGCCCCACGAGGTCGACCGCCGCCGCGAACATCTCCGGGTGCTCGGTGATCGCGCGAAGCGTCGCGTAACCGCCCGCGGAAGCGCCCATGATCCCGATCCGCTTCGGGTCCGCGATGCCCTGCGCGACGGCCCAGCGCGCGCCGTCGATCGAATCGTCTTCCATCTTCAGGCCGAACTCGTGGTTGCCAAGATTCAGGAATTTCTTCCCGAAGCCGATCGACCCCCGGAACTCGACCGCCAGCACCGCATACCCGCGGTTGGCGAGCCACGCGGTGTACGGGTCGAAGCCCCAGTGGTCCCGCCACCACGGACCACCGTGGGGCGTCACGATCAGCGGAAGATTCTTCGGCGGAATCCCGACCGGAAGGGTCAGGTACGCCGGCAGGACGACGCCGTCCCTCGCCCGGATCGTCATGAACCGTGGCGGGGCGAGCGTGTATTTCGCGAGCTCCGGCTGGTCCTGGAAGAGCGTTTTCGTCTCTCCCGTCTTCCGGTCGTGGAGGAGGAAGGTCAGGGGACCGTCGTCCACGAGCTGGAGCACGATCCACCGACGGTCGGCGCCGTCGCGGCTGATCGGGTACAGGAAGCCCCGGCGTCCCCGCGCGAGCTTCTCGAAGTCGGCCCGCACGCCGGCGTCGAGAAACGTCCACTCGGGCATCCCGTACTCGAAGGCGACCGCCTGCAGCCGGCCGGTCGACGGGTCGGTCAGCGCGAGCGGCGCGACGTCCGCCAGGGGGTCCATCGCGACGTCCCCGTGCGGATCCTCGGCGACGACGGCGAGGACGCGCCCGGTCGAGGCGTCGATCCTCTCCACCCGCGCCGTGTCGGAGTGCAGGGCCGAAACGACGTCGAGCGAGCGGCCGTCCGGCTCGAAACCGAGGACGACCGTGCCGCCGTTGACCTGGCCGAACATCGTCGAGTCTTCGAACTTCCAGGAAACGAGGTCGCGCCAGGGCGCTCCCGCCGCGTCGCGCACGCGGAGAATCGTGGCGGCGGTCTTCGGGTCGAAAGCGGTCGCGGCCCTGATCACGAAGTCCGCGTCCGTCGTCCAGGAAAGGACGTCGCCGGGATTCTCGGTGTCGATCCGCACCGCGCCGGTCTCGAGGTCGATCCGGTACATGTCGAACGCGTCGCGCTTCCGGAGATTCATCCCGACGAGGATCTCGGCGGGGCGGCGCGGACTCGTGAGGAGGTTCTGCGCGCGCGCTCCCGAGAACGGGGTCAGGTCGCGGACGAATCCGCCGCCGATCTCGGCCGAGAACACGTGGAAGTTCTCGTCGCCGTCGGAATCCTGCTCGTAGAGAACGTGGCGGGAGTCGCCGGCCCATCGGTAGAGCTGGACGCCGCGGTGCGGGTCGTTTGTGACTGCTCGCGGGCCGGTCTGGTCGAGGCCGGCGACCCAGATCTGCTGGACGCCCTTCGCGTCGGGGGCGAGCCACGCGAGGCGCGTCCCGTCGGGGGAAATGGTGGGAAGCTCGCGAACCGGGTTTCCGAACAGCACGTCGCGGGGGACGATCGGGGGCAGGTCCGCCGCGGCCGCGGCCGCGATCGCCAGGACCGCGGCCGCGGCGATGGAGCTTCGGGAGAGTCGTGCAGGCGTGGTCATTCTTTTCCCTCCGTCCGGGCGCCATGATGGCACCCCCCGGCCCATTTCCCAAGCCGCCGACGACGGGGAACGTTCGCGCTCCGCGGCGAAGCGCGGGCAGGCGGACATCCCGGCGGAGAGGCGGCCGGAGGAGACCGTGGACGGGAAGAGTGCGGCGGCCTCCGCGACCCGATCGATGGACCTCTATAATGCGCCTTCGTGTCTTTCATTCCACCCGCCGACGACAGAAGGAGGACGCCCTTGCGTTCGCTGCGAAGATCCCTCCCGGTGCTGGTTGCTCTTTCCCTGGCGCTCGCGCTGCCGGTCCGGGGCGCGAAGACGAAGAAGAACTCTCCCCCTTCCGACGAGACCGCGAAGAAGTCGCTCTCCGATCGCTTCGAGGGGCTGCAGTTCCGGAACATCGGACCGTATCGGGGCGGCCGCTCGACGGCGGTCACCGGCGTGCGCGGCCAGCCGCTGACCTTCTATTTCGGAGGAACCGGAGGCGGCGTGTGGAAGACGACCGACGGCGGCTCGAACTGGGAGCCGGTCTCGGACAAGGACTTCAAGACGGGCTCCGTCGGCTCGATCGCGGTTTCGGAATCGGACCCGAACGTCGTCTGGGTCGGAATGGGAGAGTCGCCGATCCGGGGAAACGTCTCCAGCGGCGACGGCGTCTGGAAGTCGACCGACGCGGGGCAGACGTGGAAGAGCATGGGGCTGAAGGACACCTACCAGATCTCGCGCGTGATCGTGCATCCGCACGATCCCGATCTCGTGTACGTCGCGGCGCTCGGTCACGTCTGGGGGCCGAACGCCGAGCGCGGCATCTTCCGAACGGACGACGGCGGCGCGAGCTGGAAGAAGGTCCTTTACGTCGACGAGAAGACCGGCGCCGCGGATCTCTCGATGGATCCGGCGAATCCCCGCATCCTCTACGCCGCGTTCTGGCAGGCCTACCGGAAACCGTGGACGCTCGAGAGCGGCGGCCCCGGAAGCGCGCTCTACAAGTCCACCGACGGCGGCGAGACGTGGAAGAAGCTCACCGGGAACGGCCTGCCTCCGGGGATCTGGGGACGGGTCGGGGTCGCGGCCTCCGTCAAGCCGGGGCGCGTCTTCTCGATGATCGACGCGGAGAACGACAAGGGCGGTCTCTACCGGAGCGACGACGGCGGGGAGAAATGGACGCGGGTCTCCGACGACCACGGGATCCGCCAGCGAGCCTGGTACTACTCCTGGCTCTTCCCGGATACGAAGAACCCCGACCTCCTCTACGTTCCGAACGTCGAGTTCTTCAAGATCTCGGAGGGAGGCAAGGCCCTCCACAAGATGACCGTTCCCCACGGGGACAACCACGACCTCTGGATCGACCCCGACGACCCGAACCGCATGATCCTGGGCAACGACGGAGGGGCGACGATCACGTTCAACGGCGGCCGCACGTGGTCGACCCAGGACAACCAGCCGACCGCCCAGTTCTATCGCGTGATCACGGACGACCGCTTCCCGTACTGGGTCTACGGAGCGCAGCAGGACAACTCGACCGTCGGCATGCCGAGCGGCGTACCCGGGTTCGGCGGCATCACGGCGAACGACTGGTACGACGTCGGCGGCGGCGAGAGCGCCTGGATCGCGCCCGATCCCCGCAATCCCGAGATCGTGTACGCCGGAGGGTACGGAGGCACGATCACCCGCTTCGACCGGAAGACGAGACAGTACCGGGAGATCGATCCCTGGCCGCAGCTGGCCGACGGGCGCGCCACGAAGGACCTGAAGTACCGGTACCAGTGGAACGCGCCGATCATCCTCTCGAAGCACGATCCGAGGGTGCTCTACTTCGCCGCCCAGAAGCTCCTGCGCTCGACCGACGAGGGGCAGACGTGGACGGAAGCGAGCCCGGACCTCACGCGGAACGATCCCTCCAAGGAGCCCGCGTCGGGAGGCCCCGTGCAGCACGACGTGACGGGCGTCGAGGTCTACGACACGATCTTCGCGCTCACCGAGTCGCCGATCGAGAAGGGCGTCCTGTGGGCGGGGAGCGACGACGGCCTGGTGCACGTCAGCCGCGACGACGCGAAGACGTGGGAGAACGTGACCCCGAAGGGGATGCCGGAATGGATCCGCGTCAACGCGATCGACGTTTCGGCGCGCGAGAAGGGGACCGCCTACGTCGCGGCGACGATGTACCAGTTCGACGACATGAAGCCGTACCTCTACAAGACGACCGACTACGGCAAGAGCTGGAAGAAGATCGACTCGGGAATCCCCGACGGCGCTTTCACGCGGGTCGTGCGGGAGGACCCGGCGCGCGCCGGGCTGCTCTACTGCGGGACCGAGCGGGGCCTCTACGTCTCGTTCGACGACGGCGCTTCCTGGCATTCCTTCCAGCGAAACCTGCCGGCGGTCCCGATCACGGACCTGACCGTCAAGAACGGCGATCTCGTTGTCGCGACACAGGGACGGGCGTTCTGGATCCTCGACGACCTCGGAGCGCTGCGGCAGTGGAGCGAGTCGATCGCGGGTGAGCCCGTGCACCTCTTCCCGCCCCGCCCGGCCGTCCGCATCCAGATCGAGACGGCCGACGCGGGCGAGGGCCCCCCTCGGGGCGGCGCGTCCGGCCAGAACATGCCCGCCGGCGTGCTGATCGACTACTGGCTGAAGGACAAGCCGGCGGAGAGCTCGAAGGTCACGCTGGAGTTCCTCTCGGGGAGCACCGTCCTCCGGAAGTTCGACAACGAGAAGAAGGACGAGACGAAGGCGGAGGAGACGGACGAAGCCGGGGAAGCGGAGAACGAGAAGAAGCTCGAGCCGAAGGAAGGGCTGAACCGGTTCGCCTGGGACATGCGGATCCTGAAGCCCACGCTCGTGCCGAAGGCGGTCTTCAACGAAGGGGACAAGCGGCCGCCGAAGGTCGCTCCCGGGACGTACCAGGCGCGCCTCACGGTGGACGGGCAGACGTTCACCCAGGCGTTCGAGGTGAAGCCGAACCCGGCGGTCGGAACCTCGGCGGCGGACCTCCAGGCGCAGTTCGATCTGCTCGAGAAGATCCGCGACGGCCTCTCGCAGACGCACGCCACCGTGATGAAGATCCGCGACCTGAAGGCGCAGATCAAGACCCTCCAGGAGCACGCCGAGAAGACCGGGAAGGGGAGCGCGATCGGCGCGAAGGCCAAGGCGCTGACGAAGAAGCTCGACGCGATCGAGGCGAAGCTCATCAACCCCAACATCAAGTCCAACGAAGACGACCTGAACTTCGAACCGAAGCTCGACCACGAGTTCACGAATCTCGCCGGCGAGGTGGGCTCGGCCGATGCGAAGCCGACGGCGTCGCAGGCGGAGTACTACCTCGTCCTGAAGAAGGAGCTCGACGGAATCCTCGCGGAGTTCCGGGACGCGGTCGACCACGATCTCGCGGACTTCAACCGCACGGTCGCGGACGAGAAGGTCGCCCCGGTCACGGTGTTGCCGAAGGTCGGCGACGAGAGTTGAAAGGCCGGTGCGGCGATGCATCGAGGACGGCGCCGCCGAGTTGAAGCGGTCGCATTCGCGCCGCTTAACTCGGCGGAAGACCTCCAATTCCGTCCTGTCACAGAGGCTCGGTGCTCGGACTGGCCACCGGCATCTCCCCGAGCTCGCGCCTCGCCACGCTTTCGGCGCTGACGTGATCGGTCTCGTCGCATCCGTAGGCACTCGCCGGCCGGGGAGGCGCAGGGACGTTTTCATAACCCGATGAGCGGGCGCTTCCTCCACGAAGCCGCCGCGCCGGGGCGGACCCATTTCGAGATCCTCGCCATGGCGTGGGCCGGATGGGTCTTCGACTTCTACGACCTGATCCTCTACAGCTTTCTCCTGATTCCGCTCGGGCGGGAGCTCCATTTCTCGAGGGAGGAGCTCTCCTGGATCTTCGGCGCCTCGCTGCTCGCGACCGCCGCCGGGGGAGTGCTCTTCGGCTTCCTCTCCGACCGCTTCGGCCGGAAGGCGATCCTGCAGGCGACGATCCTCGTTTTTTCGGCCGGAACGTTCGCAAGCGGCCTCGCGCCGAGCTTCTTCTGGCTGATGGTCGCCCGCGTCGTCACGGGCCTCGGCGTCGGCGGGGAGTGGGGAACGGGGCAGACCTACGTCGCCGAGACGTTCCCCGCCAACGTCCGCGCTCGCTACGGGGCGTTCGTGCAGACCGGAGCCCCGATCGGGGTCGCGCTCGCCTCGCTCGTCGGGGGTTTCCTCGCGCCGGCAATCGGATGGCGGGCCTGCTTCCTCGTGTCCGGCGTCCCGGCCCTGCTCGTCGTCGCGATCCGGAAGCGTCTTCCGGAATCGGACGTGTGGGAGGCGCGCCGCCGCGATCCGGAGCGGCGCCCCGGGGGCTCGGCTCCGCTCGGCGTGATCCTTTCGCCGGCGTATCGGGGCGTGTTCGTGCGAAGCCTGATCCTGACGATCTTCACGATGTCGGCGTACTGGTTCACGTACACGTGGCTTCCGGGATACCTCCACGACGAGCGCCACTTCTCGATGGCGAAGTCGGCGTCGTGGATCCTCGTCACGCAGGCGGGCGGACTGCTCGGGTACGCGTCGTTCGGTTTCGTCGCCGACCGGTTCGGGCGGCGCCCGGCGTTCACGGTCTACTCGCTGACCTTCGCGGCGGGTCTCGCGATGACGACGGCTTTCTGGGCCTCGATCGCGGAGCGTCCCGCGGTGGTCCTGTCCTTCATGTTCCTCGTCGGCCTCGGGACCGGTGTCTGGGGCGGCTTCGGACCGCTCTTCGCCGAGCTCTTTCCGACGCGCGTGCGCGGCGCCGCGATGGGGTCGATCTACAACATCGCCCGCGGCGTGCAGTTCGTGACGCCGATCGCGGTGACGGTGATCGCGCGGCGGTACGGCCTCGCGGGCGGGATGTCGCTCGCGGCGGTGTTTGCCGCGGCCACCGCGGCGTGGATATGGACGTTTCCCGAAACGAAGGGGGAGGCGATCACGTAGGCGCGGTGATACGCGCCGTTATTCGAGGCCCGTCGCAGCGGGCGCCGGCCAGGCTGGAGATGCGCCGCGCACCCGCCTCGGTCGGGACGCGTCAGCGCGAGGCGGAAGCCGCGGTCAGGCTCTCTTCGTTCCACCAGCCGCCGCCGGCGGCGATGAAGAGCTGGGCCGTGTCGGACAGGCGCTGGCTGAGGGCGCGGACGTAGCCCAGCCGGGCGCTCGAATACGTGTTCTCCGCGACGATGAGCTGGAGCGCGCTGGTCTTGCCGGCCGCGTAGCTCGATCGCTGGAGCTTCAGGGAAGCGTCGGCGATGTCGACCGCCCGGCGCGACGCGGCCACGAGCTCGCCGTCGTGCTCGATCGCCGTCAGGCTGTCGGCGACCTGGCCGAACGCCTGAAGCACGGTCTGCCGGTAGAGCGCGAGATCCGCGTCGTAGGCGTCGATCGCGGCGCGTCTCTGCGCGGTGAGGGCGCCTCCGTGCCAGACCGGAGCGGCGGCGCTGGCGCCCGCGCTCCAGATCCGGGAGGCAGACTGGAGCAGGGTCGCGATCGAAAGGGCCTGCTGCACGATCGACGCGGAAAGGGTGATCTGCGGGTACATCTGCGCGGTCGCCACACCGATCGCCGCGCTGTCGGCATGGAGCACCGCCTCGGCCGCCAGGATGTCCGGGCGCCGGTGGACGAGCTCGGAAGGAAGAGACACGGGCAGCTCGCCGGGGAGCGTGAAATCGTCGATGTCGAAATCGGGGACCGGCGATTCCCCGGGGGCCCGGGCCAGCAGGACCGCCAGCGCGTGGCGCGCGATGGCGAGTTGCTGGTGCAGGGGCGGGAGCTGCGTGCGATCGGATTCGAGCTCCGCTTCGGCCGTCAGGACGTCGGTGCGCGCGACTCTCCCCGCGGCGAAGGAGCGCCGGACGAGGTCGAGGTCTTTCTGATCGTTGCCGATGAGATCTTCGACGGTCGAAATCTCGAATCGCGCCGCCGCGATGGCGATCGCCTCGGTGACGGAGTCTCCCGTGAGCGCGAGGTAGGCGGCCGCCAGCTCGTCGCCCTGTCTCTCGGCGAGCGCCGACTGCTGCTCCACGCGGCGGCGGGTTTCGCCGAATGCGTCGATCGAGTAGCCGACCGACGGTCCGACGAAGAACAGATTCGCGGCCCCTCCCGATCCCGAGGCTCCCCGGTGCGCGCCGGCGTTGACGTCGATCTGCGGAAAGTACCCGGCGCGGGCCTCGGTGACCGTCTCGCGGACTTCCGCCAGCGTGGCCCGGGAAGCCGCCAGGCCGTAGCTCGCCGCGATGGCCTCTTGCAGCGTTTCTTCGAGACGAGGATTGTGGAAGACCTCCCACCACCGCCCCGGGATGTCGCGGCCGATGTCGATGTGTTGAGCATCGCCCGAACCGATGCGTTGAGCATCGCTCGAACCGATGCGTTGAGCATCGCTCGAACCGATGCGTTGAGCATCGCCGGAACCGATGCCTTGAGCCTCGCCGCCGGTTTCAGCGGGCCGCGCCACACCGCGATCGGAAGGAGTCGGGGCGGATTCTGGCGGAAGGTAGGTTCCCACCGCCGGAGACGCCGGAGGGGTGAAATTCGGACCCACGACGCAGCCGCCGAGGCCGGCGGCCACGCAGATTCCGAGAACGCCGAGTGCTCGCGTCAGCGGAAGCGACGCGGCGAATCGGGCTCTCGAGCCGGAGTCACTCATAGCGAAGGGCGTCGATCGGGTCGAGGAGGGACGCCTGGCGCGCGGGGTAGTAACCGAAGAACATCCCGATCGCGGCCGAGAACAGGAAGGCGGCGATCACGACGGCCGGAGAGAGCAGGGTGGGCCAGCCGGCCGCCAGCGAGATGACCTTGGAGGCGACCACGCCGATCAGGACGCCCGCGCCGCCCCCCATCAGGCTCAGGAGCGATGCCTCGACGAGGAACTGCATCAGCACGTGGACGCGTCGCGCGCCGATCGCCATGCGGATCCCGATCTCGCGCGTCCGTTCGGTCACCGAGACGAGGAGGATGTTCATGATTCCGATGCCGCCGACGAGGAGCGAGATCGACGCGATCGCCGCGAGCAGGAGCTCCATCACGCGGCTGCTCCGCTCCGCCACCTCGGCGATCTCCGTCAGGTCGCGGACGGTGAAATCGTCGGGCTGGCCGGGCTTGATCCGATGGCGCTTTTCGAGCGTCGCGGTGACCTGCTGCAGCGCCGCCTTGACCTGAGCCCCGCTTCGGGCCTGGACGAACATCGTGTGGACGAAACCGGTCAGCCTGGGCTGGATTCCGAACGGGTTCGGCGGCACGGTGAAGACGGTGGACTGGCCCTGGGCCGAACCGGGCGCCGCGATTCCGAGAACGCGCTCCTGCGAGGTGCGGAAAGGGATCAGGACCGTGTCGTCCTGGTCCTGCCCGGAGGCCGAGTGGCCCTTTCGGGCGAGGACGCCGACCACCGTCATCTCGACGTTCCGGACCCGGATGACGGCGCCGACGGGATTCTGGAATTCGCCGAAGAGGTTCTCGACCACGGTCTGTCCCAGCAGGCAGACCGTCCGGGATTCGTCCTCGTCCTGCGGGCTGAGGCGGCGGCCCTCCACCACCGGCCAGTCCCGGATGGTGAGATAGCTCGGCGTGACGCCCTGGACCGTCGTGGACCAGTTCAGGTTGCCGTTGACGATCTGCGCGGCCTGCCGGTTGACGTAGCTGTAGTCCGACACGGCGGAGTCCTCCTCGAGGATCGCGGCGCCGTCGGTCACCCGGAGACTCGACGCGCTGCCGATGCCCGACCGGACGCCGTTGAAGCCGATCGAACCGGGAAGCACGATCAGGAGGTTCGTGCCCAGGCTCTCGAGCTGCTGTTTGAGGGCCGCCCGCGCTCCTTCGCCGACGGCGAGCATCGCGATCAGCGCCGCCACGCCGATGAAGATTCCGAGCATGGTCAGCGCCGAGCGGAGCTTGTTGCGGCCGATGCCCCTCCCCGCGGCGGCCAGCGCCATGCGCGTGAACGACCAGGTCTCGCCGAGGTGCGGCGGATCGCCGGCGGCCGGCGGCGGGACGAGCGCCAGCGCGGGAAGGGGCGCTGGCGCGACCCTTCGCTCGTCCGAGACGACGACGCCGTCGCTCATGGTGACGATCCGGTCGGCGGTTTCGGCGAGCGCCGCTTCGTGCGTGACCAGAACGACGGTCAGTCCCCGTTCCCGGTTGAGACGGCGGATCGTCGCGAGGATCTCCCGGGCGGTCTTCGAATCGAGATTTCCCGTCGGTTCGTCGGCGAGAAGGATCGTCGGGTTGTTGATCAGGGCGCGGGCGATCGCCACGCGCTGCTGCTGACCGCCCGAGAGCTGGTTGGGGTGGTTGTCCTCCCGCTCGGCGAGACCGAGCAGGGCGAGCGCCTCCGCGACCTTTTTCGCGCCGCCCGCGAGCTGCCCCGAATAGAAAAGCGGCAGCGAGACGTTCTCCGCGGCGCTCGTGCGGGCGAGCAGATTGAAGTTCTGGAAGACGAAGCCGATCCGCAGGCTCCGGATCCGGGCGAGCGAAGGCTCGTCGAGGCCGGCGACGTCGGTCCCGTCGAGGAGGTACGTTCCCGCGGTCGGCCGGTCGAGACAGCCGATCAGGTTCATCAGCGTCGATTTTCCGGAGCCCGACGCGCCCATGATGGCGACGAACTCGCCTCGCTCGATCCTCAGGTTGACGCTCTGGAGCGCGTGAATCTCCTGGTCTCCGAGTCGATAGATCTTCGTGACGTCGCGGACGTCGATGGCCGCGGGCGGGATCGGCGTCGTCACAGGCGCGGTCCGCCGGCGCGGAAGCCCTGGCCCGGGTTGGAACCGGGCGGTCCGGATCGCTCCGCGCCCGGACGGGACCCCTCCGGAAGCAGGGCATTGACGACGACCCTGTCGCCGGGCTTCAGGCCCGGTCCGGACACCTCGATCAGGGCGCCGTCGTCGATGCCCGTGATCACCGGCACTTCCTTCAGGCTGCCGTCGTCGAGCAGCACCCAGACCTGGCTGCGGTGATCGTCTGCGTGTCCCACGCCGTGGCCGTGATGCGGTCCTCGGCCTTCCCGGTCGCCCGCGGGTCGGCGGCCGCGCTCCCGTCGTCCCTCGGGCGGGCTCTCTCCGGCGTCCGGGGTCCGGCTTCCGCTGCCCTCCGTCGCGGCGCGCTCACCTTCGGCGGCCGGGCCGCCGGGCGAGGCTTGCGTCTCGGAAGACCCGGCGCCGCGCTCCCCGCCGCCCCCCGACGGCCCCTCGCTTCGCGCCGCGAGCCCCTTCGGGTTGAATCGAACGGCCGGGAGCGGCACGCGGAGCACGCCGTCATGCTCGTCGATGACGATGTGGGCGTTGGCGGTCATGCCGGGGTAGAGACGGCGGTCGGGATTCGGCACCGCCATCACGACGTCGTAGGTGACGACGTTCTGCACCGTGATCGGTCCGCGCCGGATCTGGGAGACTTCTCCCTGAAACGTCCTTCCGGGGAAGGCCTGGACCGTGAAGGAGCCCCTCTGCCCGACCCGGACGTCGCCCACGTCCGCCTCGCTCACGTTGGTGTCGACCTGCATGTGGGTCAGGTCCTTCGCGATGAGGAACAGCGTCGGGCTCTGCAGGCTCGCCGCGACCGTTTGTCCGACGTCGACCGAGCGCGTGATCACGGTGCCGACGACGGGAGACACGATGTTGGTGTACGCGAGGTTGACTTCGGCGGCCTTCAGCACGGCCTGCTTGTCCACGATCGACGCCCGGTCGAGGCCGACCTGGGCCGCCGCCTGATCGTACGCGCTCTTCTCGCTGTCCACGGTGTCCTGGGAAACGGTCCCCTCGGCGACGAGCTTCGAGTCGCGCTCCCAGGCGATCTTCGCGTACAGGAGGGCGGCCTCGTCCTTCTTCATCTGGGCGATCACCGTGCCCAGCTGCGCCCGGTCCTGATCGACGACGAGCTGGAACGGAACGGGATCGATCGTCGCGCAGAGCTGGCCGATCCTCACCTCGGTGTTGAAGTCGCAGGCCAGCGACTTGACCGGTCCCGACACGTACGATCCGACCTGGACGGTCACGACGGGGTTCAACGCGCCGGTGGCGCCGACGCTGCGCTGGATGTCGCCCCGGGTCACCGGGGCCGTCACGTACCTCGGCTTGCGCGCGCGCGTGCCCCAGAGGACGATTCCGGCGACCAGTGACAGCGCCGCCGCCGCCCCGAGCCAGAGGGGCCACCGGCGGCGTCCGGATTTGACGGCTCGTGTCGTGGACTCGACGGTTTCCCCCAAGCGGCCTCCCGCGGAAACGGCACATTCGTTGCGCCCAATCCGCTTCCCCGACGGTTGCGCCCTTCTCCGGGCAATTAACGAATCGAGACCCCCCGGAGTTACCGATCCGCGTCGCGGGGCCCCCGCGCGCGAGCGACGGTAAGATTTCATCGATGAACGACTTCGACCGCCTCGTCTCCGTCCTGCGCTCGGCGTCCCGCGTCTCGGTGCTGACGGGCGCGGGCGTTTCCGCCGAATCCGGTATCGCGACCTTTCGCGGGGCCGGCGGGCTGTGGGAGGGGCATCGGATCGAGGATGTCGCGACCCCCGAAGCGTTCGCGGAGAACCCCGAAGGCGTGTGGCGCTTCTACGAGATGCGGAGGCGCAACGCCCGCGAGGCGCGGCCGAACGCGGGCCACGCCGCGCTCGCGGCGATGGAGGCGCGTTTCTCCGGCTTTCTTCTCGCGACGCAGAACGTCGACGGCCTGCATCGCCGGGCCGGAAGCCGCGAGCTCGTCGAGCTGCACGGGTCGATCGAGCGCCGGTATTGCGTTCGGTGCCGGCGAACCGACGAGGATCTCGAGCCGCTCGACGTACTGCCTCCCGTTTGCCCCGCGTGCGGCGCGATGATGCGGCCCGACATCGTCTGGTTCGGCGAACCGCTTCCGGTCGACGCGTGGGCCGACGCGCAGGAGGCCGCGCGTTCGGCCGACGTCTATCTCGTCGTCGGGACCTCGGCGGAGGTCTATCCGGCGGCGGGTCTCGCCCTGATCGCCGCCGACGCGGGGGCGCAGGTCTTCGAGATCAATCCCGCCGAGACGGCGCTCTCGCCGATGTTCGCGGGGGCGATCCGGGAGCCTTCCGGCATTGCGCTGCCGCGGATCCTCGCGGCGCTCGAAGCGTAGAATCCGGGAACGATGCCGCTTCGGGAGTTCTCCTGCGACGTCTGCCGACACCGTTTCGAGGAGCTCGTCTCGGAAGGGGAGCGGATCGTCTGCCCGGCGTGCGAGAGCGCGAAACTGACCCGCCGCTTCTCGGCATTCGCGGTCGCGACGTCCTCCGGGCGCGCGCAGACGGCTCCGGAGAGAAGTTGTGGCTCGTGCGGAGATCCCCGGGGACCGGGAGCTTGCGAGACCGACTGACCCTCATCGGGCCGATGACGCGCAGGCGCGTCGTCGCCGCCCGCCTGATCGCGATCGCGGCCGACCTCCTCCAGATCGCGATCTTCCCCGTGTTCTCGGAAGGGGGCGCTTCACCGTTCGATACCGGGCTCGACGTCGCCGTCGCGGGTCTCCTGACCTGGCTCGTCGGCTGGCACTGGGCTTTCCTTCCCTCGTTCGCCGCCGAGATCGTGCCGCTGGTCGATCTCGTTCCGACGTGGACGGCCGCGGTCCTGATCGCGACGCGCCCGTCGCGGCGCTTCGGCGCCTCAGTCCCGAGTCGGGCGCCTGGCGGCGCAGTGGCGAGTCGGTCCGTCGAGAGTCGGAAGTCGGACGTCTGACGGCGCAGTGGCGAGTTTGCGAGTGACGAGTGGAAAGTGGAGGTCCGAGTCGAGCCCCGGTTCCACTCGCAACTTTCCACTCGCCACTCGCAAACTGCGCCGGCAGGCGCGCAACCGGTAACTATTCAGTTACCGATTGCTGTTCCAGACGCTCTGCCGTCCGCGCGTCTTCCTCTTGAGCGGCGCCTTCGTCTTCAGGAGCTTCCGGATCTCCGCGGGCGGGTCGCCGGTCGCGGCCTTTTCGATGTCTCCTCCCTCGTCGCGCGCGATTTCCGTGAGGATGCGCTTCGAGACGACCGAGCGCGGCTTCGTCTCGGCGACGTCCTCCTTCGAGGCGTACGCGTCGCGGTGTTTGATCAGGAGCCACGAGGCTCGCGACTCGCCGCCGCGCGGCTTCAGGCGGACGAGGACCCAGGAGCCCTTGAGCTTCTTGCCGAGGAGGGTGAACTTGAGGTCGCCCTTCTTCAAAGCGGCGCCCGGGTCGTCCTGCTCCGGCTCCCACGTGCCGTTGTCCCAGATCATCACCGTCCCGCCGCCGTACTGCCCCTCCGGGATCACGCCTTCGAAATCGTTGTATTCGATCGGGTGATCCTCCGTCGGCATCGCCATCCGCTTGACGGCGGGATCGAGGGAAGGACCCTTCGGGACGGCCCAGGAAAGCATCACGCCCTTCCACTCGAGCCGGAAGTCGTAGTGCAGATGCGAGGCGCGGTGCTTCTGGACGACGAACGCGAGGCTCTTCCGCGGCTTGCGCGATTTCGCCGCGCCGGCGGGCTCGGGCGTGACCCGGAAATCGCGCTTGCGCTTGTATTCTTTGAGACCCATGAATCGAGCTCCTGCAAGGCCAGTGCCCCGCCCCGGGGTCGTTTTGCCGAAACTCTTCGGCGATCCGGACGTTTATACTCGAACGATCGAGAGAGGAGACCCCATGATCGCTTCCGCCCGCGTTCCGATTCTCCGCGCCGCTGCCCTTTTCGCGCTCGCCGCGCTCCTGCTCGCCGCGCGCCCCGCCCCGGCGATCACGCCCGGCGACATGGATCCCACGGCGAGCCCCTGCCGCGATTTCTACCAGTACGCGGACGGGGGATGGCTGAAGAGCAATCCCATCCCCGCCTCCTTTTCCCGGTGGGGGAGCTTCACCGTTCTGGCGGATCACAACCGCGAGGTCCTGAAGAAAGTTCTCGATGACGCCGCCGCGAAGCGGGCGCCGGCAGGCTCGAACGAGCAGAAGATCGGCGATTTCTACGCCGCGTGCATGGACCAGACGAAGATCGAGGCGGAGGGCGCGAAGCCGATCGCGCCGGAGCTCGACCGGATCGCGCGGATCGCCGACCGGGCCGGGCTCGAGGCGGAGGTCGCGCGTCTCCACGAAGAAGGCGTCCCCGCGCTCTTCGGGTTCGGATCGCAGCAGGACCGCAAGAACAGCGAGGAAGTCATCGCCGGGGCCTTTCAGGGCGGGCTCGGCCTCCCGGACCGCGACTACTACACGAAGGACGACGAGAAGACGAAGACGATCCGCGACCAGTACCTCGCGCACGTCGGAAAGATGCTCGCCCTCCTGGGCGACGATGCGGCGAAGGCGGCGGAGGAAGCGAAGACGGTCGTCGCGATCGAGACCCGGCTCGCGAAGGCCTCCATGACCCGCGTCGAACGGCGGGATCCCGACGCCACGTATCACCGGATGACGGTCGCCCAGCTCGAGGCGATCGGCCCGGCGTTTTCCTGGAAGGCCTACCTGCGCGACGTCGACGCGCCCCCGTCGGACGTGAACGTCGCCCAGCCGGAGTTCTTCCGGGCGCTCGACCGCGAGCTCGGCGAAGTTCCCATGGCCGACTGGAAGGCCTATCTCCGCTGGCACCTCGTGGCCGCGGCGGCGCCGACGCTCTCCTCGAAGTTCGTCGAGGAGGACTTCGACTTCAACGGACGAATCCTGAACGGCACGAAGGAAATCCTGCCGCGCTGGAAGCGATGCGTCGCCGCGACGGACGACGAGCTCGGGTTCGCGCTCGGCCAGAAGTACGTCGAAGCGGCGTTCCCGCCCGAGTCGAAGGCGCGCATGGACGCCCTGGTGAAGAACCTGATCGCCGCGCTGAGCGAAGACCTCACCACCCTTCCGTGGATGTCGGAAGCGACGCGCAAGGCGGCCCGGGAGAAGCTCGCCGCGTTCACGCCGAAGATCGGGTATCCCGACGAGTGGCGCGATTACTCCGCGTATCGGGTCGGGCGCGAAAGCCATGCCGCCAACGTCGCTGCGGGCGACGCCTTCGAGTTCCACCGCCAGCTCGCGAAGATCGGCCAGCCCGTCGATCGCAAGGAGTGGGGGATGACGCCCCCGACCGTCAACGCCTATTACAACCCGGCGAAGAACGAGATCGTCTTCCCGGCGGGGATCCTTCAGCCTCCTTTCTTCGACGGAAAAGCGGACGACGCCGTGAATTACGGCGCGATCGGCGCGGTGATCGGCCACGAAATGACCCATGGCTTCGACGATCAGGGAAGGAAGTTCGACGCGAAGGGAAACCTCCGGGACTGGTGGACTCCGGAGGACGCGAAAAACTACGGCGAGCGCGCCGCCTGCGTCGAAAAGCAGTTCGACGGGTACGTCGTGCAACCCGGCCTCAACGAGAACGGAAAGCTCGTCCTCGGAGAGAGCATCGCCGACCTGGGCGGACTGAAGATCGCGTGGAAGGCGTTCCAGAAGAGCCTCGAGGGCAAGCCCGCGCCCGCGCCGATCGACAGCTTTTCGGCGGAACAGCGCTTCTTCCTGTCGTACGCGCGCGTCTGGGCGGAGAACGACCGACCGGAATCCGAGCGCGTGATGGTCGTGACGAATCCGCATCCCCTCGACCGCTTCCGCGCGATCGCGGCGCCGTCGAACATGCCGGAGTTCGAGAAGGCGTTCAGATGCAAGGGGGGGGAACCGATGGTACGCGCGGATCGCTGCACGATCTGGTGATCGGAGAGCTGGCGCGGCCATACATCGAGCGAATACGGGCGCGTAGCTTCCGCGACGCCCTCGCCGTACGTTTCAGTACGACTCGGGACGTCGCGCGCGCTCCGCATCCCGTCTCGCTCGCGTCTGGCCGCGCCTCGATCGCCTGGCAATTGAACGGGCACAGGGGCCCACCCGCCGTTCGCGGCACGGCGATTGCTGGGACGGCTTTCGTGAAGAGGCTCCTGGCGCTTTTCGCGTTGCTCGCCGCGACCGCCGGCTGCCACTCGATGACCGATCCCGGGACGAGCCCGGCTCCGGGGCCGGCCCCGCCGTCGGCTCAGCCGAACGCGCCCGCGCCGAATCCGGCTCCCGTCAAGCCGGGGACCCCGACGCCGCCGGTTCCGCCTCCGCCTCCGCCGCCCTCCTCCGCGCGTTGACGCGCGGAGCGGCTCAGACCCGTTCCACCCCGCGCCCCGCGTAATCCGTCAGCAGAAACACGAGGAAGAGCGCTATTCCGGCGGGAACGAAGAAGCGGCGGGCCGGCGAGCCCGGGGCGAAACCGAATATCCAGGAGGAGGCCACGAGAAATATCGAGACGACGAGCTCGAGGACGCCGTGCGCGACCAACGGAATGCCGCCATGCGTTCGGCCCGGGAATCGCGTCGCGATCGTGACGAGGAGATGGACGACCGCGAGGATCCAGCAGATCGCGTTCGGAACGCCGCCGAGGCCGATCCCGAACGGAGCGACCGCGAAGACCACGACCGCGACGAAGTCGAGGAGCCGGTGGGGCCCGGGGGCGATCAGTTTCATTTCGCTTCCTCCGCCGCGATCTTCATCCGACGCCCTCCCCCGAATCAAGCCGTTCTCGTCCGAACTGGCACCCAGGTTGCTTTTTCGGGAGATGAAGGAGGGCGGATGTCCCGACGCGAAGAGCTCATGCGACGTTGCGATGCCGCGATGATCGCCGCCGCGGAAAAGGCGGAGTCGATCGCGGAGTGGAGCGACGAAACGCGAATGGCCGTCGCGATGACGATCCGCCTTCTCGGACGCGAGTTCTCGCAGACGCTCCAGCTCGCTCTCGCCAGCGCGAACGAGGAGGTCGATCCCGTTTCGCCGGCGAGGTTGGCGGAGGTCGAGCGCGACTGGAAATACCTCATCAGGTAGTGCGGTCAGACGGGCCGTTATACGGGCCCGTGCGAGCCGCCCGCGGCCTCAACATACGCCCCGGTATGCCTCGGCCGCGGGGCCCCGGCTCGCCCGAGCCCGTCTTCGAGCCCGTCTGACCGCACTACAAGTCTGCACACAGGAAAGAGCGCTTCCGAACTCTCAGTGTCTCGACTCGAGCGGCTTCAGCGTTCGAGCAGGGCGGCGCGAGCCGGGTTCAGGATCATGGGAACGATCCGCGCGGCGGGGGCGCTCGCGATCCGAGCTCCGCGAGCGTCGCGGCTCCTGGGGCCTTCCTTGCTCCGGTGGGGCGCCGGAGCGGTCGAGGGCGTCAAGCCCGAGCCGCGCGAGGTCGCCGCGCGGAAAGTCTCCCGAGTAACCGCAGGGAGGAGGTCCGCGCGGCGGGAGCGTTCGCGATCCGAGCTCCGCGAGCGTCGCGAACGCGACTCAGCCGAAGGCGACGTGGACGACCTTGGGCAGATCCAGCCGCCTCAGCTTCTCCACGAAGAGGCCCGCGGTGAGGAACGTCGGTCGGTCCTTCGATCCGTGAAGCTCGCACCGGACGACGTAGAAGTCCACGCGCTCGACGCCCGCCGGACCGGAGAGCTCGAGCGAGCAGCGCTGGCCCGCTTCGAGGGGCTCCTCCGTTTCGAGAGCGATGCCCATGCGCGACAGGTTCACGACGACGACAGGCCCGGCGACGCTCGCGAGGCGTGCCTGGAAGCCTTCGCCTGGAATCCGCCGTGCAGAGCGGCGGCCCGATAGGCCCATCGGTCCCCTCCCTCAAATCCCTTGTGTGCGGCCGATACTGGCACGGATCGCGGCGATCGGGCAATAGGGCGCGGGAGTATGATTTCTAAACAGGAGATGAACATGAAACGCCCGCCGTTGATCCTCATCGCCGCCATCGTCGCGGGCACGGCCGCGGCAGCCCGGGGAGCAGGCGTCCGTTACGGGACGGAGGCGGAGGCACGTGCACTCCTCGACAAGGCCGTGGCGCTGTACAAAAAGGACGGCGCGGCGGCGATCGAAGCGATCGGGAAGCCGGGCGGTCCCTTCCTTCAGCGGGACCTGTACGTCGTCGTCATCGGTCCCGACAAGAAGATCGCGGCCGACCCCGCGGAGCCGGAGCTCGTCGGCGCCGACGTCGCGGTTCTCCGCGACCCGCTCGGAAAGCCGTGGGCTCTCCTGCTCCAGAAGCAGGCGACGGAGGACGGGCGCGTCATCGAGTACGAATCGAAGAACCCGCAAACCGGCAGGGTCGAGGACAAATCGGCCGTCGGGTTGCGCGTCGACGACTGGGTGTTCTCTTCCGGTTTCTATCTCCCTCCGCCGAAGCCCGCCGAGAAGAGCGCCGTCGAAACGCCGAAAGCGGGCCAGGAGAACTGGGCGGGTAAATGGACCGCGACCGACGGCGACGGCTCGTCCTACACGATCACCCTCGATCCTTCCGGGACCGCGCAGAGCGGCCGGGGAGAGGGGCAGCAGGGCTTCTGGCTCGCCGACGCCGCGGGGGCGCGGATCGACTGGTCGGACGGCTGGACCGACTATCTGGTGCCGTCGACGGACGCCGTCGAGCGCCTGGCGTTCGCGCCCGGGGCTCCGCGCGACGAGAAACCGGAGAGTACGACGCCGGTCAAGCGGGAGAAGTGAGCCGCGGCGCCGGCCCGAAGAGGCCGCGGCGCATCCGCTCCGGATAGTTCGTGAAGACCCCGGAGGCTCCCGCCGCGATCAGCCGCCGCGCGCGGCCGGCGTCGTCTACCGTGTAGGCGAGCACGGGACGCCCCGAGCCGGCCACGGCGCGGAGCAGGCGCGGCGTGACGGCGCCGAACTGGCAGTGGAGGCTCGAGGCGCCGAGCGCTTCCGCGGCGCGCAGGATGCCGGGGATCCGGTGGCGGGCCATCGGGGCGACGGGAGCGCCGGCGATCGCGTCCTTGACGTCGGCGAGGAGCTTCCAGTGGAAGCTCGAATAGATCACGTGCCCGCGCCCGGCGAGCGCCCCGGCGAGCGCCCGCGCGAACCGCGCCCTCCCGGCTCGCCGGCACTTCAGATCGAGCGTCAGCGGGAAGCGGGGCGGGATGGCGTCGAGGATCTCTTCGAGCGTCGGGATGCGGGCCCGGCGCCGCCCGCGATGGAAGTGATAGGAAACGTCGAGGTGCCGGAGGATGTTGAGGGATGTGTCTTCCACCGAGACCGTGTGGCCGGCGACCCGCCGAAGGTTCAGGTCGTGAACGGCGACGAGGTGCCCGTCTGAGGTCAGACGCAGATCGAGCTCGAGCATGTCCGCCCCCTGCTCGACCGCGAGCCGGAAGCTCTCGAGCGTGTTCTCCGGACTCTCTCCGCAGGCCCCGCGGTGGGCGATCACCCACGGCCGCGGCGGAAGCCCGATCGCGGCGAGCTCGGGCCGAAGAGGAACCGCCTTCATCCAGGCACGATAACGCGAAGAAGACGGGGAGGGATTCCCGATTCGACGGGGTGGCGCGCCCGCCCTCGCTCGGTTCAGGCGGAAACGCGCGCGACGAGGCCGATCATCCGGCCCGCTCCGGCGCCGTCGCGGCGAAACGAAGCGAGCTCCCGCCCGCCGCAGTGCGTGCAGAAGGGGAGCACCTCGATGCGGCCGGAAGGGACCCCTTCTTCTTCGAGCTGGGCGCGATTGGCGGCCTTGAGATCGAGCCGGAACCTCCCGCCGCAACCCTGCCGGACGAAGGCGCCCGCGAACGCCGCCGCCACGTCGCCTCCGACCTCGTAACAGCAGGCGCCGATTGCCGGCCCGAGCACCGCCCGGAAGGAGGAGGGGGGCTCGCCCGACTCGCGCGCGAGCGCACGGACTCCTTCCGCCGCGGCGCGGACGGCGGTGCCTCTCCAGCCCGCGTGGACGGCGGCGACGCCGGAAGCGCTCTGCAACAGGATCGGGACGCAATCGGCGGTCTGAATCACCAGGGCGACGTCGCTCCGCGTCGTGACGAGGACGTCTCCTTCGCCGACCAGCCGAGTCTCGCCGGAATCGATCCGGTCGCGGACGGCGACGACGGCCTTGCCGTGCACCTGCGTCGCCCGCGCGATCGGGAGGGCGGGCCGGCCGATCGCCTCGGCGAGCCGCCGCGCGAGATGGGCGGTCGCGGAGGGGAATTCCGGCGGCGCCTCGCCGCGCCGGGAGAACGCCGCGATCGACTCGTCGCGCCGCTCGCTCCAGAGATCCATCGCGCGAGGATACCGCGATCTCCCGGGGGGATCGCGGGGATCGATCGGGTACAATCTGACGGTGTCCGTCTCGGAAAAAGTGAGGGTCGTCCCGGTCATCGGGCTCGAGGTGCATGCGCAGCTCGCGACCGCCTCCAAGATGTTCTGTCCCTGCGCGACGACGTTCGCGGCGGAGCCGAATTCCGCGACGTGCCCGGTCTGTCTCGGGTTCCCCGGGACGCTCCCGGTCGTCAACCGCGAGGCAGTCGCTCTCGCGATCCGGTTCGGCCTCGCCGTCGGCGGAACGGTCGATCGCCGATCGAGGTTCGCGCGGAAGAACTACTTCTACCCCGACCTTCCGAAGGGATACCAGATCACGCAGTACGACCGCCCGATCGTCACCGGGGGCGCGATCGAGATCGAGACGGACGGCGGCGTCCGCGACATCCGGCTCGTCCGCGCGCACCTCGAGGAGGACGCCGGCAAGTCCCTGCACGAGAATCCGTTCCCCGACGTCCCCGACACGGTCACGCTGGTCGAATGGAATCGCGCCGGCGTGCCGCTGCTCGAGATCGTCTCGGAGCCGGACCTGCGTACGGCCGCGGAGGCGATGGCCTACCTGACCGAGCTCCGGCGGCTCCTGCGGACCCTCTCGATCTCCGACGCGAACATGGAGGAAGGGAACCTCCGCTGCGACGCGAACGTCTCGGTCCGCGATTCCGAGTCCGACCCCCTCGGGACGCGGGTCGAGATCAAGAACATGAACTCGATCCGCAACGTCGGCCGCGCGATCGAGCACGAGATCGAGCGCCAGGCGGAACGCCGCGCGGGGGGAGGCCGGATCTTCCAGGAGACGCGGCTCTTCGACGCCTCGAGCGGAGAGACCCGGGTCATGCGCAGCAAGGAAGAGGCCCAGGACTACCGGTATTTCCCGGAGCCCGACCTCGGCGCGCTCGAGATCCCGGAGGAGTGGATCGCGGTAGTACGCTCGACGCTCCGCGAGACGCCGCGGGAGAAACGCCGGCGCTTCCGCACGATCTATGCGCTGTCCGCGGCCGACGCCGAGCTCCTTTCCTCGTCGCGCCCGCTCGCCGAATACTTCGAGACCGTCGCGGCGTCCGTCGCGCCGCGCCTCGCGGCCTCGTGGGTGACGGGCGAGGTGCTTCGATGGATGAAGGAACAGAAGCTGTCGGCCGAGGATGCGGAGCGGTTCTCCGTCCCCCCTTCCGCGCTCGCCGAGCTCCTCGGGTCGGTGGCGTCCGGAGAGCTCTCCGTCTCGGCGGCGAAGTCCGTCTTCGAGGAGATGGCGCGGTCCGGCCGGCGCGCTCCGGAGATCGTGCGCGAGAAGGGTCTGACCCGCGTCTCCGACGAGTCGTCGCTCACGGCGGCGATCGAGGCCGTGATCCGGGACAACCCGTCGCCGGTCGCTCAGTATCGCGCCGGGAAGACGGCGACGTTCGGCTGGTTCGTCGGCCAGGCGATGAAGGCGACGGGCGGGCGAGCCGACCCCGAGGCACTCCGACGGCTTCTGCGCGAAAGGCTCGACGGATGATCCAGGTCTTCCACCTCTCGAAGGAGTACGGGCGCTACCGGCACGCGCTGTCCGACGTCTCGTTCACGATTCACAAGGGCGAGTTCGTGTTCCTGACGGGGCCTTCCGGCGCGGGAAAGACGACCCTACTGCGGCTGCTCTTCCGCGACGAGCTGCCGACCGAAGGGCAGATCATCGTCAATGGCCGCAACATCGGCGTCCTTCCGACCTCGAAGCTGCCGTTCTTCCGGCGCACCGTCGGCATCGTGTTCCAGGACTTCAAGCTGATCGGCCGCAAGACCGTCTTCGAGAACCTCGCGTTCGTGCAGAACATCCTCGGGACGCCGGCCGCCGAGCAGAAGCGCCGCGCGTACCAGGTCCTGAAGCAGGTCGGGCTCCATTACCGCATGAACGCCTACCCGTCCGAGCTCTCCGGAGGCGAACAGCAGCGCGTCGCGATCGCGCGGGCGCTCGTCAACGAGCCGCGGCTCCTGCTCGCCGACGAGCCGACGGGAAACCTCGATCCGGCGCTCTCGGAGGAGATCATGCATCTCTTCGCCGAGATCAACCTCCGCGGCACGGTCGTCGTGATCGCGACCCACGACGTGGAGCTGATCCGCCGGATGGGGAAGCGCGTCCTGACGCTCGACCACGGGCGGCTGCGGGAGGACCAGGCCCGCTCGCCGCTCGGGCTCGCCGCGCGCGAAGCGCCGTTCCTGCCCGCGTGATCCGCGTCGCCGTCCGCCATGCGTTCGCCGAGGCGTGGTCGATCGCCCGGAGCGGTCCGGGTCTGACGGTCGTCGCGATCGGGCTCATCTCGATCGCGCTCTACATCCCCGGGATCGTGCTCCTCCTCACCCAGAACGTGGCTCGTCTGGCCTCGTCGGCGGAACAACCCGCCTCGATCGTCGCCACCCTCGTGCCGTCGGCGGATGCCCGCGCCCTCGCCGGCGCGATCGCGGCCGCACCGGAGGTCTCCCGGGTCCGCATCGTCGGCCCGGCCGCCGCGCGGAAGCGTTTCGAGACGACGTTTCCGGACCTCAAGGAGCCCCTCGGAAAGCTCGAGGGGATGGAGTTTCCGACGTCGCTCGAAGTGTTTCTGACTCCGGCCGCCGCCTCCCGCGGCGGAGCGATCGCGAGCGACATCGCCCGACGGACGGGCGTCGACCAGGTGCAGGAAGAGGCGCCGTTCGAAGTCCGGTTTCGGGATTTTCTCTCGGTCGTGCGCCGCGCCGCGTTCGCGCTCGGCGCCCTTCTCTGCGGCGCGGCCGTCCTCTCCGTCGCCTCCGCCGTCCGGCTGGCCCTCGACCAGCACCGCGACGAGATCGACATCATGCGGTTGATGGGCGCGACCGAGACGAAGATCCGCACCCCGTTCTGGCTCCACGGCGCGCTCGAGGGCGCCGCCGGAGGGACGGCGGCGCTCGCGCTCCTCGCCGCGACCTATTTCGCGGCCGGGCGGGCGCTCGGCACCTCCCCGCATCCGCTGCTGTCGCTCTTCTGGGTGAACTTCTTCTCGGCGAGAGTCGCCGCCCTGTTTCCGCTCGCCGGCGCGGCTGCGGGGTTTATTGGAGCCGCGCTCTCAGTCGGTCGCGCTCGACTGTAGTGAGCGCGGCGATGCATCAAGCCGGACGGGCGCGTGCGCCACGACCCGCGGCCTCAACATACGCCCCGGTATGCCTCGGCCGCGGGCTCGGGCGCCCGCATCCCGTCGGGCTCGCGCCTCACCGCGCTCTCGACAGGACTTGACGAAGAAAAGCAGGATGGGGGCTGCCCTGCGAAATGACGCCCAGCTCGATCGGACGAGTTGCGCATCAGAATCATGCCGTGAGGCGCGGTCAGACGTGCTGGAAGACGCGCGCGGGCGCCCGGGCCGGCGGGGAAGGCGTACCGGGGAGTACGTTGACCCCGGCCGGGCGCACGCGTCCCGTATAACGGCGCGTATCACCGCGCCTGCAGATCAGACGGCGTCAGCCGGCGCAGGCTCGTCCGGCTCGCCGAGTAATCGCGCGACCGGCTGCCAGTCGTCGACGTTCTCGCACACGACCTTGAGCGCGGACGTCAGCGGAACGGCGAGGATCGCTCCCGCGACGCCCCACAGCATTCCCCAGAACAGGAACGCGACGAGCACCGTCAGCGGGAAGAGGCGGACCTTCCCCCCGACGATGAACGGCGTGAGGATGTTTCCTTCGAGGAACTGCAGCACCAGGTACACGACGAGGACGGAGAGCGCGGCGCGGCCGCCGACCTGGAAGTACGCGACGATCACCGCCGGAATCGTGGAGATGATGACCCCGACGTACGGGACGAGCACGCAGAGCCCGGCGAGCGGGCCGAGGATGTAGAAATAGTTGATCCGCAGCACCATCAGCGACAGCATCGTCGCGGCCGCCATGATCAGGACCACGAAGGATTCTCCGAGCGCGTAGGCGGTCAGCGAGCGGGAGATCGCGCCGACCACGTCGAGCCGCTCGAACCGCCGGTCGCGGCGGAGCAGGCCGGAGAGGGCGCGGCCGAACTTCTCGCGGTCCTTCAGCATGAGGAACGAGAGGAGCGGCACGGCGGCCGCGGAGAGGAGCGTCGAGAGGGTCGAACCGACGCGAGCGAGGAGCGCCCGCGTCGTCTCGAGCGACGACTCGCTGATCTTCACCTCGCGGACGCCGCGCGTCTCTTCCGGCAGGATGCTCCCGGTGCGTTCCTGGACGCTGCGGACGAAATCCGCGAGGCGGCTCGTCACGTCGCGGATCTTGCTCTGGTAGAGGGGCAGGTCCAGATAGAACTGCTGGAGCTGCGCGGAGACGTTCACGATCAGGAGCGCCACGGCGCCGATGAGGATCGCCAGCACGATGAGGATCGCCGGAACCCGCGGCATGCGCGCCCGTTCGAGGAGGGAGACGAACGGCCGGAGCGCGAGCGAGAGGAAGAGCGAGAAGAAGAGCGTGACGAAGAAGGCCTGCCCGTACGAGAGGAGAGCGATCGCCGCGGCGAGCGCGAGGAGGCGGAGGCCGGCGCGGCCGGGCGCCGGCGTTCTCGAAGGGGGAAAGTCCCCTCCGCTCACCGAAAAAAAGCCCCCTCGTCCGGAGGGGGCGTAGAGGAACGGGGAGAACGAAGGCTCACGAGCCCGTCACGAGGGTGACGACGATGACCGCGCGGCGGTTCTTCGCGCGTCCCTCTTCCGTGCCGTTGTCCGCGACCGGATCCGCCGAGCCGCGGCCCGCCGTCTTGATCCGGGCGCCGTCGATGCCGTGGCGCTCGACGAGATAAGCCTTCGCCGCTTCGGCGCGTTCGGCCGAGATCTTCATGTTCGCGGCCTCCGAGCCGGCGTTGTCGGAAAAGCCGGTGATGACGGCCGTCGAATTGAGATCGTTCTTCATCCGGAGCGCGACGCCGTCGAGGATTGCCTTCGCGATGTTCGTGAGGCGCGCCCCCCCCTTGTCGAAGCCGATCGTGTCGGTCGTCGTGCGGGTCTGGGGCGCGGGCGGCGCGGCCGGAGGCGCGGTCTCGACCGCGGCGGCCGGGGCCTCGGGGGCTTCGGCCGTGGTTTCTTCGGTCGCCGTCGCCGCGGCCGGCGGCGGAAGCGGCTTCGGCGGCGGAGGCGGGGCCGGGAAGGGCGCATAGTGCAGACCGACGATTCCGCCGATCGGAGTCGGAGAGAAGCCGTGCTTCACGAGCTGATCGACGTTGGTGTTCAGCGCCGCGGTCACGCCCCAGCCGCTGTGGCCGAAGAAGATCCGAACGCCGGAGGCGAAATACGACCAGTCCGGCGTCTTGATGTCCGGAGAGCCCTCGCTGATCGAGGCGTTGTCGTAGACGGTGCGGTCGAGCTCCGAGATCCAGTGAACGGGCCCGAGGGGAACGTCGGTGCCGACCGCGAACCGAAGCTCGTTCGGAACGCGGATGTCGGGGTCCGTCGACCGGCGGCCGGAGAGGAGGTAGGAGACGTTGCCCGTGACGATGCCGACCGACCCCGACGCGCCGAACTCCCAGTCGGTCCGGCGGGTTTCGACGAAGTCCTGGTCGTTGGCGACCGGAATGTGCGCCGCCGTGTAGAAGGCGAGCCGCCCGCGCGATCCCGCTTCCCACATCGAGATCTTGACGCCGAGGCGGATCTTCGCGGGGTCGTTGAGGTCGAAGTGGTCGAAATATTCCTGTCCGTTGATCACGCCGGTCGTCCAGCCGCCCCGGCTCTGGTCGCGGACCTCGCCGGCCGAGGCGAAGATTTCGGCGTGGTTGGCGATTCCGTACGCCAGGCTGCCGCGGAACGTCGTGTTCGTGTGGCCGCGCTGGCGATCCTCCGCGGGGAAGTTCGGATCTTCGCCCGCCGTGAGCTTCAGGTCCTGCACGTAGAGGCCGAACGAGAACGCGCGTGCCGGCAGCACGTCGCCGGTCGGGATCGTGAACAACCCGGTGTCGCCGCCGAAGTCGGGCGCGAGCGGTCCGGTGTACGGCGAAGGCGAATACATGCCGACGCCGAGCTGTCCGGCGTACACCTGCGCTCGAACTCGCGTCGGAATCGCCAGGAGGAGGATTGCCAGGACGAGCGGCGCCCGGCGCGCAACCTTCATAGAAACTCCTTTCTCCCCAGTCTCCGCTAACCGTACTTGGGTCCGCCGGCCGTTGCCGGAAATTGGCTTCAGTATAAGGCCAACTGTCGGCTTTTGAAAGACTTTTTCCGCCGGGGCCGCGCGCTCCTCCGGAGCGAAATCTCAAACCTCAAATCCCAAAACTCAAAAAGGACTTCGCCGCTCCCCCTCGAGGGATGCCGAGGGCGATCCCGCCGGCCCGAAGCCGGCCATCCCGTTTTCGCGGGTCGAGCCTGGTATTTGGAGCTTGTTGAGATTTGAGGATTGGAGCTTGGTGCTTCCGTCAGGCCTTCGGCTGCATCACGAGCGACATCTTCTCCTGGAAGGCGCGCATGGGGGCCGTTCCGCGCAGCGCCGAGATCGTCTGTTCGGTCTGGCGGATGAATTCGCGCACCGATTCGATGCCGCGTCCGCGATCGATCTCCGCGAGCGCCTGCCGGTAAGGCCGGTCGATGCCCGGGAGATTCTGCTCGCCCATGGTGGCTTCGGCTTCCTGCTTCACGCGCGTGCACAGGATCATCAGGATCTTCTTCTCGTCCCCGAGAGCGGCCGACGGCGGCGCCGAAGTCGCCGCCGGAACCGCGGCCGGCGACGAGGGACGCGCGGGCTCCTTCGCCTTCAGCTCGACGAGATCGGCCGCGACGAGCCCGTAGAGCGTCTTCGCGACGTCGAACGGCGACGTGTGGTTGGCGCGGGCGATCTCCTCGATCGTCCGGTGGCCGTCGATTTTTCCGGCGAGGTTCCACTCCTGCGGCGAGAGGGTCACGGGCTCCGGACTCTCCCGTTCCCTCAGCCGGGGGACGGCATCGATTCCGGAGATCTTCTTGGAGAGGACCTTCCACTCGTCGAGGCGACGCGCCGCTTCCATGAGGAGGCTCGTGTTCGATTTCGTGATCGTGTGCTCGTCGGACTCGTCGTTCGGGCTGAACAGGAAATCGCCCGACGACCAGATGGCCAGCGCGTAGACAGCTTCTTCGCCGGTGAGTTCTCCGAGACGACCGTGAACCATCTGCCCGTTCTTGAGATAGATGAAGCCCCGTTCCGGGCCGCGCGTGAGCGTGAAGACGCCCGTTTTTCCCGAAACCGACATCAGTTGGACGATGTCCGGGACGGGGAGTTCCTTCAGCGAACCCTGGAATGACATGTCTGGTGGAAGGATGCTAGCACGCGTCGGAACGAGCGTCAAAATCCGGCCCTGCCGCATGATGGCAGTGGCAAATCGCCGTCGCGAGAGCGTCGGCGGCGTCGAGCGGAATGGCCTCGGTCCCGCGCGCGAGGAGCGATTTGACCATCTCGCGAACCTGGGGCTTTTCGGCCCGGCCGTATCCCGTGATCGATTTCTTGATCGTCAGCGGCTCGTACTGGAACGTCGGCAGGCCCGCGCGCGCGGCGGCGAGAAGGACGACTCCGCGGGCATGCGAGAGGGCGATTGCGGCGGGAGCGTTGCGGCCCTGGAACACCGTCTCGAGCGCGACGGCGTCGGGACGGCTCTCGGCGAGGAACTCCTCGGCTCGCCGGAAGAGGGCCTCGAGGCGGCGCGAGAGCGGCCCCTCGGTTCCGCGCCATACGCCGAACTCGACGGCGGCGAGGACGCCGCGGGTGAAATCGACGAGACCGAAGCCGCAGGCGCGGGAGCCCGGATCGATGCCGAGGACTCTCATGCGCGGCGATACGCGGCGTTATGCGGGCGGGTCCGCCCGGCCCCCGGCCTCAACGTAGGCTCTTCGGTACGCCTCGGCCGTGGGCCGGACGTCGACGCCCGCCTTCCACCACGTCTCGCCGCGCTTTCAGGTCGTGCCTGATCGACATCGCCCGCGTTCCGATTCGCGTTCCCCAATTCTGAACCGTGCGACGGCGGACGCGCCCGTATAACGCCGCGGATCGCCGCGCATGGAGTTACGCGGATTCGGGGAGCTCGGCCGCGGTCCACACGTTCTGCACGTCGTCGTGCTCTTCGATCGCTTCCATGAGCTTCACGAGCTGGGCGCTCCTGGCGTCGTCGAGCTTGACCGGCGTCTGCGGGATCATCGAGACCTCCGAGGCGGCGACCGGGACGCCCTTCGATTCGAGCGCGGTCTTCACCTCGCCCAGCGACTCGGGCGTGGTGTAGATCTCGAAGTACTCGGCGTCGTCGGTCGCGAGGTCGTCGGCGCCCGCCTCGAGCGCGAGCTCCATCAGCCGGTCTTCCGCGACCTTGCCGCGCTCGACCGCGATGTAACCCTTCTTGTCGAACATGAACCGGACGCAGCCGGTCTCGCCGAGGTTCCCGCCGTTCTTCGTGAACATGTGACGGATCTCGGGGAGCGTGCGGTTCTTGTTGTCCGTCAGCGCCTCGATGAAGATCGCCGCGCCCCCGGGGCCGTACCCTTCGAACGTGACTTCTTCGTACTGGACCCCGGGGAGCTCGCCCGTGCCGCGCTGGATCGCCCGCTTGATGTTGTCGGCGGGCATGTTGGCGGCTTTCGCGTCGTCGAACGCCTTCCGGAGGCGCGCGTTGCTGTCGACACTTCCTCCGCCTTCGCGCGCCGCGACGGTCAGCTCCTTGATCAGGCGCGTGAAGATGCGGCCGCGCTTGGCGTCGGCGGCGCCCTTCTTGTGTTTAATCGTGCTCCATTTGCTGTGGCCAGACATCGTTCGACCTCTCTCGGAAAGCCGCCTATTTTATCTCCGCGCTTCCGGGGGTGTAAAGCCTGCGGCGATTGACATTTGGCGCGGGCCGTGGAGATAATGGGATACCCAACCATGGCAAAGAAGCTTCTCCTGATCGAGAACGAGCCGCGTTACATCGACAAGGTGCGGCTGGCGGGCGGCTCCGATTTCGACGTCACCGTCGCCCGCGAGGGCGACGAAGGGATCGCCGCGTTCGACCGGGAGCGTCCCGATCTCGTGGTCGTCACCGCGGCCCTCCAGAAGATGCGCGTCAACGACGTCATCCGCGACCTTCGCCGGAAAGGGGGCCCGACGGCGCCTCCGATCCTGCTCATGATGTCGGGCTACAAGGGCTCGAATCCGAAGGCCGATGCGCAGAAGATCGGCGCATTCGACATCCTCGAGAAGCCGTTTTCCGACGAAACTTTCCGGAGCATCGCCTTCGAGGCCATCGATTCGAGCGACCCGGGAGCCCAGACGATGCGCATCGACGCGTCGAAGCTCCAGGGAGGGCTGACGTCGTCCGACATTTTTTCCGACGTGCTCGAGGATCTCCAGCCCGAGCCCGAGGCGGCGCCGCCGCGCCGTCCCGCCGCGACGATTCCCGACTTCGGGATTCCGGCGCCGGCTCCCGCTCCGGCGCGCGCCGCCTCGCCCAACATGGACAAGAGGCTCGAGGACACGCTTTCGGGCATCCTGACGCCGAAGAAACCGGGCGCGGCGCCGCCGGTCCGGCCGGCGGCGCCGCCGGAACCGAAGCCCGCCGCGTCGCTTCCGCTTTCCGAGCCGCCGAAGCCGGCCGGCCCGCCGCCCCCGAGACCCGCGACGACCCGCGCGTCCACCGATCTCGAGGTCGACAACCTCATCTCGCAGACGCTCTCCGGAATGGCGATTTCCGCGCCGAAGCCGAGACCCGCCGCCGTGCCGCCCCCGGCGCCGCGTCCGGCGCCGCCGCCGCCGGCTCCCGCGCCCGCCGCGGCCGCCGTCCGCAAGGCCGCTCCGACCCCCGCGCCGTCCGACAAGGACCGGTTCGGGCAGTTCCAGCTCATGGAAAAGATCGCGACCGGCGGGATGGCGGAAGTCTACAAGGCGCGCATGAGCGGCGTCGACGGCTTCCAGAAAATCGTCGCGATCAAGAAGATCCTTCCGCACATGGCCGCGTCCGAGGATTTCATCTCGATGTTCGCCGACGAGGCGAAGCTCGCGGCTCAGCTGAACCACCCGAACATCATCCACATCTACGATCTCGGGAAGGTCGAGAACTCCTATTACATCGCGATGGAGTACGTGGAGGGGCGCGACCTCCGCTCGATCCTGAAGTCGGGCGCCGAGCACGGCCTGCCCCTTCCGCCGGAGCTCGCGCTCTTCATCGCCTCCAAGCTCGCCGCGGCGCTAGACTACGCGCACCGTCGGAAGGACTTCAACGGCCACGACCTCTCGCTGGTGCACCGGGACGTTTCTCCGCAGAACGTCCTGATCTCCTACGAGGGGGACATCAAGCTCTGCGACTTCGGCATCGCGAAGGCGGCGTCGAAATCGTCCCAGACGCAGGCCGGGGCGCTCAAGGGCAAGCTCCAGTACATGTCTCCGGAGCAGGCGTCGGGAAAGGCGCTCGATCGCCGGAGCGACCTCTTCTCGCTCGGAAGCGTCCTGTACGAGATGCTGACCGGAGAGAAATTGTTCGCGGGCGACTCCGACCTCACGATTCTCGAGCAGGTCCGGAACGTGAAGGCGTCCGCGCCTTCGGCGAAGAATCCCGACGTGCCCAAACGAGCCGACACGATCGTCCTGAAGGCTCTCGCCAAGAGCCCGGAGGATCGTTACCAGAACGCCTCGGACCTGCAGCGCGACCTCGAATCCGTCCTGTACACGTTCTCCCCGGCTCCGGGAAGCGCCGACGTCGCGATCTATCTCCACCACCTGACCGCGGAGGAAAAGAGCGCGGCCGCGGGGACCGATCGCGCCTTCGACCAGGCGTTCACGCCCGCCAGGCCCGAGCCCGCGGCGCCCGTGAAGTCGAAGAAGGCGAAAGGAACCGTCGTCCAGCGCAAGACGGGGACCGTGCCCGGAGTTCCCGTGCCGCCGGCGCCCGCCGCCCCGGCGGCGGCCCCCGAGCCCGCCGCCGGGGCGGCGGAGTCCGCCGAGGGCGTCAAGCACGACACGAAGAGCGGCGTTTTCGGCGCCTATTCCTCCAAGCGCATCGAGGCCGAGAAGAAGGGCCGCGCGCCCCTCGTCGCGGGGATCGGCGTCGCGGCGCTGGTTCTGGTCGGCGTCATCGTCGCGCTCGTGCGCAAGCACCCCGCGCCGCCGCCGGCGGCGACGCCGGCTCCGGCCACGACCACCGCCCCCGCGACGACGTCGGCCGCGCCCTCGGCGACCACGAGCGCGGCGAGCTCCACCTTGACCGAAAAGCAGATCGAGGAAGAGGTCAAGAAGCAGCTGGTGCAGAAACAGAAGGATCTCGACAAGGCCCAGGCGGCCCAGAAGAAGAACGCGGCGAACGCGGCCGCGGCCACACCCGTGTCCGCCGCGCCGCCGCCGAAGACGACGGTCGCGGCCAACGAGTTCAAGCCTCCCGTTCCGATGCCCATCGCCCCCACTCCCGCCGCGCCGCGGCCCACGGCGATCGCGGTTCCCGGGCGGATCGAAACCGCGCCCGCGCCGCCGCCCCCGGCCGCCGCCGAGCCGGCCGCCGCCCCGGTTTCCCGCGGCGACCTGGTCGGCCCCGGTCCGGGCGTGGCGGAGCCGGAGCTCGCTTCGCGGCTCTCGGTCAACTATCCGCTGGCCGCGCGCCAGGAGCGCGTCTCGGGCCGCGTCGTCATCCTCGCGCTCATCGACGAAAACGGAAACGTCCAGTCGGCCCGGGTGCAGACGGGGGTCGCTTCCCGGACCGGCGTCAACGAGGCGATCGTGGACGCGGTCAAGAGGGCGCGGTTCCGGCCCGCCACGAAGGATGGCGTGCCGGTGAAGATGTACAAGGCGATTCCGGTCGACGTGAATCCGTAGAGACCCGGGTTCAGAGAAGGAGAGTTTCCCCATGACCCTTTCGGCGGAGCAGAAGAAGTTCTACGAACAGACCCTCGCGGTGACGAAGAAAGAGATCTCGGACCTCGAGGCGAACATCCAGGACGAGCTCGCGAAGGTCAAGGAGCGTCTGGCCGAGCTCCAGAACGCCCAGAAAGCCGCCCGCCAGATGTACGACGCGGCGTGCACCCGCCTCGGCGTGCCGAACGACCTGGAAGAGGCGGAAAGCGCTTCCTAGCGCTCCCGGCTGTTCCGCTCGTCGGCCACGCGGCCGGGGGCGCCTCGAGGGAGCCGCCGGGGAGCGCCACCGGGACCGGAGAGCTCCGGCGGCGCGGCCTTCGGCGGGAATCGTGCTCGCGCTGCTCCTGGCGGCGGTCGCGGCCGGGGCCGTTCCCGGGCCCGCTCCTCCGCCTCGCCGGATCGTCGCGCTGGCTCCGAACCTGACGGAGATCGTCTTCGCGCTCGGCGCCGGCGACCGCCTCGTCGGCGTCTCCTCCCGTTCCGACTATCCTCCGGCGGCCGCGTCGATCCCCCTCGTCGGCGGGCTCGCTCCCGATCTCGAGAAGATCGTTTCGCTGCGGCCCGATCTCGTGCTCGCGACGACGGAGGGGAATCCGGCCGCCGCGGTCGACCTCCTGACGCAGCGCGGGATCCCGGTGCTCACGACCTCGGCGCCGGATCTCGACGGCGTCCTCGCCTCCATCCGCGAAATCGCCGCCCGCCTCGGCCGCTCGGCCGAGGGGGAGCGGGTCGCCGGATCGCTCGCCGCCCGGCGCGCCGCCGTGCTCCGAAGCCGGCACGACGGCCCGCGGCGATCGGCGATCCTCCTGATCTGGCCGTCGCCGCCCCAGGCCGCCGGCCCGGACACGTTCGCGGGCGACCTGCTGCGGACCGCGGGAGCGCGCAACTGCCTCGGCCGCACGGGGTGGCCCGTGGTTTCTCCCGAATACCTGGTCGCCGCCGATTGCGACGCGGTCGTCTATCCGGTCGAGAAGGACACGGCTCTCGTGTTCGCCCGCGCGTTCCGCGAGGGGGCCCTCTCCCGAATGTCAGCGGTCCGCGCGGGGAGGATCGTCGGCATCGACGGCGACCGCCTGATTCGGCCGGGCCCGCGAGCCTTCGACGCCCTCGAGGAGCTCGCGGCCGCCTTCCGGAAGCTCTCGCGATGAAGGGAAGCCGCGGCGTTTCCACCGCCGCCGCTCTCTCCTCGGCGCTCGCGCTGCTCGCGGCGGCCGCGGTCTTCGCCGTCCTCGTGGGGAGCGTCCCGCTCTCCTTCGCGGCGGTGAAGAGCGGCGATCCGGTGGCGCGCGCGATCCTCGCGCTCCGGCTGCCTCGCGTCGCGCTCGCCGCCGGGACCGGCGCGGCGCTCGCGATCTCCGGAGCGGCCCTGCAGGCGCTGCTGAAGAATCCGCTCGCCGACCCGTTCCTCCTCGGAACCTCGGGAGGCGCGGCGGCGGGAGCCGCGATCGCGATCTTCTTCGGCGCCTCGGCGCTGGCTTCCCCGCTGGGCGCGTTCCTCGGGGCGGGCGCCGCGACGGCGGCCGTCCTCCTGCTCTCGCTCCGTTCCGGGCGCGTCGATCTCCAGCGGCTGCTGCTCGCGGGGGTGACCGCGAACGCGTTCTTTTCGGCCGTGATCCTCCTGGTCTTCTCGGCCTCCCCGGGCGGCCGCTCGCGCTCGATGCTCTTCTGGATGATGGGGAGCCTGGCCGACGCGCGCGGCGCCGAGGCCGCGGCGCTCGCCGGCTATCTCGGAGCGGGCGGGCTCCTCCTCCTCGCGGCGGCGCCCGCGCTCAACCTCTTCCTCGTCGGCGAGGAGAGCGCGGCGTCGCTCGGCGTCGCGGTCGAGCGGACCAAGGCTCTCGTGTTCGCCGGAGCCGCGCTGCTCGCCGGCGCCGCGACGGCATTCGTGGGCATCGTGGGGTTCGTCGGCCTGATCGCCCCGCATCTGGCGCGGCTCGCCTGGGGAAACGACCAGCGACGCCTGCTCCCGTGCAGCGCGGCAATCGGCGCCGCGCTCGTCGTCCTCGCCGACGCGCTCTCGCGATACCTCTTCGCGCCCGTGGAGATCCCGATCGGCGCCGTGACCGCGCTCGTCGGCGTGCCGTTCTTCCTCGTGGCGCTGCGGAGAGCTTCGTGACGGCCGAAGGGCTCTCGGTCGCGAGCCTTCGCGCCGGCTATGGTCGGGAGACGGCGCTCGACGGCGTCGACTTCGATTTCGGGCCCGGGCGGGTCGTCGCGCTCGCGGGGGAGAACGGTTCCGGGAAGTCGACGCTGCTCAAGGCGATCGCCGGAGTGGTTCCGCGGCGGACGGGCGACGTGCGGCTCGACGGCGCCTCGATCCTCGCGTGGCCGCGGCGGCGGATCGCCCGCGCGATCGCCTACGCGGCGCAGTCGGCGGAGCTCGCCTTTCCGATCACCGTCCGCGACCTCGTGCTGCAGGGCCGCGCTCCCTGGCGCTCCGGATTCCTCTGGGAGAGCGCGGAGGACGTCTCGGTCGCGGATGACGCCATGCGCGCCTGCGACGTCGGGGAGCTCGCGCATCGCGACGCCACCCGGCTCTCCGGCGGCGAGCGGCGGCGCGCCTTCCTGGCGCGGCTGCTGGCGCAGAACGCGCGGGTCTGGCTGCTCGACGAGCCCACGGCCGATCTCGATCCGCGCCATCGCCTCGAGTTCCTCGAGGTGCTCCGGCAGGCGCATGCCCGCGCGCGGCCGATCGTCGTCTGGGCGACCCACGACGTCAACGAAGCGCTCGCGATCGCGGACGACCTCCTGCTGCTGCGCCGCGGGCGCGTCGTCGCCGCGGGGCCGGTCGGGGAGGTCCTCCTCCCGCGAACGCTGGAATCCGCTTTCTCGATCCGTGCCGCGGTGGAGCGGGACTCCGGGGGAAGGCCGCGCGTGACGTTCTTCCGGTGATGTCCCGCCCCGGACCCGCGATGTAGAATTCGGCAATTCATGTGGTTCAAGAAGGATAAGGCCCCGAAGGAGCCCCGGCAGAACCGTCCCAGCAAGGTTCCCGAGGGCCTCTGGGTCAAGTGCACGGCCTGCCGGGAGATCATCTACGCCAAGGAGCTCCAGCGCTTCGTCAAGATCTGCCCGCGCTGCGGCTATCACTTTCCCCTCTCGGCGACCGAACGGCTGCGGTCGCTCTTCGACGGGGAGAGCTACACGGTCGTCGAGAGCGAGCTCCGTTCGGGCGATCCGCTCCACTTCAAGGACACCAAGCGCTACCGTGACCGGCTGAAGCAGTACGAGGAGTCCGTCGGCACCGAAGACGCGGCGATCGTCGCCCACGGCGCCGTCGACGGGATTCCGGCCGTCATCGTCGCGATGGAGTTCGGCTTCATGGGCGGCTCGATGGGGAGCGTCGTGGGAGAGAAGATCGCGCGGGCGGCGGAGCGCTGCATCCGGGAAAACGCCGCGCTCGTCATCGTCTGCACCTCCGGGGGCGCCCGCATGCAGGAGGGGATCCTCTCGCTCATGCAGATGGCCAAGACGTCGGCGTCCCTCGCGCGCCTCGCGGACGTTCCGCTGCCGTACGTCGCGATCCTGACGGATCCGACGACCGGCGGAGTCACGGCCTCGTACGCCATGCTCGGAGACGTCACGATCGCGGAGCCGAAGGCCCTCATCGGATTCGCCGGGCCGCGCGTGATCGAGCAGACGATCCGGCAGACGCTTCCGCCCGGCTTCCAGCGGTCGGAATTCCTGCTCGACCACGGCATGGTCGACATGGTGGTGGAGCGGAAGGACCTCAAGGACACGGTCGGCAGATGCCTGCGATTGTTGATGAGGTGACGCGCGACGCGGCGCGGGCGCGGACCATACGGGTCGTCTTGCAACCCGTCTGGCCGCGCCTCCCGTCGACGAAACTCATGCTCGTCAGACAATACACGAAATCATGAATGTCATCCCTGTCGGCTCTTCGAATTCCTGAAATGACGCACCCTTCCCTCCGGCACCTCGATTCGCTCTCGATGCGCGGGATGAAGCTCGGCCTCGAGCCGGTCCGCGAAGTCCTGGCCCGGCTCGGTCGCCCCGAGCTCGGCTGCCCGCACGTCCTGATCGCGGGGACCAACGGCAAGGGGTCCACGGCCGCGGCGCTCTCTTCGATCCTGCGCGCGGCGGGAGTGCGAGCGGGCCTCCACACGTCGCCGCATCTGGTCGACGTCACCGAGCGGGTGCGGGTGGCCGACGAGGACGTGGCGGAGAGCCGCCTCGGTGACGCCCTGAGCGAAGTCTTCGCGGCCGCGGCGCGCGCTCCGGAGGTCCCGGTGACGTACTTCGAGTCGGTGACCGCTGCGGCGGAGAAGATCTTCGACGAAGAGGGCTGCCGGGCGGCAGTCGTCGAGGTGGGGATGGGCGGCAGGCTCGACGCCACGAACGCGTCGGAGCCCGTTCTCTCGGCGGTCACCTCGATCGACTTCGACCACACGGCGGACCTCGGCGCGACGCTCGCCGCGATCGCCCGGGAGAAGGCGGGAGTCTTTCGAGCGGGCCGTCCGGCGCTCTCGGCGGTCACCAACCCGGAAGCGCGGCGCGTGATCGCCGCCGAGGCCGGCCGCGTCGGAGCGGAGCTCGTCGAGGTGCGGGAAGTCGCCCGGGTCACCGGCGTTCGGACGACGCCGTCCGGACAGGCGTTCGCGCTGGAGACCCCCGCGGGACGCTACGTTCTCGAGAGCCCTCTCCGCGGAGAGCATCAGACGTCGAACCTCGCGGTCGCGGTGGTCGCGGCCGAGCGCCTCCGCGCGCACTTCCCGGAGATCACGGAGGCGGCGATCGCGCGCGGCGTCTCCGACGTGCGCTGGCCCGGCCGCCTGGAGAGATTCCTCGTCGGACGCCGGAGCGTCTGGCTCGACGGCTGCCACAACCCGGAGGGCGCGCGGGCGCTGGCGGCGTTCCTCTCGTCCCGGGGAGTCCCCTACGACCTGCTCTTCGGCGTGATGCGCGACAAGGACGCCCCGGCGATCGCGGGCCCGCTCTTTCCCGCCGCGCGCCGGATCGTCCTCGCCGCTCCCGCGGGGGACCGCGCCTTTCCCGTCGGCGCGCTCGCCGAGCGGCTCGGACCGCTCGCCGTCCGCGCGGAGCGCGCCGCCTCCGCGAGCGAGGGGCTCGATCGCCTGCTTCGCTCCGGCGAAACGGAAATCGTCGTGGCCGGCTCCCTTTTCCTCGCCGGAGAGCTCCGCCCCGCCCTCGCGGGAGCGCGAGCGCGGGGCCGGGCGATCGCGTGAAGAAGCCCGCCGCTCCGACTCCCTGGGAAGAACGGCAGGAGGCGCTCCTTTCGCCGGCCGCGGCGCGGAGCTCGCGGGCGACCCGGCCGTACGGCGATCCCGCCGAGCGGGACGACCCGTTCCGCGCGGCCTACGCCCGCGACCGGGATCGCATCCTGCACTCCCGGGCGTTCCGCCGCCTCAAGCACAAGACGCAGGTCTTCATCCCGTTCGAGGGCGATCATTTCCGCACGCGCCTGACCCACACGCTCGAGGTTTCCCAGATCGCCCGGTCGGTCGCGCGGGCGCTCGCGTTGAACGAGGACCTCGCGGAAGCGATCGCGCTGGGGCACGACCTCGGGCACACTCCCTTCGGCCATTCCGGAGAGTCGGTCCTCGACGCGCTCCTCCGGGGGAACGACCCGGATTTTCCGCTGCCGCCGGCGGTCGCGTCCGGGACCGGAGCGTTCAAGCACAACTACCAGTCGGTCCGCGTCGTCGACCGCCTCGAAAAACGCTATCCCCATCCCGGACTGAACCTGACCCACGACGTGCGCGAAGGAATCCTGAAGCACACGTCGTGGAAGCGCGATTTCCCGTTCCCGATCGAGTTTCCGGACGGCCTGCGGCTCGGTTCGGGGGGATCGCTCGAGGCGCAGGCGGTGAACTGGTCCGACGAGATCGCGCAGCAGGCGCACGATCTCGAGGACGGCGTCGCGATGATCCCGGAATCGGCGATCGAGGAGCTGGAGATCTCGCGGCGGATCCGGAAGCAGCGGGGCCTGCCGGCCGACCGGGGGCTGCGCCGGGCGGAGCTCGTGCGCGGTCTCTACCGCGAGATGATCGCCGATCTCGTTTCCGCGTCGGCGCCGCGGATCGACGCGTTCCTCGCGAAGCGCCGGATCGCGACGGCCGACGATTTCGACCGCCTTCGCGACCGAATTCCGGGGGACCTCGTCGGATTCTCCGAGGAGGGCGGCCGCCGGTACCGCGAGCTCAAGACGTTCGTGTACGAGAACATCATCCATTCGTTTCCCATCGCGCGCCGCGACGGGCGGGCGCGCCTCGTCATGCGGGGCCTCTTCCTCGCGTTCCACGGCAATCCGCGGCTCCTTCCCGACGACCTGCTCGAGGCGTACGCCCGCGAGGAGGCGATCCGTTTCCTGCGCCGGGTGCCGCTCGCGGAGGTGGCGCGCGAGGCGGAGAAGCGCTACCACCGCCGTCCCCGGTTCCTGCGGGCGATCGCGGACCACATCGCGGGGATGACGGACAAGTTCGCGCTTTCCGAGTACGAGTCGCTGACGACGGCCTTCCCCTCGCCCGGAGCGTTGTGAAAAGATCGGCGGCATGAGCGGCACCCTGGCGCCCGTCGCGTTCCTCTCCCGCGATCTCGAGGCGGTGGATCCGGAGGTCTACCGGGCGGTCCGGGACGAGGAGCGCCGGCAGAACGAGAACCTCGAGCTCATCGCCTCCGAGAACTTCGTCTCGCGCGCCGTCCGGCAGGCGGCCGGCTCGGTGCTCACGAACAAGTACGCGGAGGGGTATCCCGGCAAGCGCTACTACGGCGGGTGCGAATTCGTGGACCGCATCGAGTCGCTCGCGATCGAGCGCGCCAGAGCGCTCTTTTCCGCGGAGCACGCCAACGTCCAGCCGCACTCGGGGTCCCAGGCCAACATGGCCGTCTACCTGACGGCGCTCCATCCCGGCGACGTCATCCTCGGGATGAACCTCTCGCACGGCGGCCACCTCACGCACGGGCATCCCCTCTCCTTCTCGGGGCGCGAGTACAAGGTCGTCGCATACGGCGTGCGGCGGGAGGACGAGCGGATCGACTACGACGAGCTGGCGGCGCTCGCCCGCGAGCATCGCCCGAAGCTGATCATCGCCGGCGCCTCGGCGTACGCGCGCACGCTCGACTTCGACCGCTTCGCCGAAATCGCCCGCGAGTGCGGGGCGGCGCTCATGTGCGATATTTCGCACATCGCGGGGCTCGTCGTTGCCGGTCTCCATCCCTCGCCGGTGCCGGTCTCCGAGTACGTGACGACGACGACGCACAAGACGCTCCGCGGGCCCCGCGGAGGAATGATCCTCTGCCGCGCGGCCTTCCAGAAGGACCTCGACCGGAACGTCTTTCCCGGCATTCAGGGCGGCCCCCTCGAGCACGTCATCGCGGCCAAGGCGGTGTGCTTCACGGAGGCGGCCACACCCGAATTCGCCGATTACCAGCGGCGGATCCTCGAGAACGCCCGCGCGCTCGCGGCCGCCCTCGCCGCGCGCGGGTGGCGGATCGTCTCGGGAGGCACGGACACCCATCTGTTCCTGATCGACGTCGGCGCGCGGGAAATCACGGGAAAGGACGCCGAGAAGGCGCTCGACGCCGCCGGCATCACGGTCAACAAGAACACGATCCCGTTCGACCCGCTCCCGCCGCTCAAGGCGTCGGGAATCCGGATCGGCACGCCCGCCGTCACGACGCGCGGCATGGGCGCCGGGGAAATGGAAACGATCGCGGACCTGATCGCCGAGGTTCTGGCGGCGCCCGCGGACGAGGAGACGGCGCGCCGCGTGCGGACGAAAGTGCGCGAGCTCTGCTCGGCCTTCCCGCTCGACGCCGCCGAATAGGGGAAAGAGAAGCCGGCCGCGAGCCGGCATGCCCATCGGGATCGCTTCAGGGATCCGGGAACGGAAACGGTGGTCTTCACGGGGATGTCATGAAAATCGACGAACTGGCTGCGGCGGTCGGCCTCGGGCGCGTGCGGGTGACGAATCGCGCCGAAGAGGAGCTCCACGCCCACCGGCTGACGATGGACGGGATCTGCGCCGCGATTCCGCGCGGCGAGATCGTGGAGCAGATTCCGGGCGACGGGAAACCGTATCCCGCGTGCCGGGTGAAGGCGCTTCTCGGGGACGGGAGCCGCGTCGAGTCCGTCTGGGCGTGGAACGCGCGGACGGGATGGGCGGCGCTGATCAACGCGTGGCGGGTGACTCCGGGCGAAGGCGCCGCTCCGGAGGGCTCGTCATGAAATGGCCTTTCGATCGGTGCCCTCTCTGCGGAGGCGAGCTCGCCGACCGAGTCGTCGAGAAGCTCCTGCGGGGCGGCGTCGACACCGCCGTCCTCAAGGTGCAGGCCGAGGTGTGTCTCCAGTGCGCCGGCCGGATCTACTCGCAGAAAGCGGTGAGGCAGTTCGAACAGGTTCGCGAGAAGCTGGAGGCGAAGAAGATCGGCGGCCCGACTCCCGTCGGCAGCGCTTACCGGGTCCCCTGACGCATCTCCGGCCTCGGGCCGGACCGCCGTTCGGAGCGCGGCGAGCCGGTTCCCGCGGTCACGGGTCCTTCTTCGGCTCCCTCGGAATTCGCCATCGGATCTTCAGCAGGTCGCGGACCGTCGGGACGAGGTCCCGGAAAACCGAAACCTTCGATTCGGGAGAATTGAACCAGAGCACCGGGATCTCCGCGATCCGGAGGCCGCGCGCCCGGGCGAGTGCGAGGATCTCGACGTCCCAGGCGAATCGGTCGATCCGCGCCTGCGCGAACAGCGCGCGCGCGGCGTCGCCGTCGAAGAGCTTGAAGCCGCACTGCGTGTCGCGGATGCCCGGGACCGAAAGGGCGCGCACGAGGCGGTTGAAGAGCTTTCCGAGCTTCCGGCGGTACCACGCCTGCCGCCGGCGAACCGTCCGTTCGTCCAGCGCGCGGGAGCCGATCGCGACCGGCGCTCCGGCGTCGAGGAGCCGCCGCCATTCCTCGATCGGGGTCGAAAGGTCCGCGTCGCTCACGAGCACGCGCTCGCCCCGGGTGCGGGCGACTCCCGCCCGAATCGCCGCGCCCTTCCCGCGGTTGCGCGGCAGGACGATCACTTCGACGGGCGCTCCCGCGGCCGGGGACGCTTCTCGCGCCACTTCCGCCGTCCGGTCCGACGACCCGTCGTCGACGACGACGATCTCCCACTCGGATTCGTTCGCGTCGCGGAGATATTCCCCGATCCGCGAGAGCGTGCCGGGCAGCCGCGCTTCCTCGTTGTAGGCCGGCACGACGAGCGAGACCTTCATCCGTCGGCCGGCTCGGCCTCGATGACGAACTGGTATCCGAAGAGCGTCGGCCACAGCGCGGCGGTGGCGGAGCAGAAGGCCCTCGTGGCCGCGCGGAGCGGCGCCCGCCGCAGGAGCGGGATCGCGAGCTCGGCCGGAATCGGCGTCGCCCGGAGCCGCCGGATCCGGAAGCCGGTCCCCTCGACGAGCCGGCGGGCCGAACGGCGCGTGAAGAACCGCAGATGGGTCCGGTCGAGGATTCCCGCCTCCGCGTACTCGAAGCGGCCCGCCAGCAGCGCGAACCGCACCGCGACGTTCGCGACGTTCGGCAGGGAGACGAAGAGCACGCCGCCCGGAGAGAGCCATCGCCGGACTCGCGCGAGCACGGCGGCGGGATCCTCGAGGTGCTCGAGGACGTCGGCGCAGACGACGACGTCGAAGGTCCGGTTCCAGCCGTGGACGTTCGCGAGGGAGTCGCTCACCCATTCGTCGTACGCGCCGAGCGGCGGCCGGACGGACGCATCCGGTTCGACGCCCGCGACGTGCGCGAAATGGCCGGCGATCTCGCGCCCGAGGTGCCCCGCGCCGGCCCCGAGATCGAGGAGCGAACCGCCGCGGGGGCAGGCGAGGAGCGCTCTCCGGAGGCGGTCGTGCGACGAGCCGGGGATCTCTTTCCAGCCGTAGCGGGAGGCGTCGGCGGCCGTCAGGCGACCGGCTCCCGGGAGGAGAAGAGCGGCCGCGCGGAGAGAAGGTCGGCGGGCGTCCTCCGGCGGCGGTCGAAGAGCATCGTCGCGAGCGGAAGTCCGGCCAGCAGGACGGTCGCCGCGGTCGCGCCCCAGCGAACGAGCGAGGCGGCGAACTCCGGCTTCTCCCCGGCAGGGTCGTCCGCCGTCAGGTCGGCAAGGGCCATTCCCGGCGTGCGACCGAAGAGCGTGAGCGTCGGCACGACGAGAAAGAACGAAACGAGGAGCGCGAAGACCGCGCACCAGAGCCACCCTTCCGGCGCCGGGGAGCGCCGGACGAGCGCCGCCGCGCCGAGGAAGCTCGCGGCCGCGACGATTCCGCAGAGAGAGGCGTCGGCGAAGAAGGCGGTCAGACGGGAGGCTGCGGACGCTCCCGCCGGCGCTTCCGGCCCGGGAGCGGCCGGATCCGCCGGAACGTCGTCGAAGAGCGACGCGGCTTCCCCGGGTTCCTCCTCCGGAGCGCGGTGCGCGGGCTCCGGCTCGGGGAAGAGCGCGGGCGGATGCCGGATCAGCACGCGGCCGAGCGGGTCGTCCGGTTCGGCGAGCCCGGCGTCGATCTCGGGCGCGGGCTCCGTGCCCTCGGGCGCCGGGTCGCCGCTCCAGAGCTCCGGTTCTTCGGGATCCCGGCGCTTCACGGCCGCGGGCGCAGGTATTTCAGGTAAACGCGGCACAGGAGGTCCGGAGGGCGGTGGAGGTACCGCTGCGCGAACGCTTTCTGCCGTTTCGCCAGCGCGTCGTCCGGGTTGACCCCGAGAGCGTCGTCGAACGTCCTGGCGGCCTTGTCGTAGAGATTGTTCTGGAGAGCGATCACTCCCTGGTTGTAGTAGCACCGGACCAGGTAGCTCTTGACGTCGGCGTTCTGGTGATCCGCCTGATACAGCCGCCAGAGGATCGGCAGCGACGAATCGTAATCGCCGTCGTTGAAGAGCTTGACCGCGGGGGAGATCTCCTCGACTTTGCCCGCGGCCTCTCCCATTTCTCGTTTGAGCTCGGCGTCTCCCGGATACGACGAAGAGACGAGGTGGAATCCGGTGAGCGCGGCGATGTAGCGATGCTCCGCGAGAGCGGTTTCGGCGTCGTGCCGCTGGGCGGCCGCGGTGGGAGGAGCGGCGGCCGCGGTCGCGGGGGCCGGCGGGTTCTCCGGAGCGGGAGGGACCGCCGGCCCGAAATTCGCGAGCATCTTCTGCGCGCGCCCGTACTGCGGGTCTCCCGGGGGAATCCGCGTGAGCTCGTCGCGGGCTTCGTCGACTCTTCCTTCCTGGAAGAGACGGGTCGCCTCGCCGATCCGGTCCGGACCGGCGGCGGTCCTCGCGGATCGGCGCGCCGGCGGAGGGGGGGCCGGACGATTTCGGAAAGTCAGGAACAGTCCGATCCCGATCACCGCCACGAGCGCCGCGGCGACCGGAAGAAGGGGGATCCGGCGGACGGAGGCCGATCGGGTCCCGGCCGGAACGCGTTTCTGCTCCGGCGCGCGAGGCTCCTCCTCGTCGGCGAGGACGTCTCCCCCGGGCGCCCCCGCGGACAGGTCGTAGGAGGCCGTCGGCCGCGCGAGGTCGTCCTCGATGCGATGCAGATAGGAGCGTGCCGTCGACTCGTTCTCGTCGATCGCGAGCACCTCGAGAAACTTCTCGCGCGCCTCCTTGAGTTTTCCCGACTCGAAGAGCGAGCGACCCTGCTTGATCGCGTCGGAGACCCGGCGATGCGTCTCCGCCAGGCGCGTGCGCGCGTTCTCGATCCTCGAGGCCGCCTCGGGATTGCTGAGGTCCGTGAGGAAGATCCGGGACCAGGCCTCGATCGCGCCCTGGTGGTCGCCGCGTTCCGAGAGCCGGTCGCCCTCTTCGAGGAGGCGCTGGACCTCGGTCGGCTCGCCGGACGCGGCCGGAGACGAGGAGGAGGCGGGAGCGGGCCGGGGCGGCGGCTCGAGAGAAACCTCCGGAGTGGAGGTGCTCCAGAAATCGCCGAACGCGGAAGGCTCCGGCTCGCGAGAAGGTTCGGCGTCCGAGCCCGCGGAGGACTCGGGCAGCGGCGCCCACGTCTCTCCCGGCGGAACATCGAGCGAGAGCGAGTCGAGGGCGAGGGGTCCCGTCGCATCCCCGGCGGCGGGAGGGGGAGCGGGCGCGAAGCCGAAAGGCGAGGGCTCGGGCTCCGGCGCGGTCTCCGGCGAGAAGTCCGTGAACGGGAAATCGAAGACGGGCGTTTCCTCGGGAGGAGGCGGCGGGGGCTCGGCGGCGCGGGCGGGAGCGCCCGGCTCCTGCAGTCGCTCGCCGAGGCGCTCGACCTCGGGATGCTCGGGGTCGAGGCTCCGCATCCGCTCGAAATTGCGCCGGGCTTCGTCGGCCTGTCCCGACTCGATCGCGAAGAGCGCGCGTTGCCGGAAGTTCTCGACGTGCGGCTGGAGCTCTTTCTTGCGGCTCGCCTTCTCGAGGATCTCCCGCGCGTCGCTGTTGCCCGGCAAAACGGAGAGCACGCGGTTCGCGTTCTCGATCGCGCGGTCGAAGTCGCGCTCGGCGTAGGCCTCGATCGCCGAGATCAGGAGCCTGTCGGGCGCGGCGGCGCCGAGCTTCTCCATCGGCGTGAGCGTCTCCGCCACGAACGACTCGAGCTCGGCGAGATCGACCGATGCGGCCGGATCGCGCGCCTTCTCGAGGAGGCGCCGGGCCGGAACGAAGCGCGGGTCCATCTTCAGGATGAAATCGCAGCCCACGGCGCAGTCTTCGATCTTCCCCGCCTTGAAGAGGTTGAGGGAGTGCCGGAACGTCGAGAGAATCTTTTCGCGGGCTTCCCGGGGGAGCCCGGGATTGCCGGGATACGCGATATTGTCGGCCATCGAAGTCCGGAAAGAATAGCAAAGCGAGGTGGGAAATTGAAGCAGATCGTCGAGTGCGTTCCGAACTTCTCGGAGGGACGCGACGCGGAAGTCGTCCGCGCGATCGTCGCCGCGGCCGCCGCGATCCCTGGCGTCAAAGTGCTCGATCTGGCGTCCGACGCCGACCACAATCGCTCGGTGCTGACGTTCGTCGGCGAGCCCGCCGCCGTGCGCGATGCCGCGATCGCGCTCGTTTCCGCGGCGCTCCCGCGGATCGACCTCCGCCGACACCGCGGCCAGCACCCTCGGCTCGGCGCCGTCGACGTGGTGCCGTTCATTCCGATTCGCGACGTCGACGCGAAGGATTGCGTCGCGCTCGCGCGCGAAGCGGGGAAGGCGATCGCGGAGAAACTGGGCGTGCCCGTGTACCTCTACGAGGACGCCGCGACCTCGGAGGAGCGCCGGAATCTCTCGAACATTCGGAAGGGAGAATTCGAAGGGCTCGCCGAAAAGATGAAACTTCCGGAATGGAAGCCCGACTTCGGCCCCGCGGAGCCGCATCCTTCGGCCGGAGCGGTCGTGGTCGGCGCGCGCATGCCGCTGATCGCCTACAACATCAACCTCGGGACGGCCGATCTGTCCGTCGCGGACCGGATCGCGAAGTCGATCCGGCACATCGGCGGCGGGTTCCGGTACTGCAAGGCGATGGCGGTCGACCTGAAGGACCGCGGAATCGTCCAGGTCTCGATCAACATGACGAACTACAAGAAGACGCCGCTTTTCCGGGTCTTCGAGTGCGTGAAGTCGGAAGCGGCGCGATTCGGCGTCGACGTCGTCGGGAGCGAGATCGTGGGGCTCACGCCGGCCGAGGCACTGTACGAGGCGGCGGAGTTCTACCTGAGGATCGAGAAGTTCAGCCCGGAGCTGGTGTTGGAGACGAAGCTGATGGGGGCGGACTGAGGGAGATCGCCACCGGGTTTCCTCAGGTCGATTCCACCCGAGTTCGGGCGCCCGATGTCCTTAATTCGTGTATTATCGCATTCGTCCTTCCTGGCACGAGATTCTGCATGAGACATTGCCCGCTGGCGACACGAGCGAGGCGCGGCGATGCATCGCCGTGCCCGCCGTTCTATTCCCTTTCGACGTCGATGCCGTACCCCTTCAGCTTCCGATAGAAGTGTGATCTCTCCACGCCGAGCTCCTCGGCCGTGCGCGTCACGTTTCCCCGGTTCTTGCGGAGGGCGGCCAGGATGAAGCGGCGCTCGAAGTCGTCGCGCGCCTGCCGGAGCGAGGAAAAGTCCGCGGGGACGGCGATCGCGTCGCTCTCCACGATTTCCACGGGGAGGTCCCGGAGGTCGATCGCGTCTCCCGGCGCCATGATCATGAGGCGTTCGACGAGATTCTTCAGCTCCCGGACGTTCCCGGGCCACGCGTAGGCGCGGAGTTTTTTCAGCGCGGCTTCCGAGAAGGTCTTCGGCCGCTGCCCGGCCTTCTGCGCCGCCTCGCGGAGGAAATGCCGGGCGAGCTCCGGCACGTCCGAGCTTCGCTCGCGCAGGGGAGGCAGAGAGAGCGGGACGACCGCGAGGCGGAAGAAGAGGTCCTCGCGGAAGCGGCCGGCCTTGATCTCCTCCGGGAGGTTCTTGTTGGTCGCCGAGATCACGCGCGCGTCGGACTCGATCGTCTTCGTTCCGCCGACCCGGGTGAAGCGGCCCTCCTGGAGCGCCCGCAGGACCTTCGCCTGCGTGCGCGCTGACATGTCGGCCACCTCGTCGAGAAAGATCGTCGCGCCGTCGGCCTCCTCGAACTTCCCGGCGCGCTCGGCCGAGGCGCCGGTGAACGACCCGCGGACGTGCCCGAACAGCTCCGATTCGATCAGCTCCTCGGGGATCGCCGCGCAGTTGACCTCCACGAGCGGCGCGGCGCGCCGCGGCGAGTTCCGGTGGAGGGCCCGGGCGACGATCTCCTTGCCGGTGCCGTTCTCGCCGGTGATGAGAACGCGCGCGTCGGTGGGCGCGACCTGCAGGATCTGCTCGCGGAGCTTGACGATCGCGGGGGTCTCCCCGACGAGCGTCTGCTCGCCGGAAGCCTTTTCCCGGAACCGCGCGACCTCTTCCGCGAGGTCGCGGTGCGCGATCGCCTTCTGGGCGGTCACGAGGACGCGCTCGAGGGAGAGCGGCTTCTCCAGGAAGTCGTAGGCGCCGGACTTGACCGCGCGGACCGCGGTCTCCACGTTCGCGTGTCCGGAGATCATGACCACCGGGACCGTCGAGGCCTTGTCGCCGAGCTCCGAGAGGATCGCGAGACCGTCCTTGCCCTTCAGCCAGACGTCCAGGAACACGAGGTCGAACCGGTCGCGGCGCATCCGGTCGAGGCCTTCGGTCCCGTCCGCGGCCGACTCCACCTCGTACCCCTCGTCGGCGAGCACCTGCGAGAGCGTCTGCCGGATCGCCCGCTCGTCGTCGATGACCAGAACGCGGCGCTTCCTCATGCGGCGGGGATCTCGATCACGAACCGCGAGCCGCGCGGCCGGTTCTCCTCCCAGCGGATCGTGCCGCGGTGGTCCGCGACGATCCGGGAGACGATCGCGAGTCCGAGCCCGGAGCCTCCGGGCTTCGTGGAAAAGTCGGGCAGGAAGATCTTCTCCCGGTCCTCCGGTCCGATCCCCGAGCCGGTGTCGGAGACCTGGATCGTGAGATTGGCGGCGTGCTCTTCGAGCGAGAGCACGATCCTTCCCCCGGCTCGCACGCCTCGAGCGCGTTGTCGAGGAGGTTGACGAGCACGCGCTGGACCTGCTGCCCGTCGAGGCGGTACACGCGCCGCGGGAGCCGGTCCTCGAGCGCGATCTCGACTCCGTCCTTCGCTTCCCGGTAGAGCGCCGCCGTCTTCTCCACGAGCGCCGAGAGATCGGTGTCGACGGGGCGCGATTCGGGCATCCGGGAGAACTTCGAGAACTGGTCGACGAGCGACTTCATCAGATCGACTTCCTCGATGATCACCTTCGCCCCCTGCCGGACGGCCTCGGCCGCCGTCGGGTCTCCCGAGCGGATCTTGCGCATCATGCGCTCCGCCGAGAGCCGGATCGGGGTGAGCGGGTTCTTGATCTCGTGCGCGACGCGCCGCGCCGCTTCCGTCCAGGCCTGAAGGCGCTGCGCGCGCGCCACCTCCGTGGTGTCCTCGAGGGCGATGACGAAGCCCCGGGACTCGCCCTCCTCGTTGGGCATCGCGGCGACGGCGACCTCGGCGCGGCGGGAGGCGCCGGAGGAGATCTCGCGAAACGCGGGCTTGGCGCCGGTCCGGGCCGCGGCGAGCGCCTCGAAGAGCGGCGCGAGCTCGGGGCGGCCGGCGAGCGCGTCGAGCGTCTCGGGAGCGCGGGCGAGGCCGAGGATCTCGAGGGCGGCGGGGTTGGCGACCTGGATGCGGCCGGCCCGGTCCAGCGCCACGATGCCGGTGCGCGCCGTTTCGAGAACGGTCGAAAGGAGCTGGCGTTCGCGGTCGAGGCGACGGTTGATCACGGTGAGGTCCACGTTCGACTGTTCGAGACGCTGCCGGGTCTCGCGGATCTCCGCCGTCATCGCGTTGAAGGACTCGACGAGGACCCCCAGCTCGTCGCTCGCGGGGACGTCGACTTCGGCGGTCAGGTCTCCCTGCGTGATCTTCCGGGTCGATTCGGCGAGCGCGCCGATCGGCGCGGTGATCCGGCGGGCGAGCGTCAGGCCGGTCCAGATCGCCGCGAAGAGGAGGGCGAGGGTCAGGAGCGTGAAGACGAGGATGTTGGTCGCCTTGATGGCCGATTTCTGGACCTCCATCTTCCGGTAGTCGCTCCACGCGCTCGCCACGAAATCGCCCGCGGCCGCCTCCGCCGGGGGCACGCGAAGGCTGGCGACGACGACGCCGCGGCCGCTTCGGGCGGCGCTCCGGAACCACCGCGAGCCGTCGCGGAGGAAATCGATCCATCGCGATTCGCCCCGGTCCCGCGCCTCGGCGAGCGAAGCCGCGGGCGCGGCCGGCGGGAGGCCGATCCCCGGGGGCGAGAGACGGACGGGCGCGGCGGCTTCCGGATACAGCTCGAGGCCCGAGAAGTCGCGCAGGCGCAGGTCGGCGGAGAGGATCGCCGCGGGATCGGCGCCGGGCGGCGTCGCGTCGAGCGTCGCCGCGAGCGCCCGCGCCTCGCGGCTCGCGGCGTCGGCGAGACGCCGGTCTGCGACGTCGCGCAGCGCCTCCGAGCGGTTCACGATCGTCTCCACCGGCGTCGAGAACCACCGGTCGATCGACCGCTGGAGGAGGTTGGTCGCCGCGAGGAACAGGAGCGCGATCGGAATCGCGGTCAGGCCGAGCTGCGTGATCAGGAGCTTCGTCTTGAATTTTGCCCCGAGCACGCCGCGGCGGCGCTCGAGGAGGAGCTTGATGAGCGCGCGGAAGATCACGAAAAGCGTCGCCGCGATCAGGACGACGTCGAGGTACCAGAGGATGAAGAGCGGCACCCGGTTGACGAAGCTGCCGGCGGCGAGCGGGCTCGTTCCCTGCTGCGAGAGGTAGATCCCGCCCCAGATGAAGAAGAAGGCGAGGGCGACGGCGACGAGGAGCTGCGTCTCGCGCCGGTGGCGCGGCGAGCGGTCCGGGGGCGCCATCAGCGGAGGTCCGCGTCGTGGACTTTGACCGTCTTGGACTTCTTCCACTCGGTCGTCGAGTTCACCGGCGCGAGCGCGAAGAAATGTCCGGCGTCGTACGACGCGCGCATCCGGACGTAGAGGTGCTTGTGCGGCCAGCCGAGCCGGACGCGGAACGCGGGGATGCGCGTGCGCGCGACGAGGAGACGGGCCGCCTCGGCGAAGTCGGACGTCGCGACCGTGGCCTGCGGCTTGCGGTCCCAGAAGTCGCGCACGACGTACTCCCGCTTGACGGGGTTGTACGCCGCGGTGACCCGGAAACGGTGCGCGTCGAGCTCCTGGTCGAACCAGTAGCGGTTCCGTTCCGCGAGGCGGACGTCGTAGTCGATCGACGTCTCGAGGCCCGATTCGATGCGTCGGGCGAGATCCGGATCGATCGCGCCGTTCAACACGAAGGTCAGGAACAGGTCGCTCCCGCTCACCGCGACGAGGAGGGGGGCGATGTGCGGCTCTTCCGCGCGCGCCGGAGCGGCGAGAACGAGCGCCCCCGCGGCCGCCGCGAGAACCCGCCGAATCCGATTCACGAAGGGATCTTAACCTCACGTCGGCCGCAACGATCGTCGGCCGCGCGCCTCGCTTCGCTGGAACCGCGCGGCCTCCCAGATCGCGGACCTCCGGAGCATGTCATCCTGAGGAGCGAAGCGACGAAGGATCTGCTCCGGTTTCCAGGTCCTTTGCTTCGCTCAGGAGGGAGCGCGCCGCGCGCATGACGATGCGTGCTTTGCCGCTCACCCTTTCCGCGATGTGCGCGCGCACTGGCGTGCGCGGCGATTGACGCGCCCTGCGCTGCGCGCTGGCCACTCCGTGGCTGCGACTCCGTCGCGCGCTGAATTCAACCTCCGCGGCTCGCCTTCCTGCCCTCATCCGGCGGCTTGCAGCCGCCACCTTCTCCCGCCGGGGGAAGTAGCGCAGCGGCTCGCTTCGCTCGCGGCATTGTGCGGCTCGACCGCTCCGGCGCCCGACCGGGCGCGCGAAAGTCCAGGGGCGGGGAACATCAGGTCGACGTCGCGCGTTTCGGGACGAGGCGGGCAGGGAACGCCGGCTCAGCCGGCGAAGGAAGGTTCGGCGCGGAAAGCGGCGGCCGAGCCCTGCCGGAGCGTGTCGCCCGCGAGCTCGCGGACGAGCTCCGCGTGCAGGGCATGCCCCGCCTTGCGCGCGTGGATCCGCCCTTCGACGGGGCGGCCGAGGAGCGCGAGATCGCCGAGCAGGTCGAGGATCTTGTGCCGCACGAACTCGTCGGAGAAGCGAAGCGGTCCCGAGAGGATCTTCTCGTCGTCGAGGACGATCGCGTTCTGGAGCGAGCCGCCGCGGGCGAGTCCGCGCTCGCGGAGGTAATGGATTTCGTGCGTGAACCCGAACGTCCGCGCGGGCGCGATGCGCGAAGCGTACGTGCCGGGCTCGAGATGAACGGTCATCGACTGGTGTCCGATCGACCGATGGGGGAAATCGATCTCGTACGTGATCGTGAGGCCGCGGCCCGGCCGGAAGGAAATCGATTTGTCCCCGCGCCGGATCTCGCCGCGACGCTCGATCGGGAGCGCGCGCGCCGGACGGTGCTGCCGCTCGATCCCCGCCGCCTGGAAGAGCCGGACGAAAGGGAGGGCGGAGCCGTCGAGGATCGGGAGCTCGTCGCCCCGGATCTCGACCTCGAGGTTGTCGAGGCCGAGCCCGAACGCCGCCGAGAGCGCGTGTTCGACCGTTCCGATCTGAACGGCGCCGCACCCGAGCGTCGTCGCATGGTCGAATCCGAGCGCGCTTCCGGGCAGGGCAGGGAGGACGACCGACGGATGGTCCTCGCGGCGAAACACGATGCCGTGATCTTCGGGAGCGGGACGGAACGTGGCCTGCACGCGATGTCCCGTGTGCAGCCCGATCCCTTCGATCGAGACGGGAGTTCGGAGCGTGGTCTGCTCGCGCATCGCCTGCCGGTATCGCAGTGCGCGTGCCATCTTCCCGTGCGAGCCCGTCGCGGGAACACCCTGAAAACACGGATGTTCGGGAGGAGCCGACCCGTCGGAAAAACGCATCGAGTGGCGTTTCGTGCACATGACCGTTGCGGAATCGCCACGGTTCGCCTGCTTTTGTCGAGATGTTACGATGAGCGCGAAATGCTTGATCCCACGGTGGAACAACGCTATCGGGAAGCGCTTTTTTCCCTGCTCGAGAAGAGCAAGACGACCCGGTCCGCGCTGTACCTGATGGAGCCGACGGGCGAGTTCCGGCTCGTGGTCCACTACGGCTTTTCCCCGCGCGAGCTCCCGGTCGCGCAGTTCGGCAAGGAACATCCGCTCGTCGAATGGGTGAACCGGTTTCGGAAGCCGTTCTACTTCAATTCGCCGGCCGAGGCGCAGGCCCTGCGGCGGGAGATGGAGGCGACCCATACCGCGCGCCTGATCGCGGCCCCGCTCTACGACGACGGGCGGCTGGTGGGGATCGTCGTCGGCCGCGACAAGGCCGGCGGAGACCTCTACTACCCCGAGGACACCCGCGCGATCTCCGCGGTGGTCGCGGAGATCCTGAAGGTCCGTCGGCAGACGCTCGGAACCCCGGAAGCGGCTCCGGAACCGCAGGAAATCCCGGGATTCTTCGATGTTCCGACGGGGAGCAGCGCGTCCGTCGACCCGCCCTCCCCCGATCTCCTGAGGCCGAAGATCCGCCGCGTGACGACGCCGCCGTCCCGGCCGCCGATCAGCCAGCGGGAGGCGCTGCTCTTCCGGGGATTCGCCTCGACCCTGCTCCTGGATCCCGGCATCGGGGGCGTCGTGTTCTCGCTCTGGACCGACGCGTCGGCGGAGTTCTACATCGGGTCGCGGCGTTCGATCGCGTCGCCGGCCCAGGAGAGCGCCGTCGCGAGCGCGCAGGACGTCTTCGCGCGGCTCTTTCCGGGACGAACCTCTCCGCCGGAGCGACGCTTCAACGTCGATTTTCCGCACGGCCGAGGCCCCGGCGAGCTGGAACCGGGCGACATCCGGGCCCTGCAGACGTCCGCGCTCGTTTCGGAAGAAGGGCGCGCGATCCTCTTCTCGCTGATCTTCACGAAAGAGCCCGAGGCGGCGCGCGCGAACGCGATCCGCGAGATCCATCTGCTCGTCCGCCGTTCGATCTCGGAGACGCGCGAGGCCGCCCGGTACCGCGACGCCTACCGCGGTCTCGTGCGCCGGCTCCTGGAACCGGGGCTCAAGAAGTACTCCGGCCTCGTCACGCACAGCCTGTCGGTCGCGCGGATCGCCCGACGCTTCGCCGGGTTCCTTCGGCTCTCCGAAGGGACGATCGAACAGATCACCGTCGCCGCGATGCTGCACGACGTGGGGCTGCGCGAGCTCTCCTACGATCGGCTCTCCGAGAAGCGGCCCCTCTCGGAAGCCGAATACCGCCTCGCGCGGGATCATCCGTCGGTCGGCGCGATGCTCCTCGCCGACGTGGAGTTCCCGTACCCGGTGATCCCCCTCGTGCTCCATCATCACGAGCGCTACGACGGGAGCGGCTATCCGGAGCAGCTCCGGGGAGAGCAGATCCCGTTCGGGGCGCGCCTCATCCACATCGTGGAGGCTTTCGACGCGATGACGGCGCCCGCGTCGTACCGTCCGACGATCAGCCGCGACGAGGCGGTCGAGACGATCGAATCGAAGGGCGGCACGCAGTTCGATCCGAATCTGGCGGCGAAGTTTCGGGACTTCGTCGCGGGCGGCGGCCTGGATAAAACGTGATCGCAAGCGCGGCGATACGCACGGTTATACGGGTCCGTACGAGCCGCCCGCGGGCGCGACGTACGCCCCGGTACGCCTTGCCCGCGGGCCGGCTCGCCCGAACCCGTCTTCCCGCACGTCTCGCCGCGCTTTCCGCTTGGCCGTGATCGAGTCGGCTCCGGAAAGTCGGAGCGACGGGAACGCGCGATGAGGCCCTCTGCGACCAAAGAGGATCCGTCGCGGAAGATCATCGCGACCAACCGCAAGGCGTACCACGACTACTTCATCGAGGACCGGATGGAAGTGGGGCTCGCGCTCTCCGGGAGCGAGGTCAAGTCGCTCCGCGAAGGGCGCGCGAACCTGAAGGATTCGTTCGTGCAGTTCCGGGGCGGCGAGGCCTTTCTCGTCAACGCCCATGTGTCGTCGTACGGCCCCGCGTCGTGGACCGGGCACGCCCCCGAGCGCGACCGCAAGATCCTCGCGCACCGCCGCGAGCTCGACCGGTGGGCGAGCGACGTCGCGCGGAGCGGCGTCACCTGCATTCCGCTGCAGCTCTATTTCAAGGGCGCGCGGGTCAAGGCCGAGATCGCGCTGGTGAAGGGGAAGAAGCTCCACGACAAGCGGCAGACGATCCGGGACAACGAGCTCAAGCGCGAGGCCGACCGGGCCATGCGCGAACGACAGCGCTAGCGGGCGCGGACCATACGCGCCGTTATACGGGTCCGTCGGGTCGGTCGCCGGCACGACGTACGTTTTCAGTAGGCCTTAGCCGCCGGCCGGCCCGCCGGAACCCGTCTTCCAGCACGTCTGGACGCGCCACGACGCCTGCGCGGCTGATGAGAGCCATCTGGCAAACGGAACCGTTCTCGGGCTAGTCGTCGGTCGTGGCGACGACGAGGCGCGGCGAGACGCCAGCCAGACGGGATGCGGACAAGTCGCGACGTCCCGACGCGTACTGCGGCAAGTACGTCGCAGGGCGGCGCGGGCTGTTCGCGCCCGTATCGCTCGATGGATCGCCGCGCTCGCCTACTCCGCGGGTACGAAGATGGAGTCGCCCGTAGTGTTGTCCACGACCGTCGCGAACGGGATGACCCGGCCCGCACCCGACAGGACCGTGAACTCGATGTAGCCGTTCGGAACGGCCGCGGCGCCGAGGAGCTCGGCGGCTCCGGTCATCAGGAACGTGTTTGCGCCCGCGGAGTAGGTCTTCGTCCCGAGGGGTATGCCGTTCTCGTCGAAGAACGTCGCTTGCACCGTCGCCGACGCTCCTCCGACCTCGGTGAATCCGAAGTTCGTGCGGTACCGGGCGTCGTGCTCGAGGTGGATCGAGACGGCGTGGCCGCCGGCGGCGATCGCCCCCGTGCCGGTCGTCCCGTTCACGAAGAACCCGTAGCTTCCCGCTCCCCCCGCGTTCGGCGTCGAGGTGAGGACCGAGGCCGCGAGCCGGGTCGGCGAATCGGGATGGATGCGGATGCCCGCGACTCCTTCGCCCTCGAATCCGAAGAGCGTGCGAAGGACGTCCGGGAAGAGGAGCGTCTGTCCCGGGCCGATCGCCACGGGAGCGGGGGGAGCCGGAACCGGGATCACGCCGGCGCCGGGGATGAGGGTGAACGTGAGCGTCTTCGCGACCCCGGATCCGTTCGACACCGCGAGGTCCGACGTGAAGAAGGTCCCCTGCGCGCCGTGGATCCTTCCGGCACCGGCCACGATCACGTCGTCGGAGGCTTCGGGTGCGGCGGGCGCGACCGAAAGGAGCGTGTCTCCGGAATTTTCGTCCACCGTCGCCGTGTAGGGGATCACGCGTCCGCCGGAGAGCACCGTGAAGTCGACCCGCGCGGCGGGCGCGGAGAAGCCGTGGCCCGGCTCCCGCTGGGCGTTGGCATAAGGCGGAATCGTGTCGGTGTAGCTCCCGACCGCCGTGCCGTCTGCCGCGAATCCCTCCACGCGGACGGTCGTCTCGGTCCCGGCGACCTCGGTCGCCCCGACGTTGGTGTGATAGCCGACGCCGGTCGGAATGCCGTTGGCGATCGCCGGCGCGTCCGAGGATCCGACGCCCCCCGTCGAGGGAACCGAGCCCGCGAAGGTCCCGTAGGTTCCGCCCTGCGCGTTCGCGGTATAGGCGCGGGAAGAGGCGAGGAAGGGATGTCCGTCCTCGGAGACGAGCACGAGGCTGCCCGCGTCGTTGGTCAGAAGGAAGTCCTGCTGCACGATGTCGTCGAGGGCGAACGATTGCCGCGGCAGGAGCGGATGCGAGACGTGGAGCGTGGCCGTTCCCGTTCCCGGCTGCCCTTCCGGCACGAAGAAGGCGTCGATCGTCAGGATGTGGGCGGTGTCGGGATTGACGAGCCGCACGTCGCTTCGGAAGGGAAACTGCTGTCCCTGGATGTGCGCGACGAGCGGGACCGATCTCGAGTACGTCCCTCCCGAAGACGCCGGGACCGCTTCGTTGGTGACCCCTCCGCCGAAGCGGGAGACGATCGTGTTGCTCGTGTTTCCGGCCGCGTCGATCAGCGTGACGCCGACGCTCGCGCAGCCCGGGCAGCCTCCGGAAAAGCTCGTCAACTGGATGTCCAGTGTGAGGTCGGGCGAAGAGACGTCGATGCCGGCGTCGGCGAACGTGTCGCTGAACGTCCCCACCAGGGCGCCCGAAGCATCATAGAAGTCGAGCGTGAAGGAGACCAGATCCGTGTCGGGATCGTGCGCCACGAGATCGACGTCGAGCTGATTCGACGCCGCGGTGTAGGTCGCGGTCGCCGACTCGAGCGCCGGCGCCGTGCCGGCCGGGAACGCGAGGCGAACCCAGTACGGGATCGAAAGCGCCCCGGGAATCGTCGCGCCGCCGTCGGAAACGAGGATCGCGCCCTCGGAGTCGTTCTGACCCGTGAGCAGGCCGGCGTGAAGGACGAGGGAGAGCGTGAAGGTTCCCGACCCGTGCGCCGCGACCGTGAGGGTCGAGGGAGAAACCGCGGGAACGATCGCCGGATCGGACAACGCGGCCGTCGGGATCGCCGAGAGGGTGTACGTGACGGGCGCGCCGCTCTTGTTCTCGATCGTGAAGGTCCGATCGAGCGCGTGCGCGTCGGGGACCGCGTTGAACGCGACCCGCCGGTACGAATAGCTCGCCGGCAGGACGATCGAGTCGACCTGCGCGGCGGCGGAGAGGTCGATGTCTCCGGAGCCGCGCTGCTGGACCGAGAGATTCCCGATCGCGATCGGGTCCCCGGCGACGCCGGGCCGCGCCGCGGTCTCCATGAGCGCCGCCTTGATCTCGGCGGGGCTCCAGTCCGGATGCTTCTGCTCGACGAGCGCCGCGCTGCCCGCCGCCCGCGGCGCCGAGAACGACGTTCCCTGGCCGAACGCGAACCCCGAGGGATCGTAGAAGGGCGACGTGTCGGCCTCGTCGTCCCCGAAACGGCCGTCCCCGAGCGCGGAGTCGTCCTGGACGGCGGCGTAGCTTCCGGTCCCGATGGAGGTCAGATCCGGTTTGATCTGGAGATCGATCGTGGGTCCGATCGACGAGAAGTCCGCGAGCTCGCCGCTCGGCGTCGGGAACACGGCCGGAGGCGTTCCTGGCGGCGCCGGGCCGAAGCTTCCCGTCGCGGAGGGCGCTGTCCCGCCATTCGCGTCGAGATAGGTCTTGAGATCGAGGCCGTCCGTGCGTCCGATGAAGATCGCCGGGATCGAGGTCGCGCCGATCGCGGCGACGAGGATCTGGTCGCCGCCGTCCGAGCCGTCCGCTTTGTTGTAGATCACGACGCCGCGCGCGCCGGCGGTTTCCGCGTTCTGGACCTTTGCTTCGAACGTGCAGGTCCCGCGCTGGACGAGGACGACCTGACCCGAGAGCGGGAGGCCGGTCCCTCCGAGCGCCGTGCACGCCGTTCCGTCCGCGGATCCGTCCAGCGCGTCCCAGTCGGCGAAGGGGGCCGAGAAGGAGGACGTGGGAAATGCGGGAGGTATCGTGTTTCCGTTTGCGTCCGTGTGGACGGACTGCGCGCCGACGATGTTCTGGACGTTCGCCGGGGGAGCGGTGTGGCCCGACGTCATCGCGACCCGTCCGAGCTGCGAAGAATCGAGCCCCGAATGGCTGTTCGTCGACGCTCCCACGGCGATCACCTCCGGCACGTCCGCCGTCGAGCTGATCGAATCGGCCACCGGATTTCCCGAATCATCGACGCCGTTGTTACCGGCGGCGACGGTGATCGTCACGCCGGCCGCGATCGCGTTCTGGATCGCTTCGTTTTCTGCCGCCGCGCTGTAGAGGAAAGGCTCGTTGAAGCCTGCGGAGAGCCCGAAGCTCATGTTCAGGACGTTCATGCCGTCGGCCGTGGCGTCCTCGATCGCCGCGATGATGTTGTCGGAGTAGGCGCCGGGGGAGAACACCTTGTAGTCCCCGATGTACGCCTTCGGCGCGACGCCTTCGATCGTCACCGGGCGGCGCCCGTCTCCGGAGAGCGTGACTTTCGCTCCCGCCGCCACGCTCGCGGTGTGCGAGCCGTGTCCCGAGAGATCCTGCGCCGTGCGCTGCGCGATCGAGAGCCCGGGGTCGCTCGAGTCGACGATCCCCTGGAAGTACTTCGCGACGATCACCTTCGAGTTCGCGAAATCGTTTCCGTCGTTTTCCTTCGGGAATCCCGGCGGCATCGGGAGGGAAGAATCGGAGAACATCGGGTTCGAGAAGTCGACGCCGGTATCGAGGTCGGCGATCCGGATCTCGCGCCCCGCCTCGTCGTCCCCGCCGAGCGCCGTCCAGAACGCGGGCGCGCCCATGAGCGGGTTCGACGCGTCGAGGTTGAGGACGTACTTCCGCACCGGATAGACCGCCCGGACGCGGGGGTCGCTCCGAAGCTGGGCGAGCGCGCCGGAGGGGACGAGAACGGCCATACCGTTCAGGACCCGGACGTACCGCGCGCCCGCTTCGAACCCGCCGATCCGCGCGCGCATGTCCGCCGCGAACGTCTCCTGCCGGCTCCGGATCGCCTCGATCTTCGCCGTCAGGTCGACGGACGGCGATGCGGCGGCCCCGCCTTCGCGAGACCGCGGCGCGATCGCCGCCGAGTCCCGGAAGACGACGATGTACGCCTCCCGGCCGTCGGGTGCGAGCGCGGTCTTCATCGAGGCGACGGGAAGCGCGGCGCTCACCACGGCGGCGCGCGCGGCGCCGGCGCCGAGGGCGACCGGCAGGAAGAGGAGAGTCCGGAGGAGGGGGCGAAAGGTCACGCGAGGCTCCTTGATCGTTGAAAGGACGACGGTTTCGGGTCGCGCGGGACAACGCTCCGGCGCGGCGGAAAATTCCGCCCCGATGCTATCCTCGAAATCGAGTGATTGCGGTCCTCGCCGACTCCCATTTAGGTCCCCGCACCGCCGACGTCGAGCCGTTCCGGCGCGCCCTCGGCCAGATGCGCGCGCGCGGAGCGACCGCCCTGTATCTCCTCGGCGACGTCTTCCACTACCTCGTCGCGGACCGCAAGTTCTCGACACCCGGCCTCGGCGCGTTCGTCGAGGCGATCCGGGAGCTCCGCGCCGCGGGAACCCGCGTCGTCTACGTCGAGGGGAACCGGGATTTCTTCCTCCGCGGCTCGTTCCTCGAGCCGGAGTTCGACGAGATCGGCGACCGCGCGTCGTTCCGCGCGGGACCGCGCGCGTTCTTCCTGACGCACGGCGACACGATCAACTCCCGCGACTGGCCGTACCGTTTCTGGCGCTTCGCCTCCAGGAACCGGCTCTCGTGGGCGGTGATGAAGCTCCTCCCGCGGTCCGCCGCGAACCGGTTCGTCGCTTCGATGGAGCGGCGGCTGGCCGACACGAATTTCCGGCACAAGTCGCGGCTGCCCGTCGAGATGATCGAACGCTACGCCCGGCGCCGCCGGCGAGACGGGTTCGACGTCGTCCTGCTCGGCCACTTTCACGAGGCCTGGCGCGGAGCCTGGGACGACGCCGCCGCCGAGATCGTCCCGCCGTTCCTCGAGGAGAAGCGCTGGATCGAGATCGACGGAGAAGGGCGCACCGAGCGGGTCGCGCTCGAGCCGTGATCGTCGCCGCGGTCCCCGCGCGCGGCCCGTTCCGCGGCGCCGTCGCCGTCCCGCCGTCGAAGAGCTTCACGAACCGGGCGCTCGTTCTCGCCGCGGTCGCCCGGCATCCGGTCGCGATCCGGCGTTCGCTCGCTTGCGACGACGCGGATTCCCTGATCGCGGCGCTCTCCGCCGCCGGAGTCGGCATCCGCCGCGACGAAGAGAACATCGTCGTCGCGCCGGGCCGTCCGCCCGCGTCGGAAGCGATCCTCGACGTCCGCGATTCCGGAACCGCGTGCCGGTTCCTCGCGGCGCTGGCGGCGGCGACTCCCGGATTGCGCGCGGTTCTCACGGGGAGCGTCCGCCTTCGGGAACGGCCGGTCGGCGGGCTCGTGGCGGCGCTCCGCGCGCTCGGCGCGGACGTGTCTTACGGCGAATGCGAAGGATTTCCCCCGCTCGTGATCCGGGGAAAGGAGCTCGAGGGCGGCCGCGTCGACGTGGCCGCCTCGGAATCGAGCCAGTTCGCGTCGGCGCTCCTCCTCGCCGCTCCGCGGTTCCGGCGCGGAATCGACCTCGGCCTCACGGGGCCGCCGGTGTCGCGCGCTTACCTCGAGACGACGCGCGAGGCGCTCGCGGCGGCCGGAGTCGAGGCGAGCGCGGAGGACGGACGGTTCCGCGTGCCGTCGGGCGCTTCCGTCGAGGCGGAGATCCTGGAAGTTCCGGGAGACTGGTCGTCGGGCGCGTCTCTCGCGGCGGCCGTCGCGGTCGCGGGAGGCTCGCTCCGGATCGAGCGCCTGCCGTGGCCCTCCTCGCAGGCCGATGCGAGGGCCCTCGACGTCCTGAAAGAAATGGGAGTGACCGCCGGGACGGAGGCGTTCGCGGTCACCGTCGCGGGGAAAGCGACGCGTCCCGTGCGCGTCGACGCGGGGGATTTCCCGGACGCCGTTCCGGTGCTCGCGGCGGTCGCGGCCCGGGTCGACGGGGAGAGCGCGTTCCGGGGGATTTCGCACCTGAGGCTCAAGGAGAGCGACCGGATCGCCGCGCTCGAGGACCTGCTGCGCGCCGCGGGGGTCCGCTGCGCCTCCTCCGACGATGCGCTTTCGGTGACGGGAGGCGGGAACGCGCCGGCGCCGGCGCTTCTCCCGACGCGCGCCGATCACCGGATCGTGATGGCCGCCACGATTCTCGCGTTCGCCGCCGGCGGATTCGTCGAGAGCCCGCGCTCGGTCGGGAAGTCCTACCCGGGATTCTTCGCCGACGTCTTCGGGTTATGATTCGTCCGCTTTCACAACTGACGAACCGATGTCTTCTCCGGCCGCCGCCCGCGAATCGCCGGACGATCGGATCCTTCTGCCGATCGGCGGGTCTCCGTCTGCCCGGGGACGGCTCGCGGCGTTTCTCGCCCTCGATCATCCCGTCCTTCCGCGCTTCACGGGGATCGTCGAGGAGGAAGGCCGCCTCGCGGCGGCGTTCCGGCGGCGGGAGGGAACTCCGGTCCCGGTCGTGCGGCACTCGCGCGAAACCGCCGCGGCGCTCCTCGCGCAGGCCGTTTCTGCCGTGGCCTTCCTCGGCGCGCGCGGCTTTCCGCTCGTCCGCTCCGATTTCGACGACGCGCTCGTCGAGGTCTGGGGCGGCGCTCCTCATCTCTGGCTCTCGCGCCCTCCGCGCTCGGCGGTCGCGGACTCTCCGTCCGGCGAGCCTCCGGCGGCGCTGCTGGCGGCGCTCGTTCCGTTCTTCTTCGGCGCTTCGCGCGGGCCGGCGCGCGTCGAAGCGGGGGCGCGGAAGCTCCTCGACCGCTGGCTGGACCCCCTTGCGGCGCCCGGGCGTCCCGACGCCTCCCTCCTCGACGTCTATCGCGCCTTCCCTTTCCTGACCGGGGAGCCCTTCGCTTCCGTCCGCCGCCGCGGCATCGGGTTCGAGCCCCGCGGCCTCGACGCCGGAGAGCGGCGCCAGCGCGCCGAAGCGGACGCCGCCGCGCGCCGGCTCGCCGGTCGCTCCGCGTTCCTGTTCCGCCCCGGAAGGAGCGCGCTCATTCCCTACGAAGCGCTCCGCGCCTCGTTCCGCCTCGGGGCCGCGGACCGAGACGCCGTCGAAGCCGGGCTCGTCTCCCGCGCCGGCGCCCTGACCGACTGGATTCGTCTCGACCGCGAGGACTGGGATTCGGGCTCGGCCGCGCTCTTCGAGGAAGCCGCATCGCGCCATGGGATCGAGGTCACGGAATGGTCCGGCGAAACCGCCGCCTGCCGCCCCGACGAGCTCCGTTCCGCCGTCTGGATCGCTTCTCCCGACCTGGCCTCTTCCGTCGCCCTCTACGAGGCGCTCGCGGTCGTGCTGGCGCGGCGCCCGTCGGGCGTGCGGGCCGCTGCCGTGCGTTTCGTTTCCTCGCGCGACTATGCCGCGTTTCTCGCCCGCGGCACGCTCTCGGACGCGATCCGGGAAGCCGACGCGGAAGCGGCGGCCCGCGAGCTCGCCGGTCTCTCCCGGGAGGAGCGTCGCGCAATCGGCGTCTTCCTGGCGCACCCGGCGGGGGAAACGTCCGCGGCGGTCGAGGCCGTCGACGGGTCGCCGGCGTTCGTTCCCGCCGCCCGCCGGCTCTCCGCGGCGGGATGGATCGTCGAGGATCCGGCGGACGGGCGATGGCGGCCGGCCGACCTGTCCGCCCGGGCGGATCTCGCCTCCTTCTACGCGCCGGAGGAGCGGCGGGCGTTCGCCGAGCTCTGGCTGCCGGCGGTCTCCGACCCGACGTGGCGATGCGTGCTCGCGATCGACGCCGACCGCGCCGACGTGTTCTGCGCCGAATCCGATCGCGTCCTCGGACGCCGGCCGGCCGCCGCCCGGCCGCGCGCTCTCGACGCCCTCGTCCAGGCGGCCGCGCGCTGGGACGCCCGCGCGCCCGCGGCCGTGCGCTACTACCACGCGGATCGCCTCGTCGAGCTCGGCCTCGACGAGGACGCCCGGAAGGTGTGGCGCGCGCTCGCGGAGGAAGGAGGGTCGGCCTGGGCCCGCGCCGCCGCCGTCCGCCTCGCGCGCGCCGCCGAAGCGGAGGGGGACCGCGAGGCCGCGCGGAAGTGGGCGGCGCACGCCGAGCGCGCGGGCGGAGATCCCGACGAGATCTCGGCGGCGCGCCGGACGCTCGCGAGGCTCGCGGCCGCGGAAGGAAGGTTCGACGACGCCGAGGCGCTCCTCGCCCGCGCGGCGCAGGAGGACGGGTGCTCGGAAGAAGAGAAGCTCGAGATCGTCCTCGCGCGCGCCGCGCTCCATGGCCGGCTCGGCGATGGAGACCGCGAGCTCGCCGAGTACGCCGAGCATCGCCAGCGCATCGCCGCGTCCGGGGAGCGTCTCCAGTTCCGGTTCCTCCTTGGAGAGGGGACGGCGCTCTCCAACCGGCGCGATCATGGGGCGGCGGCGGTGCGGTTCGCCGAGGCGCTCGAGGCGGCGGGGGATCCCGAGGAGCGCGGCGCCGCGCGGATCGACCTCGCGGTCGAGACGTACCTCCTCGGCGACGCGGCGGAGGCGGAGCGGCGGTTCCGGGAGGCGGCAGGCGAGCTGCGGCGGGCGGGGAGCATTGCGCTCGCCCGGACGGCGGCGGCCAATCTCGTCAACCTCCTGGTCGAAACGGGCCGCGACGCCGACGCCGAGCCTCTCGTCGACCGGATGCTCGTCGAATCGGACCGGACGGGAGACGTCAAGGGGCGGATGCTCGCGCTGGCGTTCCGCTCGCGGCTCGCGTTCCGCCGCGGGCGGTTCGCCGCCTCCGCCGCGGATCGCCGCGAGGCGTTCGCGCTCTGCGAACGGCTTCGGGAAACGATCGAGAGGCAGGAGCTCGAGATCGACGAGTCGGACGCCCGGCTGTTCGCGGGCGATCGCGAAGGCGCGCTCGGATTCGCCCGGCGCGCTTCGGAGCGGAGCGACATGGGAGATTGCCGGGAACGCGCGCTCGCGCGGCTCTCGGACTTCGAACACTGGAGCGCGGGGGAGGAGCCGAAGGAGACGGAGCTCGAGGAAGCGTTCCGCTCGGCTCCCGAACGCGCCGCGGAGCGGGTGCTGCGCGCCTGCGCCTTCTTCGGCCCCTCCTTCGAGCAGGCGCACGCGGGGATCGCCGGCCACGCGCGGGAGGCGCTTCGCCGCGCGGGACGCCACGATCTCGCCGAGGCGGTCCTGTCGGGCGGCGCTTCGCCCGATCCCGCCCGTCTTCGCTCCCTCCGGGACCGGATCGCCGGCGGAGAAGCGCCGCTCCGCGTCGTCGAGGCCGACGGCGAGGTGGTCTGGAAGTCGGCGGCCTTCGAGCGCGCGGAGTGGCGTCGGGCGCTCGATTGGGGCGATCCGCCGCTGTACCTCGAGGGCGGCGGCGCGGAAGCCGACCTCGCCGCGTTCCTCTTCGAGACGATCCGCCGGCGCGCCGATCTCGCGGTTCCCGAAGCCGGGTCGCCCGGCGGAATCGACATTCTCCACGCCGCCGGGATCGTCACCGGCGATCGGCGGATGGACGCGGTCGGCGCGCGCCTCGCGCGAATCGCTCCGCAGAACGTCACCGTCTTCATCGCCGGCGAATCGGGCACGGGGAAGGAGCGCGTCGCCCGCGCCGTTCACCGTCTCTCGTCTCGTTTCGCGGGCCCGTTCGTTCCGGTCAACGTCGCGGCATTTCCGGAAGCGCTGCTCGAGGACGAGCTCTTCGGCCACGCGCGCGGCGCGTTCACGGGAGCGGACCGGGACCGGATCGGGCTGTTCGAGGCCGCCCACGGCGGGACGCTCTTCCTCGACGAGATCGGCGATCTGTCGGCGCCTTTGCAGGCGAAGCTCCTCCGGGCGCTGCAAGAGCGCGAGATCCGGCGCGTGGGCGAAAACCGCCATCGCCCGGTGGACGTGCGGCTCGTGACGGCGACCGCGAAACCGCTCGAAGCGGCGGTCGAGACCGGACGGTTCCGCGAGGACCTCTATTACCGGATCAAGGTCGCATCGATCGATCTCCCGCCGCTCCGCGACCGCGGGGAGGACGTCGGCCTGCTCGCGCGCCATTTCGTCGACCGCTACGCGGCCGAGTACGGCAAGGGCGCGGTCCGACTTTCCGCCGCGGCGCTGGCGACGCTCCGCGCTCATCCCTGGCCGGGAAACGTCCGGGAGCTCGAGAACGCGATCATGGAGGCGGTCGCGCTCGCCGATCCGGGCGCCACACTCGACCGCGGCGCTTTTCCCCGGCTGCGGGCCGGGGCGGATGAGCCGTCCGGCAGCTACCGGGAGCGCGTCGATGCGTTCCGGCGGCGCACCGTGGAAGAAGCGCTCGCGAAATCCGGCGGGAACCGGACGCATGCGGCCAGGGCGATGGGGCTTTCGCGCCAGGCGCTGCTGTATCTCATCCGCGAACTCGGTGTCAGGGGGTAGCGGGCGCGGTGATACGGGTCGTTATACGGGTCCGTGCGGCCCGATCGGGGGCTCAACGTACGATTTCGTACGCCTCGCCCCCGACCGGGCCGCCCGATCCCGTCTTCCAACCCGTCTGACCGCGCCTCGGCGACGGTCTCGGGTCATTGCGAGCGGAGCGAAGCAATTTCCTGCCGAGAGGCAACAGGTCGATTCCAGGCACGGCCGGGTTGCGGATTTCGTGTATTGTTGGGGGACTCCCCGCTCAGGCTCCCGCACCGGGATGCCATTCGGCAATCTTCCCCGCGAACGCCGACGCCGCCACCGTGTACGGCGAGGCCAGATACATCTGACCCGGCCCGGATCGGCCGGGAAAATTGCGGTTTATCGCCGAGACCGTCACCTGGTCCTTGCGCGTCGAGACGCCCGGCCCGGCGTTGATGCACGCGCCGCACGAGGGGTCGATCGTCTTCGCGCCGGCCCGCTCGAAGAGCTCGAGATAGCCCTTCTCTTCGCAGTAGCGCTTGACGTCCTGCGAGCCGAACTGGATCCAGAAGGTCACCCCGTCGGCGACCTTGCGGCCCTCGCGCACCGCGTCCGCGCACACCGCCGCGTACATGTCCATGTCGGAGCGCTTCCCGGCCGTGCACGAGCCGCCGTAGGCGATTTCGATCGGAACCTCGCCGAGGTCGGAAAGGGACCTTCCGTTGCCGGGGTCTCCCGGCAGCGCGACCATGCTGCCGATCTCCGCGGCGTCGAAGACGAGCGTCTCCGACCATCGCGCGTCGGGATCCGAGACGAGGCCTTCGCCGAGGCGCGCCGCGTCGGCCCGGGTCATCCCCCGGTGCGCCGCGAGGAAATCGGCGGTCTTTCCGTCGGGCGCGACGATCCCGGTGAAGGCGCCCACCTCCGCCGCCATGTTCGTCATCGTCGCCCGTTCGTCGACCGAGAGCGCGCGGACGGCGTCGCCGGTGTACTCGAGGATCTTTCCGATCGCCTTCCCGTCCTTGACGTACGGATGCGCGAGGATCGCGAGCATGAAGTCCTTGGCCGTGACCCCGGCGGGCTTCTCCCCCCGGATCTCGATGCGGACCGATTCCGGGACCGTCACGCGGACGTCGCGCGTCGTCCACGAGTTGAAGACGTCGGTCGTTCCGACGCCGAACGCGACGCACCCGAGAGCGCCGCTGTGCGGGGTGTGCGAGTCGGAACCGATGATCACCTGTCCCGGCAGCGCGTAGTCCTGGTACATGACCGAGTGGCAGATCCCCTCCGAGCCGCCGCTCGGGACTTCGCCATGGAGGCGGATTCCCTGTTTTCGCGCGAACTCCGCCTGCCGGGTGGCGAGCTCGTTGGCGGCGTCGAGAAGTCCCGCCGCCACGCGGTCGGGAGGCATCACGTACTTCAGGAACGTCAGGTGGTCGCGGAAGAACAGGATCGTCGACGGATCGGCGACCTTCGCGTCCGGGCCGAGGTTCGCCTCGAAGAACGACGCCGCCATCGGCGTGACGTATTCGTGCGAGAAGCGGAAATCCGTCCGGACGAAACCCGCGTCCCCGGGCCGCACCGAGGGGACGCCGAGCCGGCCGCTCGCGGCGTCGGCCACGAAGTGGCGGGCGAGGATTTTCTCGGCGAGCGTCATCGGCCCGGGCGCGCTCGACGGCACCGGCGGCGTCAACTCTCCCGCGAGCCGGGCGACGTTGTACGGGAAGAGTCCTCCCCGCTCGACGATCGCGCGCGTGATCGCGTCGGCGTCCTTCGAGAACTCGGAAAGGGGGATCTCCTCGCCCCGTCGGATGCGGTCGATCAGCCCGAAATCGGTCGAGGTGAGGACGCCGAGGTTCTGGCAGTTCTGCCGGTAGATGCGCTCGATGTTCTCCGCGACGACGAGGCGGATCCCCGCGCAGCGTTCGGCATACGGCGACTGCTCCCGCGACGATCCCTTCCCTCGCCGCTTGCCCGACACGCAGACGGAGAACCCTCCGGCGCGGACGGCTCCCTTTTCGATCGGCTTCTCGCCGCGGCACGTCAGCCCGACGTACGGGTAGTCGCCGAGACGCTCGTCGAAGTAGTAGCAGGTCCATCCCGGCGTGATCTCGTCGGTCGAGATGTCGTCGCGGAGCGGAATCGAAGGGTCCCACGCGAGATCTTCGCCGGCGATCTGGCGCCGGACGAGCTCGGGATCTTCGGTCAGGAACAGGATGCGTCCGGGGAACCGGACCGTGCGCTCCGACATCGATGGCCTCCGCTCGAATTCTATTCCGGTATCCGCTGCGAGTGGCGAGTTGCGAGTGGCGAACCGACGATCTCTGGAGGTCCGAGGCGCCGGGCGTATTTTGACCGCGTGCTCTCCTTGATCCTTTTCCTCGTCGCGTCGAAGCCAGCGCCGACTTCCCCCGGAACGGTCGTCGTCCTCGGCGAGAGCGAGCGGCGCTTTCGCGGCGAACCGATCTCGCTCGACCTGAAGGATGCCGATCTCGTGGACGTCTGCCGCTCCTTCGCGGAGATCGCGAAGACGAACGTCGTCGTCGATCCCGGTATCCAGGGAAACGTGACGGTGCGGTTGAAGGGCGTCCCGTGGGATAAGTGCCCCGGAACGGGAGTAACGCTAGCGGCGCGCCCGCGGCTTGCGAAGGAGCTCAATGTCGCGCGCCAGGAGCAGATGCCGTTGTGCATCGGGCCCGGGGCGCGACGCCGAGATCGTTCGCAATGCGCCGGCGCCCTTCGGGTTCGGGCGGCGCAGGGCCATCGGCGGTGTTGCCGCGGCTCGACGATCGCAGCCGCATCGCCTTCGCCACGTCGCCTGGCCGCTGACCCTGCGGCGCTCCGAACGCCGCTATCGCTACCCCCGTTCCGGGGCACGAGGCCCTCGATCTGATTCTGGGGATGAACGGCCTCGGAATGGTGCGCGACGGGCGCGTCTTCCGGATCGGAAGGCCGGAAGTCCTCGCGCGCTGAACCCGTCCGGAAGGACAGCGCCCGGCAGGCTTCCCCCCGTTACAATGGCCTCGTGAAGCGGCTCGCCGGCTCCTTCGCGCCCATCCTGCTCGTTCTGGCCGCGGTCGCGAGCGGGGCGTCCTATCCGCCGGTGTCCTCGACGATCGTGACGATCAAGGGAGACTGGTTCGGCCACACGTCTCCCGCCGCCCAGTACGTCGCCTACCGGAACCCCGGCGACACCTTCCGGATCCTCTGTCCGAGCCCGTGTCCCGTGGATCCGAACGTCATCGCCGCTTTCCACTCCGGATTCGCCCAGGCCGCGCAGAAGACGATCCAGTTCTTCGGCCTCGGCATCCTGCCGTCGCTGGAGCCCGTCGATCTCCACATCGCCAACGACACGTGGTGCGGGAGCTATCACGCGGGGCTCACCGGCGACTCGAGCACGTATCCTTCTTCGAGCGGGCTCTCGACGGCGTACGGATGCTTCTGGTACGCCAACCGCCCCGACTTCTTCGAGCCGTTCACGGCCGAGAACGTGTCGCAGGTTTCCTACCATCTCCTGACGGTGCACGAGTACACGCATCCGATCTTCTTCGACCGGCATTACTTTTCATACGAGGATTTCGCCAAGGCCGCGTCGTACTTCGTGTCGGGAGACGCCGGCGGGCCGCCGATCACCGACCCCTGCGACGATTTCCTGTACCCGATCAACCAGGGCCGCCTGCCGTGGGCTCTCTGCCGGGATGCCGGCTTCTCGTATTCCGACCTGCCGGCGGCGATGCAGCAGCTCGACGCCCTGTACCACGCCGGCAAAGGAGCGATCGACCAGGGGGTTCCGCCGAAGACGTCGGTCTTCCAGTTCCGCAAGATCCTGGCGGGCGTCCTCGGAAACGACGTGCGGGACGCGTTCCTCGCCGCGTTGATTCCGCCCGGCGACGTCGAGGACGACGCTGTCCTGCCTGCCGCCGGGGGAGTCGCGTGGCTGCTCGGAGGATGGGCGGCCCTCGAGCTTCCGCCGCAGGCCCTCCCGGCGGACCGGCCGACGCACGTGGGGGCGGTGTACTCGCTTCCGGCCGGCGCGGGCGCGGCGAACCTCGATTTCGACTCGATCTACGCCTTCACGCCGGCGATCGCCTTTTCCAGGACGGCGATCCTCCGGATCAAGTACGACCCGTCGCTCCTTCCCGCGGGCGTGCGGGAGGAGACCCTTCGGCTCTATCGGCTGGCCGGCTCGACCTGGCAGGCGGTGCCGGGCTCGCGCGTGGACACGCGGCACTCGGAGATCGTCGCTCCCGTCTCGTCGCTCGGCACGTTCGGATTCTTCGGGGCGACTTCCTCACCGATCGGTAGCTCCCTGTTCCTCTCCGGCGTGGGGTCGATCCAGGGGGCCGCCGGCGCGAGCTTCCGGACTTCGCTCCAGATCCACAACGGCGGACTCTCCGGGTCGAGCGGATCGCTCGTCTTCCACGCGCCGGGAAATGCCGCCGACGGAAAGTCGATCGGCTACGCGCTGAATTATGGAGCGACGTCGACCTTCGACGATCTCCTCGCTGCCTTCGGCGCCGAGGGGCTGGGCAGCGTCGAGATCGTTCCTTCGTCCGGGCAACCGCCGGTCGCGGCCGCCCGGATCTTCGCCGACGGCGGAGCCGCCGGAACGTCGGGTTTCTCGGAAGCGGCGGAGAAGGAGTCGGCGGCCCTCTCGGCGGGCGACACGGCGGTTCTCCTCGCGCCCATCGACTTCGCGGCCCAGCGCTTCAATCTCGGGGTGCGGCCCCTCGACGGGGGCGCGACGCTCTCGATCGCCGTCCGGAATTCCGGCGGCAAGGTCGTCTCGACGCGCACGCGCTCGTTTCCGGCGACCCTCCTGGACCAGGAGAGCGCGGCGACCTTCGTTCCGGGAGTCGCGTTCGCGGGCAACGAGAGCCTGACGATCACCGTGACCGCGGGCCGGGCGTTCCTGTACGGCGTCGCCGTCGACAACCGGACGAACGACACGAGCTATCAGGCCGCCCGGATCCTCGCGCTGGCGCCCTCCGCCGACGGCGCCGTCGAATACGTCCCCTCGGTCGGTTCGCTGGCCGGAGCGCACGGAGCGAACTTCCGCACCGCGCTCCAGATGCACAACGCCTCGGCCGTTCCCGTTTCCGGAGCTCTCGTCTACCACCCCACGGGCAGGGCGGCGTCGAGCGGGGACCCCTCGCTTCCGTACGCGCTCGCTCCCGGCCAGACGGTTTCCTACGGGGACCTCCTGCCGGCGATGGGTCAGACCGGTCTCGGCACGCTCGACGTCGTGTCGAAGACGGGGCCGCCCCCGCTCGTCCTGGCGCGCGTGTTCAACGACCTCGGCGCGGGAGGAACGCTCGGCCTCGCCGAGGAGACCGCCGCCGTTTCCGACGTCCTGAAGGCGGGGGATCACGCCGACCTGCTGATTCCGGACGATCTCTCGAAGCAGCGGATCAACGTCGGCGTCCGGACGTTCGCCGCGACGGTCCTCGCGATCACGCTCTCCGACCGCAACGGCTTCTTCCAGGGGGGCCAGCCGCTCCTGACGAAATCGATCCCGGCCGGAGAGTTCGAGCAGCTCTCGCTCTCGGATTTCCTCGGCGGCGCGGTCCTCCCGCCGGGAGGGTCGGCCCGAGTCGAGGTGATCGGCGGGGAGGCTCTCGTCTTCGACGCGGTCACGGACAACACGACGAACGATTCGAGCTATTACCTGGCCCGGCGCCTGCCCTACCAGTAGCGCGGCGCCGGGCTGGTGTCCGTCCCGGGACGGGACACTCAGTGCTTCAGGTACCGGAACCGGCGGTGCGTTTTGTCGCGCGCCGGGACGAGGTCGTCGTTCTTCAGGACCGAGATCGAACCGTCCACCTCGAGCACCGCCAGCCGGACGTCCTCGAGCGAGGCGACGCCGTGCTCTCGCAGGGCCGTCATCAGCTCGTCCTGCGCGATCCCCTCCTGGCGAAGGTGCTCCTCGATGACGATTCCCCGGTTGATCAGCACCGCCGCGTGGCCTTTCAACAGTCGCCCGAAGCGGAGCCAGCGGCGCGCCGCACGGCCGACGGTGAAGTTGAGGACGATGAGCGCTCCGGCCGCGATGAGCCCGCCCGAGAGCGAGTTGTCGTTTCCGATCATCGCGTTCTGCACCGCGTTGGCGATCAGCAGGATCAGCACGAGGTCGAAGGGCGTCATCTGGCCGATCTCGCGCTTGCCGGACAGGCGGAAGCCGATCAGGACCGCGGCATAGACGATGGCGCAGCGGGCGAGGATCTCGAGCCAGGGCGTTCCCAGGTGCCACATCAGGTGAGCATAGCGCTGGCGCGGTGATACGGGTCGTTATACGGGACACGTTCGCCCCGCCGGCGGCGCTCAACGTACTCCCCGGTACGCCTCGGCCGCCGGCCGGGGCGCCCGCGCGCGTCTTCCAACCCGTCTGACCGCGCCGCAACGATCGTTTTAAGGAGATGACTCTCGGGGCGGCGTGGCGACTCGGAAATGACCCAACGAAACGCGGCGAGACGCGAGCGAGACGGGATACGGGGCGCCCACGACGTCCCGAGGCGTACCGGGCCGGTACGTCGCAGGGCGGCGCGGGCGGCACGCGCCCGGATATCCAGCGCCATCCGGCGCCCGAACGCCGGATCGGCCGCGGAGCGGCTGGCACGACGGTGCCAAGCGCGCCGATCGCCGAGCACGCCAGTGCGACGGCATTCGCTCGATGTCTGGCCGCGCCTACTTCGGTTCGATGTTGGTTTCGACCGGCGTGCCCTGCAGCCCCGCGAGCGCGCTTCGCGCGATCTTGATCTTCACCTGATCGGCGACCTGGAGGATGACCGTATTGTTCGAGTCGTCGATCGCCGCGATGCGGCCGTAGATCCCGCCGTTGGTGATCACCGCGTCGCCCTTCTTCAGCTGCGCGAGCATCGACTGGGTCTTCTTCTGACGCTTGCGCATCGGCGCGATCAGGATGAAGTAGAAGATTCCGAAGATCAGGATCATCGGAAGGAACGAGAGGATCGCGTTCGGCTGCTGGGGCGCGGCGGCGGCGGCGAGGAGCGTCAGTGGCGTCACGCGGCGGATCATCGCGGAAGCGCGGCGGGCTGTCAATCGCGCGCGAAGACGGCCCCGTCGCGGCCCTCGGCGTTTTTCTCTTTGATTTTCGCGGGCGATCGGCGCAGACTGCTCGCAATGACGACGGCGGATCCCGCCGCTCACCCGAGACCGACAGGACGACCGGAGGCGTGGCATCGTCTCGGCGCGGGCAGCTTCCTCCGGGACGTCGTGCTCGGCTCCTCCGACGGTCTCGTGGCGGTCCTCGCGTTCGTGGCGGGAGTCTCGGCGACGATCGGCTCCCGCCGTACGATCCTGCTGGCAGGCCTCGCCGAGATGTTCGCGGGCGCCGCGTCGATGGGTCTCGGCGCCTATCTCGGCTCGAAGTCGGAGCGGGAGTTCTATCGGCACGAGCTCGCTCGCGAGAAGCGCGAGATCGTCGAGATGCCGCACGAGGAGCGCGAGGAGATCCGCGAGATCTACCGGAAAAAGGGATTCGACGGAAAAGACCTGGAGATGGTCGTCGATCGCATCACGTCCGACCGGGACCGCTGGCTGAAGGTGATGATGCACGAGGAGCTCGGGTTCTCGAAGGGCGCGCCGACCTCGCCGGCGCGAAGCGGCCTCGCGATGGCGCTCGCCTACGTCGTGGGGGCGGCCGTGCCGATCCTTCCCTACGCGGTGATCGACGGCCGCGCCGCGTTCCCGGTCTCCGTGGCCGCGACGCTCGGCGTGCTGTTTGCAGTCGGGGCATCGAAGGCGCGGCTCACGCAGCGCGCCTGGTGGAAGACCGGGATCGAGATGTCGATCGCCGGCGGGCTCGGGACCGTGGTGTGCTACCTGATCGCGACGGGGATCTCGAAGCTGTAGGGAGAAGGAGGCAGCGAGCGATGGACGACATCTTCTCCGCCATCTGCCGGGAGGCGCTCGAGTCGAGGCAGCGCGACGTCTCGTCGTTCGCCGACGCGGGACTCCGCACGATCTCCGAGCGTTTCCAGCGGCGGATCCTCAAGCTCGACGACGGCTACTACATGCTCGGCCTCGGGCCCTACAACGCGGGGCTCGTGAAGCTCGATTTCGACGAGCTGCTGCTCGGCCGCGAGGTCCCGGAATTCATCGGGGTCGGAATGGCCGTCGGCGGCTTCCGCGTCTCGGCGCCCGAGGCGTTCCTGAACGTCGAAGTCTCGCGCGTCCACGCGAAGATCCGCCGCAAGGGAACTCACCAGGAGCCGAACTACGCGATCGTCGACATGCGGTCGACGTGCGGCACGTACGTCAACGGAGACGAGATCCCGAAGCCGGACATCGAGGGCGCGACCGAGGACGATTGCGCTCGGCCGCTGAAGTCCGGGGACTTCTTCTCGCTCGGCCCGAGCGCCGTCAACCTGTTTCTCTTTTTCCAAAAAGGCTGAGCCGCTGGCATAAGGGCGCGGCGATACGGGTCGTTATGCGGGCGCGTGCGTCCGACCGGCGGCACTCGCCGTACGCCCCGGTACGACTCGGCCGCCGGCTCGGGCGCCCGCATCCCGCCTTCCAACCCGTCTGGCCGCGCCTTGAGGTTTCTCCACCTGAGCCGGGAGTCGTCAGGGAATGGAAAGGGAGCAGGTGGCGAGATTCGGATTGATCGCGATTCGCCGAGCGTTTGACTACCGACCTTCCCCTCGTTAGACTCCGTCGGTTTCGACAACGTCGGCGGAGGTTTCCACGTGTCTCATCAGAAAGTCTGGACCCGGGTCGCGCTGATCCTGGCCGTTCTCATCGCTTCGGTCGCCGCGTACGTCGCGAGCGGCGTGTCCCGGGTGAAGACGGACGTGACCGGCGAAACGACGCCGGGAGTGAAGGATTACCTGAAAAACGGAATCCGGCTCGGCCTCGACCTCAAGGGCGGGATCCACCTCGTCCTGCAGGTGCAGACCGAGGACGCCTTCAAGATCGAGGCGGACGAGGCGATCGCTCACCTGAGCGAGCAGAACAAGGAACAGACCCTGAAGCTCGGCGCGGTCACCCGCACGGGACCCGCCACCTTCAGCGCCGTCGTCAATCCCGATACCGACACCGACAAGGTGCAGGACGCGGTCAAGAGATTTCTCCCGGGCTGGACCTATTCGCGCCAGGGCACGGCGTGGGCGTTCGCTCTCGGGGCGCCGACGCGCAAGAGCATCGCGGAAGAGGCCGTGCAGCAGGCGGTCGAGACGATCCGGAACCGGATCGACCAGTTCGGCGTGTCGGAGCCCGTCATCGCCCGCGAGGGGGAGAACCGGATCGTCGTCCAGCTCCCCGGCGTCGACGATCCCCGCCGCGTGAAGGACATCATCAAGTCGACGGCGTTCCTCGAGCTCAAGCTCGTCGTCGCCGGCCCCTCCTCGGATCGCGCGGCGCTGCTCGCGGGGACCGGCGGCCAGGTGCCCCCCGACGCGGAGGTCGTGGAGGGGAACTCGACGGAACAGGACCCGACCTCGCCGAAGGTCTACTACCTGCTCCAGAGGGTCGCGGCCGTCACGGGCCGCGACATCAAGAACGCGCGTCCTTCGCAGGACCAGAGCAACCGCCCCGCCGTCTCGTTCTCCCTGAAGGCGGAAGGCGCGACGAAGTTCGACAAGATCACCGGGTCGAACATCGGAAAGCAGCTCGCGATCGTCCTCGACAACCGCGTCCAGTCGGCGCCGCGGATCGACGGACGCATCAGCGACTCGGGGATCATCAGCGGCAGCTTCACGCCGGACCGGGCCAACGACCTCGCGCTCACCCTCCGCTCGGGCGCGCTCCCGGCGGGCCTCGTCTATCTCGAGGAGCGGACGGTGGGCCCGTCGCTCGGGCTCGACTCGATCAAGAAGGGGATCACCGCCGCCCTTCTCGGCGCTCTGCTCGTCTTCGTCACGATGGTCGTGTATTACCGCCGGTCCGGCTTCAACGCGGTGCTCGCGCTGATCCTGAACGCCGTGATCCTTCTCGGGGTCCTCGCGCAGTTCGGCGCGACCCTGACGCTCCCCGGGATCGCCGGCTTCATCCTGACGATCGGCATGGCCGTCGACTCGAACGTGCTGATCTTCGAGCGCATCCGCGAGGAGCTGCGCGAAGGGAAGACGCCGAAGACGGCGATCGACAACGGATTCTCGAAGGCGTTCCTGACCATCGTCGACACGCACGTCACGACGGTCGTTTCGGCGCTGTTCCTCTTCCAGTTCGGGACCGGGCCGGTCAAGGGATTCGCGGTGACGCTGATCGTCGGCCTCGCGGCCTCGATGTTCACCGCGGTCTACGTTTCCAAGACGATCTTCATGCTCGAGTACGGCTCGCGCGAACGCATCGAAAGCGTCTCGATCTGAACAGGACGAACGATGGAACTATTCAGAGACACCCACATCGATTTCCTCCGCGTCAAGTGGATCTGCATCGGCGTTTCCTGGGCGCTCATCATCGGGGGCTTCATCTCGATCGCGGCGCACGGCGGGCTCCGCTTCGGGATCGACTTCTCGGGCGGGACGCAGATCGTGCTGAAGTTCGCCGACCGTCCCGATCCGTCGAAGATCGAGGCGATCCTGAGGCCGCTGAACCTCGGGCTCGAAGGCGTCCAGCGCTACGACGCGCCGGAGAAGAACGAGGTCCTGATCAAGGTCAAGCAGCAGGCGCAGGAGGGCCGGGACATCACCCAGGAGGTCTTCTCCGCGCTGTCGGCCGCGATGGGCGCGCCGGCGGCCGGCGGGAAGATCGACGTCAACGTGAAGGGCCACGACACGTTCGCGGCGAGCCTCGCGGCGGTGGATCCCGACAACGTCAACGGCAAGCTCGGCACGGCCGCGGCGCAGCACTATGCGGCGGTCGGGGACGCGATCGTCGCGTACCGCTCGCAGATCGGGCTCTTCCGCACGGCGGCCGACATCGACCGGATCCCGAACGTCTCGACGGAGGCGAAGAACTGGCTCAAGCAGAACACCGTCGTCGGACCCTTCACGGTGCTTTCCGCCGACAACGTGGGACCGCAGGTGGGACACGATCTCCGGACGAAGGCTCTCTGGGCCGTCTTCCTCTCGACGGCCGCGATGCTCGTCTACATCTGGTTCCGCTTCGACGTGAAGTTCGGCGTCGGCGCGATCGTCGCGATCATCCACGACACGCTGATCACGGTCGGGCTCCTCTCGATCTTCAATCGCGAAATCACGCTCGTCGTCGTCGCCGCGCTGCTGACGCTCGTCGGCTACTCGATGAACGATACGGTCGTCGTCTACGACCGGATTCGCGAGAACATGAAGAACAACCGGCGCGACCCGCTGCCGAAGATCATCAACGACTCGATCAACCAGACGCTCTCGCGGACGGTGATGAGCTCGGGGCTGACGTTCCTCGTCGTCGTCGCCCTCTTCTTCCTCGGCGGCGAGGTCCTGAACACGTTTGCGCTCACGCTCGTCATCGGCATCATCGTGGGAACGTACTCCTCGATCTACGTCGCGGCGCCGATCGTCGTCATCTGGAACGAGATGCAGGGGAAGCGGCGCCCGGCGCCGGCGCCGGCGAGGGCGGCGGTCCCGGCGGCCCCGAAGGGCGCGCCCCGCGCGGCGGCCAACCGGAAGTCCGGAAAAAGATAAGCGTTCCGCTGCGGTGATTCGTCCCGTCCGGTCGTTCCCGCCAGCGCGGGGATCCCGGCGGGAAGCGGCTTCCCGGCATGCCTGACAGGGTCGGCTCCCGCGACGGTGTGCTCGTCGTCGGTGCGGGAGCGGCGGGGCTCGCGGCGGCGATCTTCGCCCGGCGCGCCGGCGCGCCGGTCACCCTGCTCGAAGCGACGGCGAACCCCGGGCAGAAGATCCTGATCTCCGGCGGCGGACGGTGCAACGTGCTGCCCTCGCGTTTCGAGCCGGAGCGGTTCGTCTCCGAGTCTCCCCGGCTTGCGACACGGTTCCTGAAGTCGTGGCGGCTCGAGCTCGTCCGCGCGTTCTTCGAGGACGAGCTGGGGATCCCGCTCGCTCTCGAGGCGGAATCGGGGAAGCTCTTTCCGGTCTCGAACCGCGCCCGGGACGTCCGCGACGCGCTCCTGCGGGAGGCGGAGCGGTCCGGCGTGGAGGTCGTCCGCGACGCGCGGATCGACGACGTCTCGACGGCGCCGCTCTCGGCCGCCTTCGTGGGAGGGGAACGCCGGGCCGCTTCGGCGGTCGTGCTCGCGACGGGCGGGCTCTCGATACCCAGGACCGGCTCGGACGGGGGCGGCCTCGCGATCGCGCGGCGCCTGGGCCATCGGGTCGTCGAGCCGTATCCGGCGCTCACGCCGCTCCGGACGGACCGGGCGGAACACCGCGCGCTCGCCGGCATCTCGCTCGACGTGACGCTCCGCGCCGGTCCGGCGCGCCTCTCTTCTTCGGGAGGATTCCTGTTCACGCACGGGGGCTATTCGGGACCCTCGGTGCTCGACCTCTCGCATCGCATCGTCCGCGATCCGGCGACGGTGCTTCGCGTCGCGTGGAGCCGGATCTCCATCGCCGACTGGGAGCATCGGCTGCAAAGGACGCCGGGCTCGACCCTCGTGGAGACCGTCGTCGGGCGGCTTCTCCCGAGCCGTCTCGCGAAGGTCCTCGTCGCGGAGGCCGGCGTCGAACCGGGACAGCCGGTCGCGCGGCTGCGCCGGGACGCCCGAATGCGGCTCGTCGAGGCCCTGACCCGGTACTCGCTGCCCGTCTCCGGGCACGAAGGATTCGCCCGAGCGGAAGTGACCGGCGGCGGCGTCGCGCTGGAGGAAGTGGACCCCGCGACGCTCGAGAGCCGCCGCGTGCCCGGCCTCTTCCTGTGCGGCGAGCTGCTCGACGCCTTCGGTCCGATCGGGGGGCACAATTTTCTGTGGGCATGGGTCACCGGCCGCGCCGCCGGCCTTGCAGCGGGCGCCGCGGCGAGAATTCTCGGACGATAGCTCGAGCGAATACGGGCGCGTGCCGTCCGCGAGACCCTGCGACGTACGACCCTGTACGCCTCGGGATCTCGCGGCCGGCCCGCATCCCGTCTCGCTCGGCTCTCGCCGCGCCTTCTCGCCGCGGATCGGACATTCGATAGGACCCGTCGGTCCAATCTTCGTAAACGATGAGGCGCCGTCAGGCGCGAGCCCGGCGCGCGGGGGCGGCCCGGCCGGCGGGCGCGGCGTACCGGGGCGTACGTTAAGCCCGCCGGCGGGCCGCACCCGTCCCGCCCGGCTCGATGCATGGCGGCGCCAGCCTTACAATAAGGAATGATCCGGTTCGAGGAGATCCTCGAGAAGGTCCAGGCCTACAACCCGGGGAGCGACGAGACGCTCCTCCGGAAGGCCTACGTCTTCTCGGCCAAGGAGCACCACGGGCAGACGAGGCGCTCCGGAGAGCCGTATCTCATTCATCCGCTCAACGTCGCGGGGATCCTCGCCGACATCCGCGCCGACGACGTGACGATCGTCGTGGGCCTGCTGCACGACATCCTCGAGGACACCGGGGTCACGAAGGACGACCTCGCCCGCCACTTCGGTGCGGAAGTCGCCGAGCTCGTCGACGGCGTCACGAAGATCGGCAAGTTCACGTTCCATTCGCGGGAGCAGGAGCAGGCGGAGACGTTCCTCAAGATGATCCTCGGGATGGCGTCGGATCTTCGCGTGATCCTCGTCAAGCTCGCCGACCGCCTGCACAACATGCGCACGCTGGAATACCTCCCGGAGGACAAGCGGGTCGAGATCGCGCGCGAGACGCTCGAGATCTACGCCCCGATCGCGAACCGGCTCGGCATCGGCGCCATCAAGGGCCCGCTCGAGGACCTCGCGTTCCGGTATCTCGAGCCGTCGGCGTACGAACAGCTCTCTCGCGACGTCGAGTCGCGGCTGAAGAACACGCGCGGGCTCGTCGAGGAGATCCAGCGCCGCGTCGAGTCGGCCCTCGCGCAGGCCGGGATCGAGAGCCAGGTGCGCGGGCGCGTGAAGCGCCTCTATTCGATCCACGCGAAGATGAAACGGCAGGGGCTCGAGATCGCGCAGCTCTACGACATCCTCGCGTTCCGCATCGTCTGCCGGGAGGTCAAGGACTGCTACGCCATCCTCGGCCTGATCCATCAGATCTGGCGGCCGGTGCCGGGACGTTTCAAGGACTACGTGGCGATGCCCAAGCCCAATTTCTACCAGTCGCTCCACACCACCGTGATGGGGGAGCGCGGCACGCCGTTCGAGGTCCAGGTGCGCACCTTCGAAATGGACGTCGTCGCCGAGCGCGGGATCGCGGCGCACTGGCGGTACAAGGAGGGGAGGCTCGACGCCTCGCCCGAAGACGCGCGGTTCGACTGGCTCCGGCGCCTCGCCGACCTGAAGACCGAGGTGTCCGACCCGCGCCAGTTCCTCAATTCCCTGAAGGTCGACCTGTATCCCGACGAGATCTACACCTTCTCGCCGAAAGGGAAGGTGTTCGCGTTCCCGCGCGGGGCCACGCCGGTCGACTTCGCCTACCGGATCCACTCCGACGTCGGCGCGCGCTGCGTGGGCGCCCGCGTCAACGGACGCCTCGTTGCCCTGAAGACCCCTCTCGGCAACGGCGACTGGGTGGAGATCCTCACCTCGCCCGCGGGTAAGCCCTCCCGCGACTGGCTCTCGTTCGTCGTCACCTCGCGGGCGCGCAACAAGATCCGGCATTTCATCCACGCGCAGGAGAAGGAGCGGTCGATCGAGATCGGCCGCAAGCTCCTCGACCGCGAATTCAAGCGGTTCAAGCGCTCGGTCAGGAAGCTCGAGGCGGAGGGGGCGTTCGTCGACCTCCTGCCCGAGCTCGGCATGTCGAGGATCGAGGATCTCTACGCCGCGGTCGGATTCGGGAAAGTGGCGTCGCGGCAGGTGCTCGAGCGATTCATCCCCGCCGACGAGATCGCGCGGGTGCCGGCTCCGGAAGCGGGGTCGGCGATCGGCCGGGCGGCGCGGAAGATCCTTCCGTTCGGCGCTCCCGCCGTCGAAGTCGTCGGCTACGACGACGTCCTCGCCACCCTCGCGCGGTGCTGCAGCCCGCTCCCGGGCGAGCCGATCGTCGGCTACGTCACGCGAGGACGGGGCGTCTCCGTCCACTCCGCCGCCTGCCCCAACGTCACGAACCTGATGTACGACCCGGAGCGGCAGATCGCGGTGAGCTGGTCGGGAAAGCGGCCGGAGACGAGGCTGCCGGCGGAGCTGCGCCTCGCGACGGAAGACCGGGCGGGGCTGCTCGCCGACGTCACGCAGACGATCGCCGACGAGAAGATCAACATCCGCCGCATCGAAGCCCGGATCGCCGAGGACGGCACGGGGGAGATCGTGGTCGTTCTCGAGATCAGCGGCGTCAAGCAGCTCGAGAAGATCCTGAAGCGGCTGAGGGCGATCGCCGGGGTGAGGGAAGTCCGAAGGCACGCGCCCGTCATTTCGGCCGTTCCGGCCTCCTGACGGGCGAAATCCGAAATCCGAAGCTCTGAACTCGAAACAGATTCAAAATCCGAAGGTTCAACGCTCGAAACCCGAGAGTTTCAACGGTGAGGAAATCGAGATGACCTGGACCCTCCCGCCTCCGATGCGAAGGCGAACCTTGAACCGGGCCCGTTTAACCTTTCGGTCATTCGGATTTTGGATTTGTTTGGGATTTGGTGCTTGGAATCTGGAACTTCCGGCCGTCGGCCTGGCCCGGCGGCCGGTTGCGCGGCTCTAAGCCGACGGCTGGCGAACGGCCGGCTTGACGACCTTCCCGCTCCGAAGGCATCGGGTGCAGGCGTGAACGTGCCGGGTCGCGCCTCCGACGACGGCTCGGACGCTCTTCACGTTCGGATGCCAGCGGCGTTTCGTGACGTTATGCGCATGGCTGACCCGGTTCCCCGAGACGGCCGATTTTCCACAGAAGTGACAGCCCTGAGCCATGGCGTTTCCTCCTCGACGAAACACCGATCCTAGCACGCGGTTCGGCCGTTGGGAAGTGGGCTAAGTGTCGGAGCCGGTGAATGTTTTGTCTTGACAGGCGTTTAGGCATCTGTTACTTTTTTCCCAGTTGCTACGAGTCCCAGTCGACGTCCCCAGACCCTTTGACGCGTAGGTGAGCCGAGTGCTGTTTGGGAAATCGAAAAACCTCGTCGGCCTGGACATCGGGAGCTCCGGGGTCAAGCTCGTCGAGCTCAGACAGGGGAAGGGCGGCGCCTACAAGCTCCTGAAGGCGGGGGTCGAGAGCCTCTCGCCCGAGGCCATCGTGGACGGCGCGATCATGGACTCCTCCCTGGTCGTCGAGGCGATCAACCGGCTGGACGGCGCCCTGAACGTGCGGAACACGAATTTCGGGACCTCCCTCTCCGGCCACTCGGTCATCGTCAAGAAGATCAACCTTCCCCGGATGACCGAGTCAGAGCTCGCCGAGTCGATCCGGTGGGAGGCCGAGCAGTACGTTCCCTTCGACATCAACGACGTCAATCTGGACTACGTCGTTCTCGACACGGCGACCGCCGACGGCATGGACGTCCTCCTCGTCGCCGTCAAGAAGGACAAGATCGCCGAGTACACCGGCGTCATCTCGCAGGCCGGGAAGACGCCGGCGCTCGTCGACGTCGACGCGTTCGCGGTCCAGAACGCGTACGAAGTGAACTATCCGCTCACGCCCGGCCGGGTCGTGGCGCTCGTCAACATCGGCGCCTCGGTGACGAACGTCAACGTCCTGTCGGGTCTGAACTCGATCTTCTGGCGCGACATCTCCTTCGGCGGCAACCAGTACACCGACGCTCTCCAGAAGGAGTTCAACCTCAGCTTCGATCAGGCCGAGAAGCTCAAGCGCGGCGAGAAGGTCGGCGAGCAGACCCTGACGACCGCGCTTCCGATCCTGCAGGCCGTTTCCCAGGACATGGCCCAGGAGCTCCAGAAGACCTTCGACTTCTTCACCGCGACGACCGCGACCGAGCGGATCGACGAGATCGTCCTGTCCGGCGGGTCGGCGCGGGTGGTGAATCTCGACTCCCAGCTGAAGGAGCGGTTCGGGATCGCGGTCGAGATCATGAATCCGTTCCGCCAGATCCCGACTTCGGGAAGCGGCGTCTCGGAGGACTGGCTCTCCGATCATGCGCCGATGCTCGCGATCGCCGTGGGACTCGCCTTGCGGCAGGTCGGAGGATGACCGTTTGATCAAGATCAATCTGCTCTCCGAAGGTCGAACCGCGGCCCGCGCGCCCGCGGCCGCCGCCGCCACCGGAAAGATCAACAACGCGGTCTTCATCGGATGCATCGCGCTCGCCGTCCTGTATTTCCTCGGGATGTGGTGGCACCTCGCCTCCGTCAAGAGCGGCTGGGACGACAAGAACCGGCGCGCCCAGGCGGAGGTGGATCGCCTGAAGTCGATCATCGACGAGGTCAACGGCTACGAGAAGAAGAAGGCGAGCCTCGAGGCGAAGATCAACCTGATCAACGATCTCAAGCGCAACCAGCACGGACCGGTCCGGCTGATGGACGAGGTTTCCAAGGCCCTGCCCGACCTCGTGTGGCTGACCAACATGAACCTGATCGGGAACGCGATCCAGATCAACGGGAAAGCGATGACGCCCAACGCCGTCGCGAATTTCATCGAGAACCTCAAGAAGAGCCCCTACTTCGCCGAGCCGCGCTTCCAGGCGTTGAGCCAGGAGGGCGCGATCTACAACTTCGGCCTTTCGGTGACGTTCGTGTACGCGACGCCGACGGGAACACCCGCGGCTCCGGCCGCAGGCGCGCCGGATTCGGCGCCCGCCGAGGCGCCGGCGGCGAAGCCGGCGGCATGACGAGGTCCTGAGAATGGCGCTCGAAGATCTCTTCAAGTTCGAGGAAAAGCCGATGTGGCAGGCGGCGGTGACGGGGATCGTCATCGCGGGTCTGCTCGTCGTCGTCGCCGAGTGGCAGTTCTTCGCGCCGCGGCGGCGCGACATCGAAGCGGCGAAGACGAAGTACGCTTCTCTCTCGGCCGAGATCGAGAAGGGGCGCGCGGCGGAGCGCAAGCTCGCGCAGTTCCGCGAAGAGGTCAAGAAGCTCGAGCTCGAGCTCCACAAGCTGCTCCAGGTCCTCCCGCCCGAGCGCGATACCGAGGACCTGATCAAGAAAGTCGAGGCGCTCGTCCACCAGGGAGACTTCAGCCTCCTGACCTTCCGGACGAACGAGCCGGTGCCGAAGGACTTCTACAAGGAGTATCCATTCAACATCGTGCTGAACGGGACGTACCACAACCTCGCCCTGTTCTTTTCCCGGATGGCGAATTTCTCGCGGATCATCAACGTCGACGATCTGCGCATGAACGGAATCGGCACCGTCCACGGAAAGACGCTGAACGCGACCTTCGTGGCCAAGACGTTCATCTACACGGGCGACGAGAACGCGCCCACGCCGCAGGCTGCTCCCGGGAAGAAGGGGAACGTGCAGCGCGGGGCGGCGGCGGTGAAGGGAAAGGACGTTCCGACCGAATGAACACTCCGCGCCGACTCCTCGTCCCCGCGATCGTCCTCCTCGCCGCGTCCGCGGTTTTCGCCCAGGGCGCGGGCAAGGAGAAGACGCCGCCCGCGCCGACGACCGGCGCGCCGGGCGCCGCCGCCGCGGCTCCGGCGGACGACACGACCGTCGAGGGACGCCAGTACGTCTACGACCCCGCGGGCCGCCGGGATCCGTTCAAGTCGCTCCTCGTCCGCGAGCGGACGCGCGAATCGCGGCCGCCCGGCATTCCCGGGCTCTCGGTCGACGAGATCGAGCTCCAGGGCATGTGGAAGACGCGGTCCGGCTGGCTCGCCCAGGTCCGCGGATCCGACAACAAGAGCTATCTTCTGCGCAAGGGTGACGTCCTCTTCGACGGCGAGGTCATCGACGTCAAGACCAACGAGCTCACTCTCCGGCAGAACGTCAACGACCCCCAGAGCGTCAAGCCGTTCCGGGACGTGGTGAAGCGGTTGAACGCGCCCGCGAGGCCGGAATGACCGTCCGGGGGAAGGGATTCGGGAAAACGGGAGGAATGATGCAACCACGAAAACTCGGGTACGCGGCGCTCGCCCTGGGGTGGCTCGTCGCCGTCGCGTGTTCCTCGACGCACTCGGCAACCGCCCCCGAAACCGCGGCGGCCGAGCCGGCGCCCGCCGCCGCGGCCGCCCCCGCTCTCGCGAACCGACCCTCCGCGACGATCGATTCCGCCGCCTTCAGCCAGGACGCCGACGGCGCCCGCATCGTGCTGAACGCCGACTCGCCGCTTCTCTACACGTCCTACGAGCCGAAGCCCGACACGCTCGTGATCGATCTTTCCGGAGCGCACCCCGCGGACGCGTTCGTCGCGCCCGCCGTCGAGGGAGGCCTCGTCACCCGGCTGACCGTCGAGCCGATCGAGGAGCTCGGCCATCGCCAGACCCGGATCACCATCCAGCATCGGCCCGGGGCGAAATTCGAGATCGCTTCGCAGGGCCGCTCGCTCGCCGTCGGCTTCGACGCCGAGAAGACCGCCGAAGCGGCGGCGCCCGCTCCCGAGACGGCCGCGTCGGTCCAGACGGCCGAAGCGACGGCGAAGTCTTCTCCGGCCGAGGCGCCCGCGCCGAAGCCGGCGGTCGTCACCGCCGTCGACCTGCCGGTCTCCGCGCCGGCCGCGGTTCCGGCCAACGTGCCTCGCGGCGAGGCCGCGCGCTCTCTCGAGCGGGTCGACGTCTCCGGAAACGCGTCATCCGCAATCGTCTCGCTGCTCGGCGACGGCGCCCTCGAGGTCCAGGACTTCGCGCTCGAGAATCCGCCGCGGATCGTGCTCGACGTCGCCGGGGTCCGGAGCGACGTGCACCAGCGGGTCGTTCCGGGAACGGGTCCGGTGCTCCGCGCGCGAATTTCCCAGTACCGCACGTCGCCGAAAGTCGCGCGCGTCGTGATCGATCTCGACCGCTCCCGCCCCTATCGGACGGAGCGTGACGGCGAGCGTCTGCTCGTCCGCCTCGGCGACGGCATCGCGGCCCCGTCGGCTGCCGCCTCGGCTCCTCCCGCCGCGCCGGCGCCCGCGGTCTCCCGCACGAGCGTCGCCGCCGCGTCCCCTCCGGCCGAACCGACGACCGTCCCTTCGCACGAGACCGCCCCCGCCGCCGCCACCGCGGCTCCGGCGCCAGCGCCGAAAACCACCATGGAGCTTCCGAAGGAACCCGTGAAGGTCGCCGCCGCCCCGCCGCCGGCACCTGCCGCGGCGAAGGAAACGCCCAAGACCACCGATCCCGACGACACGTCGATCGCCCATTTCGCGACCGGCCCGTCCGTCGATTCGATCCCGGCCGGGAAGCGCCCGCATGGAATCCTGGAGGCGAAGAAGGTGCCGCGGCCCAAGCCCGCGGAGACCACCACCGCCGCCGCGGCCGCTCCGGCGCCGGCGACGAAGCCCCGAACCTCCGAAGACCCGCTCTTCGAGTCGGCCGAGGTGATGCTGGACGCCCAGGAGAAGCCGACCGACCGGCAGGAGCTGGCCAACACCTACAAATCGCGCACCGTCGGCGGCGGCGAGACGCAGTACACCGGGGAACCGATCTCGCTCGACCTCAAGGACGCCGACATCAAGGACGTGTTCCGGACGATCTCCGAGCTGACCGGCCTGAACATCGTGATCGATCCCGACGTGCACGGCCAGGCGACCGTGAAGCTCGACAACGTGCCCTGGGACCAGGCGCTCGAGCTGATCCTCAAACAGAACAACCTCGGCTACATCATCGAAAACAACGTCATGCGGATCGCGACGACCGGCAAGCTCCAGAACGAGGAGCAGCAGCGCGCCGCGCTCGACGCGGCCCGGCAGGCGTCGCTTCCGACGAAGACCGTCATCAAGCGGCTTTCCTACGCCAACGTCGGCCAGGCGGCGGGAACGCTCAAGCGGGTGATGTCCCCTCGCGGCGACGTGATCGTCGACGAGCGCACCAATACCCTGATCATCCGGGAGATCCAGGACTACATGCCGACGGTGCTGCAGCTCCTCGAGAATCTCGACCGGCCGACGGAGCAGGTGATCATCGAATCCCGGATCGTCGAGACCACGAAGACGTTCGGCCACACGCTCGGCGTCAACTGGGGATTTTCCGGAGTCGCCGACGCGGCGCACGGCAACACGACGAACCTCGTCTTCCCGAACAACGGGAACCTCGCCGGGACCGTGTTCACGCGCCCGGACGGCACCGCGCAGCCCACGACGACCGGGCTCGCGCTCCGGCTCGGAAACGTCCTCGACACCTTCAACCTCGACATCGCGCTGAACGCGGCCGAGAACCAGGGCCTCGTGAAGATCATCTCGTCGCCGAGGGTCGCCGCGATGACCAACGAGTCGGCCTCGATCCAGACGGGTCTGCAGATCCCCGTCCAGACGACCGTCAACAACACCACGTCGGTGCTCTACGTCGACGCCACGCTGCAGCTGCAGGTCACCCCGCAGATCACCGCCGAGGGCACGATCCTCATGCAGGTCAACATCCAGAAGCGCGAGCCGGCGCCGGGCGTGCAGATCCAGGGAGGCGGCAACGTTCCGCTCTCGATCCGCCAGGCGCGCACGAAGATCATCGTGAAGGACGGCGGCACGGCGGTCATCGGCGGCATCTTCCAGATGAACGACAACGACAGCTACAACTACGTGCCGGGTCTCGGGAAGCTCCCGATCATCGGGAACCTGTTCCGAACGAAGCAGAAGCTCGAAAACCACGACGAGCTCCTGATTTTCATCACGCCGCGGATCATTCACTGAGGGAGCTCACGATGAAACCAACAATCTCCCGCGCCCTGATCCTCGCCGCCGCGTTGCTGCCGTTCGCGGTCGGCTGCACGAACAAGCAAGGAGAGACGGAATCGCCGGTCTACATGACGACGAATCTCGTCACGGGGGCGGCGCAGCCGCTGACGTTCAACATCGCGCTGAACGTGCCTCTCCAGCTCACGAGCATGGTCGTCACGAGCCACGCCAAGCAGACCGGCGTCACCGACCCGAACGGCTTCCAGACGATCGAGCTGCAGACCTACACGGTCCACTACACGCGGCTGGACGGCGGGACGAAAGTGCCTCCGGACGCGACGTTCGCCGTCGGCGGCACGATTCCGTTCAACGGCTCGATCACGCTCAGCAATTACCCCGTGATGACGCCGGCCGCCGTGCAGGAGTCGCCGTTCGACCAGCTCCTGCCGTTCAACGGCGGGATCGACACGGAAACGGGCCAGCCGACGATCCACCTCGGCATCACCGTCACCTTCTACGGCGAGACGGTCGCGGGAACCCGGGTCGCGAGCGACCCGGCGACTCTCGGCATCTTCGTCCTTTTCAGCGCGGCCTAGAAGGATGCACATGCGCGAAGCGAACAGCCCGAAACCCAAGGAGGCGCCCATGCGTCTGACGTTGAACCGAATCGTGGCCCTCGCGGCGATCGCCGCCGCCGGGCTCATGGCCGGCTGCTCCGCGGACAGCCCTGGGCCGACGAGCACGCCGAACCCCGGCGGTCCCGGGTCGAACGGTCTCACGATCGACCTCAAGGCAAATCCACCCAGCCCGATTCAGGGAAACTGTTCGCTCGTCACCGTTATGGTCAAACAGAACAACGTCCCCGTTCCTGCGGGGACTCCCGTCAACCTGTCGACGACATTCGGTACGTTCGGGCAGAACGGCCTCCAGACGATTTCCCTCGAGACGACCGACGGTGGTATCGCGGCGACGACGATCTGCAGCAACAACGTCGGACCCGCGACCGTGACCGGCCGGGTGACGATCGGCACGCACACGCAGACTAACTCGACCGTCGTGAACTTCCAGTCCAATGGTGAACCGACCGGTCCCTTCATCTCCGTCTGCGCGACGCCGCACACGGGGCCCACGACGGGCGGAACGCCGATCACGATCAGCGGCGGCGGTTTCGGGACGACGGCGGCCAACGTCCGGGTGTTCTTCCGCTCGGGCGGCGTCGTGCATCAGGGGATCATCACGGCGGTCACCGATTCCCAGATCAGCGTGACCACGCCGGCCTTCCCGGAGTTGAACGGCCTTCCGGCCACGCCGGTCGAGGTGGACGTGGTTTTGAACGGGCAGACGCTCACGTCGCCCAGCTGCTTCACGTACACGGCCTCGAGCGAGCCCGTCGTGACGGCGATCCTTCCGTCCTCGGGAACGAAGATCGGCGGGACGCGCGTCACGATCGTCGGAAGCGGATTCTCGGCGCCCGTCCAGGTCTTCTTCGGCGGGACGCTCGAAGCCCAGGTGGTCTCGGTTTCGCCGGACCAGATCATCGCGATCACGCCGCCTGCGAACGCACAGGGACCCGACACGGCCTTCCCGCAGAACGTCGACGTGACGGTCAAGGAAGTGAATTGCGCCGGGTCGACCTGCACGGGCGGCCCCGTCACGTACACGTACACGGTCGGGATGTCGATTTTCGCCTTCACGCCGGACCACGGAGACTCCTCGACGGTCGTGACGATCACCGGACAGGGATTCGTGGCTCCGCTCATCGTCACGTTCGGCGGAGTTCAGGGAACCGTGATTTCCGTCACCGGAACGCAGATCCTCGCCAAGCCGCCAGCGGGTTCCGGCGGATGCACGTCGGGTTCCGCGAGTATTGCCGTGACTCTGCTCTCTGACGGAGAAACGGCGACGGCACCTGGGGCGTTTATCACGGTTGGGCCGACGATTTCGGGCGCTGCGTCGCCCACCGGTGGGCCCGGCGGAGTCCCTACGCCCAACGTTACTGTGCGGGGCACCGGATTCTTCCCGAATGGCAATACGGGTGCGCTTAGCGTGACCGCGACCGGTCACACGGTCGTTTCCAACGTTATGCCTTCGGAGACCAACGGCACGGATACGGTCACGATGACGATCACGCCGGATATTTGTCTGTCGAGCACGACCGTGACTCTGACGAACACGATAACGGGCTGCTTTACGACGTTCAATTTCGCCAATACAACTCCGTCGGCTGGTGCTCCGACAGCGGCAATTGCAACCCCCGTGCTGAGCGCCGGAGGGGTCGTGACATTCAGTTCCAGTTCGACTGGCGGAACAGGTTCTCTTTCGTGCTCGTGGACTTTCTCAGAATCGACCGGAGCGGCGCCGACACCGGCTGCTTCGTCTAGCTGCACCCAAGCGGTCACATTCCACTGCACGACTGCAAACTGCGGAACGGCAACGCTTGTGGCGACCGACCAGTGTGGTAACGCAAGCACAGCGGTAACCGTGACGGTCACCCCTCTGCCCTAGACTCCCACCTGACGTTTCTCCTCTCGCCGCCCCCGGCCCCGGGGGCGGCTTCTTTTTGGGCCGGGGTTTGATGAGAGAATACCGGGCCATGGCGGACCCCCTGGCCGAGGCTCGAATCCGGGACCTGGAGAAGCGGATGGCCGCGATGCCGGGTTCGCGCATCTTCGTCGGTCTCGCCGAGGAATACCGCCGCGCCGGACGGTTCGGCGACGCCCTTGCCACCCTGCGCACGGGTCTGGAAGCGCATCCGACCTACCTCTCGGCGCGGATTGCGATCGCGCGGCTCTTCCACGAAATGGGCCGGGACGAGGAGGCGATCGAAGCCTTCGCCGGGGTCCTCGCCGCCGACCGGGAGAATCTCGTCGCGGCGAAGGCCCTCGCGGATCTCTACGCGAGGCGGGGAGACACGGTCGAAGCGGTCAAGAAGTACAAGCTCTACCGCGCCCTCTCGGGAGATCGGTCGGTCGACGAGCGGCTCGCGGCGCTCGAGAGGGAGTCGAAACCCGAGATTCCGAAGCCGGCGGCGCCGCCCGCCTCCGCCCCGGCGGAAGCGAGGATGTTCGATCCGATCAATTTCTCCGATTCGTCGGCGGAGTTTCGCTTCGATCCGGCCGCGACGAGATCGCTCTCGACGCTCGAGTTCTCGCCGGAGCCCACACCGGCCGCCGAGCTTGTTGCGCCAGGGACCGCGTCGGCGGAGGCCGGCGCTGCCGCTCCCGTCCGCCCGGCCGCGGAGCCCGCCGAGCCAGCTCCGGAGTGGGCGCCCCCGGCGCCCGAGTCCCTCGCCGACATCACCGTGCCCGATCTGATCGTCCGCGGCGCCGAACCGGACGAAACGCCGCTCTCATCGGAGACCCGTCCTGGCGTTCCGGTCCCCGACTCGTTCGCCGAGCCGGAAGAGCTCGCCCGGCCGACGACCCCCGCGGAAGAACGGGAGCCGCCGCCGGAGCTGCCGCCGTCACGGACGCTCGCGGAGCTCTACGAGAAACAGGGTTTCCGGGAAGAAGCGCGCCGAATCTACGAGCGGCTGGCCGAAGAGCATCCCGGGGACGAGAGCCTCGTGCGCCGGCTCGCCGCCGTGCGGGGCGACTCCGCCGAAACCACCGATCCGCGGAGCCGGCGCCGACGCGCTCTCGAGGCATGGCTCGAGCGCATGAAGGCGAACCTGGCATCGGAGTCCGCGTGACCCTTGAATTCGTGGGGTCGGCTGCCCGCCGAAAGCCGGGGAGGCCGCAGCGGTCGAGCGCCGCCGGCGCGAGCCGCGAGGGTCTTAGGGTCGCCGTTCCCGATCCGAGGTCCGCGAGGTCGGGAACGGGAGTCCGGGGCCGGGGGCGCCGTAGCCGTCGAGGGACGGAGGCCGGAGCGGCGGAGGTCCGGTCGCGGAAAGTCTCCGCGCCGGGACGAAAGCGAAGCGCGCTTGCGAGCGAGCCCCGGCGTGGAGGAGGTCCGCGACCGGGGAGGCCGCAGCGGTCGAGCGCCGCCGGCGCGAGCCGCGAGGGTCTTAGGGTCGCCGTTCCCGATCCGAGGTCCGCGAGGTCGGGAACGGGAGTCCGGGGCCGGGGGCGCCGTAGCCGTCGAGGGACGGAGGCCGGAGCGGCGGAGGTCCGGTCGCGGAAAGTCTCCGCGCCGGGACGAAAGCGAAGCGCGCTTGCGAGCGAGCCCCGGCGTGGAGGAGGTCCGCGACCGGGGAGGCCGCAGCGGTCGAGCGCCGCCGGCGCGAGCCGCGAGGCCGACATATGACCGATATCTTTCGCGAGACGTTGATGCAGTTCGCCGAGCGCGTGGAGGGGCTCCACGGGGTTTCGTTGATCGGCCGGGACGGCATCGCGATCGACTCCGTCATCCCCGCGGAAGACTCGGTTCTCGAGAGCGTGTCGGCCGAGCTGACCGGGCTCCTCAGCCATCTGAGCGCGGCCGATCTCGGCCTCGAGGCGGCCACCATCCGCCAGTTCGTCGTGCAGTCCGATCGGGCGACGATCGTGCTCTCCGCCGTGACTTCCGAGTATTATCTCCTGATCCTTTTGTCCCCCGAGGGGAACTCCGGGCGCGCCCGATTCGAAGCGCGGAAGGCGGCTTCCGTGCTGGAAAAAGAGCTGGTGTGATGCTTTCCTTCAAGGAGATCAAGGAGCTGATCGACCTCGTCGCCGAAAAGAACCTTTCGGGAGTCGAGATCGAGCGTTCCGGTTTCCGGCTCCGAATCGAAGGGCATCGCGGGGATTCCAACGGCGGGACGCCCGTCTATTTCTCCGGGCTTCCCGAGGCGATGCGGTCGCCGGCCGCGGCGGCGCTGCCGCCCGCCGGCGGCGAGGCGGCCGTCGCGTCCCCGGAGCGGGCGGAGCCGGTCGAGGACACTCTTCACTACATCGTTTCGCCGATCGTCGGGACCTTCTACCCCGCCGCCTCTCCCGAATCCGCGCCGTTCGTGTCGCCGGGCGACCGCGTCGAGAAGAACAAGATCCTCTGCATCATCGAGGCGATGAAGCTCATGAACGAGATCGAGTCCGACGTGGCCGGCGAGATCGTGAAGGTCTTCCCGCAGAACGGACAGCCGGTCGAGTACGGCGAGAAGCTCTTCGCGATCAAGATCTCTTGAGGGAGTCCGTGCCGGCATCGGGGTTTCGGAACTTCCCCGTTTGGAGCGAGCCTCTCGGAAAGTCGAAGCACGAATCTCGAAATCCGAATCGATCTCGAAGCCCGAATGACCAGAATTCGAAACGGGACCGTGTCGCCCCCGGGAATTCCGCCGCTCACCGTTTGAATGTTTAAGAAGATCCTCGTCGCCAACCGCGGCGAAATCGCGCTGCGGGTGATCTCGGCGTGCCGCGAGCTCGGCATCCGAACGGTCGCGGTGTACAGCGAGGCGGACCGGGAAGCGCTCCACGTCCGCTACGCCGACGAAGACGTCTGCATCGGTCCATATCCCCCTTCCGCCTCGTATCTCAACGTCGCGTCGATCGTGTCCGCGGCCGAGATCACCGAGGCGGACGCGATCCATCCCGGCTACGGTTTCCTGTCGGAGAATTCCCGCTTCGCCGAAATCCTCGCGGACTGCCGGATCGCGTTCATCGGGCCGAGCCCCGAGGCGATCCGCACGATGGGCGACAAGGCGCTCGCGCGGACGACGATGGCGAAGGCGGGGGTTCCGACGCTCCCGGGATCCTCCGGCGCCCTCGAAACGCTGGACGAGGCGGTCGAGCTCGCGCGACGGATCGGCTACCCCGTGATCCTGAAGGCCTCGGCCGGAGGGGGAGGGCGCGGGATGCGCGTCGCGCAGAACGAACGCGACCTCGCTTCGTTCTACGAGATCGCGCGGGGCGAGGCGGAAAAAGCGTTCGGGAACGCCGAGATCTACCTCGAGAAGTACCTGACCGCGCCGCGACACATCGAGTTCCAGATCTTCGGGGACCGGTTCGGCAGAGTCGTCCACCTCGGCGAGCGGGAGTGCTCGATCCAGCGGCGCCACCAGAAGCTCCTCGAGGAGTCTCCTTCGGTCGCCGTCGACGACGGCCTCCGCGCGCGCATGGGCGAGGCGGCGATGAAGGCGGCGAAGGCGGTGAGTTACACGGGAGCGGGAACGATCGAGTTCCTCCTGGACGCGGACGGCCAGTTCTATTTCATGGAAATGAACACGCGCATCCAGGTCGAGCACCCGGTGACGGAAGAGGTCACCGGATTCGATCTCGTCAAGGAACAGATCTCGGTCGCGGCGGGGGAGCCGCTTTCTTTCGGGGAAAAGGAGATCCGCGCCCGAGGGCACGCGATCGAGTTCCGGATCAACGCCGAGGACCCCGAGAAGTTCACCCCGTCGCCGGGGCGGCTCACCGTCTTTCACCCGCCGGGGGGGACCGGCGTGCGCGTCGACACGGCGGCGTACCAGGGATACGTGATCCCGCCGCACTACGACTCGATGATCGCCAAGCTCATCGTGCGCGGCAAGGACCGGGCTGAGGCGATCGCCCGCGGGCGCCGGGCGCTCGATTTCTTCGTGATCGAAGGGGTGAAGACGACGATCCCCGTCCACCGCCGGATCCTCGAGGAGAAGGACTTCCAGGAAGGGCGCCTCTCGACCCATTTCATGGACCGGTTCGCCGCGTCACCCCGGAAGTGACCGCCCGGTCGATTCCGCCGATCTACGGCATCACGGATCGCCGTGCGAGCGGCGTTTCGGCGTCGGAGAACGTCCGGATCTTCTGCGAGGCGGGCATCCGTTGCGTGCAGATCCGCGAGAAGGACCTCCCGGACGGCGCGCTCCTCGCGGAAGCGTCGGCCGCCGCCGTTCTTGCGCGCCGCGCGGGGATCCGGCTCCTCGTCGACGACCGGCCGGACGTCGGGCGGATCGTCGCCTGCGGAGTCCATCTCGGGCAAGAGGACCTGCCGGCCGGAGACGCCCGCGCGCTCCTCGGTCCCGAGGCCCTGATCGGCGTTTCCACGCACGATCCGGACGCTGCCCGGCGGGCTTTCGACGATCCGGCCGCGGACTACGTCGCCTTCGGTCCCGTCTTCGCGACGCCCGTCAAGAGCGGGAGGGAACCTACCGGAATCGCCGCGCTCTCCCGGGTCGCCGCGTTCCGGACGAAACCGCTCGTCGCGATCGGGGGGATATCGCTCGACCGTCTGGCGTCCGTCTGGGACGCCGGCGCCGACTCCGCCGCGATGATCGGCGCGGTCAACGGTCCCGACGCTCCGGACCGGGCCCGGCGCGCGGTCGAGCTCGCGCGCCGCCGTTTCCTGCCGAGGAAGATCTGGCTCGTCGGGTTCATGGGAAGCGGAAAGACGACGATCGGCCGGATCGTCTCCCGGCGGCTCGGCCTGCCGTTCTTCGACCTCGATCGGGAGATCGAGGCGGCCTCCTCGATGCCCGTCCGGGCGATCTTCGAAACGGAAGGCGAGGCGGAGTTCCGCCGGCGCGAGCGAGCCTACGTCGAGGGATCCCTCGCGATCGCGGAGGGCGTCTTCGCGGCCGGCGGGGGCACCTTCGCCGCCGAAGCCAACCGCCGGGCGATCCTTCGGCAGGGCGTTTCGGTCTTCCTCGACGTGCCCTTCGACGTCCTCGCCTCGCGCGTGCCGGCCAGGGCCGACCGTCCTCTCTTCGAGGACGCCGCTCAGGCTCGCCGGCTGTTGGAGGAGCGGTTGCCTTTCTATAGAATGGCCGGGCTTTCGGTTCCTCTGACGGGCGGCGAAACGCCGGAAAATTCCGCCGAGGAGCTGCTTCGCAAGCTGGAAGAGCGGACGTGCGTTATCTGATCCTGTCGGACATCCACAGCAACGACGAGGCGCTGGCCGCCGTGCTCGGCCACGTCCGTCGAAAGAAGTTCCAGAAAGTCGTGGTGCTCGGCGACTTCGTCGGCTACGGCGCGAATCCGAACAACGTGATCGACCGCATCCGGAAGGTGAAGCGGGAGAAGATCGCGATCCGCGGGAATCACGACAAGGTGGTGGTGGGCGCGGACTCCGGCGAGCTCTTCAACTCGATCGCCCTGTTCGCCGCGCGCTGGACGGAGGAGAAGCTCTCTCCGGCCAACCGGAAGTACCTCGAAATGCTCCCGATCGGACCGGTGATCGTCGACCGCGATTTCGCGGTCTGCCACGGCTCGCCCCTCGACGAGGATGCCTACATCTTCTCGGACGTCGATGCGTTCATGAACTTTCGCTCCGGAGAGTGGAAAGTCTGCTTCTTCGGCCACAGTCACATTCCTTCCGTGTTCACCCTCGAGAAGGACGCGATCCGCGTCGAGGTGGTCCGGGGAGAGCGCACGCGTCTCGCGCTCGATCCGAAGAAGCGCTACCTGATCAATCCCGGATCGATCGGCCAGCCTCGCGACCGGAATCCCCATGCCGCTTACGCGATCTTCGATTCCGACGAACGCGTCGTCTTCTTCGATCGGGTCGACTACGACGTCGATCTCGCCCGGGAGAAGATCCTCCGCGCCGGGCTCCCCGCGATGCTCGGCGACCGCCTGCCGCTCGGTCAATGAACCGGTCCGCGCTCCGCGCGGCCGGCGTGCTGCTCGGGTCGGCGGTCGCGTGCGCCGGCGGGCGGCGAGCGGCGGTGACTCCGCGGGAAGAACGGCCGCCATCCGAGGCGCCGCCTCCCGTCGCCGTTTCCTTCGTCTCGACGCTCGAAGCGCGCGCCACCATGCTGATGCTCGAGGACGAACGCCGTTTCGAGCAAGCGCCGATCGAGGCCGCCGCGGAGAACCCGGATCCGGCCGTCCGCGCCGCCGCGGCCCGAGCCGCCGGAGCGATCGGCGATCCGCGAGGTCTTCCGATGCTGGCCCGGCTCGCGCGGGATCCGGCGGCGGCGGTGCGGTCGGCGGCGGCGCTCGGCCTCGAGCGGGCGGGGCGCTCCGAGGGAGGCCCGATGGCCGAATCGCTTCTCTCCGACGCGGACGCCGCGGTCCGCTGCGCCGCCGCCCGCGCCGTCGGCACGCTCGGGACGGCGGCCGGCGAGGGGGCGTTGATTTCGGCCGTGCGCCGGGATCCTCTTCCTTGCGCGCTCTACGCGCTCGCGCGATTCGGGAGCGAAGACGCCGCGGCGGCGGCCCGCGAGCTCGCCTCGTCGTCCGCCGCGGACGTTCGCCGGGCTGCCGTCTACGCGTTGGCGTGGAAGCCCGTTCCGGCATCGTCGGCCGCGCTCATCCGGGCCGTTTCCGATGCCGACGGCGAGACGGCCGCGTTCGCGGCGCGCGGCATCGGCGCCCTCGGAGAGCCGGGAGGCCTTCCGGCGCTCCTTGCCGCCCTCGACCGGCGGGAAGCCGACGTCCGAACGCGGGCAATCGAGGGGATCGCCGCCATCGTGGAAAGGAGCGGCGCGACGGTTCCGACGGAGCGGATCGCGCGGATCGTCGCTCTTTCGCGCACGTCGGACCCGAACGTGGCCACGGCGGCGATCGCCGCGCTGCGCGTTTTTCCGGGCGACCGGGAAGCGTATCGAGCGCTCCACGCGATGTCGGCGTCGGGCGCGGGCCGTCGGCGAGACGTCGCGTTCGTCTCGGAAATGGCGATCCTGAAGGACCGCGGTCGGGGCCGGATCGGCGATGCCGGGGCGTCGGCCGACGTCGGATTCCGCGCCGCCGCGGCGTCGGCCCTCGCGTTTCTTTCGGACGAGAGCGCCGACGGTCTCCGCGACGTGTTCCTGCGCGATCCGAGCCCGCGGGTCCGGGCCGCCGCGGCCGAAGCCTTCCCCGCCGATCCGCGAAAACGCCCGGCGCTCGAGCTCCTCCTCGCCGACCCGGACGCCGCCGTGCGCGCCGCGGCCGTCGAGCGTCTCGGAGAAAGCGGGGATCCGGCGGCGCTCGCCCCGGTCCGGAGAGCGCTCGCCGCTTTCCGGGCGGACGCGCAGCCGGACGCGGCCCTGGCGGCGGTCTTCGCCGCCTCCCGCCTGAAAGGGGAAGAAGCGCGAGCGATCCTCGCGGAGGCCGCGAACTGGCCCCGCCTCGTCGTCGCGCGCGAAGCCCGACGCGCCCTCGTCGCGGACTTCGGGGTCGATCCGGCCGCTTTCCCTCTTCCCCCGTACCCGACCGGCCTCGCCCTGGCCGACTACGAAAAGATCCTCGAGGGGTCGTCGGGGAAGCATCGCGCCGCGGTCACGACCGCTCGCGGGACGTTCGAGATCGACCTCGACGCCGCCGAGGCGCCGCTGACCGCCGCTAACTTCGAGACGCTCGCCCGTCGGAGATTCTTCGACGGATCATTCTTCGATCGCGTGACCCCGGGGGAGACCGCCATCGCCGGAGATCCGTCCGGAACGCTGCACGGCGGTCCCGGCTACGAAATTCGCGACGAAATCGGACCGCAGATCGGCGCCCCCGGCTGCGTGGGGATGGCGCTCGACGGGCGCGACACGGGAGGAAGCCTGTGGTTCGTCGCGATGTCGCCGCAGCCTCACGTCGAGGGGCGCTACCCCCTCTTCGGCCGCGTCGTCGCCGGCCTGGACGTCGTCCAACGCCTCGAACAGGGCGACGCGATCGTGTCGGTCGCCGTCTCGCGATGAGAGCGACGATCGGCCGGGCGATGATGCTGGCGGGCCTCCTCGTGACCGGAATGGCGCTCTTCGTGGGGGTCTTCGGGGGGCATCCGTTTCTCACCGCGAAGCTCGGCGGCCCGGTGCGCGCGGAGCTCTGGATCCTGGCGGGCGGCGCGGCGCTCTTCTTCCTGGGGACGGCCGTGGCAGGATTGCGGCGATGAGCTCCGTCGTCGTCTCGACCTCTCCGCTCCCCGGGCCGTGGCTCGGACGGCTCGCGGAGGCGTTCGACGTCAGGATCGTCGAGCCGGCTCCGAAGGAGGCATTCCGGTTCGAGATCGCCGAGGCCGAGGCCCTCATCTCTCTCCTGACGGTCCGCGTGGGCGCGGACGTGATCGCGGCGGCGCCGAGACTGAAGATCGTCGCCAACTACGCCGTCGGCGTCGACAACGTCGATCGCGCGGCCGCCGCGGCCCGGGGGATCGTCGTCACGCACACGCCGGGCGCGCTGACGGACGCGACCGCGGACACGGCGATGACGCTCCTCCTCGCCCTTTTTCGGCGCCTGATCGAAGGGGACCGCCTCGTTCGCGCGGGCGGATATTCGGGGTGGAAGCCCGACCTGCTCCTCGGCCGCGACCCGAAAGGGAAGACGCTCGGGATCGTCGGACCGGGCCGGATCGGCAAGGCCGTCTCCCGGCGCGCCCGGGCCTTCGGAATGTCGGTCGTCGCGTTCGGACGGTCGCCCCGGGATCCGGACGATCCCGACGATCCGACGCGCGTTTCGTTCGACGAACTGCTCGGGCGGTCCGACGTCGTCTCGCTCCACGTGCCGCTCACACCCGAGACCCGGCATCTGATCGACGGGCCGGCGCTCGCGAAGATGAAGCCGGAGGCGATCCTGATCAACACGGCGCGCGGGCCGATCGTCGACGAAATGGCCCTCTGCCGGGCGCTCGACGCGGGCACGATCGCGGGCGCCGGCCTCGACGTCTTCGAGAACGAGCCGGTGATCGCGCCGGCGCTCCTGGACGACGATCGCGTCGTGCTGCTTCCGCACGCGGCGTCCGCGACGCTCGAGACCCGGTCGGAGATGGCGCGGATGGTGTGCGAGGACGTGCGGCGCGTGCTTTCCGGCGAGACTCCGCGTTGGCCGGTTCCCGCCGAGCGGGGCGGCGCGTGAAGATTCCGAAGGACCCGTTCATGCGCCTCGACCAGGCGGGGAGCCGGAGCCTCGGAAAGCTCCTGCGGGGGCGCGGCTCGCCGGCGTACTTCGAGTCCCGCTGGTCGGACGTTCTCGGACCGTATCTCTCGCGGAAGATCGCTCCCGCCTCGTTCTCGGCGGGCGACCTGCGCCTGAGAGTCAACGACGCCTCGTGCCGGAAGACCGTTGCCGGTCTGCTCCCCGAGATCGAACGAAAGCTCCGGGAAGCGTTCCCGGGCGTCTCGAGCGTCCGGCTCCTGTGATCCTGTTCGAGAACGACCGGTTCCTCGCCGTCGAAAAACCGTCCGGACTCTCCATGGCGACCCGTGCGGGCGACGCCGCCGCGGTCCCGCGCATCCTCGCCGGCCTCGGTCTCGATCCCTCCGCCGACCTTCGCCCCGTCCACCGGCTCGACGTCGGCACCTCGGGCATCGTGCTCGTCGCGCGGGGACCGGCGGCGCACCGGACCGCGACGGCGCTCTTCGCCGCGCGGAGCGTCCGGAAGATCTATCGCGCGGTCGTGTGGGGCCACCCCGTTCCCGCCCGCGGGATCGTCGACCGGCCCCTCGCCGTCGACCGGGAGGACCGCCGGCGGATGAGGGTGGCCGAAGGCGGCAAGCGAGCGGTGACCCGCTGGGCCACGCTCGAGCGTCTCGGCTCGCTCGCTCACCTGGAGCTCGAACCGGAGACCGGCCGAACGCATCAGATTCGCGTTCACCTGGCGGCCGTGGGGCACCCGATCGTCGGCGACGACCTCTACGGCGGCCCCCGCTGGCGCGGCGTCCGGGACCGCGCGCTGCGCGCGATCCTCGCCGAACGGTTGCCGCTGCTTCTTCATGCGGCCGCGCTGGCGTTCGCGGATCCCGAAACCGGCGCCTTGATCGAAGTCCGGTCAGAGGAGCCCGCGGCCTTCCGCGCGGTGCTCGCCGCCGCCGCCGCGGCGCGGGACCGCGCCCGGGCGGCGAAGCGCCCGCTCCCATAGAATCGATCGGTGGATCGGACGATCGGCGCGAGTCTTCGGATCGAATGAAGCGTCTCTGGCGCGCCTCGCGATCCGACCATCCCGAACGCGGGCCGATCCTCCTCGCGATCATCCTCCTCAAATTCGTCAAGGGACTCCTGTTCCTCGCCGCCGGTCTCGCTCTCTTCGGCTTCCGGAAGGATCCCGCCTCGCGATGGCTGCTGCGCGTCGCCGAGAAGGCCGACGGCGACCCGCGGCTGCGGCTCACGGCGCGGCTCCTCCGCGACCTCTCGCGCGGGTTCGAGCTCCATTTCTCCGCGATCGTGGCGGCCTGCCTGATCGCCGGCCTGGCGCTGTGCGGCGAAGGCACGTTCCTGCTGCGCGGCTACGCGTGGGCGCCCTGGGTGACCATCGTCCTGACGGGGGTCTGGGTGCCGGTCGAGATCTGGGAAGTCGTGCGGCGGTTTTCTCTCCGGACCCTGATCGTCATGCTCGTCAACGTCGCGATCGTCGTCTATCTGTATCGGCACAGAAAGGACTTCCACCGCCCGCGCCGTTAGCCCGGCCCGAGGCGGTCCGTCCGCCTTCGCTCTCAGCCGTCGGGCGAGTGTCCGGTCGAGCCCCGGAGCGGTCGAGGGCGAGAGCCCGAGCCGGGGGAGTCGGGGTGGAGCGATCGAGCTTTCCCGCTACCTCCCGCGCACGCCCTTGCACAGGAGAAGCCGAAGCTTGCCGCACAGGGCGAGAGTCGAGGAGAGAGGGCAGTAACTCGACGGCGTGCGCGCAGAGCGCGCTTGCAAGATGGAGAGGGGGCTGGGGGATACTTCCCCCAGGGCGAACGTGGACCAAAACTGTCGCGGGCCGAGCCCGCGACGCGCGAGCCATGAGATGTGAACGGCGAGCGCCTCGACGCGAAGCGGAGAGGTTTTGGTCCGCCGTCGCTCGCCGATGGCGGGCTATGGCGTGACCATCTGCCTTCGCTGGTCGGAAACGATGCTTGTTCGACAAATCGCGCCGAAGCGTCGTCGAACGCGAAGCGCTCGGCAGGGCGAAGGCGGATGGTCGGGGCGAGAGGATTTGAACCTCCGACCACTCGGTCCCGAACCGAGTGCGCTACCAGGCTGCGCTACGCCCCGAAAAGGGAAGCCGTTTATATCCCGAAACTCCGGGCGACTCAAGACGAGGAGAGGTCCCAAGCGGCGGCCGATCCGGCCGGAATCGCCGGCGCGATGAACGAAAGGAAGGGGAGACGTTTTCGTGCGGAGAGCGGGAGCTGCGGATGCGGAGAATCGTTCGAATTCATGTGCGACGTCGGGGACGCGGCCGGCTCGTGGAAGGACGGGGAAACCCGGATCGCCCTGACGGTCGTCTGAAAATCAGCCGCAGTGCGTTCGCACCGTCTCGATCACTTCCCGCGGATCGAGCGGCTTCCGGAGATAACCCTGGACGCCAATGACCTCGGCCTCGCCGGGGACTTCGTTCCAGCCCGTCGTCACGACGACCGGGACCGACGAGAGCACCGGGTGTTCGTTGCGATACTTGAGGAAGGCCCAACCGTTCATCACCGGCATCATCAGGTCGAGGAGGATGAGGTCGGGGCGGGGCTCGTGGCGCAGGAGGTCGACCGCTTCGAATCCGTTGCCGGCCGCGAGCGCGCGATAGCCGGCGGTTTCGAGCAACTCGGAGAGAACGTTGCGCAGAGCCAGATCGTCTTCGACGAGGAGAACGGTTTTCATCGGGTGGGATTATTCCACTGCTTGACTTGCGCCCATTTTACGCCTATGCTCCCCGCCATGGCCGAAGGGTCGGCGGGACTGATCAGGCGCCGGCCGCGGTGGTTCCCTCGGCCTTTTCCGAAAGGGAGGTGCGGATGAATCTCACGAAGCGCCAGAAGGAAATCCTCGATTTCATCACGCGGTATCGCGGCGTTCACGGCATCTCTCCGACCCAGCGGGAAATCCGCGAGGCGTTCGGCCTCTCGTCGTTCGGAACCGTCCAGAAGCATCTGCGGCTTCTCGAGGAGAAGAAGGCGCTCACCCGCGATTGGAACAAGAGCCGGAGCGTCACCCCCGTGGAAGCGGCGTCGCCCGCTCCGCTCGTCGCGATTCTCGGACAGGTGGCGGCCGGACAACCCATCGAGCCGTTTCCGGATCGCGACACGATCGAAGTGCCTCCGTCGCTCCTGGGGAAGGGGGACCATTTCGTGCTCAAAGTCCGAGGGGACTCGATGGTCGACGACGGAATCCGCGACGGCGACTTCATCGTCGTCGCGCGCCGGGACAAGGCGGAGAACGGGCAGACGGTGGTCGCCCTCGTGCGCGGGGAGGCGACGCTCAAGCGCTTCTATTCGGAAGGGAAGAAGGTTCGTCTGCAGCCTGCCAATCCCGCCATGAAGCCGATCTACGCCGACGCGCGGGAAGTCCGCGTGCAGGGAATCGTCACCGGGCTGATCCGGAATTACGGCCGCTGATCCTGTCGGCCTCGCGCGCGCCGCTGCGCGGCTGGAACGCTGCGGCCACCTCCGCCGACAAGTCACCGGGCTGGCTATAATGAGAGGTCGGGCGACGTACCCAAGTGGTAAGGGAGAGGTCTGCAAAACCTTTATGCGTGGGTTCGATTCCCACCGTCGCCTCCACACACCTCGAGCTCCGGGCCGGAGTGGCGAAATGGGCAGACGCAGGGGACTTAAAATCCCCAGACCCGAAAGGGTCGTGCCGGTTCGACCCCGGCCTCCGGCACTCGCTCCCATCCGGGCGGCGGGCGTCTCCCGGAGCGGACAACTCGAATCCGGCGAGGCCACCCGGCAATATTAAATACAACAAACCACAAGAGGAAACTGCGGTACGCTTTTCGCTATGGGGTCGGCTTCGAAGGAGTGAACCGATGAGTATCACGAAATCCCAGGGCATCCGGGCGTCGGCGATCGTTCTGCTGTTTCTCGTCACGGCGATGACGGCCGGCGCCGCACCCATCGACAATCTGTCGCGCTATTTCGCGGGGATGTACCGCGGCGCGACGCCGGGCAACAATCTGACGCTTCAGATCACGCCGGTCACGATCAACATGTCGAACCCGTACGACTACTTCGTCTCGGTTTCGGGGCAGTTCGAGAAGGTGAACATCCGCGAGCAGGCGGTCCTCCGGATCGAAACGCAGGGAGACTCGATCCACATCGGGTACATCCCGCACTTCGACGCCGCGGTGAGCGCGATCTCTCCTTCCGTGGGCCGGTTCTCGTCCGGCGAGCTGAACGCCGCCTGCAGCCTGTATCTCAAGGTCGAGGGCGACGGCTTCGGCGGGGAGACTCGCCCGAGCGACTGCGCGCGCGCGATTCGCGGCACGGCGGGACGGTCCTGGCGCGTCGAAATCGAGCCCAACCGGATCACGCTGAAGGACGCGAAGACGGGGGAGACGCTCCGGTTCGAGAAGGAAGACAAAAACCGGTAGGCGGCCCCCGAAAGGCATAGACTCGGGCCATGGCCGAAGCGATTCGGTGCATGGTGTGCTCCCGGCAGCTCGTCCCGAACCCTCTTTTCCCCGACGTGCTCGTCGCCTGTCCCATGTGCGGCCGCCACTTTTGCCGGGACTGCTCGGTGAAAAGGGGCGGCCGCGAATTCTGCGGGCGCCGGTGCGGCGACACGTTCTTTTTCGCCGGTGAGGAAGGAGAGTCGGAGATTGCCGAGGACTAGTGTCCCGTCCCGGAAATCGCTTTACGGTCGTTCGGAGCGCCGCGGGGCGGGATGCCAGGCGGCGCCACACAGGCGATACCCGAGTATCGTCGAGGAGCGCCAACGACGCAGATCGCTCCGCGCCGCCCGAACCCTCTGGGCGCCCGCACATTGCAGACGATATCTTCGTTGCTCGTCGGGTCCGATCGCTTCGGCACCTGTCCCCTCCTCAGGCCTTGATCTCGTCCGCAAGCCGCGGGCGCGACCGTGAAGTCATTTCCGAGACGGGACACTAGCGGCCGGATCCGGTTCGCCCGGTTCTTCTGGAGAGATCCGAACACCCAGTTCCTCGGGCTCGCGGTCCTCGTCGGCGTGCTCGGCGCGGCCGGGGCGATCGCCTTCCGCGCGGCGACGGTCTGGCTGACGACGCAATTGGTCGGCAGCCCGGACGTGGTTTCGGGGGCGAGCCGGCTCGCCTACTGGAAACGGCTCCTCATCCCCGCCGCGGGCGGGCTCGCCGGCGGCGTCATCGCACGGCTCTTCGTGCGAACGGGCGGCACGATGGGGATCGCCCAGATCATGGAAGTCGTGGCGGTCGGCCGCCGCACGGTGCGCTTCCGCCAGTCGCTGGCGCGAACGGCCTCCTCCGCGGTCGTGATCTCGACGGGAGGCTCGGAGGGGCGGGAGGGGCCGATCATCCAGATGGGCGCGGCGTTCGCGTCCGTCGTCGCCCGCGCGATCAAGGTTTCTCCCGAGCGCGCTCGCGTGCTCGTCGCCTGCGGCATGGCGGCCGGCGTCGCGGGCGCCTACAACACGCCGATCTCGGCGACCTTCTTCGTCGTCGAGCTCGTCATGGGCTCGTTCACGTTCGCGGTGTTCGGCCCCGCGATCGTCTCGGCATTCGTGTCCGCGCTCCTGACGCGCGCCGTTTTCGGCAACGCGCCCCTGTACCGGGTGACCGCCTTCGAGCTCGGGTCCGTTCCGCAGACGATCCCCTTCCTCGCGCTCGGGCTCTTCGCGGGGCTCGGCTCGGTCGTGTTCATGCGCTCGCTCCGCTTTTCGAAGAAAGTCTTCCAGAAGCTCGGATGGAACGACGAATGGAGGATGACGCTCGGCGGGATCGGCGTCGGAGGGCTCGCGTGCGCCTTCCCGGAAGTCTGGGGCAACGGTTTCGAGGGGACGAATCATCTCCTCAGCGCGCGGCCCGTTCTCTGGTTCTTCGTCGCGATCTTCGGCGCGAAGATCCTCGCGACGGCGCTCACGATCGGATCGGGCGGAGTGGGGGGAGTCTTCACCCCGGCGCTGATGACCGGCGCGGCGCTCGGGGGATCCGTCGGGATCGTCGTGGCCCGCGTCTTCCCGCATCTCGCGTCGCCGATCTCCGGGTACGCGCTCCTCGGCATGGGTGGCCTCCTCGCCGGCACGACGCGCGCGCCGTTCCTCGCGATCATCATGATGGTCGAGCTGACGCAGAACGAAGGCCTCGTCCTGCCGATGATGATCGTGGCGCTCCTGGCGATCTCCGGCGCGAAGCTGTTCGAACGGGAGTCCGTCTACGTCGAGGAGCTGCGGGAATCGGGCGTCGAGTGGAACGAAACTCCCGAGTCGACCGCGCTCGCGAGTCTCCGGGTGCGCGACATCTTCCGGACCGACGTCGAGCTGATTCCGCAGACGATGCGGCTCCCCGAAATCCTCAAGGCCTTCCTCCAGGCCCGCGTGTACTACTTCTTCGTCGGCGATTCGGAGGGGAAGCTTCTCGGGGTCATCGACCTCCACGATCTGAAGGACGTGCTCGGCGATCCGGATCTCGCCGATCCGTCGATCGCGAACCTCATCATCGCGGGCGATCTGGTCCGCGAGATTCCGTTCGTGACGCCGGAGGAATCGCTCGCCTCGGTCAACGAGAAGCTGTGGCTGAGGGACCTCGGCTGGCTGCCGGTCGTCGAGTCCTCCTCCACCCGGAAATTCCTCGGAATGGTGACGCGGCGCGACCTGCTCGGGGCGTTCGAGCGCGAGTCGCTTCGCCAGAGCCATCTTTTCGCGCGCGTGTCCCGCGCCGGACTCGACGGGGGAAGGGAAGTGGACTATTTCGAGCTCCCCGAACAGCATCGCCTCTCGCAGCTCGACGTTCCCCCGGATCTCGTCGGCCGGACGGTGGGAGAAACCGCGCTCCGCACCCGTTTCGGCATCACGATCCTCGCGATCAAGAGGGTGGGTCGCGACGGACTCGAGCGGCGGTTCGTCCCGGCGGCGACCGACCGGCTCGAGCGGGGTGACCGTCTCGTCGTTCTCGCGACCGAGGAGGGAATCGGCCGGTTCTCCCGCCGATCTTCCGCCTCGGCGGCTCCTGAAGTTCCCGCATGATCGGACCGCGTGGCGCGCGGAAGCGGCGTGGGCGGCTTGACCTCTTCATCGGCGTCGCATATCGTTCGGCTTCTTCCGCGGGGCTGTAGTTCAGTTTGGTTAGAACGCCGGCCTGTCACGCCGGAGGTCGCGGGTTCGAGCCCCGTCGGCCCCGCCAAAAGCTGCTGCGCAGGCGCTCCGCTTCTCTCCTTTGGAGCGAAGCTCCGCGGTCGAGGCCTGCGGCCTCGACACTTTTGGCGAGCATCTGACCTGGGGGAAGCATCCCCCAAGCCCCCTCCGTAGCTGAAATCGGCGTTCTGCACGCACTGGCGTGCGCGAACAGACTCGGCGAACGGGGTGGCGGGACCGACGGGGAATCGTCGAGGACCCGCGACCTCCTCAATAAGCCGCGTTCCGCTCGCCTTTGGCAAACGCGAGCGGGTTCGAGCCCCGTCGGCCCCGCCAAAAGCTGCTGCGCAGGCGCTCCGCTTCTCTCCTTTGGAGCGAAGCTCCGCGGTCGAGGCCTGCGGCCTCGACACTTTTGGCGAGCATCTGACCTGGGGGAAGCATCCCCCAAGCCCCCTCCGTAGCTTAGATCGGCGTTCTGCGCGCACTGGCGTGCGCGAACAGACTCGGCGAACGGGGTGGCGGGGCCGACGGGGAATCGTCGAGGACCCGCGACCTCCTCAATAAGCCGCGTTCCGCTCGCGTTTGGCAAACGCGAGCGGGTTCGAGCCCCGTCGGCCCCGCCAAAAGCTGCTGCGCAGGCGCTCCGCTTCTCTCCTTTGGAGCGAAGCTCCGCGGTCGAGGCCTGCGGCCTCGACACTTTTGGCGAGCATCTGACCTGGGGGAAGCATCCCCCAAGCCCCCTCCGTAGCTGAAATCAGCGTTCTGCACGCACTGGCGTGCGCGAACAGACTCGGCGAACGGGGTGGCGGGACCGACGGGGAATCGTCGAGGACCCGCGACCTCCTCAATAAGCCGCGTTCCGCTCGCGTTTGGCAAACGCGAGCGGATTCGAGCCCCGTCGGCCCCGCCAAAAGCTGCTGCGCAGGCGCTCCGCTTCTCTCCTTTGGAGCGAAGCTCCGCGGTCGAGGCCTGCGGCCTCGACACTTTTGGCGAGCATCTGACCTGGGGGAAGCATCCCCCAAGCCCCCTCCGTAGCTGAAATCGGCGTTCTGCACGCACTGGCGTGCGCGAACAGACTCGGCGAACGGGGTGGCGGGACCGACGGGGAATCGTCGAGGACCCGCGACCTCCTCAATAAGCCGCGTTCCGCTCGCCTTTGGCAAACGCGAGCGGGTTCGAGCCCCGTCGGCCCCGCCAAAAGCTGCTGCGCAGGCGCTCCGCTTCTCTCCTTCGGAGCGAAGCTCCGCGGGAGACCCCGTGTCCTCGACACTCTTGGCCAGAATCTGACCTGGGGAGGCATCCTTGAGGCCCCCTCCGTAGCAGGAATCGGCGTTCTACGCGTACTGGCGTATGACGAATGCCGCCTTCCTCGAGAGAGAGTTGCTTCGCTCCTCGTTCTTGTCCCGAAACCGAGCATCCGGCAGCGACAACGCCATGACTCCGGCTCTCCGCCGGGTGGCACAACCGTTGCAAAAACTCCCGCGAAAAGAGGAACTGCATGAAATTCAAGACGATGATTCTCCTCTCGGTCTTCGCAGGCGCTTCCCTTCTTTCGCCGCGTCCGGCTCGGGCAGAGGTGGGCGTGAGCATCTCCTTCTTCTACGACGAGCTTTCGCCGTACGGTCGCTGGGAATCGGTCGGGCGTTGGGGAGACTGCTGGGTTCCCGGGAACGTCGCGGTCGGGTGGCAGCCTTACACCGAGGGCCAGTGGATCTATACCGATTACGGTTGGACGTGGGTTTCCGACGACCCCTGGGGCGGGGATCCCTACCACTACGGCTCCTGGGTCCAGGAAGACCCGTTCGGGTGGGTCTGGGTCCCCGGCACGGTCTGGGCCCCCGCGTGGGTGACCTGGGGCTACAGCGATTCGTACGTGGGATGGGCGCCGATTCCGCCGACCGCCTCGATCTCTTACGGGGGGTACAGCGGCGCCGCGATCGTCGTTCCTCAATCCCGCTACGTGTTCGTGCCCGTCAACCGATTCGCCGGCGTGCGCGTCTCTTCGGTCCGTCTCCCCGTGCGCCAGAACGCGGAGATCTTCCCGCACGTCCGCAAGCTGACCTCCTACTCCGTTTCGCGGGGAGTGGTGGTGAACCGGGGTCCGTCGGTCTCGACGATCGAGCGGGCGTCCAGAACGCGAATTCCGAGAACGCCGATCGCTGAGGCGAAGTCGCGGCCGGTCCCGATGTCGGCGTCCGGCGCGCGCCGCGGGCAAAGAGTCGCGGTCGTCGCGCCCGCCGCCGTCCGTGCCCGGGAGATCGCGCAGCACCGCGAAAAGGCCGGCACGGCGTCGCCCGCCCGGGAGACCTCTTCGGCGCACAACGGGCATGCGGCATCGACTCCCGGAGGGCATCCGAAGGCCGCGCCGAAGCACGAAGCGCAACCGCGTCATCCGGCGTCGACCCCGACCCGGGAGGCGCCGGCGCGCCACGAGGCTGTGCCCCCGAAGCACGAAGTCTCGCCGCATCAGGAGGCGGCTGCTCCGAAGCACGAAGCCGGGACTCAGCGTCACGAGGCGTCGCCCCCGAAGCATGAAGCTCCGCCGCCGCGGCACGAGGCTGCTCCAAAGCATGAAGCGGCTGCTCCGAAACATGAGGCTCCTCCGAAGCACGAGGCGGCGCCGCCCCGGCACGAGGCACCCCCCGCCCACGGCGAGCCTCCGCCTCCCCGGCACGAAGCGCCCCCGCCGGCTCCCTCGTCCTCTCCTCGCGCCGCGTCCGGGCACCCGACGCCGGAGCACCATCCGCCCCCGCCGCGCGAGAAGGAACCTCCTCCGCCTCCGGACCAGCGTGGGGCGTCTCGACGCACGGATTCGCTTGCGTCCTGAACCGGCTCGATGCCGGGTTGCGCCATCCCGGCGATAAGATTCCCTGTTCGATGAGCGAGGCGCAACCCGGACTCCAGAGGGAATTCGAAGAGCTGCGGCGCAGCGAGGAGCGCTTCCGCCTCCTCGTCGAGCGGGTGCAGGACTACGCGATCTTCATGCTCGATCCCGAAGGCCGGATCGCGAGCTGGAACGTCGGCGCGGAGCGGATCAAGGGTTATTCCGCTTCCGAGGTGATCGGACGACACTTCTCGATCTTCTATCCGCCGGAGGACGTCGCCGCGGGGAAACCGCAGATGCTGCTCCGAAAGGCGCAGGAGGAAGGGAGGGTCGAAGACGAGGGTTGGCGCCTCCGGCGCGACGGATCGCGATTCTGGGGAGACGTCGTCATCACCGCGCTGTTCGACGATGCCGGGACGCTGCATGGTTTCGCGAAGGTCACTCGCGACCTGAGCGATCGGCGGCGCGTCGCGGCGCTCGAAGAGGCCGATCGGCAGAAGAACGAATTCCTCGCGGTGCTCGCGCACGAGCTCCGGAATCCCCTCGCCCCGATCCGGAACGCCCTCTATCTGATCGGCCGTCCGGGCGCGGACGCGGCGACGATTCGCGACGCCCATGCGATCGCGGAGCGGCAGCTGCGCCACATGGCGCGGCTTCTCGACGATCTGCTCGACGTGTCCCGGGTGAGCGAGGGGAGGATCGAGCTTCGCCGGGAGCCGGTCGATCTGGCCACCGCCTCCCGCCAGGCGGTCGAGACCGTGCGCGGGCTCGCCGGTCTCCGCCGCCAGTCGCTCGTTCTCGACGCTCCCGCGGTTCCCGTGATCGTGCACGCGGACCGGACCCGGATCGATCAGGTGCTCATGAATCTCCTCAGCAACGCCATCAAGTACACGGGAGAGGGCGGCCACATCCGGCTGACGGTGGCGCGCGAGGGGGACACGGCCGTCCTGCGCGTCCGGGACGACGGGAACGGCATTCCTCCCGACGTCCTGCCGAAGATCTTCGACCTCTTCGTTCAGGCGAAACCGCATGCCCGTTCGGGCGGGGACGGCGTCGGAATCGGGTTGACGCTCGTTCGCCGAGTGGTCGAGCTCCACGGCGGAACCGTGACGGCGTCGAGCCCCGGCCTCGGGCGGGGAAGCGAGTTCGTCGTCCGTTTTCCGATCGCGGAACCGTCCGCGTCGGGCGCGAGCGAACCCTCCGAGAGCGAGGGCGCCGGCGAGGGGGAGCCGCTCCGGGTCGTCGTGGTCGACGACAACGCCGATCTCGCCGACAGTCTGGCGCTCATGCTTCGGTTCATGGGGCACGACGTCCGGTCGTTCCACGACGCCTCCGCGGCCCTCGACGCGATCCGGGAGTTTTCTCCGGACCTCGTGATCCTGGACGTCGGGATGCCGGGCATGGATGGCCATTCCCTCGCCCGTCGAATTCGCGCCACGGCGGGAGGCCGGAACGCGTTCCTGGCGGCTCTGACCGGGTGGGGAAGTCCGGAGGATCGTCTCCAGAGCCGCGACGCGGGGATCGACGAGCATCTCGTGAAACCGGTCGAACCGCGAGCCGTGGAGAATGTGATCGAGCGCGCCCGGCGCCGTCGAGCCAGCCCGGAATAACGCTCGCGGGTCGCGGCCGCGCACGCCAGTGCGCGAGCAACCGGGGGGAGGAGGTCCGCGCGGCGGGAGCGGTTGCGATCCGAGCTCCGCGAGCGTCGCAATGAGATTGCCCGGGGCTTTCATTGGCTCCGGTGGGGCGCCGAAGCGGTCGAGGGCCGAACGAAGTCGCGAGCGATGCGAGCCACCGAATACCCTCTCCCTTGGGGAGAGGATGCCGTGTACTCGCGGCAGGTGAGGGGTCCGCGTAGGAAGCCCGAGCCGCGAGAGGTCGACGCGCGGAAAGTCTCCCCGAGTAACCGAGGGGAGGAGGTCCGCGCGGCGGGAGCGGTTGCGATCCGAGCTCCGCGAGCGTCGCAATGAGATTGCCCGGGGCTTTCATTGGCTCCGGTGGGGCGCCGAAGCGGTCGAGGGCGTGAGCCCGAGCCGCGAGAGGTCGACGCGCGGAAAGTCTCCCCGAGTAACCGAGGGGAGGAGGTCCGCGCGGCGGGAGCGGTTGCGATCCGAGCTCCGCGAGCGTCGCAACCGCGACGGTCATGGGCGGTGAGGGACTCGAACCCCCGACGTCCTGCGTGTAAAACAGGCGCTCTACCGGCTGAGCTAACCGCCCTCCGGGAATCGTACCGCGCCGACTGCTTTCCCACGTCGTGTTTCGCGCGCTCGAGCCGCGGGAGGCCGCCGCGCGGAGAGTGTGAGCCCGAAGGGCGCATCGGCCGTGCGCACGAAGGGCTCTCTCCCGAGCGTCGCGAGGGACCTGCTCGCTGAGCAGATCCTTCGTCGCTTTGCTCCTCAGGATGACAAACGGGAGAGGTCCGTGCGCCGGTTGGCTCGTGGTACTCTCCCCGCGAAATGACGAAGGCGAAGTCCGGCGCCGTGCTGATATGCGCGGACATGTCGTCGTATGCGCCGGTCGTCCTTCGCGAAGGGCTGCGTCTGGCGGCTCTCGAACAGTTGCCCGCGATCGTGCTCCACGTGATCGACGATCGGTTTCCGTACCCCGACCTTTTCGCCGTGAACAACCCCGACGTCGACTATTTTCTGACGCTGCGGGAAGCCGCGCTCCGCCGCCTCCGCGAATGGGCGTCGTCGTCGGCCGGCCCGATACCGGAGCTCGTCGTCGCTCGCGGAAAGCCCTCGACGATCATCCTCGAGGTGGCCGGCGAGCGCGGCCCCTCGCTCGTCGTCATCGGCGCGCACGGTCTGACCGGTTCGCGGCACCCCCGCACCCTGGGCGCGACCGCGGAACGGGTTGCGCGGTCGTCGCCCGCTTCCGTCCTGATCGTGGTCCGTCCGACCGAATGAACGTCGCCCTCTTCGCGATCCTTTTCACGACGGGCGTCGTTCTCGTCGGGGGTTTTCTCCTTCGCGCGGTGCGCCGCCGCGGCTTCGACCAGGACGGGTTTCCCACCCCGGCTCGCCGCACGATCGCCCTGGCGCTCCTCGTGGCGGTCCTCCTCCTCTGCGTCGTCGCGCCGTTCGCGTCCGGACTCTCCGGAAGGCCGGCGGAGCCGAAGAATCTCTCCCCGATCTCGGCTTTCGCGCTGCACCTCGTGTTCCTGCTCTTCCTCGTGGCCTGGTACGTGCTCTCCGGGCGGCCGCCGGTGGCGGATTTCCTGAAGATCCGATCTTCCCGCCCGCTGCGGCTGCTCGCCGCGGGTTTCCCGATCGCCGCGTTCGCGTGGGGACTCTCCCTCTGCGGCATGCTCGCGGTCCAGTGGGTCGTCTCCCTCCTGGCTCCGGCGGGCGCGCCTCCGAAGATCTCTCCGGTGATTCCGTGGATCGTGGCGCTGCCGATCGCCTTCAAGATCGCGATCGTGATCTCGGCGATGATCTTCGAGGAGGCTTTTTTCCGTTCGTTCCTTCAGCCGAGGATCGGCGCGGTCGGCGCGACGCTCTTCTTCACCCTGGCGCACGGCGTCTACGGGCAGCCCGTGATGCTCGTCGGAATATTCATCCTCGCGTCGATCCTGGCCCTGACGTTCGAGCTCTACCAGAATGCTCTTCCCGGAATCGTCGCGCACGGGGCCTTCGACGCCTTCGAGCTCTTCGTCCTGATCCCGTTCGCCCTGAAGTTCGTGGGCTGAGACGCCCTTTTTCGCGCGACGGGACGGTTGCGATCCGAGCTCCCCGAGCGTCGCAATGAGACTCCCTGGGGCTTTCATTGGCTCCGGTGGGGCGCCGAAGCGGTCGAGGGCGTGAGCCCGAGCCGCGAGAGGTTACGGCGCGATTAGTCTCCGCGAGCGTCGCGATGAGATTCCTCGGGGCTTTTCATTCGGTCCGGTGGGGCGCCGAAGCGGTCGAGGGCGTAAGCCCGAGCCGCGAGAGGTCACGGCGCGATTAGTCTCCGCGAAGTAATCGAGCGGAGGAGGATCGCGCCGTGGGAGGCCGCGCGGTTCCAGCGGAGCGTGCCGCGCGGCCGACTGTTACAGCGGCGCTTTCTCGAATCCGGACCAGACGGAAACGTCGGCTCCCTCCGCGGATCCGCCTCCCGCGGGAGATGTCTTTTTCCAGCCTTCGAGGATTCGGCGGGCGGCCGCGCCATCCGAAGCGCGGATCCGCCCGGCGTAGGCGACGCGATCGCCGGAGCTGAAGAAAAGGAACCGGTCGCGCCGCCATCCGGCGGCGGCCGCGTCCGCCTCGGCGACGCCGGCTCGCCGGAAGAGGAACCGCAGAGTCCATTCGCCGAGGGTGTCGGAGTAGAGAAACGCGCCTCCCGGCGGAGGCGCGACGGCGCGGTCGGCGACGAGGGGACCGCCTTCCGGCGGCCGGCGGGACCCCGCGTGCAGGATCTCGGCGGTACTCGACGGCGGGGAATTCCAGAGGGCGTCGATCGCCTTCCAGCCGCCCCGCTTTCGGAGATCGCGGACGTAAGCAGTTCCTTCGCTGTAGGGAAAGAGCAGCTGCTCCGAGAAGAACGCCGGCACCCTGGCGGCATCGGGATCCAGATCGGCGAGCGAGGACGTGAGCAGGGGAGCGAGCATCGCCTCGACGCCGTCCTCGCCGCCGGGCAGGTCCTTGACCGCGCTTTCGATCATGACCTCGGTCGCCTCCCCTTCGAGCAGGGCGTCCATCGCGAGAGAAGCGTCGCCGTCGCTCTTCAGGTCCTGCAGGCGCCGGTCGAGGGAAAGGTACTGGTCCTGCAGCGCGTGGGTGAGCTCGTGGGTGAAGACGAGCGTCTCTTCCATCCCGCCGAACCCTCCGAGACGTTCCTTGCCGGCGCTCGACACGAAGAACTTCCCCTCCGCCGGATCGTAGAAAGCGAGGACCTCTCCGCCGTAGAAATCGAGAAGCCGGTCGAGCAGGTGCGGAAGGTCGGTCTCGGAGATCGCGCCGATCGCCGCGAGGGACCGAAAATAGCGCTCCGGGGGGACGACCAGGCCCTCGGAGAGCTTCCGGGAGAGCAGCGTCCGAAGCTGTTCGGGCCCGACCGTTTCGGAGGGGACGTCGCGCCGGAACGCCCGGCCACGGACCTCTTCAACCGTTTTTTTCGCCTCGGCGACGCGATCGGAAACGGGGGGCGGGCCGGCCGCTCCCGCGGTGCACAGGAGGGCTCCGACGACGATCGCGAGCCGTCCGAGGCGGTGGGCCATCTTGCTGCATTCTCGCATATCGGATATCTTTCCGGCGATTTTGCCGTGATGAAAAACCGCGTGGCCCCCGTGACGTTGTCGATCGCGAGCTCTTTCGACAACATCGAGCTCGCCCAGTTCGTGTGCGATTACGTCCTCCGGCCCTGGAAGCTCTCCGCCGACACCACCCATGCGATCTCGATGGCGCTTCGCGAGGGCGTCGCCAACGCCATCAAGCACGGGAACCGGGGAGATGCCGAGAAGCGCGTCTCGCTCACTCTGCAGGTCGACGGGGACGTCTTCCGCATGACCATCGCCGATGAGGGGCCGGGGTTCGAGGTCGAGGAGGTCGCCGACCCCCTCGCCCCGGAGAACCGGCTCAAGACGTCCGGGCGCGGGATTTTCTACATGAAGACGTTCATGGACGATGTACGATACGATTTCTCGCTCGGCGGCACGAAGGTGGTCCTGGAGAAGAAGCTCGTCGCCGACGAACCAGAATAGGAGGGGGGCGACCCATGAAGGCGACGGTGCGCGAGTCCGGGAACGTATCCATCATCGAATTGAAGGGGAAGATCACGATCGGCTCCGGCGACATCCAGCTGCGGGACACGATCACGCGACTTCTCGATTCCGGGAAGAAGGACATCCTGGTGAACATGAACGAGGTGACCTCGATCGACTCTTCCGGGATCGGAGAGCTCGTCGGCTGCTACACGACCGTGACGAACAAGGGGGGACGGCTGCGGCTGCTCCATCTGCCCCCGAAGATCCAGGACGTGCTCACCGTCACCCAGCTGATCACGGTCTTCGACGTCTACGAGAACGAACCGGAAGCCGTCGCCAGCTTTGGAAGTTGACGCCGCGCCCCGGACCTGACGGCTCCTTCGCGACTTTTTCCGAGCTCCACGTCCGGCGTCTGGAGGAGCGGCTCGCCGCCGTCGTTCCGGCGGACGATTCCCGTCTCTCCGCCGCGATGCGCGCCGCCCTCCTTTCCCCGGGCAAGCGGATCCGCGCGCTCGTCGGTCTCGCGGCCGGGGTTCTGTTCCGGGGCGACCCCGCCGTGCTCCTCGATTTTGCCGCGGCCCTCGAGGCGGTGCATGCCGCGTCGCTCGTGTTCGACGATCTTCCCTCGATGGACGACGCGACACTCCGCCGGGGCCGCCCCGCGCTCCACCTCGAGTTCGGCGAATCGACCGCGGTCCTCGCGGCCGTCGCGCTGATCAATCGGGCGTTCGAGCTCCTCGGGCGGAGCGAGGGCCTGTCTCCCGCGATCCGCGCCACGCTCGTCGCCGAGCTGGCGAGAGCGGCGGGGGAGCCGGGATGCTGCCGCGGCCAATTCGCCGACCTGGCCGCCGATCCCGCGCGGGCGACGCTCGAGGAGCTCGAGCGGATCCACGCTCTGAAGACCGGCGAGCTCTTCGTCGCCGCCGCCCGCGGCGGGGCGATCGCCTCGCGCGCGCCCGAAGAGGGAATCGCCGCGCTCACGCGGTATGCGAAGAACCTCGGCCTCGCCTTCCAGATCGTGGACGATCTCCTCGAGACGCCGGACGCGGCGGCGCGGACGGGAAAGAAGGCCCACGGGGAGGGCCATCGCGCGAACTTCGCGAAGATTCTCGGGCGGGACACGGCCGTGACGATCGCCGGAGAGCTGACCGACGCGGCGGCGCGCGCGGTCGAGCCCCTCGGCGTCCGCGCGCGTCCGCTGGCGGATCTCGCCTATCTCCTTCGGGACCGCCGGGCGTGAGCGACCCGCCGCCCCCGCTCGACGAAGTCCGCGCGCGCCTGCGCGCGCAGGGGTATCTGGACGCCGGGATCGAGAGGACGATCTTCAACGCTCCAAGGGCGTCGGGCGCGATCCTTCCGTCGGCGGCGGCCGGGGCGGTCGGCTGCGCCGTCGCGTCGGCGGCCGCGCTCGCCGCCCGAGGCGCGGTGGCGCCGGCGGGAGGCGCATTCCTCGCCGCCGCCGTCCTCCTCGCCGTCGAGGCGCCGCTCGCCCTCGCGGCCGGCGCGGCGGCGCTCGTCGCGAGCCGCTTCCGGCGGGCGCCCGCCCGTCCCGCGCGTTCCGCCCTGGTCGCGGCGGCCGGCGCCGCCCTGCTCGTGTTCGGACTCTTCACCGCCGGCGTGCGATCCCTTCCGGCCTCTCCCGGGGCGCATCCCGCGATCGCCCTCGTGGCCGTGGCGGTCGCGGCGTTCTACTTCGCGAGGGCCGCGCGCGCCACCTCGCTCTCTCTCGCGCTCCGCCGCCACGTGCCGCTTCCGGAGAAGCTCTCGTGGCGCCGCGGCGCGGCGGCGGCGCTGGCGGCCACACTCGCCGCCGCCTCTCTCTGGGCATCCCGCCGGGAGCCTTCGGCGGCGTTCCCCGCCCTCACGATCTCGCCGCGACCCGGCGCTCTCGTCGTCGTGGGGCTCGACGGCGTTCCTCCCGAAACGCTCGCGCTGCTCGCCCCGGACGCGCCGCTCGTGCGGTGGCGGCGCCCGGCCGCTCCCCCTCCCGAGATCTGGACGACGATCGCGACCGGCGTTCCCCCCTCGCGCCACGGTGTGGCGGCGTTCGAGCGGATTTCGCTGTTCGGCCGAGCAGCCCTCACGCCGCCGGCGGGAACGGGGTGGATCTTTCGAGGGCCCGTTCGGTGGGCCGGCGCGGCCGCCCGCGTCCCGGTGTCCGCCGCGGAGCGGCGCTCGTGGACGTTCTGGGAGGTGGCGGCGCGAGCCGGAATTCCCACGGTCGCGGTCAACTGGTGGGCGTCGGAGCCGATGCCCGGAGCGACGATCGTCGAAAATCGGGAGATCGCTCTCCGGGCCCGCGACGGCGCGGGAGACGACGCGGCGGCGATCGCCGCATTCCGGCGGGCCGATGACCTCGTCCGTCCGCGGCTCGCGACCGTCTACCTCCCCGGCGCGGACATCGACGGCGGCCCGCTCTCGCGAGCGGCCCGCGAGTTCGTCGCCGAGCGGATCGCCCGCGCCCGGGCGGGCGGCGAGGCCCTCTGGCTCGTCGCGGACGCGGGCCGTTCGGGTTCCGCCGGCGGCTGGGCGCTCGTCGACCACGCGGCCGAACGGGCCGAATCGGCGGTCCGTCCCGAAGACATCGCCGCGACCGCTCTTGCGCGGCTCGGAATTCCCGCGGCGAGGGACCTCGCCGGCTCGCCGCGCTCCGGGATCTTCCGGCCCGGAGCTCTCGAGGCGGGATCCGTCGGGTCCTACGGCGAACGGCGCGCCGCCGCCGCCGAGCGGCCGACCGAAACCGGGAAGGAGTATCTCGAAAAGCTCAGGTCTCTCGGCTATCTCCAGTGAACGGCCGCCCCGCGCGGCGTCGATGAGGAAGGAACGATGAAGGCGATCTATTTCGAGAGCCACGGCGGTCCGGAAGTGCTCCGATACGGCGACCGGCCGGACCCGGAGCCCGGTCCGGGGGACGTCCGCATCCGGATCCGCGCCGCGGCCCTCAACCACCTCGATCTCTTCGTGCGCAACGGGCTCGAGAACGTCCGCGTTCCGCTGCCGCAGATCCCGGGCGCCGACGGCGCGGGGGTGATCGACCGGGTCGGCCCGGCGGTCGAAGGGTACGCCGCGGGCGACCGGGTGCTCATCCAGCCGGGGCTCTTCTGCGGCGTCTGCGAATACTGCCGGGGAGGCGAGCAGAGCCTCTGCGTGAAGTACAAGATCCTCGGCGAGCACGTGCCCGGGACCTTCGCGGAGCTCGCCGTGGTTCCCGCGCGCAACGTCTTCCCCTTCCCGGAAGGCCTGTCGTTCGAGGAGGCGGCCGCGTTTCCCCTCGTCCACCAGACGGCGTGGCGGATGGTCGTCGGCCGGGCCGCGGTGGGCCCGGGGGAGACCGTCCTGATCCACGGGATCGGCGGCGCCGTCGCCTGGGCGGCCCTCGAGATCGCCCGCCTGTCCGGAGCCGAGGTCTTCGTGACCTCGTCCGAAGAGGCGAAGCTCGCGGCCGCGCGCGAGGCCGGCGCGTCGGAGGGGTGGAGCTCGCGGGACGACGTGGCGCGCCGGGTTTCGGAGGCGACGGGGCGTCGAGGATGCGACGTGGTGATCGACTGCGTCGGAGACGCGACCTGGATGATATCGTTGCGATCGGCGGCCAGGGGGGGGCGGATCGTGACCTGCGGCGCCACTTCCGGCCCCAATCCCAGGGAAGAATTGCGCTTGATCTTCTGGAAACAGCTCTCGATCCTCGGCTCGACGATGGCGAACGACCGCGAATTCCGCGCGGTCGCGGCCGCCGTTTTTTCGGGGCGCCTGAAGGTCCGGATCGACTCCGTTCACGACCTCGAGAACGCGGCGGACGCGTACGCGAAATTGGAGTCCGGCCGGCAGTTCGGGAAGATCGTCCTCGTCCCCCGGGGGAACGCGTGAAAATTCCGCTCTCCCGAGCCCACGTCACGGAGGAGATGAAGCAGGCGGTCCTCGCCGTGATCGACTCCGGACGTTTCATCCTCGGACCGGAGACGCGGGCTTTCGAGGAGGAATTCGCCTCCTCGATCGGAACGCGACATGCGATCGCGGTCGCCAACGGGACGTCCGCGATCCAGCTCGTCCTCCAGGCGCTCGGGGTCGCCCCCGGCGACGAGGTCCTGGTGCCGGCCCACACGGCCTTTCCGACCGTCGAAGCCGTCTTCGACGCGGGCGCCACACCCGTCTTCGTCGACGTCGACCGGACCTACACGGTCGATCCGGCCGACCTCGAGTCGAAGATCACGTCCCGGACCGTCGGCATGATCCCGGTCAACCTCTACGGTCATCCCGTGGACGTCGCCGCCATGCGCCGGATCGCGGACCGGCACGGCCTCTTCTGGATCGAGGACACGTGCCAGTCGCACGGCGCGACGTCGGGGGGGAAGACGATCGGCTCCTTCGGCGACGCCGGCGCGTTCTCGTTCTACCCCTCGAAAAACCTCACCGTCTTCGGCGACGGAGGGATGGTGACGACCGATCGCGACGATCTCGCGGCGGCGCTGCGTCGGTTGCGCGACCATGGCCGGAGCGACAAGTACACGCACGAGATCGTCGGCTACAACATGCGCTTCAACGAGATCCAGGCGGCGGTCGGCCGGATCCAGCTGCGGAGCCTCGCCGCGTACTCCGCCCGCCGCCGCGCGCTCGCGCGAGGCTATTCGGAAGCGCTCGCCGGCGTCGTCGAGACGCCGCCGGAGCCCGCCGGGGGCGAGGCCGTCTACCATCTCTACGTGATCCAGACCGACGCGCGGGACGCGCTCGCCGCGTTCCTGAAGGACCGCGGGATCGAGACGGGCGTTCACTACCCCCTGCCGAACCACCGCCAGCCGGCCACGCTCGCGCGCCTGAAGCCTCCTCCGCCGCCGCTCCCGGAGACGGAGCGGATCGTCGGCCGGATCCTGTCGCTGCCGATCTTCTACGAGCTGACCGACGGCGACCGCGATTTCGTCGCGGCGTCGGTGCGCGAGTTCTTCGGAAGGCGCGCGTGACGAAGCTTTCGATCCTGCAGGTCCTGGAGAAGGGCCACTTCAACACGGGCTCGGTCGTCCAGATGTTCCAGCTCGCCGAGAACCTGCATCGGCGCGGCCACCGCGTGGCGGTCGTCTCCCGCGGCGACGGCCAGATCCGCGAGCGCTGCGCGGCGGCGGGAGTCGATTTCGTCGCGCTTCCGATGCGGAACGAATTCGACCTCGCGTCCGCCGCGAGGCTCGCGCGGGTGTATCGGGAGCGCGCCGTCGACGTCGTCCACGTGCACAAGGGGATCGCCCACTCGATCGCGCTCGAGGCGACGTTCCTCGGAGGGCGGCGCCCGGCGATCGTCGTCAACCGGGGCGTTTCGTTTCCGCTCGACGTTTTCAACCGGACGAAGTTCCACGTGCGCCTCGGCGCCGTCGTCACCGTCTGCGAGGACATCAAGAAGGTGATCGTCGCGTCGGGGAAGCTCCGTCCCGATCAGGTCCGGGTGATCTACGCGGGCGTCGATCTCGACGTGTTCGATCCCGGGAAGCTCGACCGGAACGAGGTGCGGAAGGAATGGGGGGTGCGCCCGGACGAATTCCTGGTGGTCCAGGTCGGGGCGCGCGAGTGGAAAGGCTGGAAGCATCTCGTCGAGGCGACCGCGCTCGCACGCGCCCGGGTCCCGAACCTCCGCACCGCGATCGTCGCGTGCAAGAACGAGGAGCAGAAGGCCGAGGTCGCGAGTCATGCGGCCGCCCGCGGCGTCGGCGACGCCGTGCTCCCGATCGGGTTCCGCTACGACATGCCGAAGGTGCTGATGGCCGCCGATCTCGCGATCGACCTCTCCTACGAAGGCCTCGGCGTCACGGGCACGATCCGCGAGGCGATGGCGCTCGGGAAGCCCGTGATCGCGACGGCGGCGGGAGGCAACCCCGAGCTCGTCGTGGACGGGGAGTCGGGAATCCTCGTGCCGGTGAAGGACCCCGCGGCGGCCGCCGAAGCCATCGTCCGGGTCGCGACCGATTCCGCCGAGGCCGCGAGACTCGCCCGCGGCGGGCGCGCCCGCGTCGAGGCGGGATTTTCCTCGGCGGTTCGTCTCGACCGGATCGAAGCCCTCTATCGGGAGCTCGTCCGGGGCGCCGGAGAGGCGGCGGCATGAGCCCGTCGCTGCTGAGGGACCTTCCGGAAGAGGAGCGTCCGCGCGAGCGTCTCGACCGGCTCGGTCCGAAAGCGTTGACGCATGCCGAGCTGCTCGCGATCCTGATCCGGAGCGGACGGCGCGGCGAAAGCGCCGTCTCGCTCGCGCAGGCAGTGCTGAAGGAAGCGGGCGGCCTCGAGCGGCTTTCGACGTTCTCTCCCGGACAGCTCGTGAAGCTCCGCCTCGGAAAGGTCCAGGCGGTGACGCTCGCGGCGGCGATCGAGCTCGCCGCGCGCATGGGGAACGAGACGCTCGTCCGGGAAAAATTCTCCGATCCCGCGCGCGTCGAGGCGTATCTCAAGCGGCTCTACGGCCGGCGGACGCAGGAATCGACGGGAGTGCTGCTCCTCGACGCGCGGCACCGGCTCCTGCGCGACCGCGAATGCTACCTCGGGACGGTCGACCGCGCGCTCGTCGAGCCGCGCGAGATCCTGAAGCAGGCGCTCCTCGAAGACGCCGCCGCGATGATCCTGTACCACAACCATCCCTCGGGAGACCCGGCGCCGTCGGCGGAGGACGTCGAGTTCACGCGCCGTCTGAAGCATTCCGCCGACCTCGTCGGCGTCCGTCTTCTCGACCACGTCGTCGTCGGGCGGGAGGGCTGCGCTTCCCTGCGGGAGCGGGGGCTTCTCTGATGGCGAAGACGTTCTACATCACGACCCCGATCTACTACGTCAACGACCTCCCGCACATCGGGCACCTCTATTCGACGATCGTCGCCGACACGATCGCGCGCTTCCGGCGCGCCCGAGGGGAGGACGTGCGGTTCCACACCGGAACCGACGAGCACGGCCAGAAGATCGAGCGCGCCGCCGCCGCCCAGGGGATCGCGCCGAAGGCGCTCGCCGACCGCGTCGTCGCCCGCTACCACGATTGGTGGAAGACGCTGGCGATCACGCACGACGACTTCATCCGGACGACGGAGGACCGCCATGCGCGAGGCGTCGTCGCGCTCATCCGTCGGATCGAAGCGGCGGGAGATCTCTACACGGCCCGCCACGAGGGGTGGTACTGCACGGCCTGCGAGACCTACTACACCGAGAAGGAGCTGCTCCCCGGGAACCTCTGCCCCGATCACGGCACGCCCTGCTCCTGGCAGTCGGAGGAGAACGTCTTCTTCCGGCTCTCGAAGTACCAGGAGCCGCTCCTCGCGTTCTACCGCGATCACCCCGACTTCGTCGTCCCGCCGTCGCGATTCCGGGAAGTCGAGTCTTTCGTGGGGGCCGGACTCCGGGACCTCTCCGTCTCGAGGACGAATCTCGCCTGGGGGATTCCGTTCCCGGGCCGGCCCGGACACGTCGTGTACGTCTGGCTCGACGCGCTCGCGAACTACATCACCTCCCTCGGCTTCGGCGGCGAGGACGAAACGCTGTACCGCCGGTACTGGGACCATCCGGACGCGGAGCGCACGCATCTGGTCGGAAAGGACATCCTCCGGTTCCACGCCGTCTACTGGCCGGCGTTCCTCCTGTCGGCGGGGCTCCCGCTGCCGACCCGCGTCGCGGCGCACGGCTGGTGGCTTCGCGACGAGAAGAAGATGTCGAAGTCGACGGGGAACGTCGTCCGGCCCGATGCGCTCGTCGCCCGGTTCGGGGCCGACGCCCTACGCTACTTCCTGCTGCGGGAGATGGTGTTCGGCGCGGACGCGAGCTTCTCCGACGAGGCGTTCCTGGAGCGCTACAACGCCGATCTCGCCAACGGGCTCGGCAACGCCGTGTCCCGCGTCGTGCGTCTCTGCGTCAACTCCTACGGAGCGACGCCGCCGGTCGCCTGCGACGACAACGAGGTGAAGACGGCCGCCGGCCCGGCCGCGGAGGCCTATGCCGATGCGTTCGAACGCTTCGAGTTCTCGCGGGGGCTCGAGGCCGTCGCCGGGATGTTGAAGCAGGTCGACGGGTACGTCGCGGCCCGCCAGCCGTGGAAAGTCGCGAAGGAAGAGGGGAAGACCGAGCGCCTGTCGCGGATGCTCTACGCCTCCGCCGAGGGCACACGGATCGCCGCCGCCGCCCTCGCGCCGGTCCTGCCCGGGTCCGCGCCGAAGGCGCTCGCCGCGCTCGGCGCGGACCCCGGCGACGGCCCGGGCTCGCTCGCCTGGGGAGGGCTGCCGGCCGGCCGCCCGCTCTCCCCGACCGAGCCCCTCTTTCCGCGCGTGGATCCGAAGACGTTCTTTCCGAGCGAGGTTCCCGTGAGCGAAACCGCCGTCCCGGCGCCCGCCGGCCCGAAGATCACGATCGAGGAATTCCAGCGGATCGAGCTCCGCACCGCGAAGATCGTCGCCGCGGAGCCGGTTCCGAAATCGAAGAAGCTCATGCGGCTCGAAGTCGATCTCGGAAGCGAGCGACGTCAGGTCGTCGCCGGGATCGCCACGCGATACACGGCGGAGAGCCTCGTCGGGAAGACGATCGTCGTCGTCGCGAACCTCCAGCCGGCGAAGCTCATGGGCCTCGAATCCAACGGCATGGTCCTGGCCGCCTCGCTTCCCGAATCGGGGGAGCCGGTCGTGCTCATCCCCGAGACGGACGTTCCGCCAGGAACGAAGGTGAAATGATCTGCGACTCGCACGGCCACGTGCAGATGCTGCCGGAGGGAGAGCGCCGCGACGTGCTCGCTCGCGCCCGGGACGCCGGCGTCGGAAAGATCCTCGTCCCGGGAACGACGGTGGCCGATTCTCGCGCCGCCGTCGAGGTCGCGGAAGGTCATGACGGAGTCTTCGCCGCGGTGGGACTCCACCCGCACGAGGCGAAGGACTTCGACGAAGACCGCGACCTCAGGATTTTCGAGGAGCTCCTCCGCTCGCCGAAGACCGTCGCCGTCGGCGAGATCGGCCTCGATTTCCATTACGACCATTCGCCCCGCGACGTCCAGCGGCGGGCGCTTCGGTCGCAGCTCGCTTTCGCGCGCGTCCGGGAGCTGCCGGTGCTCCTCCACAACCGCGAGAGCGGCGCCGAGATGCTCGAGATCCTCGCCGCGGAGCCGCGTCGCGCCGATCCCGGCGTCTTCCACTCGTTCACGGAGGACGCCGCCTACGGCGCTCGCGCCGTCGATCTGGGCTACCGGATCTCGTTCTCGGGAATGATCACGTTCAAGGCGGCCGAGAACATCCGGGCGGCCGCCCGCGGTCTGCCGCTCGCCGCGATGCTCGTCGAGACCGACGCCCCGTTCCTCTCGCCGGAGCCGCACCGGGGCAAACGGTGCGAGCCGGCTTTCGCGGTCGACACCGCGCGCCGCCTCGCGGCGCTCAAGGAGGTCCCGTTCGGGGACGTCGAGTCGGCGACGACGTCGAATTTCGACGCGCTGTTCGACCGCCCCCGGAAGTGACCGCCGGCCCGGCGGCGGATCCGCGCCGGGCCAAATCGCTGAAACGGAGGGACGTTTCGTTACACGGGTCCGGAACGGATATCCTTCCGTTGCGTCTCGACACGCGGTTTCAAGGCGGGGCGCGGAAAATCGATCGATCGCGCGTTCGCTCGCGATCTCGCCGGCGAGGGCGCCGACCGCGCGGTCTCGCGCGTTCGCCACGCTCGCCAGAGGTCCGGCGCCCGGCGATCCGGAGGGGAAGGAGACCGCCGAGCGGCGGAGGTCCTGCGGGCTCGGCGGCGAGGGCATGCATCGCCTTGTCGGCAACGGTGCGGTCCGGACTCGGGTCCCGGCGGCGTGGTCCGCCCGGGGGATCCGGGCGTGAGCACTGCGTTCCGGCCGCCGTGGAGCGTCCTCGAGAAGAAGCTCGGGTACACGTTCCGCGATCCGGCCCTCCTCGTTCGGGCGCTCACGCACAAGTCGTATTCGAACGAGAACCGCATGCCGCGCGTCCAGCACAACGAGACCCTGGAATTCCTCGGCGACGCCGTGCTCGGCTTCGTCATCGGCGAGCTGATCTTCAAGGGATTCCCGGCTCTCCAGGAGGGCTCTCTCTCGAAGATCAAGGCGCACCTCGTTTCGGCGGCGACGCTTTCCCAGAAGGCGCGCGAGCTGGGGATCGGCGTGTTCCTGCGGCTCGGCTCGGGAGAAGCGAGGTCCGGCGGCGCGAGCAAGGACTCCCTCCTCGCCGACGCGCTCGAAGCGGTGATCGCGTCGATCTATCTCGACGGGAGCCTGCCCGCCGTCGCTCCCTTCATCTCGCGCATGTTCGAGCCCGACATCTCGGGGATCGACCTGGGCGATCTCTCGTTCCACGATTACAAGACGACGCTGCAGGAAACGGCCCAGCGGCTGGGGCTGCCGCTCCCGGAGTACCGGGTCCTCGAGGAGATCGGCCCCGACCATGAAAAGACGTTCCTGATCGAAGTTCTCTGGAACGGTGTCGCCTTCGCGCAGGGAAGAGGGACGTCGAAGAAGGAGGCGCAGAGGCAGGCGGCGAGGGCGACGCTCGAAAGGCTCGCCCGTCAATAGACCGTCGGCCGCGCGGCTCGCTTCGCTGGAACCGCGTGGCCTCCCACCGCGCGATCCTCCTCCGCTCGGTTACTCGCGGAGACTAATCGCGCGGTGACCTTCGCGGCTCGCCTTCTCGGCTCGACCGCTGCGGCGCCCCACCGTAGCCATTCGTTGACGGCGGGTGGGGCTCGAGAAGTTCGCCGGGCAGCGGCGCGCGCGGGTCATGCCGCAAAACGAAAGGGACCGGCCTCGCTCGCGCGCGACCGGTCCCCTTTTTCAGCCTTGTAACAGGCTTACGAGGTCGAGGCGGGTTTCTCCTTGGACATCGTCTTCCCGCTCTTGCCCATCGAGATGCTCGACACCTTGATCGAGTTGCCGGTCATCTCCCCTTTGAGGGACACGCTGTGGCCGGCGTGCTCGGCCAGCGCGGGTTCGTCCTGATTCGAGATGTCGTAGACCTTCCCGCCGCTGACGAAGACGTACTTCGCCCCGTCCTTGATGCACGCCTGGGTGCAGTCGCGGTCGCTGAGCTTCTTTCCCGAGTGCTCGATCGCCGACTTGTGGGACGCGCCGCACATGCTGTCGCTGATCTTGCCGTGCCACGTCTGTTCCGCTCCCGACGCCATCGCGGCGGCGGCGAGCACCGACACCAGAATCCCGAGGATCTTCTTCATGGGCTCTCCTTTCAAAAAACGAGCGCGATGGAAATAATGCAAGAATTGCGCCAGCGGGGCCGCATCGGTGAGGCGGGCGAGAACGGGTTGGAAGAGGGGCCCAAGGGGTCCCGGGCGGCGGTGAATCCAGGTTAGGGGAAACCGGAAGCGCGGCGAGGTAAGCCCGAAGACGAATCTTTCGTCCTGCCTGCCAGATGAGTCAACGCGAAGGCGCGACGAGACGTGCTGGAAGACGGGTTCGGCGGGGTCTGCCGGCGGTGAAGGCGTACCGGGAGCGCGGACGTCGAGCCGCCGGCACGGCCCCGACGGACCCGTATAACGGCGCGTATCGGCGCGACTCTCGTCCTACCTCATGGCTTCCATGGGGGAGAGTCGCGAAGCCTTCACCGCCGGATACATCCCGAACCCGATCGCGAGCGTCAGCGCGACGCCCCACGCGACGGCAAGGCCGACCGGATTGACGACCAGCCCGTAGGGGAACTTGTCGGAGAGCGCGCGGCAGAGGATTGCGCCGCCGACCGTTCCGGCGAGCGCCCCGAGGGAAGCGAGGACGACGGCCTCCAGGAGGAACTGGACGAGGATCTCCGCATCCGAGGCCCCCATCGACTTCCGGAGGCCGATTTCGTAACGGCGATCCGAGAAGGAGATGAGCATCACCGAGAGGATGCCCACGCCCCCCACGAGGAGGACCGTTCCGGCGAGGCTCATCAGGACGATTCGCCACCCGCGCATCTGCTCGAGGAAATTCTGGTAGCTGCGGGCGAGATCGGCGTCGAGGTCCCGGATCTCGGCGTCTTCGATCCCGTGGTGGGCCTGCCGCACCCTCCCCAGGATCATCGCGGAAACCGCGCCCATGTCGCTCTTCTTCCGGAGCTTCACGGCGATCTGGGCGATCTGATGGTCGGGATCGATCCGGTCCATGTAGGTCGCGAGCGGGATGTGGATTCCGTTGGCGTCCATGTAGTTCTCGTCCGAGAAGATCTGGCCAGGCGCCTGGACGCCGACGATCCGGAACGGGACTCCCTCGACGGTCATGTCGCGTCCGACGGGGTCCGAGCCGCCGAAGAGCTTCGACGCGAGGGTCGCGCCCACGACCGCGACCGTGCTCCGCCGCCGCTCGTCGTCGGGCGTCAGGCCGCGCCCGAGCCCGATCGGGCGGTTCATCAGCGCCGCATAGTCCGGGGTGACGCCGGTGACGTAGATCCGCTCCGTTCCTCCCGGCACGCGGGTCGCCGACCGCTTGTCGGCGCGCGGCAGGATCCCGACGACCCTCGGATCGGCCGCCGCGACGCGCGGGAGGTCTTCGAACCGCAGGCCGGGGCTCATGGCGAATCGCTTCTGCTCCTCGGTCGTTTCGGGCGACTTCGGGACCACCATGACCGTCCCGTCCCATGCGAGCCCCGCGAAGCCGGTCGCGATCTTGTCGAGCACGCCGTCGAGCACCGACGTCATCACGACGAGCGCGAAGACCCCCAGGGTCAGGAGCGTGAGCGTGAGGATCGACCGGAGCTTGTGCGCCCAGAGCTCCACGAGGCCGCCGAGGACGACCGAGAAGACGAGCCCCGCCCGCGCCGAAAAGGTGAAGCGGCGGCGCGGCGTTTCCGCGGCGGCCGGCCCGGCCGGGGCGGCCGGCGCTGCCGGGGCGTTGAGCCCCAGGATGCCTTCACTCATAGCGCAGCGCCTCCATCGGCGAGAGCCGGCTCGCCTTGAACGCGGGATAGAGGGCGAAGACGAACCCGAAGACCGCCGCGAGGACGTAGGCCCAGGCGAAGCTCGCGGCCTCCATGTGGAGCGGAATGCCGATTGCAGCCGTGATCACCTTCGAGAAGCCGACGCCGATCGCCAGTCCGACGACGCCGCCGGCGCCCGTCAGCAGGAGCGCCTCGGTCATGAACTCCTTGAAGATCTCGCGCCCTCCCGCTCCGATCGCCATCTTCACGCCCACTTCGCGCACGCGCTCCTTGAGCGTCGCCATCTGGATGTTGACGTTGACCATCCCTCCGCCGAGGAGGGCGAGCACGCCGGAGAGCATGAAGATCATGTTGTAGATGTCTCCCTGGCTCTCCATCTTCCGCATCCGGGCGGCGACGTCGTCGAGCCGGAAATCCCGCTGGAGCCGGTGGTTGGCGGTCAGGAGGACGTCGAGCTGCTTCGAAAAAGCGGACATCGACCGGACCTCGGGCAGCCGGAACGTCACGCGGTCGAGGCGCTGGTACGAGTCGCCCTGCATCCGGCGGGCGACGAGGCTCGCGGGAAGCGCGATCAACCGGTTGCGCCACGCGAAAATGTTCCCCTGCCCGTTCCGGAAGCGAAAGACCTTCTCCTGGAGCAGCCCGATCACGGTCACGGGCGTGTCGCCGACGCGGATCTGCCGGCCGACGACCTCGCCCGTCGGGAAGAACACGCTCGCCGCTTCCTTGCCGAGGATCGCGACCGGCGCGCCGCTTTCGAGGTCCCGCGCCGAGAACGACCTTCCGGCCTCGATCGAGTAGCCGTTGATCGCGAAGTAGTCTCCGCCGATCCCGGTGATCTGGCGCTCCTGGTCCCCATAGGGGGAACGCACGCGAACGCGCGCCGTCTTCTGCTGGCTCACGCCCGCGATGCCGGCGCGGTCGAGCGATTCGCCCGATTCCGCGTCGGCGCCGCGCAGGCCGAGGTTCGCCGTCTGGAGGGCCGACGGCGTGGTGCCGTCCTTGACGGCGGCCGCCGGCTGGACGTTCAGCTTGTCGAGCCCGCCGATCTTCACGAAGAGCTCCTCGGAGCGGCGGCGCTGGCTGTCGGCGATCGAGAATCCGCCGAGAACCGAGGCGACGCCGAGCATCACGCCGAGCGCCTGGAGCGTCGACCGGCCCGGGTTTTCGCGCATCTCCGTCCAGGCGGAGCGGACCCGCTCGCGGAAGGCTCCCTGGCCGGCGCTCATCGGAGGAATCCGGGTCCGCGGGTCATCGCGGCTTCACGCCGCCGCGGCTTCGGGCCGAACGAGACCGTCGTGGATCTCGACCCGCCTCTGCGCGAGCGCCGCGATCGTGGGGTCGTGCGTGACGAGGAGGACCGTGTTCCCGGAAGCGTGCAGGTCCTGGAACAGGGCGAGCACCTCGTGTCCCGTCTTCGAGTCGAGCGCGCCCGTCGGCTCGTCGGCGAGGAGCATCTTCGGACGATTGGCGAGCGCGCGGGCGATCGCGACCCGCTGGCGCTGGCCTCCGGAGAGCGCCGCGGGAAGCTGGCGCGCCTTCTCGGCGATTCCGACGCGCTCCAGGAGCTCCATCGCGCGCTCGCGGCGTTCGCGCCGGCCGACTCCCGCGTAGAGCATCGGGAGCTCGACGTTGCGGGCCACCGACGCTTTCGGAAGGAGGTTGTAATTCTGGAAGACGAACCCGATCTTCTCGTTGCGGATCCTCGCGAGCGCGGACCCCGAGAGCCCGTCGACCCTTTCGCCGTCGAACCGGTAGCTTCCGGCCGTCGGCGAATCGAGGCAGCCGAGGATCGCCATCAGCGTCGACTTTCCCGACCCGGAAGGGCCGATCAGCGCGACGAATTCGCCGGCGGCGACCGACATGTCGATCCCGCGGAGGGCGTGGACGGCGGTCCCGTTGGCGCCGTAGACCTTCGTCAACGCTTCGACGTCGATGATCCGGGCGGCCTCAGTTGTTTTCATCGTCCTTTTCGACCTTCTTGCGCGTGGGATCCTCGAGGCTGACGCGGCTTCCCGCGGAGAGCCCCGAGAGCACCTCGACGCGTTCCAGGGTCGCCACACCCGCGACGACGGGCACCGGCTCGAAGTAGTCCTTCCAGTGCTCCGACAGCCACGTGTACTTGTTGCGCCCGGAGAGCCCTTCCTTCGCGGCCGCGATCGTCTTGTCGGGCAGATTCTCCTTCAGCCGGTAGGCGACGGGCTTCCCGTCGCGGCGCTGGAGCGCTTCGAGCGGGATGGAGATCGCGTGGGGACGCCGCTCGCCGAGGATCTCGACGTTCGCGCTCATTCCGGTCCGGTAGGCGTCGGAGAGCTCGTCGAGCGCGACTTCGATCGCGAAGACCTTGATCTTGTCGACGAGCTTGGCCGCCGGAGCGACGAAGCGCACCCTGCCGGAGAAGACCTTCTGGGGATACGCGTCGAGCGTGATCCGCACGGGCTCGCCGACCCGGACCTTCGCGATGTCGACCTCGTTCAGGTTGACGCGGATCAGGAGCGACTTGAGGTCCGCGACGGTGAAGAGCACGGTTCCTTCGTTGAACGACGAGACGCCCGAGGTGACGGTCTCGCCGAGCTCGACGCCCTTCGTGATCACGACGCCGTTCATCGGGCTCGTCACGCGCGCTTTCTGGGTGGTCGAATCGCCCGAGATCGGGATCCCGTGGTCCTCGACGATCTGGTAGCGCGTCTGGGCGGCCCGGAGCTCCTGGGCGGAGATCTCGCGCTTGTTCGTCACCGCCTTCATGGCGTCGCTCCCGACGAGACCGTTGTCGAAGAGCGCCTTCTGGCTGGCGTACTCCCGCTCGGCGTCCTCGAGCCGCAGCCGGGACTCCCGTACGCCCGCCTGGACGTCGGAGAGCGACTGCGCCTGCGTGACGTCCGGCTCGACCTCGGCGAGGACGTCGCCGACCCGGACGACCGCGCCTTCCCGCACCTTGAGGGCGACCACCTTCCCGGAAACGGCCGACTTCACGTCGACCTTCGTCTCGGGATCGACGACGCCGACCTCGCGGACGCTCACCTGGAGGTCGTCGGCCTCGGCCTTGCCGAGCCGGAAGGGGCTCGAATCTTCCTTCGGCGCGGCGTTCTTTCCGCGGCTCCGCGCGGCGACGAGGCCGCCGAGCAGAACGACCGCCGCGATTCCCGTTCCGATCCATCGCTTCTTCATGTTCCGTCCTTTATACGGGTGCCGCGGCGAACCCGCCGCTCGAACAGGATCTACGGATTCGGCGCCCGAAAGTTCCGGGGCGGCCCCGTTTCCCGCGATGGCCCGCCTCATGCACAATCGGGGGCGATGCCGCACCGGATCTTCGTCCTGTCTCCCGCGTCGTGCGCGGGGGAGCGGGCGCGCCTGCTCCTGCCGGAAAAGGCCGATTTTCCGCTGGCCCGGCGACTGCGGGAGGAGGGCGCCCCGGTCGGAGAGGTCTTCTCGTTCCTGAGCGGCCTCTATTTCCGGGGCAAGATCTCCTACGCCCGGGAGTTCGCTTCGGCGCCGCCCGGCGCCGCCGGGGCCCTCGTGATCACGCCCGACCGGGGGCTCGTTTCCCCCGACACATCGGTGACCCGCCGCGACCTCGTCCGGTTCGCCGCCGTTCCGATCGATCTCGGGGAGCCGCGGTATCGGAGGCCGCTCGAGCGGGACGCGCGCCGGCTGGCCGGCGCTCTCGCCGCGGGAGACGAGGTCGTCCTGCTCGGAAGTATCGCGACCGCGAAGTACGTCGATGTCCTGGGCGCCGCGCTCGGCGATCGCCTGCGCTTCCCCGCGGAATTCGCCGGGCGGGGCGACATGAGCCGCGGGGGGTTGCTTCTGCGGAGGGTGCGCGAGCGGCGCGAGCTCGCCTACGTGGGGCTCGCCGCCGGCGCGCGGCACGGTCCGCGGCCGCCGCGGCTGCCGCCGCCGATCCGGTCCCGGGGGGGAATCCGCCCGTGAAGGGTCACGCCATTCCCGAGATCCCGCTTGACCGCGACGATGCGGAAGTCGCCGCGGGCCGCCGCCGCGTCCGGCTGACGAACCTGCGGAAGGTCTTCTGGCCCGCGCTCGGAGTGACCAAGGGAGACCTCCTCCGCTACTACGCCGCGATTTCGCCGTGGCTCCTGCCGCACGTGGCCGACCGCGCGATGGTGATGAAGAGATACCCGCACGGCGCCGGGGGCGAATTCTTCTTCATGAAGCGCGCTCCCGACCCGCGGCCGGAGTGGATCCGCACGTGCGCGATCGAGCACGCCTCGGGAAACGTGATCGATTTTCCCGTCGTCGACGATCTCGCGGCGCTTCTCTGGACGATCAATCTCGGTTGCATCGACCTCAACCCCTGGTACGCGCGCTGCGACGACGTGCATCGCCCGGATTTCGTCCACTTCGACCTCGATCCCGTGAAAGGGGGGTCCTTCTCCCAGGTGCGGGAGACCGCCCTCGCGGTCGCCGCGGCGCTGGCGTCGCTCGGGATGACCTCCTTCGCCAAGACGACCGGTTCGCGGGGAATCCACGTCTACGTGCCGATCGTCCGCGGCCCGCTCCAGAAGGAGGTCTGGGGCTTCGCGAAGCGCTTCGCGCAGGAGATCGCGTCGCGGCATCCGTTGCTCGCGACCGCCGAGTACCGGATCGCCAAACGCCCGGCCCGCCGCGTCCTCGTCGACTACAACCAGAACGCGTGGGGACGAACGCTCGCGTCGATCTATTCGGTTCGCCCTTCTCCGAAGGCCGCCGTTTCGACGCCCGTCACCTGGAAGGAAGTCGAGAAGGAGATCGCGATCGAGGACTTCCGCATCGACAACGTGGTCGCCCGCGTGCGCCGGACGGGCGACCTGTGGGCGCCGGTCCTGGCGAAGAAAGGGCGATTCCGCCTGGAGGAATACCTGTGACGCTTCCGATCCGCCCCCCGTATCCGCCGATGGAAGCCCTTCTGGTCGACCGCATCCCGGAGGGGGAAGAGTGGCAGTACGAGCCGAAATGGGACGGTTTCCGATGCCTCGTTTTTCGCGACGGGAAGAAAGTCGATCTGCAGTCGAAGAGCGGGCAGCCGCTCGGCCGGTATTTTCCGGAGGTGACCGCTTCGCTCCTCGGGATTCGCGCCGCGAGATTCGTCCTCGACGGCGAGATCGTGATCCCGGCCGGCGGCGGCCTGTCCTTCGACGATCTGCTCCTTCGCATCCATCCGGCCGAAAGCCGGATCCGGCGGCTCGCGAAGGAGACTCCCGCGGCCCTGATCGCGTTCGATCTCCTCGTCGGGGAGGACGGCCGCGCTCTCGTCGACCGTCCTCTCGAGGATCGGCGAAGGAAGCTCGAAGCCTTCGCGAAGAAGCATTTCCGGCGGAAGGATCGGATCTTTCTCTCGCCGTCCACGCGGGACGCCGGGCGCGCGAAGGAATGGTTCCGGATGGTCGGCGGAGGCCTCGACGGCGTCGTCGCGAAGGCGGTCGACGTCGCCTACCGGTCGGGAGAGCGGAGCGGAATGCAGAAGATCAAGAGCCTGCGGACCGCGGACTGCGTCGTCGGAGGGTTCCGGTACGCCTCGAAAGGAAAAGAGGTCGGCTCGCTCCTTCTCGGGCTGTACGGCGACGACGGAAAGCTCCATCACGTCGGGTTCACCTCGGGACTGAAAGGGGACCGGAGCGCCCTCACGAAGGCTCTCGAGAAGCTCGTTGCCGCTCCCGGGTTCACGGGCCGCGCCCCGGGGGGGCCGAGCCGGTGGAGCACGGAGCGGAGCGCGGACTGGAAGCCCCTGAAGCCGAAGCTCGTCGTCGAGGTGCGGTACGACGCGTTCACGGGCGGCCGGTTCCGCCACGGGACGAAGCTCCTTCGCTGGCGGCCGGACAAGGCGGCGAAGCAGTGCACGATGAAACAGGTCGAGACCGAAAGCCGGTCTTCGATGTCTTTGTTGTGAAAGTCCCGCCCGCTCGGCCCGAGCCAAATAGCTGGCTTCTTCAGGTCAGTGTGATCGTTGGCGAGACCGAAGAGCCCGCGCTGAGGCGTCTCGACTGATCTGCTCGAATGCCCGCACTCTCGGTTCAAGGCGAATACGCTGATGTGGATCAAACGGTGCGGCGGATTTCGGGCTTATCGGCGAAAGCTCCGCGTTGCGGGAGCGGGAGCGTCGGCGAAGGGGCTGGCGGTGGCGCGGTCGAGTCGCTCGTTCGGCGAGCCGCGACGGTTTCATTGCTCCGGAGGTCCGCGATCCGGGAGGCCGTAGCGTTCCAGCCGCGGAGCGGCGAGCGCGAGGCCGACGTGAAAAAGGGAGGCCGCCGAAGCGGCCTCCCGGTGGCGATCACGGGCGCCCGTTCAGACCACGGATCGGCGGCCGGTGAAGAGATGCACGACGAACGAGATCACCGCGAGCACGATCAGGATATGGATGAAGCCGGCGGTGACGTGAAACGCGAAGAACCCCAGGACCCAGGCGATGAACAGGATGATGGCGATGGTCAGCAGCATGGGAACCCCCTCTCCACCGTGGAAAGAGCAAGACCTATGCCCGGGTCGAGACCGGCGCCGCGCCGGCGCGCGTGTGTCGTCTCTCTCCGAACTCTTCGATCATCTTCCGGTTGAACGCCGGGAGGTCGGCCGGCTTCCGGCTCGTCACGACTCCGTTGTCGACGACCACTTCCTCGTCGGTCCATCGGGCGCCCGCGTTTCGCAGATCGCTCTGGAGCGAAGGCCACGACGTCATCCGCCGTCCGCGCACGCCTCCGGCTTCGATCAGCGTCCAGGGACCGTGGCAGATCGCCGCGATCGGCTTTCCGGCGTCGACGAAGCTCTTCACGAACGCGACGGCGCGCGGGTTCATGCGGAGCCGGTCCGGGTTCATGACCCCGCCCGGCAGGACGAGCGCGTCGTACGAGGAAGGGTCCGCCTCTTCGAGAAGGACGTCCACGTTCACCTTCTTTCCCCAGTCGTCCTTTGCCCAGCCACGGATCTCGCCGTCTTTCGGCGACACGACTTCCGCTCTCGCGCCCTCGGTTTCGAGGGCCTTCTTCGGCTCGAGGAGCTCCGACTGCTCGAACCCCTCGGTCGCGAGGATCGCGACCCGCATTCCGTCGATTCTGTTCGCCATGAAATACCCCCTCTGGCGGATTCGGACGGAGCGACGCTGCTCCGCCCCGGGGAAAACGCAGCAAGCCCGCTGCCACGAAGATCCGGAAGGGTCGCCCGACGGAAGGACGGAGAGTAGAATACTTCCCGCCATGACGCTTCGCCGCGTGCTCCTGCTCGTCGCCGCGGTCGTCGTCGGCCTCGCCGCCTTCGTCGTGGCGAAGATCGGGCCGTCCAACATCATCGGCATGCTCCGGTACGACACCCGCCGCGAAGGGGCGCTGCGCGTCGGAAGCCCGGCGCCCGACGTCGTGCTGCACGCCGTCGCCGGGGCGGGCACGACGCGTCTCGCCGAACGGATCGGGGCGCGGCCGCTCGTCCTCGTGTTCGGAAGCTTCACCTGACCGCCGTTTCGCCGCTCGGTCGCGCGGCTCGAGGACATCTACGATCGCTACCGCGGCCGCGTCGAATTCCTGACGGTCTACATCCGCGAGGCCCATCCCATCGACGAGTGGAAGATGAAGGCCAACGACGACCAGGGGATCTGCTATCCGCAGCCGCACACGCTCGGGCAGCGGATCGCGATCGCGGCGGATTTCACGAAAAGGTTCCATTTTCGGATTCCGCTCGCCGTCGACGCGATGGACAACCGGGCCGACGCGCTCTACGCCGGGTGGCCCGAGCGGATTTACGTCGTCGACGAGAACGGACGCGTCGCGTACAAGGGGAAAACCGGGCCGTTCGGCTTCCATCCCGAGGAGCTCGAGGCCTGGCTCGCCAGACGGTTTCCGTCGGCATCGCGCGCGTCGCACCGCGACTGGAACGCTGCGGCCTCCCAGATCGCGGACCTCCTCGCCTCGATTACTTCGGCGAGACTTTCCGCGATCTGACCTTCGCGGCTCGCCTTCTCGGCTCGACCGCTCCGGCGCTCGACGGGGGCCATTCCCGGGCAGCTTCCAACGGCCGGCCGGCATCCACTCCAGACGGCGATTGCCGACATCCTCGGAGCGGGTTGGCTCGTTAGGTTCCGTTCCGGCTGCGTTCATGTGTGGCCGCTCCAAGGAATTCCCCGCCCATCGGCGGCGTTGTTAGCATTTCGGAGGAAGTCATGAAACGAACCGTCACGAACGTCCTCGCCGCCGCCCTGATCTTCGGACTTCCGGTTCTCGGATCGGCGGCTCTCAAGCCCGGCGACCGGGCGCCGGAATTCTCGCTTCCGCTGGCGAGCGGCTCCGGGTCGATGTCGCTCGCGGGCGAACGGCAGGCGCACGCCGCGACCGTCGTGATGTTCATCTCGACGCGCTGTCCCGTGTCGAACGCCTACGACGAGCGGATGCAGGCGCTGGAGAAAGAATATGGCTCGAGGGGGGTCCGCTTCATCGGCGTGAACAGCAACGTCAACGAGCCGGTTTCCGAGATCGCCTCGCACGCGAAGGAACACGGATTCACGTTCCCGATCGTGAAGGACCAGGGGAGCCGAACGGCGGACGCCTACGGCGCCGAGCACACTCCCGAGATCTTCGTCGTCGGTCGCGATGGCATGGTTCGTTACCACGGCCGGATCGACGAGAACCGGGACGATCCGGCGGCGGTGCGGTCGCCCGACCTTCGGAACGCGCTCGACGCGCTGCTGGCCGGCCGTCCGGTCCCGGTCGCCGCGACGAAGGCCTTCGGCTGCAGCATCAAGCGCGGATGATCGCCGCGCTCCTGCTCGCCGGGGCCGCGGCGGCTCCGGCGCCCCCCCGGCGCGCGATCGCCGCGGTCACCCCGGAACGCTACTTTTCCGACGTCGTCGCCCCGCATCGCGGAAAGCCCCTCGTCGTCAACTTCTGGGCGACCTGGTGCGAACCCTGCCGGGAAGAGCTGCCTTCGCTCGCTCGCGCGTGGCGGGAAGGGAAGGGCTCCTTCGACGTCTTGCTCGTTTCCGCCGATTCGCTCAAGTTCAAGGATTCGGTCGTTCCCGCCGTGCTCGACGGCATCGGGAACCCGTTCCGCTGCTTCATCGAGTCATCCGAGGACCCGCAGCGGTTCATCGATGCCGTGGACCCGAAATGGGAGGGGGAGCTTCCGCACACCATCGTGTACGGCAGGGACGGAAAGCCGGTCGCGAGCGCGGCCGGCCGCCGGACGACCGAACAGTTTCTGAAGCTCGTGGCGTCCGCGCATTAGGGCGCGGACGCCACGAGCCGTTGCGAGTTCCTCAGGGACGAGTGACGAGTGGTTCGCGAGTCGCTCAGTTCCGAGTCGAAAGTCGAGAGTCCCGGGTCACCGTTCGGAAACCGACTTTGGACTTTCGACTGCCGGACTCGTGACGGCGCCGCGGCGCGCGTCCTACTTTCTCTTCCGCGCGGCGGCGACCGATCCCGAAGCCGCGGCGAGCGCCGCGAGGAGCGCCGCGACGAACTCCACTCTCCGCGAGGTGTCGAGCTTCTTCCACTCCTGGACCGACGCCCGGACCGCTCCGCGCGAAGCCCCCCGGGCCCGGACGAGGGCCGCTTTGGCCGAGTCCCGGCTACCGGCGGCGCCGGCGGCGATCGCCGCCCCGGCCCGGGAGGCCTGGGCGGACAGTCGATCCAGGAGCGCCGGGAGGCCGGACGCGCTTTTTCGGCGGGAAGCGGTTTTCTTTCGAGGCGCCGCCTTTTTGCGGGGCGCCGTGCGTTTTCTGGCCCGGCGAGCGTTTTCGGGAGCCGCCACGGTGGTCGATTCCGGCATGAGCTACCTCCGTCTCCGATTGTGCCATGGAAGCGCGCGGCGGGCGCACCGGGCCGCGACGCCGCTCGGTCCGTTCGGTCGACGCGGCCGGCTTGCGGCCGGTCCCCGCTCGGTTGCGCCCCCGACCGCCTTGCATCGCCGGCGGCGTCGCCCGGGCGAGCGCCTCGAGCCGTTCGCGGAAGTCCGCCGGGATCTCGCTCGAGGCGAGCACGCGTTCTCCCGTGTCGGGGTGTCGGAACCCCAGCGTGCGCGCGTGAAGCATCTGCCGGGGGGCGTCGAGGGGAGGTCCCTCGAAATGCCGCGGTCGGTACACGGAATCCCCGACGACCGGGTGGCCGACGGCGGCGAGGTGCACGCGGATCTGGTGCGTCCGTCCGGTCTCGAGCCGGAGCGCGACGAGCGTCGTCGAAGGCATCCGGCGCAGGACGCGCCAGTGCGTGACGGCGCGCCGTCCCTCTTCCCCGCGCCGCGCCGTTCCCCGCCGGCGGTCGCCCGCATCGCGGACGAGGTCGAGGCCGATCGTCCCGGAATCCGGGCCGGGCGATCCTTCCACGATCGCGACGTACTCCCGCTCGATGTCGTGCCGGCGAAAGAGCTCCTGGAGCGCGCGGAGCATCTCGCGGGAGCGGGCGAACACGATCGCCCCGGAGGTCTCCTTGTCGAGCCGGTGGACGACGCCGACGTACGGCCGGCGGCGGTAGCGGTGCTGCAGGTAAGCGTTGACGCGCGAGAGGAGGGTGTCCTTCTCGCGCGCGTCGGTGGCGAGGGTGAGGAGGCCCGCGGGCTTCTCCACGACGATGAGCGAAGGATCCTCGAGGAGGACGAGGAGTTTCGTCCGGACGTTGCCCACCGCGGGCCGGTTCACGTCCAGCACGACCCGCGAGCCGTCGCCGACGGCCTGTCCGGGCTCCCGGCAGACGGCGCCGTCCACGTCGACGCGCCCCGTTTCGACGTAGTCGCGCGCTTTCCGCCGCGAGAGCGCATGCTCGCGGGCGACCCGCTGATCGAGACGCACGCGCGGATTGTATGATGGCCGGCTCGTGGCACCGACGATTCACGACCACGCGGCGCGCCGCGCACGATTCGCCGAACGCCTCGCGGGGACGCCCGCCGTCGTTCCCGCCGCGCGCATCTCCTATCGATCGCGCGACACGACGCACCGGTTCCGGCAGGACTCCGATTTCCGCTACCTGACCGGTTTCCCGGAGCCCGACGCCGTCGCGGTTTTCGAGGGTTCGCGATTCCACCTGTTCGTCCTGCCGCGCGACCCCGAGCGCGAGGCGTGGGAAGGAGACCGGGCGGGAGTCGAAGGAGCGAAGGCGTACGGCGCGACGGCGTGGCCCCTCGATCGCCTCGACGATTTCCTCTCCGACACGCTCGCGGGCGCGGAACGGATCGCGATGCCGGTGGGCCGCGATCTCCGGCTGGACGCCTGGTGGGCGAGGCTGCCGGATCGGAGGAAGCGCGGGCCGAATCCGGAGGTCGTCGATCCCTCGGCGGTCCTCGCGGAGATGCGCCTCCGGAAGGAGGAGAGCGAGATCCGCGCGCTCGAGAGCGCCGCCGCGATCACCGCCGCCGCGCACGCGCGGGCCGCCGAAGCGGTGCGTCCCGGGGCCGGGGAATGGGAGGTCGAGGCGGCGGTCGAGTACGAATTCCGCCGTCGCGGGGCGGACGGACCGGCCTATCCTTCGATCGTCGGCTCCGGACGAAACGCGACGACCCTGCACTACGTCCGCAACGACGCGAGGATCGCGCCCGGCGATCTGGTGCTCGTCGACGCGGGCGCCGAGCTCGAAGGCTATTGCGCCGACGTGACCCGCACGCACTTCGCCTCCGGCCCTCCGACCGGCCCGCCGCGGGCGGTCCTCGACATCGTCGGCGAGGCGCAGGCGGCGGCGATCGAGCGGTGCGTCCCGGGCGCGACGTTCGACGACGTCCATGACGCCGCGCAGCGCGTCCTCGCGGAGGGGCTCGTCGCGATCGGAGTCCTCGGCGGGCCGGCCAAAGGGGCGCTCGAGGAGGGGCGTCACAAGCCCTACACGCTGCACCGGACGAGCCACTGGCTGGGCCTCGACGTGCACGATCCGGGCGCCACGCGCGTGGACGGCGCGCCGCGCGCGCTCGAGCCCGGAATGGTCCTCACGGTCGAGCCCGGGCTCTACTTCCGGGACGAGGTCGCGGCGCCGGACGCCTACCGGGGCATCGGCGTCCGCATCGAGGACGACGTGCTGGTGACGGAGGGCGGGCCGCGCGTGCTGTCGCGGGTGGAATAGCCGTGCAGAACAAGATGGCGACCCGGAACCGGCTCCTGAACGCGGTGTATTCCGCGTCCTTCGCGCTCTGGTTCCCGCTCTTCCGGGCATTGACCCGGGTCCTTTCCCGGGCCGCTCTCGGGACGATCGCGCGGCAGACGGTCGGGCGCTTCTTCGCCCTTCGCCCGAAGTACCTCGCGGCGATCCGGGGAAACTTCTCCCGGATTCTCGGCGAGCCGGCCGACTCGCCGGGCGTCCAGGCCGCCGCCCGGGAAATGATCGATCAGCATTCGTACCACTGGATCGATTTCTTCTACTTCGCGCAGCGTCCGTTCGCGCAAGCGCAGGGGTTGATCGCGGAAATCGACGGGTACGACAAGATCGTCGCGGCGGAGCGACAGGGGAAGGGCGTGCTCCTCGCGACCGCCCATCTGGGCAACTGGTATCTCGGAGGAATGCTGCTCGGCGGCCTCGATCACCCGATCCAGGTCGTCCTGAAGCCCGACCGGTTCCCGATCGTCGAGCGCTTCCGGAGCGAGATGCACCGGCACTGGGGGGTCGGAGAGATCCCGGTCGGCGATTCTCATTTTTCCGGCGTCGCCGTCATGCGGGCGCTCGCCCGGGGCGGGATCCTCGGCATCCAGTGCGACCGCGACTTCAACAACACCGGGATCGCCGTCGACTTCTTCGGACGGCCGGCCTACTTCCCCCGGGGGCCGTTCGTGGCCGCCATGGTTTCCGGCGCTCCGATGTTCCCGTCGTTCATCCTCCGCGAGGGAACCCGGTACCGGATCGTCATCGAGGACGCCCTGCCGATCTCGCGGGGCGGAGAGCACGAAGCGGACCTTCGGGCGAACGTCGGGCGATTCGTGACGATCCTCGAGGACTACGTCCGGCGGTATCCGACGCAGTGGTACTGCTTCTATCCGTTCTGGGACGATCCGAGCCGGAAGGAATCTCCGGGAGCCGCCGCGCCGCGGCCGCCGCGCCGCGCCTCCCGCGGTCTCGCCGCGCCCGGCCCCCCCCGCTGACGCGGGTCAGCCGGCGATCGGACGCCGCGCCGTGATCGCCCCGACGAAGAACGAGGGGTAGTCGCGCGCGAGCGCGTCGACGTCGGGGAGGATCTCGACGCGTTCGAATCCGGTGGAGCTCAACGCCGCCCGCCAGTTCGCCGGCGTCAGGAACCCGTGGGTGGGGCGGATCCCGGGATCGGTCACGACGTTGACGAAGTTCTCGAGGAAGTTGAAGATGAACTCGACGTAGATCGGCTGCCCGGCCCGCGGCCGGACGCACTCGGAGAACACGACGGCGCCCCCGGGTACGACGACCTCGCGGATGCCGGCGAGGGTCCGGGAGAGGTCGCGCGCGACGTGGATCGTGTTGACGGCGTAAACCAGGTCGGCCGATCCGGGCGCGATCCCCTGTTCGACGAGGGAATCGTTCATGTCGAGCTTCCGGCACTCGAGAGGAACCTCGGGGAAACGGGCCTTCAGCGACCTTTCGCCCCGCCGCAGGAAGGTGGGGACCGGCTCCGTGAAGAGATACTTCCCGACGTGGGCCAGGCGCCCGTCGGCGGCGAGACGCTCGAGGAGAGCCTGCGCCGCGGAACCGGCTCCGCCCCCGAGCTCGAGGATCGTCGCGGGGCGCGTGCTCGGGAGGGCCCGCGCCGCCGCTTCCGCGCCGAGCCGGTTGTTCACGGCGTACAGGAGGTTGTCGTTGTTGAAGTACTCGAACCAGAGGGAGAGCCGCGACGGAGCGAACAGGATCTCCTCGCCGCTCTTTCGCCCGGCGAAAAAGTCCTCGATGCTCTCGGAGAGGACTTCGACGACCGTGAAGCCGGGCGCGCATCCGGGGGAGACCGCGAGCGCTTTTTCTTTCGCGCCGCTCGCCGCCGGAGGAAGCGGAACGCGCGCGACGAAGCGCCCTCCCTCGCGAGCGGCGAAGAACCCCTCGTCGGTCAGCTTCTCGAGCATCCAGCGAAGGGCCGTCTCCGCCCGTTCGGCGTAGCCGCGGCGCGCGATCGCCTCGCGCGGCGTCGACGGCTCGCGGAACTCCCGGAGGAGGTCGAGGCGCTCCAGCGCGCGGCCGGCCGTCTCGGTGGTGAAGCGGTCGAAGTATTCGCTGCAGATGATGAATTCGGGCGAGAAGTGCCGCCGAACGTCGGGCTCGAGCGAGGCCCGGATGCGGTCGGAGAGATCGTCGAAGGCGTCCATGGCCGAAAGTCTATCGCTCCGCCAGTTGAGAGTTGCGAGTTGCGAGGGGCGGGTTGTGGGTTGCGGGTTGTGAGTTGCGAGGGACGAGTGGCGAGTCGAAGGTCGGATGCGGGGACCCGGAAGGCGCGGGCGGGAGGGATTTGCTACGATCGCCGCGTCGTGAAACGACTCCGGATCGGCGCTCTGGGACTCGTGTGCGCGCTCGCGGTCGCCGCGGCGCGCGGCGACGCGGCGAAGCGCCGCGTGGTCATCCTCGGCTTCGACGGCGTGGACGCCGGAATCGTCGAGCGACAGATCGCCGCCGGCCGCCTGCCGAACCTCGCGGCCGTCGAGAAGCAGGGCGGATTCACCCCGCTGCTTCCGCCGGTGCCCGCCCAGACCCCCGTGTCGTGGGCTTCCTTCTCCACCGGGCTCGATCCGGGCAGCACCCGGATCTTCGATTTCCTGAAGCGCGACCCGAAGACGCTGACGCCGACGTTCGCGATCGCCGAAGAGGGGGAAAAGAAGTTCCTGTTCGGGGCGGCGAATCCGTTCCTGTTCGGCGCCGCGGTGCTGGCGCTCGTCGGGCTCCTTCCCCAGCTCTTCGCGCGGCGCTGGGCGCGCGCGCTCTTCCTGACGGCCGGGCTCGCCGCGGCGGGTTTCGTCTTCGCGATCGTGCGCCGCGACCTTCCGGAGAAGCAGCCGACGGCCATCAACAACCGCCAGGGCACGACGCTCTGGCAGGCGCTCGGCGCGGCCGGGAAGAAGGCCGTCGTCATCCGCATGCCTGTGACGTTCCCGCCCGACCAGTTCGACGGGGAGCTCGTCTCCGGCCTCGGCGTCCCGGATCTCTCGGGGCGGATCGGGCGGCCGTCTTTCTACACGTCCGACCCGTTCTTCGCGCCGAAAGGCGGCAACGATTTCTCGATCGAGCTCGTGCGGCTCGATTCCAACGAGGGCTCGGTCGCGACGAAGATCACCGGGCCGCCGGCGAAGTACTTCGGCAACCCCGAAGGGTGGCTCGACGCGAAGATGACGCTCGTCGTCGACGGGGACAAGAAGGGGCTGACGATCGAGACCTCCGGTTCGCGGACCCATCTGGCGGTCGGCGAGTGGAGCGACTGGGTGGCTCTCGCTTTTCCCGCCAATCCGCTCGTCGCCGTCCACGGCATGGCGAAGTTCAAGCTCGTTTCGGTGGCGCCGGAGATCGGGCTCTATCTCTCGCCGGTGAACTTCGATCCGCGCCGCCTGCCGCCCGGATTCGAGCTTTCGACGCCGGCGTCGTTCGCGAAGGACCTCGCCGGGCAGGTCGGGCTGTTCAAGACGATGGGGTGGGCGATCGACACCTGGTCGATCCAGTCGGGAACGATCGACGAGCCGACTTTCCTGCAGGACGTGGACGCCACGGTCACGGCGGAACGGAAGATCCTCGACACGCTGCTCGCCGACAGGTCGGTCGACTGCGCGGTCCAGTACTTCGAGTTCCCGGACCGGGTGAGCCACGTCTTCTGGAGATTCCGCGACCCGCTGCACCCCGCCTACAACGCGGCGCTCGCGAAGATCTACGGCGACGCGGTCGAGAAGGCCTACGACACGATGGACGCGATCGTCGGACAGGCGCGCGCGAAGCTCTCGCCCTCCGACGTCCTGATCGTCCTCTCCGACCACGGGTTCGCGACGTGGCGGCGCTCCGTCAACTACGACACGTGGCTCGTGCAGAACGGCTATCTCGCCCTGAAGGGGGAGGCGCAGCGCAAGAACCTCGACGAGCTCTTCTCGCACGGCACGTTCTGGGACAGCGTCGACTGGTCGAAATCGAAGGCCTACGCGATGGGGCTCGGGGAGATCTACATCAACGTCGCGGGACGCGAGAAGGAAGGGATCGTCGCGCCGGGGGCGGAGTACGAGAAGGTCCGCTCGGAGCTGATCGCCCGCCTCCTCACGCTGACCGACGCGAAGAACGGGGAGAAGGCCGTCTCCCGCGTGCTCCGGCGGGAAGAGGCGTACAAGAAGTTCGACCCGAACCTGATCCCCGATCTCTTCGTGCTGAACACGGCGGGATTCCGCGTTTCGTGGCAGTCGTCGCTCGGCGTGCCGACCGAGAACCTCTTCGAGGACAACACGGACGTCTGGAGCGGCGACCACTGCTCGGTCGACCCGCAGCTCGTGCGCGGGATCTTCTTCTCGACGGTGAAGCTCAACAATACACGAATTCCGTCGATCATGGACGTGGACCCGTCGGTGCTCAGGCTGATGGGAGTTCCGGCCCCCCCCATGGACGGCGTACCGTTTTTTTAGCGGGGACGGCGATACGCGCCGTGGTACGGGTCTGTCGGCACTTCGAATCCGAGACTGGCTTCTACCCGCGATTGGCGGCCGATTCATTTGCGCGACCTCACCCGGCTGCTGAATCCGGGAGCATCGCGATGAGACGGAAAATTTGGCCTTCGCTGGCCTTCCCCGTTGTATCGGCGACGGCTTCGTCACCATCGAGAGAAGGTCCGGCGAGTTCGCCCGGTTCCCGGTCAGGCTGCTAACGCGTACCGGCCTGCAAGCTGCCGAAGGCGCGGCGAGGCGCGAGCCCGACGGGATGCGGGTCGGCCGCGAGATCCCGAGGCATACCGGGGCGTATGTCGCAGGGTCTCGTGGGCGGCACGCGCCCGTCCGGCTCGATGCATCGCCGCGCCCCCGATCGATCAGTGGGCATTAGCCCTCAAGTCTTTGACGAGCGTCATCCACAGGATTCGCACGTCCAAGGCGAGCGTCCAGTTCTCGATGTAGAACAGGTCGTATTCGATCCTCTTGGCGAGGCTCGTGTTTCCCCGCCATCCGTGCACCTGCGCCCATCCCGTCATGCCGGAACGGACCCGGTGGCGCAGCATGTACTGCGGGAATCGCTCCTTGAACTCGGCGACGAACTCCGGACGCTCGGGCCGCGGGCCGACGAGCGACATCTCGCCGCGCAGGACGTTGTAGAGCTGCGGGAGCTCGTCGAACGACGAGCTCCGCAGAAACCGGCCGATCGGCGTCCGCCGGGGGTCTTCCGGCTTTGCCCACACGGCGCCGGTCTCGTTCTCGGCGTCCACGCGCATCGTCCGGAACTTCCACATCCGGAATGGCCGGCCGTCGAGGCCCATCCGCTCCTGGGAATAGAAGACCGGGCCGCCGTCCGTCAGCTTGATGACGAGCGCGATCAGGGGCAGGAAAGGAAGCAGCGCGAGCAGGCCCGCAAACGAGAGGGCGAGATCGAGGGCGCGCTTGACGAGGCCCGACCATCCGGAGACGGGGGTTTCGGTCAGGTGCACGACGGGCAGGCCGTCCCAGTCTTCGAGCCCCGCCCGGAACGTGATGTGCTGCAGGAGATCGGGAACGACGCGGACTTCTCCGCCCGCGCGCGCCGCGGCCGCGACGATCTCGAGCGTCCGGCGATGCGCTTCGAGCGGAAGGGCGAGGAACACCGTCTCCGCCCGGCCGCTGGCGAGCCACGATGCGGAGTCGGTCGTCGGGCCGGCGATCGGAATCCCGCGATAGGCGCCGCCGTGCGTCGCCGGATCGTCGTCGAGCATTGCGCAAGCGAGCATTCCCGCCTCCGGGTGGTCCACGAGCCGGTCGACGACCGATCGGCCGAGGCGGCCCGCGCCGACGACCACCGCGCGCTTCACGCCGATCCCGCTCCTCCATTTCGCCTCCCATCGCGACCGCACGAGCAGACGGGCGGCGACGACGAGAGGCACGTCGCAGCCGAAGAAGATGACGAGAACGAGCCGCGAATAGGAGAAGGAGCGGTAGAACGTCGCGATTCCGGCGAGCAGGACGACGGCGAGCGCCGTCGCCGTGAAGATGACGAACGCTTCCTCCGAGCGCGAGCGGCCGCGGCGGGGCCGATACAGGCCGTGGAACGAATACACGACCGGCCAGAGGAGCGCGAGGATCGGAGCGAGCCTCCAGTACGGCGCCGCTCCGGGAACGCCCTTCGTGACGGGGATGACGCCGAACCGGAACCGGATGAACCACGCCGCGGCGAGCGCGAGAAGCGTCGCGGCGACGTCCGCCGCGATCAGGACCGAGGCCTGTCGCCGCACGTACTGATTGATCATTTCGTCAGGTTCTGCACTTCCCGGTGAAAATCCGCCCGAAACCGTTCCCGGGAGAACCGCCGCGCGTTCGCGGCCGCGTCTCGGGCATTAAAGCCCACGCCGGCAAGGGAGTCAATCGCCTGCCCGACGTGTCCCGGCTCCGGCTCCGCGAACGTCGCGCCGAGGCCGGAGGCGGCCAGGACGTCGAGCGCTCCGCCTCGGCCGAGCGCGACGACCGGCCGTCCGCAGGCCTGGGCCTCGACCGACGCGATCCCGAAGTCTTCTTCGCCCGGCTGGAGGAAGAACGCGCATCGCCGATATCTCTCCCTCAGGGTTTCCCGCGAAAGTCCGCTCTCGAAGGAAACGGAGGCCGGCGCCGTTGCGCGGAGGCGTTTCTCGTCCGGCCCGCTCCCGACGATCCGGAGCGGCCGGCCCGTTCGGCGCGACCACGCGATCGCGACGTCGAACTTCTTGTAGGGGACGAGCGCGCCGACGCAGAGGGCGAAGTCGCCGGAAGGGCCGCCGTCCGGAGTGAAGAACTCGACGTCCACGGGGGGAAAGGCGACCGCCGCCTCGCGGTTCCACGCCTCGCGCACGCGCGCCGCGACCGCGCTCGAGTTCGCGAGCACGCGATCGGGACGGGAGGCGGTGCGCCGATCCCAGCGCCGCAGACGTCCGACGAGGAGCTTCTTCAGCCCGTAGGCGCGCGTCGAGACGCGCGGAAAGTACGCATCGAACTGCCCGTAGGCGTAGCGCACCGGGGTGTGGCAGTAGCAGAGGTGCCGGGCGCCGCCGCGGGCGATCGCCCCTTTCGCCACGCAGTGCGAGGACGAGACGACGAGGTCGAATCCCGAGAGGTCGAAGGACTCGACCGCCGCGGGGAAGAAGGGGAGCAGGTTCCGGTAGCCGCGAGGCGTCGCGAGCCGCTGCAGGAACGAAGTCCTGATCGGGAAACCTTCGATCTTCGGCGAGACGGTCCCCGGAAAATGGAACAGCGTGAAGACGGTCGGGTCCGGCACGAGATCGAGGATCTCCTCGAGGACGGATTCGCCCCCGCGCATTCCCGTCAGCCAGTCGTGAACGACGGCGGTGCGGCTCATCGGTGCTCGCGGCTCGCGCCGGAGGCGCTCGACCGCTGCGCTCTCTCCGGTCGCGGACCTCCGGAGGATGTCATCCCGAGGAGCGACTTGTCCGCCGTCGCTCGAAGAGCGAAGGCGGAAGCGACGAGGGATCTGCTCCGGGTCGCAGGTCCCCTGCTTCGCTCGGGAGAGGGCGCGAGGCGCAAATGAAAATGCGCCCTTGGCGCCCACATTTTCCGCGACCGGGCCCGCGCTGCTGGCCGCTCGCGGCTCGCGTCGGCGGCGCTCGACCTCACCGGTCCTCCAGGACGCGGCGATAGACGTTCCACGTCGATTCGGCGGCCCGCTGCCACGAGAACGCGCGGGCGCGGATTCGCCCTTTCTCGCCGAGCTCCGCGCGGATCGCCGGGCTCCCGGCGACCTCCTCGATCGCGCGCGCGATCGACGCCGGATCCCGGGGATCGACGAGCCGGGCGGCGCCGGCCGCGACCTCGCGGCAGACGGGGATGTCGGAGACGATCGCCGGCACGCCCGAGGCCATCGCCTCGAGCAGGGGAAAGCAGAATCCCTCCGCGAGCGTCGGGTAGAGCAGGAGCTCCGCGGCTCCGTAGAGAGCCGGAAGCTCGGTTTCCTCGACGACGCCGATCCGCCGGACGCGCCCGGCGGCCGCCGGCTCCGAGCCCGGCATCGGTCCGGCGAGGACGAGCTCCAGCTCCGGGGCCCTCGAAGCGCGGAACGCTTCGAGGACGCGGGGCAGGTTCTTGTGGGGCTTCGCCCCTCCGAGATACAGCGCGTAGCGCGCGGGAAGCCCGTATCGATCTCGCACGCGCCGGACCACGTCTTCGCGAACTCCCGTCCCGAATCCCCCGGGGACGCCGTGCGGAATCGTCTCGAGCTTTGCCGCGGCCGCCGGGCACAGGGAGCGCAGCTCCTCCCGGACCGCATCCGTCGCGGAGACCACGGCGGCGGCCGTGCGGAGCGCCCGGCGGAGCATCACGCGCGCGTACGGATAGCGCAGAACCGAGGCGCCGTCCGCCGGAAAGTCGAGATGGATCGTGTCGTGGACGGTGACGACACAGGGAGTGCCGGGGGCGAGCGGCAGCACGTAGTGGAGGGCGTGGAAGAGATCCGGCCGCCGCCGCCGGATTCGCGCGCCGAACCCGAAGAGCTCGCCGGCCGAGTAGCCCGCCGCGGGCTCCGCCGCGAAGGAGAAATTCGACGGGAGGGTCGCGAAGAGCGGCTCGTCTCCCGGGCGGACGAAGAGGAGGAATCGGGCGGTCTCGGCCTCGGGGAGGGCCGCGAGCGCGCCGATCAGCTCGCGCGTGTACGTGCCGATCCCGAAGTCGCGAGCCTTGCGCGCGTCGATGCCGATCACGGGCGGGCGCCCGCCTCTCCCCCTCATCGCCCGGAGCGGCCGTGCCCGCTCTCGGCCGCCTCCCGAAGAGTCCGCTCGGTGCGTTCCGCCGCGGCGGGCCAGCCGAACGCCGCCGCTCGCCGCAGGCCGCGCGCGACGTGCACCTGGCGCAGGTCGCCGTCGTCGAGCAGGCGCGCGAGAGTTTCGGCGAGCCCGGCGGCGTCCTGCGGGGCGACGGCGAGCGCCGCGTCCTGCGCGACTTCCCGGAGCGCGGCGGCATCGGAGATCACGGCCGCCGTTCCCGACGCCATCGCCTCGAGCACGGGGAGCCCGAATCCCTCTTCGAGCGACGGATAGCAGAAGACGTCGGCCGACCGGAGGATCGCCGGGACCGAATCGGCGTCGACGTAGCCCGCCCGGTGGATCCGTCCGGAGAAAGGAGAGCGCGCGATTCGCGAGAGGAGGGCGCCCGACTTCCATCCGGCGCTTCCCGCGAGCAGAAGATCGGGGCGTCGCGCGTCCTCGCTCCAGAGCCGCTCGCAGGCGGCGACGAGCGTCGCGGCGTTCTTGCGGGGCTCGAGGGTCCCCAGATGGAGGATGTAACGGCGCCCCCGCGTGAAGCGGGCGCGTACCGCCTCCGCTTCGCCGGGCTCCGCCGGCTCGGGGGAGAAGCGCGGGTCAACGCCGTGCTCGATCACGACGGTGCGGGAGGCCACGTCGGGAAACCGCCGCGCCAGGTCGTCGGCCGTCGCGCGGGAGACCGCGATCACCCGCGCCGACCGTTCGAGCGTTCGTTCGATCCAGGGCAGGAACGCGGCGACGGTCTTTCGGCGGTGCCACTCCGGGTGGGTGAGAGGAGTGAGATCGTGGACGACCGGGACGTACGGGAGATCGAGCCGCGCCGGCGCGATGGTCACCGCCGAGAGGAGAACGTCGCATCGCTCGGCCGCGAGATCCCGCGGGAGACGGCTCTGCACCCAGAGGGTTCCGAAGCGATGACCGTGGGAACGGCTCAGAATCGACGCGGGCAGGCCGGCGGCGGAGTCGATCCGGCGGGGCGCGAAGACCCTGACGTCCACGTTCGGCAGCGCGGCGAGCCCGCGGGCGATCGAGGCGGTATAGACGGCGATCCCCGTGTGCTCCGAGAGCAGGGCGCGCCCGTCGATTCCCACTTTCACGTCGTGCATTGTACGGGCGACGTTCCGGAGCCGCCGGGATTCGGCGCGCCGGTCCGTTCGCGCCGCCGATTTGACAGAATCCCCGTATTTTCCTATCTTTACGAGTTCCGATGGCCGAGCCGCGTATTCACCTGGAAGGGGCGCGAGAAAAGCCCCTGGAGTTCTCCGGCGAGACGACGCTTTCCGGCGCCGAGCTCGGCGGGGATCCCCTCGTTTCCCTCTCTCCCATCCGGATGAGCGGCACGATCACGTCCGTGGACGAGAACTACCTGCTCGACGGGGAGCTGACCTGGTCGGGCGAGCTCGACTGCTCCCGCTGCGTCGCCCCGTACGCGTTCTCCGAGGCGGTGCCGCTGCACCTCCGCCTCCGCAAGCGCCCCGCGGCGCCGGGCGGAAAACCCGAGAAGGGGCGGTCCGCCGACGGGGAAGGCGAAGAGCGGGAGGTGGACCCGGCCGAGATCGACGTCGTGTTCTTCGACGAGCCGGTGCTGCCTTTCGACGAGATCGCGCGCGAGCAGGTCCTGATGGCCCTTCCGATGAAGCCGCTCTGCCGCGACGACTGCCGGGGGCTCTGCCCGCAGTGCGGGCGGGACCGGAACGTCTCCGAATGCTCCTGTGAAACCCGCCCGGTCGATCCGCGGCTGGAAGTGCTGAAGAGTCTGAAACAAGAGGTCTGACGATGCCGAATCCCAAACACCGCCACAGCAAGGCCCGCCGCGACAAGCGCCGCGCCCACGACTTCCTGGTCGCTCCGGCGAAGTCCGAGTGTCCGAACTGCCACGAGGCGAAGCTTCCCCATCGGGTGTGCCCGCACTGCGGCCACTACAAGGGGAAGGAAGTCATCGACATCAAGAACGTCTGACGGCGTCTTCCTTCCGATGAAGATCGCGGTCGATGCCATGGGCGGGGACCACGCTCCCGACGTCAACGTCGACGGGGCGATTGCGGCCGCCCGCGAATTCGGCGTCTCGACGATCCTGGTCGGCCAGCGCGCCCGGATCGCCCCGCTCCTCCAAGGGAAGGACACCGGCGGCGTCCCGATCGAGATCGTCGAAGCTCCCGAGGTCGTCGGCATGGACGAGGCGGCCGTCGCGGCGGTGCGGAAGAAGCGGTTTTCGTCGATCCGTGTGGCGGCCGGGCTCGTGCGGGAAGGCAAGGCGGACGGCCTCGTCTCGGCGGGGCACACGGGGGCCGCGATGGTTTCGGCCAAGATGGTCATCGGGACCATCGAAGGGGTGGACCGCCCGGCGCTCGCCGCGATCATCCCGACCGTTTCCGGCTTCTGCCTGCTCCTCGACGTCGGCGCCAACCCGGAGTGCAAGAACAACAACTTCCGGGAATTCGCCGTGATGGGCCATCTCTACGCCCAGCTCCTCTTCGGCATGGAAGCCCCCCGCATCGGCCTGATGTCGATCGGTGAGGAGGACACGAAAGGGACCGACAAGACGAAAGAGGCCTTCAAGGTCCTCAAGGAGACGGGCCTCAACTTCATCGGGAACGTCGAGGGAAACGACGTGTTCAACGGCCGGTGCGACGTGATCGTCACGGACGGCTTCACCGGAAACGTCCTGCTGAAGGCCTCGGAGTCGCTGGCGGAGATGATCCAGAAGTCGCTCCGCGAGGAGATCACGAAGTCGGCGAAGGCCTCGATCGGCTTCCTCCTGTCGAAGTCCGCGTTCCGCGCGTTCAAGGCGCGCATCGACTACTCCGAGTATGGCGGCGCGCCGCTCCTGGGGGTCAAGAAGTGCTGCATCATCGGCCACGGCCGATCCTCCGCCAAGGCGATCAAGAACGCGATCCGGCTCGCCGCCGAGTTCTCGCGCAAGCGCATGTCCGAGCGGATCCAGGAGTCGATCGCGGATCTGCATTCGCGCGAACAGTCCGCCCACGTCCAATAACCGTCGGCCGAGCGGCACGCTCCGCTGGAACCGCTCGGCCTCCCACCGCGCGATCCTCCTCCGCTCGGTTACTCGCGGAGACTAATCGCGCGGTGACCTCCGCGGCTCGCCTTCCCGGCTCGGCCGCTCCGGCGCCCCAACGGGACGACAAACCGCCGAGTTGGAAACGCGTGGCCAGGACAACCGCATCCCGCCGGGCTCGCGCCTCACCGCGCTTTCAGGTTGTTCCGAACCGATTCGTGGCCCGGCTCCACTTGCGCCCGTCGGCCGAGCGGCACGCTCCGCTGGAACCGCTCGGCCTCCCACCGCGCGATCCTCCTCCGCTCGGTTACTCGCGGAGACTAATCGCGCGGTGACCTCCGCGGCTCGCCTTCCCGGCTCGACCGCTCCGGCGCCCCACCGAGAGCGGGAAGACGTAGAGCGGCGGCTCGCTTCGCGCGCATCGGGCTCGACCGCTCCAGCGCCCGCCGGGACGACAAGGCTCCGAGTCGGGGGCTCGTGCCTCACCGCCGATCTGAACCGACATTCACGGCAGGCGGGGCGCGATTTTCGGGAATTGCCGCTACGGCCAACCCTGTCATAATCGACCGAGATGCTGAGAGCCAGGATCGTCGGAACGGGCTCCTGCGTGCCCGAGCGCCTGCTCACCAACGCCGACCTCGAGAAGATCGTCGAGACGTCCGACGAGTGGATCACGACCCGGACCGGGATCAAGGAGCGGCACATCGTCGCGCCGGGCGAGAAGTTCTCCGAGCTCGCCACGCGCGCGGCCCAGCGGGCGCTCGACGCGGCCGGCGTCGCTGCCGCGGACCTCGACATGGTGCTCGTCGGAACCGTCTCCTCCGACATGCTCTTTCCGTCGACGGCATGTCTCGTCCAGAACAACATCGGCGCGGTCAGGGCGGCGGCTTCGGATCTCTCCGCCGCCTGCACCGGATTCCTCTACGGCCTCCACCTCGCCGACGGCCTCATCCAGTCGGGCAAGGCCGGCAACGTGCTCCTCGTCGGCGGCGAGATCCTTTCCCGATACGTCGACTGGACCGACCGCTCGACCTGCGTGCTCTTCGGCGACGGGGCGGGCGCGGCGGTCCTCCAGGCGACGCGCGGCGACCACGGGATCCTCGGCTCCTCGATGAAGTCCAACGGCAACTACGGCGACTTCATCTGCATGCCGGGCGGAGGCTCGTCGCGCCCCGCGAACGATCCGGCCTCGATCGACGAGCGGCTCCCGTTCATCAAGATGAAGGGGAACGAAACCTTCAAAGTCGCGGTGCGCGCGATGGCCGAGGTCTCCGAAGAGGTCCTCGAGGAGCAGGGGTTCACGCACGACGACATCCAGCTCTTCATCCCGCACCAGGCGAACGAGCGGATCATCGACGCCGTCGGCAAGCAGCTCAAGATCGACACCAACAAGGTCTACAAGAACATCGAGCGCTACGGAAACACGTCGGCGGCGTCGATCCCGATCGCGCTCGACGAATGCGCGCGCGGCGGGCGCGTCAAGAGCGGCGACCTCGTGCTGATGACCGCGTTCGGCGCCGGCCTCACGTGGGGCGCGGCCCTGATGCGCTGGTAGCCCCATGCCGCTCGCGCTCCTTTTCCCCGGCCAGGGATCGCAGTCCGTCGGAATGGGAAAGGACCTCTGCGACGCCTTCCCCGAGGCGAAAGCCGTCTTCGACGAAGCCGACGCCGCCCTCGGGTTCGCGATCTCGCGGATCTGCTTCGACGGACCGGAGAAGGACCTCCGGCGCACCGCGAACACGCAGCCGGCGATCCTGACGCACTCGATCGCGGTCCTGCGCGTGCTCGAAGCGCGCCGTCCGGAAAGGCTCGCCGGAGCGGCCGCGGCGGCCGGGCATTCGCTCGGCGAATATTCCGCGGGAGTCGCGGCGGGAGCCCTGTCTTTTTCCGACGCCGTCCGGACCGTCCACGAGCGCGGCCGGTTCATGCAGGAAGCGGTGCCGGAAGGAATCGGCGCGATGGCGGCGATCCTCGGGCTCGCGGCCGAGGCGGTCGGTTCCGCGTGCGAGGACGCGGCGGTCGAGACCGGGAAGATCGTCGGGCCCGCCAACTACAACTCGCCGGAGCAAACGGTCATCGCCGGGCACGCGGAGGCCGTCGCGCGGGCCTCGGAGCTCTGCCGCGAGCGCGGCGCGAAGAAGGCCGTTCCTCTCCCCGTCTCCGCGCCCTTCCACTGCGCGCTCATGCAGCCGGCGGCGGACCGGCTCCTGCCGGTGCTGCAGGGACTCGCGATCGCCGATCCCCGGATTCCCGTCGTGACGAACGTCGACGCGCGCGAGGCGAGGAATTCCGTCGAATTGCGCGCCGCCCTCGCCCGGCAGGTGGCCTCTCCGGTCCGCTGGGTCGAATCCGTCGAGCGGCTCGCCGCCATGGGCGTCACCGAAGGCCTGGAAATGGGACCCGGGGCGGTCCTCTCGGGGCTCGTCCGGCGCATCCGGAAGGAATTCCCCGTCGCATCGATCGGCAGAGCGGACCAGATCTCCGCCTGAAGGAGGAAAAATGCGAACGATCCGCTTTGCTTCCGTGGCCGCGATGGCGGCCCTCCTGTTTTCGGCGAGCGCCCCTGCGGCTTCGCCCGCTCCGGCGCCCGGCCCGGAGTTCTTCGCGGCGCATCGCGCCGCGTTCCTCGCGGCGATGCCGGCGGGGTCGATCGCGGTCTTCCGCGCGGCGCCCGACGTCGCGTCGGAGGTCGGCATCCTGTACCGCCAGAGCTCCGACTTCTGGTACCTCACCGGGCTCTCGGAGCCCGATGCGATCCTCGTCCTTCGGCCGGGCGCGGCCGAAGGACCGCGGTACCTCCTGTTCGTGCGGCCCCGCGACTTCGCTTCCGAGCAGTGGACCGGGTGGCGCACCGGACTGGAGGGCGCGAAATCGGACTTCCGCGCGGACGCGTCGTACGCCGCCGCGGACTTCTGGAAGGAGATCCCGGGTCTCTGGCGCGGCGCGCGGATGCTGCTCTGGAGCGACGGCGGCGACTCGGCGTTCCGCGGAAAGCTCCACGACGCATGGGAGACGGCCGACGCCCAGTCGGCGGAGCTCCGCCCTTCGGCGGAAGCCGGTCCGCTCGTCCATCGCCTGCGGCTCGTCAAGGACGCGACCGAGCAATCTCTCCTTCGCCGCGCCGCCGAGCTCTCCGCGGAAGGCCACATCGCGGCGATGAAGGCCGTCCGTCCGGGGAAGTACGAGTACGAGGTGCGCGCGGCGCTCGAATCGGTCTGCACGGCAGGCGGCGCGCTGCGGATGGCATATCCCTCGATCGTGGGATCGGGTCCGAACTCGGTGATCCTGCACTACGAACGCGACGACCGGCGAATGAGCGCCGGGGAGACGATCGTCAACGACTCCGCCTGCGAGTACGGCATGTACGCGGCCGACGTCACGCGGAGCTATCCGGTTTCCGGGAGGTTCTCACCGGAACAGCGGGCCATCTACGACCTCGTGCTCGCGGCGCAGAAAGCGGGCTTCGCGAAGGTCCGTCCGGGTGCCGCGTTCCACGAGGTCCACGACGCGACCGTCGACGTCGTCGTGGACGGGCTCCTGCGGCTCGGGATCCTCCACGGCGACCGGGCTGAAATCATGAAGACGCGCGCGTACACGGCTTTCTATCCGCACGGCTCGTCGCACTGGCTCGGGATGGACGTCCACGACGTCGGGAGCTACGCGATCTCCAATCCCGATGCTCCCCGTCTCGAGCGCTACTCGCTCGCGCAGGCGCGGCTCGAACCCGGGATGGCGTTCACGGTCGAGCCGGGGATCTACATCCCGGAGCACGCCAAGGACGTCGATCCGAAGTGGTGGAACATCGGCGTCCGGATCGAGGACGACGTCCTCGTGATCGCCTCCGGAATGGACTGCCTTTCCTGTGCAGCGCCTCGGGAAACGAACGACGTCGAAAAGACGATTCGCGGGCGCTGAGCGGCGCCAGCGAGCGGCGTCTCGCCGCGGGCCCGTTTAGAGCGTCACGCGGGCGCGCACCGCGCCCCGGATCACGTCGAACGCCGCCTCGCGCTCCTCGCCCGTGAGCGGCAGGCGCGGCGGGCGGACGCGCTCGCTGCCGCGCCCGACCTCCTGCTGCACGAGCTTGATGAGCTGGACGAACTTCGGGACCGTGTCGAGCCGCAGGAGCGGAAGGAACCATTCGTAGAGTCGCCTCGCCTCCTCGTGATCGCCGCGCATCGCGAGATCGAAGAGAAGGACGGACTCCGCCGGGAACGCGTTGACGAGGCCGGCGATCCAGCCGACGGCGCCAGCCGCGATCCCCTCGACGATCATGTCGTCGATGCCGACGAAGATCGCGAGGCGGTCGTCGGCGATCTCGCGGATCCCCGTCACGCGCCGGACGTCGCCGGCCGATTCCTTGACGGCGTGGAGGTTCGGGTGCCGGCGCGCGAGCGTCGCGATCTGAGCCGGCAGGAAGTCCGTCCCGTAGGCGATCGGGTTGTTGTAGAGCATGCAGGGGAGGGCCGTCGCGTCGAGGACGGCGGCGGCGTGCGCCTCGCTCTCGCGGGTGTCCCCGCGATACACGTAGGCGGGGAGGACCATCAGGCCATCGCACCCCGTCTCCTCCGCGCCCCGGGCGAGGGCGACGCATTCGGCCGTAGAAAGGCCGGCGACTCCCGCGATCACCGGCGCCCGGCCGCCGGCCGCTTCGCGGCAGGTCTGCAGGATCGCGAGCTTCTCGTCGAGCGTGAGCGTCGCGGATTCCCCGAGCGATCCCAGCGGAACGATTCCCGAACATCCCTTTTCGAGGAGCCAGCGGACGTGCTCGCGCAGGAAATCGAAATCGACGGCGAGCCCTTCGCGGAACGGCGTCGTGATCGCGGGGAAGACCCCTTTCCAGTCGGTCCGGTTCATTCGCCCTCCTTGCGCGGAGGCGCTTCGGCGTCGATCGCCGCGAGCGTCCCGATCGAAACGGGGGAGATCGGCACGCGGACGGTATCCGATTCCCAGCCGAAAAGGTATTGGAGCGCGGGGCCGCAGACGCGCCCCTGGCAGGGGCCCATTCCCGCCCGGACCGCGAGCTTCGCCTCCCGCGCGGAGCCGGCGGCGGTGAGTGCGGCGGTCAGGACGTCTTCGCAGCGACAGACGATCGTGTCGGGCCGGGGAAGGGAACGGAGCTCCTCCCGGAGCCGGAACGCCCGATCGAGCGCGGCGGCGTGGCGGCGACCGCGGCGCGCGGCGGCTACCGGTCCGCGCCGCGGCGACCGGCCGGCGGCGGCGCACCCGGCGACCTGGCCTTCGGCGAGCGCCTTCTCCACGCCGCCGACGCCGCATGCCTCGCCGACGCAGAAAACGCCCTCGACGGATGTGCCCTGCCGCTCGTCGACCGCGACGGCGTCGCCGTCGATCCGGCATCCGGCGAGGCGGGCGAGCTCGGTCGCCGGAACGAGCCCGAATCCCGTGCAGAGGACATCGCAGCGCTCGGTCCACGTCACGTTGCCGTCGGTGACGACGACCTCCTCGACCCGGTCGCGTCCGCGCGCTTCGAGCACCCATGTTCCGAACCGGTAGGGCGTGCGGAGAAAGGCGCGGCGGTAACCCGCGGCGTCGGCGAGCAGTCCCGGAGCTCGCCACAGCCCGAGGCCGAAGCGAATCACGGCGCCGCCCGGCGCCTGCTCCGCGGCGAGGGCGATTCGGGCTCCGGCGCGCGCGAGCGACGCCGCGACGGGAAGGATGAGGGGACCCGATCCGGCGATCACGATGCGGCGTTGGGAGAAAGAGACGCCCGATTTCAGCAGCGCCTGCGCTCCGCCGATCCCGATCACGTTCGGGAGGGTCCAGCCCGGAAACGGGAGAAATCGCTCGCGCGCGCCCGTCGCGACGACGAGCGTCTTCGCGGAGACGGTGATCGCCGCGCCGGCGCTTTCGGCGGAGAGCGTGAACGCTCCCGAGATCGCGTGCACGGCCGCGCCGGGTACGCGGACCGCTCCCGAACGGGCCAGACGGTCGATCCAGCGCCGAGCCTTCGGGGGGATCGCGCCTGCCCGATGCCGCCAGATCTGCCCGCCCGGGCGAGGGTTCTCCTCGAGGAGCAGCACCCGCTTTCCCGCCTCGGCCGCGACGGCGGCGGCGGCGATTCCCGCCGGGCCACCCCCCACGACCGCGACGTCCGCGGCGAGCGATTCAGCCACGGGTCTCGATCCGCATTCCCGCGGCCACTTCGATCATGCACGAGCGGCGCTGCGCGATGCCGTCGATCGTGACGCGGCATTCGTGGCAGATCCCCATTCCGCAGAGCGGCCCGCGCGGGGCGCCGGTGACCGAGCCGCGAAAAGCCGAGACGCCCGCGTTGACGAGCGCGGCGGCGACGGTCGTTCCCGCCTCCGCCGAGATGGGGCGATCGTCGACGACGATCGGGACGCGGGGAAACTCGTTCATGCGGCCGCGGCGGAGCGGTTCGGATCGAACGGCGCCGGGTCGATCGGCGGCCGCCGCCCCGCGACGAGGTCCGCGATCAGCCGGCCCGTGCCGAGCGACGTCGTGATTCCGAGGCCCTCGTGTCCCGCCGCGATCCAGAGGCCGTCCACGCCCCGCCATCGGCCGATGATCGGAAGCCTGTCGGGAGTGGCCGGGCGGAAGCCGGTCCAGGTACGGATCGCCGAGAGCGCGCGAAGAGAAGGAAGGAAATCGAGGGCGCGCGAGAGCATTTTCGAAAGGACCCGCGGGTTGACGGCCGCGTCCCAGCCGACGAGCTCGCGGGACGAGCCGATGAGGATCTGGCCGGTCGCCCGCGGCTGGACGTTGAAGGCGACGGATTCCGCGGTCATCCTGTGCGCGCTCGCGAGGTATCCGAGCTCGACGATCTCGTGGCGGCAGAAACCGGGGTAGCGGTCGGTGATGACCAGATGGCCCTTCCTCGGGACGATGGGAAGCCCGGGCGTGAGCTCGGCGGCGCGCGGACCGGCCGCATTGACGACGACCGGCGCGCGAACGTTTCCGGCCGCCGTTTCGACCTCGCCGGGTCCGATCGCGCGCACCTCCGTCCCCGCCCGCACGATCGCTCCGCGCGCTCGCGCCGACTGGAGCAGCGCGCGTGCGGCCCCCGGGGGATACAGGACCGCGTCTCCCGGGACCCGGAGCGCGCCCGCGAGGCCCGGGCGGAGGTTCGGCTCGGCGCGCGCGAGCTCCGCCGGTCCGAGAGCCTCCGCGGCGATGCCGTGGGACTCGTAGCGCTCGCGCTTCCGTTCGACTTCGGCCATCTGCGGGCCGTCTTCGGCGACCCAGAGCGTTCCGCAGGGATCCATCTCGCAGGCCGCGGGCAGGGAGCTTGCCCGCTCCTTCCAGAGCCGATTCGACCAGCCCGTCAACGCGAGCTGGGGCTCGGAGTCGTCCATCGCGACGAGATGGCCCATTCCCGCGGCCGTCGTGCCGCCGCCGGGGAACGCCGCGTCGAGGACCGCGACGCGCATTCCGTCGGCCGACAAAGCCTCGGCGCAGGCGGCCCCGACGATCCCGGCGCCGACGACGATCGCGTCGAAGGAGTCCGGGGTCATGCCCGGCGATCCCGGAGTCGACACGGACGCGCCCCCCGCCGGGAGGTCGGGATCCGCAACACCGGCCTCGAAACAATACACGAAACGCCGGCCTCCCGAGCTCCGAAACGGTTTCGGGCTTCGAAACGCGGCCGGATCATGCCGGCGGAATCCCCAGCCGGAACGGGTCTCGCGGATCGAAGCGCAGGGTGGCCTCTCCCGTCACGAACGCCGTCCCTCGCACGTGCGGCACGAGGGCATCGCCCCGCGCGGAGAGCCAGCCCTGGAAAAGGCTGCCGATGATGCTTTCCTGCCGCCAGACCTGGCCGAGGGCGAGGCGTCCGCGCCCGTGCAGCATCGCCATCGTCGCCGACGTTCCGGTGCCGCACGGCGAGCGGTCGTACGCGTTTCCCGGGCAAAGCACGAAATTCTTGCGGTCGGCGTCGGGACGGTCGCTCTCGCCGAACAGCACGATGTGATCGATTTCCGCGCCGCCGGCGCCGGTCGCCCCGTCCCGCCGGAGCGCCTCCGAGATCGCGCGCGTGACCCGCGTGAGCTCGTCGATGTCGGAAGCCACGAGCGGAGGCTCCCAGGGCGTGATGAAGAACCAGTTTCCGCCGTACGCGACGTCGCCGGTCACGCGGCCCACGCCCGGCACCTCGACCGAGACGTCCCGGGCGTGCAGGAACGCCGGGACGTTCTCGATCGTGACGGAGCCGTCCACGGCGAGCTCGGCACAAACCGTGCCAGCGGGCGTGTCGAGCGCGACGGGGCCCGGCGCGAGGCGCCCCAGGTATTCGAGCGTCCGGACGACCCCCATCGTTCCGTGGCCGCACATCCCGAGATAAGCGGCGTTGTCGAAGAAGACGACGCCGGCGAGCGATCCGTCGTGCACGGGCGGCGTGAGCAGCGCCCCGACGACCGCCTCGTGCCCGCGCGGTTCGCACAGGACGGCGCGTCGAAGGGGATCGAAGTTCGCCTTCATGTCCCGGCGTCGCTCTTCCATCGTCGCGCCCGCGGGCGGCGGCCATCCCTCGACGACGACGCGGGTCGGCTCGCCCTCGGTGTGGGAGTCGATTACGCGGATCTTCTCGGGAAGCTTCATCGGTGGCGTTCGCCCGACCGCGGCGCTCGAGGCATCCAAAATTCGAAGTCCGAATTTCGAAATCCGAAACAAATCCAAATATCGAAGCTCGAAACGGGGTCCCGCTTTGCGATTTCGGTCATTCGGTTTTCGCGATTGGTTCGAGTCTGGCGTTTCGGATTTCGAATTTTCCAACGCCGACGAAGGCTCTCGACGGTGAGCTGCCGATGAGCACTCTCGACAGCAACATCACGGATTGATCTGGACCGTCTTGATCTCGGTGTAGAAATCGCGCGCGGCCGGGCCCTGCTCGCGGCTCCCGGAGCTCGAGCCCTTCATCCCGCCGAACGGCGCATGCGGATCGACCCCGGTCGTGTCGCCGTTGATCCGGACGAGGCCGACCTCGATCTTCGGGATGAACGCGAGCGCCGATTTGATGTCGCGCGTGAACAGGGAAGCCGAGAGCCCGTACTCGGTCCGGTTGGCGAGCGCGATTGCCTCGTCGAGATCGGAGGCTTCGAACGTCGCGAGGACGGGACCGAAGAGCTCGTCCCGGGCGATCGGAGAGTCGGGATCGGCGTTCTGAACGACGGCCGGCGAGCAGAAGAACCCTCGGGACCATGCCTCTCCGGCGGGGAGTCTCCCGCCGTGAACGCTTTCCGGCGCCGCGCCGGCGAGCGCGCGACCGATTGACTCCTGTGATTCGCGGCTGATGAGCGGGCCTACGGCGGCCCCCGGGTCCGTCACCGGGCCGAGCACGAGAGCGTCGACCTGGTCCCGGACCTTCGCGAGGAAGGCGTCGCGCACCCGGCGGTCGACGACGGCGCGGCTCGTCGCCGTGCACTTCTGCCCCGCGTAGCGCATCGCGCCGGCGACGGTGAGCGTCGCGGCGAGATCGAGATCCGCGTCGGGCGCGACGATCACGACGTTCTTCCCCCCCATTTCGGTCTGGTAGCGGATGTTCCGCCGCGACGCCGCGGCCGCGATCTGCGCGCCGACGTTGCCGGAGCCCGTGAAGCTCACCGCCCGGACGCGCTCGTGCCCGACGAGCGGGGGACCGATCTTCCCGCCGGAGCCGAGGACCACGTTGAAGACGCCGGGAGGAATTCCCGCCGCCGCGGCAGTTTCCGCGAGCAGCACGGCGCAGCGGGACGCGGCTTCGGCGGGCTTCAGCACGACGACGTTCCCGAAAGCGAGCGCCGGAGCGGTTTTCCAGAGCGGGATCGCGGTCGGGAAATTCCACGGAGTGATGAGCGCGACGACGCCGAGAGGCTCCCGAAGCGTGAACTGCAGCGCGCCGGCGGCCTGCGCGGGAATGACCTCGCCGATCTCGCGCACCGATTCGCCCGCGTAGTACCGGAGGATCGCGACGCATCTCGCCGCCTCTCCGCGCGCCTCGCTGATCGGCTTTCCGACCTCGCGCGCCATCATCTGCGCGATCTCTTCGCGCCGGGCCGCGATCGCGTCGCTCCAGGCCCAGAGCGCTTCGGCCCGCTGCGGCCCGGTCCGGCCGCGCCAGGCGGGGAGCGCGCCCGCCGCCCACTCGACGGCGGCATCCACGTCGGACGGATCGCCCGCCGGCACGCGCGCGATCACGTCGGAGGCGTCGGAAGGGTTGACGTCGTCGACGAAGCCGGCCTGCGCCGGAGGGCGGAAAACGCCGCCGACGAAGCTGGAGAGACTCGGAACTTCGGCCATGGCCGGATCTTATCGCGGCGTCCCCGCGGGTTCGCGCCGCCGCCGTGGTAGAAAGTCGTTCGAAAAGCGGGGAGGAACCGATGCGATTGGACGGAAAGATCGCGCTCGTGACGGGCGCTTCCCAGGGGATCGGCGAAGCGATCGCCCGCCGGTTCGCATCGGAAGGCGCGACCGTCCTCTGCGCGGCGCGGAGCGCCGACAAGCTCTCGACGCTGGTCGGATCGATCGAGGCGGCGGGCGGCAAGGCCCGCGCGGTTTCCCTCGATGTGGCGGACCCGGCCTCGGTCGCCGCCGCGATCAAGGGAATCGCCGACGGCGAGGGGCGCCTCGACGTCCTCGTCAACAATGCCGGCATCACCGAAGACAACCTGATCCTGCGGATGACGAAGGAGTCGTGGGATCGCGTGATCGCGACGAACCTGACCGGCGCGTTCCTGCTTTCGCAGGCCGCGATCAAGATGATGATCCGGCAGCGCTCGGGGCGGATCATCAACATCACCTCGGTGGTGGCCCTGATGGGCAATGCGGGCCAGGCGAACTACGCCGCGGCGAAGGCGGCGCTCGTCGGTCTCACGAAGTCGCTCGCGCGGGAGGTCGGCTCGCGGCAGGTCACCGTCAACGCGATCGCACCCGGCTTCATCACCTCGGCGATGACGGACAAGATGACGGATGCCGCGAAGGAATCGCTTGCTTCCCAGATCCCGCTCCAGCGCCTCGGCTCGGGAGAGGATGTCGCGGGGGCGGCCGTTTACCTGGCCTCCGACGAGGCGGGATACGTCACCGGGCACGTGTTGAACGTCTCCGGCGGCCTGTACATGTGAGGAGGCTCTCGATGCGTGACTTCCGGCTTCCGATCGTCGTTCTCGCGGCGGTGGCGACAGCATTCCTCGCGGCCTCACCGGCCGCCCTCGCGGCGTCGCCGGCCGCCCTCGCGGCGTCGCCGGCCGCCCTCGCGGCCTCGCCGGCCGCAACTTCCACGATGGCCGCGGCCGGCTCCGGGGATGGAGCCTTCAAGACCGAGGTGGACCGTTTCGTCGAGGAGAACTTCCGGCTCCATCCCGAGCTCGCCACGGAGGAAGGGGAGCACCGCTTCGACGAGCTCGTCACGGACCGGTCCGCGGAAGGCGGACGCCGCCGTCTCGCGCAGGCCCTCGCCTGGAAGAAAAGGTTCTCGTCGATCGACCCGCGCGGCCTCTCCCCGCACGAGGCGTCGGACCGGGAATGGCTGCTGGCGTTCATCGACGGCCAGGTCCTCCGCGAGACGGAATGGAAGACGGCCCGCGTCAATCCGGGTTCCTATCTGCCGACCGCCGCGATCTACGGCCTGATCCAGCGCGACTTCGCGCCGCTCGCCGAGCGAATGCGCATCGCGGCCGCGCGGGAGCGGGCCTCGCTCGCCAATCTCGCCGCCGCCCGCGCGATGCTGACGCCCGGAGAGACTCCGAAAGTCTCGGTCGAGATCGCGCTCCGGCAGATGCCGGGAACGCTCTCCTTCTTCCGGAACGACCTGCCGGCGGCTTTCGCGGCCGTCCCGGAGGGGCCGGCGAAGAAGTCGTTCGCCGACGCGAACGCGCGCGTCATCGAGGCGATCGAAGCCTACGGAAAGTGGCTGAACGACGACCTCCTGACGAGGGCGAACGGGCATTTCGCGATCGGTGCGTCGGCCTACCAGCGCATGCTCGCCGACGACGACATGGTCGACACGCCGATCTCGACGCTCGAGGACATCGGAAAGAAGGAGCTCGCCCGGCTGCTCGCCGAGTTCCGGGAGACGGCCGCGAAGATCGATCCGGGCAAGCCGCCCGCCGAGGTCTATCAGGCCCTCGCGCGCCGGCATCCCGAGGCGAGCCAGGTGATCCCGGCGGTGAAGGCCGGGCTCGAGGATCTTCGCGCGTTCGTCGTTTCGCACCGGCTCGCGACGCTGCCCTCCGAGGTCCGGCCGATCGTGCAGGAGACGCCGCCCTTCGCGCGCGCGACGTCGTTCGCGTCGATGGACACGCCCGGCCCGTTCGAGAAGGCGACCGAGGCCTATTTCAACGTCACGCTTCCCGAGCCGTCCTGGAAGCCGGAACAGGCCGAACAGCTCCTCGAGTTCTTCTCGGCTCCCTCGATCTCGAATTTTTCCGCCCACGAGGTGTATCCCGGGCACTACGCGCAGTTCCTGAACAACCGCCTGAATCCCGACCGGGTGCGGTCGCTCTTCGCGTCGGGCGCCAACGCCGAGGGGTGGGCCCTCTACTGCGAGGAGATGATGCTGGACCAGGGGCTCCACGGGGACGATCCGAGCTACCGGCTGGCGCAGATCCAGGCGGCGCTCCAGCGGGCGTGCCGCTATCTGGCGGGAATCGCCCTTCACACCGAAGGGATGACGGTCGACGAGGCGGCGGCGTTCTTTCAGAAGAACGCCTTCATGACGCCCCACAACGCCATGGTCGAGGCACTGCGGGGGACGCAGGACCCCGGTTACCTCCGCTACCAGCTCGGCAAGCTCATGATCGTCCGGCTTCGCGACCAGATGAAGGCCCGGGAAGGGGCTTCCTTCGATCTCGGGAAGTTCCACGACGCGTTCCTGAAGGAAGGAGCGATCCCGATCGCCCTGATTCGCCGCGAGCTGCTCGGGGCGGAGGGACCGGCCCTCTAGAAGCCCGGTTGCGGGAAGAATGCCCTCGTGTAGAATACGCGGGCTTGGGCGCGAGGCGCTAAAAACGAGAGATTTGGATCGAGGAGGAGTGATGGCGGACAGCATTCAGGAGCGCGTGAAGAGCAAGATCGTCGAGCAGCTGGGGGTCGATGCCGCGCAAGTGACGCCCGAAGCCTCCTTCGTCGACGATCTCGGCGCCGATTCGCTCGACACGGTGGAGTTGGTCATGGCCTTCGAGGAGGAGTTCAACATCCAGATTCCGGATGAGGACGCCGAGAAGATCCAGAAGGTCAAGGACGCTTACGACTACATCGAAAAGCACGCGCAGAAAAGCTGACCCATGCCCCGACGAGGCCCTTCGCGCCGCGTGGCCGTCACCGGGGTGGGGCTCGTCTCCCCGCTCGGGATCGGCACCCGTGAGAACTGGGAGGCCCTGAAGGCCGGAAAATCCGGCGTCGGGCCCATCACCCGTTTCGACGCTTCGCAGTACCCCGTCCGCATCGCGGGCGAGGTCAAGGGATTCGATCCCGCCCTCTACGTCTCGAAGAAGGACATCAAGAAGATGGACAGCTTCATCCTTTACGGGATGGGAGCGACCCATCATGCGCTGGAGGACTCGGGATTCCAGATCACGCCCGAGAACGCCGAGCGCGTCGCCGTCGTGATCGGCTCCGGAATTGGCGGGCTGCCGCTGATCGAAAGCCAGCATCGGCGGGTGTGGGAGGGAGGGCCGGACCGGTTCTCGCCCTTCTTCATCCCGGGGCTGATCGCGAACATGACCGCCGGGCAGGTGTCGATCAAGTACGGCGCGAAGGGCCCGAACCTCGCGACCGTCACGGCCTGCACGACGGGCGCGCATGCGATCGGCGAGGCCTACCGGATGATCCAGTACGGCGACGCGGACGCGGCGATCACCGGCGGCACCGAGGCGGTCATCACGCCGCTCGCCGTCGGCGGCTTCGCGGCGATGCGCGCGCTCTCGACCCGCAACGACGAACCGGAACGCGCCTCGCGTCCGTGGGACAGGGGGCGCGACGGCTTCGTGATCGGCGAGGGCGCCGGGATCCTCCTGCTCGAGGAATGGGAAGCGGCGGCGGCGCGCGGCGCCGACATCTACGCCGAGATGGTGGGCTACGGCATGTCGGGGGACGCGTACCACATCTCCGCCCCTTCCGAGGACGGCGACGGGCCGGCGCGCGTCATGCGAAACACGCTCGCCGACGCGGGAATCAACGCCGAAGAGGTCGACTACATCAACGCCCACGGCACCTCGACGCCGCTCGGCGACAAGGTCGAGACGATCGCCCTCAAGCGCGTCTTCGGCGACTACGCGAAGAAGGTCGCCATCTCCTCGACGAAGTCGATGACAGGCCATCTCCTCGGCGCGGCCGGCGGCCTCGAGATGGGAATCCTCGCGCTCACCGTCAGGCACGGCGTGATCCCGCCGACGATCAACTACGAGGAGCCCGATCCCGAGTGCGATCTCGACTACGTGCCGAACACGGCGCGCGAGGTCGACGTCCGCTACGCGCTCTCGAACTCGTTCGGCTTCGGCGGCACGAACGGGTGCCTGCTGCTGAAGAAACCTTAGTCCGCAGCGCGCACGGATGTGCGCGCGAAGGACTGATTCGAGCGTGTTTTTCGCGTGCGCGCGAAAGACGGGCCGCGAAGCGGCCCATGCACCGGAGGTGCATGGCGCGGCGATCGCCGCACACGCCAGTGTGCGAGCCAGTCCCGAGCGAGCTCGCCGGCGCGTTGGTGCCGGCGCCGGATCGAGCGAGGAACCCCGGTCGTGGTTCGCACGACTGTGTGCGCGGTGGATCTCCTCCGGCCGGCGTGAACCCGTCACATCGCCGCTCCGTTCGCATCCGCTGCTTCTGATCTCCCGTGATATCTTCCCGCGCTCGTGGTGAAATCTTTCACAAGCGTCGCGGAAACCGCCACGAACCGGGCGCGGAGAGAAGACAGGGGCCGATGAATTCGATCGTCTGCATCGCCTACGTTCCCGACACCGAGACGAAGATCAAGGTCGCCGCCGACGGGAAGTCGATCGACGAGTCCGACGTGAAATGGATCGTCTCGCCCTACGACGAGTTCGCGCTCGAGGAGGCGATCAAGACGAAGGAATCGAAGGGCGCGGGAACGGTGACCGTCCTTGCGCTCGGGCCGGAGCGCGCGAAGACCGGCATCCGGGAATGCCTCGCCCGCGGCGCCGACGACGGCATCTGGATCGATTCGAAGGGCGATGCGCTGGACGCGCTCGCGGTCGCCAAGAACATCGCCGCGGCCGTGAAGGACGTTCCCCGCGACGTCGTGTGGTTCGGGCAGAAGGGCGTCGGGTTCGATGAGTCTCTCGTCGGGCCGATGGTCGCCGAGCTCCTCGGCGTTCCGCACGTCGCTAACGTCGTCAAGTTCGAAGCGGGAGACGGCAAGGTCGCCTGCGAGCGCGAGATCGAAGGCGCGCACGAGCACGTCGAGTCCCCGCTGCCCTGCGTGATCACGGCCCAGAAGGGCCTGAACGAGCCGCGCTACGCCTCGCTCAAGGGAATCATGGCGGCGAAGAAGAAGCCGATCCAGGAACGCGCCGCGGAGGCTCACGCCCCGAAGACGACGCTCTCGCGGCTCGAGCTGCCTCCGCCGCCGAAGCCGTGCCATTTCGTTCCGGGAGGCGATCCGAAGTCCTCGGCCGAGGGCGCGGCCTCCGACCCCGCCGGAGCGGCGCGCGAGCTCGCGCGGCTGCTCCGCGAAGAAGCGAAGGTGCTCTGATGCGATTCCTCGTCTTCATCGAGCAGCGCGACGGAAAGATCCGGAAGGCATCCCTCGAAGCGCTCTCGCTCGCCGCGAGGCTGGCGGGAGGTCCGGTCGCGGCGGTCATCGCCGGGAAGGGGATCACGGACGCGGCGAGGGATCTCGGGAAGTACGGCGCGGGGAAGGTCTACGTCGCCGACCGCGAGGATCTCGCGCTCTATTCGAACCGCGGCTACGTCGGCGCGCTCCAGGCCGCGCGCGAGAAGGAATCGCCGGATGCGGTGCTGATCGCCGCGACCGCGATGGGCAAGGACGTGGCCCCCCGCTTCGCCGCGAAGAACGACGCCGGGGTGCTCGCCGACGTCATGGAATTGAAGGTCGAAGGGGAAAAGCTCGTCGGTGTCCGGCCCGTCTACTCCGGCAAGGCCCGCGCGACCGTCGAGGCGGCGTCGGGGCTTCGCATCGCGACGACGCGTCCGAACGTCTTTCCGGCGGAGCGCAACGAAACCGCCTCCGATCCCGCGATCGAGGCGCTCGATCTCGGCGCTCTCGAGATCCGCGCGAAGGTGACCGGCATCACGACGTCGGGCGGCAAGGAGCTCGACGTGACCGAGGCGGACGTCATCGTGTCCGGCGGCCGCGGGATCAAGGGGCCGGAGAACTGGCCGATCGTTCGCGACCTCGTCGAGGCGATGGGCAGGGGAGCGGCGCTCGGCGCCTCGCGCGCCGTCGTCGACGCCGGATGGATCGACCATCAGTACCAGGTGGGGCAGACCGGAAAGGTCGTTTCTCCGACGCTGTACGTCGCCGTCGGCATCTCGGGTGCGATCCAGCATCTCGCGGGAATGGGCACGTCGAAGGTGATCGTCGCGATCAACAAGGACGCGGACGCTCCGATCTTCAAGGTCGCGACGTACGGGGTCGTCGCGGACCTGTTCCCCTTCGTGCCGGAGTTCACGAAGGCCGTGAAGGCGATCAAGTCGGAATAAAAGAGCCGGCGCCGGGTTCGAGCGGCGGAGCCGCTTAACTCGGCGAGGGGAGAGGGTCGATGCTCCAGCGAATCTGCGTCATCCTCGGTGTTCTGCTCACGGCGGCCCTGCCGGCCTGCCGGAAGAACGAGACGGTGGCGGCAGCCGGATCCGCCGGCGGAACGGACGTCGAGATCGACCGCTCGGCAAAGACCGTGACGATCCGCTCGGTGGACGGGACCGCGACCGCGGCGGCCATGCCCGCCGCCCCGTCCGGGAGCTTCCCCGCCGGGTTCCCGAAGGACATCCCGATGTACCCGGGCGCCCACGTCGCGGTCTCCGTCGACACGCGCAACGGCCCGACCGCCGCGACGATCGAAACCTCCGACTGGCCCGACGACGTCGCGAAGTTCTACCAGGGGAAGCTCGCCGGCTGGACGACCGCGATGGACATGAAGACGGACGACGGGCACACGCTGCTTCTCCGCAGCCCGGACGGGAAACGCAGTCTGACGCTCTCGGCGACCCGGGAGGCGTTGAAGTCCGTCGCCACGCTCACCGTCACCGGGAGCTGACGACCCGCCGCAGAAACGCGAGCGCTTCGCGCATCTCCCCGATCTGTTCGTCGGCGGCGAGCGACCCGTGGCCGGCTTCGAACCAGCGCACCGAAACGTCCTTCTTCGCCGCCGAGAGCCTCCGGACGAACGCCTCGATCTGCCGCGGTGGAGCGCGCCGGTCGTTCTTCCCGGCGAAGATCAGGAGCGGCGCGCGAATCGCTTCCGCGCGCGCGAGCGGCGACCGATCCCGATAGAGCGCGGGCTTCTCGGCCGGCGTTCCCCCGAAGAGCATGACCGTCCAGCCGCGCAGGGCCGCCCGGGCATCGTCGTACTGCATCGCGAAATCGGCGATCGGCGCTCCGGCGATTCCACCGGCCCAGAGATCCGGCTGGAACGCGAGAGCGCAGAGCGTCAGGTAGCCGCCGTAGGACCAGCCCACGGGGAAGATTGCGCCGCTGCGCGCGAGATGCGCCTCCAGGAGGTATTGCCGGGCGGCCGCCAGATCCGCGAGCTCGCGCGTCATCGGGTCGCCGACGACCGAATTCGCCCAGGCGCGCCCGAGGCCGGACGAGCCGTGGTAGTTCGGCGCGAGGACGACGAACCCCTCGTCGAGATACGCCTGGACCGCGGGCGAGAACGAATCGGTCGTTTCCGAGTGCGGGCCGCCGTGCAGCCAGACGACCGCGGATCCGTTCGGCGTCTTCGGGACGCCGAGGAGCGCCGGGACGCGCTCTGCGCCCGCGCCCGGGAAGTCGACCGGCTTCATCGGCGTTCCCGGTGGTGCATTCTCGCTGGCCAGAATCGTTTCGGCGCGCCCCGTGGCGGGATCGATCTCGACGAGCCGGGGTGTGGCGGCCGCGCTCTGGAACATCGCCCGGACCGTTCCGCCCGGCTGGAAGCCGCAGTCGCCGACGGATCCCTCTCCGAGAGGGATCGGCTGGATGGACCGCGACGACAGGGCGAAGCGGTAGATCCGGTCTCGGCCTCCGATGTGCTGCTTCAGCAGGACCGCTCCCGCCTCCGGCGACCAGTCTTCCGCGGTGACTTCGCCGGCAAGCGACACGACGAGTTCCGACCGCTTACCGCTCGCCGCGTCGAAGACGCCGGGGCGCACGAATCCGGAAACATCGGACTGGACGAGGAGCCGCTGGTCGCCCGGGACCGGCGACCAGCGACCCGCGGTGACGCTGTTTCCCTCGCCGTCCCAGAGCTCGGCCATGCGTTCTCCGGTCTTCGCGTCGAGGACGAGCGTCGCGTAGTGCCGGTCGTTCTTCCGTTCGGTCTCGACGAGGGAAAGGTACTTCCCGTCCGCCGAAAGCGCGGGGCCATACGCCTCGTTCTTCGATCGGTAGAGCGTCGTCGCGCTGCCGATCGACTCGACGCGGTCGAACCGGAAACCGTCGGCGCCGGAGGTTCCGACGACGACGAACCGCCCGGAGCGGTCGAAGGCGATGCCGGTGCTCGATCCGGCGATTCCGGGCGCCACCTTTTCCGGAGAGCCGCCTTCGAAGGGGACACGCACCCAGGATCCGACCTCGCTTCCGCCCGTGTCTTCGACGTAATACACGAATTTGCCGTTCGGAGAGATCGCCCCTGCCGTTCGACCCGCGCTGCCGTGCGTGAGAACGTGCCTCGTCTTCCGAGCGAGATCGCGCGTTTCGAGCTGGAAGGCGCCCGACTCGTTGCTCGTCAGCAGCAGCCGATCCGGCGCCCGCTCCGCGAACGCGATGAGCCCGCGCCTCGCCAGGCGATAGCGGGCCTCCCAACCGGCGCCGCCGGCGAGGTGCGAAAGCGAGCAGAGGATCGCCGTCCCGGCGGCAGCGGCTCGAAGGGCGCGCGGCATGGCGAAAGGGTAGCATCGGGATCGGCGGAGCCCCGTCCGGCCCTGCCGGGGAGAAACAGATGAGAACGATGTCGCTTGCCGGAGCGATTCTTCTGGCCGCCGCGCCGGCCTCGGCGGCGTCCCCGGGACCGCAGGTCGAGCGCATCGGCGACCGCGCGTTCATCCAAATCGAGTCGCCGAGCTTTCCGCAGCTCTCTCTGCGAGACAAGATCGTCGCCTTTCGCCTCGCGCAGGCGGCGGCGCAGCTCGACCCGATCTTCTACGACCAGATGTCGGAATGCGGCCTCGACGAGAAGCGCCTCCTCGGCGCGATGGTTCAGGACCCCTCGCGGCTGCCCGAAGAGAGCCGCGAGTCCATCGTTTCCTACGCGAAGCTTTTCTTCGCCAACGGCGGCAACCACAACGAGACGACGAACAGGAAGTTCGTTCCGGCGATCGCGGCCGAGCCGTTCGAGCAGGCCGCCGAGACCGCGCGCCGGAAAGGGGCTCGTCTCGGCACCCGGGCGTCGCTCGCGGCTCTTCTCCGGCGGTTGCGGCGGCCGCTCTTCGATCCCGCGTACCAGCCGTCGATCACGGTCAAGAATCCTCCCGCCGGCGAGGACATCCTCACGGCCTCCGCGAACAACTACTACAGCGGCGTCACGACAAGAGATCTGGCCGGTTTTCGGGAGAGATATCCGCTCGATTCCCGCCTCACGAAGATCGGCGGGAAGCTCGTCGAGGAGGTCTATCGGGCCGGAACGCCGGACGGGAAGGTCCCGCCGGGCCGATACGCCCGGGAGCTCGCCGCGGCGAATCGGTCGCTCGAGAAAGCCGCGGCGGCCGCCGATCCTGCGCAGGCGCGCGTGATCCGCGCGCTCGTGCGCTTCTACCAGACCGGCGACCTGCGCGACTGGCACGACTACAACGTCCTGTGGATTCGCAACAATCCCCCGGTCGATTTCGCGTCGGGGTTCATCGAGGTCTATCGCGACGCCCGCGGCATGAAGGGTTCCTCGCAGATGCTCGTCGCGACGACGGACGCGAAGCTCGATCCCTTGATGAAGAAGCTCGCCGAGAACGCCGTCTATTTCGAGAAGAAAGCTCCGTGGCTCGAAAAGTACAAGAAGCTCGACATCAGGCCGCCGGAAGGAAGGGCGGTCGAGACCATACACGCGACCGGCGATTTCCGGGTGACGACGGTCGGCGACAACCTTCCGAACGAGGCCGACGTTCGAGAGCAGTACGGCACGAAGAGCATCTTTCTCTCGTCCTCGGTCGACGCGTTCACCGCCGTGTCGGGGTCGAAAGGCGCCGTCGAGTTCTGGCCGGATCCGTCGGAGAAGGAAGCCTTCGAGAAATACGGGAAAACCGCGGGCGACCTCCAGACGGCGCTTCACGAGATCGTCGGCCACGGCTCGGGCAAGGTCGCGGTGCCGAACCCGCCGGAGACGTACCTGAAGGAGTACTTCTCGACACTCGAGGAGGCGCGGGCGGACCTCGTCGCCTACTGGGACGCTTTCGACCCGAAGCTCGCGGAGGTCGGCGTCGAGAACGTTCGCGCCGTCGCCGAGGAAATGTATCGGCGCCTCGCTCGCCAGGGTCTCACGACCCTGAACCACTATCCGACCGGGAGCGACGCCGAGGAAGACCACGATCGCAACCGACTCTTGATCGTCAACTACCTGATCGAGGACGGCGCCTTCGAGCGCACGCGGACGAACGGAAAGAGCTACATCGTCGTGAAGGACTACGACAGGGCGCACGAAGGCGTCGGGAAGCTCCTTGCCGAGATCATGCGGATCAAGGCCGAAGGGGACTATGACGGCATCAAGAACCTCGTGCAGAAATACGGGATCCATTTCGACCCGGCGCTGCGCGACGAGGTCGTCGCCCGGTACAAGACCCTGGATATCGCCCCTTACTCCACGGGGATCTATTCGGATCTGGCTCCCGTGCGGGACGCGAGCGGGAAGATCCGAGACATCCGGATCTCCTATCCGCGCGACTTCCTGAAACAGCAGCTGGAGATGGCGCGGGTCAACGGCACGCTCGGCTTCTGACGCGGGCGATCTCCGGAGTCCCGGAACTCTGGTGATAGCGGCGGCCTGCGGCCTCGCCATGACGGAGGCGTTCATGGATCTCGCCGCGTCTCGTCGCCTCTCGCGTTGACCGACAGGTCGTGCCGCGCACCTTGCACTATCATTGCGCGCACACATGCCCCTCGCTTCCGGAACACGGCTCGGCCCCTACGAGATTCTCTCTGCCGTCGGCGCGGGAGGCATGGGAGAGGTCTACAAGGCGAAGGACACGCGGCTCGATCGGGAGGTCGCGGTCAAGGTGCTCCCGTCGCATCTGTCGGAGAACGTCGAGCTCCGGCAGCGATTCGAACGCGAGGCGAAGGCGATCTCGCAGCTCTCCCATCCGCACATCTGCGCGCTCTACGACGTCGGCAGTCAGGACGGCGTCGAATACCTCGTCATGGAGCTCCTCGAGGGGCAGACGCTGGCTGATCGTCTCGAAAAGGGAGCCCTTCCGCTCGACCAGGTCCTGAAGAACGGCGTCGAGATTGCGGACGCGCTCGAGAAGGCGCACAAGCGCGGGATCGTCCACCGGGACTTGAAGCCCGGAAACGTCATGCTGACCCGATCCGGCGTGAAGCTCCTCGACTTCGGCCTCGCCAAGAGCCTCGCGCCGGCGCGCGAAGAAGGCTTCACTTCTCTTCCGACGGAAGCCCATCAGCCGCTGACGGAAAAGGGCACCGTCATGGGGACCTTCCAGTACATGTCACCCGAGCAGCTCGAAGGCAAGGAAGCCGATCACCGGGCCGACATCTTTGCTCTCGGCTGCGTCGTTTACGAAATGGCGACCGGGAAGAAGGCGTTTGCGGGAAACAGCCGGGCGAGCACGATCGCGGCAATTCTCGCGAGCGACCCGCCTCCGATCTCCTCGATCGCGGCAATGACGCCCCCGGCGCTGGATCGCGTCGTCAAGACCTGTCTCGCCAAGGACCCGGACGACCGCTGGCAGAGCGCCCACGACGTCAAGAGCGAGCTCCAGTGGATCGCCGAGGCCGGGTCGCAGGCGGGCGCTCCGGCGACGGTCGTGTCGCGCCGGAAGAGCCGGGAACGGGTCGCGTGGGCCGGGTTCGCGGTCTCCGCGGCAGCCGCCTTGCTCCTTCTTCTCCTCCGATTCCGGTCCGGGAGCGCGCCGAGCCCCGTCCTTCGCGCGTCTCTCAATGCGCCGCAGGACGCTCAGTTTCTGCTCTTCAACGACCCGAGCGGGCCGCCGGCGATCTCGCCGGACGGAAAGTCGATCGTGTTCGTCGCCTCGCTCGACGGCAAGTTCCAGATCTGGGTCCGTTCGCTCGATTCTCTCGAAGCGCATCCGCTGGCGGGCGTCGAGCAGGCCTCCTATCCGTTCTGGTCTCCCGATTCGAAATGGCTGGGGTTCTTCGCTTCCGGGAAGCTCCAGAAGATCGCGCTCGCAGGCGGGGCGCCGCAGATCCTCGCCGACGCTCCCAACGGCCGGGGAGGCACGTGGAGCGCGGACGGCGTCATCCTCTTCTCTTCGGACGTCTTCGGGCCCCTGTCGCGCGTTCCGGCGGCCGGCGGAGCGGTCTCGCCGGCCACGAAGCTCGATCCGAGCAAACACCAGGCGACCCACCGATTTCCCGAATTCCTCCCGGACGGCCGCCACTTCATCTACCTCGCGGGGTCCTCGGGATTGCACGGACGTGGTCCGTCGGACGGCATCTTCGCCGGCACGCTCGGCGACATGTCGGCCGAATTCCTGCTGACCGCAAGCTCCCAGGCGGAATACGCTCCGGGATTTCTCTTGTCCATGCGGGGGAGCGCGCTCCAGGCGACCCCCTTCGATCTCTCGACGCGACGGATCCGGGGCGACCCCGTGACGCTCGCAAACCCGGTCCAGAGGGACTGGGGGCGCTATGCCGGAGCGTTCTCCGTGTCGCGTAACGGCCTGCTCGCGTATTTCGCAGGGGACAGCGGGGGATCGACGCAGCTCGCCTGGCTCGACCGGTCGGGTCAAAGGCTCGAGACCTTCGGAAAACCGGCGATCTATTCGGAGCCTTCTCTTTCGCCGGACGGCAAGAGGATCGCCGTGGGGCTCCAGAACCCGCTCGATCTCTCCTTTCAGATCGTTCTTTTCGGCGCCGTGCCGGGAGCGCCGCCTGCGGCTTTCACCTTCGGCCCGACCTCCAACGGCTTTCCGGTATGGTCAGGCGACGGCGCGGAAATTCTCTACTCGTCGAATCGGACCCACGACGGGGACCTCTACCGGAAGGCGATCTCCGGCCGGGAGCCGGAACGCCAGGTGGTGGCTTCGCTCGAGGCATTTCCGACGGATTGGACGCGCGACGGCCGATTCGTCGTGTACGGCCGGTTTCCCGGCGGCGGCGCCGTGAACCGGACCGAGCTCTGGGTCGCGCCGACGGCGCCCGGGGGCGCGCCGTATCAGCTTCCCTACGAGGGCATCAAGGATCCCGTGGCCCGGTTCTCGCCGGACGGCCGGTGGCTCGCCTACAACTCCTACGAGTCCGGCCTGTCGAGGATCTACGTCGCGTCCTTCCCGGAGGCCGGCGGAAAATGGCAGGTCTCTTCCAGTGGCGGATATGAGCCGCGCTGGCGGCGCGACGGACGCGCGATCTACTACCTCGACGAGACGAACAGGATGATGGAGGCGGAGGTCTCCTCCTCGCCGTCGTTCGAGGTCGGAGCGGTCAAGCCTCTCTTCCGGCTTCCGGCCCTCGCGCAGACGGACGAGTGGCAGTACGACGTTTCCCCCGACGGGAGCCGATTCCTTTTCGTCGTTCCGACGGACAGCGGGCTGCGGGGCTCGTCGATCACGCTGGCCACCAACTGGGCCTCGGAGCTCCAGAAGTAGCGGAGGCCCGCGCCTTCCTTCTCCGGAGGCGAGATGGTCTCGTCCGAGGAGGCGAGCGTCTTTTCTGCGTCATTGCAAGGGTCATTTCTCTGTCATTGCGAGCGGCTTGTCCGCCATAGCTCGAAGAGCGGCGGCGGAAGCGAAGCAATCCCCAGGCCCGAGCCTTGCAGATCGCCGCGCCGCTTGCCGCGGCTCGCGATGACGGGGGTGGTGGGCGAGTGACGACACTCCGAGGCGCGGCCGGAGGGAGGCGGCGCTCCGAACGCGACCCGTGCGGTTTTTCAGCGGCCTGCTAGAGTCCGCGCCGGCTCCTGGCCGCGCGCTCCTGCGGCAGGAGGGCTGCGTACAGGAAATCGTTGACCGGAGTCGGCACACCGGCCGCGCGCCCGAGACGGACGATCGTGCCGGTCTGGTACTCGAGCTCGGAGGGGCGCCCGTCCATCACGTCCCGCTGCATCGACGCCGTCGAGCCCTCCGGCAGCGTGTCGAAGAAGTCGAGCGTCCGGTCGGCGGTGTGCGGGGGGATGCGCACCCCCTGCCCGATCCCGACCGCCTGGGTCTCCCGCATCGCCGCCTCGAGCAGCCCCCGCGCCTCCGGAATCGAGCGGATCGCTCCGGCGGGCGCCCGCGTCACGGCGCCGACGCCGCTCATCGCGGAGATGAAGATGAATTTCTGCCAGAGCGCCACCCGGATGTCGGCCGGTTCCTCGACGGCCATTCCCTTCGCGCGGCGCATGACCTCCCGGAGCCGGCGCACGCGATCGCTCTCGGCTCCGACCAGTTCGCCGAACGCGAGCGACGGCGCGACTCCCGTGTGCCGCACGATCCCGGGAGCTCCGATGTACGCGACGATCTTGCACAGTCCTCCGAGGACGGGACCCGGACCGAGCACCCCGGCGAGCTCATCGGGCGCCTCGACGCCGTTCTCGAGCGGAACGACGATCGTTTCCGGGCCGACGATCGGGCGCATCGCGGCGGCGGCTTCTTTCACCTGCCACGCCTTGACGCACACGATCACCGCGTCGACGGGCCCGATGGACGCGGGATCGTCCGTCGCCTTCGCCGGTAATACACGAAAATCGCCGGCGACGCTCTCGACGGTCAGGCCGTTTGTCCGGATCGCGTCGAGGTGGGCGCCGCGGGCGACGAACGTGACGTCCTCTCCCGCCTCCGCGAGCCGCCCGCCGAAGTACCCGCCGACGCCACCGGTGCCGAAAATTGCGAATCGCATGCGGCGATTACATCACCATCGGGCGCGCCGCCTCGGGTCGCGCCGGCCGCGACCGCCGGCCTGGCCGACGAGCCACACGGCTCCCGGAGAGCGGGATCGCGACTCGGAAACCGGCCCCGGGCTAACGCTTCCGTCTCGTGTACGTGTAGTCGTAGTTGACCTTCCACGTCTTCCCGTCGGGCGAAGCCTCGGATCGCTGCCGGACGGAGTCGGGAGACAGCGGCGTGAAGGTCAGCCGGCGGAAGACGCGCTTGCCCGATGCCGTGTGGGACTCGCCTTCGAATCGCATCGCGCCGCCGGTGAACGAGCCTTCGAACTCGCTCGTGTTCCCGCCGCTGTCGACCCACATCTGCCGCCATTTCTCCCGGACGGGGTCGAAGAAATTGAGGCTCTTCCCGCTGTAGCCTCCCGGCTCCTCGTAGTTCTCGAGGAGGACGCAGCCGCCGATGATCTTCTCTTCGCGGCTGAAGGCGCGCGTCCCGTCGTCGGGCTGGCCGGTGGTCGGGCCGACGTTCCACTCGCCGAGCCAGAAGTCGAACTGCGACGTCTCCGGCCGTGCCGCGCATCGGGCGTCGGCGCCGGCCGGCCGCGGCGCGAACGCGGCGGCGAGGAGCAGCGGCACGACCGCGCCCCCGCGGATCACGACTTTTTTCGCGAGTAATGGATGGGCCATTGCACCATCCAGCTCTTCCCGCCGTCGTTCGATCGCTCCCAGCTCCAGTCGAAGGTGTCCGCCGCGATGTTCTTGAAGACCATCCGGAGCGCCACAGACCTGCCGTCCTTTCCCGTCGCGTGCATGGCGAAGATCTTCTCGTCCGGACTCGACACGTCGCCGAGGAAGTCGAAGTACCCGGCCTGATTGTCGACCCACGTCTGGCGCCACTCCTTCGTTCGGGAGTCGAACGTCGACCAGCTCTTCCCCACGAGAGGGGCGGCGCCTTCGGCCGCGAAGTTCTCCGACACGACGCACCCGTCGAGGACCTTCTCGATCCGGTTCGTCCCCGTGCCCGCCGGGCCGTCCGGCGAAGCCGGCCACGACGCGTGCCATTCGCCGACCCAGAAATCGAGCTGCTTCCACTCCGGACCGGAGCATGGCGGCGGCGGGGGAGCGGGGCTCGCGCCGCCCGGGCGGGCAGCGGCGAGCGCGGCGGCGACGAGGAGAGAAAGCCGGAGGGGGGCGCACCGGTGCATCGAATCTCCTTTCAGATCGTTCACCCGCTGTTTTACGGCACCCCGCCGGCCGCGGCTATCACGCGATTGCCCGCGCGAGCCGGAAGCTTCGAGGCGTCAGTTTCCGGATCCTGCGGGCGCGGCGGGGCGCGCGGATCGGTCCCAGGCCGCGGACGGCGGCGCTCCGAATTCCCGGCGGAACGCGTACGTGAAGTGGCTGTGGCTCGAATACCCGAGGTCCAGGGCGAGCCGCGTGATGTCGCCGCGGTAGCCGGGCAGGACGTCGAGCGCCGTCCGAAGCCGGAGACGGTGGAGGAAGCGGTTCACCGAGACGCCGGTTTCCTTTCGGAAAGCGCGGCAGGTGTGGAAGGGGGAGAGGCCGGCCGCGGCCGCGACGTCGGAGAGCCGGACGGGATCCCGGAACCGGAGCGCCAGGTAGCCCCTCGCGGCGTCGACCGACTCGCGGCGGCGGCGAGCGGCGGACCGGTGTTCCCGCCGCGGCCCGCGGTTCGACGGAACGGCGGCGGCCACGGTCTCGGCGACGACCGCGAGGCTGCGTTCCTCGATCTCGATCGGGTCCACCGGATCGCCCGCGGCCGCGCGGAAAGAGATCCGGTGAAGGAGCCAGCAGGCGCACGCGGAGCTCGCGCCGCGCAGGAACGGAAATTTTCCTTCTTCGGACGGCGCCTCGAAACCGGCTTCCGCGAGCGCGTCGACGACGACGTCGGGCCGCACGACGAGACCGGCGCCGCGATCGCCGAATCCCTGCGGATGGCTGGTCCGGTAGACGCCGAGCGGGTTGAAGAACGCGACCGAGTTCACGTCGATCAGGGCGGAGTCGCCCTCGCTGTGAACGACGTACGTCCCCGCGTGCGGAAAACCCATCACGTGCCAGAACTGCTGCCGCTCGGCAGTGACTCCCCGCTCGCGGACGAGGCAGCACCACCGGGTCAGCCGGATCGTCGGGCTCTCGAACAGCCAGTCGATCGAGATCCCGGCGACGTCGCGGGCCGGAGCGGTCGAACGGGCGGCGGCGGAAGCAGACACTTCGTCTCGCAGGTACGTCGCGGCGGAAGGAAGGTTTCTCCGGCGCGGGCGGCGAGCCCCCCGGAGATGTGGTCAAATTGCCGCGCATGAAAAGCCTCGACGCTCCGACGGCCGGGACGTGGATGGGCGTTCCGGAAACGGCGATCTTCGGGTTCCTCGTCCTTGCGGCGATCCTGGTCTTCGCCTACTCCGCGTCGCGGCGGTTCCAGGCCCTGACCGCCGGGAAACCGGAGAACCGCTTCGACCGGATCCCGACCCGGATGTGGAAAACGATCGAGTACGCGTTCCTGCAGCTCCGGATGTTCCGCGACCCGTATGCCGGCACGTTCCACATCCTCATCTTCGCGGGCTTCGTCGTCCTCGCCGTGCGCACGACGTCTCTCGTCGTCGAGGGCCTCGCGCCCGGATTCCAGCCGTTCCCCGGACTTTTCGGCCACGCCTACAACTTCGTCAAGGACGTCATCGAGCTCCTCGTTTTCGTCGGAGTCGCGATGGCGGCGTGGCGGAGGCTCTTCGCGCGGCCGAAGAGGCTCGATCCGTCGCTCGACGCCTGGCTGATCCTGTTCCTGATCGACCTCCTGATCGTCACGGACCTCGTTGCCGATGCCGCCCGCATCGCCCTGGAGCCGGTTCGGGCCGGGTGGTGGTCGCCGGTGACGGGGCCGCTTTCGGCGCTCTTCACCGGCCTCGCGCCGGCGACGCTCGCCGCACTCTTCGCCGTCTGCTGGTGGACGCATCTGGTCGACATCTTCTTCTTCGGCAACTACCTTCCGTATTCGAAGCACTTCCACATCATCGTGGCCGTCCCGAACATCTTCCTGCAGAAGCTCGAGCCGATGGGGCGTCTCGCGACGGTGGATCTCGAGAACGTCGAGACGTTCGGCGCGTCGAAGATCGAAGACTTCACCTGGAAGGCTCTCCTCGACGGCTACACGTGCACCGAATGCGGACGCTGCCGCGTGGTCTGCCCGACGGTCCTGACCGGAAAGCCGCTCGACCCGAAGAACCACATCACGGCGTTCCGCGACGCCTTCTACGCCGAGACGCCGCGGCTCCTCGCGGAGGCGAGCGGGCGCGGAAACGGCGCGCATCCGGAGACGAAGCCGCTCATCGGAGGGTGGATCACCGAGGAGACGATCTGGGCCTGCACGACCTGCGGCTTCTGCACGACGGCCTGCCCGGTCTTCATCATTCCCGCGGTCGACAAGATCGTCGAGATGCGCCGGCACCTCGTGCTCGATCGCGCCGAGTTCCCGAAAGAGATGCAGACGGCCTTCCGCGGCATGGAGACGAACGGCAATCCGTGGGGGATCGCCGCGGCGTCCCGCGCCGACTGGGTCGGCGACATTCCGGTCGTCACGATGGCCGAAGCCGAAAAGGGCTCCGTCGAATATCTCTTCTGGGTCGGCTGCGCCGGATCGTACGAGGACCGGGCGAAGCGCGTCTCGAAGGCGCTCGTCGAGATCCTCCGCGAGGCCGGGGTCTCGTTTGCGATCCTCGGAACGGAGGAGACGTGCAACGGCGACTCGGCGCGGCGCATGGGGAACGAGTACCTCTTCCAGACGCTGGCCGCCCAGAACGTCGAGACGATGAACGGGTACGGCGTGAAGAAGGTCGTCACGAACTGCCCGCACTGTCTCAACTGCCTGAAGAACGAGTACTCCCAGTTCGGCGGCGACTATGAGGTCGTCCACGGCACCGAGCTCGTCGCGGAGCTGATCGCGGAGGGGCGAATCCGGATGCAGGGCGAGCTTCCCGAGTCGATCACGTTCCACGACCCCTGCTATCTGGGCCGCTACAACAAGGTCTACGACGCGCCGCGGAAAATCCTGAGCTCGATCCCGGGCGTCACGTTGAAGGAAATGGAGCACTCGAAGGAGAAGGGGCTCTGCTGCGGCGCGGGCGGCGGCCGGATGTGGATGGAAGAGAAGCTCGGAGAGCGGATCAACCAGACCCGCATGAAGGAGATCGCGGCCATGGAAACCGACAAGGTCGGCGTCTCCTGCCCGTTCTGCATGGTCATGATCGGGAACGCGAAAGAAGAAATTCAGCAGGGGCCGCCGGCGTTCGACGTGCTCGAGCTCGCCCGCGCCTCGATGCAGGCGAGCGCGGACGATACGCGCCGTTAAGCGGGTCCGGCGGGTCTGGCGGCGGCTCGACGTACGTCTTTGGTACGCCTTCACCGCCGCCAGGCCCGCCGGAACCCGCCTTCCGGCACGTCTGGCCGCGCCTCATCCTCTTTCTTGATAAGTAAGCGTGGGACCGCAGCGGCCGCAGCCCCGGCGATAGAATGGGGTTCGGAGGAAGGTCATGCCCGGTTATCCCCAGTCGATCCTGTCTCTCTCCCGCGACGTGGTCGCGATGCAGATTCCTTCCGGAGAGCGCATGGCGCTGCCGTCGAAGACGCTCGTTCGGATCACCCAGACGCTCGGCGGGAACTTCACCGTCGAAGTGCCCTCGCTCGGCGGGCTCTATCGCATCGAAGGGAAGGACGCCGACGCGCTCGGCGTCGAGATTCCGGAGGAAGCGAAGAAGGCCGCCGAAGCGACGGCGGCCGCCGACACGTCGACCGCGGAAGGCGTCGACAAGGCCGTCTGGGAGCAGTTGAAGACGGTGTTCGATCCGGAGATCCCGATCAACATCGTCGAGCTGGGCCTCGTGTACAACATGGAGGTCAAGACCGCGGCGAACGGCTTCCGGGTCGAGGTCAAGATGACGCTGACGGCGCCCGGCTGCGGCATGGGCGCGGCGATCGCCGACGACGCGAAGCGAAAGGTCGAGTCGGTCCCGGGCGTCGTCGACACCGACGTGCAGCTCGTGTGGGAGCCCGTCTGGGGGCCCGCCATGATGAGCGAGGCCGCCAAGCTCACGCTCGGATTCATGTAATAAGGCGACGCGGACCGATTTTCACTGCCGATCGGATCCCGGGCCGCGCGGGCGTCGGTACGGCGAATCTCGCCCCGAGAATCTTTCCCGGTCTCGGTCATCCCGAGCGAAGTCGAGGGATCGCGGTCGCGCTTCGGGGTTCCGGATATGCCGCTGCGAACCGTCAGCGGGGCAGCGCCTCGAGCGCCTTCTTCGCCCTCTCGTTCTTCGGATCCAGGGCGATCGCCCGTTCGAATTCGGCCCGCGCTTTCTCGGCTTCGCCCGACGTCGCGCAGGCGCGGCCGAGACCGAACGCGGCCGTCGAGGACTTCGGGTATGCCGCCGCGTTCTCCGACAGAACGAGAGTGGCGGAGGGCCCGGCTCCCATCTTCAGCATCTGGTAGCCGATCACCTCCATCGCCTCGTCCGTGTCCGTTTCCGGGTTGGCGCGGCGGAAGTCGGCGTACGTCCAGCGAACGGCCTCGACATCGTCGCGTTCCTGGAAGAGTTGGTCCATGAGCGTCTGGACCGGCGTGCGGCGCAGAACGGGCGGCGAGAAGGCGGAGGGATCGAGCGGGCGATTCGCGACGATTTCCCCCCACTGCATGCTGTTGAGGGCGCGGCCGGTCGCGATGTCGACCTCTTCGCTGTGGAACGAGAAGAGCACGTCGTCGACGCGGCGAAAATCGGAGAAACGCGTCTCGCTCGTGACGTTCTTGCCGAAGGCATGGATCGGGGCGGCTTTGCGCGAGGCGATCTGGAGGGACGTCTCGGCGTCGATGAAAACCTCCTCGGAAAAGCCGTCCCGCATCGTGACCCGCAGGCGCCACGAGTCCCGGCCTCCGATCGCTTCCTTGCCCAGGACCTCGATCGTCGAGCCCTTCGCGCGGTAATCGACGAGTCCGCCGTCCACCCAGAGCCCGTGTCGCGAGGCGGCGGAGGCGGGGCCCACCGTGCGGAGGACGATTCCGGGATCTCCGTAGAACTCCCAGGCGCTCCCGTCGTAGCCTTCGGCGAAATCCGAGCTCGGTTTTTCGGGGTCGCCGACGAGCTTGTAGTAAGGGCGCATCATCGCCATCGCGGCATGGTCGCTCCGGTGTTCGCCCTCGCGATATTCCCCGCGGCGGTAGATCACGGATCGGATCGCGGCGATCTTTTCGGCGCCGCCGCGCGCCGCGACGTTCTTCGCGACGATCTCGTCGGCGGACGGGAGCGGGGCCGGCCGCACCGCGGAAGCGGCCAGGGCAAGCAGCGCGAGCGCGGAGAGAATCGGCACGGTTTTCCTCCTTCGGCGGCACTCGCCGTCGGAAGGGAGACGCGGCGGGCGGTGAAAGGTTCCGAATCGAGACCCGTCGAAAGGACGGTCGGACGCGAGCATCGCCGGCTCCGGTGTAGGCTTCGGGCGGAGGACCCCCCGATGCGCTCGACGTTTTCGCCACGGTCGGCGGGCCGAGGGCCCATTGCTCTCGCCGTTTTCGCCGCTCTCGCGTTCTGGACGCCGGGCGCCGCGCAGGAGTCGCCCCCTCCCGTTCGCGAGTCGGTCGCCGTCTCGCTCGTCGAGGTTCCCCTGACGGTCCTCGATTCGAAGGGCGCCCCGGTTCGCGGTCTCGCGCTCTCCGATTTTCGGGTGCTCGACGACGGGAAGGAAGTTCGCCCGACCGGGCTCGACGTGACCGAGTTTCCGCCGGCCTCGCATGAGGCCGGGGCCCCGCAACCGCCGGGGACGGTCAATCCCGCCGCCATGCGCCGCTTCATCCTCCTCTTCGATCTCTCCTTCATCACGCCGGCGGAGCTCTCCCGCGCGCGCGATGCGGCGGAGCGATTCATCCGGGAACAGGCCGGGCCCGCGGACCTCCTCTGCGTGGGTTCGGTCTCGGAAAAGTCCGGCGCGCGGTTCATGCCCGGGTTCACGCGGAGCCGCGAAGAGCTCAAGAAAGGGCTGGACGGCATCGTGGTCCCGAACGAAATGCAGGGCCGGACCGTGACGATCTCCGCCGAGGACGACGCGGGAACGGGCAAGTACAGCCAGTTCTCGCCGGACGAGATCTACCGAATGCAGCAGGGCGGCCGGGCGAAGGACGCCGCACGCATCGATCAGATGCTCGCCGTCCTGAAGATCCTCGCCGAGAGGATGAAACGGGTGGACGGACGGAAGCAGATCATCTTTTTTTCGCACGGATTCGACACCATGGTCGACGACACGGTCGTCCTCAAGCCTCTGGCCGAGACGATGGACGCCTTGCGTCGAAGCGACTGCGTCCTGCACGCGGTGGACATCGCGGGTCTCCGCGAAGGCCGGCCGGGAGAGAACCCGAAGTGGGGAAACACGTCGCAGGAGGCCCTGTTCACGATGGCATCGGAGACGGGCGGTCAGTTCGTGGCCGACTCCAACGATTTCACCGACCAGCTCGGCCGCGTCCTGGAGGCCACCCGGGTCGTGTACGTCCTGACCTTCCCGTCGCGCGCGGCCCGGAGTCCGGGCCGGTACCATCGGCTGGAGGTGACCGTCGCGCGCGCCGGAGTCCGCGTCTTCGCGCGGCCCGGGTACGAAGAACCGAACTGAGGAGCCGGCCCCGCCCGAAGTCGATTCGAGCGGAGATCGGGGAGCGCGCTCGGTGAAGGCCGTCCCGTTTTCCGGCATATGCTTGCGGGCACTTCCGCGGAGGCCGAAATGAGCAAGACGCCGGCAAACCGACTCCCGCCCGGGAGCGACGGGTTGCCGATTCTCGGCGAGACGCTGTCGTTCGCGAAGAACCCGTTCCGCTTCGTCGACGAGCGTCTCGCCGCGCACGGGCGGATCTTCCGCTCGCGCCTCCTCGGAAGAAAGGCCGCCGTCCTCGCCGGTCCCGAAGCGGCGGGACGCTTCATCGACCCCGACGCCGTGATGCGCGAGGGCGCGATGCCGCCGCACATCCAGGAGCTTTTCGGCGGCCGCAGCCTTCCTCTCCTCGACGGAGACGTCCATGCCGCCCGCAAGAAGGCCGTGCTGCAGGGATTCGGGCGCGAGGCGCTCGCGTCTTACCTGCCGATCGTGCAGGACAGCGTCGAACGCGCTTTCCGGGCGTGGTCGGCGGAGCCGGAAATCCGGTGGCTCGACGAGCTCAAGAGCCTCTCGATCGAAGTGATCTGCCGGACCGTGATCGGAATGGCTCCCGGCGCGGAGATGGACCGCCTGCGCCTCGATTACGGCGTCCTGACGGGAGGCTTCGCGACGCTGCCGATCGATCTGCCGGGAACGCCGTACCGCCGCGCGCTGCGGGCTCGCGACCGGATCCTCGCGACCCTCATGAACCGCGTTCGGGAGAAGCGCCGCGCTCCCGCCGGAGACGGCCTCTCCCGAATCCTCGCCGCCGACGCGTCTCTTTCGAACGAAGACGCCGCCCTCGAGCTCCACCACGTCGTGATCGCGGGGTTCATCGTCTTCGCCGAGCTCGCCGCCATCATCGTCCGGCTGACCGACCACCCGGAGGTCCGGGAGCAGCTCGCGCGCGAGGTGCGGACGAGCGCGCCGGCCGGGCCTCTCACGCTCGAGACTCTCGCGGGGATGCCGTACCTGGGACGGGTCGTCAACGAAGTGAAGAGAATGTGCCCGATCGTCTCGGCCGTCTTCGGCAAGGCGAAGCGGGATTTCGAGTTCGACGGCGTGACGGTGCCCGCCGGCTGGATGGTGATGTGGGCCCCGACGCCCAGCCACGTCGCCCGCGGAAAATACACGAATCCGGAGCGGTTCGACCCGGACCGATTCTCTCCGGAGCGCGCGGAGGAGAAGCGTCACGAGCACGCCTTCGCCCCGCAGGGAGCGGGCCCCGCGCTCGGCCACCGCTGCCCCGGCCTCGACTTCGCGACCGTCATCATGGAGGTCTTCGCGATCGCGCTGCTTCGCGGCGGATCCTGGCAGCTCCCGCCCCAGGACCTCGACCTCGATTACGGCAAGACGCCGCCGGAGCCGAAGGACGGCCTGCGGGCGGTCGTCCGCGCGAACGCCTGAACGGCGGCGCGGCCCGCGGTCGACGAGGCCCTCGGGGACACTCCTGGGAACCTGTCCGGCGGGCCCCGGAAGCGGCTTTGGTGGGGCGCCGGAGCGGTCGAGCCGAGAAGGCGAGCCGCGGAGGTCGGATCGCGGAAAGTCTCGCCGAAGTAACCGAGGTGAGGAGGTCCGCGATCTGGGAGGCCGAGCGGTTCCAGCGGAGCGTGGCGCGAGGCCGACGGTGGGTGGTTGGCTGACCCGGGAACGGCTTTGGTGGGGCGCCGGAGCGGTCGAGCCGAGAAGGCGAGCCGCGGAGGTCAGATCGCGGAAAGTCTCGCCGAAGTAACCGAGGCGAGGAGGTCCGCGATCTGGGAGGCCGAGCGGTTCCAGCGGAGCGTGGCGCGAGGCCGACGGTGGGTGGTTGGCTGACCCGGGAACGGCTTTGGTGGGGCGCCGGAGCGGTCGAGCCGAGAAGGCGAGCCGCGGAGGTCAGATCGCGGAAAGTCTCGCCGAAGTAACCGAGGTGAGGAGGTCCGCGATCTGGGAGGCCGAGCGGTTCCAGCGGAGCGTGGCGCGAGGCCGACGGTGGGTGGGGCGCCGGAGCGGTCGAGCCGAGAAGGCGAGCCGCGGAGGTCAGATCGCGGAGAGTCTCCCCGAGTAACCGAGGTGAGGAGGTCCGCGATCTGGGAGGCCGAGCGGTTCCAGCGGAGCGTGGCGCGAGGCCGACGTGCCCGCGCTACAATCGGCCGCGATGGCCCTCGAATTTCCGGCCTGTCCGGTGTGCGGTGGAACCGGTTGGACGCTCGCGAGCGACGACGGAGAGCGGGTCGCGCGCGAGTGCGGGTGCCGGAAGGAAGAGTCGCGGAAGAGGCGCTTCCACGCGGCGCAGGTTCCCGAGCGTTACCGCGACTGCTCGTTCTCCGATTTCAACGACACGAACCTCGCGCTGAAGAAGGCGAAATCCGTCGCCCAGGAGTTCGCCGGGGCGTATCCGGTCGTCGAGGCCGGGCTCCTGTTCCTCGGCCCGGCCGGCAACGGCAAGACGCATCTCGCAATCGCGATCCTGAACGAGATCACGCGGTCGAAGGGGCGCCGCGCGCTGTACGTGAATTTCTCCGACCTCCTGATGAAGATCCAGTCGACCTTCAAGAGCGATGCGGCCGAGACGAAGGAGGACGTGATCACGCCCTACGCGGAAACCGAGCTCCTCGTCCTCGACGAGCTCGGCGCGACGAAGCCCTCCGACTTCGCGCGCGACATGCTCTACGCGCTGCTCAACACCCGGTACAACCGCAAGCGGATCACGATCGCGACCTCCAACTACATGGACGAGCTCGCGGCGGGATCGCGCGAGAAGCTCGAGGACCGGATCGGGTACACGCTGCGAAGCCGCCTCCACGAGATGTGCCAGACGGTGAAGATCCAGAGCGACGACTTCCGCGAAAGAGTGAAACGCGCGGATTTCCACGCGCGCTATTGACGACGTGCCCGGCGCCGTTTGCCGGCCGGCCGGGCGGAGCGTGAGGGAAGCCCCCGGACGATGACGACGATCCTCTTTTCCGACGACGCGGACGCGCTCCGTCCTTCCCCCATCCGCCGGTTCGCGTCGATCATCAACGACCCTTCCGTCATTTCCTTCGCCGGCGGCGTTCCGAACCCCGCGACCTTTCCGTTCGAGGCCCTCGCCGCCGCCGCCGCGCGGGCGATCCGGGATCACCGGGACGAGGCGCTGCAGTACGGCCCGACGGCGGGCTTCCCGGGGCTCCGCGAGCGGATCGCCGCCCGCCTCTCCGCCGCGGGAATCCCGTCGGAGACGGCGGACGTGCATCTGACGACCGGATCGCAGCAGGCGCTCGATCTGGTCGCCCGCGTCCTCGTCGATCCGGGCGACGGCGTCGTCGTCGAGAGCCCGGCCTACGTCGGCGCGCTCGCCTGTTTCCGGGCGCGGCGCGCCCGCTTCATCGCGGCGACGCGCGATGCGGAGCGTCTCGACGCCGACGCGCTGCGGGAGCGCGTCGCCTCCTTCCGCCGGGACGGCGGGACCGTCCGGGTGCTCTACACGATCCCGACGTTCCAGAACCCGTCCGGGTGGACGCTTTCGGCGGCGGGACGCGCGGAGCTCCTCGCGTGCGCGGCGGAGCTCGATCTCTTCGTCGTCGAAGACGATCCCTACGGCGAGGTGTGGTTCGACGCGCCGCCCCCTCCGCCGCTCGCGGCGGCCGACCGGACCGGCCGCGTCGCGTATCTCGGCAGCTTCTCGAAGACGCTCGCGGCGGGGCTCCGGACCGGCTTCGTCCGCGCGCCGCGCGAGCTCCTCGGGAAGATCGAGCTCGCCAAGCAGGCGGCCGACCTCTGCTCGTCGAGCCTCGATCAGTGGACGCTGGCGCTGTGGTTCGCGGAGAACGATTACGAGGCCCATCTCTCGAGGGTTCGGGCGTTCTACGCGCGGCAGAGAGAAGCGTTCCTCGGCGCGGTCGGCGCCGAGTGGCCCGGCACGGTCGCCGTTTCGCGCCCCGGGGGCGGCCTCTTCTGCTGGGCCGCGCTTCCCGAAGGGGGAGACGCGACCGAGCTCCTCGCCCGCGCCCTCGAGCGGAGGGTCGCGTTCATTCCGGGCGAGTCGTTCTTCGCCGGCGGGGAGGCTCCGCCCCGGCGCTTCTTCCGCCTGACTTTCGCGAAGGAGCCCGAGGAGCGGATGCAGGAAGGGATTCGACGCCTGGGAGCCCTGCTCCGGGGAGACGCGTGACGCGGACGGCGCGGTGGGCGCTCACCGCGGCATGTTTCGCGGCGACGGCATGCGCGTCGCGCCGCGCGTCCGCTCCGGCGACGCCGGGCCCGACCGCGCCGGCCGCGGCCGCGGCCCCGGCGCCCCCCGCACCGTTGGCGGTTGCGCCGCCCGCGCCCCCCGTCGTGCGGATCGGGCTGGCGAGCGACCTGGCCGAATTCACGCTTCCGCAGCCGGGAGTCCCCTGGATCGTCTCGGCAGGCGGAGAGGTCGCCTCGCATCCCGGGCCGCTGTCCTTCCGCGCGTCGGGGGGCGGTTCGATCTTCCGACTCCAGACCGGCGCGTTTTCGGAAGAGGAAACGGCCCGATCGGCGGCCGCGGACGTCGCGAAGCGGACCGGCCTCGAAGCGTCCGTCGCGTTTTCCGCGGAGAAGGGCCTCTACCGCGTCCGCGTCGGGGCCTTCCCGGATGCGGCCGCGGCGCAGGACGCGCTCGCGAATCTGCGCGCGGCCGGGATCGACGCCGTGCCGGCCGCGGAATCGTCCGGCGCGGCGGCCCTCCTTCTTCGCGACGGATCGGGGCGGGAAAGCGCCCTTTCGGCCGGCGTCGCCGAAATCGCTCCGGGAGCGCCGGGCCTGACCGTCTTCGTCGGCGGGAAGGCGTATCGAGGCCGCCTGCGCGTGCTCGTCAACCCCCGCGCCTCGTTGAACGTCGTCAACGTCGTCAACCTCGAGGACTACCTGCGCGGAGTCGTGCCGGCCGAGATGGGACCGAAGCGCTTCGACGAGATCGAAGCCCTGAAGGCCCAGGCCGTCGCGGCGCGGACCTATGCCCTCGACAATGCGAACGGCTTCGCCGCGGAGGGATACGACCTCTGCGCGACGCCGAAGTGCCAGGTGTACGGCGGCATCGAGGCGGAAGATCCCCTCGCCGACCTCGCCGTCGAGCAGACGCGCGGGCGGATCGCGACCTTCCGGGGCAAGCCGATCCACGCGTTGTTCACGTCCACCTGCGGCGGCGCGACCGAAGACGCGCGCCTGATCTTTCCCGGGATGGGGGCGCCGTACCTCGCCGGAGTGTCGTGCGGGGAGCAGGAGAAGTCGCCGTTCGACGGAGCGCGAATTCCGAAGGCTTCGCGGGGCCGCGCGCTGACGGCGCTCGAATGGCGCGGCTGGGTGCTCGAGCGCCTCGCCGTGGCTCGCGGGGAGCGCGGTCGCGGGGGGGCGTGGGAGGAAGCGTTCCGTCTCGCGGGAATCAATCCGCGGGGGAGCGCGCCCGCGTCGCTTTCGCCGGGAGCCGTCTATCCCGCGGTGCTCGCCGGGTTCGGCCTGGAAGACGACCGGGACGTCCATCTGACGACGATCGACCGGGACTACGCCGCCGGACCGCCCGATCCCGCGGCCTCTCTCGCGCCCGACGCCCGCGCCGCCTGGGAGACGGTTTCGCGTCTGAAGATCGGCGACGGCGCCGGGCTGCCTCCTCCGTCGCGGACGATGTCGGAGGCGGAGCTCGACGGGCTCCTCTTTTCGGTCGCCCTGCGCCTCGGCGGCGTCGTCGAAACCGACGGCCGTCTCGCGCGCCGGGACGGAGGGAATTTCGTCGTCAAGACGCCGGCCGGCCGGGTCGAGGTTCCCGCGGGGACCACGATCGACCTCGCGCGCGCCATCGACGGGAAATACTTCCCGGCTTCGGAGGTCGCGCTCACCTCGGGAGATCCGGTGGGATTCTGGAAGCGCGGGACGGAAGTCATCGCCTTCTGGGCGGCCGCGTCGCCGGGCGGCGGAACGTTCGAGAAGGAATCCGCGTGGACGGAATGGATCCGCCGCCTTCCCGCCCGGATTCTCGCTCAGCGCCTCGGATCCCGACTGGGGGGAACGGAGGTTCGTTCGATCGAGGTGCGGCGCCGCGGCCGATCCGGGCGCGTGGTCGAAGCCACGATCGCGACCGAAAAGGGCTCCGTCACGCTCTCCGGTTTCGACATCCGCCAGGCGCTGGAGCTTCCCGAGCTGCTCTTCACCGTGAAAAAGGCCGCCGCCGCGGATGGCTCGGCCGAATTCGTCTTCATCGGCCGGGGCTGGGGGCACGGAGTCGGCCTCTGCCAGAATGGCGCTTACGGGATGGCGCTCGGGGGGGCGGCCTTCGAGGACATCCTGAAGCACTATTACCCCGGCATCGACGTGACCGCGTATCCGCCCGCCCCGCCGCCTCCCGTCCCACCGGCCGCGCCCTCTGCGGCCCCTTCCGCGGCCTCGCCGGCACCTCCGCCGCCACCGTGATCCTCGGGCTCTCATTGGCTACGGTGGGCCGCGACGGATGTAACCTTGACCGGGCGCCGCTCGTTCTATTCGTCGGGAACCAATGGCGTTCTCGGGAGGGTTTCCATGAGCATCCAGATCGTTCGGAAATCGATTCTCGGCCTGGTGGTCGCCGCGGCGATCCTCTTCGGCGGCCTGTGGGCGGGCCGCATCGCCGCCGGTCCGCTCGGCCACGGAAAGAGTTTCTCGGCGGAGAGGATTTTCGCGAGGGTCGCCGACCGGCTCGACCTTTCCGACTCGCAGCGCGATCAGGTCCGGGGAGTGCTGAAGGCGCACAAGGACGCCATCCTGCAGAACATCCAGTCGGTGCACCAGGCTCGGCTCGCGCTCCGGCATTCGATCGACGCGGATCCGGTCGACGAGGCCGCGATCCGCAAGACGGCGGCCGATCTCGGGAGCGCCGAAGGGGAGGCTGCCGTGCTGCGCGCCCGGATCAAGGCGGAGATCCTGCCCGTCCTGAACGACGACCAGAAAGAGAAGCTCGCGGCGCTGCATTCGCGCGGCGACGGGACGAGCGATCGGACGGCGAGCTCCGTGGGGGAGTTCCTTTCGAAGTGAAGCCCTCCGAGGCGGCCTGCTCCGATTCCGACCTCGCCCGGCGCGCGCGCGACGGCGAGGCGTGGGCGTTCGAGCAGCTCGTCCGCCGGCACGCCGCGATGGCGATCGGCGCCGCCATGCGAATCACGCGCGACTCCGGCCTCGCGGAGGACGCCGCGCAGGAGGCGTTCTGGAAGGCCTATCGCGCGCTCCCCTCGTATCGGGAGGAGCAGAACTTCGGCGGCTGGCTCCGGCGGATCGCCGTCCGATGCGCCCTCGACATCCTGCGCCGGCGCCGCCCGGAAACCCCGCTCACCGGGTTCGAGCGGTCCGCGGGGGGAGAGGAGCGGGCGATCGAGACGCGCAGCCGTCTCACCCACGCGCTCGCGCGCATCGGCGCGCTCGACCGCGAAATCCTGCTCGCCGTGAAGGCGGAAGGCCGACCGGTCGCCGAGGTTGCGACCGAGCTCGGCATCTCGCCCGTTTCGGCGCGCGTCCGGCTCCATCGCACGCGAATGAAGCTGAAGAAGATCCTTCGGGAGGAATCATGAGCCCCTGTCGCCGTCTTTCCGCCGCTCTCCGCACCGCCGCGCTCCTGTCGCCGGAGGACGAGCAGCACCTGTTCGGGTGCAGCCGCTGCCGCCTTCGCGCGCGCATGGACAGGCGAGAGCGGGAGATCGCTTCGCTCGCCCGCATGGCCCCGATCGAGCCCTCGGTTCCCCGGGATTTCGTGGCGCGGGTGATGCGCGGGCTTCCTCGCCGCCGGGCGCCGCTCGCGGGCGCCTGGAAATGGGCGGCCGCCCTCGCGATGTTCTCCGCCGCCGCCGGGTACGGCTACGGCGTCTGGACCGAGACGATCTCGGCGGGGCAGCAGGTCGCGTCGTCGCCCTCCCCGCCTCTCGAGGAGTCGGCCCTCCTGAGCTTCTGATCCCGTCCGGGCGCCCCAATCCGAACGGGCGTTTTTCCCGTATAGTCAGGAAAACGGGAGAAAACCCATGACGACGGATCGGAGAAAGCTCATTCTCTGGACTCTTTCGGCCGCCGCGGCTCCGGTGGTCGTCCGGGCGGCGTCGTCCATCGCCCCGGCAAGCGGCCTGGGAGACGTGGACATGCTGAACGTCGCCCTCGGCCTCGAGCACGAGGCGATCTACGCCTACACCCTCGCGGGAACGAGCGGGCTCCTCTCGGAAAAGGCGAAGGAAGTCGGTCTCGAGTTCCAGCAGAGCCACGAGGGCCACCGGGACCTGCTGACGAAGATCATCCGCGGCAAGGGGGGCCGGCCCGTTATTCCCGCCCAGAGCTACGGCTGGAGCGTGCCGCTGAAGGACGAGAAAGACGTGCTCGCGCTCGCGTTCCAGCTCGAGGTCGGAGCGGCGCGAGCCTACCTGTCGGTCGTTCCGAAGTTCAACGACCGGGCGCTCTCGGAGGGCGCGGCGCGGATCATGAGCGACGAAGTGCTGCACGCGACGGTGCTCCGGAGCGTCCTCGGGCGGGAGATCGTGCCCTCGTTCCGTCTCGTCACGACCTGAGCGCGAAGCGCCGCGGGGACCGCCCGGTGCTTCGGTTCCGATGTCGGACGCCCGGCGGGCCATAATCCTTCCATGCTCGTCCTCGTCCCCTCGCACGACGACGCCGGACCCCTGCGCGCCGCGCTGCCGGCGTTCGCCTCCGCGATGCGTCCGGGACGCGACCGGCTCGTCGTGATCGCGGACCGCTGTTCCGACGATACGGACGAGGCGGCGCGCGCCGCCGGCGCGGAGGTCGTCGTGCGCGAGGACGACGGGAGCGGGCCGGGCAAAGCGGGAGCGCTCCGGTTCGCGCTCGAGCGGCTGCCCGGCGATCCCCGGGAGCCGGTCGCGATCTTCGACGCCGATTCGGAGCCGGCGGCCGGTTTTTTCGAAGCCGCGGATTCGGCGTTCGCGGCGGGAGGCCGCGCCTTCCAGGCTTTCGTGAACCCGGCCCCCGGGCGCGCCCTCGTCTCCCGGATCGCGGCGTACTCGGAAATCGTCTCCCAGCGGGTGACCGACCGGATCCGGGCGGCGGTCGGGTGGGGCGTTCCTCTCCGCGGGACCGGAATGGTGGTCGAGCGAGGCCTGCTCGAAAACGCGCTCGCCCTCTGCGAGACTTTCGTCGAGGACCTCGAGCTGACCCTGCTGCTGGGAGCCGGCGGCGTCCGCGTCCGTCCCCTGCCCGCGTCGGTCCTCGATCCGAAGCCCGAGAGCGGGGCGGGCGTCGTGCGGCAGCGGGCGCGATGGCTCGCCGGGAATCTCGCGGCGCTTCGCGTGCGAAGGAGGGAGATCCGGCGGCTGCTCGGCTCGCTCTCGGGCGCGACGCTCGTGCTCGGCCTGTTCGCGAAGCCCCGCTCGCTCTTCTTCTCCGCGCGACTCGTGCTTTTCCTCGCGCTCCTTGCCTTCGCGTCGCGCTCGCCGGTCGCGGCGATCGAGGCGGTTCTCGGAATTTTCCTCGTGCGTGATCTCGCGCTCCTCGTCGGCGGCCTCGCAGTCGTCGACCGCCCCGGTTTCTACCTTCCCGCCGTGCTCGCGGCGCCTCTCTATCCCCTCGTGTGGGTCGCGGGCATCGTGCGGTCGCTCTCGTCGCGCGGCCGCTGGCTGTCGGCGCGGCGGAGCGCGTGAAAATACTCTTTCCCTATCTGGCGCGCACGCGCGCCGCCAACTGGAGCCGTTACCAGCAGCTCCTCACCGCGCGGGCGCGGGCCGGCGACGCCGTGACCGTGCTCGAGCCGCCTCCGAGGAAGAGCGACGAGACGAACTACCGCGAGATGGATCTCCCCCTCCCGCCGTCGTTCCGCACGGAGGAGGTCGCCCTTCCCCGGGCGTTCTGGAGGACGCGCTTTCCCTTCGACAAGATCGTCAAGAAGGGCGCGTACTCCCTGGCGGCGAACCGCCGCGCGAGGGAGATCGGGAGGACGGGCCCTCCGGACGTCCTCCTCGTCTACAACGTCACGCAGGAGGCTCTTCTGCGGTATCCCGCGCCGGTCGTTTTCGACGTGGCCGACGACCTGCCCGCGATGCTCGGGGTCGAGGGAGGGATCTTCGGCGCGGCGCTGGCGGCCGCGGCCCGCCGGGCGCTCGCCCGGATGATCCGGGGGGCGGCCCTCGTCACCACCCCCTCGCGCGTGCTCCTGCCGTCGCTCGGACCCGCGGCGATCTTCGTTCCCAACGGCGTCGATCGCGAGGAAATCGCCGCGGCGCGCGCGGCCGCGGCGGCGAACGCTGCCGTCGAGGCGGCGAGGTACGCTGCCGTTGAGGCGGCCAGGAACGCTGCCGGCGAGGCGGCGAGGAACGCTGCCGGCGAGGCGGCGAGGACCCCCCCGATCGGCTTTCTCGGGTCCTTCGAGTATTTCATCGACTTCGACCTCGTGCTGGGCCTCGCCGCGCGTCTACCGCGGCGCCGCATTCTCCTGATCGGGGGCGGCCGGCGGTTCGAAGAGGTTCGCCGGCGTGTCGAGCGGGACCGTCTCGGGAACGTCGAGCTCGCGGGGCCGCTTCCGCATCCGCGCGCGCTCGAGAGACTCGCCGGCTGCGCCTTCTCGCTCTGCCCGTTCACCCGCGATCCGGTCGGCAACGGCGCTTCGCCGCTGAAGCTCTTCGAATCGCTCGCGCTCGGCGTGCCGGTCATTGCGACGCGGACCCGCGAGATCCTGGAGGAGGCGCCGGACAACGTCGCGTTCGCGGATTCGGCGGAGGAGGCGCAGGCCGCGATCGCCGCCGGGGAAGCGCGCCCCCCGGCGCAGCGGCGCGACGCTTCGGAAAGAGCGGCGGAGAGGGTCCTGCAGGAGCGGAACTGGGACCGGATCGGCGAAGAATGGGCGGCTCGGGTCCGGGCGCTCTCCGCCGCGACGTCGGCGTGACCGAACGTCCGCGCTATCTCCGATCGGTTTTCTGGCTGGGGATGGCCGAATCGGCCGCCCGGTTCGGGAACGTGCTGCTCCAGGTCCTGCTCGTGCGGGCGCTCGCTCCCGCGCGATACGGCGTCTTCGCCTACGCCTACTCGCTGTTCCTCGTCGTCATTTCGCTGACGGGCCTCGGGATCGCGGAAGCGTTCATCCGCGAGGGCGCGATCCGGCGCGGGCGGATCGGCGAAGTGCTCTCGGAGCACTTTTCGCTGCGCGCGGCGATGGCGGCCGTCGCGGCGGCGGCCGTCGTAGCGGTCTCCGCCGGCGCCGGAAGGGATGCGCCCGTCGTTCTCGCGGTCGGCGCCTATCTTCTTTTCCGTTCTCTGACGAGCTTTCTCGCGACGATGTTTCGCGCGCGCGAGGTCGTCTGGAAGGAATTCGCCCTCCGCTCGACCGAAACGGCGGTGATCGTCGCCGTCGGGGCGGCCGCGCTCGCTCTCCACTGGTCGCTCGTCCGCGTCGTCTGGTCGCTCGCCGCCGCCGGCGCGCTGTGCCTCGCCGCCGCGATCGTCGGCTTCCGCGCGTTTCTCCCGGAGTTCTCCTGGTCGCTGCCGCGGGCGGCCGTGCGGCGGATCGCCGCCGCGGCCCCCTACGGGCTTCCCGCGGTCGCCGGCGGCTGGCTCCTCCGGATCGATGTGGTCCTCTTCCAGCGGCTCGGAGGCGATCCGGTCCGCACGGGCTATTTCGCGTCGGCGGTCAACGTCGTCCTCGCGGCGGCGCTCGCGCCGGTCGTCGCGGCCGCCGCGATCTACCCGACGCTCTCCCGGCGCGGGAGCGGCCCGGGAGCGGGCGTGGGGCGGCTCTTCGCCGGCTTCGCCGCCGCCGGCGCGCTCATGGCCGCGGTTCTCGCCGGGGCGGCACGTCCGATCGTGCGAATCGCCTACGGGGCGGCGTACGCGCCGGCGGCGCCGTGGCTCGCGGCGTCCGCGCCGTTTCTCGTGTTCCTTTCGCCCGCGATCTTCGCCGCCACCGTGCTCGCCGCACGCGGCCGCGCCGGGGCGCTCTCGGCGGTCCTTCTCGTGCCGCTCGGCGGGGTCGCGGCATCGGGCGCTCTCTGTTTTCCCCGGCGCGCGGCGGCCGTCGTTCCGATCACGATCGCATGGGAGGCGGCTGCCTGCGCCTGCGCCTCGGGAATTGTCTGGCTGAGCAAGCGCGACTCAAGTCACGCGTAAGTTGCTGAAAACATACGAGCTGTTTCCCTTGACAGAGCTCCGTCGCCCGCCGATAATTAGCACTCGCACTCGGAGAGTGCTAGCAAGTTCTGGCGGCCAATCTCAGAAAAAACCGGTAATGCCGGATAGGACAACGAAAGGAGAAGCGGTATGAAGATTCGACCTCTGTACGACAGGATCCTCGTCAAGCGGATCGAGGAGAAGGAAATCAAACGCGGCGGGATCATCATCCCGGATTCCGCGAAGGAAAAGCCGATGGAGGCGGAAGTCGTCTCCGTGGGAAAGGGAAAGATCAACGAGGAAGGCAAGATCACCCCTCTCGACGTCAAGAAGGGGGACCGAATCCTGATCGGCAAGTACGCCGGGCAGGAGATCAAGATCGAGGACGTCGAACATCTGATCATGCGGGAAGACGAAGTTCTCGCGGTCATCGAGAAGTAAGGAGAAGACACAATGGCTGCAAAGATGATTCTGTACGGTGAGGACGCCCGCCAGCGTGTCCTCCGCGGCGTGAACAAGCTCGCCGACGCGGTGAAGGTGACGCTCGGCCCGAAGGGCCGCAACGTCGTGCTCGAGAAGAAGTTCGGCTCGCCGACGATCACCAAGGACGGCGTCACCGTCGCCAAGGAGATCGAGCTCGAGGATTCCCTCGAGAACATGGGCGCGCAGATGGTCCGCGAGGTCGCGTCGAAGACGTCCGACGTCGCGGGCGACGGGACGACGACGGCGACGGTGCTCGCCCAGGCGATCTATCGCGAAGGCTCAAAGAACGTCACCGCCGGCGCGAACCCGATGGAGCTCAAGCAGGGGATCGACATCGCCGTGAGGGCGGCCGTCGACCACATCAACAAGATCAAGTCCGACGTCCAGGGCAAGGACATCGCCCACGTCGGGACGATCTCCGCCAACAACGACGCCGAGATCGGCCGCATCATCGCCGAGGCGATGGACAAGGTCGGCAAGGACGGCGTGATCACGGTCGAGGAGGCGAAGGGCCTCGAGACGACGCTCGAAGTCGTCGAGGGCATGCAGTTCGACCGCGGCTATCTCTCGCCGTACTTCATCACCGACGCGGAGCGGATGGAGTGCGTGCTCGAGAACGCGAAGGTGCTCCTCTTCGAGAAGAAGATCTCCAACATGAAGGACCTGCTCCCGATCCTCGAGCAGGTCGCCAAGCAGGGCAAGCCGTTCCTCATCATCGCCGAAGAGGTCGAGGGCGAGGCGCTCGCCACCCTCGTCGTCAACAAGCTGCGCGGGACGCTGCAGGTGGCCGCCGTCAAGGCGCCCGGCTTCGGCGACCGCCGCAAGTCGATGCTCGAGGACATCGCGATCCTGACGGGCGGGAAGCTCATCTCCGAGGACCTCGGCATCAAGCTCGAGAGCGTCAAGTGGGAGGACCTCGGCTCCGCGAAGAAGGTCACGGTCGACAAGGAGAACACGACGATCGTCACCGACACTTCGGACAAGAAGAAGAAGGAAGCGATCGCGGGCCGCGTCAAGCAGATCCGCACCCAGATCGACGACACGACCTCCGACTACGACCGCGAAAAGCTCCAGGAGCGGCTCGCGAAGCTCGTCGGCGGCGTCGCGGTGATCAAGGTCGGGGCTGCCACCGAGACCGAAATGAAGGAGAAGAAGGCGCGCGTCGAAGACGCCATGCACGCGACGAAGGCGGCCGTCGAGGACGGCATCGTCCCGGGCGGCGGCGTCGCGCTCTACCGCGCGATCGAGGCGGTCGAGAAGGCGACGAAAGAGCACAAGGGCGACATCAAGATCGGCATCCAGATCGTGAAGCGCGCTCTCGAAGAGCCCCTTCGCCAGATCGTCCACAACGCCGGCCTCGAGGGCTCGGTCATCATCAACGAGATCCGGGAGAAGGGCGCCAACTTCGGCCTCAACGCCGCGAGCGAAAAGGTCGAGGACATGGTCAAGTCGGGCATCATCGATCCCGCGAAGGTCACCAAGAACGCCCTCCAGAACGCGGCGTCGATCGCCGGCCTGATGCTCACCACGGAAGCGCTCGTCTCCGAGATCAAGGAGAAGGACAAGGGTCCCGCGGGCGGCGGCATGCCGGGCGGCATGGGCGGCGGCATGGGCGGCATGTACTGATTCGGATTCCTCCGAAACGTCTCGAGCCCCGGCGAAAGCCGGGGCTTTTTTCTTTGGCCCGCGCGGAGTGCGGGCCGAGTTTTCCCGGCCACCACGCCAGGCCGAGCGCATCCGCCCGATTTCGCCCCTCGCCGGCGCCTCGCGTTCGCGCGTGACGGACGATTCTCGGGCGCCGGAGATTCCGGAAAGCGGATCGGCCGCCGGCATCGCGCGCTATCATCGCGGCGCCCATGCAGAAGAGAACGGTGGACCGGCCCGCGCTGCGGTGGGTCGCGGTCGCGGGCGACGCCGCGGCTGCCCTGGCGGCGCTCGCGCTCGCGCGCGAGATCCGGCTGCGCCTTCCCCTTCCGTTCACCGAGTCCCTGCTCCCCGCCGCGAACTTCGCGCTGCGTCCGGGCCCCGTCGCGCTCGCGCTCGCGGTCCAGCTCCTGGCGATGCTCGTCTTCGGCCTCTACGGGCCCCGGGCGCGAATGGCCGGATCGCTCTCCCGTCAGCTCCTTCCGGCGCAGGCGGGGCAGCTGCTCGGATTCGCCACGATCTTCTATTTCTTCCCGCACCGCGCCGTTCCCCGCAGCGTCCTCGTGCTGTATCTCGCGATCGACGGAATCCTCCTGTATGCCGAGCGGGCCGGGATTCGCCGCCTCGCGCTCTCGGGGGGGCGGCGGCGCATCCTGATCGTCGGCAACGCGGAAGACGGGGAAGTGCTGGCGGATGCGATCCGCCGTCATCCGTGGACGGGGATCGACCTCGCGGGCGTGGTGCGGACCGGCGATCCATCGGGGTCGCCCGGCGCCGGATCGGCGGAGGATCTCGCGGCGGAGATCGACCGCACCGCCGCCGATCACGTGCTCTTCGCGCCCGAGGCGGTTTCCTTCCGCGACCGGGCGATCGAGCGGCTGGCGCTGGACGGCCGGATTTCCCTCTGGGTGCTGCCGTCCCCGTACGAAACGCTCATCGGAAAACTCCGTTTTCGCCCGCTCGGCGAGCTGCCGCTGCTCGAAGTCCGCGCCGCGCCGCCGCAGGGGATCGGCGCCGCGATCAAGCGCCTGATCGACGTCCTCGCGGCCTCCGTCGCGCTCGTCCTGCTCTCGCCGCTCCTCGCGGCGGCGGCCCTGGCCGTCCGGGCGCTGTCGGGCCCGCCGATTCTCTTCCGACAGGAACGCGTGGGGCGGGACGGGAAGCTCTTCCGGCTGCAGAAGCTCCGGACGATGAGGCCGGACGCCGAGGACGAAACGGGAGCCGTGCTCGCGTCGCGCGCCGATCCCCGCGTGACCCGGATCGGACGCTGGCTGCGCGCGACGCGGGTCGACGAAATCCCCCAGCTCGTCAACGTGCTCCGGGGTGAGATGAGCCTCGTGGGTCCGCGTCCGGAGAGACCGGAATTCGTCGCACGGTTCGAGCGCGAGATTCCCGGATACGCGCTGCGGCTGACCGTCCGCCCCGGGCTGACGGGTTTCGCCCAGATCTCCGGCGAATACGACACGAGCGCGCAGATCAAGCTGCGCTACGACCTCGCCTACGTGAACAACTGGTCGCTCGCGATGGATGCGGTGATCCTCGCGCGCACGCTGCCGGTCGTATTGTCCCGCCGCGGATTCTAGACACGGCGCAGGCGCGTCGCTACCGTTACTCCCGTTCCGGGGCACTGACGTACGCGCCGGTACGCCTCGGCCGCGGGCTCAAGCGCCCGCACCTCGCCGGGCTCGCGTCTGGCCGCGCCTCGTTCGTGGGTGACGTAAACCGACAGCGTCGCGGAACTCACCATCGTGGTGACGCGGAAACGCATCCGAAGAAGGGCTCCAGTGGGGCGCCGAAGCGGTCGAGCCACACAAGGCCGCGAGCGATGCGAGCCGCAGCGCTACTTCTCCCCGCGGGAGAAGGTGGCGGCTGCAAGCCGCCGGATGAGGGCACGAGGCGAGCCGCGGTGGGAGGCCGAGCGGTTCCAGCGGAGCGCGCCGCTCGGCCGACGGCTACTCGGGCCAGAGCGGCGGCGGCACGTCCTTCCCGCGTTCGAGCCGCCAGGCGATCCCGTCCACGTGTTTCGCCACCGGCCCCTGCGCGTCCGGCGGGAGATCCCGGATGAGGCCCGGAGCGAGCCAGACGGCCCGAACCGCGTCCCGGGCGGCGGCGGCCGGGCGGCCGATCGCCGTGTAAGCGCGGCTCAGGTTCAGGTCGGTTTCCGGACGCTCTTCGATCCGGAGGGAACGCCGGTAACGTTCGAGCGCCCCGGCGGCGTCGTTCCGGAGGAGCGACACGGACCCGAGGAGGTAGGAGGGGCGCGGATCGTCGGGAAGGGCGGGCTCCGCCTCCCCGAGGACCTCCTCCGCGTCGCGGAGAATCGACGCGCGGCGCGCCGGGTCCCGTTCCCGGGCGGCGTCGAGGACGAGCGCTTCGCCCTCCCGGAGCCTCCTCAGCGCGGCCCCCTTCCTCCACTCCGGCACGACCGCGGCGATCGCGAGAGCCGCCATGGCCGCCGCGGCGATGGCCGCGGTCGGCCCTCGCCGAGCGGTCATGTCTCCTCCCCGAGGCGACGACCGGCGCGGCCCGCTTCGAGCAGGATCCAGAGGGCGGTCGGGACGATCTGCAGGGGAAACCACGCGAACGCCGCGATGGCGCCCCCTCCGAGGATCGCCGCGGATGCGGCGGCCTCGGGATCGCGGCGGCCCAACCGCACGATTCCGGCGACGAGGAGCGCCGCCGCCGCGATCACGCACGCCCCGGCGGGTATTCCGGTTCCGGCGAAGAGATCGAGGTAGTCGTTGTGCGCCTGGGCGAAGGAATTCGTCGCCATCCCCGGCAGAACCAGCCGGCGGCGGTAGCGCGTTTCCGCGGCGATCCGGGCGGGGACGTACTCGGCGCCGAAGTTCCCGATCCCCACTCCGGCGAGGGGATGCGCGCGAACCATCTCGGCCGCCGCGAGCCACGGCGCGGCACGCGCGGTGAACGCTTCGTTCCAGGAGCCGTGCGTCGCCGCCCGGAACGCTCCGCCGAGCCGCGAGCGCATCGGGCGATAGAAGACGACGACCGCGACGAGCGCGGCGGCCGCCGCGGCGAGAACCCGGCGTCCCGGGCGTCCGCCCGCCAGCGCGCCGTAGACCGCGCTCCCTCCGAGGAGAACCGCGACCGCCGAGAGGCTTCGGGTCGCGACGAGGCCGGCGGACGCGAGCAGGAATGCGGCGAGCGCGAACGGGCGCGCCCGGCCGCGTCGCGCGAAGAACGGAACGAGCGTGACGGCCGCGAGCGCGAGGGCGATTCCGGCATAGCCCGCGTTCCCGACGAGCGCGCCGAGCGCGGCCCGGTCGGAATTTCCGGCCAGGGCGAAGGGAGAAAAGAGCCGGAAGGCCGCGAGAAGGACGAGGATCGCGCTCGCCGCCGCCGCACCACCGAGCGCGGCGACGAGGCGCGGCCGGTGCCGGCGGTAGCCCTCCGACGCGCCGAGCGGGAGGGCGAGCAGGAAGACGAGCGCCAGCCGCAGTGCCGCGAGCGACGCGCCGCGCCGGGGGCTCGACAGCGACGAAAGGAAGGCTCCGGCGACGCCGGCCGCGAGGAGAATCGCGGCGGGGGAGAAGCGAGGAAGCGCGAAGCCGACCCGCCGCACCCGCGCGGCGAGCGCGAAGGCGGCCGCGAGCCCGATGGCGGTCGCTCCGAGGATCGCCTTCGGCGGATCGAAGGAATCGAGCGACGCGGGGTCGACCGCGAGCCAGGACGCGAGCACCGCCGCGCCGAGCAGCACCGCCGCGGCCGCGTCCGCGGTCCGACCGGGGGCGGCGGCGGGCCGTGGCGGTTCCGGGGCGCGCTTTGGCATGCGCCGAGAGTCTACTTTGCCGGGAACCGGCGCGGGCAATTTCGCGCCGCGGATCTTGTTATCTTTCCCGCATGGACCTCTTCCGGCGATACCGGACCGCGATCGTCCTCGCCGGGGCGGTCGTCTTCGCCGCGGGCGCCCTGTCGGCCGCGTACCTCGCGAGCGTCGTCACCGCGCGATTCAACGGTCGCCGCTGGAATCTCCCGTCCCGGATCTATTCGGACGCCGAAACGCTTTCGGCTGGCCTCGAGCTCGCTCCGGAGACCCTCGTCGAGAAGCTCGGGCGCCTCTACTACGTCCCCGTCGACGAGAAGCCGGCGCGCGCGGGCCAGTACCGTCTCGGAAAGACCTCCGTCGAAGTCTGGCTCCACTCGTTCTCCTTCATCGGACGCCGGTTCGAAGGATTTCCGGTCCGGGTCGAGTTCTCGGCCGGGAAGGTCCGCTCGATCGCGACGTTCGACGGCGACCTCGTTTCGTCGGTCGTCCTCGAACCGGAGCTCCTCGGGTCGGTCTTCGACCGAAAGCTCGAGGACCGGAGCCTCGTGACCCTCGCCGACGTGTCGAAGCTCCTCGTCGATGCCATCATCACCCGGGAGGATCGGGACTTCTTCCGCCACGGCGGCGTGTCCGGGCGGCGGATCCTCGGGGCGCTCTTGAACGATCTCCGTCACGGGTCGCCGTCGCAGGGCGGCTCGACGCTCACGCAGCAGCTCGTCAAGAACCTCTATCTCTCGCCGCGCCGGACGATCCGGAGGAAGGTCGTCGAGGCGATGATGGCGGTCGTCCTGGACGCCTCCTATTCGAAGGAGGAGATCCTCCAGGCTTACCTGAACGAGATTTATCTCGGCCAGCGCGGCGCGATCTCGATCACGGGCGTCGGCGAGGCCGCGCGCTACTACTTCGGAAAGAACGTCTCCGATCTCGACGTGGCCGAATCGGCCGCGCTCGCGGGAATGATCGCGTCGCCCGGCCGCTTCAATCCGTTCCGGTATCCGGACCGGTGCCGCGCGCGACGCGACGCCCTCCTCCGGATGATGCTCGACGCCGGACAGATCGACCGCGGTCAGTACGAGCGGGCGATCGGCGAGCCGCTGACCCCCGCGACCCATCCTCCGCTGCGCGTCCAGGCGCCGCACTTCGTGAACTTCGTCGAGAGCCAGCTGCAGGAGAAGTACGGCGAGAAGCTCGGGACGGAGGGACTCCAGATCTTCACGACGCTCGACGTCGATCTGCAGCGTCGCGCGCAGAAATCGGTCACGGACGGCCTCGCGAACCTGGAGAAGAGCTACCGGCGCCTCCGGAACGCTTCGCGCGAGGGACCGCTCCAGGGCGCGCTGATCGTGATCGATCCGGGAACGGGCGCCGTCCGCGCCCTCGTGGGCGGGCGCGACTACGCCGTCTCGCAGTTCAACCGGGTCACCCAGGCCCATCGCCAGCCCGGGTCGCTCTTCAAGCCGTTCGTGTATCTCGCCGGGTTCGCGCGCCGCGACCTGCCGGAGCCGATCACGCCCGCGAGCATCCTGATCGATTCGCCGATCACGCTCGTGTGGGGAAAGGGGGACGAGAACGAGCGCTGGACGCCGAGAAACGACGACAACCAGTTCCGGGGACCGATCTCCGCCCGGCGGGCGCTCGAGATGTCCATCAACGTGCCCACCGTCCGGGTCGCCGTCCGAACCGGCCTCGACACGGTCGTCGCGGCCGCGCGGGCGGCGGGGATCCAGTCGCGCCTCCGCGGCTATCCGTCGCTCGCCCTCGGGGCGTTCGAGATCTCCCCGATGGAAATCGCGTCGGCATACTGCGCGCTCGCCGACGGCGGCGTCCGGGTCGAGCCGAACGCGATCGCGGGCGTGACCGATTCCGCGGGGCGCGTCCTCGAGCGGCGGGAGACCCCGCTCCGCCGCGTGCTGCCGCCCGATGCGGTGTTCCTCGTCGATTCGCTCATGCAGGGAGTCGTCAATCGCGGGACGGGAGGAGGAATCCGTTCGCGCGGCGTCCAGGGCGTGCTCGCCGGAAAGACGGGAACGACCAACGACGGCCGCGACGCGTGGTTCATCGGATTCTCCCCGAAGATCCTCGCCGCCGTCTGGGTCGGTTTCGACGACAACCGCGGCCTGAACCTTTCCGGGTCCCAGGCCGCCGTGCCGATCTTCACCGACTTCATCAAGGGCGTGCCCTCGAACCTGCTCTCCGAGACGTTCCCCTCTCCCGCCGACATCGTCACGGCGGAGATCGACCCGGAGACGGGCATGCTCGTGACCCCGTTCTGCCCGCAGACGATGACCGAGGTGTTCCTCTCCGGAACCGCTCCGGTTCGCTACTGCACGGTGCACTCGCCGATGCCGCAGGCCGCGGCCGGGCCGGCGGCCGAGCCGGTGATCGGCGCTCCGAACTGAAAGAAGAGAGTCGCGGGTCTGCCGGTCGCGGGTCGAAAGTCCGGTTGCGGGGCCTGCCCCCATCCCGCGGCTAATGACTTTCGGCTCTCGACGGAAGGACTCGCGACTGCCGCGGCGCGCCGCGCCGCGGCCCTACCGGGCTCCGCCGCCCCCGATCGAGATCTCTCCGCCCGCGTCCGCCGAGGGCGGAGTCGCCGTGGCGACGAACTGGAAGTCGAAGACGCCTTGCTCCGTTCCCGCGAGGAGGAACCGTCCGTCCTTCTGGATCGCGAGGGTCCGCACCACGCTCGGGCCCATGCCGTGATCGAACTCCGACCAGCCGCTCCCGCCGCTCGAGCTGCGGAAGACGCCGTGCTGCGTCCCGGCGTACAGCGTGTCGGGGTTCACGGGATCGATCGCGAGGCCGAAGACGTTCGTGTCGGTCAGCCCGATGTTGACGGCGGCCCAGCTCGTTCCGCCGCTCTTCGTGCGGAAAACGCCTTCCTGCGTGCCGGCGAAGAGGACGTCGGTCTTCTTCGGATCGATCGCCAGCGCGAAGACGACTCCGTTGCGCGGCAGCCCGACGTTGACGCCCTTCCAGTGGAGACCGCCGTCGGCAGTCTTGAAGACGCCCCCTTCGTTCGTCCCGGCATAGAGGGTGTCCTTCTCGCGAGGATCGATGGCGAGCGTGAGGACGTCCGTGTTCGTGAGCCCGCTGTTGAGCACCGACCACGTCTTTCCCCCGTCGATCGACTTGTAGACGCCTCCGAGCGTCGTTCCGGCCCGGAGCACCGCCGGGTTCTCCGGGTCGATCACGATGCAGTGCACGTTCCGGCTGTCCGTCTGCCGGTTGGTGACCGTCCACTGCTTTCCGCCGTCGGTCGTCTTGAAGATCCCGTCGCTCGCGGTGCCGGCGTAGAGAACGGACGGATCGCCGGGGTCGACCACGAGGGCGAAGACGTAACTGTTGTTCGGGATGCCGGCATTGATCGGCGTCCAGTGCGCTCCGCCGTCGCCGCTCTTGTGGATTCCCCCGCCGAGGGTGCCGGCGTAGAGGATCGCGGAATCGCGCGGATCGATCGCGAGCGATCCGATGCTCGCTCCGGTGAGGCCGGAATTCGTCGCTTCCCAGCGTTTTCCCGCGTTGACCGACTTGAAGATGCCGTCGCTTCCCGTGCCGGCGTACAGCGTTCCCGGCGTGACCGGATCCGGCAGGAGCGTCTGCACCAGCCTGCGCGAAAGCCCCGCGTTGATCGGCTTCCAGTGGAGGCCCGCGTCGGCGCTCTTCAGGATTCCGTTGGTCCCGTTTGCCGCGTAGACCGTCCCCTCGATCGCCGGATCGACGACGATCGCCTGGACGAGGGCGCTCGGCAGGCCGGAATTGATCGCCTCCCAGTGCTCGCCTCCGTCGTTGGTCCGGAACGCTCCGCCGAGGCCCGTGCCGGCGTACACCGTCCCCGGGGTATGCGGATCCATGGCGATCGTGAAGACGTCCTGGGCGGTCAGGCCCCGGTTGATCGCCTTCCAGGTCTTGCCGCCGTCGGCGGTCTTGAACGCCCCCGAAAACGTCGCCGCGTAGAGCGTGCCGGTGCTCGTCGGGTCGATCGCCATCGCGGTGACGACGCCGTAGCTCTGGCCGGTCGATACCGGGAGCCATTTCGTTCCGCCGGTGGTCGTCTTCCAGACGTCGTCCCCGTTCGTGCCGATGTAGACCGTCCCCGAATCGACGGGGTCGATCGCGAGAGAGAAGACGACGACGTTCTTCTTCAGACCGCCGTTGATCTGGGACCAGTTGCCCCCGCCGTCGGTCGTCTTGAACACGCCGTCGAGCGTTCCGGCGTAGAGCGTGCCGGTGTTCCGGGCATCGGCGGCGAGCGCGTGAACGTGGAGATCCGTCAGCCCGTTGCTGACGATCGTCCAGCTCTTCCCGCCGTCGTCGCTCCGAAACACCCCGGCGAACGCCGTCCCCGCGTAGACCGTCGTGGGGTGGGCGGGATCGACCGCGATCGCGCTGATCTGGCCCCCCTCCGGTCCGTGGCTCGTCCAGGCGTTGTAGGCCGCTCTCGTCGGGGCCACCGCCGAAAGCAGGAGCGCAAGGGCCAGGATCGATCGCTTTGCCATGAATGGTCTCCTCCGATGCCCCGAGTCTAGTCAGTCGCCGATGAGAAGGGAAGCACGGCGAGCGCCCCGGCGGCCGGACGCGATCGCAGGGCTTTCGAAATCCTGCGCTTTCGGCGCCGGGAAGGCTTCGTCGAGACCTGTGCGGGTTCCGTACAGGCGTCCCGGCTCCGCGGCGTCAGCGCGCGTTGCGGATGATCGTCGAGAGCACCGGCGTGATGCCGTTGATCACGAACTGGACGCCGATGACGCAGGTGATGAGGCCCATGATCTTCGCGACGATTCGCTGCCCGGTCTGGCCGATCTTCTCGACGATCCAGGGGGCCGCGAGCAGGACGACCCAGGTGATCGCGATCGCGGCGCCGATCGCGGCCGCGAGAGCCATCCGGTGGCGGTAGTTGGGCGCCTGGCCGACCAGCGCCATCACGGTCGAGATCGCGCCCGGTCCGGCGATCGTCGGGATCGCGAGGGGAACGATGGAGGGATCCGCTCCCGCCGCTTCCGCGTCCACCTCCTCGCGGCCGTTGTTCAGCGTCCGGATGGAGATCATGGTGAAGAGGACGCCGCCCGCGATCTGGAAAGCGGGCACGGTGATGCCGAAGAAGGAAAAGATCAGGCCTCCCGCCGCCTCGAAGAGCAGCAGCGTGGCGCCGGCCGCCAGGCTCGCCTTCAGCGCGGCCCGCCGCCGTTCCCCGGGCGCCGAGTCGGCGGTCATCCCGACGAAGATCGGCGCGGCCGAAATCGGATTGATCACGGTGAACAGCGACGTGAAGGCGAGCGCCCCGAAGTTCCAGAGAGGGAGCACGATTACGCCTCCGGCTCGACGGGAATGCGGGTGTCGAGCTTCGAGGAGGAGAGGACGAACGTCGTCTTGATCTTCTCGATTGCCGGGACCTTGAGCAGGCGGCCGAGGACGAATCGTTCGTATTCGGTCGGAGACGCCGCGACGACCTTGAGGAGGTAGTCCTCCTCTCCGGCGATGTGGTGGCACTCGAGGACTTCCGGGAGTTTGGCGACCGCTCGGCGGAACGAAGCGTCGGTCTGCTGCCCGTGGGACTTCATGATCACCGCGACGAACGCCGTCACCGGCTTTCCGAGCTTCGCCTGGTCGACGAGAGCGACGTATTTCCGGATGAACCCGTCGCGCTCGAGCCGGCGCACCCGTCCGAGCGTGGGTGCGGCCGTCAGGCCGATGCGGGCAGCGAGCTCCGTGTTCGTGATGCTGCCGTCCGCCTGGAGCTCGCGGAGGATGGCCCGGTCGAGGGCGTCTAGGCCGTTCATGGGTTCGAAAGAATAGTGTGATTGTTTAGGTATGTAAAGAAGAAAATTCTGCAAAACAACGTGAAAGCAGAATAATCGTCTTTCATCGCCTCCCGTGGCCGGCGCGCGGCGGGCCGCCCCGGGATCTCCCGGCCGTTCCGGCTCTCCCGGTAGAATGGGCGAATGGACGCTCTTCGGATTCGCGGCGCCCGCCAGCACAACCTGAAGAACCTCTCGGTCGACATCCCGCGGGACCGCCTCGTCGTGCTGACCGGAGTGTCCGGCTCGGGGAAGTCGTCGCTCGCGTTCGACACCATCTTCGCGGAGGGGCAGCGGCGCTACGTCGAATCCCTTTCCGCCTACGCGCGCCAGTTCCTCGAGCAGATGGAGAAGCCGGACGTCGACGCGATCGAAGGGCTGTCGCCCGCGATCTCGATCGACCAGCGGGCGACGTCGAAGAACCCGCGCTCCACCGTCGGCACGGTCACCGAGATCTACGACTATCTCCGGCTCCTCTACGCCTCGGTGGGGAAGCCGCACTGCCCGAAATGCGGCCGGCCGATCGCGGCGCAGACCGCGCAGGAAATGATCGACCGCGCGCTCCGCCTCCCGGAAGGGGCGCGTTTCTCGATCCTCGCTCCCCACGTCGTCGGGAAGAAGGGGGAGTACCGGAAGCAGATGGCGCAGATGGTGCGGGAGGGATTCCTACGCGCCCGCGTGGACGGCCGGATGGAGGATCTCGAGTCGCCGCCCGAGCTCGACAAGCAGAAGAAGCACACGATCGAGGTGGTCGTCGACCGGCTCGTCGCGAAGGGAGGCGGCGACGCCGAGTACGCCCGGCGGCTCGCGGATTCGATCGAGACGGCGCTCCGGGTCTCGGGCGGACTCGTCGTGCTGCTCAAGGCCGACGGATCCGAGGACGTCCTTTCGGCGAACTACGCGTGCCCGGACTGCGGAACGTCCCTCTCCGAGATCACGCCGCGGCTCTTCTCGTTCAATTCTCCCTACGGGGCGTGCGCGAAATGCTCCGGTCTCGGGACGATCCTCAAGGCCGATCCGGAACGGCTCGTCTCGGAGCCGGAGAAGTCGATCGCCGGAGGGGCGATCGCGTTGCTCAAACCCGGATCGACGAACTGGCGCAACCGGCAGATGAAGCAGCTCGCCCGGCACTACAAGTTCTCTCTCGACCAGAAGTTCTCCGCGCTCCCGAAGAAAGCCCGCGAGGTCATCCTCTACGGCTCCGGGGAGGACGAGATCCGCTTCTCCTGGGTCGCCGAGAAGGGGGAGTACAACTGGCGATCGGCCTACGAGGGCCTGATCCCCATGATCGAGCGCCGATACCGCGAGACGGAGAACCCCGAGCACCGCGCCGAGCTCGAGCGGTTCATGTCCGTCACCCCGTGTCCCGATTGCGGAGGGCGGCGTCTCAAGCCGGAGGCGCTCGCCGTCCGCATCGACGGGCGCGCGATCGACGAAATCGGCGTGCTCACGATCGCCGACGCGATTTCGTGGTTCGACGCGCTCGCGCTGTCGCCTCGCGAGATGGAGATCGCGGGGAAGATCCTGAAAGAGATCCGGGACCGGCTCGGCTTCATGAACAACGTCGGCCTCGGCTACCTGAACCTCTCGCGGACCGCCGCGACGCTCTCGGGGGGCGAGTCGCAGCGGATCCACCTCGCGACCCAGATCGGCTCGAAGCTGACCGGGGTCCTCTACGTGCTCGACGAGCCCTCGATCGGCCTCCACCAGCGGGACAACCGGCGGCTCATCGACACGCTCCTCTCGATGCGCGATCTCGGCAACACGGTGCTGGTCGTCGAGCACGACGAGGAGACGATCCGGGCGGCCGATCACGTGCTCGACCTGGGCCCCGGCGCGGGCGTCCACGGCGGCGAGATCGTCGCGGCCGGCGCGCCCGGCGAGATCAAGAAGTTCCCGCGGTCGCTGACCGGCAAGTACCTTTCGGGCGAGCTGCAGATCCCCGTCCCGATGCTCCGCCGACCCGGCCGCGGGAAGTCGCTCGTCGTCCGCGGCGCCCGGGAGCACAACCTGAAGAACGTCGACGTGCGGTTTCCTCTCGGCGTCTTCACGTGCGTCACGGGCGTCTCGGGATCGGGCAAATCGACGCTCGTCAACGACATCCTCTATCCCGCGCTCGCGCGGGCCCTCTACGGATCCGCGGAGAAGCCGGGACGGCACGACCGGATCGACGGGATCGTCGAGATCGACAAGGTGATCGACATCGATCAGAGCCCCATCGGCCGAACGCCGCGCAGCAATCCGGCGACCTACACGAACGTCTTCAACGCGATCCGCGATCTCATGGCGAAGACGCCGGAGGCGCGGGCGCGCGGCTATCTGCCCGGGCGGTTCTCGTTCAACGTGAAGGGGGGCCGGTGCGAAGCGTGCGCCGGGGACGGCCAGATCAAGATCGAGATGCACTTCCTCCCGGACATCTACGTGACGTGCGACGTCTGCGGCGGGAAAAGGTACAACCGCGAGACGCTCCAGGTCGCGTACAAGGGGAAGTCGATCGCGGAGATCCTCGCCCTCACGGTCGAGCAGGCGTACGAGCTCTTCCGGAACGTGCCGCCCGTCGCGAACATCTGCGGGACGCTCACGGACGTGGGGCTCGGGTACATCACGCTCGGCCAGCCCGCCACGACGCTCTCGGGAGGGGAGGCGCAGCGGATCAAGCTCGCGCGCGAGCTCGCGAAGCGCTCGACGGGGCGCACCCTTTATCTTCTCGACGAGCCGACCACCGGGCTCCACTTCGACGACATCCGGAAGCTGCTTTCGGTGCTCCACTCCCTGACAGACAAGGGGAACACCGTGATCGTGATCGAGCACAACCTCGACGTGATCAAGACCGCCGACTGGATCGTCGACCTGGGCCCCGAGGGCGGGGAGGGGGGCGGCCGGGTCCTCGCGGAGGGCACTCCCGAGGATGTCGCCTCCGCGCGCGGCTCGTTCACGGGGGAATTTCTGCGGAAGATCCTTGGAGAACCGCGGAAACGCGCCAGCCGCTGACGCGGCCCGGCGCCCGCCGTCCGTCGTCGGCGCCGCGGACGCCGCGATCGCGTTGGCGGTTCTCGGGGGACTCCTCGTGCGCGTCGTCGCGGCCCGCGAGAAGATCCTCTGGTTCGACGAGTTCCTCGGCGGAAACCTCGTCCGCCATTCGTGGGGCACGCTCCTTCCGGCGATCCGCGCCGAGGCGCACCCCCCGCTCTACTACGCGCTCCTGAAGCTCTGGTGCACGTTCTTCGGCGACGGGGCCTTCGGAATGCGCTCCCTCTCCGTCGTCGCCGGCACGGCCGCGGTGGCCCTTCTCGCCGACGCCGTCCGTCGCGTCCGGGGAGGTCCGGCGGGGGCGGCGGCCGCCGTGCTCGCGGGACTTTCGACGGTCCAGATCGACCAGTCGAGCGACGCGAAACCGTACGCCGTGCTCGCTCTCGCCGTCGCCCTGCTCGTCGGCGCGGTTCTTCGCGACCGGCGGGTCGGATCGCGCGGCTCCCTCGCGGCGGTGCTCGCGGCCGGCGTCGCCGCCGCGTCGGTGCATTTCTACGGGGGGGCCGCGGCCGGCGCGATCGCGGCCGCGGCGATCGTCACGGCGCCCGGCCGCCGGGAGCGGGCTCGCAGCGCGTGGCTCCTCGCGGCCGTGCTCGCGGCGTCGGCGGTCTGGCTCGCCGGAGCCCTGCATCTCGATCGCGGCGCGGCCGACTACATCCGGGAAATGTGGGGGCGCGTTCCGGTCTGGGCGCCGCTCGCCGCATCGACCCGCGTCGCGCTGCCCGGATGGCGGCGGCCCTATCCCTCGATGGACGGCCGGATCCTGCCGTATCTCGAATTGCGGGAAGTCGCCGCCGCCGCGCTCCTCGTCCTGATCGCCCTCGTCGCCGTCGTCGCGGGGCGGCGAGCCGCCGATCCGGCGCCGACCCGGAGCTTTTTCCTGGCGCTCGTCGCGCTCGCCCTCTGGCCGGGATTTCTCGCGGCCGAGGTCGTGCTCGCGGCGGCCGACCGGCCGATCGCGATCGTCGGCCGGAGCGAGGTCGTCGTGGAGCTGGGTGTGGCGATCCTGACCGGCTTCGCCGTTTCGCGGTGGCGCCGCCCGTGGCTTCCGGTGGCGGCGCTCGCCGGGGTCGGTCTCTGGACCGTCCTTCCGCAGTGGCGGCCTCGTCCCGGCCCGACGGGACACCGCTGGGAAGAAGTGATCGTCCGCCGGCTCGTCGCGACGACCCCTCCCGGCGGTCATGCGGACGTCGTCACGCTCGGGCTCGCGCGGCCGCCGCTCGACTACTACGCGGCGGGGGATCCGCGCCTGCGGTTCCGATCGTTTCCCGAATCGCAGAACTCCCACCCGGGATGGGCGGCGCATTCCATGTCCGCCGCGGAGCGGGCGGCGCTCCCCGGGGAAGCCGTTCGCTTGATCGCGTTCGTCGACGAAGAGCTCGGGCGGGGCGTCCCGGTTTACCTGGCCGCCCGGGATGCGCCGCGAAACCCGTGGCTCCTCGAACCGCTCAAACGCGACCACGACCTCCATCCGGTGCCATGGGGGCCGGGGTGGTTCCTGCGCGTCGAAAAGGCCCCGGTCATGTCCGCGGCGCTCGTGATCACTTCTCGATCGAGATGTTTTCCTTGCGGCCGCTGTTCGCGACGGCGATCATGATTCCGAGGCCGATCGCGATCACGATGCCGATCGCCGTCCATCCCGCGCCGACGCTCTGCAGCACGCCGGTCTTCCAGAGGGCGGCGGCGATGCCGGCGATCAGGATCACGTACCCGAGCAGATAAAGGCCGGCGAATTTCATTGGTTTCCTCCGGAGATCCGGAAGAGCAACGGCCGTGCCATGCGGTTTCCGTCGAGGGTCGCGAGTCACGAGTCGAAAGTCTCGAGATTCCGGGCTCCGTCCATTCGCGCGTTGCGGCTCCTGTTCGATTGCGGTACGGTCGTCGTCGAACCGGAGGAAACGCATGCGTCCGATGCTCGCCGCGATCTGCATCCTGGGGTCGGCCGTTCCGCTCCGCCTCGCCGCCCAGCCGTCCGACACCTCGATCGCCGAAGCGATCCGGCGGGCCGAAGCAACCCTCGTGGCCGCGCACCAGGCCCGCGACGCGGCCGCCGCGATGGACGCCTACGCCGCCGACGTCGTCGTTTTCCCCGCCGGCGAAGAGCCGGTCCGCGGAAGATCCGAGGTCCGCCGCTGGCTCGCGGCCCGCCTGGCTTCGTCCCCGGGGGCGTCGCGGGAGCAGTTCGAGACGGCGACGCTCGAGGCGTGCGGAGACCTCGCGGTCGAGACCGGAGCCGTCGCCGCCGAGGGAGAAACCGGAGGCGCCCCCCGGACGGTCCGAACGCCGCGGCTCGCGGTCTGGATGCGGCAGTCCGACGGAACGTGGAAGATCGCGCGGGAAGCCTTCGGCGGGGCCGGAGCGCCGGCGATGATTCCCGCCGAGGTCGTCGCGCCCCATCCCGCGTCGCCGGCGACGGCGTCCGGGGCCTCCGCTCCGCCGCCGCCGGAGCCTCCGCGCGTCGTCGTCATGCAGGCGACGGATGTCGTCCCGATCCCCGATCCTCGCCCGCTCTCGGACGGATTCGTCCGGACGATCTCGGACCGGATCCGCTCCCGCGCCGCGCGGATTCGTTCGCTCGAGGCCTCCGGCAAAAGCGACGCTCTCCGGACGGCGGTCTCGAAAGCCGACCGCGAGCTGCAGACGACGATCCGCGACGTCGGCTGGATCGACGTGGCGCGGTTCGGGGTCGCGACGTCGTGTGAGGCGGCGCACATCGTCTCCGTGAGCGAAGATCCGGCCCTCGTGCGAAGCGCCGTTCCGTTGATGAAGGACCTGCAGACGAATCCGGAGGGTGCCGCCTGCTACGAGAGGGCGCTGGAGGCCTACGGGAAGCTGCCGCCGAGGTAGCAGGCGCGGGGATGCATCGAGCCGGGCGGCCCGCATCCCGCCGGGCTCGCGCCTCCTCGCGCTTTCAGGGTGAAGGCAATCGATACGGTCAAACTCTAAATCGACCGTCGCGGGCACGGCGATGCATCGAGCCGGGCGGGCGCGTGACACGTCGGCCGCGCGGTGCGCTCCGCTGGAACCGCGCGGCCTCCCGCGACCGTCGGCCTCGCGCGCGCCGCTTCGCGGCTGGAACGCTCCGGCCTCTCACGGCGCGATCCTCCTCCGCTCGGTTACTTCGCGGAGACTAATCGCGCCGTGACCTTCGCGGCTCGGGCGAAGCCCTCGACCGCTGCGGCGCCCGCCGAGGGCGTAAAAAGGATGTCCGGGCAAGCGCTTCCCGTTGCGAGCAAGCTTCCAGGACGGTTAGAAATCGCCGCTGGCGCCCGCGCCGCCGTACGAGCCTCCGCCGGGCTGCAGCTCGTTGGCCGCGGGCGCGGTCCTCGCGTCGGGCGAGAGGGCGAGGACGGTCGCGGCGGCCGACAGGGCGCGAACGGATGCCGCATTCTCGAAGAGAGCGTCCGCCGTGAGTCCCCGGCGCTCGCGCGCCGCGCCCGAGTCGAGCCACCGTTCGGCGGAAAGGGCCAGAACGATCGACGCGGCTCCCGCCCCGGCGAGCACCAGCCAGAGCGGCCCGAGGTCGACGTAGGCGCGGAGGGTCACGAGCGAAAGCGCCGCGGACGCGAGGCCGGCGTCGATCAGGAGGCGCCGGCGGCCGAGAGAACCCGCGGCCAGGAGAGCGACGGGAAAGAACGCCGTGGCGAGCGCCGCGAGGAACCGAGCCCCCGCAAAGTGCAGCGGAGCGGCGGCGTTGACGTGAAAATGCTCGATGACGGCGTGATCGAGAGACCAGAGATTCACGGACGCGTAGGCGGCGGCGATCCCGGCGGCGGCGACGAAGGTCCAGCCGGCGTTGCCCCCGCTCGGCTTTCCGAGGCGGCGGGCGAGGAAGGCGCACCCCGCGGCGAGAACCAGCCACGCGAGCCGGGGTTGGCCGACGACGTGACTCACGCCAAAGAAGAGAGACACGGCGCCGAAGAGTGCGTACAGCGAGAATCCCCATCGCTGCCAGGCGACCGCCCAGATCAGGGCGGAGATCAGGAGCACCACCCCGTAGCGCGCCTCCGTCTCGTGCCGAAGGAGGAGGATCGCCGCCCCGCCGAGGGCGAAGGTCGCCGCGAGGAAGGATCCCGCCGCTTCCGCTCCCGTACCGTCGAACTTGCAGGATCCCTGGAGATACTCGGTCGCTGCGGCGAAAACCGCTGCCAGCATGAGCAGGAGGATCCCGATTCCGTTCTCGGGCGGGCGAAGCGATGCGAAGACGATTCCGGAGCCGGCGCAGGCGATGATCCAGACGAAGAGGAAGGTCAGCACCCGCCAGACGACGGTTCGCGACACGCGATCGTCCGGGTAGCGGGAGTCGATCGCCGCGCGGGTTGCCGCGTCGATCATCCCGGCGCGCTCCCAGTCGCCGGCGGCCTTTCGGACAGCGGCGCGCTTGCGCGCGGCGGCGAGCTCAGCGCGCACGACGTTCCTTCATGATTCCGTGGAGCCGGAGGAGGGCGACGAGCACCGCCGTCGCGGAAACGGAAACGACGGTGAACAGGGCGACCGCGTCGCGGATCGGATGGAGGATGATCTTCATCGCGCCCAGATAGCCGGCGACGATCGCCGCAGCGGCGTAGAGCTCGCGGCCGGCGCGAATCGCGAAAAAGAGCACGGCGGCCGCCACGGCGATCAGGCATACGTCCCACACAAACCACGATTCCGGGCCGATCGCCCCGGAAAGCAGCCCTCCGAACAGCAGCAGAAGGCCGAGGTTTCCCCAGACCGGCTCGAAGTGCGCCTTGAAACGGCGGCGGGTGGAGACCGCGGCTCCCGCGAGAAAGAGGAGCCCGCACGCGATCGCGTTCGCCCGCACGAGCGCGGTGCGGCTTCCGAAGAAGACCGCGAACGGATCGCGCACGGCGATCCCTCGCCAGGCCGCGAACGCCGTCAGGGCGAGGGAGACCGTCGTCGCGGAGTCGAACCGGTAGGCCGCGGCGAGAGCGACGAGCGAGAAGAGGAGAAGGTGTCCGCTCCAGTTCGGGCCGAGCAGGCGGAACTGCGTCTCGACGTACGCGAGGTCCGAGCCGAAGAGCAGAACGCCGAGCACGAGGGCGTAGTCGAAGCCGAGCGTCGGCGAGGGGACGACGCCGCGGGAAAACGGCCGCGCGCGCCGGAAGACGTAGGCGAACGCGGCCGCGGCGGCGAGCGAGAGCGCGAACGTGATCGCGACCGGCCCGATCCGTCGATAGTTCTCGCGCACGAATTCCGCGGCGCCCGCCGTCACGAGCGTCACCCCGGCATAGAGGAGAACGCGCAGCTCGGGGCTGACCGACAGCAGGTCGCCCCGCGCGATCCGGCGCAGTCGAGGCACGGCCGCCGCCGGGAGCACGCCTTCCGCGGCGAGCCCGTCGATGGCTTCGGCGACTTCCGGGTTCAAGCTGGCCGGAGCTTACTCCCCCGGCGCGCCGCGCGACACTCCGCCCCGCTCGGAAGGGAACGCGAATTCCGGGGCCGATGCCCGAAAATCTTGTATTGTTGGCGGGGATCGTACCGCTAGGCGAGGGCGGCTCTCAGCGCTTCGCCGAGCACCCGCGCCGTTTTCCGGACGTCGGCCGTCGTGTGGGCGGTCGAGAAGAACATCGCCTCGAACTGCGCCGGCGCGAGGAAGACGCCGCGATCGAGGGCCGCGTGGAAGAACCGCGCGTGGGCCGCCGTATCGGAGCGCTTCGCTTCGGCGAAATTGGTCACCGGTCCCGGCGTGAAGAAGAGCGTTCCCATCGATCCGACGCGGTTCCAGCAGACCTTTCCCGAGGCGCCCGCCGCGTCGATCTCCGCCGCCATGCGGCGCTCGAATTCCGCGGCCTTCTCCTCGAGCCCGGCGTAGGGCGGGTCGGCGGCCAGCGCCTCGAGCATCGCGATCCCCGCGCTCATCGCGAGCGGGTTTCCGGAGAGCGTCCCCGCCTGGTAGACCGGCCCGTCCGGCGCGACGAGCGCCATCAGGTCCGCCCGGCCGCCATAGGCGCCGACGGGAAGTCCGGCGCCGATGATCTTTCCGAGACAGGTGAGGTCCGAAGCGATGCCGTAAAGCTCCTGCGCGCCGCCGAGCGCCGCGCGGAAGCCGGTGATCACCTCGTCGAAGATCAGGATCGCGCCGTGTCGGCGGGTGATCTCGCGGACCGCTTCGAGATACCCCGGCTTCGGGGGCACGACTCCCATGTTCGCGGCGATCGGTTCGACGATGAAGGCGGCGATCTCGCCGGGATGCGCCCGGAACGCGGCGTCGAGCGCGTCGGCGTCGTTGTAGGGGATCACGAGGGTCAGCTTCGCGAGGGCGTCGGGGACGCCGGGACTTCCCGCGATCGACAGCGTCGCGGCGCCGCTCCCGGCGGAGACCAGGAACGAATCGGCGTGGCCGTGATATCCCCCCTCGGTCTTCACGATCCGGTCGCGCTTCGTCGCGGCCCGCGCCAGCCGGATCGCGCTCATCGCGGCTTCGGTTCCGGAGGAGACGAAGCGCAGCCGCTCCATCGACGGGAACGCCTTCCGCACGCGGCGGGCGAGCATGACTTCGAGCTCGGTCGGCGCGCCGAAGGACGTTCCCCGCTCGGCGGCCGAGCGGATCGCGCGCACGACCGGCCCCGGCGCGTGCCCGAGGAGCAGCGGTCCGTAGGACATCACGTAGTCGAGGTAGACGTTGCCGTCCGCGTCGCGGAGCTTCGATCCCGAGCCGCGCCGGACGAAGAACGGCTCGCCGCCGACGGCGGCGAAGGACCGGACGGGGGAGTCGACGCCTCCCGGGAGAAGTTTTTTTGCCTCGGTGAAGATCGCGTGCGAGTGGCCGGTGGTTCGCGGGCGCCGCCGCGCGGGACGCTTCTTCTTCGCGGTCACGCGAGGAACGTGCCGTCGGCGAGCCACGCCGCGGCGTCCTTCGCGTGGTAGGTCAGGATCCAGTCGGCGCCCGCCCGGGCGATCGACGTCAGGATCTCGCACGCGACCCGTTTCTCGTCGATCCAGCCGTTGCGCCCCGCGGCCTTGACCATGGCGTACTCGCCGGAGACGTTGTACGCGGCGATCGGGCAGTCGAAGCGCGCCCTCGCCTTCGCGATCGTGTCGAGATACGGGAGCGCGGGTTTGATCATCACGGCGTCGGCCCCTTCCTGGAGGTCGAGCTCGATCTCGCGCATCGCCTCCCGCGAGTTGCCGGCGTCCATCTGATAGCCGCGGCGGTCCCCGAACTTCGGAGCCGAGTCCGCCGCCTCGCGGAAGGGGCCGTAGAAGGCGGACGCGGTCTTGGCGGAGTAGGCGAGGATCGCGCGCTCCGCGAACCCCTGCTCGTCGAGCGCCCGGCGGATCGCCGCGACGCGGCCGTCCATCATGTCGGAGGGCGCGAGGACGTCCGCGCCCGCGCGAGCGTGCGAGAGCGCCGCCTTCGCGAGGAGCGGAAGCGTCGCGTCGTTGTCGACCTCTCCGTTCCGAACGACGCCGCAGTGGCCGTGGGACGTGTACTCGTCGAGGCAGACGTCGGTCATCACGACGAGGTCGGGGATCTCCTTCTTCAGGAGACGCGCGGTCTCCTGCACGGCGGCGTCGTCGTCCCATGCCTCCGTGCCTTCCTCGTCCTTGCGCTCGGGAATGCCGAACAGGATCACGGACGGCACCCCGAGCCCGTGGAGGGCCTCGGCCTCGCGGAGCGCCGTGTCGGGAGAGGCGCGGAAGACCCCGGGGAGCGACGAGATCTCCTCCCGGACGCCGCGTCCCTTTCGGACGAACAGCGGCGCGATGAGCTGGGTCGCGGAGACGCGCGTCTCGCGTGCCATCGCGCGGAGCCCCGCCGTGCGCCGGAGGCGACGCATGCGGACCGTCGGGAAACCGGCCGAATTCATGGGCGGAATCTACCATCTGTGGGAGACTTTCCCCGATGCGTTTGCGCCGGATCGTGGTCCGCCGCGTCGAGATGCCGCTGCGGTTCCGCTTCCGCACGTCGTTCGGCGAAACCACCGTCAAGCGATTCCTGCTCGTGGAGGCGGAGGGCGACGGCCTTTCCGGCTGGGGGGAATGCGTCGCCGACGACGTGCCGTTCTATTCCGAGGAGACGAACGCGTCGGCGGCCCATGTCCTCGGCGAATTCCTGGCGCCGGCCGCGCTCGGCGACGAGCTCGAAGGGCCGGAAGAGTTCTCCCGGCGCGTCGCGCCCATCCGGGGGAACCGCATGGCGAAGGCGGCGCTCGAGACCGCTCTCTGGGACCTCGCCGCCCGGGAGAGGGGCGTCCCTCTCCGGAACCTGCTCGGCGGCGTCCGCGACCGCGTGCCGGTCGGCGTCTCGCTCGGTCTCCAGCCGTCCGTCGAGGCGCTGCTCGACCTCGTCGCGAAGCACGTCGAAGAGGGGTATCGGCGGATCAAGCTCAAGATCGAGCCGGGCCGGGACGCGGGGCTCGTCGCGGCGGTGCGCGAGCGCTTCCCGTCGATCGACCTCACGGTCGACGCCAACGCCGCATACACGCCGGCCGACACGCCGGCGCTGCGCGCGCTCGACGCCTTCGGCCTCGACTACATCGAGCAGCCGCTCGGCCACGAGGACCTCTGGGAGCACGCGGCGCTCGCGCGGGAGATCGCGACGCCGATCTGCCTCGACGAGTCGATCCGTTCCGCGGCCGATGCTCGCGTCGCGGTGAAGATCGCAGCGGCGCGGGTGATCAACGTCAAGATCGGACGGGTCGGCGGGCTCGCGGAGGCGCGGCGGATCCACGACGCCTGCGCGGCGGCCGGCGTGCCCGTGTGGTGCGGCGGCATGCTCGAGTCCGGCGTCGGGCGCGCGACGAACGTGCACCTCGCGACGCTGCCGAACTTCGCGAAGCCCGGCGACACCTCCTCCGCGTCGCGCTATTTCGAGGAGGACATCGTCGACCCGCCGCTGGAGGCGGTCAACGGAGAGATGCCGGTCCCGCCCGGGCCGGGAATCGGCGTGACGGTCGTGCGGGAACGCCTCGACCGGTACACGGTGTCGGCGGGGGAGTTTTCCGCCTGATGCTCGAAGACGACCTGCGCTGGCTCGTCGAGCACGAGAGCCCTTCCGACGATCCGGCGCGCGTCTCGGCGCTCGCCGGCCGGATCGTGGAACGCCTCGGACGCTCGGGCGCGTCCGCCGAGGCGGTTCCCTGCCCGGGCCGCGGGGATGCCGTGCGCGCGACGTTCCGGAGCCGCGGCGGCGAGGGGGGCACGCTCCTCGTCGGTCACCTCGACACGGTATGGCCGGTCGGGACGCTCGCCGAGCGGCCGTTCCGGACGGAGCACGGACGCGCCGCGGGTCCGGGAGCATTCGACATGAAGGCGGGGATCGCGGTCGCGCTGGCCCTCTTCGACGGGTTCGGCGCCTCGACCTCCCGGGCGCCGCTCTCTCTCTTTCTCGCGCCGGACGAAGAGGTCGGGAGCGCGGCTTCGCGCGATGCGCTCCTCTCCTTCGCGCGGGAGCACGACCGCGTCCTCGTTCTCGAGCCCTCGGAGCGGGGCGCGGCGAAAATCGCGCGCAAGGGCACGGGCCTCGTGACCGTCGAGTTCCGGGGCCGGGCCGCGCACGCGGGGCTCGAGCCCGAGAAGGGGGCCTCGGCTCTCCTCGAGATGTCCCGGTTCGCGATGTTCCTGGAATCCGTTTCCGACCGGGCGGCCGGCACGTCGGTGACGCCGACGGTCGCGGCTTCGGGCGGGAAGACGAACGTCGTCCCGGCGTCGGCGCGGCTGACGATCGACGCGCGCGTCTGGTCGGCGGCCGAGGAGAAGCGCGTCCGCGCGGCGCTCGCCGCTTACCGGCCGGCGGACCCGGGAATCGCGGTTTCGATCGACGCCCGTTTCGACCGCCCTCCGATGGAGGAGACGCCGGCTTCTCGAGCGCTCTACGAGCGGATGCGGGCGATCGCGCGGGAGCTCGGACGCGACATCGGCGCCGAGCGGGTGGGAGGCGCCTCCGACGGCAACCTGACGGCCGCGGCGGGCATCCCGACGCTCGACGGTCTGGGGCCGGCCGGCGGCGGCGCTCACGCGGCCGACGAATGGGTCGATCTCGCGGACCTCCGCTTCCGCGCGGCGCTGCTTTCCCGCTTCCTCGCGCCGGAGACCGCATGACGGGCGTGCGCGTCCGGGAGCTCGCGAATCCCCGGGAATTCGCGCTCGCCCAGAGGGTCGCGAAGGCGGCCTGGCGTCTCCCCGATCTCGAGGCGCCCTCGGTCGCGGACTTGATCGCGATCACCCACGCCGGGGGACTGACCGCCGGGGCATTTCGCGGAAAAGACCTGCTCGGCTTCGTCCACGGTTTTCCACGGGAAATCGACGGCCGACGCGCGCAGCACTCCCATCTCCTCGCGGTGCGGCCCGACGCGCAGGGTCTCGGGCTCTCGAAGCGGCTCAAGCTCTTCCAGCGGGAATGGTGCCTCGCGCGCGGGATCGATCTCGTGACCTGGACGTACGACCCTCTCCTCGTGAAGAACGCGCGGCTGAACCTCGTGCGGCTCCGCGCCCGCGCCCGGCGCTACCTGCGCGACTTCTACGGCCCGATCGGCGGCATCTATGCCGACCTCCCGACGGACCGGTTCGAGGTTTTCTGGGAGCTCGGCTCTCGGGAAGCCCGCCGGGCCGCGTCGGGGGAGACGCTTCCGGAGCCGACGCTCGAAGGCGCCGTTCCGTTCCGGGGCGGACGGCCGCCGCGAGGACGCCGCGCGGCCGTCGAGATCGCGACCGGCGCCCCGGGCCTGTACCGGAGCGATCCCGCCGTCGCGCGCCGGGCCCGATTCGCGCTTCGACGGCGCGCGGAGGCGCTCATGGCGCGCGGCTGGGAAGCGTCCGCGCTCGTCCTCGAGAACGACCGGGCGTTCTACCTCTTCGAGCGCTGAAGGATCTTCAGCAGGGTCGCGGAAAGCGAATCGAAGGAGGCCTGCGGGACGGCGACCGTTCTCTTCACGCCGAGCCGCTCGAGCTCGCCCGCGGTGCTCGCGCCGAGGACCGCCGCCGGCGTCGAACCGAGCGCCTTGCGCTCCGCCGGAGACCGTCCCTCGAAGAGCCAGCGCGCGGCGGCGGCCGAAGTGCAGGCGAAGGCAGCGTAGGCGCGGTCCGCGATCGGCTTCGAGAGGTCCGCCGGAAACCGCAGCTTCACCTTTCGATAGACGATCGGCGAATAGATGGTCGCCCCGCGCTGCTTCAGGTTCTCCGTGAGCGTGAGGTCCGCGTCGTCGCCGTGCGGCCAGAAGACGTACTCGCCGGCAAGGGATTCGGGCAGCTGGGCGAGAAGGGCCGACGCGGAGGCGTCCTCGGGCGCTTCGGCGGCGAGACCGAGCTTGCGCAGGGCGGCGAGCGTCGAGACGCCGACGGCGTGGTACTGGGCCGAAGGGGGAAACGTCGCTCCGCCGCGGCGGAGGATGTCGACGGCGTTGCGGCTCGTGAAGATCACGCGGTCGACCCGGCGCCCGGCCGGGAACGCCTGGGACGTGATCTCGATCCGGTGGCTGGGAACGGCGCGCAGACCGAAGCCGCGGGACGCGAAATCGTCCTCGTACGCGAATTCCTTCCCTCCGGAATAGATCACGAGCGCCGAACGGCGGACGGACTTCACGCGGTCACCCGGGCGGCCGCGACGAGCGCCGCCGCGCCGCGGGCGAGCAGGCTCTGCGCGATCTCTTCCCCGATCCTCTCGGGATCGTCCGCCGGGCCCTCGCGGTCGACGCGGAGCACGGTCGTTCCGTCGAGAGACATCACCGCGGCGGCGACGCGAATCCTCCCTCCGTCGACGGCGGCATAGGCCGCCACGGGCGCCCGGCAGCCGCCTTCGAGGTCGCGCAGGACCCGGCGCTCGCAGCGGACCGCCGTGCGCGTCGGGGAGTGCTCGAGCGCCCGGACGGGCCCGAGCGCCTCGCCTTCCCGGGTCGTGATCGCGAGCGCGCCCTGCGCGACGGCGGGAATCATCTCCTCCACTTCGAGGATCTGCGTGGCTTCCGCGTCCCTCCCGAGCCGGCGAAGTCCCGCGCGGGCGAGGAGAATCGCGTCCCATGCTCCCTCACGGAGCTTCCGGAGCCGCGTGTCGACGTTCCCGCGCGCCTCGGCGCAGGCGATGTCCGGGCGAAGCGCGCGGATCTGCCCGGCGCGCCGGGGACTGCCGGTCCCGACGAGCGCGCCCGACGGGAGCGCCGACAGCGACAGGCCGCCCCGCGAGACGAGCGCGTCGCGCGCATCCTCCCGCGCGGGCACCGCGGCGATCTCGAGCCCGGAGGGGATCTCGGAGGGAAGGTCTTTCATGCTGTGAACGGCGAGATCGATTCGCCCGTCGAAAAGCGCATCGTCGAGCTCCTTCGTGAAGATTCCCTTTCCTTCGATCGGCCGGTCGAGCTCCGAGAGCCGGTCGCCGGTCGTCGTGATCGTCATCATTTCCACTTCCGTCCCCCGTGCGCGCAGCCAGTCGGCGACCAGCCCGGACTGGATCTTGGCGAGCGCCGATCCGCGGGTCCCGAGCCGGAGCTTCACTCGTCCTCGAGCCCGAATACCTGGCGGATCGCTTCGGCGCGCTCGACGCGTCGCACCGGGTCCGATTCCTCCTTCAACGCGGAGGTCGGCTTCCGCAGGAGCGAGCGGACCATCGACCGGGCCAGCAGCCGGATCTTCTCCCGATCCTCGGGCGCGATGCCCTCCAGGCGCGAGAGCGGGCGGTCGAACTCTTCCTCCCGGACGCGCTCGAACCGCCGGCGAAGCGACGTCACGGTCGGCACGACGGCGAGGGAGCCGTACCAGGAGAGGAAACCCGCGATCTCTTCGTCGAGGATCGCCTCCGCCCTCGGAATGTCCTTCTCGCGGTCGGCGAGGTTCCGTCCGGCCATCTCCTTCAGGTCGTCCACCGCGTAGAGGAAGGCGTTCTCGACCGAGGAGACGCGCTCGTCGATGTTTCGCGGCACGCCGAGATCGAGGAAGAGCACCGGGCGTCCGCGCCGCGCGGCGAGCGCCGCCGCGGCTTCCGGCGCGCCGAAGAGCGGCGTCGGGCTGGACGTCGCGCAGACGACGACGTCCGCGTGCGGGAGGCGCGCGGCGAGCTCCTCCCAGCGCCGCGGAGTTCCACCCCGGGAGGCGAGCGCCTGCGCGCGGTCGAAGGAGCGATTCACGACGTCGATCGAGCGGGCGCCGCGGCCGATCAGGAGATCGTAGAAGATCGCCGCGACGTCGCCGGCGCCGACGATCAGGAAGGACCGCCCGTCGATGTCCTCATAGACCTTCCGGGCGAGCTCGAGGGCGACTCCGGGGATCGACGTCGCCCGAGTCCCGACGCCCGTCTCCGAACGCACCCGCTTTCCGGCCGCGCACGCCTGCTCGAAGAGCCGGTGGAGGACCGAGCGGGTCGCGCCCGCGGCCGAAGCGACGCGTAGCGCCTCGCGGACCTGCGCGAGGATCTGGTCCTCTCCGAGCACGAGCGATTCGAGCCCGGCGGCGACCCGGAAGAGGTGGCGGACCGCGTCGGGCCCCGTGAGCCCGTACCGGCTCCCGAGGATGTCGGGTTTCGGCAGCCGGTGAAAGCCCGCGATGAACTCCGTCACGGCGTCTTCCACGTCCGCGGTCGCGCCCACGCCGTAGATCTCGCTGCGGTTGCAGGTCGAGACGATCACCCCTTCCGAGAGCACGCCCTGCCGGGTGATCCGGGCGAGAGCCTCGCGGGTCGAATCGGGGGTGAAGGCGAGGCGCTCGCGGATCGAGATCGGGGTTCGGCGGAAATCCCAGCCGACGAGGACGAGCGGCGACTCCATCGGGGCGATCATCGGAACACGTGTCCCTTGCTGACGAACAGGTTCACGACGGTGTACGAGAAGAGCACCAGCGAGAACCCGAGGATCGAGACGAACGCGGTCTTCTTCCCCTTCAGCCCCAGCGGAGAGGAAAAAAGAGCGACGGCATAGACCGCGAGAACGAGGAGCGTCGCCGCGAGCTTCGCGTCCCACACGGTTCCCCAGTTCTTCTGCGCCCAGATCATGCCGAGGGAGAGCGAGACCGCGAGAGCGGCGACTCCCACCGCGACGGCCGTGTGCTCCATCCGGTCGAGGACGTCCAGGGCCGGGAGGCGCGAGAAAAGGAGGCCCGTCCGGCGCTCGCGGAGCTGCCGGTTCTGGACCAGATAGAGGAGCGCGAGCGTGAACGACAGCGAGAGGGCCGCGTAACCGAGGATCGCGGTCGTCACGTGGAACGCGAAGAGCGATCCCGAGAGCTCTTTCCGGGCCGGCAGGTTCGACGGAGGCGTGAGGAGCGAAACCGTCTGGAAGACGATGACGAGGGGGATGAGGAACGGGCCGGTCGAACGCTCCCGGTGGCGGAAGAGGAGGAACACGTAGGTGAGCGCGATCATCCACGCGAAGAACGACATCGAATCGGGGAGGTCCCGATAGGGGACGGAGTGGAGTCTTCGCGCCCGGAACTGCAGCGCCGCGAAGTGGACGAGCAGCCCGGAAACGAGGAACAGGGTGGTCGCGCGGGCGAGCCCGTCGGAGTTCTTCCGCAGAGAGGCGATCGAGAAGCCCTCCGCCGCTCCGTAGAGCGCGAGGGCGGCGGAACCGGGGACGGCGGCGCCGATCATGCGTTCGATTCTAGCGGGGATCGGAAGGGAGCAAATGGTTCAAACGGATCATTCACCCCGGAGGCGGAAGCATAGAATCGATCGAGATGACGGAGAAGCTCACGCCGCGAGCCCGATTTCTCGAGGCCGCGCGCGGCCGCGCGACCGATCCTCCTCCCGCCTGGATGATGCGGCAGGCGGGCCGATATCTGCCGGAATATCGAAAAGTGCGGGAAAACCTCTCGTTTTTCGAGCTCTGCGAGAACGTCGATGCGGCCGTCGAAGTCTCTCTCCAGCCCTACGAGCGATTCCGGCCGGACGCCGTGATCCTGTTCTCCGACATCCTCGTCCCGATCCGGGCGATGGGCGCGCCCGTCGAGATCGACGACGGCGGGCCGAAGCTCGGCCGCCCCGTGCGGAAAGCCGCCGACGTCGAAGCGCTCCACGGGTTCGATCCCGAGACGGAGACCCGCTTCGTGATGGACATCCTGCGCTCTCTCCGGGGATCGGTCGCCGAGTCGGCCGCCCTCCTCGGGTTCTCCGGCGCGCCGTGGACGCTCGCCTCGTACCTCGTGGAGGGGGGCGGCTCGAAGAACTTCACGGCGATCAAGCGGATGATGACGCGGGACCCGCGAACGCTCCGCGCTCTCCTCACGAAGCTGTCCGGGATGATCACGGACTACCTCTCGGCGCAGCTCGAAGCCGGCGCCGACGCGGTTCAGATCTTCGACACCTGGGCGGGTGAGCTCTCTCCTGCCGGGTACCGGGACTTCGCGCTTCCGTACGTCCGCGACGCGATCGCGAAGCTCGGGCGCCTCGGGAAGCCGGTCATCTATTTCGTCAACGGGATCGCGGGAATTCTCGAGGCCGCGGCGGAAACGGGCGCCGACGTCCTGTCGATCGACTGGCGCTGCTCCCTGACGGAAGTCCGGCGCCGGCTGCCCGGCCTCGCCCTCCAGGGAAACCTCGACCCCGCCCTGCTCTTCGGAACGCCGGAATCCGTGGCGGCCCGCGTGGCGGAAATGGTCGCGGAGACCGCCGGCCGGGGCCACATCGTCAACCTCGGACACGGCATCCTGCCCGAGACTCCGATCGAATCCGTCGCGGCCTACTACGACGCCGTGCGGGGATGACGATGGACGGCGTCTCCTGGGAGCTGCTCCACAAATACAACGTCGCGGGCCCGCGCTACACCTCCTATCCGCCCGCGCCGTCGTGGCGGAACGATTTCGGGCCCGGGGACTACGAGCGGCTGATCGCGGAATCGAACGCCGCCGAGGCTCCCGCGCCGCTCTCGCTCTATCTCCACCTGCCGTTCTGCGAAAAGCTCTGTTACTTCTGCGGCTGCACGGTCGTCATCACGGGAAAGAACCACCAGACCGAGGAGGGATACCTCGCGCTGCTTCGGAAGGAGATCGCGTGGCTCGCTGGCCGCGTCGATCGCTCGCGTCCCGTCGTCCAGCTCCACTACGGCGGAGGCACCCCGACCTACTTCGATCCGGAGCGGCTCGACCGCCTCGCCGAGACGCTGCATTCCTCCTTCACGTTCGCCCCGGATGCCGAGCTCGGCGTCGAGATCGACCCGCGGGTGACGACGCCGGCGCATCTGGAGGCGCTCCGCCGGGGGGGCTTCAACCGGCTCTCGATGGGCGTGCAGGACTTCGACCCGAAGGTGCAGGAGGCCGTCAACCGGATCCAGCCCTACGAGGCGACGCGCGACCTCGTCGAGGCGGCGCGCGCTCTGGGGTTCCGGAGCGTCAACATGGACCTCATCTTCGGGCTTCCTTTCCAGACGCCCGAATCGTTCCGACGGACGATCGACCGGGTCCTTTCGATCGGTCCCGACCGGCTCGCCGTCTATTCCTACGCCCACGTTCCCTGGATGAAGAAGCACCAGCGGGTCAACGAGCCGAAGCTTCCGTCCGAGCGCGAGAAGTTCGAGATCTTCCGCACCGCGCTCTCCCGGTTCACCGAATCGGGATACGAGTACATCGGCATGGACCACTTCGCGCGCCCCGACGACGAGCTCGCCCGCGCCCGCCGGAGCCGGACGCTCTGGCGGAATTTCCAGGGTTACACGACGAAGGCGGGGACCGACCTGCTCGGCCTCGGCATGAGCTCGATCGGCGGGATCGCCGATGCCTACGTCCAGAACCAGCGCGAGCTGTCCGCGTATCGCGAGGCGATCGAAGGCGGCGGCCCGGCGACGATGCGCGGCTTCCGCCTCTCCGCCGACGACCGGCTGCGCCGGGCCGTCATCCAGACGCTCCTGTGCCACGGCGTGATCGTCAAGAGCGAGATCGAGGCGCAATTCGGCGTTTCCTTCGACGAGACCTTCGCGGACGCGCTCGCGAAGCTCGAGGAATGCCGCGAAGACGGCCTCGTCGAAGTTTCCGACCGGGAGATCCGCGCGACGGCAGTCGGCCGGGTCTTCCTCCGGAACCTGGCGATGCCCTTCGACGCGTATCTTCCTGCCGCTGCGGCGGAGAAGCCGATGTTCTCGCGAACGCTCTAGGGGGAAGCAAATCCGAAGCACGAAACACGAAGCGAGCCCGCGCCGCAGGCGCAACCGCGAAGCGTCCGGCGCGACGCGCCGAGCGCGGCGTTCACCGCGCACGCAGGTGCGTGAGCAAGTCCGAATCCGAGCCCGCCACGTTCGTTCGGTCCTCGTCGTCCGGGTTTCGAGATTGGGAAGTCGGGTTTCGAGTGTGTTTGGGATTTGGAGCTTGGAATTTCGAATTTCTCAGTCATGCCGACGACGGCATGACTGAGCGAGCCGTTCTCTTCCTGCAGCTCGGCGGCCCCGAGACCCTCGCCGACGTTCGCGGGTTCCTCTATCGGCTCTTCGCGGACCCCGAAGTGATCCGGGTGAAGTCGGGACTCCTGCGGAAGACGATCGCGGCGTCGATCGCTCTGACCCGCGCCCGCACCTCGAAGAAGATGTACGCGGCGATCGGCGGAGGCTCGCCGATCCGGCGCCTCACCGACGAGCAGTCCGCCGGCGTCGAGGCGCTCCTCCGGGCGCGCGGCCGCGACGTCGCCGTGCGGACGGCGATGACCTGCTCCCGCCCGCTGGTCGAGGACGTCGTGCGAGCGCTCGCCGCGGAGGGCTGCCGGCGGTTCCTCGCGCTTCCCCTCTACCCGCAGTATTCGTTGACGACGACGAAAGGCGCCCTCGACCGCTCGAGAGAAGCCGTGCACCGGTATGCGCCGGGCGCGACGCTGCTCGAGACGGGCTCGTTCCCCGCCGATTCCGGGTTCGTGGCCGCGCACGCGGATCTCATCCGGCGGGAGCTGGGCGCTTTCCCCGACCGGGCGCCGAACGCGACGTTCATCCTGTTCTCCGCGCACTCGATTCCGAAGAAGCTCGTGACGCAGGAGAACGATCCCTACGAGCGGGAGATCGGGGAGACCGTCGCGGCGCTCGGCCGCGAGCTGGGTCCCGGACACCGGACCGGGCTCGCGTACCAGTCGAAGCTCGGCCCGGTCGAGTGGCTGGGCCCGCAGACCGCGGACGTCCTCCGCGAGCTCGGAAAGAGCGGGGAAAAGCAGGTGCTCGTCGTCCCGATCGCGTTCGTGACGGACCACATCGAGACGCTCTACGAGATCGACCGGCTCTTCGCCCGGCAGGCCGCCGAAGCCGGAATCGTGTATTTTCGCCGCACGCCGGGGCTCAACGCCCATCCCGAGTTCCTCGGAGCGCTCGCGCGGATCATCGACGCGCGGGAAGACTTCTGGAAATGAGCGCATGCGACACGGTCGTCGTCGGCGGCGGGCTCGCGGGCCTCGTCTACGCCCACGCGGCCGCGCGGAGCGGAAAGGACGTCACGGTGCTCGAGACGAGCGCCGAGCCCGGCGGGGTGATGCGGACCGTCGAGAAGGACGGCTATCTTCTCGAGCTCGGGCCGAACACCGTGAGGCCGACGCCGACGCTCCTGCTCCTGGCGGCCGAGCTCGGCATCTCGGCCGGGATGCGCTTCTCCGATCCGAGGCTGCCGCGATTCGTCGAGGTCGAGGGGAAGCTGCGGAGAATCCCGTTCGGCGTCCTGTCGCCGGCCGCGATGCTCCGCGCCGCCGCGGAGCCGTTCGTGCGGAGGCGCGCTCCGGCGGAGGACGAAAGCGCGTTCGACTTCGTTTCCCGCCGGTTCGGGCCCGCGATCGCGACGAAGCTCCTCGAGCCCTTCGTCTCGGGCATCTACGCCGGCGACGCCCGGAAGCTCACGGCGGCGGACGCGTTCGGGAAGCTCGTCGACCTCGAGCGGGAGCGCGGGAGCGTGATCGGAGGTTTCCTGAAGTCGCGTCGGAAGGCGTCGCCGCCCGGGGCGCCGAAGCCGAAGGGTCTGATGTCCTTCGAGTCCGGACTCGGGACGCTGCCCCGCGCCCTCCGCTCGGCGCTCGGGGAGCGATACCGCGCAAACGTCGCGGTCGATCGGATCGAGCCGGCGAGCGGCGTCTGGCGGGTCTTCGCGTCCGACGAAGACCGGACCGCCCGCCGGGTGATCGTCGCTTCGCCCGCCGGGACGGCGGCGCGGATCGTCGCGGCGGCGGCGCCGGCGGCTTCGCAGGCGCTCCTGGAGATCCCGTCTCCGGCGGTCTGCGTGGCGCACTGCGCATGGGCGGCGAACGCCTTCGCGCGGCCGCCGAGGGGCTTCGGACATCTGCTGCTGCCGCGGCGGGGAGAGCCCGTCCTCGGCGCGGTGTGGAGCTCCGCGCTCTTTTCGGGCCGCGCTCCGGAGGGGAAGGTTCTCCTCACGTACTTTCTCGGCGGCCGGCGGAATCCCGCCGCCGCCGATCTCGATGACGCCGGAGTCTCGGCGGCCGTCGCGGCCGACGCCCGGCGCGCGCTCGGCGCCGCGCCCGCGCCGGAGCTCCTCCGGACGACCCGCTACGCCTCCGCGATCCCGCAGTACGAAGCGGGGCACGGCGCGCGGATGCACGCCCTCGCGGAAGCGGAGGCGGCGCTGCCGGGGCTGCATTTTCTCGGCAACTATCGGGGCGGGATCTCGGTCGGCGACGTCGTCGAGAATGCGATAATCGCGGCCCGATGACCGACGATCTCTCCCGGATCCTTCCCGAACCCTGGCGCGTGAAGGTCGTGGAGCCGATCCAGCTCCCCGACCGCCGGGCGCGGGAGAAGCATCTCAAGAAGGCGGGCTACAACCTCTTCGCGATTCCTTCGGAGGCCGTGTTCATCGATCTCCTGACGGACTCGGGAACCTCCGCGATGTCCGACGAGCAGTGGGCGGCGATGATGCGGGGCGACGAGTCGTACGCGGGGAGCCGGAATTTCTTTTCGTTCGAGACCGCCGTCCGCGAGATCTTCGGGTTCCCGCACGTGATCCCGACCCACCAGGGGAGGGTGGCCGAAAACCTGCTCTTCTCGACCGTGCTGAAACCGGGGTGGATCGTTCCCAGCAACACGCATTTCGACACGACGCGCGCGAACATCGAAGCCAATGGCGGAGTCGCCGTCGACCTCGTCGTCCCGGAGGCGAAAGACCTCGATTCCGACTATCCGTTCAAAGGCAACATGGACGTGCCCCGGCTGGCCGAGACGCTTCAGAAGAACCCCGGAAAGGTCCCTCTCGTGATGCTCACGATGACGAACAACTCGGGAGGGGGCCAGCCGGTCTCCCTCGACAACGTCCGCGCGGTGAAGGCCGCCTGCGAGAAACACGACGTGCCGCTGATCATCGACGCCTGCCGTTTCGCCGAGAACGCGTTCTTCATCCGCGAGCGGGAGCCGGCGTGTCAGAACTGGTCGATCATCTCGATCGTCCGGGAGGTCTTCACGTTCGCCGACGGATGCACGATGAGCGCGAAGAAGGACGGCCTCGCGAACATCGGGGGTTTCCTCGCGCTCCGCCACGACAGGTGGGTCCAGAACCTGAAGAACAGGCTCGTCCTGATCGAGGGCTTTCCGACGTACGGAGGCCTCGCCGGACGAGACCTCGAGGTCATCGCCCGGGGGTTGAAGGAAGTGCTCGACGAACGCTATCTCAACTTCCGCATCGGGCAGATCCGCCGTCTCGGCCAGAAACTCCTGGACGGGAAAGTGCCGATCGTGCGCCCGGTCGGGGGGCACGCGGTGTACCTCGACGCCCGGCGATTCCTTCCGCATCTGCCCTCCTCCCAGTACCCGGCGCAGGCGCTCTCGGTCGCGCTCTACCGGGAAGGGGGAGTACGGTCCGTCGAGATCGGCGGAGTCATGTTCGGACGGCGGGATCCGAAAACGGGCCAGGAGATCGCGCCGGAGCTCGAGCTCGTCCGGCTGACGATCCCGCGGCGGGTCTACTCCAACACCCACCTCGACTACGTCGCGGAGGTCGTGCTCGAATGCTTCCGGAACCGGCAGGCGATTCGCGGCGTCCGGATCGTCAAGCAGGCGCCGTATCTTCGCCATTTCACGGCGGAATTCGAAGTGATTGGATAAGAACAGGCGCGGACGATACGGGTCGTTATACGCGTCCGTGACGCCCGCCGCCGCGACGACGTACACTCCCCGGTACGCCTTACGCGGCGGCGGGCGCCCCGAACGCGTCTTCCAACCCGTCTCGCCGCGCTTTCGAGTGTTTACCAGCGGACGCACGGCGGGGATTCGACGAGCCGAAAGGCGCGACCGGGCTGGGTTAAAATCCGCGCCGTGATCACCGGATTCAACACCGACATCAAGCACGGCGACCGGGTCTTCCACGTCCAGACCGAGGACAAGGGAGAAGACAACCCGTTCGTCGAGTCGCTCGTCTACGTCGGCGGCGAGATCATCGCGTCGAAGAAGACCCCGTACGGCGATTCGATCCGGAGCGGCGGAGGGACGGCGGCGGTCCAGCAGATGATGGAGTCGCAGCACCGCAAGATGATCGCCGCGGTGCAGCGGGGCCGGTTCGACACGGGAAGCAGCGCCGCGCCGAAGCCCCTGAAGGACGACTCCTTCGAGGCGATCCTTCCGTCGTCGCCTTCGAGCGGATCGATCGACATTCCGCCGGGCGCCGTCGTCGTCGACCGGGCGCCGAGAGGCGACGAGAAGACGCTCGACCAGGTGATCCTCGATTACCTCGCCTCCGAGGTTTCGCAGGAGCATCTCGACCTGACGCTCTATTCTTCTCCCGATTTCTTCCTGGGAGAGAACGTGGAAATCCGCGTCAAGGCGGAGACGTCGCTCTCGCGGCGGCCGATCATCGGGGCGGCGATCCTCGTGAAGGTCATCTCGACGGTCGACAAGCCGACCGTCGTCTATCAGGGGAAGACGGCGTCCGACGGTTCCTGCATCGCCCACTGCAAGCTTCCCGACTACCGGAACGGAAACGCCGCGCTGATCATCCAGGCCACTTCCGACGCGGGCAACAACGAGATCAAGTACCTCCTGAGGCACCGCCGGTGAGCGAGGCCGGGGCCGAAGAGGTGCGGATTCGAGTCAACGGGGAAATCCGCGCGTTCGCGCCGGAGACTCGCGTCGCGCAGCTGCTCGCCTCGCTCGGCGTCTCGATGCCCCGGGTCGCCGTCGAATACAACCGCGAGATCCTGCCGAAGGGGGAGTACGAAGCGACGATCCTGCGCGAGGGGGACGAGCTCGAGGTCGTCACCTTCGTCGGCGGCGGGTAACCGTCGGCCTCGCGCGCGCCGCTTTGCGGCTGGAACGCTGCGGCCTCCCAGATCGCAGACCTCCTCGCCTCGGTTACTTCGGCGAGACTATCCGCGATCTGACCTCCGCGGCTCGCCTTCCCGGCTCGACCGCTCCGGCGCCCCCCGCGGGAGGTCCGGGAATTTCACGCCCGGGATCTCGCGAGCGACCCGCATCCCGTCGGGCTCGCGCCTCGACGCGTCTCACCGTCGTTCCGATGAAACCGGTCAGGCTTCAAGGCGTCGTCATCGCGAGCGACGCGAAGCGATTCCCAGGTTCGTGCACTTGCACCGCTCATCGAGCTGCGCGATCCAAGCGCGCGGTAGCCGCGAGCGGAGGCGGGGTTGCGCGGGCGGGGTTCTTCCCGTATCCTCCGGCTCCGTTGAGGCGTTAGCTCAATTGGCAGAGCAAGAGACTCTTAATCTCTAGGTTCAGGGTTCGATTCCCTGACGCCTCACCATTTCGCCCGCTCGGCTCGCGCTAAAAGCGCTCGACCGCTGGCGGCCTCTCAGATCGCGAACCTCCTCCGCGCCGGGGCTTGCGCACGAAGCGTGCGCTGCGCTCTCGTCCCGGCGCGGAGACTTTTCGCGATCTGCCCTCCGCCGCTCGGGCGAGCGGCTCTCGACGGCTACGGGGACCGCGACCCGACGGAGGCGTCCGCGACCTCGCGGAGCTCGGATCGCGAATCAACGAAAACGGGACCCGACGGAGCCACGAAGATGGCACCTCCATTGCTCTCGGCAGACTCGATGAGCGGATTGCGCCGTTTCGCACCGGTCCTCGCCGCCGCGATCTTCGGGCTCGCGAGCGGGATCGCGTGCAACGACAACAGCGATCACGGCACGACGCCGACGGGAGGGTCGCTGGCCCAGGTGGAGCTCGGGGGGCCGTCGGGCACGGTGACCTCCGGGGCCTCGTTCAACGTCGACGTGAAGGCGAGGAACCTCGGGTTTTCGGTGCTGCACAACGTCAAAGTGCACGTCGTCCTTCCCTCTCCCCTCGTCGTCGACTCGGTGGACACGACCGCCGGAGGGGGAACCGCCACGATCGCCAACGGCGCCAACGGAGGAACGGTCGACTTCGTGTTCGGAACGATCGACAAGAACTCGCAGTCGACGGGCACGATCCACGCCCACGGCACGCTCGCGACCGGCATGAACAACGTTCCCTTGACGGTCACGGCGGAGCTCACTTCCGACGAAGTCCACGCCGGCGACGCCGAAGCCTCGATCACCGTCACGCTGCAGCAGTAGCGCCTCCGCGGCCCCGCCGTCTATCCTAGGGCGGCGAGAATGGCGGAACGGCAGACGCGCAAGACTTAGGATCTTGTGTCCGAAAGGACGTGAGGGTTCGAGTCCCTCTTCTCGCACCATCCGCCTTCGCCCTGTCGACCGCTTCGCGTTCGCCGACGCTACGGCGCAATCATCGATCCGCCTTCGCCCCTGAGCCACTCGCGGCGCCCCGGGTTCATGGCATTCATTCTGCAATTTGAGATCAAAGGAACGATCGAGGCCGAAGGAGCGGCGATCGTTCTCCTCGCGAACGAAAGGAGCGGGATGAGTCCGGTTCTGGTGGTCGAAGACAACGACGAGGTGCGCGAAGTTCTCGCCGAGATCCTCCGAGCGGAGGGTGTCGAGGTCGCGTGCGCCGCCGACGGCCGGGAAGGGTGGGCGCGCGCCACCACGGCCCCGCCGCCCTGCCTGATCCTGCTCGATCTCAACATGCCGGTCATGGATGGAATCCAGTTCCTGAGGCGGCGCAATGCCGACCCGGATCTCTCGCGGATTCCCGTGATCATGCTCACCGGGACGGCAGAGCTCGGGGGGCGCGAAGCCGAGCTCAACTTCCAGGGCTTCGTTCACAAGCCGTTCGATCCCGCGCGGCTGATGGATCTCGTCCGCCGGTATTGCCGCTGATTCCTGGCCGGTTTCTTGCGTCGCTTTCGCCCGATGAGCGGCGGCGCGAGGGAAAACGGATCGAGCGCATGAGGGGCGTCTGCGAACGCTGCCATGGCCGTCTCTACCTCTTCCCGATGGGCGGACGGTTTTTCTGCGCGGGCTGCTTCTCCGACCGGCGGCGTCTCCTGACGGTCGCTTACCGCGGACCCGAGCGCCGTCATCCCGGCGACGTCGACTCGAATTCACGGTCGCGGCGGTGGGACGACCTCCGGGTTCGCCCGGTCGGCCTTTCGGCTCACTCCCGGGGGAGACCCGCGCGCTGAGACGGTCCGGAGGACGGCGCCGGAGCCCGGAGCCGACGAGGCGTCCTCGCATTCCGCTCGTCTCGATCGGGCGGCCTCCGCGTCTGCCATAATCGGTTTCGGAGGACCGGATGAAGAAATGGGGAATCCTGCTGTTCGCGGGCGCACTCGGATGCGCGGGCGTCGTCCGCGGCGATCCGGCGATTCCCCCGGAGAAGCTCGACGCGCTCTACGCCGAGATCGAGCCCGTCTACCTCGATCTCCACCGCCATCCGGAGCTCTCCCTGCACGAGACGCGGACCGCCGCGCTCCTGGCGGTGGACCTGCGGAAGCTCGGGTTCGACGTCACGGAGCGCGTCGGGGGAACCGGCGTCGTCGCGGTGCTGCGAAACGGCGCGGGAAAGACCGTCATGCTGCGGACGGAGCTCGACGCCCTGCCGGTCGAAGAGAAGACGGGGCTTTCGTACGCGAGCCGCGAGCGGACGAAGAACGACGCCGGCGAAGAGGTCGGCGTCATGCACGCCTGCGGCCACGACGTCCACATGGCCGTCTGGCTCGGTACCGCGACGTACCTGTCGCGGGAAAAGGCGCGATGGCGGGGGACCCTCGTCCTGATCGCGCAGCCGGCGGAGGAGCGGGGGATGGGCGCGCGCGCGATGCTCGACGACGGGTTGTTCACGCGGTTCCCGAAGCCGGACGCGGTGATCGCGCTCCACGACATTCCCACGCTCCCGTCGGGTTCGGTCGGCTACACGTCGGGTCCGGCGCTCTCGAGCGCCGATTCCGTCGATCTCACGATCTTCGGCAGGGGCGGGCACGGCGCGCACCCGGAAGCGACGGTCGACCCGATCGTGATCGCCGCCCGGACCATCCTGGCTCTTCAGACGCTCGTCTCGCGGGAGAACGATCCGCTCGATCCGGCGATCATCACGGTGGGCTCGATCCATGGCGGGACGAAACACAACATCATCCCGGACGAGGTCAAGCTGCAGCTCACGGTTCGGGCCTTTCGCGAGCCGGTGCGCCAGCGGCTGCTCTCGGGAATCGCGCGGATCGCGAAAGCGGAGGCGGAAGGGGCCGGCGCGCCGAAGCCACCCGAGATGAAGATCGTCGACGTGAGCTCGCACGTCACGGTCAACGACCCGGCGCTCACCGGTCGCGTCGCCGCCGCGCTCCGGGGGGAGCTCGGCGACGCGAAGGTCTCCGCGATCCCGCCGGAGACCGCCTCGGAGGACTTCAGCGAATTCGGGCTCGCCGGAGTCCCGAGCGTGATGTACCGGGTCGGCGCGACGGAGCCCGGCGCGTGGGAGGCCGCCAACCGCTCCGGGACGGCGCTCCCGTCGCTCCACTCGGCGCTCTTCGCTCCCGACCGGAAAGCGACGATCACGACGGGGATTCGCTCCGAAGTGGCGGTGCTCCTCGATCTCCTCGGGAAGTAGCGCCGCGCCTCTCCGACGCGGATTCGCTTCGAGGCTTCGGCGGTGACGCGTCCGACTCCTCGCGCGTGGCGACGGGCCGAAGCCCTCTTCGGGCTCGCGACGCTTCTCGCCGTCGCCTTCACCGCCCTCACCCGCGCGGTCGCCGACCTCCCGCCCGGCGGCTCGCTCGACCGGCGAATCGAGCTCGACGTCCACGGATGGATCGCGGCGCCGATCATCACCGCCCTCAAGATCGTTTCCTTCTTCGGCAGCACGACGTTCATCGCCGCGGGCTCGGTGGCCGTCGCGGCCTTCCTCGCCCGCCGGCGGGCGCCCCGCCGGCTGCGGGCGTTCCTCTTTTCGATCGTCGGCGCCGTCCTGTGGGTCCAGCTCCTGAAGCGATTCTTCCATCGCCCGAGGCCCGATCTCTTCGATCCCCTCGCGCACGCGATCGGCTACTCGTTCCCGAGCGGCCATTCGGCATTGTCGGCCGCCTTCTTCGGATCGGTCGCGGGGCTCGCCGCCGCGTCCGCGACGAGGGGCCGCGACGCGGCGGCGTATCTCGCGGCCGGGCTCATGGCGGTCTTCCTCGTCGGTTTCTCGCGCGTCGCCCTCGGGGTTCACTGGCCGACCGACGTCCTCGGCGGTTGGACGATCGGATTCGCCTGGCTGACCTTCGTTTTCGCGGTCGCGGAGCATCGGGCTCGGCAGGCGCGGCAGGGGGCGCCGTCCCGAGCCCGCGCGTGAGTGCGTCTTTTTGTCACCGGGCGGATCGCCCGGATGACAGAAAAACAATGCAACAACGGCGAGATCAAACGTAAGTAACTGTCCCGACAGCGGAAAACTGCGTTTTGTCATTGGCGCGCAGATTGCCTTTGCCGAAGAAATACAAGTTTTTGTTCGACGGTCGGATGGAGGCCGTCTATGAGCGAGCCGAAGATCGCCAGGAAATGCCCCCGGTGCGGCGAGGTCTTCCTCGTCCCGCTGGTGGATCGGGCGCTGGTCGAAGAGTTCTTCCGGTGCACGAAGTGCGGTTACGCGGAGCCGCCGCCCGATCCGCATCGGGAGCCTCCGGACCGCGACCGGAACGACTGATCCGCCCGCGGTAAGCTAGTGTCCCGTAAATAGCTGTAGCGTCGCGCCCGCGGCTTGCGGACGAGATCAAGGCGCGAGGAGGGGACAGATGCCGGAGCGATCGGACCCGCCTGCGAGGCCGCTTCGGCGCGGCGAAGGCCCGACGAGCAACGCCGAGATCGACCGCGATTGGCGGGCGTCCAAAGGGTTCGGGCGGCGCGGAGCGATCTGTGGCTCGACACTCCCGAGCGGGCGCCCCCGGAGGGACCCGTGCACGCGCTGATCGAACAGCTCGCCCGGCACGGGCTGCCGCTCGTCTTCGCGAATGTCCTGCTCGAGCAGCTGGGCCTCCCGATTCCGGCGATTCCGACCCTGGTCGCCGCGGGCGCCCTGTCCGCCGGCGGGCGTCTTCCGACCGTCGGGCTGCTCGCGCTCGCGGTCGCCGCTTCGATGATCGCGGATGCGCTCTGGTACGTCCTCGGGCGCCGATACGGATACCGGATACTGAAAACCGTCTGCGGCATCTCGCTATCTCCGGACTCGTGCGTTCGGCAGACGGAATCCGTCTTCGAGCGGCACGGCGTCGTGTCGCTGCTCTACGCGAAGTTCATCCCCGGTTTCTCGACCGTCGCGCCGCCGCTCGCCGGCGCCCTGCGTGTGGGATTCCTCCGCTTCGCGGCGTTCGACGCGGGAGGCGCGCTCCTGTGGGCCGGGTCGGGAGTCGCCGCGGGCATCGTCTTCCACCGCGCGATCGACCGGGCCGCCGAATTCCTGGAAGGATTCGGGCTCTGGGCGGTCGTGGTCGCCGCGCTGCTCTTCGCCGCGTTCGTCGCCTGGAAGTGGTGGCAGCGCCGCCGCTTCTACCGTTTCCTCCGCATGGCGCGGATCACCCCCTCGCAGCTCCGCGCGTTGATCGACGACGGAAAGGCTCCCGTGATCGTCGACGTGCGGAATCGAGCCTCCGTCCAGCGCGATCCGCGCCGGATCCCGGGAGCGATCCGGCTGATGCTCGAAGAGATCGACTCGTCGATCGAGCAGCTCCCCCCGGACCGGGAGATCGTCCTCTACTGCACCTGACCGAACGAAGCCTCGGCGGCCCGTGTGGCTCGCCTTCTGATGGACAAGGGATTCATGAAGGTGAGGCCGCTCGAAGGAGGCCTCGACGGCTGGGCGGATGCCGGGCTTCCCGTGGAAGGGGAGGAGCAGCCGCTCTATGCCATCCGACCCGCGACGCCTTCATCTGACGGGTGACGGGGAAGGACGGAAATTTCAAAACTCAAATTCTGAAACCCGATAAGTCCCAAAGCCGCAGTTCCAAACAATACACGTTTCCCGAGACCGACTCCAGGCCTCCGCGTTCCATCGTGTCCCGTTTCGGCCATTCGGCCTTCGGAAATTCGAGTTTGTTTCGGGTTTGCTCGCGTACCGGCGTACGTGGCGAACGCCGCGCTCGGCGCGTTGCGCCGGCCGCTTCGCAGCTGCGCCCCCGGCGCGCGCTCGTTTCGCGCTTCGAGTTTCGGATGTTTTTGGTCTTCGAAGCTTGAGACTTGGGCCTTATTGGATTTTGGAATTTGAGACTTGGAATTTTCTCCGGTAATGCTCCACCGGGACCGGTCCATCCTGCATCATCCCGTCCATGAAGTCCCGGAGGCGGAAGGCCGGGCCTCGCGCGCGCCGGACGTCGTCGTAGAGACCGCGGACCTCGCGGTATCCGAGGTAGTAGAACGTCAGCTGCGGCGCGCTCGTGATCGCCCGCGTCCACATGTTGGCGGAGAACTGCGCGTCCTGGACCGCGTCGTCGTGCAGGAAACGCGTGAGCTCTTCCCGCGAGACGCCCTTGTTGTGGACCCGGATGTCCGCGATGGTGCGGGCGATGTTCTCCATCTGCTTCTTGAGGTGCGCGACGCGGTCGAGCGGCCCGCCCCACCCCTCGTCCAGCATCAGCCTCTCGCAGAACGTGCCCCAGCCCTCGACGAACACGCCGTCCGAGAAGAGAGCGCGGACTCTCCGCGGATGCCGGGCCGCGAACTTCAGCTGCAGGTAGTGCCCGGGAAGCGTCTCGTGCGGGGTGATCATCGTGTTGAAGTGATCGTTGAAGTCGCGGAAGAAGGTCTCCCGTTCCGCGGCGGTCGCGCCGTCCGGAGGCGTGGGCAGGAACCACAGGGTCTTCGCGTCCGGTTCCCACGGCCCGGCCGCGTAGATGCCGCCCACGCTCTGACCGACGAAGAACCCGGGCGACCGATCCGTCCAGATCGTCAGCGGGTCGGGGAGGGTGACGATGCGCCGCTGCCGGAGCCATTTCTCTAGCTCCCCGACGCGCGCGCGATACTGGGCGACGAACGCATCGACGGTCGACGCGTGGTCCCCGGCGGCCCGCGCGAAGAGACGGCGGAGGAGCTCCCGGTCGTCCGCCGGCGCGGCGGCTCCGGGGAAATACCGGGCCCAGATCGTCCGGCCGTAGGCGGCGGCCTCGGCGCGTTTCGCCTCGAGATCCCGCTCGGCGTCGGCGAGGACCCGGTCGATCGGCTCATCGATCCCCGTTCCGAGCCGGAAGGTTTCCGCGTAGTCCTTCCCGAGCCGCGGAGTACCCGTCGCTTTCCGGGCGAGCCGTTCGAGGAAAACGGCGAGCCGATCGAGCGCGCGCGCCGCGTCCGAGCCGCTCCGCGCGAGCGCGGCATCGCCGGGATCGACCCGCGGAAATCCTTCCCGATAGAACGCCGCGCTCGAATGGAGCTGGGATGCGGCGATCGTGCAGAGCTCGGGCGGAATCTCCCGCGGCGAGCTCGCCGAGAGCGCGCTCTCGGCCTCTTCCGCGAGTCTCGGGAGCTGCGCCGCGCGCGCCGCTGCCGCGGCGAATCGCTCCCGCGCCGGGAGATCTTCGCGGATCAGCAGGAACACCGTCGCGTTGGCGATCGGCTCGGTCCACCACAACGGGTCGCGATCCGGCCGGCGGCGGACGGCCAGATCGTGGATCTCGCGGCGTATCTGGGCCGAAAGGGCGTCGGCATCGAGACGGTCTTCCGCATCGCCCTTTCCGCCCCGCTCCCACGCTTCGATCGCCGCGAGGGTCCGCCGGTTCCCGTCGAGCCACCGGAGGCGTCTCGCCGGCGTCCAGCTCTCGAGCTCGCGATCGTGGTCATGGCGGCCGGCCTGGGTGGCCGCCGTGGGATATGCGGCGAAGTAGCTCTCCACGTACGCGTCGCGCAGAGGCGCCAGGGACGAGGCGGCCGCGAGCACCGGAGCCAGCAGAAGAGGGAGCATCCCGGAATCATAAGGCACGCCTCTCGTGTGCTTTCGCCGGCTGCGCGAATAAGGGTCACGGCGGCCGGCGCACGCCGACCGCGTCGTACGCTTCGACCGCGCTCGGGCCGGAGCCGAACCCGCCCAACACGACCAACAACTCGTGCGCGGCCTTCCCGCAATTTTCGAATCTCCAGGTCCCGATGCCGAGAGGAAATGTCCCGACTCGGCAGGTCGACGTCCTCGTGTATTGTTTGGAAATTCGGCCCTGGAATTTACTGATGTTTGGAATTTGAGGTTTGGAATTTCCTTTTGCCGTGCGTCGACGCCGGCGGGCTCCCCCTCGGCGGACGATCGGGTCAGGAGAGCGCTTCCCGAACCAGCTTCTCCTGCCCCTCGTGGAAGACCTCGGCCGAGCCGGTGGCGGGCGAGGCGGACGCGGGTCGGCCGACGTAGCGGAGAGACCGGGAGCGGAAGAGATCCGCGAACCGCTCCGCGACGTGGGCCCACGGGCCCATGTTGCGCGGCTCTTCCTGGACCCAGACGATGTCGGCCGCGCCCGGCAACGCATCGAGCTCGTCGCGGAGCTCCACGGCCGGAAACGGCGCGAGCTGCTCGAGCCGGACGAGGGCGACGCGCGCGCCGGTCTTCTCCCGCGCCGCGAGCAGGTCGTAGAACACTTTTCCGCTGCAGAGGACCACGCGTTCCACGCCGGCGGCGGAACGGTCTCCGAGGACGGGCGCGAATCCTCCGGACGTCATCTGCGCGCGTCCGGAAAACGACGCGCCGAGCCGGAGGAGGCTCTTCGGCGTGAGGACGACGAGCGGAGAAGCCCCGGGCCGGCGCATCTGCCGCCGGAGGAGATGGAAATACTGGGCGGGCGTCGAAGGCTGGCAGACCTGGAGGTTCTCGTCGACGGCGAGCGCGAGGAACCGCTCCGGCCGCGCGCTCGAATGTTCCGGTCCCTGGCCTTCCTGCCCGTGCGGGAGGAGAAGGACGAGGCGGCTCGGCTGGGCCCACTTCTCGCGGCCCGAGACGATGAACTGGTCGACGATGACCTGGGCGGCGTTGACGAAGTCGCCGTACTGCGCTTCCCAGAGCGTGAGTGTCCCCGGCGCGGCGACGCTGTATCCGTACTCGAACCCGAGAACTCCCGCTTCGGAGAGCGCGCTGTCGAACACGCCGAACGGGACGCCCGGAGCGACGGACTCGAGCGGCGTCCATCGCGCGCCGGTCGCGGTGTCGTGGAGGACCATGTGACGCTGCGAGAACGTTCCGCGGCTGCTGTCCTCGCCCGAAAGGCGGACGGGCGTCCCTTCGAGGAGGAGCGAGCCGAACGCGAAGGCCTCCGCCGACGCCCAGTCGGCGGGGGACTCGCCGCGCGCCATCTTCTCGCGGCGCGAGAGGAGGGTCGCGACCTTCGGGTTCACGTGAAAATCGCGCGGGACTTTCGCGAGCGCGGACCCGATCGCGTCGAACGTCTCCGCGGAGATCGACGTCGGCGGAGAGGGCGCGGCCGGGTCCGGGGGCGTCCGCTCGTCCCACCGCGGCGCTCCGCCCGCCGCCGCGATCTCCTTCGCGCGGGCGAGCGCGCCCTCGTAGCGGCGCAGGCGCTCCGCTTCGAGCCCGCGGACCTCGTCTTCGGTGACGACCTTCTCGCGGACCAGCTTCTTCGCGTAGAGCGCGTAGACGCCCTCGTGCTCCCGGACGCGCCGGTACATCACGGGCTGCGTGTAGCTCGGCTCGTCTCCCTCGTTGTGGCCGTGGCGGCGGAATCCGACGAGATCGACGACGACGTCCTTGTGGAACTCCTGCCGGTAGTCGAGCGCGATCTGGAGGACGCGGTGCGCGGCCTCCGGATCGTCCGCGTTGACGTGGAAGATCGGGACCTGGTTGATCTTCGCCATGTCGGTCGAGTAGAGGGACGACCGGCTCTCTCCGGGAGAGGTCGTGAAGCCGATCTGGTTGTTGACGACGACGTGGATCGTGCCGCCGGTCCGGTAGCCGCGGAGCTGGGCGAGGTTCAGGGTCTCGGCGACGATTCCCTGGCCGGCGAAGGCCGCATCCCCGTGGACGAGCACCGGTAATACACGATTCCACACCGCCGGGCCGCGTCCGCCGAGCGCGTCCTGGCGCGCCCGCACGATTCCCTCGACGACGGGGTCGACGAATTCGAGATGCGAGGGGTTCGGGACGACCTCGATCGAGACCCGCCGCCCTTCGCCGATCTCCCGGGCGCCCTGCGCTCCTCGGTGGTACTTCACGTCCCCTTCGTCGGCCGGGAAGTCGGGGTGGACGACGCCTTCGAAGCTCGCGAAGATCCGCTCGCAGAACCGTCCGATCACGTTGGCGATGACGTTCAGCCGGCCCCGGTGCGACATCCCGATCGTGATCTCCTCGACGCCGCGCGCGCCCGCGCCGGAGACGAGCTGGTCGAGGAAGGGAATGAGGGTCTCGACGCCCTCGATCGAGAACCGTTTCTGACCGAGGAACCGGTTGTGGAGGAATTTCTCGAAGACTTCCGCCGAGAGGAGCTTCCAGAGGATCTGCTTCCGGACTTCGGCCGCCGGAGGCTCGGGAACGGCGCCGATGCGTTTTCTCAGCCACTCCTTCTCGGCGCCGTCCTGGATGAAGCGGTATTCGACGCCGATCTTCCCGCCGTAGGAGCGGCGCATGATCTCCAGGATCTTCCGGAGCGGAAGCGTCTCGGATCCGCCGAGGCCTCCCGTGATGAACTCGCGCTCGAGGTCCCAGATCGTGAGGCCGTAAGTCTCGAGATCGAGCTCGGGGACGCGCGCCGGCGGCGAGGCGCGGAGCGGATCGATGTCGGCAACGAGGTGTCCCCGGACGCGATACGCGTTGATCAGCTCGAGGACGCGCGCCTGGTTCTCGATCTCGCGGAGCCGCGTTCCGTCCGCGGCTCCGAGCGCCGGGTTGCGGTCGACGGCCCAGTGGAACGGCCGGTAGGGGATCGCGAGATCTTCGAAGATCCGGTCGTAGAAGCCGTGCTCGCCGAGCAGCAGCTCCTCGATCCTCCCGAGGAAGGCCCCCGATTCCGCGCCCTGGATGATCCGGTGATCGTAGGTGCACGAGAGCGTCATCACCTTGCTGATACCGAGGTTCGAGATCGCTTCCGGGGCCATCGCCGCGAATCCCGCGGGCCAGTCGATCGCTCCGGTCGCGAGGATCAGCCCCTGGCCGGGCATGAGGCGCGCGATCGACGCCGTCGTTCCCATCGGTCCGGGATTCGTCAGCGAGATCGTCGTCCCCTGGAAATCGGCCACCGCGAGCTTTCCCCGCCGCGCGCGCGACACGACGTCGTCCATCGCCGCGACGAAATCGCGGAAGCGCATCGCCTGCGCGTTCTTGACGTTGGGGACGAGGAGGCTGCGGCTCCCGTCCCTCTTCTCGACGTCGACCGCGATCCCGAAATGCACCTCGGGCCGAAGGACACGCGCGGGCTCCGCGTCCGACGCGAACGCGTCGTTCAGCCGGGGGAAATCGCGCAGGGCGGCGAGCGCGGCCCAGGCGATGAGGTGCGTGAAGGAGAGCTTGCCCTCGTCGTTGGCCGCGCGGTAATCGTTCGCGAGCCGCCGGTTCTCCTCGAGGAGCTTGATCGCGACCTGACGCTGCGAGGTCGCGGTCGGCACCTCGAGGCTCGCCCGCATGTTCTGCGCGATCTGGAGCGCCGCTCCGCGAATCGGCTGCCTTTCCTCCGACGCGCTTTCCGCCGGCGGCCGTTGCGGCGGAGCCTCCGGAGCGGGCGCGGTCGGCGGCGCGGGCGCGGGAGCCGGTACGGGGGCAGCGGCCGGGACCGGGGCTCCCGTCAGCGTCGCGAAGTAGTCCCGCCAGTCTTCGTCGACGAGGGCCGGATCGCTCCGCCAGCGGTCGAAGAGCTCGAGCGCGTAGTCGGCATTGACGCCGTACTCGGCGAGGATCGTTTCCAGGGAACCGTTGCTCGGCGGACGAACGGTGGCCAACTCGACGGGCTTCCTCTCCGGGGCGAAGAGCCCCTCCGAACCTATATCATCCCCGAATGAAACACGCGTTCCGGGCCGCCCTTCTGCTTCTCTCCGCGCCGGTCCTCGCCGGAGCGGCGCCGCGCACGATGCGGTTCGACTACTTCCATTCAGGCAATGCGAAAGAAGAGCGCTTCAGCTGGGGGCGCGTCGTCCTCGAGCCGCTCGAGTGGCCCGGCAACCCGGCGCACCCCCTGGACGACCTGAACCTCGGGAAGTATTTCTTCGAGGTCCGCGACGCGGCGACCGGGCGGGCGCTCTACTCGCGCGGGTTCGCCTCGATCTACGGCGAGTGGGAGACGACCGACGAAGCGAAGAAGCTCGATCGGACGTTCGAGGAATCCGTGCGCTTTCCGGCGCCGGACGCGCCGGTGACCGTGGTGATCGAGAAGCGGGACGCCGCCAACGCGTTCCGGGAGATCTGGCGCACGACGATCGACCCGAAGAGCATGTTCGTCGATTCTTCGATCCCGGCCGCTCCCGCGCCGCTCGTGGCGCTGCAGAAGTCCGGAGATCCGTCGGGGAAAGTCGATCTGCTTATTCTCGGCGACGGATACACGCGAGCCGAAGAGCCGAAATTCGAGAAGGACGCGCGCCGGCTCGTCGAGACGCTTTTCGCGACCCCCCCGTTCAAGGAGCACCGCTCGGACTTCAACGTCTGGGGGCTGTGCCCCCCCGCCGCCGAATCCGGGATCTCCCGCCCGTCGACCGGCATCCATCGGCGGAACCCCGCGGGCTCGTCGTACGACACGTTCGGATCGGAGCGCTACGTGCTCACGTCCGACAACCGCGCGTTTCGCGAGATCGCGCAGTTCGCGCCCTACGAGTTCGTCGAGATCCTCGTCAACGCGAGCACGTACGGCGGAGGCGGGATCTTCAACCTCTACAGCACCGTCGCCGCCGACAGCGTCTGGGCACCGTACGTCTTCGTCCACGAGTTCGGGCACCATTTTTCGGGCCTCGCCGACGAGTACTACACGTCCGACGTCGCCTACGACACGTCGGGGGAGCTGGTCGAGCCGTGGGAGCCGAACGCGACCGCGATGAAGGACCCCTCGGCGCTGAAATGGAAGGACCTCGTATCGGCCGGAACGCCGCTTCCGACTCCGTGGAAGAAGGAGGAGTTCGAGACCCGGTCTCGCGAGATCCAGGCGAAGCGCCGCGCGATCCGCGCCGCGAATCGTCCGGAAGCGGAGATGGACGCGCTCTTCCGGGCGGAACGCGAAGAGGAAACGAAGCTTCTCGGGACCGACCGGTATTCCGGGAAGGTCGGCGCGTTCGAGGGGAGCAATTACCAGGCGAAGGGCTACTACCGGCCGCAGGAAGACTGCATCATGTTCACGCGCGACGCGTCTGTCGGATTCTGCGCCGTCTGCCGGCGCGCGCTGGAGCGGGTGATCGGTCTCTACACGCGCTGACGGCGCGGCGGGCGCACGCGCCGCCCGGCGACTTCACCCCCATACGCCTTCGGTACGCCTGCGGTCCTACGACCGCACCCCCTCCCGCCGGCGCCCGACCGTGCCCCGCGCCGGCGGGGACCCGCCGGGTTGATCCGCAGACCCGCCGCCGCGAGCGGCCGGGACGATCTCCGCCCGCGAGTCCTGCGTCCGCCGCGTGAAAAAGAGCGGTTCCGGTCGATTTGATTCGTTTGCATCACGAGGGTACGGCCTTTCCCCTCCGATGATCGAGGCGTATCCGGAGGTAGGCCATGCAGATCCTGAGGCGTTTGGTCGTTCTGGCAATGTCGGCTGCGGGAATCGTGCTCCCGTTTCACGGCGCCGGGGATCCTGCGGCTCTGATCTCCTCGAGGCCGGTCACGAAGACCAGTCCTTCGGCGTACGCGACGACGGCGAAGGAGCATTACCTGACGAACGACGAGTTCGGTTACGTCCGTCCCGGATTCCACATCGCGATCAACGGTGTGGCGATCGGCGCGGACCGGACACCGGTCGTCGATGTCACGTTCACCGACGACGCCGGACAGCCCCTCGATCGCGCGGGAAACGTCACTCCCGGCGCGCTGAGCGTGAGCTTCGTGATTGCCTGGTGGGATCCGGCGCAGCGGCAGTACACCTCCTACACGACGCGCAAGGCGACCTCCCTTCCGACGAGCCCGATTCAGCAGACCGTCACCCAGGCGGGCGCCGACGCCGGCGGCACGTGGAACGACATCGCGCTCGGGCATTCGACGTATACGTTCCACACGGCGTTGCCGGTGGGCTACGACCAGACGAAGACGACGACCGTCGGGATCTACGCGACCCGGGACCTGACGGCCATCCTCGGGAAGAGCTACTACGCCAACGCCGAGCTCGACTTCCGCCCCGACGCTCAGCCGGTGGCCGACAAGTGGGACATGGTCGACACGGCCGCCTGCAATACCTGTCATGACCCGCTCTCGGCGCACGGAGGCTCCCGCCAGGACGTCCGGCTGTGCGTGCTGTGTCATTCTCCGCAGACCGTCAACCCGGACACGGGAAACTCGGTCGACTTCAAGGTCCTCATCCACAAGATCCACGACGGCGCCAACCTTCCGAGCGTGGCGGCCGGCACGCCGTACCAGATCATCAACAGCCACGGCGTTTCGGATTTCTCGACCGTCGAGTTCCCGCAGGACGTGCGCAACTGCACGACCTGCCACGCGGCGCCGGCGACGCAGGCGACGAATTACTACGTCTACCCCGGCCGGGCGGCGTGCGCTTCCTGCCACGACGACGTCGACTTCGCGACGGGGGAGAACCACCCCGGCGGGATCCAGGTGAGCGATTCCGCCTGCGCCTCCTGCCACCAGCCGCAGGGAGACGCGGAATTCGACGCCTCCGTGCTCGGGGCGCACACGATTCCGCTCAAATCGACGCAGCTCGCCGGCCTCGACGCGGTGATCGTCGGCGTCGCCCACACCGCGCCGGGACAGAACCCGACGGTCACGTTCAAGCTCACCAACGGCGACGGGACCGCCGTGGACCCGAAGCCGTTCGGTTCGAGCCTGAACATCCTTCTCGGCGGCCCGACGACGGAGTACGCGATCAACCCGTTCCGCGAACGGGCGGACGGCGCCGCCTTCGACGGGACGCAGGCGACCTACACGTTCAAGGCCGCGATTCCCGCCGACGCGACCGGAACCTGGACGCTGGCGATCGAGGCGCGGCGGACGGTCACGATCGCCGGGGGATCGAACCCGGACGGGACGCCGAGGACGTTCGCCGTCACGGAGGGAGCGACGAACCCGATCTTCCACGTCGCGGTCACGGATGCGGCGCCCCAGCCCCGGCGCGAGGTCGTCGACATCGACAAGTGCAACGTCTGCCACGACCGTCTGGCTCTCCACGGCGGCCAGCGATTCGTCGTCAGCGAGTGCGTGATCTGCCACAACCCGAACGCGACCGACACGAGCCAGCGGCCGGCCGACGTCGGATCTCCCGAATCGATCTCGTTCCAGCGGCTGATCCACCGGATTCACCGCGGCGAGAGTCTCACGAAGGACTTCACGATCTACGGATTCGGCGGGAGCGTCAACAACTTCAACGGCATCCGTTTCCCGGGCGATCTTCGCGACTGCGAGAAATGCCACGTCAACGGCTCGCAGCAGCTGCCGCTCCCGGCGACGAACCTCGCGGTCCAGACGCCGCCTCCGCCGCAGGAGTGGTACACGCCGATGCGGACGACGGCGGCCGCGTGCCTCGGTTGCCACGACACCGTCGACGCGGCCGCTCACGCCTACGTGAACACGGCCCCGTTCGGCGAAGCGTGCGCGACCTGTCACGCGCCGGACGACGATTTCGCGGTGGACAAGGTGCACGCTCAATGACGTCGGCGGACGGCCCTTTCGCCGGAGGGCGTTCGTCGAAGTGAGCCGATCGTCCTGGCCGCGCGCGTCCGGGAGAGCGGGGGCATGAGAGCGAATCTCGCTCTTCCCGCGGCCATCCCGGGCCTGATTCTCGGTGCGGCGGCCGTTCTGGCCTCCGCCGTCTTCGGCCAGACAGCGGCCCCGCCGGCGCCGCCTCCGAAGAGCGCCGTGGCCGCCTGCGTGGACTGCCACGACCAGGCGAAGGACTTCGAGCGCAATCCGCATGCGCGGATTCCTTTCCGCGCCGGCGCGGCCCGGGCGACGGGAGACGCCGTCTGCTCGAGCTGTCACGGCGACACGGCCGCGCACGTCGAGTCCTCCGGAGAGAAGCCGGTCGAGCGAACGCTCCACGGCCGGACGGGCGCCGAGTTCTGCCTGACGTGCCATGACCATCCGGCCGATCACGCGTCGTTCCGCAACGGCGTCCACGGCAACTCGGCGACGGTCAACTGCCTGAGCTGCCACTCGATTCATGCCTCGCCCGCCCGGCCGAAACTGCTCGTGAAGGACTCCGTCGCGCTCTGCGACTCCTGCCATCCGGGAAAGGCGGCCGCGTTCCGGGACAAGCCGTTCGCGCACCGCCTCCAGGGCGGAATGGACTGCGCTTCGTGCCACGATCCGCACGGACTCGCCCGCGACTCCGCCCTTCGATTCACGCGCGCCGACGAGCTTCCGTGTCTCTCCTGCCACGCCGAGAAGCGCGGTCCGTTCGTCTTCGAGCACGTTTCCGGCGTCACCGGAAACTGCCTGAGCTGCCACGAGCCGCACGGCTCGTCGAACCCGAAACAGTTGAAACGCGCCCAGGTCTCCCAGCTCTGCCTCGAATGCCACTCTCCCATCACCGGCGGCACCCTCGGTTCGCAGCCCCCGTCTTTTCACAACCTCCGGCTGCCCCGATATCAGAACTGCACCGTCTGCCACACGGCGGTCCACGGCTCGAACCGCTCGCCGACGCTCCTGAAGTAGGAGGCGCGTGAAGAAAATCCGTCTCGCCATGGCTCTTCTCGCGGCCGGCATGCCCGGCGCCGTCGCGGCGGCCGATGCCCCCGCCCTCCCGGTCGACGTCGAGCTCGGCTACCGGTTCGTCGACGTGAGCGGGAACGAGGACATGTACCGGAGCCAGATCAACGAGCGCGAGGGATTCCTCGTCCGCGCGCTGAGCGTCGCCGCCGGCGGTCCCGCGGGGTCGGGTCTCTTCGACCAGATGCGCGTCGACGCCAGCGACCTGGGCGCCGGACCGGCCGGATCGTTTCGCCTTCAGGCGGGCCTCGCCGGGAAGTACGACCTGCGGTTTTCGTTCCGGCGAACCGAGATGTTCTCGGCGCTGCCCGCGTTCGCCAATCCCCTGATCTCGGACGGCATCGTTCCCGGAGAGCACACCGACGACCGCATGCGCGACATGTACGGAGTGGAGCTGCGCGTTCTCCCGGGATACTGGCTCACGCCGATCGTCGGATACACCCGCAACCGCGACGAAGGACCGGGCCGCACGACCTACACCGTCGGCGGCGACGAGTTCCGGCTGACCCAGAATCTCGACGACGACGAAGAGGAAATCTACGGCGGCGCTTCGTTCGACGCCGGGCCGGTGTCGGGGCTGGTCACCCAGGGGTGGCGCAAGCTCCACGAAGTCGAGACGCAGGGTCTCGTGCCCGGGGCCGGCGCCGGCAACGGCACGGGAACGGTGCTGGGGGTCCCGATTTCGCTCCAGGACTTCAACCGCACGACGAAGAACGACGCGAACACGCCGGTCACGAACGCGGCCGTCGCGGCGCGCCTGGGCGAGCGGCTCAAGCTGATCGGGTCCTACGTGCGAGCCGCCGCGTCGGCGGACATCGCCGAGAAAGAGGATCTCGCCGGGAGCCTCGTTTCCTTCGGCATCAGCCGGATCTTCGGGGGTCTGAGCGAGTCGATCGACTCGCGCGCCGAGAACGTCTCCTGGCGGGGAAGCGGCCGCGTCGAGGCGAACATCGCCGACGGGATCGACCTTTCCGCCGGGTGGTCGAAGAACCATCAGGAGCTCGACGGCCTCGCGCTGATCTCCGACCTCTATCTCCAGACCGTGACGTTCGCCGGACAGGACCCGCGGGACCTCCTCCAGATGATCGACGCGCAGACCTCGGTCGAGCGCACCGACGAGATCTTCGACGCGCGGATCGACGCGCGGGCCATCGGCGGACTCTCGGTCTTCGCCGGCGGGTCCCGGGACAAGCAGCGCGTGACCGTCGTCGAGGGTCCGGAAGAGATCGTGGTGCCGGGTTCCCAGGACGGGACCTTCGACCGGCGGATCGACGGGCTCGACCTCGGCGCGAAGTTCACGGCGGGCGGCCTGACGCTCGGCGCCGACTGGCGCCGCGACCGGGCCGACGATCCGGTCGTCCGGACCGACTTCCTGGATCGCGATCGTTACCGGCTCCGGGCGGCCTGGGCGCTCCGGGACGTTTTCCGCATCAGCACGACCGCCGAGCAGACCGACGCGTCTAACGACCGCACCGGCATCGGCTATGACGGGAGGAACCGGGAGTACGGCGGCGAGGCGGAAGGCGCTCCGGCGAAGTTCCTGCGGCTCCGCGTTTCCGCCGAGAAATACGAATCCGACAGCACGATCCTTTTCCGTCAACCGGAAGACTTCTCGATCGCACAGTCCATCCATCGGGAAGACGGCAGGTCCTTCGAAGGGGGGGTAACCCTGATCTTCGCGCCGGTATCGGTCGACGGCGCCTTCGGCCGTTTCGACAACGACGGAACCTTCCCGTTCACGATCGATCGCGCGGCGGTGAGGGCGTCGGTCGACGTGTCGAAGAGCGTCTCCCTGATCGGGGAGTGGAACCGGGACAAGTACCAAGAGAAGGGGACGCTGGCCGGGCCGCTGGCGAATTACGACGCGAACCGGGTGGGGCTCTACGTCCGCTGGCACAATTAAGGAGCAGGGCGCGTATGGTCCGCGCCCGTCTCGCCAGGATGACGCGCGGTCTCGCCGCCTGTCCGCCGTAGAATTCCCTCATGACGAACGACCCGACTCTCCGCAACGTCTCCGACACCGCCCTGTGGGTCGCGCAATACCGGGTGATGGAGACCGAGCGGCCCGACGCGATCTTCCGGGACCCGCTCGCGAAGAAGCTCGTGGGCGAACGCGGCGAGGAGATCGTCCGAGAGATGAAGGTCGGCGGCCTCGCCTGGCCCATGATCGTGCGGACGGCGGTCATGGACGAGATCATCCTGCGGTCGATCGCGCGGGACGGGGTCGATCGCGTCCTCAATCTCGCGGCCGGCCTCGATGCGCGGCCGTACCGTCTTCCGCTCCCCACGTCGCTCCGTTGGATCGAGGCGGACCTGCCCGACATGATCGCCTTCAAGGAGGAGAAGCTCGCGGCGGAGCGCCCGGTCTGCGCGCTCGAACGGGTCGCCGCGGACCTGACGGACGCGGCCGCGAGACGTTCGCTGTTCGCCCGCGCGGCCGAGGGGGCGTCCGCCGTGCTCGTCGTGACGGAAGGCCTCCTGGCCTACCTCGCGCCGGAGCAGGTCGCCGCGCTCGCCGACGACCTGCATCGCGAGCCGGCGATGCGGCAGTGGCTCATCGACATCGCCTCGCCGCGCCTGAAGAAGATGCTCGACCGGCGCGTGGGGAAGCACGTGGGCGCGGCCAACGCGCCGTTCCGGTTCGCGCCGGCGGAGGGTACCGGGTTTTTCGACTCCCACGGGTGGGTGGAGCGCGAGTTCCGCTCGACCTTCGAGGAGGCCCTCCGGCTCGACCGGAAACCGAAGTTGGCCTGGCTGTTCCAGCTCCTCGGGCGGATGGGCTCGCCCGCGAAGCGGGAGGAGATGCACCGGATGGGTGGGACCGCCCTCCTCGAACGGCGCTGACTTCCCGCCGTCGCGATTTCGGGGTCGAGCTCCGGCGGGCGACTCCCGCGCCGGCTCAGAGCGCCGGCGGCGGCTCGTGGGCGACGAGCGGCTCGAATCGGCGGCGGAACTCTTCGATCGGGAGCTTCGCCGCGGCCGCGAGGCGGGCGGTCTCTTCCGGATCCGCGAAATCGTCGCGCCGCAGCCGGATCATGTAGCGGCGGGCGATCGCGTAGCGCGCCGAGCCCACGTCGACCATTCGGATGCGGGCCTTCCCCGTCGCGGGATCGAGGAGGGCGGAAAACGGCACCGGGACGAAACGGCCCCGCTGCATCGACGCCATCGCCGCGGTCCCGCCGTCGAGCAGGAACTGCGTGGCGCAGCAGCCGAGGTCCCGCGTGTATTCGACGTCGAAGGGGATCGGATCGACGCACCGCAGCTCGTAGCCGAGGTTCTTCGCGACGATCGTCGCCGGCACGCCGAGCTCCTTCAGGCGGCGGCCGACGGCATGCTTGACGATGTCGCCGAAATTGATCTCGGCGATCCGCACGTTGCCGTGCGCGTCCCGTTCGACGTCGCCGAGCGCCGCGATCTCGCCGGGCGCGAGCGAAAGCACGAGGCCCTCCGCGATCACGGCGACGCCGTCCCGGCGGCCGCGGCTCAGCCGCTTCACGATCGCGCCGACGAGCGTGTCGACGACCTCGCCGAACGTCGGCGGACCGGCGGTGAACTCCTCCGGGATCAGCGTCAGGGTCGCGCCGGCCGCCTTGCCGATGCCGAGAGCCAGGTGGCCCGCCTTCCGGCCCATCGCGATCACGAAGTACCAGTGGGCGGTCGTCTGGGCGTCGACCATAAGGCTCTCGACGATCCTCGCTCCGTGATGCCTCGCCGTCTGGAACCCGAAGGTGTCGACGTCCGCCGGGAGGTCGAGGTCGTTGTCGATCGTTTTCGGCACGTGAACGACCCGGAGCCGGTCCCCGGCCTTTTCCTCGAGCTTCATCGCGGAGTAAGCCGTGTCGTCGCCGCCGATCGTGACGAGCCACGCGATTCCCAGGCGCCGGAGGGATTCGACCGCCGTTTCGAGGAGGGCGGGATCCTGGCTCGGGTTCGCCCGCGAAATGCCGAGGACCGAGCCGCCGCGGAAGTGGATCCGGCTGACGTCCTCGATCCGCAGGGGGACCGCGCCGTCCACGTTCCCCCGCATGATGGCCTCGAATCCGTTGCGGATGCCGAGGACCTCGACGCCCTCGACGGCGGCGCGGATCGTCGCCGCCGAGATCACGCTGTTGATGCCGGGGGCCGGCCCGCCCCCCACCAGGATCCCCAGCCGGCCGTCTCGCATCACTCCCTCCGCATCGATGATATTCCGGGCGGCGGCGGCGTCCCGCGGCTACCGCGGCCGGCGCGGCGAGCGCGAAACGAAGTCCGCGAAGTTCCGGACGAACTGATCCAGACGCGTGCGGATTTCGTCGTCCCTCAGGCCGTCGGCGTCGAACACGTCGGCGGCCCGCGCGATCTCCAGGCGGCCGCCGAACCACGGGCGCGTCCCGAGAGTGCGGAGGACGGGGAGCCACGCCGCCTGCGAGAGCGACGTCGCGCCGCGACTCGTCGTGGCGCCCATCAGGGCGACCGCGACCCCGCCGAACACCCTCGGGATATCGGCCGCCGGGCGCGACATCCAGTCGATCGCGTTCTTGGCGACGCCCGGGATCGAGTTGTTGTATTCGGGTGTCGCGATGAGGAGACCGTCGGCCGCGGCGACGCGGTCTTTCAGCACGCGCACGCTCTCCGGGGCCCCGTTCTGCGCCTCGACGTCGGCATCGTAGAGCGGCACGTCGCGGATCGAGAGGATGTCGAGCGCGACGCCCGGCGGGACGGCGCGCGCGGCCGCCGCGAGGAGCATCGAGTTGTACGACCCTTTCCGGAGGCTTCCCGAGATGCCGACGATCGTCGCGGTCATCGCCGCTCGAGTGCCGCGCGGTCCCAGGTCCCGGCGTTGGCCCCGGCTTCGTACGTCGTTCGGCAGAATTCGAGAAGCGTCTGCTCCGGGTCGGCGCTCCGGCGGACCTCGTCGTAGTGCAGATAGAACCCGCCGAGCTGCGGATGATAGTAAGCGGCGGACGGCGTCACACGGGAGTCGCGGAAGCCCGGCGGCTCCGGAGCGGCGTAGCTGTAGAACGCTGGGAGCGGGAGGCGCGCATCCCCCGGCCAGAACCCGACGCTCGAGACCTCGTGCGAATACGCCTCGCGGGTGATCGCGTCCGCGTCGGGGCGCGCCGGAGCGGGCCGTCCGGAAAAACGCGTCACCGCGAGATCGAAGCTCCCCCAGAAGAAATGGACGGGGCTGCACTTTCCGATGAACGCCGCGCGGAAGTCGGTGAACACGGCGTGGGTCCGGGCGAGGATGCGCCGGAATCGCTCGACGGGATCGCGGTCGTAGGAACGGTGCTTCTCGTCGCGGTCGAGCGGAATCGGGTCGTCGATTTCGACCGGCACGTTCCAGATCCGCACCGGAATTTCGAGAGCGTCGAGCGCCGCGAAGATCTCGCGGTGCATCGCGGCGACGCTCTTCGGAGCGAGCGCAACCTCCCGGTGGCGGCCGCCCGAGGCGCGCAGCCGCAGGACGTGCTCGACGAGGTCGAACTCCGCGTCGAAGGCGCCCCCCGGGCCGGGGAGCGGCGCCGTGGCGAGGCCGCGCTCCGTCACGGCGAACGCGACGTTCCACCAGTGGTTGACGAGCGGCGTGCGACGGAGCGCGACCTTCCCGACGATCTGCATCCATCGATGGAGCGTTTCCTTCGTTTCGCGCCATTCCTCGAGCGGGAGCTCGGGCCAGCCGGAATCTGTCGTCATGGCCCGATCATAAATGGGAAGCGGCCCGGGGGCGCGCGAAACGAGCCGTGTCGGGCGGCGCGGAGCCCGGCCGGCGCGGCCGGCTATTTCATCCCGAGGTCGGCGAGAATCTTCGGGTTGTTCTCGTCCTGCGCGAGCAGCTCATGGCAGGCGTCGCAGTCCTGGGTGATGACTTTCCCGTCCTTCGACTTGTGGTTGCCGTCGTGGCACCGGAAGCAGCCGGGGAAATCGTCGTGACCGAGATCGTTCGGATAGGTTCCCCATCCGATCTTCATCGCCGGAAAGACGTTCTGGAGGTAGATCTGCCGGGTTTGGTCGGCGGCGGCCTCGACCTGCGCGCGGCGCGACCGGTAGATTTCGGGATAAGACGTCCGGTAGAACTCCGCCAGCTTTTCGGCGATCGCGGCGGAAGCCGCTTCGCGGTCGGGATAGGAGGTCTTCAGGAGCGCGAGCGTCTGCTTCCGGACGAAAGGGAGCCCGGGGCTGATGCGTCCCGCCGCCATCGCCCGGTCGACGGCCTTCTCCGGCATCTGGAACGTGTGCGACGGGCGGTTGTGGCAGTCCATGCAGTCCATCGTGCGGTGCTCCCCGCGCCGGAGCTGCCCGGGAGTCGTCTTCACGTCGGTCGAGACGTATTCGACCGTCTTTCCGGATTCGTCGGTATAGCGGACGACGGGGATGATCTGGCGGCGCGCGTCGATCGAAACGTAGGAGACGCGAGAGCCGTGCTCGAGGTGCCGCCCGTGGATTCCGGCCGCGCCCCGCCCCGTCGGGCCGCCGACCCTCATCACGAGGACGTCGTAGGACTTCGTGTTCGCGGCGTCGTCGGCGAACTTCGGGCGGACCAGGAGCTCGTCCCCGACGAAGTTCTGCCGCGAGTGGCATCGCTCGCAGATCTGGTTCGCGGAAGGGAGATGCGAGACCGGCGCCGGGATCGGCGTCGGGTAGCTCTTCAGCGCGAGCGCGAAGACCTGCCGCACGCCGGAGACCTTCGCGTATACGAACCCGGGCGCCCCGGCGGCGATGTGGCACTCGGCGCACGCGACCTGAGAATGCGGCGAGTCGCGGTGGGCCGTGTACTCGGGCGCCATCACCGAGTGACAGCTCCGGCCGCAGAATTCCACCGAGTCCATGTACTGGACGCCGAGATAGGAGGCGACCCCGAGGATCATGACGTTCAGACCGGTCGCGATCGCGACGAGGGCCGCGGCGCGGCGCAGCACCGGGCTGCGGAGGTCGACGCGCGGATACTCGGCGGGAAGCGTCCCCTGCCGCTTCAATTTGCGGCGCTGCCACAGCGCGCCGGCCGGCATCAGGAGCAGTCCGAGCGCGAACAGGCCGGGAAGAAGGAGGTAGAGCACGATTCCCGCGTACGGGGGGAGCGGACGCGTCGTCAGCAGCTCGAACATCCAGAAGCTCCCGAGCGTCAGCGCCGAGCTCGTCGTGAGCGCCGCGCCGAGGATACTCGGGGCGTTCTGCCCGAGGAAGACGATCGGGCGGATCCAGTTCTTCGCGGAGTCCTTCATCGGGGAGGCCTTCTTTCTCGGATCGGGCCCGCGTCGCCGTCGCGCGGCGGGCTCACCGCGTGACGGCCCGGTCGACGGCTACTTCTGTTCCGGACCTCCCGGATAGTCCTTCAGCCACGCGAGGTCGACCTCCGCCGCCTTCTTCTTGTCCTTTTCGCCCAGGAGCCATTTGCCGCGATCGTTGAGCTCTTCCGGCTTGAAGGTTTCCTTCTTGGGCAGCTTGACGGTATGGCAGTAGAGGCAGTTCTGGGCGGGGAGGCCGAGGTCCTTGGCGCCCTTGAGAAACGCGGCCTTGCCGAACGCGATCCCCTGGAAAGCGACCGATGCGAAATAGAGCCCGCCGATGACCAGGCCGGTACGGGTGACCGATTTCATGGTTCTTCTCCTCGCGCTCAAGGCGCCGAAAGACCGGGAAACATCAATCGAGTCGGACGAGATCGCCGCAGCCCGAGCTCCCGGCGAGTCGGCGCACCTCGGCCGCCGGATATCGATAGTGTCCCCCCGGAGTGCGCCGGGCAGGGACTTTTCCTTCCCGGGCCCAGCGCGTGACGGTGGAAGCGGAGACCTGGAACAGCCGCGCCACGTCGGTGCGGCTCAGCCAGTCCGCCGGCGGGGGCGTTCCCGACGGCTCGGTCTTCGGGGCGGGAGCCCGTGCGACGGAACCCGTATCCCCGCCCGCCCCGCGGGTACGAAGGGAATGAGCGGCGTCTGGGGATGGCATCGGTCCTCCTCGAATCGGCGTTATGGGCTCATCGCTCCTTTTGCCTTCGATAGTCTCCCGGAAATCCCGCGTCCGCGCGTGATGCAAACGCGTCAATCGGGATCATTCCGCCGCGGCGATCCGGCTCTTCCGAGGCCGCCGTACCGCGGTGATCATCTTCAGGGCGCCGACGGCCTCGACGCACGTGAGGCAGTCGCCGTCGGCGGTCCGCGCGGGCGAGGCGTGCCGGAGCACGTCCGTCATCGAAATAATCCCTTTGAGCTTTCCATCCTCCACGACCGGAAGCCGGTGCACGCGGGCTTTTTCCATGATCTGGAGGACATCGTGGATCTCCTGGTCCGGGCGGCAGGAGACCACCCGCCCCGAGCAGACCTCGGCGAGCGGAATCTCCGCCGGCCGCTGGTCGCGCCGGACGGCGGCCAGGCACAGGTCGCGATCGGTGACGACGCCGAGAACGGCGCCGTTGCGGCCGACGACCGGAACGAATCCGCAGTCGTGGTCCAGCATCGTGTGGGCGGCCGAGGCGACCGTCGCGTTGTCGGCGCACGACCAGACGTCGGTAGTCATCAGCCCTCGAACTTGCATTTGGCCCTCCTGCTCGATCCGATCATGGCGCTCCGTCCCCGGCCCGGCCTGCTCCAAATGCATCATTTCAAGGGGCCCGGGAGCGCGGGGTAGAGTGGAGAGGGGGGAATGTCGTGCGAGTCGAAGAGCTGATGCGCAAGAAAGTCGAGACGATCGGAGAAGACGGGTCCGCCGAACAGGCCCTGAAGCGGATGCGGGCGGGCCGGCTGCGGCACCTCGTGGTGACGCGGAAGAAGCGGGTCGTCGGGATGGTTTCCGACCGCGACATTGCGGGGCTTCTCGCGGGCAACCTCCGGATCGACCGGACGATCGACCAGGTGATGAGCCGCAGCGTCGCCGTGGTCGAGCCCGACACGCCGGTCGAAGACGCGGCCTACCTCATGCGCCGAAAGAAGATCGGCGCGCTCCCCGTCGTCTCCGCCGGCGAGCTCGTCGGGATCGTGACGGTCTCGGACCTGCTGGATCTGGTCAGCCGGCGGCTGGGCGTCCGCGGCGCGAAGCGCAGGGCCGGGGTGAAGGCTCCGAAGCGGATCGCACGGAGGGTGCGGTGAGACACGGTCCTTGCGCCAGCGCCTCTCGATTGAGGTGTTGATGAGGCGTGGCCAGGCGTGCTGGAAGACGGGCGAGGGGGGCCCGCCGGCAGGCTCCGCCCGCCCGTATAACGGCCCGTATGGTCCGCGCCTGATTTTCTAAATCAGTTGATGGCGGTAGGCGAAGACCACCGCCGCCAGCTTCGTGTGCACCTCGAGCTTCTGCAAAATGCTCTGCACGTGATTGCGGACGGTCACCGGGGCGATGAAAAGCTTCTTCGCGATGTCCGACGTCGGCGACCCTTCCGCCAGGCAGCGGAGGATCTCCTTTTCGCGCACCGTGAGCTCGGCCGGCCGCCCTTCCGAGGCGAGGAGGGGCCAGAGCGGCGGAGGAGCGGCCGCGGCCTGCCGGGCGAGCGCCTTCTCGAGTGGCGAGTCGGGAGCTCCCGTTTCCCGGATCACGTGGACGACCGCGGACAGGGACGGCCGCACCGCGGGAACGGCGAACATCGAGACGGTCAGTTCCCGCGGTTGCCCCTGCTTGTCCTTGACGGCGAGCATGAAGGGCTGAACCGGATCGTCCGGATCGTGGCGCGCCTGGTGGGCGACGGGACAGTTCTTGAAACAATACACGTTTCCACTCTCGTCGCGCCCGCCCATCACCTCGTAGCAGAGCTTGCCGAGAACCTTCTGCGCCTCGAAACCGAGGAGCTTCTCGCAATCCTTGTTCCAGTAGACGAGGCGGTCGGAGGAGTCGATCGCGAATGCGGCTTCGCCGCTCCTGGAGAGGAGATCGATCGCCTCGCGGACGGGAGACGTCATGCGGGAATCCTAACAGGCCTGGCGAGGAGGACGTCCGAGGACGTGCGGCGAGGACCTTCGGGAAAGCCCGGATCCGCCGAAGGTTGAGCCGACGGGCGAGGCGCCTCCCGGGGCGATCTTCAGGCAAAAGAAGGGGCGGCCGAGGCCGCCCGGAGCTTCGCCATCGCGGACGCCGGCTCGACGCGGCTGCCTGTCGGGACGAGGAGGACCGGGCGTTCCGCGTCGCGAACGACGGTGCGGGCGTTCGAGCCGAGAAGGAGGCCCGACACCGCGGACCGTCCTGTTCCGGCGAGCGCGATGAGATCGAATCCCGACTCGCGGGCGAATCTCAGGATCCCTTCGGCGGGGAAATCCGCGGAAACGACGTGCGCGTCCGTCACGGGACTACCGAAGCCTGGTTCGAGGCGGGAGCGCCAGCGGGCGATCTCGTCGGTCCCCGCGCGGAGAAGCGCGCCGGAGTCGAGCCGACGGGTGCCGTGTCGGGCGAGGACATAGAGCAGGTGCGCTTCCGCACCGGCCGCCGCCGCGATCGCCATTCCCCAGTCCGCGCTCGCCCGGGACTGTTCCGAGAAGTCGGTGGCGACGAGCACGCGCCGGAGACGCCACTCTTCCGGCACGCTCCGGTGGATGAGGAGCGGCGTCGTCGCGTGGCGGAGGAGCGCCGACGCGAGCTGTCCAAGCCGGTTTTCCGGCGCGCCGGGACGGATCGCGCGAATCGCCGTGAGGTCAGCGTTCCACTTGACCATCTCGCGGGTCACTTCGGAGATCGGGAAGCCCTCGGCGACTTCGGTCTCGACGGCGAACCCGGCTTGCTCGAGCGGTTCGGTGTTCCGGCGGGCGAGCTCGTGCGCGGCGAGGCGCGCTTCACGCTCGATCCGCGAGATCTCCTCGAAGTCGGCGTACATCTCCGGGAGGAACGCGTCGGAGCCGAGCGGACGCGAGACGTAGAGCCGCCGGACGTGCGTGGCGGACGGCGAATGGATCGCGGAGAGGAGCCGGAGGACGTCGTCGCAGCGCTCTTCCGGCGCCATCGGGAGAAGGATCCGAAACCGGTCGTTGTCGGCCATATCGCCTCCGGGGAGTCGCGGCGGACGCGGCCGGCCAGCGCCTCCGCCTTCGAAGCTACCGCGCTCCCGGCGAATGTTCCTGATCCAATCGGATCAGGCCCGCGGGTGCCCTCCGCCGCCCGCGGAGGTCGCCGCAAGCGCCAGCGCCTCCTCGAGGTCGGCGGCGAGGTTCTCCCGCCCGTAGCGGTCGAGCCGCCCGGCCCGGTCGAGCGCGAGGAAGGGTTGAGCGTGCAGGCCCGCGAGGATGAACCGGATTCCGCGATGCCGGAATGCCTGGTCGAGAGCGTCGAGCACGCGGATTCCCGTCGCATCGATCGCCGGGACGTTGCGCAGCCGGAGGATGAAGGCAGAGGGCTTTCGGGCGACGACGCCGAGGACGTCCAGGATCTTGTCGGCCGCGCCGAAGAAGAAGGGACCGTTGACCTCGTAGATTTCAACGCCGGCAGGGATGCGGTGCCGGGCAACGCCTTCGGGATCCGCGAGCATCGTTCCGTCGGGAGACTCTCGGAACTCCCGCGTGATCGCCGCCACGTTCGTGACCTCGGCCATCCGGCGCATGAAAAGGAAGGCCGACAGGACGACGCCGACCTGCACGGCGACCGTGAGATCGACAACGACGGTCAGGAGAAACGTCGCGAGCAGAACGAGGACGTCGCTACGCGGCGCGCGGAGGAGCGTCGCGAAGGAGCGCCACTCGCTCATGTGGTAGGCGACGACCGCGAGCACCGCGGCCAGCGTCGCGAGCGGGACGAGGCTCGCCCAGCGGCCGAAAAGGAGCAGGACGAAGAGCAGGGTCGCCGCATGGACCATCCCCGCCACCGGCGTCCGCCCGCCGTTCTTCACGTTCGTCGCCGTCCGCGCGATCGCGCCCGTCGCGGGAATGCCGCCGAAGAGCGCGGAGCCGACGTTGGCGATGCCTTGCGCGACGAGCTCGACGTTCGACTTGTGGCGGCTGCCGATCATTCCGTCGGCGACGACGGCGGACAGCAGCGATTCGATCGCCGCGAGGAGGGCGACGGTGACCGCCGGGGAGAAGAGCTCGCGCACGCGGGCGATCGACAGGTCGGGGAGATGCGGAGCCGGGATGCCGGGATGGAACGCGCCGAAGCGCGACCCGATGGTCTCGACCGGCAGCTTCAACCATGCAGCTGCCGCGGTCGCCGCGACGATCGCCACGATCGGCGCGGGAATCTTCTTCGAGACCTTCGGCCACAGGAGGAGGATCGCGAGCGAGGCCACGGAGACCGCGATCACGGAGCCGGAAGCGGTCGGCAGCGCGACTCCGATCGCCCTCCACTTCTCGAAGAATCCTGCCGGGACCGCCGCCATCCGGAGGCCGAGGAGGTCGCGCACCTCGGAGGAAAAGATGATGACGGCGATGCCGCTGGTGAAGCCCGTCACGACGGGATAGGGAATGAACTTGATCGCCCCGCCGAAGCGCGCGAGCCCCATCGCGACGAGCAGGACGCCGGCGATCAGCGTGCAGACCGCTAGGCCCTCGATGCCGTATTTCGCGACGATGCCGGCCACGATCACGACGAAGGCGCCGGTCGGACCGCCGATCTGAACGCGGCTCCCTCCGAGAAACGAGATCAGGAAACCCGCGACGACGGCGGTGACGAGGCCCTTCTCGGGAGGGACGCCGGAGGCGATCGCGAAGGCGAGCGCGAGCGGAATCGCGACGATGCCGACGACGGCGCCCGCCTGGAGATCGGCGAGGAATTGCCGGCGCGTGTAGCCGCGCAGGACGATGAACGTCTTCGGCAGGAACGAGGCGTTCACCGGATTCCGCGGATGAAAAGGAGGAGCGCGATCCCGAACCCGATCACGGCGACCGCCGCGCGCGATTTCTCCTTTCCGATGCGCCGCGCGAAGCGCGCGCCGCCGTAGCCTCCCGCGATCGCGGCGCCGACCATGACGAGCGCCGCCCGCCATTCGACCGCGCCCTTCAGGACGAAATACGCCGCGGCGACCGCGTTGATGCACATGCCGCAAAAGTTCTTCAGGCCGTTCATCGCATGGATGTCGGACAGCCCCAGGAAGCCGAGCGTCGCGAGCATGAGAATGCCGATCCCGGCGCCGAAATACCCTCCGTAGATCGCGACCCCGAACTGGAAGAGGATCGCGGCGATGAGGCGCCCGCGCGATTGCGGCCGCCCCGCCTGCTCCGCGGAGGATCGCGACAGCGCCCCCTGCGCGAGGAACAGGATCGTCGCGAAAAGGATCAGGAAGGGCGCGAGCCGCTCGAAGGACTTCGTCGGCGTGCGGAGGAGCAGAACCGCTCCCGCCGCCCCTCCGAGAATGCTGGGGATGAGGAGAACCTTGAGCCACCCGCGGTGCTCCGCCATTTCCCGCCGGTACCCCCACATGCTCGCGGCGGCGCCCGGCCAGAGCGCGATCGTGGACGTCGCGTTCGCGACGATCGCGGACTCGCCGAGGAAGAGGAGCGTCGGATAGGTCAGGATCGTGCCGCCGCCGGCCATCGCATTCATCACTCCGGCGCCGAACGCCGAGACGACGAGCGCGAGGATGTGGGGGAGCGTCACGTGCGGCGGATTTTAGCAGGCTGCCGAAAACCGTACGGGTCGCGTTCGGCGCGCCGCCGAGCCGGATGCAAGGCCTCCGCGACGCAGGCGATGCCGGGTATCGTCGAGGAGCGGCAACGAAGCAGACGGCCCGGCGCCGCGCGGCTGTGTCACGATACGCGCCGTGCCGGAGCTCCCCGACGTCGCGATCTACGTCGAATCCCTCGAGCGCATGGTGGCGGGGCGGGTCCTCGAACGGGTTCGCATCGCGAGCCCGTTCGTGCTCCGCTCGTTCGATCCTCCGGTCTCGGAGGCGGAGGGGAAGACCGTCCGCGGGGTCCGCCGCCTCGGCAAGCGCATCGTGTTCGTCCTCGACGGGGACCTTTTTCTCGTCGTCCACCTGATGATCGCCGGGCGTTTCCACTGGAAGCCCGGGGGCGCGAAGGTCGCCGGCAGGGTGAACCTCGCCGCGCTCGATTTCGAGCGGGCCTCCCTCTTCCTGACGGAGGCGAGCCCGAAGAAGCGGGCTTCGATCCACCTGGTCCGCGGCGAGGCGGAGCTTTCGGCGTTCGCTCGCGGCGGGATCGAGCCGCTCGAGGCGACGGCGAAGGAATTCGACGCCGCCCTCCGCTCCGAAAGCCACACGCTGAAGCGCGCGCTGACCGATCCCCGGCTCTTCTCCGGGATCGGCAACGCCTATTCCGACGAGATCCTGCACGTCGCGAAGCTCTCGCCCGTGAAGCGGACCGGGCGTCTCACCGAAGAGGAAGGCGCAAGGCTGTACGAAGCGACGCGATCGACGCTCAATCTGTGGATCGACCGGCTCCGCGCGGAGGCGGGCGAAGGCTTTCCGGAAAAAGTGACCGCGTTCCGGGAGGGCATGGCGGTGCATGGCCGGTTCGGCCGGCCGTGCCCGGATTGCGGAGCGCCGGTGCAGCGCATCGTCTACGCGGAGAACGAGGCGAATTATTGTGCGCGATGCCAGACGGGTGGAAGGCTCCTCGCGGACCGCGCGCTCTCGCGTCTCATGCACGACTGGCCGAAGACGCTCGAAGAGCTCGAGGAGCGCCGGGAGCGGCAGACGGCGGCAGCGCCCGCATTTGACGGAGTCGTCGGCGCGCCCGATAATCGCCGAAAACAACCGAAGAGGAGGAACCGATGACACCCTTGTCGGCGCTCTGGCTCCCGATCCTGCTGTCGGCGGTGTTCGTGTTCGTCGCGAGCTCGATCATCCACATGGCTCCGCTCTGGCACAGGACGGACTTTCCGAAGATGGCGCAGGAGGACGCGGTCCTCGAAGCACTCCGCCCGCTCGCGATCCCTCCCGGCGACTACATGATTCCGCGCCCGGGAGGCCGCGAGGAGATGAAATCGGCGGCCTTCCGGGAGAAGTTGAAACAGGGTCCGGTCATGGTCGCGACCGTGATGCCGAACGGCACGTTCTCCATGGGGCGAAGCCTCTCCCTCTGGTTCGTGTACCTCCTCGTCGTGGAGCTGTTCGCCGCTCTGATCGGAAGCCACGCGATGGCGCCGGGCGCGACCTTCCGGCGCGCGTTCCGGTTCACGGGTGCGGTCTCGTTCGTCGGCTACGTGCTTGCGCTCTGGCAGACGACGATCTGGTACCGGCGGGCGTTCTCGACCGCCGTGAAGGACACGATCGACGGGCTCATCTATGCGGTGATCGCGGGAGTCACGTTCGGCTGGCTCTGGCCCCGTTAGTCGCGGGAGCTGGCTCGGGGCCCCGGAGCGCGTGGCGGTTTCGCGGCTCGTCGAACGAGCGACTCGACCGCGAAACCGCCACCCCCTCGCCGACGCTCCCGCTCCCGCATCGCGGGCCTTCCGTTCGGTTACTTCGCGGAAGGCTCTCCGCGATGCGAGGGGCCCCGGAGCCGTCCATTCGGTCCGTCAGTCCCATGTCATCCTGAGCGCAGCGAAGGACCTGCTCCATGTCGCCCGGGGCAGATCCTTCGTCGCGTCGCTCATCAGGATGACAGAACGGCGAGATCGAATGAGATCGCTTCACGCCGCTCGCGATGACCGGGGAATCCTCATGACTTGTGGGCGGATGAGGCGGATCCATATCGCGGCCCTCATCCACTCCCGCTTTTCTACGGGATACCGCCGCCGAGAATGATCGCCAGCTTTTCCGGATCGATGTTGCCGCCCGACACGACGGCGACGATCTTGCCGGGGCCGGTCCGGCCGGTGAGCGCCGCGGCGACGGCGGCGCCCCCGGCGCCTTCGGCGACGACCCGGTTTCGCTCGACGAGGAGACGGATCGCTGCCGCCGTTTCCGCGAGCGAAACCGTGATCGAGCCGGCGAGAAGCGCTCTCACCATCGGCCACATCTCCGGCAGCAGTCCTTTCGACCCGATGCCGTCGACGAAGCTCGACGCGTAGGGCGGGGCGACGGGAGCTCCCGCGGAGAGCGACGGCGCGAGCGGGGCGGCGGTCTCGACCTCGGCCGCGAAGACGCGGGCAGCCGGGCGAAGGGCCCGGAGCGCGCACGCGATGCCGGAGGAGAGTCCGCCTCCGCCGTAGGGAACGACGATCGCATCGGCATCGGGAAGGTCCTCGAGGATCTCCAGCCCGATCGTGCCGTTGCCGGCGACCACCGCGGGATCGGAGACGGGATGGACGAAGAAGTCGCGGCGCTCGGGTGAGCCGTGATCCGCGAGCACCTTCCACCAGGCGTCGAACGGGCGCCTTTCGATCGTCGCGCCGAGCCGCTCGATCGCGCGGGTCTTCGCGGCCGGCGCGTGCTCCGGAACGATCACGGCGCACGGAATCCCGAGACGGCGCGCCGCCCAGGCGACGCCCTGCGCCATGTTGCCGGCGCTCGCGGTGTAAACGCCGCCGGCGATCCGGTCCGGGTCGGCAGAGGCCAGCGCGTTGACGGCGCCCCGGATCTTGAAGGCGCCGATCGGCTGGAGGCATTCGAGCTTCAGCGAGATCTCGATTCCGGGGGGCGTGTCGCCGTTCCACCGGACGAGAGGGGTCCGGAGGGCCGAGCCCGCAATCCGCTCGCGCGCCGCGCGGATGTCCTCGATCGAAACCTGCGAGACCGGCGTCACTGCTCGCGTCGCCCGCCGAAATCGAACTCGACGCCGATGCCCGTCTCGATCGCGCGCCGCCGGATGTGCTCGACCGCCGCGATGTCTTCGATCGCGAGGCCGAGCGACTTGAAGAGCGTGATCTCGTCGGGGGACCGGCGGCCCGGGACTCTCCCGGCGAGAACGTCCCCGATCTCGCCGCGGATGTGATCCTCGGTGACGGCGCCCTCGGCTTTCGCCTGGAGGAAGTCGCCGGCCTCGTTGACCGTGGATTCCCGGCGATCGACGAAGAGCGAGGCGCGCGCGACGGCCGCGGCATCCACCTCCCGCGCGGAGGCGACACTCGAGCCGGCCGCATTGACGTGCGCGCCGGGGGAGATCCATTCGCCGCGCAGGAACGCCTCTTTCGAGGACGTCACGGTGCAGAGAAGATCGGCGCCCCGCGCCGCCTCTTCCGCCGAGGACGCGACGTCGATCGGGACGCCGTGGCGGGCGCGCTCTCGCGCCGCGAAAGTCCGCGCGTTCTCCGCCGAACGGCTCCAGACGCGGATCCGGCGGATCTTTCGCACGGCGAGCATCGCCTCGAGGTGCGTTTGCGCCTGCGTGCCCGACCCGAAAATCGCCAGATCGCCGGCCTCCTCGCGCGCGAGCAGGCGCGTCGCGAGGCCGGACACGGCGGCGGTGCGGATCGCCGTGATCGCCGTCGCGTCGGCGGCGGCGACGAGCCGGCCTCGCTCGGTTTCGAAGAGGAGGACGACGCCCTGGTGCGAGTCGAGCTCGGTGCCGTGGTTTCCGGGAAAGACGCTCACCATCTTCGCGCCCAGCCGTTCCGGAAGGTAGCCGGGCATGACGCCGAGGCCGCCGCGGCGGTCCGGGGTCCAGACGATCGTCCGAAGGGGAAGCCGGGCTTCTCCCGCCGAGAGCGCCCGGAAAGCTCCCTCCATCGCGTCGATGGCTCCCGACATGGGCAGGAGGCGCCGAACGTCGTCGGCAGAGAGGAGGAGCGTCACGCCGGCGAATTTATCTCACTTTGGACGAGCGGTTTACCGCCGCGTGGCACGGAAAGTGCTGCCTCTGACGCGCGGAGGTAGTCTGCGATGAAGAAAGCCATGATCGGAATCGGCGCCCTCGCGGTTGCCGTGGCCTGGGCCGGCCTCATGCGAGCGAGCGACGACGTTGTCGTGACCGGATACGTCAGCGACAGCATGTGCGGCCTCGACCATTCGTCGATGCAGGACAAGCACGGCGGCGTCGCGCAGTTCTCGGACGCGGCCTGCGTGAAGGCCTGCGTCGAAGGAGGCGCGAAGTACGTCCTCGCCGACCGCGAGGGGAACCGGACCTACAACCTGAAGGATCAGCACAAGATGGAGAAGTTCGCGGGCCAGCGGGTCCAGATCCGCGGCGATCTCAAGGGCGACATGCTGGATCCGGAGAAGGTCACTTTGGCTCCATAACCGTCGGCCGCGCGGCGCGCTCCGCTGGAACCGCGCGGCCTCCCACATCGCGGACCTCCTCGCCTCGGTGACTTCGGCGAGACTTTCCGCGATGTGGCCTCCGCGGCTCGCCTTGTCGGCTCGACCGCTTCGGAGCCCCGGAGCCCGATGAAAGGTCTCGCGACCTCGCGGAGCTCGGATCGCGAGTTGGATTACGTCGCTATATCACCGAGCCGACGCAGGAGTTCATCCGCCTTTCGGTGAATCACCAAACTCGGAACAACAAAGTTCCGCTTCGATCTCTGACTCTGTACGCCTCTGTCAAATTTCCAGTAGGTTCGACGACGATCGAGGACAACGGCCAGAATCCTTCGTGCCATCGAATCGAAGAATTGTGACTCGTTCTCCGTCGACCTCGAACAGCCGTGGGTCGTGATAAGTCCGATAAACCGCAATCCAAGACGGGATCGAAAGGATCACCGCAAGAACCGCGTAGGGCCAGGAGTTTGAGGTCCAATACTGGATAAGCATGTAAGCGATGCATGCACAGAAGCCAATGAGAACTGCTATCTGAAGCAGGAACATTCCGGTGGGGTACCGAAAGGCTTCCTTTGGGAGCGTCTTATCTCGGAACGGTCCGCGCCCGATCGGATCCACAGGTTGTCATTGTAGAGCTCGTCCTTGCGAGTCGCTCGTTCGACAGCTGGCGAACTCGTCAGATTTCCGGTTCTTTGCGATCCGAACTCCGCGAGGTCGCGAAAGTTCTTCGGTCCCGGGGCGCCGGAGCGGCCGAGCCGAGAAGGCGAGCCGCGAAGGTTCTTCGGACCGGGGCGCCGCAGCGGTCGAGGGCTTTGCCCGAGCCGCGGAGGTCACCGCGCGATTAGTCTCGCCGAAGTAACCGAGGCGAGGAGGATTGCGCGGTGGGAGGCCGAGCGGTTCCAGCGAAGCGCGCCGCTCGGCCGACGGTTCACTGCCACCTGAAGATTCTTAGCGCCACGACGAACGTCACGATCCCCCACGCGGCGAGGATCGCCATCTCGCCCGCGTTCGACGCGAGCGTGCGACCCTCGAGCATCACCGAGCGAAGCGCGTTGTTCAGCGCCGTGAGCGGCAACGCCTGGATGAAGGGCTGGATGGCCTTCGGAAAGCGATCGGCCGAGAAGAACGATCCCGACAGCAGCCACATCGGAATCATGACGAGGTTCATCAGACCCGAGCCGGTTTCCAGCGTCTGCGCGCGCGCCGTCGTGAGGAGCCCGATCCCGGCGAACGTGAATGCCCCCAGGACGCAGAGCGCGGCGAGCGCGAGGATCGACCCCCGGATCGGGACCTTGAAGACGAGCACGCCGAAGAGGAGGATGAACGGCACTTCGAAAGCCAGGAAGACGCTCCGTCCGAGGAGGTGCGACAGCAGGTAGTCGCGCTTGCTCATCGGGGTGGCCGCGAGGAGCTTCAGCGTCTTCTTGATCCGCGACGTCAGCACGGAGAAGCCGATGCCCCACATTCCCGTGCCCATGAGGTTCAGGCCGAGGATGCCGGGGAGCAGGAAGTCGATGTAGCGCGACCCCTTCTCCCGGACGAGCTCCGACCGGGAGGGCACCGGCTCCGGCGCTCCCGCGCCCCGCTGGACGGCGTGGTCGAGAGCGAGCCGCGCGGTGCGCGATTCCGGGCGCGTCGGGTCGTATCGATAGCGGAGCGGCGATCCCGGCTCGACGAGGAGCGCGATCTTCCCGAAAGTCAGCGCGCGCCGCGCCTCGTTCTCGTCGGCGAACTCGCGGACGGCGAGGTCGGGGTCGCGCGACACGGCGGAGAGGATCGGCGGCGGCAGAGCCCCCGTTTCGATCCCGACGGCGATCTTCTCCGGGGGCTTCTCGCGGAAGGCGAAGCCGAGCGCCAGACCCATCAGGACCGGGAAGACGAAGACCCAGAAGACGGCGCCCGGCTCCCGGAAGAAGGCGAGGATCCGGATCCGCGTGAGCTCGAGGAGCGGCGGCCCGATCTTCGTCGCCGGTCGTCCGGCGTCTGACCGCGGGCTATCCATCGCGCAGCTCCCGTCCGGTCAGCGTGACGAAGACGTCTTCCAGCGTGGCCCGGTGGGTCGACAGCGTGACGAGCTTCGCGTTCTTCCGCTCGAGGATCGGAAAGAGGGACGGGATCGCGGTGACGAGCGAATCGACGGAAACGAGCCAGCGGGAATCGCGCGCGCGCGTCTCTCGCGCCCCGGCGATCGCGTGGACCTCGGTTTCTTCGATCATCGGCTCGCTCGAGAACTCGAGGATGTTCGACGCGTGGAGCCGGCCGATCAGCTCGGCGGGCGTTCCCTCCGCGATGATCTTTCCGTGATCCATGATCGCCACACGGGCGCAGAGCCGCTCCGCTTCTTCCATGTAATGAGTCGTCAGGAGAATCGTCTTGCCGCGCTCCCGCAGGGCCTCGACGCGATCCCAGAGCTGGAGCCGGCTCTGCGGATCGAGGCCGGTCGTCGGCTCGTCGAGGAAGAGGACCTCGGGATCGCCGACGAGCGCGCACGCCACGGCGAGCCGCTGGCGCTGCCCCCCCGAGAGCTTCACGACCCAGGTGTTCCGCTTCTCCTCGAGGGAAAGGAAGCGCATCGCTTCCTCGGGATCGATCCCGTCGTCATAGAACGACCGGAAGAGGCGGAGAGTCTCGAAGACCGTCAGCTTCTCTGTCGTGCGCGATTCCTGGAGCGACACGCCGATCCGGCGGCGAATCGCCCGGGCGTCGGCCTCCCAGCGCATTCCGAGGATCTCGACCTCTCCGCCGTCGCGCGCCGTCAGCCCCTCGAGGATCTCGATCGTCGTCGTCTTGCCGGCGCCGTTCGGGCCGAGCAGCCCGAAGCACTCGCCGCGCGGGATCTCGAGGTCGAGCCCGTCGACGGCGCGGACGGCTCCGAACGCCTTGCGCAGGCCGTGGCATCGGATCGCGGGGGTCCCGTCGACGTTCACGCCGAGGTTTCTACCACAGGGGCGCCCGCCCCGGCGAAGAAGCGGCCCGGCGGCTTCGTTCCTTTATGATCGAAACGTGGACCGGAGCTCCGACCGATTCGGGAAGCCTGAGACGCCGCGCCCGGAAGGGCTCCTCGCGGGACCTCGCTCCCGGCTGGCGGAGCTGCGGTCGCTGCTCCGGATCCTCGCCGAGTTCCTTCGGGGGTTCCGGGCGCTCCACTTCGTCGGTCCGTGCGTCTGCGTGTTCGGCTCCGCCCGGTTCAAGGAGAACCACCCTTACTACGCGGTGGCCCGGGAGATGGGGCGCCGGATCGCGATGCTCGGCTTCACCGTGATGACGGGGGGCGGTCCGGGGGTCATGGAGGCCGCCAATCGCGGCGCCCGGGACGTCGGCGGCCCGTCGGTCGGCTGCAACATCGAGCTCCCGATGGAGCAGGCGCCGAATCCCTATCTCGACTACTGGATCACCTTCCATCACTTCTACACGCGGAAGGTGATGATGGTGAAATATTCGTATGCCTTCGTCGTGATGCCGGGCGGCCTCGGCACGCTCGACGAGCTCTTCGAGGCGCTCACGCTCATCCAGACGAAGAAGATCCTCTCGTTTCCGGTCGTCGTGATGGAACGAGCCTTCTGGGCGCCGATGAAGGAGATGCTCGAGAAGATGGTCGACGAGCGGACGATCGCTCCCGAGGACCTGCAGCTCATCCTCCTCACGGATTCGGTCGACGAGGCGATCGGGCACATCGAGAAGCACGCGATCGAGCAGTTCGGCCTGCACCGGAAGAATGCCCCGTCGCGATCGCGCCTCCTCGGGGAGCCCGCGCATGCGAAACCCAGCCCTCACGCGGTCCGGGCGGCGCGCTCACGACAGCGTTAGAGGGTTCTTCCCTGGCGCTCTCGGCGATTTCGTGAGGGAGTCACCGGACGCGGCGAGGCGCGAGCCCGCCGGGATGACGACCGATCGAGACGTCCCGAGGCGTACCCGGTGGGTACGTCGCAGGGCGGCGCGAGCGGTCGGCGCTCGGCCGGCTCGATGCATCGCCGCGTCACCCGATCTTGCGGGCGAGCGTGTCGGCCGGAAGGTCGTATCCCGAAGCGCGGACCTCCGTCATCCCGTCCGCCTCCCAGATTCCCATTTCGCGGAGCGGCGGGCGATAGATGTGGAGCGAGAGCGATCGGCCGCGGCGGGGGAAGAGCCGGTGAAGGAGCGTCGGGCTCGTGAGGCAGGTCGTCCCGGAAGCGCGGTCGGCCCGTTCGAGGAGCCGGGGCCGCTCCTCCGGCGTCTCGAAACACTCTTCGACGAGACCGCCCGACATCACGAGCATCGAGCCCATGACCCCCCGATGATCGTGGATCGGCGTCTTCTGGCCCGACTCCCAGGCGATCAGCATGACCTCCCAGTCCTGGGCGAGATACACCGGATGGCGCATGTAGCGTTCTCCGCTGTACTGCACCCGGTCGAGACACGACTCGACTTCGTGAGCGACGGGGAGGAGCACGGAGCCGGGAGTGGGGCGATCGCTCCGGGCGCCCAGCTCGGCGAGGAGCTCATGGATCCGATCGGGGAGCGTCATGCCTTCGATTTTATCAGGTCCGAACCGCGAGGATTCGCGCCGCATCGCGGCCCGTCCGGAACGGCAAGATGCGCCGGATCACCCGGAAGTCGCCGCGCAGCGCGCGGGCCGGAACGTCCTCGAAGGTCGAGAACCGGGTCGGCGCGTTCACGGCCTCGGGCGGAAGACGGCCGCATCCACGCCGCCCGCGGCCTCGCGCCATTCCGCGTCGGCGCGGCGCGCGTCCTCGGCGCGATTCTGCGCTTCGAGGCTCGCGGCGAGGCCCGCGAGCGACCACGGGTTCTTCGGGTTTCTTTGGAGATCTTCCCGGAAGACGCTTTCCGCCTCCGGCGCTTTGCCGGTGCGGAGGAGCGCCGCCCCCCAGCTCTCGCGGATCGGGTAGAACCAGGCGGGCGGCTCGTCGTAGGAAAGCCCGTCCTGCAGATCGACCGCCTTCTTCCAGAGCGGGAGTGCGTCGCCGGACTTCGCGAGCTCCGCCCGCCGCGCGTCGAGCGAGGCGGCCGCGACCGCGAGCACGTCGGCCGCGCCGTTGTTCCCCCAGATCGCGTCGGCAGACGCCATCTTCCGGGCCTGCTCGAACGCGGCGGCTTCCGCGTCGGAAGCTTTCCGGTCGCCCTTTTCCGCGTACGCCCATGCGCGGGCGAACCGCCGGATCGCTCCCGCGACGGGGACTCCGGGATCGGGCTCCGCGAGGACCGCGTTCCAGTCGCCGAACCGCAGCTCCACGAAGATCGGCATCGGGACGACGAACTCGGCCATCGGCATCTCCCGGGCGATCGGCGTCGTGTTCTTCGCGAGCTCGTCCGCGGCCTTCTGGGCCTCCGCGCGCTTCCCCTGCATCATGGCCGCGGCCGCGAGGAACTGCAGGTTGTGGTTGTAGTACATGAGCGGATAGATGCCCTGGGCGTGCGTCCGCGCGATGTACGCGCGATCCGCGTCGGCCGCGCGCGCGTTCGCCGTGATCGCGCCGTCGTAATTCCCCGTGCGCATGTAGACGTGCGCCGGCATGTGGACGAGATGTCCCGAGGCCGGAGCGAGCGTCTCGAGTCTCCTCGCGCTCGCGAGCGCCCGTTCGGGATGCGGCGAGGCCTCGACGGCATGGACGTAGTAGTGGTTCGCGCCGAGGTGCGTCGGATCGCGCTTCAGGACCGATTCGAGGACCGCGACGATCTCCTCGGTGCCCGGCTCCGGAGTCCCGTCGGGCTTCCAGAGCTTCCACGGCCGGAGATCCATGAGGCTCTCGGCGTACAGCGTCGCTGCGTCGAGGTCGTCGGGGTATTTGCGGGAGAGCTCCTTCATCGCGGCGGCGTAGTCTTCCGCCCGCGCCTTCAGATCCGCTTTCGGGTCGTCCGAGTACCGGCGCGCCACGGCCCGCACGTATGCCTGCTCCACCCCGGGCGCCGAGGCGGCGAGTGCCAGCGCCTTCTGCGCCGCGTCGAAGGCCTTTTTCTCGTGCTCCGGATCGACGTCGAGGTTGATGTTCGGCCCGAGCGCGAGCGCGATTCCCCAGAGCGGCATCGCGGCCTTCGGGTCGAGCGCGGCCGCCTTCTCGAACGAGCGGATCGCTTCGTCGTGGTTGAACCCGTACACGAAGTCGAGGCCCTGGTCGAAGAATTTCTGCGCTTCCGGGCTCGCCGTGGCGATCGGGTGATGGACGGCGCCGACGCCGGAGAAGAGCTCCTCGGATCGGGCGGCGGGAGCGAGAGCGAGGAAGAAGAGGAGGACGAGGGAGCGGCGAGTCATCGTTTCTCCTTCCCCGGCGCCTCGAGCTGGAGCCGAACGGGCGCCAGGCAGCGCGAATCATCGCACGCCTGAAACTCGACGTCGACGGCCACCGCGCCGTTTCCGGGGAGCATCGCCGTCACGGAAAAGTCGCCCGAATAGACGGCGAGGCGGTCGCCGGCGACCGTCGTGTTCTCGGCCGACGGATAGGCGGGCTCCGCCGCTGCCGATCCCCGGAAAGCGACGCGCGTCGGAACGAGCTCCGGCCGCGAGGGATTCCGGCTCTGGACGTGCCATCCCGCCTCGATCGTGAAATCCACCGCGACCTCGCCTTCGATGCGCCGGGCGCGCAGCCGGACGGGCCCTCGCTCGGCGAAGTCGGGACGAGCCTCCGGCGCCGCGGGGATCGCCGATGCCAGGATCGCCCACGACGTCGCCGCCGAGGGGAACGTCCGCGCGTAGGGGGCGGCGGACGCGAGGGCCGCGTCGGCGGCCCGGCGGAGCGACGGCGCCCCCGAGGCGGCGTCGAGGCGGCGCAGCACGCGGACCGCGACGGCGTTGGGCGAGGGAACGACCTGGTCGAGATACTCCTTCGCGAGATCGAGGAGGCCGCGCTCTCCGGTAGCCGGGGCCCCGGTCTGGAAGAAGCCGCCGCGCTCGTCGCCGAAGATCCGAACCATCTCCGCCGCGATTTCGCGCCCGCGCTCCGCGTAGGCCTTTTCCCCCGTGGCTTCCGAGAGATCGAGGAGCGCGTCGGCGAAGAACGCGTAGTCCTCGAGGAAACCGGCGATCTTCGCCTTTCCGCCCCGCGACGAGTGAAGGACGCGTCCTCCGGAGACGTGGACCGCGAGGAGGTAGTCCGCGATCCGGCGGGCGGCGGCCGCCAGCCGCGGCTCTGGAAGGTCTCGCGACGCGCGGGCGAGCGCCGACACCGCGAGCGCGTTCCACGACGTGAGGACCTTGTCGTCCCGCGAGGGGGGTACTCGCCGCGCGCGGACCTCCTCGAGCTTCGCGTCGTCCTGCTCGAGTCGCCGGCGGATCCCGGCGGGGTCCCCGCCGTGCTTCTTCGCGAGCGCCGCGTCGCTCTCGACGCGGCGAGGGAGGTTCTTCCCGCGCCCCTCCGCGAAGTCGGGCGGCGTGTTTCCGTGTTCTTCGATCCCGAACGCTTCGCGCCAGAGCGGCGCCTCCGCCGGGCCGAGCGCCGCATCGATCTCGGCGGCCGTCCAGAGGTAGTACTTCCCTTCGACGCCCTCGGAGTCGGCGTCGAGCGCCGACGCATAGGCGCCTTCCGGCGTCCGCATCTCGCGTTCGAGCCACGCGGCGGTCGCGCGCGCCGTGTCTCCGTACCGCGGCTCCCCGAACCGGCGGGACGCCGCGGCGTACGCGCCCAGGAGCTGCGCGTTGTCGTAGAGCATCTTCTCGAAATGCGGGACGAACCATTCGGCGTCCACCGAGTAGCGGTGAAAGCCTCCGCCGACCTGGTCGAACACCCCGCCGTCCTGCATCTCGTCGAGCGTGCGGCGGAGCATGGCGGCGTTCCTCGCGGGCTCGCCGCCCGCCCTCGCGGGCTCGCCGCCCGCCCTCGCGGGCTCGCCGCCCGCCCTCGCGGGCTCGCCGCCCGCCCTCGCGGGCTCGCCGCCCGTCTTCGCGGGCTGGTCCGCGCGCGAGGCGAGGAACTCGATCGCGCCGTGCGGCGGGAACTTCGGCGCCGTCGAGAAGCCGCCGTGCTCCGGATCGAACCGGCGCGCGAGCTCTTCCTCGACCGACGCCGAAAAGGCCGCGTCGAGAGGGGCGGCGTTCTCCCCCGGGGGAGACGCGATCGCGGACCGCACCGCCGCCTCCACTTCCTTCGCCTGGGACTCGGCCTCCGCGCGATGGTTCTTCCAGTATTCGGCGATCCGGGGCAGCAGCGTCCGCATGCCGGGCCGGCCGTGCCCGTCCCCCGGAGGGAAATACGTGCCCGCGTAGAACGGTCGCCCTTCGGGGGTGAGGATCGCGGTCAGCGGCCAGCCGCCCGACCGGGTGAGGAGCTGGCAGGCGGTCATGTACACGTTGTCGATGTCGGGCCGCTCCTCGCGGTCGACCTTGATCGAGACGAAGTCGCGGTTCATGAGCGCGGCGATCCCGGCGTTCTCGAAGGACTCCCGTTCCATGACGTGGCACCAGTGGCACGTCGAATAGCCGATCGAGAGGAAGATCGGCTTTCCCTCGCGTCTGGCCTTCTCGAACGCCTCGTCGCTCCAGGGATACCAGTCGACGGGGTTGTGCGCGTGCTGCAGCAGATAGGGGCTGGATTCGTGCGCGAGGCGGTTTGCGGGTTCTCCCATGCGTCCGAACGTTAGCACCGCGGCGGCGAGGAGAGCGGCGCGCCCGGCGGTCACCGGCGGCCGGCGATGTCGCTCAGCGTGACGTTCAGCACGAAGTCCCGCTCGGCCGAGAGCTTGCGGAACGAGCGCCGGAGGATCCGGGCGACGCGATCGGCGCCCTCTGGCCCGACGCAGAGCAGATCGGGAGAGACCGCCGCCACGACGCGGGCGAGCGGGATCCGCTCGATCGGCACCGGAACGTGAAACGCCTCGTCGCGCGCGCCGCCGATCAGCCCGTCCTCGCGAAGCTGCTCCGCGAGCGCGTCGATCTCCGCCGAGGGGCGGCCGAGATCGTGCTGCAGGTCTTCGAGCCGCGCGGGAGACTTTGCGGCCCGCAGCAGGAGGCGGACGGCGAGCTCCGCCCGCCCTTCGCCCTCGCGCGTCAGCGTCGCGATCCGGCCGGCGTCGAGCACGAAGGTGAACTCGACGCCGACGAGCACGAGCTCCCAGAAGAGGAAGAGGGCGATCAGCAGCAGCAGGACGAGGGAGAGCGAGCCGTAGATGATGTTGATCGTCGGGAAGATCTTGAAATAGAGAGCGAATCCGACCTTGATGACGCGGAGCAGCAGGGCGACGATCCCGGCGGCGACCGCCGCGGACGGCCAGGAGACGGGCGCGTTCGGGATGAACTTGTAGAGCAGGGTGAGCGCGGCGGCGACGACGAGTGTCGCGAAGAAGCGATCGACCACCGCCGACGTGAAGAGGCTCTCGAAGACCGCGCGCTTCCGGAGCTCCGCGAGGCCGGTGAGGAGCTCTCCGATGAGCAGGGCGCCGATGAACAGGCCCATCGTGTAGGTCGCGACCCGGGCGAGCAGGCGCTTGCGCTTCGGCGCTCCCCAGACGTGGTTGACCGTGTTCTCGATGATGAAGATCAGCCGGAGCGACGTCGCGAGCAGCGTGACGAGCCCGATTCCGGAGACCGCCTTCGCCGAGTCGATGAACTCCCGGAGGTTCGCCGTGATCCGCGCGCTCTGGTACGGCAGCGCGAAGTTGATCGCGTCGAGGATCGCGCGGTCGTTCTGCCGGAAGAACGTCGCGAGGAGCATCGCGAGTGTCGCGACGAGAGGAACCGCCATGACGAGCGTCGAGAACGTGAGGGACGCGGCGAGATCGTCGCCGCGGTCGGCGTAGAAACCCTTGAAGGTCTGGACCAGAACGCGGCGGACCCGTCGGAGTCCTCCGCGGCCGCCGTTCACGGCAGATCCTCCGTCTGGTCCTCCACGGGAAGCGAAACGTCGAAGTGGAGCTCGGCGCGGATCCGCTCCGCGAGCGCGCGGCGCGCCGGGTCTTCGCCGTGGACGAGGAACGTCCGGCGCGGCGGCTCCGGGATCGCGGAGATCCATTCGATGAGCTCGCGCTGGTCGGCGTGGGCGGAGAGCGACGGGATCTTCTCGATGCGCGCCCGAACCGGGACGTTTTCGCCGTGGATCCGCGCGACGGGCGCGCCGTTCTCGATCGCGCGGCCGAGGGTCTCCTCCGCCTGGTAGCCGACGAAGAGGAGGGTCGTCGAGGGGTCCGGGAGGCGCACCCGGAGATGGTGGAGGATCCGCCCGCCGTTCAACATGCCCGACGCGGAGATGATGACGCCCGGCCCTTTCATGCGGTTCAGGCTCTTCGATTCCTCCACGGTCCGCATCAGTCGGACCCACTTCCCGTCGATCGGCGAGAGGTTCTCGTCTTCCAGCTCCTGCGTCTCGAGATCGTGCTCGGCGTGGAAGTCGCGGTAGATCTCGACCGCCGAGACCGCCATCGGCGAATCGACCCAGATCGGCAGGTCCTCCGGGATCTTCTTCTCGCGCTGGAGCTGCCGCAGGTAATAGAGGACCTCCTGGGTGCGCCCGACCGCGAACGCGGGGACGAGGAGCATCCCCCGGCGCGCGACGGTCTCTGTGACGACCCGCTCGAGCGCGGCGAGCGGCGACTCGTCGCCGTGGACGCGGTCGCCGTAGGTCGACTCGAGGAGGAGCGTGCTTGCCGCGAGGATCGGCTCCGGGTCCTTGAGGATCGGGACGTTGCGCCGGCCGACGTCGCCCGAAAAGAGCACGGAGGCGGTCCCGGCCTGGACCCGGATGAACGCCGCCCCGAGGATGTGGCCGACGCGATGGAGGGAGAACTCGATCCCGGGCAGCACCTTCGAGGTCTCGTCGAACGGGATGGGGGAGAGGAGCGCGAGCGCGCGGCGCGCGTCGTCTTCCGTGAAAAGCGGCTCGGCCGGCTTGTGCCGCGAATACCCCTTGTGATTCGCGTACTGAGCTTCCTCCTCCTGGAGCCGTCCGGCGTCGGGCAGGAGATATCCCAGCAGGGCCTGGGTGGGCGCCGTGCAGTAGACGGGTCCCGTATATCCCTGGCGGACGAGGCGCGGGAGATAACCGGTGTGGTCGATGTGCGCGTGCGTCAGGAGGATCGCCTGGATCTTCGAGACGTCCGCGGGAAACGGCGTCCAGTTCTTCGCCCGCAGCTCGCGGCCTCCCTGAAAGAGACCGCAGTCGACGAGGATCGTGTTCCGGTCGGTCTCCAGGAGGTAGCGGGATCCGGTGACGGTGCCGCTGGCTCCCAGGAAAGTCAGGCGTTGCATCTGCGCCGAAAGATATCCCAGGCGCCGGTAGCGCCACCCAACCGGCGCCCGTCGCGAGTTCTTCAGTGGCGAGTGGAAAGTCGGGGCGCCTTCGGCGCCAGTGACGAGTTGCGAGTTACGAGTGGCGAGTGTGGAACCCGACCTTCAACTCGGAACTGATGAACTCGCAACTGGCCGGCAGGGCCGGCCGGGCCGGCCGTACCGGCCGGCTACGCGGTTTCTTCTTCGCGGAACGTGTCGGCCAGGGCCCGGAGCGCCCGATCGGTCAGCGCGCCGGAGAGCGCCGCCAGCAGGAGGCGGGCCCGGCGGCGGCCCAGATAGACGACGAGCGAGAGCAGCGCGGCTCCGGCCATCCAGAACGGAAGATCGGAACCGCGCCGCCGACGCATCCGGCCGTCGATCAATCGCCGCGGCGGCCGATCCAGAGCCCGAGGATCAGGCCGATCCCGGCGGCGTAGCCGACCGCGCGCAATGGGTTGCTCTTGACGTACTTGCGAAGATCCGCGGAAAGCTCGTCGTACTGGTCTTCGATTCTCGAGCTCACCGGGCCCCAGCTCTTTCGCGCGTCGCTCAGAAGGTCGTCCACGCGCTCGCGGGTCTTCGCGAACGAAGCTCCGAGATATTCCTTCGTCCGGTCGATCTTCTCGTCCACGAAATCGCGCGTTTTTTCGAAGGAGTCCTTGCCCACGTTATCCTCCATTGTAAGAGTGGAAGCTTAACGCAAGATTTGTGCCGTGCGACAGGGACGAGTTCCGAGTTTCGAGTGGCGAGTGCGAGAGCTTTTCGACCTCCTTCTCGGCTCAATCGGAAGCAAAGACGGCCGCGCTACTATTCGCCCATGACGTATCGCTCCGCCGGCCCGGCGCTTTCGACGTTTGCCGGCAGCGCGGGTTGAGCCTGCAAGCTGGGTCAGTTCGACCTTGCGGCCGTGCTCTCCAGAATGCCTCCGTCCCGCGATCCGAACCTGATCGCCGGATTCGGAAGGTCCGAGGACGCCTCCGTCTATCGGCTGGGCGACGGCCGCGCTCTCGTCCAGACGGTCGATTACTTCACTCCGGTCGTCGACGATCCCCATCTCTTCGGCCGGATCGCCGCGGCGAACGCGCTTTCCGATCTCTACGCGGCAGGGGCTCGCCCGGCGCTCGCGCTCGCGATCGCGGCGTTTCCGTCGGAAGTTCTCCCGCTCGAGGTCCTGGAGGCGATTCTCCGGGGCGGCGCCGAAACCGTGGCCGAGGCGGGAGCCTCACTTTCCGGAGGGCACACGATCGACCACGACGTCCCGATCTACGGTCTCGCGGCGACCGGCTTCGCGCATGAAAGCGAGCTGACCGACCACGCGGCCGCCCGTCCCGGCGACGAGCTGGTCCTGACGAAGCCGCTCGGCGTCGGCGTGCTCGTCTGCGCCGCCCGGGCCGACACGCGCGGCGGCCTCGTCCACCGGCGCGTCGTGGGCGACGACACGCTGGAACGGCTCGGCGAGCAGATGGCGGCGTTGAACGCGGGCGCCGCCGCGGCGATGCCGGAGTTCGGCGTCCGCGCGGCGACCGACGTCACCGGTTTCGGGCTGCTCGGCCACGCGCTGAACCTGATGGAGGCATCGGGCACGACCGCGCGGTTCTCGCTCGAGCGCATCCCGGTCATTCCCGAAGCGCGGCCGATCGCCCTCCGCGGAATCGCGCCCGGTGGCTCGCGGAAGAACTTCCGCAACCTGCGTCCGAGGACGGAGTGGACGGCGCCCTGGTCCGACGACGCCTTCCTCCTGCTGGCCGACGCGCAGACCTCCGGAGGGCTCCTCGTCTGCGTCCCGGAGGGGCGCGGCGAGGAATATGCCTCGCGATGCCGCACGGCGGGCGCGCCTTCGGCCGCGGTCGTCGGAAAGGTCGTCCCTCGCGGCGATTTGCCTCTCGCCGTCGAGCCCTGAGATCGTCCCGGCGGCCGAGATCATCGGTCGTCTCCGAAGCCGGGGGATCCGCTTGCCGACCGGGTGCTCGTGAACGATCCGGGTTAATCTTGTCTTTCCGAATCGAGCGTTCCGCCGCCCGCCCCGCGGGCGTCCGCGCCCGACCGGCCTTGGAAAGGAGCCCCCGATGCCCTCGGACGAAAAGTGGACCCGGGTCGCGATGGTGCCCGACGACGTGGAGGCGGACCTGATCCGCGGTTTCCTCGAATCCGAAGGGATCGAGGCGCAGATCGACAACCGGAAGTTCCACATGGAGCCGGTCAATTTCGGCGACCTGACCGGAATCGCCGTCCTGACGCGCCCGGAAGACGAGAAGCGCGCGCGTTCGCTCCTCGCCCGGCGCGACCGGGAGTTCGATCGGCTGCAGGATTCGGGCGACCGGAGCTCGATCCTGACGGATTCCGGCCCGGCGGACGCTCCGGAGGAGCCCGGAGACTGATGGAGCCCGGCTCCCGGGTCGGCCGGTTCCGGATCGAGCGTCCGCTCGGCCAGGGCGCGATGGGGAACGTCTATCTCGCGATCGATCCGGAGATCGAGCGGGAGGTCGCGATCAAGATCGTCCGCGCGGATCTCACCGACTCGGATCGCCGGGACGAGGTCGAGACGCGATTTCTCCGCGAGGCGAAGATCGCCGGGCGCCTCCAGCATCCGAACATCGTCACGATCTACGACGTCGGCCGCGAAGGGGGGAGCACGTTCATCGCGATGGAGTACGTCGAGGGACGTCCTCTGGCGAAACTGCTCCGCCCCGACGTCGCGCTCACCGACGCGCAGAGGTTCCTGATCGCCCGGCAGACCGCGGAGGCGCTCGCCCACGCGCATGAACGGCAGGTCGTCCACCGCGACGTCAAGCCCGGGAACATCCTGATCCGGAGCGACGGGGTCGTGAAGGTCTCCGACTTCGGGATCGGGAAGCTCCTGACGGGCGGCGCGGACCTGACCCGGACCGGGATGATGGTCGGGAGCCCTTCCTACATGTCGCCGGAACAGATCCGCGGCGACACGCTCGACGGCCGTTCGGACATCTTCTCGCTCGGCGTCGTCCTCTACGAGATGTTCACCGGAACGCGGCCGTTCCCGGGCGATACGGTGACCGCGCTCGTCTATCAGATCCTGAACACCGAGCCGCGCGACCCCCTCGCCGTCCGGCCCGATCTTCCGCCGATGACCTCCGAGATCGTGAGGCGCGCGCTCGCGAAGAAGAGGGAGGAGCGGTATCCCGACGCCCGCGCGCTCCTTCGCGACCTGCACCGTGCGTCGGGATCTTCCTCGCGGGACTCGCGGCCGACTCCGGTCATGCAGGAATTTCGTCTTCCGGTGCCGACGCCGATTCCCTCGCGGACCGGCTCGACCGTCACCGCCACTCCGGGGACGGCGGGGACCGCCGCGCCGGCGTCCGCGTCCGGCTCGGGGCCCACGGTCATCGTCGAGCGCCGGGGCGCGGCGGCGCTGCTCTTCGGGATCGCCGCCCTCGTCCTCGCGGCCGCGGCGTTCCTGTTCGTCGTCACGCAGCCGCGCCGGGCCGCGTCGATCTTCTCGGCGGTGACGAAAGCCGCAGCCCCGGCGGCGCCGGCCCCTCCGAAGAATCCCCCGCTGACCGCGGCTTCCGCCCCGTCCTCTTCCGCGCCGGCCGGCACGACGGCGGCCGTTCCCCCGCCGACGCCCGCGCCTCCGGCGACGGTCCCGGCGTCGTCCGCCGCGCCGATCGCGTCGACGGCGACGAGCGCGGAGGCGCCCGGGGTCGGCCATGCCCGGGAGAATCGGAAGAGCTCCTCCGACGCCGTCGCCGCGCGGTCCGCGGCGCCGAAAACGTCGACGGAAACCGCGCCGCCCCTCACGGCGGCCCCGGAAGGTCCCCCCGCTCCCGCTCCGGTCTCCGAGGCGTTCGACAACGTGTACCGCGCGCGCCGCGCGATGAAGTTCCAGTTCAACCCGGACCAGGCGCGTCTCTCGGTGGACGGCAAGTACGTCGGCATCGCCGACGACTGGGACGATCACGGCGGCGGCAAGACGTTCCCGCTCGCGGCCGGAACGCACCGCGTGAAGGCGACGCTCCCCGGGTATCGCGATCTGAACATCCAGGTCGTCGTGTCGCCGTCGGCGCCGAAGGACGTCGAGTCGGCCGGCGACGAGATGAAGCGAACCTCGAAGGAGGCTTTTTCGAAGATCCCGAGGGTGGGCTACTCGACGCAGGGAGACGTCTTCTTCGACGCTTCCCTCGGATCGGCGCGCGTGCTCGTCGACGGGCACGAGCAGGGGATCGGCTCGATTTTCACCGCGGCGCAGCCGCTGCAGCTCGCGGGACCGATGGTGCACGACATCCTCCTGACCGACGGCGCGAAGTCGAAGGCGATCCGCGTCCTCGTGTCTTCGACCGCAGACGACGCCCGGGTCCTGATCAAAGAGAAGCTGAAGTAAGGGCGCCGGAGGCGCCTGCCGGCCGCCTCCGGCGCCGGTTAGCGAGTTTTCGAGTTGCGGGTTGAGGGTGCGAGCGCCCAAGCGCCGTTTCGAAAGGCGGCTCTCGTCATCCTGAGCGAAGCAGCTTGCCGCGCCGAAGCCTGGGCGAGGGCGGGAAGGATCTGCCCTGGTCGAGTCTCCGGTCGATTCCTTCAACCCGCTCGCGACTCGCCACTCGAAACTCGCTGACTCGCAACTGAGGCTAGACTGGACGGCCCATGCCCCCGACATCTCCCATCTGGGCATTGTTGGATCTCGACGCCTTCTACGTTTCGGTCGAACGGGCGAAGGACCCTTCGCTCGAAGGGAAGCCGGTGATCGTCGGCGGAAATCCGGAGCGCGGCCGCGGGATCGTCGCGTCCGCGTCGTACGAGGCGCGGGCCCGCGGGGTCCGAACGGCGATGCCGGCCGCGTCGGCGGCGCGCCTCTGTCCCGACGCGATCTTCCTTCGCCCCGACTTCGCGGCCTGCACCGACTATTCGCGGCGGGCCGCGTCGGTCCTCGATTCGGAAGCGCCGCGCGTCCTTCCCGCCTCGATCGACGAGTTCTATCTCGACTTCACGCATCGCGGAGGGTTCGACTTCGCGAAGACCGACGCCGCCGTCCGTCGTCTCCGCGATCGGCTGCGTCGCGAGCTGTCTCTTCCCGCGTCGGCGGGAATCGCGTCGAGCCGACTCGTCGCGAAGATCGCGTGCGGCAAGGCGAAGCCGGACCGCCAGCTCGTCGTCCCGCCCGGAACCGAAGCGGCGTTCCTCGCTCCGCTCCCGATCGGCGAGATGCCGGGAATCGGCCCGAAGACCGAGCCGCGGTTCCTCGACGCGGGATTCCTGAAGATCGGCGATCTCGCTTCGCGCCCGGAAGGGGAGCGGCGGGCGTTCCTCGGCGACGACGCGGAGTACTGGCGGCGCCGGGCGAGCGGCGAGGACGTCTCCGGGGATCTCCCGGACGAGGAGCGCGACCGATCGATCGGCGCCGAGGAGACGTTCGACCGCGACCTCGCGGATCCGGCCGAAGTCGACGCCGCGCTCGCCTCGCTCGCCGAGACGGCGTGTTTCCGGCTGCGGAAGAAGGGCTACGTCGCCGGGACGCTGTCGCTCAAGATCCGCTACGAGGATTTCGAGACGATCTCCGCATCGCATACGTTCGCGGAGCCGACGGACGGGTACGACGAGATCCGGGACGCCGCCGCCGGCGCGCTCGCCCGCCGGTGGAACCGGAAGCGGAGGCTCCGTCTCCTCGGCGTTCGGCTGACGGGGATCTCGGAAAAGAACGAAGGGTGGCTGCCGCTCGAGCTTCCCGGGCACGAACGGGACCGTCGCGCGTTCGACGCGATCGACCGGATCAAGGAGAAGTTCGGGGAGCGGAGCGTCCGGTTCGCGCGAGGAACGCACCGGTCGCCATCGGGGAACGGAGGCGGCGACCGGTAAGACTCAAATTCCAAGTCTCAAACTTCAATAAGTTCCAAATCCGAATTGGTAGCCGGGCAGTGCGCTGGCGCAATCTTCTCGCCTGGACCGTTCGGAAATTGAAGCTCGAAACTTATTGGAACTTGGAGCTTGGAATTTGGAGATTCGCTGCGATCCGGGCCTTACTTCAGAGTGAAGGGCTCCCATCCTTCGGATGTCGCGCGAGAGGGCTCGCCCGGCGGCATCCGGCTCTGGAGACGCAGGAGCAGGGGAAGGAGATTCTCGCCGGGTTTTCCCATCCAGAGCTCGTGGAGCACCGCGACGTCCCGCTCCGTCGTCGGGAGGTCCCGTTCGAGGTCCGGGAGCTCAGCCCGATCGTTCGATTTCATCCCACAATCCTCTCATGCCGTGCCGATCGAACTCCGCGGCGATCGACCCGCGATCGACTCCCGGGACGCGCGAAAGATAGGCGATGTCGGCGAGCTCGGAGAACGTCCGGGAGGGATCGTTTTTCATGGCCAGGACTTTCATCGCCGCCAGGTGCTCGGGCCGGGCAACGTCCAGCGTCGTTCCGTCGTCGAGCGCCAAACGCCTCGATTCCTCGAAGAGCCGGTCCGCCGTCGCGCCCGCGACGTAGACGAAATCGACGCGGCCGATCGCCGCGTCGGGGTGCAGGTGATTCGAGTAGCCGGCGGAACTGTGCAGCGTCTCGTAGCCCGCTCTTTCCATTCGCGCGATCACCGCGTCCCTCGAGCCGAGATCGACGGCGAAGTCGACATCGAACGTACGCCGGGGCCGTCCGTACGCCGCCATGGCGTGGCCGCCGATCAGGACATGACGGGCGCCAAGCCCGGCGAGCATCGCCCGAACCCGCTCGACGTTGCTGTCGATCGCCATTGGCGAGAGCTTACCAGCGGCGCTCGGGCGCGCCGGGAAATATCAACCTCCGAATCTCCGATCGCGATGAATTCCCGGCGCCGATCCGAAAAGGGTCGTCGCTAACTCGTGTATTATTTTGGCAGCGTCGGCCATTCCGTCGACCAGTAGTACCGGTCGAAGAATTCGGTCCACGACTTTCCGGTGAGGAAGTGCAGGAGGTCGGCGACGAGCGCCGACGAGCCCGTCTGCCATTTCCGGTTCGACTGGAACGTCTTCAGGAACGTGAGGAACTTCTCTTCGCCGATCTCCTTGTGGATCACGGCGAGAAGGAACGGCCCCCGCCCGTAGAGAAGGCCGAAGCGGTCGCGGAACGCCGTCTCGCCTTCGATGCGGTTCGCGGTCGGCAGCGTCCCGGAGGTCCCCGAGTCCTTCATCCGGCCTTCCCAGTCCTTCACGACGTCGTCGTAGGCGCCGTTGCCCTTCTCCGCGCGCACCTGCAGGGCGGAGCAGTATTCGGCGAAGGACTCCGACATCCACTCCTCCTCGTCGTCCGGCCACTTGATCTGGTGCCCCCACCACTGGTGGGCGATCTCGTGCGCGAACCGCGCGGTGAGGCTCTTCGAGAACATCTTCGTCAGGTCGTCCTCGTGGGGCGAGAACGCCTCGCGCGTGATGAACATCGTCCCGGGGGGCGCGACACCGAAGCCGTAGGAGTTGATCTCGATGATCGTGAACTCCTTCCAGGGAAAAGGGCCGAGGAAGGGCTCGTAGAACTTGATGATCTGCGACGCGAGCGTCACGAGGTGCTCGGTCGCGCGGTGGTTGACGTAGGCGTAGCTCGCGACGTGGTAGGCGCGTCCGTCCTTGACGACGTCCTCGACGTGGTAGCTCCCGGCGAGAACGACGGGGAGGAAGACCGGGTGATCGATCTCCGTCTCGAGCGTGTTCCAGTCCTTTTCCTGCCCTCGCGCGACGACCGTCCCGCTCGCGACCGGGACGAACGGTTTCTTCACGCGGACCTTCAGCCGGCACGTGAAATCGGAGCCGTTCAAGCCCGGAGTCGGGAACCACGCGTCGAACCCGAGCAGCCAGTAGCTGTCGTGGGACGGGGGAGGGAGCACGTCTCCCTCCATCTCGAAGGCGAGCGTCACGGCGCCCCCCGGAGCGATCGGCTCCGGAAGCGCCAGGAGCAGCCGTTCATCGCGATGGTCGAAGTCGACCGGGCGGCCGTCGGAGGTCTCGACCTTCCGCAGCTCGTTCCTGCGGATGTCGAGAGCGGAATCGGCGAACACGCGGTTCTGCAGGTCGACGTGCAGCGCCGGCACGGCCTCCTTCGACCGGTTCGTCCACGTCTCGGTCACGCGGATCTTCGCGTGCTCGCCGGCGGCCTCGATCACCGGTTCGACGCGGGTGAGCACGACGTCCGGCTTCGGAGGCTCGCGAAAGCCGCGCCCGATCGGCTGGTCCGAAATCGCCACGACGGCCCATTCCCACGGCGCGTTCGCGCTGTCGAAGTCGATCTTCTTCAGCGCGATCAGGTCCTCCGCGTGGGACTCGACCTCGTCGCGGAACCAGATCGCTTCCTGCTTCCCCCCGGAGAGCTCTACCCACGAGTACGGAGCGGTCGGCGCGATCCTGGCGCGGTACGCGAGGCGCTGGGCGACGGAGTCGCTCTTGCGCCGGGCGAACGTCTCGAGATGCTTCTTGAACGCGCGGTCGGGGACGGCGGCGCCGGGCGTTCCGGTGGGGATCTTCTCTCCCGGCGCGATCCAGAGCAGATCGGCGAACGAATCCGAGATCAGGAGACTCTTCCCTTCGTCCCGCGCTTTCCAGTGCGTCGCCTTGTCGGCGTCGTGGCGCATCACCGGCCACTCTTCGCGGGTCTCGGAGGCGTAGGTCCACTTCCCCTCGCCCGCGAAGAAGAAGCCGATCGGCTCCGTTCCGCCGAACACGGGGACGACGACGCCTTTGTCCAGCGTGATCTTCATGTGCCCGACTTCGAGCGTGACGCTCGCGACCGTCACGGCGTCCTTTCCGAGCGTCGGGTGCGCATACCGATCGACCTGGGCGCTGAGGGTCTCGGCACGGGCGGGCGCCGACAGCAGCGTCAGGACCGCGAGGATCGCGGCGGCGAGAAGAGATACGCGTGAGCAGGGAGGAGGCACGTCCAGGATTCTAGACCGCGATGTGGTCAGGCGCGTTGACCGGCAGTCGGCGGTTGCGAGAAGCTCACTCAGAGCGTCGGCTCGAACTTCCCACTTGGAGCCGGCGCCGGAGAAACGATGGGCGCGACCGTCGACACTAACAACGTCGATAACCTTTGCTCTGCCCCCCATTTCGGCTAGACACTTTTTGGAGCCTATGATGGCTCTGGAGGCTGGTGGGAGATGGGAGAGGTTCCACGCCGTTCCGACGGGTTTTTTCGGCTGAGTTCAAGCGGGAGACGGTGGGGCGGCGAGGAGAAAATGGCTGAGATCTACCTTACGCGGCAGCTGACGAACCAGACCCTGGCCGCGATCGGGAAGGAATTTGGCGTGCGCGCCTCCGGGGTGGGGCAGGTGGCGACCACGGCCGAGCAAGACAGAGGGTGGCATCGGCCGTCCGGTACAAGTGCTCTGCAAACAGATGGAAGGCTAAGTGTATAATACAGATCTGACCCCAGGCATTTCCTCGATCGGCACGCTCATCACGCGTGATAACCTTTTCCTTGGAAATCTGCTCGTGGCGACGAACGACTCGAACGCTCTCGGCGGGACGGTGGGCTGGACCTACTACTTCTCCGACCACCTCGGAACCCCTCGCCTGATCTCGGGCGTCGAGGGCCCGGTCACCGAGAAGTACTGGCCCTACGGCGAAGAGTATTCGGCGAACAACACCTCACAGAAGCTGCGCTTCGCCACGATGGAGCGGGATACAGAGAGCAGCCATTTCTACGACCACGCCCGGAGCCATGACTTCAATTTGGGCCGCTTTGTAAGCGTGGATAAACACGCGGGACACCCGGAGAGCCCCCAGACGTGGAATCGATATGCCTACGCCGGCGGCAATCCGGTGGCGTATCTAGACCCGGACGGCAAAGAGCGCGGATACAGTGCCGATTTTTACAAGCGAAGCATCTCGCAGGCTGGTCTGTCCGCGGCGGGTCGGACGATCTCGCAAGCTTGGAACAAAGCTGCACCGTACATCGCCTTTGCACTTATGGCGGCGGAGTTCATCGCGTCGGAGGGGGCCTCACCAAACCCAGAACTTAGCACCGAGGCGGGTGCAGAAGTTCAGTCGACCGAGGTCGCTATTCAATCAGCCGAAGCCGGTGCGGCGAAAGTGGCCGGGGATTCTGAGGCCGCAACCTTCTTTGAAGGGACCAAATACGCAGAGCGTGTGGAGGTGCAGATGTCCAGGGGTGATTTTCACGGTTTCCCTAAACTCGTCGAAGGAAACTACGCGGGAGAGGGAACGGTCTCACAGATCGTGAGCAAGGAGGGAAACCCAGGCACGATGTTGACGATCAAGGGGTCCTACCAAGGTAAAGCGGGGACCTTCGAGTTCATTAAGGATGCGAATGGCACCATCTATCATCGGTTCTTTAATCCGGATCCCGAGTGATGACAAGCACACTTGAAGAACTCCGAACGTTTATAAAGAAGAGGGGACGGCCTCTCGACGATGTTGGTGTCAATGACTTTGCTTTTCACTATGAAGACGCTATTGAGTTGATTAACGCACTCCATGGGGTGGGAGCGCCGATTCTTGGCGGAGACGTTTACATAGCGAGGACCGAAAAACCTGAGATGACACGTGATAGTTGGTACTGCGATCGCACGATCGATGAGACAGACTCGGCGTTCGTTGAAAGGTCGCGGGCTCGCGCTTTCGGGTTCCTTGAGCACTTTAGTGCTGAATCAGAGGGGCCGTACCTTTTTACGATTGTGACACCGCTCCATGCAGTGGGCGAGCCGCTTGACCCGAGTGACGGCCCTCGCTGATCGAGGCCGCTGACGCCGGGGCGATCCGCTGACCGGACCGACTCGGCGCTTCGGGCACGCGGCGCGCCGCATCCGCGGCACGCCGCGATGCAATCTTCGCTCATCCGATACGATGCCTTATCGGACGCGGGCCTCAGCCTTCGGCGGCCCCGCCCGTCCGCCTCCGCCAAGGCTACGGCGGACTACGTCGGGTTTACATAATCGTGGATTCAAAATCACCAAGACCAGCTCGGCCGCAGGGGGCGGCCTCGCGCTCGCTTGCGCCCGCCTTCGCCAGGGCTTCGGCGCGCAATCTCGCGGGGCGGGGCCCGATTCCGGGGCACGGGCGCGCGGCTCTGGAGGCCGGCTTTGCCGGCCGCCGCGCGCCGGTGCCGGGACTTGACCCTCGCGGGGCGGGTGGGCGGGGACAGAACGTCGCGGCGCGCGCAGTTGCCCGGCGCTGCAGCGCCGGGCCGAGTACGTAACGTCGGTTACGTAAACCCGTCAGGGCGGCAGAGGGGCGAGTGCAGGGGCGGGTCCGATAACGGCGCGGTTATCGGACAGCGGTCTTCGCACGGCGGATGCCGGTGGGAGGTCCGAGGAGGGGCCCGCCGGCGGCCGGCGTGCACCGCGGCCGCCCCGGTCCGCACGCTTTGCGTGGGGAGCGCTCGCCCCGGGAGCCGCTGCGCGCGCCGCCACGTTGTTCAGGCTTGCCATCGTCGGCTCTTCTCTTCGCGTGCGCGTCTGCGGCCGGCGTCGATGCGGCGCGGGCGTTGCGGGTGGTTTTCTTCTCTTAGGTGCAAGGCCCGCGCCGCTGGAAGGCGACGGGGTCTACTTCTCGAGGTCGGAGGGAGAAGACTCGCCGAGGCCGTAGCCGAGCGCGACCATTCGCCCTTCCGTCGGCGTCACGAGCAATGGGCTCGTTGACTGCGCGGGAGGGGCGGGTGGCGCCGGCGGAGCCGCGGGAGGCGGAGGTGCGGCGCTCGCCTGTGGAGCCGCCGGTGCGGCGGACGCCGGGGGATTGGCGGGCGGCTGTTCAGCCATCGATTACTTCTTCTTCGAATCCGGATGCGCCGGGAACAGACTCTTAGTGACGTTCTGTCCCTCGGTCGGCGTTTGAAGCAGCTGCTCCTTGGAAACCGGGGTTGATCGCTGCTGTTCGCTTGATGGGCGCGGGCCCTGACTCGCGGCGGCCGGGGGCTCGGGTGGGGTCAGCGTCGCTGAGCGATCGTTGCTCACCGCTTCTCCGTGGGCGTTTTGGTGTAGGGCTTGGGGGTCAGATCTGTGTTATATAGTATAGCCAAAGTTGGAATGGGGTGGTGGCGGCCAGGGTCGAGCAAGAACGGGGTAGCATCGGCCGCCCGGTGTAGCCACTCTGCAAACCATCTGGCCGGCTAAACGTATAATACGGATCTGACCCCAACGGTTTCTCGATACCTTCGCCTATGACAACTGGTCTGCCCCCCATTTCGGCTAGACACTTTTTGGAGCCTATGATGGTTCCGGAGAGGCTGGTGGGAGATGGGGGAGTTTCCGCGGCGTTCCGACGGTCGGCGGGTTTTTTCGGCTGAGTTCAAGCGGGAGACGGTGGGGCGGCGATGAGAAAATGGCTGCGATCTACCTTACGCGGCATCTGACGAACCAGACCCTGGCCGCGATCGGGAAGGAATTCGGCGTGCGTACCCTCCTGGGTGGGGCAGGTGGCGACCAGGTCGAGCAGACCGACGGTGGGATCGGCCCCGTCCGGTACAATTGCTCTGCAAGCAGATGGAAGGCTAAGTGCATAATACAGATCTGACCCCAAGCATTTCCGTCTATGACCTTCCACCGAAGTATTGATGGGAGCGAAATTGTGACGATGTTTAAACAGCTCACGTTAGATGACGGGATGTTGGGCGAGACGAATTCGGCGATCAGCTCCGCTCGTCACCCAGAATGGAGATTCGCTAGGAACACGCTTCCTTGGCTGCGCGGAAGAGCAAATGCCATCGTAAATGGGCCAGACGGTATCTCGGTGGAGCGTGATGACGACAACCGGTTTTTTGAGAAGAGCCTGCAGGTCGTTGAACGGGTAGCGAACGAGCGCGTGACTTCGTGGACGCTCTTTGAGCGATTCGAAGATCACGACGAGGACAATGCGAGCGACGTCGCCCTAATCGGACGGATCTGTGTGTGGGACACGCGCGTTGATCTGGCGCGGCGGGCATGGGAGACGGAATCGGAACCCACTGTGTCGGCGATGACGGCTCTCCTTGAGTGTGTGGGAGGAGAGATCATAAGTGAAGAGTGTAAAGCTGTGGACAGCGCTATCCAGGCTGGAACGCCCCTTATCCACCGCGTTGGAGCTGTGGTTGCCTGGAAAGAGCTTTCTGTCTTTCGAGGATCAGAATGGGGGATCTTTTCACTTAACTGGCACGCTTCAATGGAGACTGCGGCGCTAGAGAGGGCTGCGCAGTCTCTGGCTGGTGCACTGGAACGGGTGGTTAAACGCGAGGTTGAGAAGGGCACGAAGCGGCCAGAAGGAATCGTGCTCGTGTTCCCCGAGTCTCCGTATCTTGCCTAGGAGGCGCGACGCGCCCGCCAAACAACGAGGTGAGCCGTAAGGAGTTTGGACCTTGGGGACGGTCATGCAGGCATTGCTGGGTCGGCCACGGGCGCGCGGCTCCCGTTGACCGGCCCCGCCGGCCGCAGCGCTCCGGTGCCGGTACGGCGTGGTTGGGGACGGTCTTGCAGGCATTGAAGGGTCGGCAACGGGCGCGCGGCTCTCGTGGCCGGCTCTGCCGGCCGCCGCGCGCCGGTGCCGGGGCTTGACCCTCTCGGGGCGGGTGGGCGGGGACAAGACGCCGCGGCGCGCGCAGTTGCCCGGCGCTGGTGCGCCGGGCCGAGTACGTAACGCCGGTTACGTAAACCCGAAGGGCGGCGGGAGGGGCGAGAGCAGGGGCGGGTCCGATAACGGCGCCGTTATCGGACAGCGGTCTTCGCACGGCGGATGCCGGTGGGAGGTCCGAGGAGGGGCCCGCCGGCATCCGGCGTGCACCGCGGCCGCCCCGGTCGACGCGCTTTGCGCGTGGAGCGCTCGCCCCGAGAGCCGCTGCGCGCGCCGCCACGACATCGGGGCTGGCCATCGTCGGCTCTTCTCTTCGCGTTCGCGTCTGCGGCCGACGTCGATGCGGCGCGGGCGTTGCGGGTGGTTTTCTTCTCTTAGGTGCAAGGCCCGCGCCGCGGGGAGGCGTCGCATCACTCTCGGGGGCGGCCGGTCTTTGCGTCGATGAGGGTTGGAGGTGATTTGATTTTCCGCCGGAGATTGGCGCGGAGAACGCGCTCTCCGAAGGGAACGGGGTGGCTTTGGGGTCAGATCTTTATTTTACACTATGGGCATCGGGATGAGGATTCCCCTACGTGGAGGAGATGGGGACGGTCTTGATTTGATGTGTGATTCGGGAAGGGTATGCCAGCCGAGGATTGAGTACGGGGGGAAGGCATTAAATCAAGACCGTCCCCAGGTCAGCCTCTACGCCCCAGATCACGGCCCCAGCATCAACCCGAATGCGTTCGCGATGAACTTCGCCGTCGGCGCGCGCGTCAGAGCGTCGTTCGGGCCGAACGTGCCGTTGCCGAATCCGTCGACGATCCCTCTGGCCCAGATGTAGCCGATCGCGTTGCAGCTGTCGGTGTTCGCGGCCACGTCCGTGAACGGCGAAGCGACCGAACAGTCGTACGAGCGCCCCGTTCCTCCATCCGAGTAGGCCGAAGGCGGCGTCGCCGCGGGGGCGATCGCGCGGCCGATGAAGAGCGCCATCTGCGCGCGGGGGACGAGGCCGGCAGGGCAGAAGTCACCGTTCCCGCACCCGGCCGTCAGGGCGTCGCGCCAGAGCTGGGAGATCTCCGCCGCCAACGACGTGCAAGCATGAACGTCTGTGAAGATTTGCGAGGGTGGCGAGTAATAGAAGTCCGGCCCGTGGATGGCACGTTCGAGAAGGGCCGCGACCTGCGCGCGCGAAACGTTCCCCGAGGGACAGAAGTCCCCCGCGCCACACCCCTTCGTCACACCCGCGCTTGCCAGCCTGACGATCTGGTCGTAGAAGGGAGAGCCCGGCGGAACGTCGGCGAAGTCATAGACGTATCCGCCCCGGACCGTGGTCTGCTGCGTGTCGACGTTGACGACCACGATGTCGGCACCGCCCGGTATCCCGTCGGGGGTGGTCGCGACGATCGTGGTCGGACTCAGAACGTCGACTCCGCCGGCCGCAGAGCCCCCGACCAGTACCTGGGCGCCCATCTGGAATCCGACGCCGGAGATCGTCACGGAGGTTCCGCCTGCGGGCGGTCCCGTCTGGGGAGCGATTCCGGTGATCAGCGGCGGGGGGGGCGACGATATCTGATAGTCGTAGACGCCGATCGAGGCGGCATGGACGAACTCTCCCGCGGGGTCCGTCACGACGAATTCGACTCCATTTGACTTTTCCAGCCCGTCCCCGAACCGAGCCCAAGTGGATCCCGAGTCATGGGTGACGAATAACCCGTTCTCCATCGCCGAGAGCGACAGATCTTTCGCGGAGCAGGCGGCATAGAACCTTCCCGGCTGCGCGGGATCCGCCGTGAGCCACGTGATGTTCGTGTCGGGCAGCCCGGTGCCGATCGGCTGCCACGACGCGTCGCCGGACTTCACGTATACCCCGAGTTGAGTCCCTGCGAGGAGTCGAGAGTCATCTGCCGGATCCTGGGCCAGTTTCTGCACGATCGCGGGACTGAGACCGTCGCTGATGTCGGCCCATGTTTGGCCGGAGTCCGGACTGCGGAATACCGAGTATCCATCGGACCCATAGAAAACGTCCGGATTCCCCCATTCGACGACCATGTCACTCAGCCCGTTGCTGGACGGATTGGGGGTTGGCGAGGACCAGCTGTCCCCCCCGTCGCCGCTTTCGAAGATCCCGTACCGGCTCACCGCATAGATATGTCCGGGGTCCCCAGGGTCGACGAGTACCCGTACCGTGTGCGGGAAGGGGGTCGACGAGCCATCCTCGAAGAGCTCTTGCCAGTGCGCCCCAGCATCGATCGAGCGGTAGAGTCCGAACGAAACAAAACTCGTCGCGTAGAGCGTCGTCGGGTTCGTGGCCGCGGCTCCGAGAAGCTCCGGCGATTCCGGCTCCGCCGGACTGGAGATCAATTCCCAGGAACCACCCGCGTCGAGACTTCGGAAGAGACCCCTTTCCGAACCCGTATAGACGGTCGACGGTGCGGAGGGATCGAGGAGGATAGTCTCCATACTGCTAGAGACGATGCTGTCGGTCAGATCCGTCCAGGATGCGCCTCCGTCGACGCTCCGGAACACTCCGTCTTCGACGGCCAGGAGGGAGGTCGACGTCCGCGGATCGACGATCAGGCGCAAAGGCCCTTCCGAAAATGCTGTGTCGATTCCATCGTCGATCGTCCCCCAGGTGATGCCGTTGTCCGTGCTCTTCAGGAAGCCCACCCCTCCCAGGGCGGCGTAAAGCGTGCTGGGTGACCCAGGATCAATCGAGATTCTCCACGCAGTGCCGGCCGGCAGACTCGGGAAAACCGGGTGCCAGCTCCCCGCGGCGTTGTCGCTCTCGAAGAATCCACTGACGAGAGGCCCAAGATCCCCACCCCCCTGGGATGCCGCCACGAAAAGGCGACTGGGGTTGGAAGTATCGATCGTGATCGTCCGCACGGTGTCGTACGGGATGCCGCTCTTCATCGGGCTCCAATGCGCTCCCCGATCCGTCGACTTGAAGAGGCTCCCGCCGAAGAGACCGGCGTAGAAGGTCGACGGATCGCTCGGGTCGATTTCGAGGTCGAGAATAAATGGTGACCCGAGGGGGTCGGTCATTCCTGAACTCCACGGGGACCACGAACATCCGGAATCGGTGCTCCGGAAAAGACCTCCTTCGCTGCCGACGTAGATCGTCGTGGTCGCGATCGGGTCGACGACGAGAACGTCCATCGGAATCCCGTGAATTCCGTCGGCGCGCCATTGCCAGCTTTCACCGTCATTCGTGCTTCGAAAGACTCCGTATCCGCCGGCGTAGAGAATCGAGGGGTTCTGTGGATCGAAAGCCACCGAGAAAATCTCCGTTTGCTCGAGCCCTCGAGACTCTCGACTCCAGCTCTGTCCCCCGTCATGGGTGATGTAAACGCTGGCGAATCCACCGAGAGCCATGTGGTCGGGATTCGTCGGATCGACGCCCAGATCGAAGCGATCTCCGGCCGGGCCGTGGGTCGTCCATCGATTCAGCCCGGCGCTGGCGGAAACGGACGCCAACAATGCGAGAATCGCTGCCAGAAGAGGCAACGTCAATGGAATTGACGTCCGGTGGCGCGCCTTGACGAGAGATCGAACGGAAGGATGCATACCGAGTTCTCCTGGTTCGGTCATATCTCGATAGTCAGTTTCGAGAAGACTTTAGCATCCCTCCGGGAAACCGAAGCGGACGCACGAATGTGTTCGGAAGTCGAAGGGCGGTTCCTGACGGCAAGAATTCGATGCTCACTCCTTATTCGTTATCATCTTTTCCGGGCATAGAACCGGGACAACACTGTCGCTGATCTCAGAACCCTCCCGCCATGATCCGCCAGCGAACGAGTCTCTCCGACGTCTCGGCGATCCGGCGCGCGGCGAGGCGGCAGAGGACGGCCGAGAGAGCCGCCGCTTTCTCCGGGGCGCTTTCTCGCAGCCGTCCGATCACGGACCGGTCGAGGGTGAGCAGCGCGCAGTCGGTGTGCGCGATCGCGTCGGCGGATCGCACGGGCGCGTCGGGCTCGAGGGCGGCCATCTCGCCGAAGATCGAGCCTGGCTCGAGGATCGCGAACGCCTCCTCGCCGGCGCCGGCGATGCGGCGGGAGATCCGGACTTTGCCGCGCGCGACGACCGACAGCGCGTGCCCTTCGTCTCCCTCGCGGAAGATCACCGCGCCCAGCGGATAGGCTTCTTCCCGACAGAACGAGGCCAGAAGGTCGGCGTCGTCGGCGGCGAGGCCGCTCTCCGTCAGAGCTTTCGACTTCTCTTCCGCCGGGATCTCGGCCGGCGAGGCTGCCGTCGGGCCGTCGATCGATCCTTTTCCGATTGCCGACGAAAAGAACTTCGTGAACTCGTCGTTTACGGCGCGGAGCTGGCGCGCGAGCCGGCGGAGCAGGTAGTCGCCGAGCTCCGGCGACGGCGCGCCGCCGAAGACTTCCGCCGCGGGAATCGCAAACAGTCGCGACTCCACGGCCGCGGCGGCGTCGCCGAGGCGAGGCACGGCGAGAAGGGCCTCGGCCGCGCCGGTGAAATCGCCGGGCCCCGACACGCCGAGAGGCTGAGGCCCGAACGGGGTGACGCGCTCGATTGCGATCCGCCCTTCGACGACGAGGAAGAACTCGGCGGACTCGTCGCCCGACGCGTAGACGGGCTCTCCCGCCCGGAACTTCCGCGGCCGGGCGATCCCGGCGATCTCGAAGAAGACGCGGTTGGAAAGCGCCCGGGGCGCGATCGCGTGCTCGACCTCGAATGCGAGCCGGAGAAGATCATCGGCCTCGGCGGTCAGGCCGCCGGTCTCGGCGGCCCGAGCCGCGCGCCGAATCCGGGTCGGAAGGTCGTCGGGAGGCATCGAGTACGGAGAATCCTACGCCCCGCCGGGCGGCCCGTCGCGAGTCCCTCAGTCACGAGTTGAAGGTCGAGACGGCGGTCGGCGACCGGGCCTCCCTCACCCGCCATCGCCGTCATCCCGACCGGCGATGGCTACTTCTCCCGCGGGGAGAGGTTAAGGGAGGCGAAAGGGCTTCGCGCGTGCGCCTTGCGCGGCATTGCGCAATGTCCGGCGCGCCATTGGACGACCGTCCTCCGCGCCATTGCGCAGCGTCCTGCGCGCCATTGCGCGACCCCCGAAGATCATGTAATTTGCGGGCTCCGATGACGACCGCCACCGACGCGCTCAAGCGCACCCCGCTCTACGACATCCATCGGGAGCTGGGCGCGAAGATGGTCGATTTCGGCGGCTGGGAAATGCCGGTCGAGTACTCGGGAATCCGGGAGGAGCATCGGGCCGTCCGCGAGCGAGCCGGCCTCTTCGACGTCTCCCACATGGGCGAGTTCGAGGTCGAGGGGAAGGACGCGCTCGCGTTCCTCCAGAAGCTCACGACCAACGACGTCGGCAAGCTCGCGATCGGCCGCGTGCACTACAGCGGGATGCTCACGCCGCGCGGGACGTTCATCGACGACCTGCTCGTTTACCGGCGGGGCGAAAACCGCTATCTCCTCGTCGTCAACGCGGGAAACACGCCGAAGGACTTCGCTCACGCGCGCGAGATCGCGAAGGGATTCGACGTCCGGCTGACGAACGCCTCGGACGACTACGCGCTCATCGCCCTGCAGGGTCCGGACGCCGAAGCGATCCTCGCGCCGATGACGAATTCGGACCTTTCGGCGATCCCCTACTACGGCTTCGTCGAGGGCTCCGTGTCGGGAGCGCTCGCGATCATTTCCCGGACCGGCTACACGGGCGAAAAGGGGTTCGAGCTCTACGTCGCCCCCGCCGACGCGGCGCGCCTCTTCCGCGAGATCCTCGCGGCGGGGCGAGACCGGAACGTCCTTCCCGCCGGCCTCGGCGCGCGCGACACGCTGCGGCTCGAGGCGAAGATGGCGCTCTACGGGCACGACATCGACGACACGGTCACGCCGCTCGAGGCGGACCTCGGATGGATCGTCAAGATGGGGAAGGGCGACTTCGAGGGCCGCGACGCTCTCGCGCGCCAGAAGGAGCTCGGCCTCGAGAGGAAGCTCGCCGGTTTCGAGCTCCTCGACCGCGGGATCGCCCGCCAGGGCTACGCGACGGCGTCGCCGGCCGGAACCGGCGTCGTCACGTCCGGCATCCCCTCGCCGACGCTCGGCAGGTCGATCGGCCTCGCGTATCTTCCCGTGGCCGACACCGCGATCGGAACCGAATTCACCGTCGATCTGCGCGGCCGGCCGGCGCGAGCGCGCGTCGTCGAAACGCCGTTTTACAAGAGAGAAAGGGCGTCATGAAGTTTCCCGATGACCTCCACTATTCGAAGAGCCACGAGTGGGTCCGGATCGAGGGCGACATCGCGACCGTCGGCATCACCGAGCACGCGCAGAAGGAGCTGGGCGAGATCGTCTATCTGGAGCTCCCCGAAGTCGGCCACGTTTTCGATTCGGGGCAGGAGTTCGGGACGGTCGAGTCGGTGAAGGCGGTCTCCGAGCTCTTCACGCCGATCGCCGGGGAGGTCACCGAGGTCAACAAGCAGGCCGTCGAGGACCCGGCGGCGATCAACGAGGACTCCTACGGAGACGGATGGCTCGTGAAGCTGAAGCTCTCGACGGACGACGTCACCGAGCTGATGAACGCGCAGGCGTACGAGCAGTACGTCAAGGAAGAGTCGGAAGCGCATTGACGCCGCGGGAGCGCTGAACCCGTGAAATTCCTCCCTTCGAGCGACGACGAGCGCGCCGAGATGCTCGCCGCGATCGGCGTGGCGTCGATCGAAGACCTCTTCGCCGACGTCCCGGCGGAGTTCCGTGCCGCGCGCAAGCCCGCGATCGGCAGGCCCCTCTCGGAGATCGAGGTGCGCCGCGAGCTCGGCTCGGTCTCCGCACGGAACGCGCACGCTCGCAGCCACGCCCATTTCCTCGGCGCCGGCTGCTATCACCACTACGTCCCGGCGATCGCGGACCAGACGCTCTATCGGGAAGAGTGGCTGTCTTCCTATACGCCGTACCAGCCGGAGATCTCGCAGGGGACGCTGCAGTCGATCTTCGAGTGGCAGACGCACCTCGCGCTCCTGACCGGCATGGAGGTCGCCAACGCCTCCCTCTACGAAGGCGCCACCGCGCTCGTCGAGGCGCTGCTCATGGCGAGCCGCCTCGCGAAGGGACGCCACCGGGCGGTGCTCTCGAGGAACATCCATCCGGAGTACCGGGAGACGGTCCGGACGTATTTCGGGAATCTCCATTTCGAGCTCGTCGAAGTCGACGACGCCGAGCTCGTCGGCGCATGCGACGCGCAGACCTTCGCGGTCGCCGTCCAGTCGCCCGACTTCTTCGGCCGCGTCCACGGCTGGAAGGCGGCGCGCGACGCGGCGTCGTCCTGCGGCGCCATGGCGGTCGGCGTCGTCGCGGAAGCGATCTCGCTCGCGCTCCTTGCGCCACCGGGCGACGCGGGGCTCGACATCGCGTGCGGCGAGGCGCGCTCGCTCGGCGTTCCGATGTCGTACGGCGCGCCGGCCCTCGGTTTCCTCGCGTGCCGCGACGCGCACAAGCGCCAGATGCCGGGCCGGCTCGCGGGGGAGACGGTCGACGCCGAAGGGAAGCGCGCCTTCTGCCTGACGCTCTCGACGCGGGAGCAGCACATCCGCCGCGAGAAGGCGACGTCGAACATCTGCACGAACCAGGGGCTGATGGCGCTCTGCTCGAACGTCTATCTTTCCCTGATGGGGAAGGCGGGCCTTCGCGAGACCGCGGTCCAGTGCGTCTCGAAGAGCGAGTACCTCAAGGAGAAGATCGCCGGCGTCGCCGGCTTCGCGATCGCAACCGAAGGGCCGACGTTCAACGAGTTCGCGGTCCGCGGGCCGAAGCCGGCGCGCGAGATCGTCGCGGCGATGGCCGACAAGGGGATCCTGGCGGGCGTGCCGCTGTCGACCTGGTTCCCGGACCGCGAGCGGGACTTCCTCGTCGCGGTCACCGAGATGAACACGAAGGCGGAGATGGACGTCTACGCCGCGGAGCTCGCGAAGATCCGATGAAGCTGCGCGACGAAGGGCTGATCTTCGAGCGGTCGCGACCCGGAAAGACGGGGTATTCGCTCCCGCCGCTCGACGTTCCGGAGAAGATCGCGATCCCGGACGAATTTCGGCGCGGCGAGATCGTGGGAGAGACGGAAGTCTCCGAGGTCGACGTCGCGCGCCACTTCACGCGGCTCTCGCGGATGAACCTCGGGATCGAGGACGGGCTCTACCCGCTCGGTTCCTGCACGATGAAGCACAACCCACGGATCAACGAGGAGATGGCGCGCCTCCCGGGATTCGCGGCGTCTCATCCGTATGCGCCGGAATCGACGAGCCAGGGGAACCTCGCCCTGATGTGGCGCCTCGAGCGGATCCTCGCGGAGCTGACCGGTCTCGCGCGGGTCACCCTCACGCCTTGCGCCGGCGCCCAGGGGGAGCTCGCCGGAATCCTGATGATCCGGAAGGCGCTCGAGAAGCAGGGAAACCCGCGAAAGCTCGTCCTGATCCCGGATTCCGCGCACGGAACGAATCCCGCGACCGCGAGCTTCGCCGGCTATCAGGTCAGGGAGCTCGCGTCGAACGCGAACGGCCGCCTCGACCTCCACGTGCTCGAAGAGGCGATGACCGACGACGTCGCGGCGCTGATGATGACGGTCCCGAACACGCTCGGGATCTTCGAGCGCCGGATCGGCGACATCGCGGAGATCGTCCACCGCAAGGGAGGCTTCCTCTACGGCGACGGCGCGAACTTCAACGCGTTCGTGGGGCTCGCCACACCGGGGAAGATGGGCATCGACGTGATGCACATGAACCTGCACAAGACGTTCTCGACGCCGCACGGCGGCGGGGGCCCGGGCGCCGGCCCGGTGGCGGTCTCGGAGACGCTCGCGCCGCACATGCCGGTCCCGACCGTCGAGCGCCGGGAGGACGGCTCGTTCTACCTCGACGCGGACCGGCCGGAATCGATCGGAAGACTGCGGTCGTTCGCGTCGCAGTTCGGCGTCCTCGTCCGCGCGCTCTCCTACATTCTTTCCTACGGCGAAGAGATCGGCGAGGTCGCGAAGAACGCCGTGTTGAACGCGAACTACATCCGCGCGCGCCTGTCCGACCTGTATCACCTGAAGTACGACGCGCCGACGATGCACGAGGTCGTCTTCTCCGACAAGCGGCAGGCGGAGCACGGCATCCACAACGGCGACGTCGCGAAGCGGCTGATGGATTTCGGCTTCCCCCCGCCGACCGTGTCGTTCCCGCTGATCGTCCCCGGCGCGCTCATGATCGAGCCGACCGAGACGGAGGGAAAGCCCGAGCTCGACGTCTTCATCGAGGCGATGCGGACGATCGCGCAGGAGGCGCGCGAGAAGCCCGAGATCTTCGCGGGCGCGCCCTACACGACGCCGGTGCGGCGGGTGGACGAGGTCAGGGCGGCGAAGAACCCCATTTTGCGCTGGAAATCGCCGAATCGGTAACCTCGTAGGGTGCCACAGGAGAGGGCGTTTTCGGGAACAACTTTCCCCCGAGCCACCAAGCGAGCGCGGCAATGGCGAGGCCGCCATACGTGTCGATCAGGTAGTGGTATCCGGTAACGACGGAGCCGATCACGATGAGCGCGAGGAAGACCAGATTCCAGGCGAACCAGCGCTTCGAAACTGAACGGCTGGCGAGCGCGAGCAGAAGAACTTCCCCGACGTGCAAGCTCGGAAATGCCGCGACCGATCCGAAGCGGACGACCCGTGGCCCCAGTGGGTTATTGATCAGAGAAGATATCTCGAGATAGAGCTCGTGCTGGATCGAACGAGTAATCGGCATGGAAGCGAGCGAAGCCTGGAAGTCATTCGAGAAGACGAAGACCGGACCCCACGTCGGGAAGGCGATGTAGAGCAGAGCTCCGGACATCCAGAGGAGCATGTAGGCAGAACCGAGCACGAATCGCATTCTCTGAGAAAGCAGGGCGAAGCAGATCGCCGTCGTTCCCACGATGAAAAAGTAATAGGCCGCCGAATAGACAATATCGAGCCCGTTGAGGAAGATGGGGTTTCGAAACAGAGCCACGAGGAAGCGGCTAGGACTGATGCCGAAGTGGAGGGCCTGATCCCATCGGGCAAGCTCGAGATCCCAGGTCCGCGGATTGATCAGAGAGATGAAACTCTTCAGCAAGAAATGGATGGGCAAGGTAAAGGCAAGCACAGCTCCGATCCTTCCAAGTACCGCGGCGTCTTCCCACCAGGTACTGGACGGGAAGCGGCGACGGACGAGGCGGGAGACGAGATAGGCGAGCAAGACGATGGGACCGAAGAACGTAAGATAGGCCTGCCACAGAGCCTGTCGCGGATACGTCACCGGGAGGCGCTCCAGGAGGACGATCCCCGTGATGACGTAGACCAACGCGATGATTTCGTGCGGAAAGAGCTTCGGCTGGAGCGCGCGACGCGCGAGATCTCGGTCAGAAGGTTCCCGTTTGGCGATCAAGACGGCGCGACTATAGCGTGCCCGCGGGCGGCATCGTTCCATTCGGAATTCGCCTCCGAGGATTCGGAATGATCTCCATCCTCTTTGACGGCCCGAAGAACGCGGCGCTGACCGTCGCCCTCGCGCATGGTGCCGGCGCGCCGATGGATTCTCCGTTCATGAACGACGTCGCGAAAGGGATCGCGGAAGGAGGCTTCCGCGTCGCCCGGTTCGAGTTCCCGTACATGCGCGCTCGGCGGCAGGGAGGCCGGTCGGGGGCGCCGGACCGACCGCCGGTGCTCCGGGAGACGTGGCTCGAGGCGATCCGCGAGCTCGGCGCGGAGCGGCTCGTCATCGGCGGGAAATCTCTCGGCGGGCGAATCGCGAGCCTCGTGGCGGACGAGGCGGGCGTGTGCGGCCTCGTCTGCTTCGGCTATCCGTTCCATCCGCCCGGAAAGCCCGGGCAGCTTCGCACGGCGCACCTCGCCGCCCTGGCGACTCCGGCGCTCTTCCTTCAGGGGACGCGGGATCCCTTCGGCTCGGCCGACGACGTCGCCGGATATCGGCTGTCCCGCGCGATTCGCGTCGTCTGGGTGCCCGACGGCGACCACTCGTTCAAGCCGCGGGCGAAGAGCGGCCGGACCGAAGCGGAAAATCGCGCCTTCGCGGTCGCGGAGGCCCTCGAGTTCCTGCGACGACGGGCGGCATAGGCCGGCTTCGCGCTCCGCCCGCGTGTTATCGTTCCCGTCGAATGTCGGACGTCGTCGTGCGGAAGTGCCCGCTTTGCGGCGGCGAGATGATCAAATCGAACAAGAGCTGGCATCTCGTGTTCATGCCTCCATGGAGAGGGTTTCTGTCGATCTCCGGCGCCCGCAACCGCGCGTATCCGTGGGCGTGCATGGGGTGCGGCGTCGTCCTGATGTATCTCGACAACCTGCCGGTGCTCACGGCGGACTATCGGAAGAACCGGGACGCGAAAGCGAAGCTCGGAGGACTTCCGATCAACGCCGTCGAGCCGTAAGGCGAGCGGGATCTCCGCGCCATGACCGCCGCCTCGCGCGGGATCCGTTATCTCGACGGCATCCGCCTGCGCCGGGCGGTCGTCGCCGGGGCGCGCTTCGTGGCCGAACGCGCCGAGCCGCTCAACCGGATCAACGTCTATCCCGTCCCTGACGGCGATACCGGGACGAACCTCGCGATCACGCTGACCCGGATCGCGCAGCGCGCGGCGGCGGGAACCGAGCGGGGCGCGCACGCCGCCGCGGAATCGATCGCCGACGAGGCGGTTGCCGGCGCGCGTGGAAATTCCGGCGCGATCCTCGCGCAGTTCCTGACGGGGTTTTCGGAGGGGATGCCGCCGAAGGCCCGGATCGACACCGGCGAGTTCGGCCGGGCGGTCGTCCACGGCGCCGAATCCGCGCGAAGCGCGATCCAGAGGCCCCAGGAGGGGACGATCCTGACGGTCCTGAAGGACTGGGCGCAGGCCGTCGCGGGGCAGGCCGCGCAGGTGCGCGATTTCGGGGCGCTCCTTTCCGATTCCCTCGCTTCGGCGCGCGATTCCCTGGCGCGCACGCCGGAGAAGCTCGCGCTGCTCAAGAAGTCGGGTGTGGTCGACGCCGGCGCGCAGGGCTTCGTCTATCTCCTCGAGGGAATCGTCCGCTACGTGCGCGACGCCGCGCGGCGAGCGCTCCCCGCGCCGCCCGAGAACGTCGCGGCCGCGACGTTCGACCGGTCCCCCGAGTCGATCATGTTCCGCTTCTGCACGGAGGCGCTCCTCGAGGGAGTCTCGCTCGATCGCGACGCGCTTCGCCGCAAGCTCGCCCTGCTCGGAGACTCGCTCGTGATCGCGGGAAGCGCCTCGCGGATGCGCGTCCACGTGCACACCAACGAGCCGGAGATCGTCTTCGCGCAGCTCTCCGAGCTCGCGACGGTCGCCCAGACGAAGGTCGAAGACATGCGGCAGCAGCACGAACAGCGCTTCGACCAGAACCGCGCCTCGCGGGTCGCCGTCGTGACGGATTCCGCGTGCGACCTCCCGGACGCTCTCCTCGAGGAGCTGAACGTCCATTTCGTTCCGCTCCGCGTCCATTTCGGGATGGAGAACGCGCTCGACCGCGTCACGATCAAGGCGTCGGAGTTCTACGCCCGGTTCGCCGTCGAGAAGGAATACCCGAAGACCTCGCAGCCGCCGGCGGCCGATTTCCGCCAGATCTACGAGTCTCTCGCCGAGCACCACGGGTCGATCGTGTCGATCCACCTCTCCGGCGCGCTCTCCGGCACGTTCCAGGCCGCCGTCAACGCCTCGCGCGGAATTCCGGACACGGAAATCCTGGAGGTCGACTCGCGGAACGCGTCGGTCGCCGAGGGGCTCGTGGTCCGGGCGGCGGCCGAGGCGGTCCAGCGGGGGGCGACGGCGGAAGAGGCCGCCCAGATCGCGAGGGACGCGGCGACGCGCGTGCGCCTCTTCGTCGCGGTTCCCACGATCGAGCACCTCGTCCGCGGCGGACGGGTCTCGGCCGGAAAGGGCCGCTTCGCGCGCGCCCTGAACCTGCTTCCGGTCCTGACGGTCGGCCGCGACGGCAAAGCGGCGTCGGCGGGAATGGCGTTCGGATACCGCCGCGCCGTCCGGAAGATGATGCGGCTCGTCTTCGCCGCGGCCGGACGCGGGAACGGGCAGCGATTCGGCGTCGTCCACGCGGACGCTCTCGACGAAGCGGAGGCGCTGGCCCGGGAAATCCGCGGACGGTATCCGTCGTCGGACGTGATCGTGCTGGAGTGTTCGCCGGTGCTGGGCGCCCACGGCGGGCCAGGGGCGCTCGGGGTCGCTGTCCTCCCTTCGTGACCGACGGCGCGGTGATACGCGCCGTTATACGGGTCCGTGCGAGCCGCCCGCGGGCTCAACGTACGTTTTCAGTACGCCTCGCCCGCGGGCCGCCTCGCCCGAACCCGTCTTCCGGCACGTCTGACCGCGCCTGCTGTTCAGAACGGGAGGCCCGTGACTTGGGATCGCGGCCGCCCGTCATCCCGGTGGACTCACGTCGTGTCGCGGTTCAACCCTCCGTCATTGCGAGCGGAAGCGACTTGTCCGCCATAGCTCGAAGAGAGCCGGCGGAAGCAAATCTCCAAGCCGAGGACCTCCGGGCTTTCGACTCGCAACTCGCCAACTCGCCAACCCGGAACTCGATCAGAGCGGTCTTCGGATCGTCGGAATGGAATCGCTGAACGCGATTCCGGTCGCCAGTTCCGCCACGAACGCCTCGACCGTCGGGAAGCGCTTCGCGGGATCCTTCTCGAGCGCGCGGTGGACGGCCGCGGCGGCCGCGGGGGAGAGGTGGGGAACGCGCTCGTCGAGCGGCCCGGGAGGCGTCTGGGTGTGGGCGAGGGCGGCGGCGCCGAGGTCTCCCTTCACCTCGAACGGGAGCGCTCCGGAAAGCATCTCGTACGCGACGATTCCGAGACTGTACTGGTCCGATCGCGCGTCGGCGACGGCCCCGCGGAAAAGCTCCGGGGCCATGTAGGCGGCGGTGCCGAGCACCATGCCGGCGCGCGTGGGGTGGAGCGGCGTCTCCGGCGCGTCGTCGGCGATCTTCTCGAGACGGGCGACGCCGAAGTCGAGAACCTTCGCAGGCACCCGCGCGGCTCCGGAAACGGCGAGGACCATGATGTTGTCGGGCTTGAGATCCCGGTGGACGACGCCCGCCGCATGGGCGAGATCGACGGCCTGCGCGATCGGCGCCAGGATCGCGCCGACTCGGGAGGGAGCGAGCTTCCCCTCGCGCCGGATCAGCGCCGCGACGGTCGCTCCCTCGAGATACTCCATCACCAGGAACGCGTTTCCGGAGGCCAGCACGCCGAAATCGAAGACGGTGACGATCGCGGGATGGACGAGCTGCGCGATGATCCGCGCCTCCCGCTCGAACCGGCCGCGGATCTCGCGGTCCTGCAGCAGGTGCGCGAGGAGGACCTTGATCGCGACCGGCCGCGAGAGCCGTTTCTGAACGGCGAGATAGACGGCGCCCATGCCGCCCTGCCCGAGGAGCTGACGCAGCTCGTATTTGTCCTCGATCGAGAACGGGGTCGCGTCATGGGAGAAGAGCGATGCGTCGTCGCGCGGGCAGGTCTCGGCGTCGGCCGGATAGCACCGGCGGCATACGGGGCACACCCGGGCGCCGGGCTCGAAGGCCATCCCCGCGGCGGCCGACGGCGCAGGGGTCGTCAGCAGCGGCGACGCGTTCTTGAGCGCGGTGTAGTCCTGCGCGAGCGCGAGCTGTCCCGCGAGCGAGCGCAGGAGCTCGCGCTCCTCCGTCCCGTAGGGCTCTTCGGAGAGGCGCGGCGCCAGGAGCAGGAATCCCGCGAGACGACCGGCCGCCGGAAGCGGGACGAGGAGCTCGGCGCCCGTCGCCACGATCCATTCGCGTTCCGCGCCGGCGAGCCGCCGGAGGAAGACCTCGCCCGTCCTCGTCTCCAGGTCGAGCGGATCGTCGTGCGACGAGAGGAGCGCGACGAGAGCGGAGCGGTCGGGCAGCGGCGGCGCGGGAGCGTCCTCGCCGCGCGCCGTCTGCCGGCCGTAGGCGCGGCCGATGCCGTCGTGCGTCCAGAGGGACAGGTGTCTCGGGTGGAGCGCCTTTTCGATCTCGCCGAGCGCCGCGGAGAGGAGGGACGGAGCGTCCGTGCCCTTCCGGATCAGCGACACGAGATCGACGAGGATCCGGCGCGCGTCGAACTGTTCCCGGAAGAATCGCCGGTCGAGCGCGTCGAAGAGACGCCGGCGGAATCCGAGGGCGGCGCCGAGCGCGGCGAGGATCGCGAGGTAGAGGCCCGGGCGGGCCCCGACGAGCCGCGCGACCGACTCGTCGCGATGCCGGTACACGAACGCCGCGAGAGCGACGGCCGGAATCGCGAGTGCGGCGAGGAGCGTTCCTTTCGCGAGCGCGTATCGCAGGCTCTTGCGGACGAGGATGCGGATGTCGAAGAGGCGGTGCTTGACGATCGCGTAGGTAAAGATCCCCGCCCCCGCCGCCACCCCCGCCCACTGGAGGAGGTCGGCGATCTGGACCGCGGAGAGGGGAGCTCGCGCCCGGTCGAAGAGGATGACGAGGAGGAAGCCCGCGAGTCCGGGAAGGAGCGACACGAAGAGGAGCCGGAGCCGGCGGCGGCCGTTGATCTCGCTCTCCCGGCGGAACCGCCTTCCGAGCACCACGACGGACGCGATCACGAGCGCGGGACCCGTGAGCTGGTAGATCAGATCGACCGGAGGGGCGGCGAACCGCGCCCGCCAGGCCGGCGAGAAGAACCGCAGCGTCCGCAGCGTTTCGGCGGCCGCGAGCGGAAGGACGAGCGCGTAGGGCACGAGCTGGAGAGCGGGGCGGCGGCGAACGCGGCCGAGCGCGGCCGGGAAAACGAGCGTGAAATGGAGGCAGGCCGCGAAAAAGAAAGACACGAAGACGCCGTCGGCGAGATGGAACGCGATCCGCGCCGCCGGAGGAAGGAAGGCCAGCAGCGCCCCGCTGCCGGATGTCAGGAGGAGCTCGTTTCCTCCCGCCCAGAACGAGAGCTCCACGGCGGCGACTCGCGCGGAGGCGACCCGCGGCCTCGCGGCGAGGAGGAAGCCCGCCAGCAGGAGCATCCAGCTGTTGACGAGGAAATTGAGCCAGCCGGACACGGCGCCGAGCCTCGCGGTGCCTCCCAGGGCGAACGACCGGGCGCGAGCCGCGCCGAGCGAGGAAGGGACGACCGTGCGGACGAGCGGCCGACCGCCGCGTTCGACCGTGACTTCGATCGGGACGCCGGCCCGGACCCGGTAGAACGGGTTGTCGGAATCGACCGGAGATGTTCCGTCGATCGACAGAATCCGGTCGCCGGCGCGAAGGCCGGCGCGATCCGCGGCGCCGGCCGGATGCACCGAAGAGACGACGGCGGTCGTGCGGTTCCATTCGAACTCGAAGGCGGGGCCGGAGAAATTCTGGACCGCGCCGAACGCGAACAGAACCGCCGCCACGGCCGCGATCGTCCAGGCGAGGGAAATCCAGGATTTCTCGTTCACGGGAGCCGCGACGCGGATTATCCCACCGACCGCGGGAAGCCCGGAGCTGGTGTCCCGTCCCGGAAATAGCCTTCGCGTCGTTCGGAGCGCCGCGGGGCAAGCGGCCAGGCGACGCGGCGAAGGCGATGGCTTCCCATCGTCGAGCCGCGGCAACGCCGCCGATTGCCCTGCGCCCGAGCCCTTCGGGCGCTGTCGCATTGCGAACGATTTCGGCGTTGCGCCGCAGGTCCGATGCTTCCGGCATCTGCTCCCGCGCCTCGTCCGCAAGCCGCAGGCGCGACGCTGAAGTCATTTCCGGGACGGGACACTAGAATTCCTCGATGTCGAAGGTCTGGACGATCGGCCATTCGAACCGCGCGTTCGAGGACTTCCGCGACATGCTCCGAGCGTCCGCGGTCGAGCAGGCGGTCGACATCCGCCGCTATCCCGCATCCCGCAAGTGGCCGCATTTCGACGCGGCCGCGCTCGGCGAGTCGCTTCCCGCGTCCAGAATCGCTTACGTCCCGATGCCGGAGCTCGGCGGGCGCCGCCGGCCGAGCCCCGACTCCCCGCACTTCGCCTGGCGCAACGAGATGTTCCGCGGCTACGCGGACTTCCTCGATTCCCCCGAAGGACGAGAGGGGCTCGATCGACTCGAGGCGGCGGCTCGCGCGCGGCCGGCGGCGTTCTTCTGCGCGGAAGCCGTTCCGTGGCGGTGCCACCGGAGTCTCGTGGCGGATGCGCTGACGGCGCGCGGGTGGGAGGTCCTCGACATCGTCGGCGCGGGAGAGCCGCGAGTCCATGCGCTGCCGGCGTTCGCGCGCGTCGCCGGGGACCGCATCGTCTACGACGCCGCGCCCCAGGGACGGCTTCCCCTTTCCTGAACGATTTCTTCCCGGGACGAGGAACCTTTTCTCCGGCCGCGGGTAGAACACATCGGAGGTTCGTTGAACGAGCCGACCGACGCGGAGCTGATGGGCCGCACCCGATCGGGCGACGAGGACGCATTCGCCCGCATCGTCGAGCGGCACCGGGATTCCCTGGTGAACTACCTCGCGCGCCTGACGGGAAGCCGCGAGAAAGGGGAGGAGCATGCGCAGGAAGCCTTCTTTCGCCTCTATCGCTTCGCCGACCGATTCCGCCAGGACGGGCGCGTGGCCCCCCTCCTCTTCCGCATCGCCGTCAACGGCGTCCGCAGCGAGGCCCGCCGGGCCAGGCTCTGGAAGCTGCTCCTTCCGTTCGTCGCCCTGTCGTCCCCTCCGGAGAGCCCGGACGATCCCCTCCTGCGGGAGGAAGTGCATGCGCGCGTTCACGAGGCGCTCGGCCGTCTTCCCGATCGGTACCGGGAAGCGGTGCTGCTCCGCGACATCGAGGAATGGAGCTACGCGGACATCGCCGAGGCTCTCGGCTGCCCGGAGGGGACGCTCAAGTCGAGGATCGGCCGGGGACGGGCGCTCTTGAGGCGGGAGCTCGAGGCGTACTGGAGAAGCGCCCGGCCGCGGAAGGAGGGGAACTCTCATGGATGAACGGGACGTGGCGGAGCTGCTGCGGAGTCTTCCGCGAGCCCGGGCAGGCGAAGGGTTCACGGATGGGGTCCGGAGAAGGATTCGTGGAGGATCTCCGCGGCGTCATCTCGGGAAACGCGGCGATCCGCGCCGCGATCGCTGGCGGATCGTCCTCCCCGCGTTCGTCGCGGCGGGGGCGTTCGCCGTCGTGGCCGGGCTCCGCCTCGATTCGCTCCGGCGCGATCGGGAGATCCGCCGGGAGACGCGGGCCCTCGCGCGGGAGATCGAAGAGATGAAGCGAACGTTGCCGTCGCCCCTCGTCGAGGTCAGCGGCGAGAACGGCGCTCGATACGTGGTCGACCTGCGGAGGCTCCCGGGCCGCCGCGACGGCGTGCTCTGACGAAAGAGGAGGATTCCATGCGCCATCGATTTCCGACTCTGATCCTGGCCGCGGCTCTGGTGCCGGCGGCGCTCGCGGCGGGCGGAAATGCCCCGGCGACCGCGCCCGATCGCCCCGAAGAGAATCGTCGGGTGGTGTGGGTGATCGGAAGCTCCCGCGCCTTTCTCGGCGTCACGACGCTCGACGTCACACCCGAGCTGCGGACGTTTTACGGCGCTCCGAAGGACGAGGGCGTCGTCGTGTCGTCGGTCGCGCCCGGGAGCCCAGCCGCCGCGGCCGGCGTCAAGGTCGGCGACGTCATCACGCGGGTCGACGGCCACGCGGTCGCGTCCCCCTGGGAGCTCGCCGAGGTGCTTGGCGGCCGGAAGAAAGGCGAACGTGTCGCCCTCGACGTCGTGCGCGACCGCTCGCCGCGGAAGCTCGAAGCCACGCTCACGCAGCGGGACGAGCCCGAAATGGACGCCGCGCAGACGATGGCCCAGGGTTTTCGCGGGCCGATCGTCGCACTGCCGAAGATCGCGGAGTTCGGTCAGATGATGAAGACGCCGGAATGGCAGGGGCGGCTGGAGAGCCTCGACGAGTGCGAGCGCGTTCGGAAACGGCTGGAGGCGGTCGAGGAACGGCTGAAATCCTTGGAGCAGAAGCTGCCAGGTCATTAGAGAAGTGCGGCGAGACACGTCGGCCTCGCGCGCGCCGCTGCGCGGCTGGAACGCTGCGGCCTCCCAGATCGCGGACCTCCTCGCCTCGGTTACTTCGGCGAGACTTTCCGCGATCTGACCTCCGCGGCTCGCCTGCTCGGCTCGACCGCTCCGGCGCCCCACCGGAGCGGGCCTTGGACAGCCGCGGGCTCGGGCGGCCCGCCTCCCGTCGGGCCCGCGCCTCACCGCGTCGGAAGATGTCTGACGTCGGTGTGCGGTGAGCGGTCGGGGCGTCGAACATTGCTTCCCGATGAAGCCCGAGCCGCGGCGAGACATGCTGGAAGACGAGCTCGCGGGGCCCGGCCGCGGGCGCGGCGTACCGTGAGCGTACGTTAAGCCCGCGGCCGGGGCCCCGCGAGCCCGTATAACGGCGTGTATCGCCGCGGCTGCGACGGTTAGCGGCCGGTGCCGCCCGAGAGAATCTGATTCACCCGGGTCATGTTCGCCTCGAGGGCTTCGCGCGTGGCTTCGTATTCCTTCTCGGGCGCGCTGAAGACGACCTCGTCCCCCACGAACTCGATTCGGGCGGCGAGCGCCGCTCGGGCGGGCGGAAGGCCGAAGAGCGACGCGCGGAAAGCCCGGATCCAGGAAGGGGGAGCGGACTCCTCGAGACGCAGCCGATACCGGCGGCGGCCGGGCTCTCGGTCATCGGAAATAACGGGGGGGTCGGGGCGAAGGCGAACGTGGGGGGCGGCGACGGGGTCGCCGGTTCTTCGGAATTTCTTTCGGTAGACCACTTTGCGAGCGATACCAAACCTCCTGAAAACTGCATTCTCCACTGAACATGGGGATTTGGGAAGGGGAAAATCGGACGCCGGGGAGTTATTTCGGGATGTACGGACGGGACCGAAGCGTTCCTCGAGGCCGTCGCGAAACGGCCCTCCCGGAATAGCCGCCTTTCCCGATCTGTTTTCTTCGCTGTTCCACGGCAGTGCGCGGAATGGGGAAGACAACGTCGTCTCCCGGAGAGAGGATCATTTCGGAATGAAGCTGTATGTAGGGAACCTCACGTACGAAACGTCCGAGGACGAGCTGCGCGACGCCTTCGCGGCCTACGGGGACGTCGCCTCGGCGAAAATCATCACGGACAGGGACACCGGGCGCTCCAAGGGATTCGGCTTCGTCGAGTTCCACGACGACGATTCCGCGAAGAAGGCGATGTCCGCGCTGAACGGCTCGGATCTTCGGGGCCGCGCGCTCACGGTCAACGAAGCCCGCCCGCAGGCGGAACGGCCGCGCGGCGGAACGGGCGGAGGACGGGAGAGGAGCGGCGGGGGCGGCGGCGGTTATCGAGGCGGAAACCGCTACTGATTTTCCATCTCCGAATTTCGAAAAGGGCGGGAGCGATCCCGCCCTTTTGCTTTGCGCCCGTGGCGACCGGCTGCCACCGGGCTGCTCCGTCAATTCGAATTCAATCGCGGAGACGGAATCGTGCCCCGGAGGCGTGTCGAGACGCGCGCCCGGCGCGGGATCCGGGTCGCCCGAGCTCGCGGCCCAAGGCTGGCTCCGGTGGGGCCCTGAAGCGGTCGAGCCAAGAAAGCGAGCCGCGAAAGGTCAGATCGCGGAAAGTCTCGCCGAAGTAACCGAGGCGAGGAGGTCCGCGATCTGGGAGGCCGTCGCGGTTCCAGCGCGGAGCGCGCGCCGCGCGGCCGACGTGTCACGCGCCCGCCCGGCTCGATGTATCGCCGCGCCGCCCGCTTTCCTATACTCGCCGCGCGCCGAGTATGACGACATCGCTCGCCCGGGGCCGTCGGCCTTCCCCCTTCCACCGGACGACCATGTCCATGAAGGCGCCGGAGAGCGTGTCTCGATCGACGAGCCGGGCGGCTCGCTGGAGCTGCTTTTCTTCTTCGCCCGGACGATCCCCCTCCATCCGCCCGAGACCCTCGGAGGCCAACAGGACGAGGTCTCCGGATCCGAGCGACACGGTCGCGCAGGAGATCGCGCTCTTCGTTTCCGCGGGGAAGGGAACGAGCCGACCCTTCGAGAAGACCGACGGGAGCGGGGCGCCGGCGGCGCAGAGCGTCGCGTGCCCCGGGCCGAGCCGCGCGCCCGCGATCCGCGCGACGCGCCCCGCGAGCGGCGCGAGAATGGCGTCGAGGGCTTCCCGCGCGCCGCGAGCCCGGAATTCGCCGATCACCCCGAGGAGGTCGGCGAGCCCTTCCTCGGCGGAGCGAGGGTCCTCCGCCATGAAGAGCGTCAGGCCGTCGTCGTGCGCGACGGCGTCGAATCCGAGAAGACCGCTGTTCTCGGCGCGCCAGCGGAGCGGCGCGGAGTCGAAGCCGGCCGCGGCCGGCCATTCCGCGGGAAAGAGGAGCGGCCGGATCCCGCGCAGGACGCCCTCCCGCGCTTCGGCCGCGGCGTGTTCCAGCGCCGCCCGGTGCTGGCGCGAGCTCTCGACGGCGAGCGCCGCGTGCTCCGCGACCGCCGTGAGGAACTCCTCGTCTTCCGGCGTGAATCCGCCGCGCCGTTTGTTCAGCACCTCGATGACGCCGGCGATCTCTCCCGAGGGCGGCTTCATCGGCACCGCGAGGAGGGAAAGCGTCTTGAAGCCGGAAGTCGAGTCCGGACCCGGATCGTGGCGGGGATCGGCCGCCGCGTCGCGCGTCAGGATCGGCCGGCCCTCGGCGGCGCACGCCCCGGCGATTCCCTGTCCCCACGGAACCCGGATCGGATTCACCGCGCCGCCCTCGAGGATCTGCGAGACGAGATCGCGGGTCTCCGGCTCGACGAGGAAGATCGTTCCGCGCTCCGCGTCGGTCTCCTGCGTGGCGGTCCGGAGAATGATCTGGAGGATCTCGGTCGGGTCGAACGTCCCGGCGAGCGCCTTGTTCGCCTCGAGCATCACCATCAGCTTGACGCTCTTCGCGCGCGCGACGGAGACCTCGCGCAGGACGCTGTCGAGGTAGGCGCCCTCGTATTTCTCGATCTCGGCCGCGACCTCGTCCGCGGAAGCGAAGCGGGCTTCCGGGTCCTTCGCGATGAGCCGGTCGATCATCGCGGCGAGCGCGGGCGGAAAGTCGGGGCGGAGCGACGTGACGTCCGGCGCGCTCTCGTCGAGCACCTTCCGGACGAGCGCCGTCGTCTCCGGATGGTCGAACGGCACCTGCCCGGTGAACATTTCGAAGAGGAGGACGCCGAGCGCGTAGATGTCGGTGCGAGCGTCGGGCGCCGCGCCGCGGAGGAGCTCGGGCGCCAGGAACTGCGGCGTTCCGGGAACCGTCCCGGATTTTTCCGTCCATGACTGACCGCGGTCGATCGCGATCCCGAAGTCCATCAGCCGGGGGCGGCCCTCCTCGTCGACCATGACGTTTTCCGGCTTCAGGTCCCGATGCAGCACCCCGATCCGGTGCGCCGCCGCGAGCCCGCGGCAGATTCCCTTCGCGATGGAGAGCCCGCGGCCGACGGGCAGGATCCCTTCCGATTCCTCGATGTCCTTCAGGGCCTTCCCGCGGAGGTATTCCATCGAGACGTACTCGATGCCGTCGATTTCCTGCAGATCGTAGATTCGGCAGACGTTCTCGTGCGTCACCTTGCGGGAGAGGATGATCTCGCGTCGGAGGAGCTCCCGTTTGTGCGGCGAGATCTTGTCGGGTCGAAGCCTTTTCAGGGCGATTTCGAGATCGAGCGTGAGATCGAGAGCCCGGTAGACGACTCCCATGCCGCCGTACCCGAGAACCGAAAGAATCCGGTAGCGGGACCCCAGCATCTTGCCGGGCGCGAAGGGGAGCTCGCCCTTTCCGGCGGGCGACTCCGTCATCGGTCCGGTCGGTCGATCGCTCTGGCGGAACATCCCTGATGACAGTGTATTCCGAACGGAACGCGCCCGCGCCGGCAGGGGTTAAATGCGTGTTGACTCCCATCGGGGGCCGGCGTATTTTGGCGCGGCGTCGGATCGAAATTTTTGAAAGAGGAGGATTTGTGGCCATCTCGCGGAGATTCCCGCTCTTCCGGGGTCCTTTCCTCGCGATCCTTGCTCTGAGCCTCGCGGTTCCCGCCTTCCCCGCCGGTTTCGGTTTCTTCGAGCAGGGCGCCAAGGCGACCGCGATGGGCGGCGCGTTCGCGGCGGTCGCGGACGATCCTTCGGCGATCTTCTACAACCCCTCCGGGATCGGCTTTCAGGATCACTTCTCGCTCATGGCCGGGACGACGGCGACGACGTTCACGAAGTCGGAGTTCCAGGGGTCGAGCCCGTTTCCGGGCGACGGCGCGTCGGGCACCTTCCACAAGACCTGGTTCTTCCCGAGCCAGCTCTACATCGTGGCGCCGATCAGCTCGAACGTGAAGTTCGGGTTCGGGATCTACTCGCCGTTCGGGCTCGCGTCCCGCTGGAAGGACGCCGAGACTTTCCCGGGGCGATTCATCTCGCAGAACGCCAACATCAAGACGTTCAGCTTCGTGCCCGTCCTCGCGTTCCGCGTCGCGCCGACGTTCTCGATCTCCGCCGGCGCCGAATATCGGCTCTCGAACGTGGAGCTCGAGAGGAACGAGGCGGCGTACGATCCCTTCTCCCAGTCCTTCGTCGACGTCGCGCACGTGAAGCTCCAGTCCGGCAACGAGCACGGCTGGGGCTGGAACGCCGGTCTCCTCTGGAAACCGTCGCCCGCGTTCTCGATCGGCGCTTCGTACAAGTCGAAGATGACGATCGACTACTCGACGCACGCGGATTTCACGCAGCGTCTCACCGGCAACCCGGTCTTCGACGCGGTGGTCGCCGCCGGCCTGCCGGACAATCCCCGCGCCGAGGCTGCGGTCAACTTCCCCGCGATCGCCGATATCGGCGTCGCGTGGCATTGCCCGGGACAGTCGTTCACGATCTCGGCCGACGCCGTGTGGACGGAATGGTCGACGTACAAGAGCCTCGACATCACCTTTCCAGACGGCGAGCTCCCGACGATCCACCGCGAGACCGACTGGAAGGACGTCTGGTCGTACCGCGTGGGCGTCGAGCAGAAGTTCGGCGCCTGGGCTCTGCGCGCCGGATTCGTCTACGACAACACCCCGCAGCCGGAGCAGGAGGCCGGGCCGCTCCTTCCCGACTCGATCCGCCGCGGCTACTGCATCGGCTTCGGGTACAACGGCGATCACTGGGGCATCGATCTCGCGGACATGTACCTGCCGTTCCAGGACCGGACGGTGCGGAACAGCCAGGACAATTTTACCGGCACCTACCGGCTGACCGCGAACCTCATCGGCGCGAACCTGCGCGTGTCGTTCTGAGCGAACAGGAGGAGGATGTGATGAAGAGAATCGGAGTCTGGGCCGTCACAGCCGCCTTCGCCTGGGCGGCCGCGCCGCTCTCGGCGCAGAGCTTCCACAAGTACGTCTCGCTGGGCGACAGCCTGACCGAAGGGGAAGAAGGAGGGTGCGTCGTCGAGCGCCACCAGCTCCACAGCTACCCGGCGCTCATCGCGCAGTCGGCGGGCATCACCGGCTTCGAGCAGCCGCTGCGGGGCGAGGTCCCCCCGCCCGCGAATCCGGGGAATCCGAGCTCCTTTACCGGGGTCCCCTGCCTCGGGGTCGTCTTCCAGGGAGGACAGATCACGATCGGCGTCGTGTCCCAGGAGGGCGCGGACCTGAACGCGGATCTCCCGCGTCCTTACGACAACCTCGGGATCAACGGGTTCTTCAACACCGAGGACATGGTGACCCTGAAGCACACCGATCCGACGACCGGAAACGGAAAGCAGATCGCCGCGGCGCGCGTGCTTCGCAACGTGACCGGCAGCCCGCTCGACAACACGAGCGCGATCGATCAGGCGAATCTGCTCGCCCCCGACCTCGTGACGTTGTGGATCGGCAACAACGACACGCTCCTCGCCGGGACCTCGGGGGCCGTGATTCCGGGGGTGACGCTCACGCCCGATGCCGTTTTCGACGCCGCTTACGCGCAGGTGATGGACGGCATCACCGCGAGCGGCCGGACGGTCGTCGTGGCGACGATCCCCGACATCCTCTCGGTGCCGTTCTTCACCTACATCCCGCCCTTCATCATCAATCCCGCGACGGGGCAGCCGATCCCGGACGGCCAGGGCGGGTTCGTCACGTACATCGGCGAGCGCCACGACGGGACGGCGGGCCCGATTCCGCCGGACACGCTCGTGACGCTGGAGGCCGCTTCGCTCATCCAGCAGGGGATCGGGGTCCCGCAGGCTCTCGGGGGTACCGGCGTCCCCCTTCCCGACGGCGGATTCGTGCCGCCCGAGACGCTGAACCCCGGCGTGCTGCTCTACAAGGACGAGGTCGACCTGATCGAGGCCTCGACCGAGCACTTCAACGAGACGATCAAGGCCCAGGCGGCGGCCCACGGGGCGGGCGTCCTCGACGTGAACGCGATCTTCAACCAGCTCAAGCAGTCCGGTTACGACATCGGCGGCCTGCACGTTTCGGCCGACTTTCCGACCGGCGGCATCTTCTCCGCCGACGGCCTGCACCCGACGAACATCGGGTACGCGATCGTCGCCGACTACTGGATCCAGGCGATCAACCAGACCGCGGGAACGAAGATGCCGGGCCCGGACATCTACACCGCCCTGTTCACGCCGGACGTCCCGCAGTTCTCGCAGGGGGCGGCGCCGGACGGCCGGAACGCGGCGGTCATCGTGCCCCTGATCGCGCCCGCGCCGCCTCGCGCCACGGTCCCGGAGCTGGTGCGGCACCACTGAGTCTCGAGCCCCGCTGTCGGAGAGGCCCGCTTCGGCGGGCCTTTTCTTTTGTGTTACATTCCCCGGCCCCCGGCGAAGTCGCCGGGCCGAAACCCCGTCGTTTTTTCGAGGTTCGAATGAATATTCCGGCCACCCAGATCCGCAACGGGATGATCATCATCTACAACGCCGAGCTCCATCGGGTTCACGAAGCGTCCCATCGCACTCCCGGGAACCTCCGCGCCTTCATGCAGGTCCGCATGCGGAATCTGCGCAACGGATCGATGATCGACCACCGCTTTTCGTCCAGCGACCGCGTCGAGAAGGCGTCGCTCGACACCCACGAAATGGAATATCTCTATTCGGATCCGGCGGGCCACCACTTCATGAACCAGGAGACGTACGACCAGATCACCCTCCCGGACGAGGTGGTGGGCGACGCCCTGAAGTACCTGCTGCCCAACACGGCGCTGTCGGTCGACTTCTACGAAAGCAACGCCGTCGGCATCGAGCTCCCGAACACCGTGACCCTGACGGTGACCGAGACACAGCCGGGGATGAAGGGCGCGACGGCTTCGGCCTCTTACAAGCCCGCCACGCTCGAGACGGGACTCGTGGTCAACGTCCCTCAGTTCATCGAGGCAGGCACGCGCGTCAAGATCGATACGCGGGACGACAGCTACCTCGAGCGGGCGTAGCCCCAAAGGCCCCCGCGCTCCCCCGGTGAGCGGGACCGGCGTTGGCATATTTATTGCTTTCCTAATTCCGCGGTAGGGCATTTTTTTGTTGACCTACGCCCGAGGCGATCGGGATAATGCCCCGTGCGCTTCGTACGGACGGTCCTCGCCCTCAGCGTTACCACCCTGCTCACCCTCCCGGCGACGGCTCTCGCCCGCCGGACCTCGTCGGCCCACTCCCGGAAATCCAGGGCATCGCACGCCGCGACGGGAACTCGGACTCGCGAGGACGGCGTCACGACTCTGGAGCCGTTCGGCCCCCTCCCGGCGGAAGAGCTGAAGGCGGCCGAAGCGGCGGCCGCCGCCGAGCAGACCGACGTGATCGAGAAGGTGGCGGTCGTCGACGTTCACGACGACGAAGCTCCCTGTACGCAGGAGGAGATCGCCTCCGGCGATTGCGCCGACGACGAGGCGGACGGGTCGGATCTCGAAGAGGTTCCCGCCCAGGAGCTCGCCAAGAAGAGCGCTCTCCACAGCGTCGTCACGGCCATGAAGAGCGTCGGGGAGCTCTTCCGGCCGAAGTCCTCGGAGACCCGGCTCTCCCCGGAGGACGAATACCTCCAGGAGCTCCTGTCGATGAACCTGGAGATCCCCGTCGAGGGAGTCACCCGCGACCAGCTCCAGGACTCGTTCCTCAACCCGCGCGGCGGTCGTCGCCACCATTACCAGCACCTGGCGCTCGACATCGGATCGCCCAGGGGCACGCCCGTTCTGGCGGTCACCGACGGCGAGGTCGTCCGGATCGGAAAGGAAAAGCGTGGAGGGAACGCCATCTATCTGCGCGATTCCTCCAACCGCTACCTGTTCTACTACTGTCATTTGTCGCATTACGCCCACGGACTGATGGCGGGCATGAAGGTCAAGAAGGGCGAGTCGCTCGGTCAGGTCGGCGCGACCGGCAACGCCCACGGCGCCCATCTCCATTTTTCCGTCACGCGCCTCCCCGACGATTCGCTGGCCCTGGACTTCAAGAAGGGGCTGGCGGTGAATCCTTACCTCGTCTTCCTCTTCGCCAAGTAACGTCGGCCGCGCGCCACGCTCCGCTGGAACCGCGCGGCCTCCCACATCGCAGACCTCCTCGCCTCGGTTACTTCGGCGAGAATTTCCGCGATGTGCCCTCCGCGGCTCGGGTAAACCCTCGACCGCTCCGGGTCCCGACCGAAGACTCCCAGGACTTCCATCCCCGTGAGTTGGCACCCTTGGCGGGCACGTCTCGCCGCGCCTGATCGTTCTCGCGAGAAGGGTCGAAGCCTTGGCCAAATCCGGGAGCTGGTCGATGTCCCCGGTCAGCGCAAGGCGCGCGGAGACGTGCTGGAAGGTGCGTTCGGGCCGCCCGCCCGGAGGGTGAGGCGTACCAAAGCGTACGTTGAGCCCTCCGGGCGGTGGCACGGACGCGCATAACGGCGCGTATCTGCGCGCCGCCTGCGCTTCAGACGTGCGGAATGGGACTGTTCGTGAGCAAGTGCTCGAGCCAGAGGCCCGAAAGCTTCTCCGCCACGGTGTTCTGTCTCAGCCTCGACGCCAGATGTGCCCAGTCCATCTCGTCCATGAGCTGATCCTGGTTGTAGCAGGAAAAGACGATTTCCTTCGTCGCGCCGGTGACCGGGTCGCGGTGCTTCTGGAGGCACTGGGCGCAGACTTCCTTCATCATGCACTGCATCGGAGAGTTGATCGACGCCACGCCGACGTGGCTCGGGGAGAGGTATTTCGCGAGCGCGCCGTGCCGCGCCGCGGAAACGGCGCTCATCATCCTGTCCGAGCCGATGACGATGATCCGGGCGACGTCCTTCAGATCGATCGGCCGGTCGCCCAGCCGACCCTCCGCGTAGGCGGTGATCGATTCGAGGATGTTCCCGACGAATGACCGGTCCTGCGGACGGACCGCCGGGATCGGTTCTCCGCGGTCGACCGAGAAGACGACGATGTCGGCCGCCGCCTCGATCTCCTCGCGCTTGTAGAAATCCTCCCCCTTCTTGTAACCCGCGAAGTAGATCACCCGGTTTCCCGCCTCGCGGCAGGCTTTCCCGATCGAGAAGAGAACCGCGTTTCCGAGTCCGCCTCCGCAGAGCATGACCGTCGAACCCTCGGGGATCTCCGTCGGGGCCCCTGTCGGGCCCATGACGACGACGCGCTCTCCCGGCCTCAGGGCCCCGCAGAGCCGTGAGGAAACTCCGATTTCGAGCGCGATCATCGAGATCAGGCCTTCGGAGTCGTCCTTCCAGGCGCCCGTGAGGGCGAGCGGCTCGATCAGGAGGGGAGCGCCGCCCGCGCGGGGCGCGGTCGCTTCGAAATTCTGCAGCCGGTAGAACTGCCCGGGATGGAATCGCCGCGCGGCGGCGGGCGCCCGGACGACGACTTCGACGATCGTCGGAGTCAGCCGGTCGACGCGGACGACCGTGGCGGTCCATTCCCGTTCGAGCATCCCGGAAAACCGTTCCCAGGCGGAGTCGCGTTCCGGCTGGGCGGCGGGATCGGCGGCTTCGATCTCCTTACGGAAGAGCTTCGCGATCCAGGGGTATCCGTCGCGGGCGGACGCCATGGCCTTGACCACGTTGCCGTTGTAGCGGGGATGGTTGTCCCCGAAGTACGTCATGAACTTCCCCCCGTGATCGACGCCGGTGAAGATCCCTCCCGGATCGAGAGGCTGGCACGGGACGAGCCTTCGGTTTCCGTCCTCCTCCGACAGCCGGTGCGGCGCGAAGAAGCGGCGTTTGTCGTCGAGGGGAAGCTGGCCCGGCTTCTCCTTCGCGTACGTGATGTTCGGCGTGGTCCCGGCGGCGACGAGGCAGCTTCGCGCCGGGAGCTCGACGAGCTCCCCCGACGTCCGGCGGAACCGCATCGCCGCGAGCTTTCCGTATTCGTCCGGGACGGCCTCGACGGGATCGAGGGTCTCCACGAAGGAGATCCCTTCTTCCAGCGCCTTGATGATCTCCTCGTGGTTCAGGCGGTAAGCCGGAGACTCTTCCATCGTGCGGCGATAGACGATCGACACGCCGCCCCATTCGCGGCAGAGGCGCGCGAAATCGGGGGTTTCCCCGCGCGCCGCGGCTTCCCGGCGCTCGCGGCGGACGGCCCCGCCGTGGGCGAGGAGCCGGTCGAGGATTTCCTGCTCTTCGGCGTCGAAGATCGCCCGGAGGTTCTCTTCCCCGCGCTCGAGGGCCAGATTTTCGTAGCGTTCGAGGGTTCGCTCCGCTTCGATCGGGTAGTAGGCGAGGAGCTCGGTCGCGGTGTCGATGGCCGTCAGGCCGCCGCCGATGACGACCGCCGGCAGCTCCGCCTGGAGGTTCGCGAGGCCGTCTTTCTTGAAGGCGCCGGTCAGCTGGAGCGCCATGAGGAAGTCGGAAGCCTGACGGATGCCCCGGATCATGTTGTTGGTCATGCCGACGATCGTGGGCCTCCCGGCGCCCGCGGCGACCGCGACGTGGTCGAACCCCATCGCGAAGGCCTCCTCCGCGTCGACGGTTCCCCCGAACCGGATGCCGCCGAACATGCGGAAATTGTCGCGCCGCGCGAGTGTCAACGCGATCACGCGCAGGAAGTTCTTGTCCCACCGGACCGTGATCCCGTATTCGGAAACGCCTCCGAAGCCGCCGAGCGGCCGTTCGTCGAGCGGCTCCTTCAACGCCGCGTAGCTTTCGACCGGAACGAGATCCGCGTCGATCGGCTCGATCTTCAGGCCGTCGATCGCGACGATGCCGAAGCCTTCGTTGGCGAGGTAATGGGCGAGCGTGTAGCCGGCGGGACCGAGCCCGACGACGAGCACGTTCCGGCCGTTGTAGGGGAGCGGGTACGGGCGGCGGATGTTCAGGGGGTTCCAGCGGGTGAGGAGGGAGTAGACCTCGAATCCGTAGGGAAGATCGAGCACGTCGGTCAGGACGCCGGTCTCGGCCTGCGGAATGTCGACCGGAGTCTGCTTCTGGAAGATGCATCCCTTCATGCAGTCGTTGCAGATCCGGTGTCCCGTCCCCGGGCACATCGGGTTGTCGACGCAGATGATCGCCAGGGCCGCGATCGAGTCGCCCCGGCGCCGCATGACGTGCATCTCGGAGATCTTCTCGTCGAGCGGGCAGCCGGTCAGCGCCACGCCGAGCGGGTTCTTCTGAAACGTCGAGGTCTTCGCGTCGAAGTACCCCTTCGAACAGGAATCCTTGTCGCGCTCGTGGCAGATCAGGCAGTACTGCGTCTCGGCGTGCACCGCCCGCGGCGTCATCCGGGGATCGGTCAGCTTGAACCCGTCGCGGCGGCGGTGTTTCGCCGCGGGGGCGATGCGCCGTTCGGGGAGGGACCCGTCGGGCCGCTCGGTTTCGACGAGGCCGCCGAAGTCGAGCTTCTCCGGCAGGCGGAGCGACGACCACCCGAAGCTCTCGCGCCGCCCTTCGGGGTGCGCGAGTTGCCCGTGGAGGGCGGTTTCGAGGAAACGGAGCGTGCGCGAGAGGAAGTCGAAGGCCTTCTCATCGTCTTCCGGGACGTTCTCTCCGTCACGCGCGGCCCACCGCGCGACGCGCTCCCGTGTCTCGGGAGAGACCGTTTCCCGTTTCTTCTGCCGGACGACTTCCGCGTGCTCGCTCTCGGCGTCGAGCAGGGCCACGGCCATTCTCGCCGTCGCGATCTCTTCGTCCGTGCTCCAGGGGAGATCCGGGAAGAGCGTCTGCTCGAGGTCTCGGAGAGCCCGCGAGGCGGCGTGAAAATCGACGGCGGGGAACCCTTCCGGAAGGGGGGCCTTCACGACCCGCCGGGCGACGAAATCGCGCTTGAACCGCCCGAGGACCGCCTCCGCATCGGCGCGCGCCATCTGCGCCCGCCATCCCTCTTCGACCGGAAACAGGCGCGCGAGAAAGGCGGAGAGTCGCGGCGCGAGCGTCACGAGGAGGTCCGAGAAAGCGGAAGCCGGGACGGCTTCCGGGCGGCGGCGGGCCTCCTCGAGAGTGCCGCAGAGCTCGGGCGCCTCGCGCCGCAGCTCGTCGAGGAAAGTCGCGTCGAGGTCCCGAAGCCGCTGCGGAGAGTGAAGATCCGCGAATGTGAAGCCGGGAACGCCGAGGGTGAGGAGCGATCCTGTCAACGGCAAGGGGCACCGGCTGGCGGATGGCTCATGGCGCGCAAATGTATCAGGTCGCATTCACGACGCTCGCGGAGCTCGGATCGTGAATGCTCTCGCCGCGCGGACCTCCTCCCTGCGGTTACTCGGGAGACTTTCCGCGTGTCGGCCTCTCGCGGCCCGGGCCTGAGCCCTCGACCCCTTCGGCGCCCCATGGGCCCGGCACCGACGGGGCTCGCCGAGCCGCCGTTTCGCAAAAACGCGAACGCCTTTAGACTCGATTCGTGAAAGGAACGACGTTCACGGTCTCCACGGCGCGGAAGATCGAGCGGCGAGACGTGACCGCGGAGGTCGGGGAACAGGTCGAAAGACTCGGGGTCCGGAGCGGCTTCGTGGTCGTTTCCGTTCCGCACACGACGGCGGCGATCACCGTCGGCGAGAACTGGGACCCCGACGTGGGGAGCGACCTCGAGCGCGCTCTCGCCTCCTGGACGCCCTCGGTGCGATTCGAGCACGGCGAGGGGAACTCGCCGGCGCATTTCCTTTCCGAGGCGATCGGCCCGGCGCGGCTCCTCGCCGTCGAGGAGGGAAGACTGCGGCTCGGGCGCTGGCAGGGGATTTTCCTGCTCGAGCTCGACGGACCGCGCGAGCGCACCGTCGCCGTCGATCTCCTCGGCGCTCCGGAGGTCGCGTCTTGACACGAGGATTCTTATCAGTAATCATTACTGATATGGAAGCGGCTGCCCCGACCCGGGAAACCCGCCAGCGGGCCCTCGTCTACGCGCTCGTCGCGTCGACGGACATCCATCCGACGGCGGACTGGGTCTACGCGCGAGCCCGCCAGACGATGCCCCGGGTCTCGCTCGGGACCGTGTACCGGAATCTCCAGCGCCTGGCCGCCGAAGGCCGGATTCGAGCGATCGACGCCTGGGGAAAGACGACGCGCTGGGACGCCGATCTCTCGGCGCATCACCATTTCGTCTGCACGTCCTGCGGCGCGATCCGCGACGTGCCGAAGCCGGAAGGGGAGGACGCCCGGATCTCCGCGTCGCTCCGGCTGCCCGGATTCACGATCACCGGCCACCGCGTCGAGCTCCAGGGCCTCTGCCCCTCCTGCGCCGCCCCCGCCCGCCGCCTCCGTCCCCGCGTTTCCGCGCGGAAGCGGGAAAGAAATCCCCGCCCCGCGAAATGAATTCGAAAGGAGAAATCATGCCCGCCCTGAAAGACACCCGGACCCACGAAAACCTCAAGCATGCCTTCGCCGGCGAGTCCCAGGCGAACCGCCGCTATCTCTACTTCGCGCGGCGCGCCGACATCGAGGGCTTTCCCGACGTCGGCGGCCTTTTCCGCGACACCTCCGAGGCGGAAACGGGACACGCGTTCGGCCATCTCGATTTCCTGAAGGAAGTCGGCGATCCGGCGACGAACTTCCCGATCGGCGACACGAAGGCGAATCTCAAGTCGGCCGTCGAGGGGGAGACGTACGAGTACACCCAGATGTACCCGGGGTTCGCGCGAACGGCCCGCGAGGAAGGCTTCACCGAGGTCGCCGAATGGTTCGAGACGCTCGCTCGCGCGGAGAAGTCACACGCGGGGCGTTTCCAGAAGGGCCTCGACACGCTCGGCTCGTAAAGGCGATGGTCTTCGATCCGGCCGCGAGGGACTTCGCCGATCCTCCGGCGCTCGAGAAGGAGTACCGCCGGGTGATGGACATCTGCCACACCTGCCGGCGGTGCTACAACCTCTGCCCGTCGTTCGACACGATTTTCAAGGCGCTCGACCGCCCCGAGGTCGATGGGGAGATCGACCGCGTGCCGAAGCCTGACCTCGACGCGTTCACGGACCTCTGCTACGAGTGCAAGCTCTGCATTCCTCACTGTCCGTACTACCCGCCCCACCGGTGGGACGTCGACGTTCCCCGCCTCGTGCTGCGCGACCGCGCCGCCCGGGTGCGGCGGGACGGCCGCCCGCCCGTCCGGGAGCGGATCCTCGGCTCTGCGGACGCCGTCGGCCGGCTCGCGTCGAACGCGGCGCCGCTCGTGAACTTCGCCAACCGGAATCCCGTTTCCCGGTGGATGCTCGAGAAGACCCTCGGCGTTCATCGGGAGCGACTCCTCCCGGTCTATCACGCCGAGACGTTCGACCGGTGGTGGAAGAAGCGCGGGGGAAAGACGACGCTCGACGAAGTCCGCGGGCGGGACGCCGTTCTCCTCTTCGTGACCTGCTCGGTCAACTTCAATCGTCCCGAGACCGGCCGGGCGGCGGTCGAGGTGCTCGAGCGGAGCGGCGCGGCCGTCGTCGTCCCGCCGCAGCGCTGCTGCGGGATGCCGTTCCTCGATTCCGGCGATCTCGATTCCGCGCGCGAGCATCGCCGCGACAACGTCGCATCCTTCCTGCCGTTCGTTCGAGCCGGGATCCCGATCGTGACGCCGGGTCCGACCTGCTCCCTGACGATCAAGAAGGAATATCCCGTGCTCGGCGGCGAGGAGGACGCCCGGGAAGTCTCCGCCGCGACCTTCGATCTCTCCGAATACCTGATGAAACGCCACGCGGACGGGAAGCTCGCGGTGGACTTCGCGCGGTCCGCCGGCCGGGTCCTCTACCAGGTCGCCTGCCACCTCAAGGTCCAGGACATCGGTTTCCGCTCCCGCGACCTGCTCGCCCTGATCCCGGGGACCCGCGTCGAGATCGTCGAGAAATGCACGGGCCACGACGGGACGTGGTCGATGAAGACGGAATACTTTCCGATGTCGATGGACATCGGCCGCCCGGTCTTCGACGCCGTCGAGAAGGGGCGTCCGGACGCGGTCGCGACCGACTGCCCGCTCGCCGCGGTCCAGATCCGCCAGGGAACCGGCGTCGCGCCGCGGCACCCGATCGAAATCTTCGCGGACTGCTATCGAAAGGACGACGTCCATGGAGAAGATTGACGCCTCGGCGGTGAAGAACCTGCACGAGTACGAGGTCGCCCGCCCGGAGTTCCGCCGACGGGTGATCGACCTGAAGAGCCGCCGGCGCATCGCGGTCGGCCCGCTCGTGACGCTCGTCTTCGAGAACCGCGAGACCGCGCTCTTCCAGATCCAGGAAATGCTGCGGGCCGAGCGGATCGTCGATCCGGCGAAGGTCCAGGACGAGATCGACGTCTACAACACGCTGCTCCCGGACCGGGGCGAGGTCGCCGCGACGCTATTCATCGAGATCACCGACGAGAGCCGGGTCAAGCCGGTCCTCGACGCCTTCATCGGCCTCGATGAGGGAAAGAGCCTCCGGATGGAGATCGGCGGCGACGAAGTTTTCGCGAAATTCGAGGCGGGACACGGCCGCGAGGATAAGATTTCGGCCGTGCACTACGTGCGGTTCCCGCTGGGAGAGAAGGGACGCGGCGCTCTGGAATCGGCGGGATCGGCGCGCGTCGTCCTCGAGCACGGCGAGTACCGCGCCCGCGCCGAGGTTCCGCGCGCGACCGTCGCGGAGCTGATCGAAGACCTGCGGGAATCCTGAGGATCATGTCCCGGGAGGCCCCGTCGCGATCCTTCCGGCGCCGTCTGCTCCACGGCCGGGGCGCCGGGATCGCGGGCCTGCTCGCGTCCCTTCCGCAGGAAGCGATCGACGCCGACGAGTTCAGCCCGTCCGCGCTCCGCCTCGAGGAGGACACGGTCGCCGTCCTCCTCCTCGACCGGGGGCTGCACCGCGAGCTCTCTTCGCCCGCTCCCGAAGGGATCGGCGAGGGAGCGGAACGCCTCGGCGTCGTCGTCCTCGGGGAGCGCTCCGGCGCCGCGGACGCGTTCTGGCCCCCGCGCGTCTATTTCTCTCTTCCCGAGGGCGCGCCGGACCACCACGTCGCCCGCGCGGTGCGCTCCGTGTTCCGGTTCCTCGAGGAGCGCCAGGTCGCCGCCGCCGCCCGGCGCGGGCTGGCGGCGCGCAACGCCGACATCGAGAATCTGAACCGCATCGGGATCGCGCTCGCGGCGGAGACCGACCCGGCCAGTCTCATCACGGACTTCCTCTCCCGCGCGCGGGCGCTGACGCGCGCGGAGGCCGGAAGCCTCTACCTCCTCGAGCGGGGCGAGGATGACGCCGAGCAACTCCGGTTCAAGGCCGCCCAGAACGACTCGGTAAAGCTCCGGTTCGAGGAAACCTGCCTCCCGCTGGACAGCCGCTCGATCGCCGGACACGCGGCGACGACGGGACAGGTGCTCCGGATCGACGACGCCCACGCGATCCCCGAGGACGCGTCCTACCGCTTCAACCGGAAATCGGACGACGACATGGGGTATCGGACCCGGTCGATGCTCGCGGTCCCGATGAAGAACGTCCAGGGCCGCGTGATCGGGGTGCTTCAGCTCATGAACCGGAAGCACAGCGTCGTTCCCGATCTCTCGACGACGGCCGTCATGCGGCTCGAGACGGTGCCCTTCGACGAGCGCGACGAAGAGATCGCCCGCTCGCTCGCCGCCCAGGCCGCCGTCGCGCTCGAGAACGCGCGTCTGACGGCCCACCTGCGCAACCTCTTCGACGGCTTCGTCGCGGCCTCGGTGACCGCGATCGAGCAGCGAGACCCGACGACCTCGGGGCATTCCCAGCGCGTCGCCGTCCTCACGTGCGCGCTCGCCGACGCCGCCCACCGCGCGGCGTCGGGCGCCTACGCGGCTTTTCATATTTCTCCCGCGGAGATGACGGCGCTCCGGTACGCGGCGGTACTGCACGATTTCGGGAAGGTCGGCGTGCGCGAATCGGTGCTCGTCAAGGCGCGGAAGCTTCCGCCGGGCCGGATCGACCTCCTGCGGGAGCGGTTCGAGCGGGCACGCCTCGCCTCTGCCGTCCGGTTCTGGGAGCGGGCGGCGCGCGGGGAGATCTCCGTCGAAGCCGCCCGCCGGGAGATCGAGGCCGCCGAGGCGAAGCTCGACGCCGCCTGGCAGCGGATCGTCGAGGCGGACGTGCCGGCCGTCCTCCCGCAGCCGTCGGACGCGGCGTTGACGGAAGCCAAGGCGCTCGAGTTTCCGCTCCGCGACGGCGGCCGGGAGCGCCTCCTGCCGGAGGAGGACGCGCTCTATCTCTCGATCACGCGGGGGAGCCTCAACGAGGCGGAACGCCGCGAGATCGAATCTCACGTCACGCAGACGCACCGGTTTCTGTCGAAGATTCCCTGGACGCCGGAGCTCGCGAGGGTCCCCGAGCTCGCCTGGCTCCACCACGAGAAGCTCAACGGGAGTGGCTATCCGCGCGGACTTCGGAGCGACGAGATCCCGGCGCCGGCGCGGATGATGACGATCTGCGACATCTACGACGCGCTCTCCGCCGCCGACCGGCCCTACAAGCGCGCCGTCGCGCGGGACGAGGCGATCGAGATTCTCCGGTCGGAGGCCGGACGCGGCGCGCTGGATCGGGATCTCCTCGAGCTCTTCGTCGAGGGGCGGGTCTTCGAGGCGACCGCCCGATAGCGGACCGGAGCCCGGTCGCCGGCTACTCCTCCCGTCCCACCTTTCCCGCTTCGAACATCCGGAGATCGACCGGTCCGAGCGTCTTTTCGCGCCTCCCGGGAAGAAGGCGCCGGTGGCGGATCGTCTCGAGCCAGTGCGGGATCGCCCAGAGGTCTTCTTCGGAGGTCATCCAGCCGATGCGGTCGAACCGCACGAGCGACCGGGGCGGCGAGTAGCGGCGAAGCGTCTTCTGGCGCCTCAGATTGAAATACGACTCGAAGTAGGAAAGGACGAGCGTGCGGATCGTCGGCCAGACCGGCTCGCGATACCGAAGCCCCGAGTAGTTCGAGCGCGCGATCGCTCCCCACCCGCCGGGCTCGCGGAAGACGGCGATCACATGATCGTCGTCCTGCACGGCTTCGAGGTCGAGGATGAGCGGGGGGCGCCCCTGGACGCGCAGCGCGGCGGCGGCGAAGAGCGCGCCGTCCATGCACTGGACGGTCCGCTCGCGGATCGCCCGGCGGGGCGAACGGCAATGAGCTCCGTGGACGTCGTAGGCGAAGCCGTCGAGGCACTTCTGGATCCGCCACGGCGGATCGAGGCTCCGGAGGAACCGGGCCTCGCGAGGAGTCAGGCCGAAATCGGGCATCGTTGCCGGCGCACCTTAACGGCTCCGGGCCGGCGCCGCAAGCGCGCTAGACTCGGCCGACATGCCGAACCCCGCCGCCCGGTACACGCGATGGCTGCACACGCGATGGCCCGCGGGCACGGTCGAAAAGCTCCCGGAGATCGGAGCGGGCGGAGAGACCGCTCTCGCGGGCGTGCGCATCGTCGGGGATCTCACCGGGATTCCGCTCCTGAAGCTCTCCGCCGACGGCGGCGCGAAGGCGGCGCGCGCCGTCGCCGCCGAGCTCGCGGGATCCGCCGACGATCCGGACTCGCTCGACCTCGCGATCGTCGGTGGCGGAGTCTCGGGAATCGCCGCGGCGCTCGAAGCGAAGGCGCTCGGTCTCCGCTTCGCCGTTTTCGAGGCATCCGAGCCGTTCTCGACCGTCGCCAACTTCCCGAAGGGGAAGCCGATCTACACGTATCCGTCCGGCATGACGCCGTCGGGCAGGCTGCGTTTTCGGGAGGAGGTCCACCCGAAGGAATCGCTCCTCGAGCGCCTGGAGGCCCAGCGCCGCGGGGCGGGAATCGAGCCGGTCTCTTCCCGGATCGAACGGATCGAGCGCGCGGACGGGCTCCTGCGCCTCCATCACGCCGACGGGCGGCCGCCGACCGCCGCGCGCCGCGCCCTCGTCGCCATCGGGCGGAGCGGCAGCCATCGTCGCCTCGGCGTCCCCGGCGAGGATTCGGGAAAGGTCTTCAACCGGCTCTACGACCCGAAGGACTTCTCCGGCCAGGACGCGCTCGTCGTCGGCGGGGGGGATTCGGCGGCGGAAACCGCGATCGCCCTCGCGTCGTTCGGCGCCCGCGTGACGCTGGCCTGCCGGGGGAGCGCCCTGGTCCGGCCCAGACCGGCGAATCTCGCCGCGCTGCGCGCCCTCGAACACGATCCCCTCGCTCCCGTCCGGGTGGAACACCCGGTTTCGGAGTGGATCACGGCGGCATCGGGCGATTTCGACGCCTCGCCGCACCCGGCGGGCGGGGTCTCCATCGCGCTCGGAACGGAGGTCGCGCGGATCGAGCCCGAGCGCGTCGTTCTGCGCGACGGCGAAGGCCGGGAGCGCTCGCTCGCCAACGACGTCGTCTTCACGATGATCGGGCGCGAGGCCCCGCTCGATTTCTTCCGGCGGTCGGGGATGCGCATCCGCGGAGAATGGACGGGCGCGAGCGCCGCGGCTTTCGTCTTTTTCCTGGCGTTCTGCGCGTTCCTCTTCAACTGGAAGGCCGGAGGCTCGCTGACGCGCTTCTTCGAGGGGCGCCGCCTCTTTCCCTTCGGAATCGCGCCGCGCGTGGATCCCCGCTCGCTCGCGGGCACCCTCGCGATCTCCCTTCGCGAGCCGGGGTTCTACTATTCGGTCGCGTATTGCGTCGCGGTCCTGCTGTTCGGGATCCGCCGGATCCGGCGCCGCCGGACGCCGTACGTCACGCGGCAGACGATCGCCCTGGTCGCGATCCAGCTCGTCCCGCTCTTTCTCCTTCCCTACGTTTTCCTCCCCTGGCTCGGCCATGCGGGGGCGTTCGACGCGGGCGCCGGAAAGGCGATCGCCGATCATCTGTTCCCCGTCGTCGCGTACGGTCAGGGGAGGGAATACTGGCGAGCGTTCGGGCTGATTCTCGCGTGGCCGCTCTTCGTGTGGAACGTCTTCTCTCCGCATCCGATGAGCTGGTGGCTCGCGATCGCGTTCCTGCAGACGTTCGTCGCGATCCCCCTGATCGTCCGCCGCTGGGGAAAGGGGGCGTACTGCGGATGGATCTGCTCGTGCGGCGCCCTCGCCGAGACGCTCGGGGACGCGCACCGGGAGAAGATGCCGCACGGCCCTCTCTGGAACCGCCTGAACATGACGGGACAGGGGATTCTCGCGGCGGCCTTCCTCCTCTTCGCGGGCCGCGCCGTTTCGTGGGCGGCGCCCGGGACGCGCGTCGGCGCGGCCGCCGGCCGGTTCTACGAGGGACTGCTCTCGGGATGGGCTCCCCTCGGAATTCCCTTGAACTACGCGCGCGTCGTGGATCTCTTCCTCGCGGGGATCGTCGGCGTCGGTTTCTACTTCTGGTTCTCGGGGCGCGTCTGGTGCCGGTTCGCGTGCCCGCTCGCGGCGCTGATGCACGTCTACGCGCGCTTTTCGCGTTTTCGGATCTTTGCCGAGAAGGCGAAGTGCATCTCGTGCAACGTCTGCACGTCGGTGTGCCACCAGGGAATCGACGTCATGAGCTTTGCCAACCAGGGCGTTCCCATGGAAGACCCGCAGTGCGTTCGCTGCTCCGCGTGCGTCCAGATGTGCCCGACCGGAGTTCTCTCCTTCGGGCGCGTCGGTTCCGCGGGCCTCCCGGTGCTCGACCGCCTTCCGGCGTCTCCCGTCCAAATGGCCGATGCGGAGCGCGGCGCGGGCGGCTGAGGGGCGGGGAAATGGCGGCCCGCCGCCCCGGCGGTCTATGCTCCCCGGCATCATGAAGAGAACCGGCTTCGCTTTCGTTCTCGGAATCCTTGCACTCGGCGCGGGCCGAGCTCATGCCGCCGGGCGCCGTCCCGTCGCGGAGACCGACCTGCTGAAGTTCCGCTGGGTCGCCGATCCGCAGATCTCCCCCGACGGCCGCCGCGTCGTTTACGTCCTCGTGACGGTGAACGAGAAGGAGGACCGCTACGACACGTCGCTGTGGGAAGTCGACGCGCACGAGGGCGCGGCGCCGCGTCCGCTCACGTCGGGCCCCCGGGACTCGTCGCCCCGCTGGTCGCCCGATTCCGGCCGGCTCGCGTTCCTCCGCGCCGGCGAGAAGGAGCCGCCGCAGATCTTCGTCCTCTCGATGGAGGGCGGCGAGGCCCGACGCCTCACCGACCTCCCGAAGGGCGCCTCGCCCGCGGCCTGGTCCCCGGACGGCCGGACGATCGCCTTCACGAGCTCGACCACGGCGGAAGACCTCGACGACCAGAAGAAGAACGCCGGCCGGAGCGAGGCGGAAAAGGAGAAGAAGAGCGACGTCCGGATCGTGACCCGGGCGCTCTACCGCGACAACGACGAAGGGCTCCTCGAGCTGACCGCGCACGACCACGTCTGGACGATCGCCTCGACGCCGGCGGAGCCGGCCGGACCGGCCCGACCGGTGACGACCGGGCGTTTCGACGAAGAGGGCCCGTTCTGGAGCGCGGACGGCCGGAGGCTGTTCTTCGTCTCGGATCGTCAGGAGGAGCCGTACTACAAGCCGGCCGACAGCAACCTCTATTCGGTCGCGGCCGAGGGAGGGCCGCTCGAGACGGTCATCGACATCGACGGACCGGTCTTCGGCGCCCGGCCGGCCCCGGATGGCCGCTCCTTCGCGTTCGAAGGATGGATCAACCCGGCCCGCGAGCGGTCCTACACGCAGTCGGACGCGTTCGTCTTCCGGGGCGGCCGCGCGGAGAACCTGACGGGGGACTACGACTCCGACGTCGGAAGCGACCTCATCGGCGACCAGCACCCGCCGCGCGGCGGCGAGGGATCGAGCCCCGTCGTCTGGACGCGCGGGGGAGACGCCGTCATCGTCGCGACGACCGAGCACGGCCGTTCGAACCTCGTCCGGATCGACGTCGCGAGCCACCGCATCGAGCCTTTGACGACGGGCGACCACGAGGTCCTCGCCTATACCGCGACGCCCGGCGCGGAGCGCTTCGCGGTGACGATCGGCGACGCGATGCGTCCGGCGGAGCTCTATCTCTTCGAGACCGCCTCGCGGAAGCTCGTGGCGCTCACCCACGAAAACGACGCGCTCTTCGAAACGCTGGACGTCTCCCGTCCGGAGAAGATCACCTACGCGAGCTTCGACGGGACGAAGATCGAAGCCTGGGTCGTCAAGCCCCCGCAGTTCGATCCCGCGAAAAAATATCCCCTGATCCTGAACATCCACGGCGGCCCGCACACGGCGTACGGGGAGACGTTTTTCCACGAGTTCCAGTACATGGCGGCGAAGGGTTACGTCGTGCTCGCCCCGAACCCTCGGGGAAGCACCGGCTACGGCCAGGAGTTCGGGAACTCGATCCAGTATGCGTACCCGGGAGACGACTACAAGGACCTGATGGCCGGGGTGGACGAGCTCATCCGCCGCGGCTACGTCGACCCGAAGCGGCTCGGCGTCACGGGCGGTAGCGGCGGAGGCCTCCTCACGAACTGGACGGTCACCCAGACCGACCGCTTCGCCGCGGCCGTGTCGCAGCGATCGATCGGAGACTGGGCGTCGTTCTGGTACTCGACCGACTTCACGCTGTTCACCCCCTTCTGGTTCCGGAAGTACCCCTTCCAGGATCCGGAGGAATACCGCAAGCGCTCGCCGGTCACCTACGTCGAAAAGGTGGTCACCCCCCTGATGCTGATCGAGGGGGAAAGCGACCTTCGCACGCCGACGGATGCCGGCGGGGGCGTGATGTTCCGGGCGCTCAAGGCGCTGCACAAACCGACCGTGATGGTGCTTTTTCCGGGGGAAACACACGAGCTCTCCCGATCCGGCAAGCCCTCGCACCGCATCGCGCGGCTCCAGAACATCGTGAACTGGTTCGACGAATGGCTCCTCGGGAAGAAGATGCCCCAGTACGACCTGCAGTGAGGTTCTCCGGCGGGGCTCCGTCCCCGCCGAAAACGGGAAAACCTTTTTCCGGGTTCCGGCGTCTTACCCGGGAGGAGGCACCATGAAGATCCGGCTTTCGCGCATCGTTTTCCCCGCCGTCTCCGCGGCGGCGCTCGTTCTGGGGGCCCTCGCCGCATCGGCCGAGGCCCCGCTCACCGGAACCTGGTCGCTCGAGCCCGCCCGGGAGCCGGGTCTCGTTCAGCTCGAAATGCGGCGCGTCTCCGGACATTCGAGCTGGTCGTCCGGCGAGACGGTTCCGATGGCCTCGCTCGCCGGGCTCGCGCCCTCCGCGCTCTCGGGCGGGAGCTCCCCGGTCCGGTTCGAGGTGCGCCGCGATGCCGGAGTCTTCCGATTCGACGGATCCGTCCGCGACGGCGAGGGCGCCGGACACTTCATGTTCGAGGCGAATCCCGAATACGTCCGGGCGATGGAGGCGATGGGATACGGAAACATCTCGGGGGACCGGCTCTTCGCCGTCGCGGTGCACGACGTGAGCCGCGATTTCGTCCGGGAGCTCGCCACACTCGGCTACGCCCGTCTCCCGCTCGACGACCTGATCGCCTTCCGGATCCACGGCGTCACTCCCGATTACGTCCGGGAGATGCAGGGGCTCGGGTACAGGGGCGCCGCGGCGGACGACCTCGTCGCGTTCCGGATTCACGGCGTCACGCCCGGCTACGTGGAGGCGATGCAGCAGCTCGGGTACAAGGGGATCGCCGCCGACGATCTGGTCGCCTTCCGGATCCACGGCGCGACGGCGGAATACGTGAAGGCGATGGCGGACGCCGGCCTCCGCGCGATTCCGGCCGACGATCTCGTCGCGATGCGGATCCACGGCGTCACCCCCGAGTTCGTCCAGGCCCTCCGCGAGCTCGGATATCCGACGCCCGCGCCGCGGGATCTCGTCGCGCTTCGCATCCACGGGGCGACCGCGGATTTCGTGCGGGACCTCCACGCGCTCGGCTACGACCGCGTTCCGGCCGACGATCTCGTCGCGATGCGCATCCATGGCGTCACCCCCGACTTCATCCGCGAGCTCGCCTCGCTCGGCTATCCGCACGTCGAAGTCGACGATCTCGTCGCGATGCGAATCCATCACGTCTCGGGCGACTTCATCCGCCGGGTGATCGCGGGGGGCCGCCGGCCGACCCCGGACCGCCTCGTCGAGATGCGGATCCACGGCGAAGACGAATAGAGCGGGTCGGGCAGGGACGTCCGCCGCCGCCTCGCCTTCGGCTCCCCTCAGACCGGCGTGGATTCCGCCGTGGTCCGCAGATCGTCGAGCGCTTCCTGCATCCGGCGGCGGACCTCCGCGGCGGTCTCGGCGGCCCCCGACGGGGACGGGTTCGGCACCGGAACGGGATCGAGCGCGCGGATGCGGAGCGTCCCCGCGCGGGTCCGGTGACGGCGGGTGTCGACGACCGCGGCCAGCGGCTCCGCGACGAGCGCGACGACGGGCACCCCGGCCGTCCCGGCGAGGCGGAAAGCTCCCGTTTTGAACGGCAGCAACGCCTCGCCCGCATTGCGATGACCTTCGGGCATCATCCAGACGGATACCCGTTCCTCGCGGATGATGCGCGCGGCCTCCGCGAGAGCGAGCGTCGTCTGCTCCGGCCTTCCGCGGTCTACCGTGAGATTACCGGCGGCGCGAAAGAACCATCCGAAGAGGGGAATTCTTCCGATCTCCTTTTTTCCGACCGCGACCGTCCGGGATGGGACGATCGCTCCGAACACGACGACGTCGAGGATCGACTGGTGGTTCGCGACGAAGACGCAGGGGCGCGACGATTCCAGCAGGTCGGGCCGGTCGACGACGATGCGCCAGCCGAGCGCGCGGGTCAGCCCGCCGCAGAAGATCCGGGCGTAGAACGTCGTCGCCGAACGGTCTCTCGGCCCGAAGGCGAGCCGCACGAATCCGGCCGCGGAGCAGAGGAGGAGCCACGGAATTCCCGCGGCGAATCCGAGAAAGAAACGGACCTTCTCCCCCATGGGCTCACCAGCGGTGGAACGCGGGATGTCCTTCCCGGACGGCGACGAATGTTCCCCGGCACGTGGCGGTCGTCCGGCCACCGGCTTCGATCGTCGCCTCGACAGTCGCCCGGTCTTCGGACGAATCGACCACGTGCGCTCGCAGGTGCAGCGGGCCGAGCGGCGTCGGACGCTTCAACGTGACGTGGAAGTCGGCGGTCACCGTGTACGGCGGCTCGGCCGCTCCCGACTTCCGCATCAGGTGGAACGCGGCGGTCCAGTTGCTGTGGCAGTCGAGGATCGCTCCGCAGATCCCGCCGTTGATGACCCCGGGAAAAGCCTGGTGATGCTCCTCCGGGGTCCAGTCGCAGACGACCTCTTCGCCTTCGCCGGGGAAGCTCTTGATCCGCAGCCCCTTCGCGTTCGCGGGGCCGCACCCGAAGCACATCGTTCTCGGGCCGTAGGTGTCCTGGAGGCTCTTCACGGTTTGGCCGCGACGCTGGTGATTACCGTGAAGCGGGGGGATGTCCGGGCAAGGAGCTCGAGGCACGGCCAGACACGAACGAGACGGGATCCAGGTCGCCCGCGACGTTCCGAGGCGTACCGGGTCCAGTACGTCGCAGAGCGGCGCGGGCGGCACGCGCCCGTATTCGTTCGATGGATCGCCCCGCCGGCCATCACGGGAACAGGCCGCGGATGCGCGTCGCCTCCGCCACCCGTCCCACCGCGAGGACCATCGCCCCCGTCCGCATCGTGGTCCGGTGTTCCCGCGCCGCCGCGAAGACTTCCCGGAATGCGCGCTCCATCGTCTTCTGGAGGTGGGTGTAGACGAATTCGGTGTCCCAGAAGAACGCGTAGAGGTCCTGCACCCACTCGAAGTAGGAGACGGTCACTCCGCCGGCGTTGGCGAGAATGTCGGGGACGACGAGGACGTCCCTCTTCCGGAAGATGTCGTCGGCTTCGGGCGTCGTCGGACCGTTGGCGGCCTCGGCGATGATCTTCGCCTTGATGCGCGGCGCATTCTGCGCGGTGAGCACCCCTTCGAGCGCCGCCGGGACGAGGATGTCCGCGGCGACCTCGAGGACCGCGTCTCCCGAGATCTTCTCGGCCTTGCCCGCGAAGCCGCGCACGGACCCCGTCTTTTCCTTCGCCGCGATGACCTTATCGATCGGGAGGCCGGAGGCGTTGTAGATCCCGCCTCCCGTGTCGGAAACCGCGATGACCTTCGTCCCCGTCTCCCAGAGGAGGCGGGCGGAGATCGATCCGGCGTTGCCGAAACCCTGCACCGACGCGCTCGCCTTCGCGGGGTCGATCCCCCGCTCCTTGCACGCCTCGGCGATCGTCACGACGCAGCCGCGCGCGGTCGCTTCGTTCCGTCCCGCCGAGCCGCCGACCGCGATCGGCTTCCCGGTCACGACGCCGAGGGTCGAATAGCCCTTCGTCATCGAGATCGTGTCCATCATCCACGCCATGACCTGGGGGTTCGTGTAGACGTCCGGCGCCGGGATGTCGCGGTCGTGGCCGATGATGATCGAGATCTCCGACGTGAAGCGCCGCGTCATGCGTTCGAGCTCGTCCTGCGACATCTTCTTCGGGTCGCAGATGACGCCTCCCTTGCCCCCGCCGAACGGGATGTTGACGACGGCGCACTTCCAGGTCATCCACGACGCGAGAGCCTTCACTTCGTCGAGCGTGACCTGCGGGTGGTAGCGGATGCCTCCCTTCGCCGGGCCGCGCGCGATGTTGTGCTGAACCCGGTAGCCTTCGAACACCCGGATCGAGCCGTCGTCCATCTTCGTCGGCACCGAAACGATGAGCTGGCGCTTCGGCCGTCTCAGCACTTCGCGCATCCCCGGGTCCAGAGCGAGGATGTCGGCGGCCCGGCCGAACTGCTCGAGGGCGGTCTCGAAAGGGTTGGCGGGCCGGACTTCGCGGGACGGAGCGCGGCGCGCGACCGAAGCGGATTTGGCTTTCGCCATGGATCCTCCTTCTCTGCGGCGGATTGTATATGCCGCCCGGGCCGCTCCGGGTGGCACAGGCCGTGCTGTCCCGGAGGTCGATGGGCAGGAGAAGGGGGACCGGCATCCACCGTTTCGATCGGACGCTCGAGCGCATGGCCGAGGATTTCTTTGCGCACGGAATCGCCACACAGGGGGCCGCGCTCGCCTTCTTCACCCTTTTCGCGCTCGCCCCCGTTCTCCTCGTGGTCATCTTTCTCGCGGGCCTGGTGTGGGGCCACGACGTCGTGCAGTCCCGGGTCGTGAGCGAGTTCGCCGCCGTGATGGGCCCGGCGGCGGCGAGGACCGTCGAGACGGTCCTCGCCAACGTCGCGAAGGGAAAGACGAGCGGCCTCTCGAGCGCGGTCGGCGCGGCGACGCTGTTGTCGGGGGCCTCGGGCGTCTTCGTCCAGCTCCAGGGCGCGTTGAACGCCGTATGGGGGGTGACGCCGAGGCCCGGCCACGTGCTCCGGACCCTCCTCCGGAAGCGGCTGGTCTCCTTCGCGCTCCTCCTCGCGATCGGCTTCCTGCTCCTGGTCTCGCTCGCCGTTTCGGCGGCCCTCTCCGCCGTGCGCGAGTATCTCGTCTGGCATTCTTCGATCCCGCTCGGCGTCCTGAAGGCCGCGGACGTCCTCGTGTCCTTCGTCCTGATCGCCGTCCTTCTCGGATTGATCTACCGGATCCTTCCGGACGCCGACGTGGAGTGGCGCGACGTCGTGCTCGGGGCGATGATCACCGCGCTGCTCATCGACCTCGGGAAGTGGGCGATCGGCGAGTATCTCGGGCGCTCGGGCGCCGCGAGCACGTACGGCGCGGCGGGGTCGGTCGTGCTGATCCTGCTCTGGATCTATTACGCGAGCCTGATCCTGCTCGTCGGCGCGGAATTCACGCACGTCCACACGCTCGAGTTCCACGAAGCGGTGCGGCCTCCGTCCCTCGGGGCACGGCGCGCCGCGAGACTTCCGGCGGTCGCTTCGCGACGATCGCTGCGAAGGGCGTCCGGGGCCGCGGGCTCCTGAGCCTAGCCGAGCGTCACGTAGATCGTGACGCCGCGGCCCCGGAGAGTGACGCGATCCTCTTCGACCCGGACGACCTGGAAGTCGCCGACGAAGGCGCCCGGCGCGAGCACCTTTCCGCCGATCACCGCGACCGGATTCGTCTCCGAGTAGACGATTCCTTCCAGCTCGATCCGGTCTTCCCCCGGAAGGTCGACGACGCGGACGAAGCTCTTCCCGTCCCGGAGCGACGGATGGCTCGACGGCGGCCCGGCCGGAGCCGGAGAGGCGGGCGCGGGCGCCGGCCGGGACGGAGGAGCGGCGGAGACGGCCGTCGGAGCCGCCGGGGAGGAGCGGGACTCGCGCGCAACCGTCGGTTCTTCCCCGCGCGGTTTCGGGGCGACGGGCGGCGGTACTTCGACGCTCGCGGCGACCGGCGGAAGGGAAGCGGGGGCGGCGGCGGAAAGAGCGCTCGTCGCGGCGGCACGCGGCGCCGGCGCCTCGAGGCGCGGCGCGGGGCTCGCCGGGCCCTCCGGCGGGGAAGATCGACGGACGAAGAGCCATGCGCCGGCCGCGAGCAGCGCGATTCCGGCCGCGGCCGCGGCGGCGGCCGGCGCGCGCCTCCGCGCCTTCTTCGGCGAAGGGGGGACCCAGGGGCGCTGCCCGCGCCGATGCTCTTCCTCCTGCCGGACGGCCTCGTCGCGGGCGCGCTTGAGGGCGTCGTCGATCAGGCTCATCGGATCTTTCCCTCGAGCTCGCGGAGCGCTCGCGCGACGTGCCGGGCGGTCAGCCGGTCCGCTTCGGCGACGAAGCCGGCGAGCAGGGTCTTGTCGGCGGCCGCGTTGATCAGGCGCGGAATCCCGCGCGAATACCCGTGAATCCGGCGGATCGCCCACGGCGTGAACGTCGGGGCGCGGTCGCAGCCCGCGACGTTCATCCGGTGCTCGATGTACCGCTCGGTTTCGCCGCGATCGAGCGGCGTCAGGTGGTACCGGACGGTGATCCTCTGCCGGAGCTGACGGAGCCCGCGAGCGTCGAGCCTCTCGCGCAGCTCGGGCTGGCCGATCAGGACGATCTGCAGGAGCTTGCGCCGGTCCGTCTCGAGGTTCGAGAGGAGCCGCACCTGCTCGAGGAGGTCGTCGTCGAGGTCCTGGGCCTCGTCGATGATGAGGACGACGTCGTGCTGGGCCTCGACCTGCTCGAGGAGGAAATGGTTCAGCGTCTCCAGGCTCGCGGTCCGGTCCACCCGGCGCGGAAGGCCGAACTCCGAAAGGATCGTGCGAACGAGCTGCGCGGCGGTCATGCAGGGGTTGAGCACGAGCGCGGTTCGGTAGGAGGGGCCGAGCTCCTCGAGGATCGCGCGGCAGACGGTCGTCTTGCCCGCGCCGACCTCGCCGGTGAGCTGGATGAATCCCTTCCGTTCCCGGATGCCGAAGAGAACGTGGTTGAACGCTTCGCGGTGCCGGTCCGAGAAAAAGAGGAACCGCGGATCCGGCGTGATGTTGAACGGCGACTCCCGGAATCCGTAGTAGTCGTTGTAGATCCCGAACGTCGGGGCGGTCTGCTCGAGAGTCGACATGACGCGGTCTATACGGACGGCCGCCGCGATCCGTTTCGGCCCATCAGGAGGGCGACGACGGCTTCTCGAGCGCCTCGAGCCGCTTGCGGAGCCCCGCGAGCATCCCGGGGTTCTTCTGCCCCTCCGGAAGCGCTTCGGCCTCGGTGATCGCCTGTTCCAGCGTCCTCTTCGCCGAAGCGGGATCGCCCTTGCCCTGGAAGATCTCGGCGCGCGTCCGCAGGATTCCGAGCCGGCGCGGGCCGTACGCCTTCGCGAGCGCGCGGTCGGACGCCGCGAGGGCCCTGTCCCACTCGTGCTGCTCCTTCCAGGCGAGCGCGAGGCGCGCCGGCGGGTTGTAGTCGTCCGGAAGGTCCTTCTCCGATTGTTCGAGCATCGGAACGGCCTTCTCCGGCTCCTTGAGCGCGAGGTAGGCCGAGAGGCGATGCGGGTCGAACGAAGTCCGCTGCTCGACGGTCTTCGCCTGCGCCGCCGCCGCGTCGAGGAAAGCGGACCACTCTTCCGTGAGCTTTCGCTGCCCTTCCTCGTCTTTGGCGTCCTCGCGGGCGTCGATCAGCGTCTGGTAGAGGCCGGAGCGATCGTCGCCCGACATGGTGAGCTGCGGATCGGCCATCACGCCGCGCACTTCGCGCTCGAATTCCGCGATCGTCTGTCCGCGATTCGGAGCCGCCGGCGGGAGCTCGACCGCGCAGCCGAGACCGCTGCCCGCCACACCCACCGCCGAGGAGGAATGGCGAACGCGGGGGAGCGCTTCGCGCGCGGTCTGCACGCACCCGGCCGGATCGTGCGACTGTTCGAGCGCGAAGAGGAGCGACTCGACCGTCCTCCCGTAGCGCGGCCAGGAACGGGGCGCCTTCGCGATCGCTTCGCGATACCCCTTCGCGGCCTCGGCGTTCTTTCCGCGAGCGTAGTCCCGGTCGGCGCGCGCGAGCGCTTCCTCGAATCCGCCGCGGGCCCGGCGGACCGCCCGCTCGCCGTCGGCGAGGATGCCGAGGAGCTGCGCCGTGGTCGCCCCGCCGACCCAGCGCATCGCCGCGGTTTCGGTGGCCGCGTCGATCACGAACATCGAGGGCCAGACGTCGACCGGATACTTCCGGAGGAAGCCGGCGTTCACCGCGTTTTCCGTGTCGATCGAGAGCCAGACGAACCGTCCGGCCTGCCGCGTGAGGGATGCGTCCGTGAAGACGAATGCCCTCATCGACCGGCAGGTGTGTCACCAGGGGGCCCAGGCGTCCGCGAAAATCGGCAGCTTCTTCGAGCGTGCTTCGGAGAGCGCCCGGGAGTAGTCGTTCTCGATGAAGGGGAGCGCTTCCTTCGGCGGCGCCGCCGCTCCGGCAGGCCGAAGGGCGGCGAGAGCGACCAGGGCGGCGGCCGGGAACGTCTTCATCGGCCGATTCTAACGCGCCTTGGGGCCGGGCGCGCGGCGCCGCGTCGCTCCCGGATGCTTCCCGCGGACGGGCGAGAGCGCCCGGTACGCCGCGATCGCGATCCCGTGCGCCTCGACGGTCGCGAGCATTCGCGGGGAGAGGCGCAGCCGCCGGAAGTCCTCGATGATCCAGAGCGTCGGGACGGGAGCGGATCGAAGGAGCGACGCCGCCCGGGAATCGTTGAGGTCCCCGGGAATCCAGTGCGCCCGCGTCGGCCCGCTCCGGCGGCGGTCACTGCCGGGCGGAGGCTCCTGCGGAGCGATGCCGCCGATCGCGTCGCGCAGAAGTCCGGGAGCGGCGGGGAGGAAGATCCGCCGCTTCGTTCGTTCCCACGCCGGGCTGCGGCGGGGAGGGTCGACGATCCGGACCTTCTCGCCGCTCGCGAGCGCCCGCACGAGCGCTCCCGTCGAGCGGGGAGAGGCTTCCCGGGCCGCGTCCGCGGCCGCCCCCGCGCGCGTCCGGGAGCGGCGCGCGGCGGCGAGCGTCGGCGCGAACCAGATGACCGAAGGGTTCATCGCGCCTCCTCCGGGGAGGGCGGCAGCGCGAGGTCCCCGAGCCCCGCCTCCATCAGCAGCTCGTAGACCTCGCGCGCGGGCAGCCCGATCACGTTGCTCGGAGATCCCTCGATGGCTTCGACGAAGCGGGCGCCGGCGCCCTGGATCGCGTACGCGCCCGCCTTGTCCGACGGCTCGCTCGTCGCCGCGTACCACGCGATCTCCGCGTCCGTCATCGCGGCGAACCGGACCCTCGAAATCGCCGTGCGCTCGGCCATTCGCCCCTCCACGAGGAGTACCACGGCGGTCACGACGGAATGGGTCCGTCCGGAGAGGGCCGTCAGCATGCGGCGCGCGTCGGCGGCGTCCGCAGGCTTGCCGAAGACCGTTTCCCCCAGGAACACGAGAGTGTCGGCGGCGAGCACCGGAAGATTCGCGGAGGCGGCCGCCTCGCGCGCCTTCCCGCGGGCGAGCCGCCGGGCCGCGGCAACGGCGCTCTCGCCGGGAAGAAAGTCTTCGGCGATCCCCGATGGCGCGACGCGGAACGGGACGCCGAGCGCGGTCAGGATCTCCGCGCGCCGCGGCGACGCGGAGGCGAGGAGGAGCCGCGCGTCAGGCAGCGAGACTTCGGAGAGCGCGGCGGAGCTTCTCGACGCCCTCGTCGGCTTCCGCGGCGGTGAGATTGAGCGCCGGGCGCATCCGGATCGCCCGGGAACCGGATGCGAGCGCCATCAGACCTTCGGCGAGGCAGGCCTCGAGCGCCTTTCCGCGGAGCTCCGTGCCCGGGAGGTCGAGCGCCAGGAAAAGGCCTTTGCCCCGGACGTTCGACACCCGATCGGGCATCTCCTCGGCGAGCGCCTGGAGCTTGACGAGGAGGTGTTCGCCGACGACGCGCGCGTTCTCGACGAGGTTCTCGGCGGCGATGATCTCGAAGTAGCGGGTCGCGCGGAACATGTCGGCGAGGTTGCCGCCCCAGGTCGAGTTGATCCGCGAGGAGATCTTGAAGACCGAGTCCACGTCGTCGATCCGGGAGCTCGCCGCGATCCCGCAGACCTGCGTCTTCTTGCCGAAAACGAAGATGTCGGGAACGATTCCCGTGTTCTGCCATCCCCACATCGCGCCGGTCGTGCCGACGCCCGTCTGCACCTCGTCGCAGATCAGGAGGAACTCGTGCTCGTCGGCGAGAGCGCGGAGCTTCCGGAAGAACTCGGGGCGGAAATGGTTGTCGCCGCCTTCCCCCTGGATCGGCTCGATGATGAGCGCGGCGACGTCGTCGCGCCGCTCCGAGACGGCCTGCCGGATCTCCGCGACCGCCTGCTCCTCGAGCTGCTCGACCTCGGCGACGACGGCGTCCGTGACGGGGAAGGAGAGCTTCGGACAGGTGATGCGCGGCCAGTCGAACTTCGGGAAGTACTGGGTCTTGCGCGGGTCGGCGGTGTTCGTGAGCGAGAGGGTGTAGCCCGTGCGGCCGTGGAACGCGTTCTTCAGATGGATGATCTGGTGGCCCTTCTCCTCGCGGAGCCCGCGGGCGAGGTTCTTGCGGACCTTCCAGTCGAAAGCGGTCTTCAAGGCGTTCTCGACCGCGACCGCGCCGCCCTCGACGAAGAAGAGGTGGCTCGAGTGCGACGGCGGGATGGCGATCCGGGAGAACGTCTCGACGAACTCGGCGTAGACCTGCGTGTAGATGTCGCTGTTGGCGGGCTTGTTGGTCGCGACGTCGGCGAGCCGCTCGCGGAAGTCGATCGTCCTGAGCCTCGGGTGGTTATAACCGATCGGGCAGGTCGCGAAGTTCGTGAAGAAGTCGAGGATGTACCGGTCGCTTCGGGCGTCGTACAGGTACGAGCCGCGGCTCCTCTGGAGGTCCATGACGACGTGGTAGCCGTCGACGAGGATGTGCCGGGAAAGGCTGTCGAGCACTTCCCGCGCCTCGACCACGTTTCTGACCATGGAAGACATGCCGACTCCTTCGCTGTGACCGGCGAAGGCTACCACGCGCCTCGCAATTCGCTCAAGAATGCGACGAGCCGCTATAATACACGAAAACTTGACGAAGCCGGGCGCCTGCTCCGGGAGTGACGACTCGTGAAAACGCCACTCTTGCGGGATTCTGGGATTGACTGAACCAGTCTGACCGCGCGGCAGGAAGCGCTGCTGGGCCGCCGTGAAGTGCGCCGACGATCGCTGCCGCAGGAAGCAGCCAGGTCATTCCTCGGCGGTGCGGCAACATTTTCGAGGCTGAACTCATCCGGTGTTGAGGCGGCGTCAGGCGCGAACGAGACGGGATGCGGGCGTCCGGCCCGCGGCTGAGGCATACCCGATGCGTATGTTGAAGCCGCGTGCCGTGGCGCACGCGCCCGTTCTCGCTCGATGCATCACGCCGCTACCCGCTAGATGGCCTTGGCGGTGGGATGCGGTATCCCGCGCTCGGCCCCCTGCGTGCGGTTCTTCCCCGCCTGCTTGGCCCTGTACATCGCCGCGTCGGCGGCGCGCAGCAGCTCGTTCTTCTGCTGCTCGATCGGTGAGCCGGGAGTCGTGTTCTCCCGCACCGACGCGATCCCGAGCGAAGCCGAGAGGTTCCGGAGCGAAAGGGGCGCCTCGTTGAAGCCGTAGGGACGCGAAAGATAGACGGCGCTCCGGATCGCGTCGCGGACCGATTCGGCGACCCGGAATCCCTCGGCGAGTGTCGTTCCCGGAAGCACCAGCACGAACTCGTCGCCGCCGTAGCGCGTGAGCGTCGCCCGCTCGTCGGTGACCGTCTTGGCGAGGATGTAGCCGATCTCCCGCAGCACCTGGCTCCCCGCGAGGTGCCCGTGGTGATCGTTGACCGACTTGAGGTTGTCGAGGTCGAGGAAGATGAGCGACAGGTCGCCTCCGTCTCGCCCGAGCCGCGAGAGATCCTGCGAGAGGCGCAGGTGGAGATACCGGTCGTTGTACAGGCCCGTCAGGCCGTCTCGCTTGGCGACCTCGTGCGCCCGCCGCGCGTCGAGGAGATTCTGGATCGAGATCGAGGCGTAATCGGCGAAGATCTCGAGGAGCCGGCGATCCTTGCCGACGAATCCTTCGGGGCCCTCGCGGTTGATGAGCTCGAGGACGCCGCAGACCGCGGATTCGATCTTGATCGGGACGCAGAGGACGGATCGCGTCTCCTCCTGCGTCGTCATGTCGATCGACGGGTAGAAGTACGGATCGTCCACGACGTCGGGCGTCATGTAGGCGACGCCGCTCACGTAGACGTGCCCGACGATTCCGATCCGGGCGCTCATGCGCTGCCCGAGGACGTCCGGCGCATGGCGGCCGAAGGTGGCGATGAAGACGAGGTCGCTCTCCGACCGGTCTTCGACGTTCTTCGTCGAGGGGTCGTCGAGCAGGATCGAGCCGGCCTCGGACGGAACGAACTCGTTCGCCTTCTGGAGGATCTCGCGGAGGAAGCGGTCGATCTCGATCTCGCCGGAGTAGGGGTAGTACGCCTTGTGCCGCTCGAGGAAGTCTTCGAGGCGTTTGTTTTCGAGCGTGTAAACCGAGGACATGGAGCCAAAAATGTTAGCACGCGAACGCACGCTGCACCCCCCTGCGCCTACTTTTTCCGGAGCTCCCGGGCGGCTTGCCGGATTTCCTTCTCGAGCGACGCCGAGGCCTCGTCCCGGGACGAGAAGTGGGGAGCGAACCGCACTTCGTCCCACCGCCGGCGCCACTCCGCGACGCGCGCCGCGGCATCCCGCCCCCGCCGTTGTCCCTCCGCCTCGAGCCGCGCGAGGACGCGATCGAGGTCCTCGCGGCCTTCCGGGCCGGCGGGAGCGGAAGCGAGGGCGCGATCGGGCGAGCGCCCCCGGCCGAGCCAGAAGCCCAGCAGGAGAATCGCGGCTCCGGCGATCGCGGCCGCCGCAACCGCCGCGGGCGGGAATGCCGCGCGGGCCGGGAGAGCCGCGGGCGCCGGGACGGCTGCCGGGGCGGCCGGCGGCGGCACGTCGACCTGGAGCCGGAGCGCGCCCGACGAAACCGGAACGACCCGCGCGCTCGCGGGATCGACCGTCGGAATCGAGACGGCCGAAATCTCGAGCGCGCCCGGGCGTTCGGGCGTCACCACCCATTCCCAGGTTCTCGCCGAAGAGATCCGCGAAGTCGAGCGGCGGATCGAGAGCCGGGTCTCGGGCTCCGAGACGCGCGCTCCGCGGACCTCGAGCGGGGGCGCGGAGACGTCCGCCAGGCGTCCGTCGCCCGAGAGCTGCGCCGTCACCGCGACCGCCTGTCCGGCGGCAACCCTCGGGCGATCCACGGAGAGCTTCAGGGCGAAGCGGCCGACCGGGAGCTCCGGCGACGGCGACGGACGCGGCGAGACGGCGAGCGGCGTGGATTCCTTCTCGACCGCCGACCCTTCGGAGAACGGCGAGTCGAAGGCGTCGAAAACGCTCTCGCGCACCGACACGCGGGCGCGGGCGGACCCGATCGCGAGCTTCCCCGACCGCGTCGCGAACAGCGCCTTTCGGATCATCGGGTACGCGCGGTAGAGCGTGCCGTGAAGGTTCCAGACCTGCGGCTGCACGTTTCCCTCCCGTTCGAGGTCCTCCGCCCAGAAGCCGCGGAAATCGGGGAGCGCCTCGACCTCGCCGCGCTCGGCCTGTCCGCGTGTCACGAGATAGAGCGTCCAGACCGCCTGCTGTCCGACGTACGGCGACGGCGGATCGAGGCGGCTCACGAGGAGGGGATCCCCGCCCGTCTCGGGCGCGGCGGGCTCTTCGCCGGAGAGGCCATTTCCGACCTCGGCGGTGATCGGCTCGGTCGTCACCGTTTTTCCCGACGCATCGGCGAGTCGGATCGCGCCCACCGCGGCGCGGCCCGGTTTCCCCGCTCGCACCCGATACGCGATCTCCGTTCGCGACGAGCTTCGCCCGTTGATCCACTCGAACCGGTTCTCGAGCGAGGGCCCCGCGACGACGGAGAGGTTCGTCAGGGGAAGAACGGGAGCCGACGAGAGGTGGAAACCGCCAGCGATCTCGATCTGGAGGATCGCTTCCTGCCCCGCGGAAAGAGTCGACGGAGAGAGCGTGGCAGTCGCGGCAGGGAGGTCGGCCGCTTCCGAGCGGAGAGGCAGGATCGCCGCCGCGGCGAGGAACGCGCCGAGGAGCGCGGCCCGTCTCACCAGTCTCTCCCGCCGACGATGGGGGACGTCTTTTCTTTCTGCCGCTGCTCGGCGTCGAGGCTGCGGAGGAGCGCGTCCGCCTCTTCGCGGGTCATGCCGGCCTTCCGCTGGAATTCCGGGTCGTTTCGCGGGGGCAGCGAAGGGGCGTGCGTTTTTCCCGGGGCGGGAGACGGCGAGGGCGTCGGAGGGGGCGGAGGCCGACGCTCCTGGAGCTTGCGCCAGGCGAGCTCGTAATTGCGCTTCGCGTCCTTCCGCGACGGATCGAACAGCAGGCTCTCGCGAAGGCGGTCGACCGCGGATCGGTAGTCGCCGCCGCCGAGGTCGAGCGTTCCCTGCTGGTAGAGAGCGTCGGCGGCGACGGCGCGGTCGCCGCTCCGCGCCGCGCCGGCGAGAGGGGCGCGCGCCTCGTCGCGTTTTCCCGCCGCGCCGAGCGCGGTTCCGAGATCGAGCGCCCAGGCCGGGTCTTTCGGGTCCCGCCGCGCGGCCGCTCCGAATCGCCGCGCGGACTCGTCGAACTTGCCCTTGCGGTAGGCGGCGGCGCCGTCCCGGGCGTCCCGACGCGCGGGAGAGAAGATCGAGAAGATCGATGCGAGCGCGGCGGCCGCGGCGGCGGTCTTCAAGACTCCGGCTCCCGGCGACCCCGCCGCGGCGACCACCAGCCGGCCCATGCGGCGAGCGCCCCCGCGAGCGGCCACGCGCTTCGCGAGATCGGTTCCCGGACCGGGGCGCCCCGTCCGCTGCCGCCGATGGCGGCGAAGGACGAGGCGAGCGCCGCCGCGCCGGACGGCGAGCCGGCGAGAGCGAATCGCCCGTCCGTTTCCCGCGCGAGCGCGGCGAGCTCGTCCGGCCTCGCACGGGACACGACGGGAGACCCTCCGTCGGTCAGGACTCCGCCGCTCCGGGACGGCACCGCGGCGCCCGCCTCGGTTCCGACGGCGACCGTGTCGAGCGCGACTCCGCGGCGGCGGCACTCCGCCGCGGCCTCTTTCAGGCCGGCGTCGAGGTCCTCGCCGTCGGAGAGGAGGACGATCGCGCGGACGCGGGAGGGGCGCGCCGACAGGAGCGCGAGCGCGGTCCGCACGCCGCGTCCGAGGTCCGATCCCGGCGCCTCGGCGCCGCGCGGCGTCAGCTCTTCCAGAGCGTTTTCCGCGGCGGCGCGGTCGAGCGTCAGGGGACAGACGACTTCGCCGTCCCCCTCGACGCGCACGACGGCGAGGCGAACCGTCTCCGGGAGCCGCCGCGCCAGATCGCGCGCGAAGAGGCGCGCGGCGCCGAACCGGTCGGGCGCGGCGTCGCGCGCGAGCATCGATCCCGACGTGTCGAGGAGGATCGCCACGTCGGTTTGCGGCGAGGCGGACGGTACCGCCCGGAATCCCCAACGGGGTCCCGCAAGGGAAGCGGCGAGGAGCGCGGTTCCCGCTGCCGGAAGGAGAACGCGCCAGCGAGGCCTCCCGGGATATCCGGGATCGAGCGAACGTACGCTCCGGAGGGCGCGGCGGCGCGCCGCTTCGGCGGCGGCGGCGACCAGGAGCGCGACGGCCATCCCCCAGAGCCAGCGGGGCTCGGCCCAGATCACGCCGCCTCCGTTTCGATCCGGAGCGGACCCGATCCGAGCGCGATCGCGGCGAGCAGCAGGGCCGCCGCGGCGAGCGTCGGCGGCTGCGAGAGGTCCTTCCACGAGACCTCCCACCGCCGGGGCGCCGGACTCTTTTCGAGCTCGTCGATCGCTCCGAAGATGTCCTTCAACGCCCGGCCGTCGGTCGCGCGGAAGGATCGGCCTCCCGTCGCCGCCGCGATCCGGCGCAGCAGCGGCTCGTCGATCTCGACGTTCGCCTCGATGCGGCGCTTTTCGATCCTGCCGCTGACGGGATCGCGCACGCTGACCGGAATCGGGACCCGGCCGCCCTTTCCGACGGCGACCGTGTGGATTCGGATTCCGTAGGCCGCCGCCATCCCCGCCGCCGTGTCGGGGTCGATCTGTCCGGCGTTGTTTCCGCCGTCCGTGACGAGCACGAGCACGCGGCTCTTCGCGGGAAGCTCCTTGAGCCGGGCGATTCCGGTCGCGATCGCGTTGCCGATCGCGGTGCCGTCGGCGAAGCGGGCGCCGTCGAGCGGGGCGAGGAGCGCGAGAAGCGCGTCGTGGTCCTCCGTCGCGGGACAGATCGTCCGGGCGTTCCCGGCGAACGCGAGGAGCGCGATGGGATCGTCCGGCCGCCCCCGCACGAAGTCGGCGACGACGCCGCGCGCCACGTCGAGCCGGTTCTTCGGCTGGAAGTCCTCCGCCGCCATCGATCCGGAGACGTCGAGGGCGACCGCGATCGCCGTCGACGGCGCTCCGGCGACGGCGCGACGAACGGGGCGGCGCGGTCCCGCGAGAGCCACGATCCCGCTCGCGAGGCCGAGCGCCGTGAGGATCGACGGGAGCGCCGCCAGGCGGGAGGCGGCCGTCGGGCGCGCGGCCGTGACCGCCGGGACGTCGATTACGGCGGCCCCCCGAAAGCGGCGGCGGAGGATCGCGATCGCGACGGGCAGCGCGAGGAGAGCGAGGAGGCCGGGGCGCGCGAAGGCGATCACGCGCTCCTCCGCTTCGAGTCGGGACGCCCGGCGGCGCGGCTCGCCGCCAGGCTCTGGCCGGCGCGGCTCGCCGCCACGCCCTCGCCAGCGCGAATCGCGGCCAGACTCTCCGCGGCGCGGATCGCGGCCGCGGCGCGGCGCGCGGCGCCGATCGCTTCCTGCGCGAGGTCGCGCCGGTGCTCCCGGCGGGCGAAGCGGATCCCGTCGCAGACGGAGAACACCGCCGTCGAAGGGTCGGCCGCCGCGATCCCGCCGCCGCCCGGGTCTCCCGCGCGGAGCTCCGCGGCGATCTCTGCCGACGTGAGCCGCGTCGCGGGAATCGCGAGCTTCTGCTCGAGATACCAGCGCGTGATCTCCGCGAGCCAGTCGTAGAACGTGTCTTCCGGCGCCGAGCGGGCGAGCGAGCTCTCGAGGAGATCGAGCTCCCCGTCGAAGATCTCGTCGGCGTCGCGAACGCGGCTCGGCGCGGAGCGGCGCCGGCGGAAGAAGAAGAGGAACAGGGCGCCGACGGCGGCGGCGAGGAGGATCGCCGCCGGAACCTGCCACGCGACGTAGGGGCGCGTCACGGGAGCGCGGAGCGGCGATGCCCCGGCGGGCGGACCGGGGGGCAGGACCGACGCGACCGTGACCGGGCGGGTCGCGACGGAGCCTTCGGCCTCCGGAGCGCCGGGAGCGCGGATCGCGTATTTCCAGCGGAGCGAGCGGGAGGATCCCGGAACGAACGAGGTCCACGTTTCCGTTCGCTGGAGCCGCCATCCGGCCGCGCCTTCGCGCCGGAACGCCCACGGAGAGACGCCGACCCGCGAAAGCTCGGCGGTCGACGGAGGGTTCTCGAGCGAAAGCGTCGAGCGCGGGGGCGCGTCGAACGCGAGCGTCACGCGGAACGGCTCTCCGACGGTGACCCGCGTCGATCCGACGGCGGCGTTCGCGCTCACCGCCGCCCTCCGGCCCGGCCGCGGAAGAACGCGTCGAGCGTTTTCGACGGCGATCGCGCCGTGTCGAGCGCGAGGAAATCGACTCCGGCGCGGGCGCACGCGGCGCGGGTGCCGGAGGGTGAGCCGGCGGCGCTCCATGCGGCCCGGAAGGCCGTCGAAGACGCGTCGACGAGGCGTACCGCGCCCGTTTCCGCGTCGCGCAGCCGCAGGAGCCCGCCGGGAGGAAGCGCCCGCTCCGCCCGATCCGAGAGCGCGAGGGCGACGACGTCGTGCCGCCGTGCGAGCGCGCCGAGCTCCCTCTCCCACCCCGCCGCGCGGAAGTCGGAGAGGAGGACGACGAGGGCGCGCGATTTCAGCATCCGCCTCGCGGCCGCGATCCCGAAGGCCAGGTCCGTCCCGAATCCCTCGAGGGGCCGGGACAGGATGTCGCGGACGATCGCGAGCGCATGCGCCTTTCCGCGCGCGGGCCGGACGATCTTCTCGACGCGGTCGGTGAAGAGGATCGCTCCCACCCGGTCGCGCTGCGCCGCGGCGGCGAGCGCGATCGCGGCCGCCGCTTCCGCGGCGAGGTCGCGCTTCGTGGCGAATCCCGACCCGAAGTCCTCGGAAGCCGAGAGGTCCGCGAGGAAGAGCAGCGTGCGGTCGCGCTCCTCCCGGAAGAGCTTCACGTGCGGAAATCCGGTCCGGGCGGTGACGTTTCCGTCGATCGCGCGGACTTCGTCTCCCGGGCGGTATTCCCGGACCTCCGAGAACTCCATGCCCCGGCCGTGGAAAAGGGACCGGTAGTCCCCGGCCGGAGAGGACTCGGTCTTCCGGCGCGACGCGACGGCGATCCGTTCGACCCGCCGCAGCAGGTCCGCCGGATCGAGGGTGCGGCCGCGCCGTCGCCGCGGCCGATCAGCGGGAAAGAAGGGGAGCCGCATCGGCGCCGTTCCTCACGGGACCGGGACGCGGACGAGGAGCCGCGCGACGACGTCGTCGGGCCGGACCCCTTCCGCCTCCGCCTCGAAGGTCAGGACGAGCCGGTGCCGAAGCACGTCGGCTGCGATCGCCTTCACGTCCTCCGGGACGACGTAAGCCCGGCCTTCGAGGAAGGCGCGGGCTCGCGACGCGGCGAGCAGCGCGATCGAACCGCGTGGCGAAGCTCCGTAGGCGATCCATCCCGCGGCCTCGGCGAAGCCCTCCTCCTTGGGCGCCCGCGTCGCGGCGCAGAGACCGACCAGATACTCCCGGATGCGCCGGTCGGCGTAGATCTCCGCGACGGTCCGCGCCGCGCCGTCGAGATCGGCGGGGGAAATGACGGCCGACGGAACGGGGGGCATTCCCGCCCCGGCGAGGTCGAGGATCGCGAGCTCTTCCTCGCGCGACGGGTAGCGGACGAGACACTTGAGCAGGAAACGGTCCGCCTGAGCCTCCGGAAGAGGATAGGTGCCTTCCTGCTCGATCGGGTTCTGCGTCGCGAGCACGAAGAAGGGATCGGGCAGGCGATGCGTGCCGTCCCCGAGCGTGACCTGGCGCTCCTGCATCGCCTCGAGGAGGGCCGACTGGACCTTCGCCGGGGCGCGGTTGATCTCGTCGGCGAGCACGATGTTCGCGAAGAGCGGACCCAGCCGGGGGGTGAACTCGCCGGTCGACGGATGAAAGACGAGCGTTCCGGTCAGGTCGGCCGGCAGCAGATCGGGAGTGAACTGGATGCGGGAGAACGTCGCGTCGATCGCCCCGGCGACCGCCCGGATGGCGAGGGTCTTCGCGAGTCCCGGTACGCCTTCGACGAGCACGTGCCCCCGCGCGAGGAGACCGATCAGCAGCCGGTCGAGGAACGCCTCCTGTCCGACGAGCGCGGTATGGACCGCGCGGCGAAGCTCGGCGAGCTTCTCCCGCTGCTCCGAGAACCCGGGCCCCGGCAGGGCCACAATCGAAGGCGCTTCCAATCCGCCGGAGACCACGCAACCGGGATGCCATCGCTTCTCCCGCTGTTTCAACGGGTTGGAGAGGCAGACGTCGGCTTTTTCGTCGCCGGCGCGCCACATTGACCGGTCCCGGCGCGCGGCACAGAATCGGCGCGTGGCATCTCCGTTCCCCCCGCTCCGCCGATGGGGGCAGAATTTCCTCGTCGATCCCTCCGCCGCCGCGCGCATCGTCGCCGCGGCCGCCGCCTCCCCCGGAGAAACGGTCGTCGAGATCGGCCCCGGCGACGGCGCGCTCACCCGTCTTCTCGCCGGAAGCGGCGGCAGACTCCTCGCGATCGAGATCGATCCTCTCCGGGCCGCCGCGATCGCCCGGGAGCTCTCCGCGTTCGGAAACGTCGTCGTCGAGCAGGGGGACGCGCTCGCGCTTCCGATCGGCGATCGGCTGCGCCGGCACGGGCTCCCGGAACCCGCGGTCGTCGTCGGAAATCTTCCGTACAACGTCGCGACCCCGATCCTCCGCTCGGCCGTTCGCGAACGCCATGCCGTGTCGCGCGTCGTCGCGACCGTGCAGAAGGAGGTCGCGCGAAGGCTCGTCGCCCGGCCCGGCTCCGACGACTACGGCTTCCTCTCGGTCGAGACGGCGTTCTTCGCCGACGCCGAGATCCTTTTCGACCTGCCGCCCGGGGCGTTTCGTCCACGCCCGAAGGTCGTCTCCTCCGTCGTGCGCCTGCTCCTCAAGCCGCCGCCCCTCGAGCGGCCGGACCTGGACCGCGTGATCGACCTCGCGTCGCGCGCGTTCCGGGCGCGCCGGAAGACGCTCGTGAACGCGCTCGCGGGAAAAGGGCCGCGGGACGAGTGGGTGGATGCCATCGCCGAGATCGGGAAGGGAGCGACGGTTCGGGGGGAGGAGCTCTCGCCGGAGGACTACGTCGCGCTCGCCGCCGCGGCCGCCGCGAATCCTCGGCCCCCGGCCCTCTCTCCCGCCTTCGCCGAAGGCCCCGGCGCGGCAGGCCCGGGTGGAGAGGGAGAGAAAGACCCGGAGCGATGAGCGCCGTCGAAGTCACGCACCTCGGCGGGCTCGGAGAGTTCGGCAAGAACTGCCTCGTGATCCGCGCCGGGGGAGAAGCGATCGTCGTCGACGCGGGGATCTCGTTCGGCGACGAGCTCCTTCCGGGCGTCGGCGTCGACCGCGTCGTCCCCGACTTCTCCCCGCTCGCGCGCGCGAACGTCGCGGCGATCTTCCTGACGCACGGCCACGAAGACCACATCGGCGCGCTCGCGCATCTGCGCCGGCACGTCGACGCGCCGGTTTTCGCCACTCCGTTCACCGCGGCGCTCGCCGACCGGCGGGTCTCCGAGGAGGGATCCCCGGTCGACCTGCGCGCCGTCGCGTGGCGGGAGCCCGTCGAAGCGGGCGGATTCACCGTGACGTTCTTCCCGGTCTCGCACTCCGTCCCCCAGTCGGCGGCGCTTCTCGTGGAGGCGGCGGGGCGGAAGATCTTCCACACCGGCGATTTCAAGCTCGATCGCGATTCGCCTTTCGGCGAAGGGACCGATCTCGAGACGATCGCCGCGCGCGCCGGAGGATGCGATCTCCTGCTCCTCGACTCCACCAACGCCGGGCGGGAGGGGTGCTGCCCGTCGGAGCGCGAGGCCCGCGAGGCCCTCGGACGGCTCGTCGCCGAGGACGGGGCCGGCCGCCTGATCCTCACGACGTTTTCGAGCCACGTGGCGAGGATCGGAGCGGCCGCGGCGGCGGCGCGCGAGGCGGGCCGCAAGATCGCGATCATCGGGCGCAGCATGGCGGAGATCGCCGAGCTCGCCGAGCGCCACGGGTACCTGTCGCTGCCCGCGGGCGCGGTCGTCGGCCGGGAAGTGATCGCGGATCTTCCCGCGAGCAGGGCGTTCGTCCTCTGTGCCGGCTCGCAGGGAGAGCCGAACTCGGCGCTCGCGCGCCTCTCGGCGGGAGCGCTCCCGGACCTGCTCTTCTCGCGCGGCGATCGGGTGCTGTTTTCGGCGCGCACGATCCCGGGTCGCGAGGCGGCCGTCGCGCGGATCGTCGACGATTTCCTGCGCGGAGGCGCCGAGGTCGTTCGCGACGCCGCCCACGTCTCGGGCCACGCCTACGCCGACGATCTCGAGCGGGTCGTCGCCGCGCTCGCGCCGCGGGCGGTCCTCCCGGTCCACGGGCGGCGCGAGGCGCTCGAAGAGTGCGCGGCGGTCGCCCGCCGCGGCGGAGTCGCCGAAGACCGCGTGTTCGTGCTGGAAAACGGGGACGCGCTGTGGGTGGGCGAGGACTTCCGGGTCGCGCGGGGAGCCCGCCCCGCGGGCACCGTCTCGCTCGACGCCGGGGCCGCCGCCGCGATCGGGGAAGTCGTGCTTCGCGACCGGCGGCAGCTCGCGGCGGCCGGCGTGGTCCTCGTCTCGGTCGCGCCGGCGAAGCGGCGCGTCGTCGAGATCGCGACGCGCGGCGCGGCGATTCCGGCGGATGCCGACGCCGACATCGCCGCCGAGATCGAGGCGGCGCTCGAGCGGGGGTCCCGCGGCGAAGCGGGGGACCCCGAATGGATCCGGCGCGAAGCGACGGCCGCCGCCCGGCGCGTCTGCCGCCGGGCGTGGGGAGTCCGTCCGCTCGTCGTCGTCGTGCTCGCCCGCTGACGCCGGCGCCGGGCCGCTCCGCGGGCGTTCGGCGTGTTACCATCGCTCGATTCCATGCCGGATTTGCTCGCGATTTGGCGATCTCCCGCGATCTCTTCGACGCGGCGCGGCGGCCTTCCTTCGAGGGGCGGCGCGTCATGAGCGATAAGGGCCGGCGCTACGCCGACGAGGCGCTCGGCCTCCTTCTCGTCGTGGCGGCCCTCCTGACCGCGCTCGCGCTCTTCTCGCACTCCCCGGAGGATCCGGTTCCGTTCTTCTCGAGCACCTCGGGCGAGAACGCGCGCGCCGCCAACTGGATCGGCGGTTTCGGGGCGATGTGGTCGTCGGTGCTTCTCGCGGCGTTCGGCCTGAGCGCGTGGCTCATCGTCGCGGGGCTGGGCGCGTGGGGCGTGCAGCGATTCACGGCGAAGCGGTTCGTCAACCCGGGGACGAAGGCCGTCGGGCTCCTGCTCCTCGCGCTCTCGCTGCCCGCCCTGCTCGCGATCGTCCTCGGCGACCGCGACTTTCGCGGCGAAACGCTCCACTCCGGCGGCCTCCTCGGAAGCGGGATCGCGGCGTTCGTGCGGGCGCGCTTCAACACGCCCGGCTCGATCATCCTGCTCTCGGCGGTCTTCCTGCTGTCGATCCCGCTGTCGACCCAGGTATCCCTCGGCGAGGCGCTCTTTCGTCTCAAGCTGAAGTCGATCGCGTTCTTCGGCCGGTTCCGTCTCGGTTTCAACCGCCGGCGGGAGCGGCAGATGAAGGAGCGCCTGAAACGGATCGTCGTCCAGAAGCACATCGAGAAGGCGCGCAAGGAGGAGCCGGCGTTCGACGACGTTCCGTTCGGCGAGGAGCGCGGCCCCGTGAAGGTGCGCAAGCTCGAGGGAGAAGGGAAGTTCTCGATTCGGAAGGTCGCCTCGCCCCCTCCCGAACCCGCCGCCGGTCGCGACCGGGAAAAGCCGCGGGAGAAGAAGAAGCCCTCGCCGCAGAGGGCGCTTCCGATCGAGGTCGGCGGCTACCTCTATCCGCAGAGCTCGCTCCTCCAGAAGTACGATCCGGTCGGCTCGTTCGACCGGAAGCAGCTGCCCGAAATCGCCCGCCGGATCACCGAGAAATGCGCGGAGTTCGGCGTCGAGGGAGAGGTCGTCGAATTCCATCCGGGTCCGGTCGTGACGACGTACGAATTCCGTCCCGCCGCCGGCATCAAGGTCACCCAGGTGATGTCGATGAGCGAGGACCTCGCGCTCGCGCTCTCCGCCGAGGCGATCCGGATCGAGCGGATTCCGGGGCGGTCGTCGGTCGGGATCGAAGTGCCGAACCCCGACGGCGGCGACCTGATCGCGCTGCGCGACGTGATCGAATCGGAGCGGTTCGCGGCGGAGCGCTCCATGCTCGCGCTCGCGCTGGGCAAGGACATCCACGGCGAGCCCGTCGTCCAGAACCTGCAGTCGATGCCCCATCTCCTGATCGCGGGCACGACGGGATCGGGAAAATCCGTCGGCATCAACACGATCATCACGTCGCTCCTCTTCAAGGCGACGCCCGCGCAGGTCAAGCTGATCCTTATCGACCCGAAGATGGTCGAGCTCGAGATCTACCGCGACATCCCGCACCTGCTGACGCCGATCGTCACCGACCCGAAGAAGGCGTCGAACGCGCTGAAGTGGGCGGTCGCGCAGATGGAGGAGCGATACCAGCTGCTCTCGAAGGTCGGCAACGTCCGCAACATCGACCAGTACAACCGCGCGGTCGAGGACAAGCAGACCGTCGCGGAGGTGAAGGCCCGGCTCGGCGACGAGGCGGACGACCTCGAGCTCGCGCCGCTTCCGTACATCGTCCTCGTCATCGACGAGCTCGCCGACCTCATGATGACCGCGCCGAAGGACGTCGAAGAATCGATCGCCCGCATCGCGCAGAAGGCCCGCGCCGTGGGGATCCATCTCGTCGTCGCCACCCAGCGGCCCTCGACCGACGTGCTGACGGGCGTCATCAAGGCGAACCTCCCGTCGCGGATCGCGTTCAAGGTCGCGACGAAGATCGATTCCCGCGTCGTGCTCGACGGCAACGGCGCGGAGAAGCTGCTCGGCCGCGGCGACATGCTCTACCTCGGGCCGGGCACGTCGCGCCTCCATCGCGTCCACGGCGCGTTCATTTCCGTCCAGGAGACGGCGGCCCTCGTGAAGTTCCTCAAGAAGCAGGCGAAGCCGGTCTTCGACGAGGAGATCACGAAGGACCGCGAGGAAGAGGCGCGCATCGCCGGCGTCGCCTCCGGCAGAGGGGACGAGTCCGATCCTCTCTACGACGAGGCCGCCCGGCTCGTCGTGAAGGAACGGATGGCGTCGATCTCGTTCCTGCAGCGCCGGATGGGGGTCGGGTTCTCGCGCGCGGGGAAGCTCATCGACATGATGGACAAGGACGGCCTGCTGGGGCCGCAGAAGGGCTCGAAGCCGCGGGAGGTGTTGGTTCCTGCGGATTATTTCGACGGCGTCGATTCACAAGCCAGATAGACGGGCGCGGTGATGTGCGCCGTTATACGCGCCCGTGCAACTCGCCGGCGGCGCTCGACGTACGCCACCGGTACGCCTCGGCCGCCGGACGAGCTGCCCGAACGCGTCTTCCGGCACGCCTGACCGCGCCTGGATCCATTCGATCGGTCTTGCGAATCGTTGAAGGGCGGGTCGCGCACCGCGAGGGGGTGGCGGCTTCGCGGTCGATTCGCTCGTTCGAATCGCCGCGAAACCTCCACTCGCTCCCGGCCCCCGAGCCAGTTTCCGCGACGGCAGGCGTGCCGTACGGATCCCGTATAACGACCCGTATCGACGCGCCTTATCGGTGGCACAGCGGCTGCTAGAATCGCGAACGGGGGAGGACCGATGCCGGACGCCGGAAAATCGGGGAAATTCTCGTCGGAAGCGGAGGCGCGGCGGGTCGCCGAGGACGCCCGGGAGACCGAGTGGCGCTCCGCGTCCTTCCTGAAGGAGCTCTTCCTCGGCAATTTCCGGCTCGACCTGGTCCACCCGTTCCCCGCGACGCCGCCGGAAAGGCCCGAGTTCCGCGCTTTCTACGACCGCATGGAGAAGTTCCTGCTCGAGGAGGTCGACTCCGACGCGATCGACCGCGACGGAAAGATCCCGAAGCGCGTGATCGACGGCCTCGCCCGGATGGGCGCTTTTGGAATGAAGATCCCGAAGGAGTACGGCGGCCTCGGGTTCTCGCAGCTCGAATACGCGCGGGTGATCGAGCTCGTCACGAGTGTCGACGGGAACCTGATCGCGCTCCTGTCGGCGCATCAGTCGATCGGGGTCCCGCAGCCGCTGAAGCTCTTCGGGACCGAGGCGCAGAAGAAGAAGTACCTGCCCCGCCTCGCGCGGGGCGCCGTGTCCGCGTTCGCCCTCACCGAGCGGGACGTCGGCTCCGACCCGGCGAACCTCGCGACGACCGCGGAACGCACGCCGGAGGGCGACTACGTCGTCAACGGCGAGAAGCTCTGGACGACCAACGGAACGATCGCCGAGCTCTTCGTCGTGATGGCGCGGCATCCCGACACGAAGAAGATCTCGGCGTTCATCGTCGAGAAGGAATGGCCCGGGGTGGAGGTCGTCCGGCGCTGTCACTTCATGGGCCTGAAGGCGATCGAGAACGGGATCATCCGCTTCACGAACGTGCGGGTGCCGAAGGAGAACCTGCTGCTCGCCGAAGGGCGCGGCCTGAAGCTCGCGCTCGTGACGTTGAATACGGGCCGGCTGACACTTCCCGCGTCCTGCGCGGCGGCCGCGAAGCGCTCCCTCGAGATTTGCAGAGTCTGGGCGGCGGAACGCGTGCAGTGGGGTCAGCCGATCGGGAAGCACGAGGCGATCGCGCAGATCCTCGCCGACATGGCGGCGACCACGTTCGCGATGGATGCGATCGTCGAGCTGACGAGCCGCATGGCGGACGAGGGGGCGCGCGACATCCGGCTCGAGGCCGCGGTCGCGAAGATGTGGAACTCCGAGGAGCAGTGGAAGATCGTCGACCAGACGCTGCAGATCCGCGGCGGCCGGGGGTACGAAACCGCCGATTCGCTGCGGGCCCGGGGCGAGCCCCCGATCCCCGTCGAGCGCATGATGCGCGACTCGCGGATCAACCTGATCTTCGAGGGATCTTCCGAGATCATGCGGCTCTTCATCGCGCGCGAGGCGCTCGACGCGCACCTCTCGGTCGCGGGAGCGTTCGCCGACCCGAAGGCGCCGGCCGGCCGGAAGCTCGCGGCGCTCCCCCGGATCGCGGCGTTCTACGCGTGGTGGTATCCCTCGCGCTGGCTCGGATGGGGCGCGTGGCCGCGGTTTTCCGCGTTCGGACCGCTCGCCGGGCACGTGCGCTTTCTCGACCGCTCGACGCGGCGGCTCGCCCGCGCCGTTTTCCACCAGATGGTCCGGTTCGGTCCGAAGCTCGAGAGAAAGCAGGCGACGCTTTTCCGCGCGGTCGACATCGGAGCCGACCTCTTCGCGATGGCGGCGGCGGTTTCGCGCGCCGACGCGCTCCGCCGGGCCGGCGCGGCCGAGGGGGAGCGCGCCGTCGAGCTCGCCGACCTCTTCTGCCGGAGCGCGGAGCGGCGGATCCGGGAGCGATTCGGCGCGCTGGCCGACAACGACGACGCGCGGAAATACACGATTTCTCGCCGCGTGCTCGCCGGCGAGGAGGAATGGCTCGAGAGCGGCCTCGTCCCGGTTTCCTGGGAAGCGGCCGACCCGGTCGCCGAGTCGCCGGCCGTGCCGGCGGCAACGGCCCGCGCCTGAGCGAAGACCCTTGGCGAAGCGCGAGCGTTCGGAATCGAGCGATCCCTTCAGCCGCGCCGAGTTAAGCGGCTCGACCGCTTTCCCTCCGCGCCTCCGAATCGTCTTCTTTGGCACTCCGGAGTTCGCCGTGCCGTCTCTCGCGCGGCTCGCCGCCGAGCCCGGATTCCGGGTGACGCTCGCGGTGACTCAGCCCGACCGGGCCGCCGGACGCCACGCCGAGCCGGCGGCGCCGCCGGTCGCGCGGCTCGCGCGCGAGCTCGGAGTGCCGCTCCTCCAACCCGAGCGTCTGCGCGAATCCCCTCCGATCCTCGAGCGCCTGCGCGCCGAAGCGCCCGACGCGATCGCCGTCGTCGCGTACGGAAGGATCCTCCCGCGCGAGATCCTCGACATCCCGCCGCTCGGGTGCGTGAACGTGCACGGCTCTCTCCTTCCGCGGTACCGCGGCGCTTCGCCCGTCCAGGCGGCGATCCTCGCGGGAGACCGGACGACCGGGGTCGCGACGATGCGGATGACCGAGGGGCTCGATGAAGGCCCGGTCTACCTCGTTGCCGAGCTCCCGATCCACGCGGACGACACGGCCGCCGCGCTCGCGCCGCGCCTCGCCGACGCCGGCGCGGATCTCCTCGTCGAGACACTGCGCGGGGTCGCGGCCGGATCGATCGTCGCGCGTCCGCAGGAGGGGGAGGCGAGCTACTGCCGCCCGATCCGCCGGAGGGACGGGGAGATCGACTGGACCCGCGAAGCGGGAGAGATCGTCCGGATGCTCCGCGCGTACACGCCCTGGCCCGGCGTGTTTACGTCGTTCCGGGGCGAGCGCGTGAAGATCCTCGAAGCGCGCGAGGGCGGCCCGGCGAAGCGGGACGCGCCGGGCGCGCTCGAGGGGGACGGCCGGGGAATTTCCGTCGTCGCCGGGGCCGGGACGTCGCTCGCGGTCGAGCGCCTGCAGCGGGAGGGGCGAAGCCCGGTCTCCGGAGCGGAATTCCTCCGCGGACTGCGCGAGGCGGAGGGCGCGCGTTTTGGCAGCGCCTGAGCGGTGGCCGGCCCGCGCCGCGAGCCCGGCTCGCCGCCGCGCGGTGGCGGTCCTTTCCGACTTCTTCGGCCGGCGCCGTCCGCTCCGTCTCGTGCGCGAGCTCGCCGGCCTCGCCGACTCCGACCGGGACCTCGCGCGCGAGCTGGTGCTCGGCGTCCTTCGCCGGCGCACGGCGCTCGACGCCGAGATCGTCCGTTTCTCCCGGTTCCCGCTCGACCGGCTCAAGGTCCCCGTGCGGGAGATCCTCGAGACGGCGCTCTTCCAGATCCGATATCTCGAGCGGGTGCCGACGCGGGCGGCCGTGCACGAGGCGGTCGCGATGGCGCGCGCGCAGGCGGGCGAGGGCGCGTCGCGCCTCGTCAACGGCGTCCTTCGCTCCGCGCTTCGAGAGCCGCCCGCCCCGCTGCCGCAGGGATCGCCGCGGGAGCTCGCCGAGGCGTTTTCCCACCCGGCATTCCTCGTCGAGCGGTGGACCGAACGGTTCGGCATCGATCGAACCCGGGCGATCCTCGCGGCGGACGACGAGCGGGGCCGGATGCATCTGCTCTGCGACGCGCGCCGGTTTCCGAGGGAAGAGGTCGCCCGCCGCCTGCGGGAAGAGCGCGTCGAAACCGAACCGATCCCGCTCGCGGAGAACGGCCTCGCCGTCGTATCCGGAAATCCGCTCCGGACGGCCGTGTTCCGGGAAGGCGGGTTCTACGTCGCCGACGCCGGATCGCAGGTCCTCCCGTTCCTTCTGCCCCCGGGCGAATGGCTGCTCGACCTCGCCGCGGCCCCGGGCGGGAAGACCGCGTCGGCGCTGTTTTCGGGCCGTTTCGGCCGGTCCGTCGCCGCGGACGTCTCGCTCGACCGGCTGGGCGTCCTCCGCGAGAACGAGCGACGGATGGACCTCGCGGCCGCGCACGCCGTGGCGGCCGACGTTCTGGCCGCGCCCTTCGCGGCCGCCCGGTTCGATCGCGTGCTCCTCGACGCTCCGTGCTCCGGCACGGGGACGCTGCGGAAGAACCCGGAGATCCGATACCGCGTGACCCCGGCCGTCATCGACGCGATGGCCGCGGCCGAGCGCGGTCTCCTCGCGGCCGCCGCCGCTCTCGTCGCGCCGGGCGGCTATCTCCTGTATTCGACGTGCAGCCTCGAGGAAGAGGAGAACGAGCGGGTCGCGGCCGGGCTGGCGGCGTCGGACCCCTCAATGCGGCCGGCCCCGATCGATCCGCCCGAGGCGCTCCGGCCGCACGTCTCCGGCGCCGTGTTCCGGCTCTTTCCGGACGGCGGCACCGACGGCTTCACGGCGCACCTGTTCCGGCGCGCCTGAGGGCCAGCGCGGCGATGCATCGAGCCGGCCGGGCGCGTGTCACGTCGGCCTCGCGCGCGCCGCTGCGCTGGAACCGCGCGGCCTCCCGGATCGCAGACCTCCGGAGCATGTCATCCTGAGGAGCGCAGCGACGAAGGATCTGCTCAGGTGGCCAGGTCCTTCGCTTTCGCTCAGGAGAGCGTGCGCTTTGCACTCGAACTTTCCGCGACCTGACCTCCGCGGCTCGCCTTGTTCCCTCATCCGGCGGCTTGCAGCCGCCACCTTCTCCCGCGGGGAAAAGTAGCGCGGCGGCACGCTTCGCTCGCGGCCTCGTGTGGCTCGACCGCTCCGGCGCCCGGACCGGGGCCGGGACGTTTCACCCTCCGAGGCCGCGGGCGACCCGCAGCTCGGCGTGCCCGCGCCTCGCCGCGCCTCGTTACTGACCGAATTGATCGGCGACGGCGGCTGCGATCGTTGCCAGGACGGCGCGGGGAGCGTCCGCTTTCGGCGCGGCTCGTCTTTCCACCCGCTTTACAAATTCGCGTCCGGCGCGTAGATTCGCCCGGCTGGAGGCAAAATGGCCGGAAAGAACGAGATCATCGAGTCGATCGCGAGCGAGACGAATCTCCCCCGGCGCGACGCCGCCGCGGCGTACGACGCATTCCTCAACGCGATCGGGAACGCCCTGCGGAAAGGGGAGAAGGTCAACGTGTCGGGTCTCGGCGCTTTCTCGGTGACGGACCGGGCCGAGCGCGCGGGCCGGAACCCCAAGACGGGAGAATCGATCACGATTCCCGCCTCCCGCGCCGTCAAGTTCAAGCCGGGCAAGGAGCTCAAGGAGAGCGTCAATACGTAGGCTCTCCTGATCCCGCTTCGCGACACCGTTCGCACCCGCACGACGCCCTGGATCAACTGGCTGCTGATCGGCGTCAACCTCTGGGGATTCCTCTTCGAGCTCTCGCTCGCTCCCGACGCTCTCGACCGCTTCCTGCGCGTCTACGGCTTCGTTCCCTTTCGGATGTGGTCGGGAGAATACGGCGTCGGGGCGTCTCTCGTGACGATCTTCGTCGCGATGTTCCTCCATGCCGGATGGCTCCACTTCGGGGGAAACATGCTCTTCCTCTGGATCTTCGGCGACAACGTCGAGGATCGCCTCGGCCACTTCCGCTATCTCGTCTTCTATCTGCTCTGCGGGCTCGCGGCTTCGCTTTGCCACGCGTTTTTCAACGCCGCGTCCCGCCTTCCGTCTCTCGGGGCCTCGGGCGCGATCTCCGGCGTGCTCGCGGCGTATCTCTTCCTCTATCCGCGGGCGAAGATCCTCACTCTGGTTCCGATCTTCCTCTTCTTCACGGCGGAGGTCCCCGCGTTTCTCTTCATCATCTTCTGGTTCGTCGTCCAGTTCTTCTCGGGCACCGCGAGCCTCTCCGGCTCGACGCCCACGACGGGAGGAACGGCGTATTTCGCGCACATCGGGGGCTTCGTCGCCGGGATCGTGCTTCTTGCGCTGCTGAAGCCTCCGCGCCGCGCTCCGCCCGCCTATTCCTGGAGGTGACCGCGGCGGTCGCGCGCGTCGGCATTCGAAGTAAAATCACGCGTTCATGCCCGGAATCCGTGTGCCTCTCCTGGACCTCGCCCGCCAGTTCGCGGAGTACCGCGACGACGCGATGGCGGCGGTGTCGCGCGTGTTCGAGACGCAGAGGTTCATCCTGGGGGACGAAGGCGCCGCGCTGGAACGGGAGCTCGCGGAGCATCTCGGGGCGAAGCACGCGATCGGGGTGTCCTCCGGGACCGACGCGCTCCTGGTCGCGCTCATGGCGCTCGGCGTCGGACCCGGCGACGAGGTCGTCGTCCCCGCGTTTTCCTTCTTCGCGACGGCGGGAGTCGTCTCGCGCCTCGGCGCGGTCCCCGTCTTCGCCGATGTCGAGCCGGGCACGCTCACCCTCTCGCCGGACGAGCTCGAGCGGAGGATCACCGGCCGCACCCGCGCCGTGATTCCGGTCCACCTCTACGGACAGGCCGCGGACCTGGCGCCGATCCTCGAGATTTCGCGACGGCGCGGGATCCCCGTCGTCGAGGATGCGTGTCAGGCGATCGGCGCGCGATATCGGGGGCGCCCCGTCGGGACGCACGGCGAGATCGGGGCCTTCTCGTTCTTTCCGACCAAGAACCTCGGCGCCGCCGGAGATGCGGGGCTCGTCACCGCCGAGGATGGCGTCCTGGCCGCCCGCCTCGCGCGGCTGCGCGTGCACGGGATGGAGCCGAAGTACCATCACCCCGAAATCGGCGGAAACTTCCGGCTCGACGAGGTTCAGGCGGCCGTGCTGCGCGTGAAGCTCCGGCGGCTCGATCGCTGGAACCTCCGGCGCGCGGAGATCGCGGGGGAGTACCGCCGGCGCCTGGCCGCGGCCGAAAGCGCGGGGAATCTCTCCCTGCCGGTCGTCGGCCCGGACCGCGACCACATCTACCACCAGTTCGTCGTCCGGGTCCGCGACCGCGACGCCGTGCGCGCGCGCCTCGCCGCGGCGGGCATCGGCTCCGAGATCTACTATCCGGTCCCGCTCCATCTGCAGGAGTGCTTCGCGCCGCTGGGCGGCCGTCCGGGCGATCTCCCCGAGTCGGAGCGCGCGGCCGCCGAAGTCCTCGCGCTTCCGATCTGGCCGGAGCTCGAGCCGGCGGAAATCGACGCGGTCGCTTCCGCGCTCGAGGAAGCGGTCGCCTGAAGAGATGAAAGTCCTGGTGGTCGTCGGCACGCGGCCGGAGGCCATCAAGATGGCGCCCGTCGTCCTCCGTCTCCGGGCGCAGGCCGGATTCGAGACGGTGGTCTGCGCGACCGCGCAGCACCGCGATCTCCTCGATTCGGCGCTCGCGCTCTTCGGCATCGCGCCCGACGTCGACCTCGATCTGATGCGCCCGAACCAGACTCCCTCGGCCGTCGCCGCGGGCGTGCTCTCGGTTTTCGACGCTGTCCTCGCCGAAGCCGCTCCGGACGTCGTGCTCGTCCAGGGGGACACGACGACGGTGATGGCCGCTTCGCTCGCCTGCTTCCACCGCGGCGTCCGCGTCGGCCACGTCGAGGCGGGGCTGCGCACGGCGAATCTTCGGAACCCGTTTCCCGAGGAGATGAACCGGCGCGTCACGGACCTCGTTTCCTCGCTGCATTTCGCGCCGACGCCGCGGAGCGCGGCGGCCCTCCGCGCGGAAGGAACGGATCCGGCGACGATCCACGTCACGGGAAATACCGTCGTCGACGCGCTCGAATGGCTCGCGGAGCGCTCGCCGGTGGAAGAGGAGGACGGCCGCGACCTCGTGCTCGTCACCTCGCACCGGCGCGAGAGCTTCGGCGAGCCGATGCGGCGGTCCTTTCGCGCGATCGCGCGCCTCGCGCGCCGGTTCCCGGAGACGCGCTTCGTGTTTCCCGTCCACCCGAACCCGAACGTGATCGAAGCGGCGCGGGCCTTCGACGGGATCGGCAACGTCGAGCTCGTCGCGCCCGTCGACTACGACCGGCTCGTCTCCTGGATGCGCCGCGCGAAGATCATCCTCACCGACAGCGGCGGAATCCAGGAGGAGGCGCCGACCTTCGGGAAGCCGACGCTCGTGCTCCGGGAGACGACCGAGCGTCCGGAAGGGATCGAGGCGGGGGTCGCGAAGCTCGTCGGCACGGACGAGGAGACGATCTACCGCGAAGCGGAGCGTCTCCTCGCCGATCCGGCCGCGCACGCCGCCATGTCGCGCGCCGTGAACCCCTACGGCGACGGGCGCGCGGCCGAGCGAATCGTCGCGGTGCTCGCCGGCCGGCCGATCGCGCCCTTCGCCGGCGCGGCATGAGCCGGGCTCTCCTGCGCCGCCTCTACTACGGGGGGCGCGACGCGCTTCCCCTGACGCTGCGCCGCGCCCTGCGCCGTCTCCTTCCGGTCGAACGGATCTTCCGGATTCGGAAGCCGGCGTTCGACGCGGAAGACGCGCCTCCCGCCCCGGCGCACGAGATTCCGGGCCGCCCGGATCTCGTCCTCCTTCCGGGCGCGTTCGGCGCCGCTCCCGCCGATCTGCGGCGGATCGCCGCCGGTCTCTCGGCCGCCGGGAGGGTCTTTCTGGCCGATCCGGAGGCGGACGATTTCGGGGTCGAGGGCTCCCTCGTGCGCTTTGCGTGGCGAGCGGAGGAGGCGGAGGCCGCGATCGCCGCGCTCGTCGAGGCGTTTCCGGCCGCGCACGCCGCGGTCGCGGGGACCGGCGCGGAGGAGATCGGCGAGCGCCGCGGATGGAAACGTGCCCCGGAGGGTTTTCCGCCCGCGGCGGAGCGGGCCGCGGCGTACCGGTCCGAGCTCGCGCGCCTCTGGCCGCGGGTTTCCGTCGTCGTCGTGACGTACGGAAATCTCGCCTTCAATCGCGCGTGTCTCTCCTCCCTCGCGGAGAGGACCGACTGGCCGAACCTGGAGGTCGTCGTCGTCGACAACGCGTCCACGGACGGAACGCGGGAATGGCTCGAGCGGACTCAAGCGGACTTCCCGATCCCGATCGTGCTCGTCGCCAATTCCGAGAACCGGGGCTTCGCCGCCGCGGTCAACCAGGGAGTGGCGGCTTCGAGCAGCGAGCTCGTCTGTCTGCTCAACAACGACACGGTCGTGACCCGCGGATGGCTGTCGGCGCTCGTCGCCCACCTCCGCGCGGACCCGCGGCTCGGGATCGTCGGGTCGAGCACGAACGAGATCGCCAACGAAGCGAGGGTCCCGGCCGGATACGCCCGCCTCGCCGATCTGCCCTCCTGGGCGCGCGCCTTCACGGAGGCCAACCGCGGGCGGCGGGTCTCGATCCCGATGCTCGCGATGTTCTGCGTGGCGTTCCCCCGGGCCGTGTTCGACGAGGTCGGTCCGCTGGACGAGCGCTTCGGAGTCGGCATGTTCGAGGACGACGACTGGTGCCGGCGCGTCCGGGAGAAAGGATGGGAGATCGCGTGTGCCCGCGACTCCTTCGTGCACCACCGCGGGCGCGGGAGCTTCTCGGCCCTGGGGGAGGCGCGCTATCTCGCGATTTACCGGGAGAACGAGCGAAAGTACCGGGAAAAGTGGGGAAGTGCCCCGCCGAAGAGGAGCGCGAGCGGCGCGCTGCCGACCGCGCTCGCCAGAGCCGAATCGCCGGTCGTCTTCCTTCCGTCGATCCCCTGGAACGCCGCGCTCGTCCAGCGGCCCCATCACCTCGCGAGGGCGATCGCGCGCGCCGGGCACCCGGTCGTCTTTCTCTCGGAAGACGCCGGCGACCGCGTCGACGGCTTCGCGGACGTCGAGGAGAACCTTTTTCTCCACCGGGGTCCCCGCGCGGCGCTCGTCGCGCTGCGCCGGCCCTTTCTCTGGTCGGTCGCGTACAACGTGCCGGCGGCCTCGGAGTGGCCGGACGGACGGATCGTCTACGACGCGGTCGATCACCTGGCGGTCTTCCCGTACCCGCTTCGCCGGATGCGGGCCGGCGAGCGGCGCGCGCTCGCGCGCGCGGAGCGCGTTTTCGCGGTCTCGCGCGGGCTTCGCGACGAGCTCGCCGCGGAGCGGCCGGACGCCGTCTACCTCCCGAACGGCGTGGACGCCGCCGCCTTCGCGAGCGTTCGCGGCGCGCCGCCCGGCCCGGGCGAGCGCCCGGCCGCCGTGTACGTGGGCGCGCTCGCGCGGTGGTTCGATTTCGCGCTCCTCGCCGACGTGGCCCGCGCGCTGCCCGGATGGGATTTCCGCCTCTACGGCGAGACGCTCGACGGCGCCTGGGGCCGGTCGCCGGCGGCCGCTCTCGACAACGTCGCGTTCCTCGGGGCGCGGGCCCACGCCGAGATCCCGCGCCTTCTCGCCGACGCGAACGTCGCGATCATTCCGTTCGTCGTTTCTCCGGTGACCGCCTTCGTGTCGCCCATCAAGCTCTACGAATACTTCGCCGCCGGAAAGCCGGTCGTCTCCTCGCCGATGCCCGAAGCGGCGGCGTTCGCGGAAGCGCGGATCGCCCGAACGGCCTCCGAGTGGGTCGGCGCGCTCGGGGAGGCGCTCGCCCGGTCGCGCGACCCGGCGCTCCCGGCGAAGCTGCGCGCGCTCGGGCGCGTGAACGACTGGTCCGAGCGCGGCCGGGAGGCGCTCTCGCATCTTCTCGCGGGCGGATGAAGGATGGGCCCCTTCTTCCGCAACCTGCTATATTCCGCGCGCTGATGTCCTCGTCGCGGCTCGCCCGGCTGGACAGTTTCTACGATTCGAGCGATCGCGGTTTTCCCGAGCTCGACGAGCTCGTGGTCCTCTGGCGGTACCGCGGACTCGTGTGGGAGCTGATGGTCCGCGACATCAAGATCCGCTACAAGCGCTCGGTGCTCGGGATCGCCTGGACGATGCTCGCGCCCCTCCTGAACATGGTGGCGCTCACGCTCGTCTTTTCTTCGCTCCTCAAGCAGGAGATCCGGAACTATCCGGCCTTTTTCATGCTCGGGTCGATGTACTGGGCGATGTTCGCGACCGGAACCTCGTTCGCCGCCTCGCAGACGCACGACGCCAACGAGCTCGCCAAGCGCATCTACCTGCCGCGCTCCGTCTTCGTGGTCGCGGCGGTGGGTGTCGCGCTCGTCAATCTCGTGCTCTCGATCGTGCCGCTCCTCGCGATCCTCGTGGCGACGCGCTTCCGTTTCCACGCCACGAGCTGGATGTTCCCGATCTCCGTGGCCCTCCTCTGCGCGTTCACGCTCGGGGTTGCGTTCCTCGTCTTCACCCTCGCGTCGCGGTTCACCGACATTCGCGAGATGTACCTCGTCATGGTCCAGACCTGGTTCTTCATCACCCCGATCGTCTACGCGCCGGCGATCGTTCCGGCGAAGTTCCGGTTCATCCTCTGGCTGAATCCGCACTATTTCCTCCTCCAGACTTTCCGGACTCCGGTCTACGACGGGATGCTGCCAACCCGGAACGTGATCCTCTTTTCGACCGCGATCGCGCTCGCGACGCTCGCCGCCGGATGGTCCTTCTTCTGCCGGAACATCCAGGAATATGCCTTCCGTTCGTAGCATGCTCCGATGATTCATTTCGAGAAGGTCACGATCCGATATCGCATCCCCCGCGGGGGATCGCGCTCGCTCAAGGAGCATCTCGTCCGGCGGCTCGGCCGCCGGATCACGTTCGACGAGTTCGAGGCGCTCCGCGGGATCGACGTCGACGTCGGCGACGGGGAGAACGTCGGCGTGATCGGCCGCAACGGCGCGGGAAAGAGCACGATGTTCAAGACGATCTGCCGGGTCGTGCGCCCGTCGGACGGCCGCGTCGTCGTTCGGGGCCGGATCGCGCCGCTCCTCGAGCTCGGTCTCGGCATGAACTCGGAGCTGACCGGGCGCGAGAACGTCCTGCTGCAGGGAGCGCTCCTCGGGTTCTCCCGGCCCGACATGCGCGAGCGGATGCCGAGGATCGCGGAGTTCGCCGAGATCGGCGAATTCATCGACGCGCCGATGCGGACCTACTCCACCGGCATGGTCTCCCGGCTGGCCTTTTCCGTCGCGACCGACGTGGACCCCGACATCCTCCTCGTGGACGAGGCCCTCGCCGTCGGCGACGAGCGATTCCAGGCGAAATGCCACGCGCGCATGGCCGGGTTCCGCGACGCCGGAAAGACCGTGATGCTGGTCTCGCATTCTCTCTTCCACGTTCGGGCGACCTGCTCGCGCGTCCTGTGGCTCGACCAGGGACGCCTCATCGCCGACGGCCCGACGGCGGAAGTGGCCGACGCCTACCACGAGTGGTCGGGCGGCGCCGGAGGGGACGCCGCGGAATTCGCGGAGCGAGCCGCGCTTCCGGGGCGTGTGGGATCGCCGGCGGGGAGGGCGGAACGCGGAATGGGCCAGCGGTGAGGTACCCGGGAGACGATCTCCGCTCGTGATCGGCCTCGGCCGGCGGGCGGCGCTCGCCGTCCTCTTCCTCGGAGCGGCGGCTCTCGCCCGCGGAGTCGAAGACGGCGCCGGCGAGCTCGCCCCCGCCTTCGGGCAGCGAAGCTTTCACCTGCTGCACGTTCCCTTCCTCGATTTCGGTCCCGCCGATCCGGGATCCCCTGCGCCGGGGAGCGTGACCGGCCGGATGGAGGCCGCCTACGCGAGCACGTTCTCCTCGACCTGGCACGCCCTCACGTTCCACAGGGATCTCGGTCTCGTCGGACAGCCGTTGACTCCCGCCGAGGCGGCCTCGATTCATCGGGATTTTCCGGACGACCGGGTGTTCTTCGTGGAAGGAGAGCTTCTTCGGATCGCCGGCTCGGCGCGAATGGGTCTCACGCAGACGCTGTCGCTCTCGGTCGAGCTCGTCTGGATCTCGCACGACGCGATCCACGGAGGCAACGCGATCGAGTCGTTCCACCGCGCTTTCCATCTGCTGCAGCCGGGGCGCGACGAGTTCCCCGCTTCCGAGTTCGCCGTGATGATCCAGCGCCCGGGCCGCGAGATCACGTTCGACGGTAGTGCGCCCGAGTCCGGGCTCGGCGACACGACGGCGACCCTTTCGTGGCGCCCCGCGAGGACCTCGGCGTGGTCGTGCGGCGTCGACGCGGCGGTCAAGGCGCCGACCGGCCGGGCGGAGGACTTCAACGGATCGGGCTCGTGGGATGCGGGAGCGCTCGGCTACGTCCGGCGGGACGGGACGCGATGGACCCTCGACGCGGAAGGCAGCGTGGTCGCCCCCGGCCGGTGGGACACGTCGACGGGGCTGGGGGTCGCCTGGTACTCGCGAATCCTCCTCGGCGCCAGCCGGGCCTTCGGGGCGCGGACGCGCGTGGGAGCGTCGGCGACGCTCGAGCAGAGCCCCTTCCGCCGGGATTCGCTCGGCGATCTCTCGGATCCCGGGCTCGAGATCGCGCTCGGCGTCGAGAGGGACCTCTCTCGCGGGACGTCGGCGGCGCTCACGCTCACGGAGAACGTGCCGTCTCTCGGCGATCGGGCGGATTTCGGATTGACGATCAGAATCCGTTTTCGGTGAGCCTCTTTCGAGGGTGAGTGGAACTTCTACGATTTCGGTTGCGAGCATCGGAAGGCGCGTCGAGGCGCGAACCCGGCGGGATGCGGGGCGCCGGGCCGGCGGTGAAGGCGTACTGGCGGACGTACGTCGAGCCGCCGGACGGCGCCACGCGCCCGCCCGGTTCGATGCATCGGCGCGCTCGCCTCAGGCCATCGCGGCGGCATAGAGGCGGTGAAAATGATGCACGCCGTTTTCGCGCCTGACGCTGTAACGCCCGCGGTCGTACGTGCGCGAGCGCAGGCCGCGCTGGACGGCCTCGCAGATCGCGACGTCCTCGAGCTGGATCTCGTCGGAGAAGGCGACGGTGTCCTCGACGATCCGGCGGACGTCGGGGTCGTCGGGATCGCGAAAGAACCACTCGAAGATCGTGACGGTCCGCTCCGGGCCCAGTGGGAGGATCACGTTCGTCGAGAAGTTGTCCGGGTAGACGTTCAGCATGAGGTTCGGGAAGATCCAGTAGTACTCCGCTTCTTCCCCCGCGCCGCTCCGGAGCTTCCCGGGCGCGGAAGCCCGAACGGGCGCGTGCTGGATGGAGTAGAGGCGGCGCGTCTCCGTCGCGTATCGCGAGTAATCGAGCTCGCGGAAGAGGGACGGATGAACGATCGGGATGTGGTAGCCCTCGAGGTAGTTGTCGACGTAAACCTTCCAGTTGCACTCGAGGGTCCATTCCTTCCGGTGGGCGCGGCGCATTCCCGGCAGCGGCCGGCGCCGGGGAAGATCCGCGAGGTCGTCGAGCGTTTCGGAGAGGGGCGCGGCGTCCGGGTCGAGGGAGACGAAGACGAGGCCCATCCAGGCGTCGACGCGAAAGCGGGGAAGCTCGACCTCCTCGCGCGGGAATCCCTCGACGCCCTCGAACTCCGGCGTGTTGAGGAGGCGCCCGTCGAGCGCGTAGCTCCAGCCGTGGTATCCGCACCGGAACGCGCGGCACTGACCCGCTCCAGCCGCGACGGGTCCGGCGCGGTGCCGGCAGACGTTCGACAGCGCGCGGACGATGCCGTCGTCGCCGCGGACGAGGAGGACGGGCTCCTCCGCCACGGACGCCGTCACGAAGCTCCCGGGCTCCCGGAGATCTTCCTCGTGGGCGGCGAGCTGCCAGCTGCGCCCGAAAACGCGTCGCTTTTCCGTTTCGAGAGTGGCGGGATCGAGGTATCGGCGCGAAGGGAGGGTGGAGGCGCGGGCGAGATGGGGGTCGACGTCGTCGGAGGCGATCACGGCGCGATCCTATCGTCCGGGGCCCGGACCAGGAAGAGATGGAGTCCGTGGGGGCTCGCCCGCATCCGGTATCGTGGATCCGCGGACAGTTCGGCGTCGAGCGCGGCGATTTCGGCGCTCCGCAAGGGAAACGGATCCGCATTCCGGTCGATCAGGAAGCCGTGGACGCCGTCCGGACCATACTCTCCCCGGCCGATGGCGGTTGCGGCGTGATCGTATCCGGCATGCGGTAACAGGGCTCCCTGGATGAAGATGGGCACGGACCCCGGGGCGGTCGAAAGAAGGGAGCGGATCTCTCCCGCCTCCGGGCGCCTCGGGGGGAAGGAGTATCCGGCGCCGTCGAAGGCGCACACCGCAAGCACCACGAGGGCCATCGCTCGCATCGTCGCCGGTCCACGTTCGGCCGGCCGGGCGAGACGCTGGATACCCCTGGCGGCGGCGGCGAACAGGAACGGAAGCACCGGCAACGCGTAGTAGAGCCCGAACCCGGAGAGCTTGGGATGCTCCGAGGCGGCATAGGGAATCAGGGCGGGCAGCGCGGCGAGGAGCCACTCGTATCCGACCAGGGGGAGGAAGAGCAGCGGCTCGAGCAGGCCGCGAAGCCCCGAACCGAGGACCGCCCTTCCGAGAATGAGCGGATGCGTCAGGAAGCCGGCCGCCGCTCGCATCGGCGTCGCTCCGAATCGCGCCCAGTAGGAGGAAAACCACGGAGCCGCGCTCCCGGGCGAGAGGCGAGGGAGCACCCATCGATAATCGCCGACGAAAACGGCCGCGGCGGCGGCGGCGGCCAGAAACGCCCATCGCCGGCCGCGCCGAAGCAGGAGGGAAACGACGGCGAATCCCGCGACGACGAGGAAGGCATCTTCTTTCGTCGCGAGAAGGAGAAGGAGGCCGGCGGCGAATGCGGACGGTCGGCGCCGGAGCCACGCCCATCCCGTGAGGAACACCCCGAGCGGGTAGAAAATCTCGACGTGGAAGACGTACTGCGCGCCGCGCGCCGTCGCGGAACAGAGGAGGAACGCCGCGGCGAGCAGAACGGCGGCGATTTCGTCTTCGAGAATCGCCCGGAAGAAGAGAAATCCGGCGGCGGCCGCGGCAGCAATCGCGAGCGCCTGGGCCGCGACGAGCCAGAGGGGGGACGCGGCGAGCGTCTCGAGGGGAAGGAAAGCCGCCATCAGGAACCACGCGTGCCCGTACGGAACGAGCAGGCGAGGCAGGGGATTCGAGGCTTCAGTCAAGGCGTCGGCGGCGGACCGGAGGGGCAGGTCGAAGTAGAGGGAGAAGTCCCACGCGTTGACGGCGAGCGCGCGGAACCGCGCGAAGGTGACGCCCAGCAGAAAGACCGCGGCCAGCAGGCCCAGCGCGGCGAGCTCTCGCCCGCGGATCTTCGCGTTCTTCGACCGAAGGGTTCCGGTGAGCCACGCGCGCGCGGACCGGCTCGCGGCGAGGGCGGCGGCGCCGGCGACCGCCACCGCGCCGAGAGGAGCGGAGAAGCGGTTGATCGTCCTTCCGCCCACGCGCCATGGCGCGGTGAACGTGAACACGATCAGGAAGGCCGCTCCCGCGAAAGCGAAGAAACGAACGCCGATCGGCGGCCCGGGACTCGCGTCGGCGGCGCCGTCCTCTCCGCGATTTGGCGTTTCACCGTTCATGCCGGAGGGGGGCGGAATGGGGCGCCCCCGAAGCCGATCAGGAGCGGGCGGGCGCCGGCGTTTCGGACGGCAATCCCATCTCGCGAAGCTCCTGCCGCCCGCCGTCCCCCGGAACGACGAGCGCGACGGAGGCGTCGGTGGGCGGGACCGTGCCGTCTCCCGGGTAGTACGGACGGTAGCCGTAGCCGTCCTTCACGCCCGCGCCCGGCTTCTCGGCGAGTTGCGTGATGTCGAAGACCGACTCGTGCCGGGTGAAGAAGGAAAGCTCGTAATTTTTCGACATCCAGATCGCGTCCTTCGGGCAGGCGTCGACGCAGAACCCGCACATCACGCAGCGCAGCATGTCGATGTTGAAGACGACGGGATACTTCTCGTAGGCGATCTTCGGGTGCTCGCCCGCGACGATCTCGATGCAGTCCGCCGGGCACGCCTGGGCGCACATGTAGCAGGCGACGCACTTCAACGTCCCGTCCTCTCGCGCCTTGAGGATGTGCTTTCCGCGGAAGCGCTCGGAGTAATCCCTCTTCTGCTCGGGATAGAGAATTGTCGGGAGCTTCTTGATGTTGACGATGTTCTTCAGCAGGTGCCCGAGCGTGACCGCCATGCCCTTCAGGAGCGGCAGGTAGAGCCGCACCGCCAGCGGCGTCTTCCGCGGCTCGCGGTCTGTGAGATCGACGACGTTAATCGGCATCGGACCGCCTTCGGCGGAAATTCCAAATACCAAGCCTCAAATTCCAAAAGGCAGGACAAGGCGAACGGGCCACGACTCGGGATCGAATCGCTCGGACCGGGAGGGTTTCCCGTCGATGCCTGCCCGCGTTCCGAGCGCGGCGAGGCGCGAGCCCGGCGGGATGCCGGCCGCCCGCGGCCTCGGAAGGTGAAATGTCCCGGCCCGGGTCGGGGCGCCGAAGCGGTCGAGCCGAGAAGGCGAGCGGCGGAGGCCAGATCGCGGAAAGTCTCGCCGAAGTAACCGAGGCGAGGAGGTCCGCGATCTGGGAGGCCGCAGCGTTCCAGCCGCGCAGCGGCGCGCGCGAGGCCGACGTGACACGCGCCCGCCCGGCTCGATGCATCGTCCGCGCGACTCTCATCTGTCCAGTTCCCCCGCGATGATGTTGAGCGTCCCCAGCGTCGCGATCGCGTCGGAAACCCGGCTCCCGACGATGATCTTCTCGAAGGCGGCCATCAGCGGGAAGCACGCCGGGCGCGGCTTGATCCGGTACGGAGACCCGCCTCCCGTCGAGACGACGTAGAAGCCCAGCTCGCCGTTGGCGCCCTCGAACCACTCGTACCGCTCGCCTTCCGGCACCTGGATTCCTTCCATCACCCACTTGAAATGGTAGATGAGCGATTCCATGTCGTGGTAGACGCGATCCTTCGGCGGAAGCACGACGTGCCAGTCGCCCGAGCTCACCGGTCCGGAGGCCGGGAGGACCTCGAGAGCCTGGCGAATGATCGACAACGACTGCCGCATCTCCTCCATCCGCACGAGGTAGCGCGCGTAGTTGTCGCCATCGCGGTGCACGGGGACGTCCCAGTCGAAACGGTCGTAGAAGTCGTACGGCCGCGCTTTCCGGACGTCGTAGCCCACCCCCGACGCGCGCAGGCAGGGTCCCGTGAATCCCCACGCGATCGCCTGCTCGCGCGTCACGGCGCCGACGCCCCGGAAGCGGTCCCAGACGATCCGGTTGCGCTTGATGAGCTTGTCGACGTCCTCGAGGAACTTCGGGATCGACGCGAGGAGAGACCGGCATCGGGCGACGAAGTCGGCGGGAACGTCGCGCGACAGCCCTCCCACGCGCCCGTAGGAAACCGTCAGGCGCGCGCCGGAGCAGGCCTCGATCAGTCCGTAGATCTCTTCGCGCGGCTGGAAGAGGTACCAGAAGTTCGTGAGCGCGCCCGTGTCGACGAGATTGGCGCCGATGCAGACGCAGTGGTCCATGATCCGGGAAAACTCCGAGAGGATCGTCCGGACGAGGGCGCCGCGCTCCGGCACCTCGATGTCCAGCATCCGCTCGACGGTCTTGCAGTAGGCGACGTTGTTGAGGAACGCCGAGCAGTAGTTCAGGCGGTCGGTGTACGGGATCACCTGGTTCCAGGTGTGCGTCTCCGACATCTTCTCGAAGCAGCGGTGGAGGTATCCGATTTCGGACTCCGCCTCGATGATCTGCTCGCCGTCGAGCCGCGCGACGATGCGGAGAGTCCCGTGTGTGGCGGGATGCGAGGGGCCGAGGTTGACGACGACCGTCTCGAACTGGTCCTCTTCCTGGTTCTCGCGCGCGACGAGATCCGGGACGTAGAGGTCCTCCTCCGTGCACATCCAGCGCTGCCCCGGAGGGTAGTCCTTCCGAAGCGCGTGCCCGACGAACCCCTGGTGGCAGAGGATGCGGCGGAGGTTCGGGTGGCCGGAGAAGCGGAAACCGAAGAGATCGAACGCCTCGCGCTCGAACCAGTTCGCCGCCGGCCACACGTCGACGACCGATGGCAGCTCCGGGTTCTCGCCGTCGAGCAGGACCTTCACGCGGACGTGCTCGTCGCGCGAAGTCGAATAGAGGTGGACGACGAGCTCGAACCGCCCCGGCCGGCCGCGCCGGCGGAGGTTGTCGACGCCGAGCAGGTCGATCAGGAGATCGAAACGCATTTCCGGGTCGTCGCGCAGGAATCGCGCGACCGCCGGCCAGCCGCGCGGGTCCGTCTCGATCGTCGGCAGGTCGAGATCGGAGACGGAGACGCGCGAATCGGCGAGCGCGCCGGAGAGGCGCGCGCGAACGCGCTCGGCGGCCGGGGAGGCGGAGGAAACGGCGACGTCGCTCACGGCGAAGGGAGCGCGGGAAGCGACGCGGCGTACTGCGCCGACCGGCCATCCCGCGACTTGCGGCCCGACTGGATGCTCTCCTGCAGCCGCAGGATCCCGTACATCAGCTCTTCCGGAGTCGGGGGACACCCGGGGACGTAGACGTCGACGGGAACGATCTCGTCGATTCCCTGCACGACGTGGTACGCGCGATAGAACCCGCCGGAGGACGCGCAGACCCCCATCGAGATCACCCACTTCGGCTCGGGCATCTGGTCGTAGATCTTCCGGAGGACGGGGGCGAGCTTGTCCACGACCGTGCCGGCGACGATCAGGAGGTCCGCCTGGCGCGGCGAGAAGCGGACGACCTCCGCCCCGAAGCGGGCGAGATCGTAGTGCGAGGAGACGATCGACATGTACTCGATCGCGCAGCACGCGGTGCCGAAGGGGAGAGGCCAGAGGGAATTCTTCCGCGCCCAGGCGACGAGGTTGTCGAGACGGGTCGTGAAGAAGTCGGCCGAGCCCGAAGGCATCGTGTCGAGCGGCCGAGAAGGAGGACCGGAGGCCGAAATGTTTCCCCGCGCCATCGCCTCCGAATATATCAATGTCGGGCGCGGCGATGCATCGAGTGCGGCGTCGCCGAGTTGAAGCGATCGCGTTCCGCGTCGCTTAACGCGGCGAGATACTTCGAGTGGGCCGGCTGGCGTTTCCCACGGCGGGGTCGGACAATAGGTTCCGGGAGGTTTCGATGAGCGACCCGGTCTGCGAGCTGCCGAAGAGGAACGCGTCGGGCGAGGAGATGCGCCGGATGCTGCGCGACGCGAAGACGATCGCCGTCGTCGGGCTGTCGGAGAAGCCGTCCCGCGACAGCCATCGGATCGCGGCGTATCTGCAGGATCACGGCTACCGGGTGATCCCGGTGAACCCGGCGCTGCACGGGGAGGTGCTCGGCGAGAAGGCCTATCCCGATCTCGCGAGCGTTCCCGTGCCGATCGACATTGTCGACGTGTTCCGCCGCGTCGAGGCCATTCCCGGGATCGTGGACGAGGCGATCGCCGCCGGCGCGAAATCGGTCTGGATGCAGCTCGGTCTGGCGCACGACGAAGCGGCCGAGAAGGCGAGGGCGGCGGGGCTGACGGTCGTCCAGAACAAATGCATCATGGTGGAGCACCGACATCTCGCCTGACGACGAGATGTCGGTGCCGGGCGCGTTGATACGGGTCGTTATACGGGACGCGAAGCGCCGGTCCGCGCCCTCAACGTACCTCTTTGTACGCCTCGGGGCGCGGACCGGCGCTTCGCGCCCGTCTTCCAACCCGTCTGAACGCGCCTCAGCGTCGCGGATATAACGACAGGCGGTTCGGAACCGAGCCATACTCGAGGCGCGGTCAGACGTACGGGAAGACGCGCGCGGAGGTGCCGGCGGAGGGCGAGGCGTACCGGTGCGTACGTTGAGCCCTTCGCCGGGGCGTCCGCGTCCCGTATAACCGTGCGTATCACCGCGCCTGCTCTGCTCAGCCGAACTTGACGGTGTAGGAAAGGCTCTTCAGATCCTTCATCCGGTCCAGATACACGATCCCGTCCAGATGGTCGATCTCGTGTTGCAGGACCCGGGCGTGGAAGCCTTCGGCTTCGAAGGCGACCGGCTTTCCCTTCCGGTCGAGGGCGCGGACGCGGATTTTCTTGTGGCGGGGAACCTCGCCGCCCCAGAGGAACGGAACCGAGAGGCACCCTTCGGAGTCGGTCTCGACCTCGTCGCCGATCGGCTCGTATCGGGCGTTGAAGTAGACGGTCGGGGGGACCGCCTTTTCCTTCTTGTTCCGGCGCTCCGGGACGACCTCGTAGAGGAACACGCGGAGCCCGGTGAACACCTGCGGGGCCGCGATCCCGGTGCCGTCGTACTCCCGCATCGTGTCGAGGAGCATTTCGACGAACGGCTCGAACAACCCCTTCGCGACGGCCTTCGGGTCAACTTCGACCGTGACCTCGCGCAGGACGTTGACCCCGAGCTTGGAAACCTTCAGAATCATGGGAAGCGAAGAATATCCCAGTGAATGCGCCCATCCGGGTCGTGCTGAATCCCGCCGCGGGGAACGGCCGGGCGCGGTCGCAGGCCGCCGCCGTCGCACGGCGGTTGCGCGAGCGCGGCGCGGATTTCGAGATCGTCCGGACCCTTGCGCCCGGCCACGCGACGGAGCTCGCGCGCGAGTTCGCGGAGGCGGAGGCGGATGGAGTCGTGGCCGTGCTCGGCGGCGACGGGACGGTCCACGAGGTGGTCCAGGCGCTCGGCGCGAGCGGCGGGCGCGGGGTGCTCGCCTTCCTGCCGGGAGGAGGCGGCAACGACGCCGCGCGGACGATCGGTTCGCCGAAGGGCCTCCTGGATTCCGTCGACGCCGCCTGTTCCGGCGTCGAGAGGCGTTTCGATCTCGGCGTCTTCGGGGAAGAACTGTTCTTCAACGGGGTCGGCATCGGACTCGATGGCGCGGCCGCCGCCCGGTCGAAGGAATTCACGCGCCTTCGCGGCCTGCCGGCCTACCTGGTCTCCGCCATCGCGACGATCGCGACGTTCGAGCCGCCCGTGCTGACGCTTTCGGCCGCAGGCTTCCGCCGGGAGGAGCCGGCCCTCCTCTGCGCGATCGGCAACGGGCCCTCGTGCGGCGGAGGGTTCCTTCTGACGCCGGACGCGCGCCCGGACGACGGCCTCCTCGACGCCTGTTTCTTCGGGCGGCTCGGCCGGTGGAAAACGCTCGCGACTCTTCCGAAGGCGCTCACGGGCGCCCACCGCCGCCATCCCCGCGCGGCCTTCGCCCGCAGCGCCGCCTTCACGGTATCCGCGGATCGGCCTCTTTTCGCGCACGCCGACGGCGAGATCCGGCGGCCCGAATTCCCGGTGTCGTTCTCCGTCCTGCCGGGAGCCATCCGGGTCCGGACGGCGTTCCCGGCGTCCTGAGGGCGCGCCGCGAAACCTTTCCCGTCGGCCGGCGTCTCATATCGACAGATGTCACGATCGAATCGATCGACGGGCGGCGGCGCCGGCAGCGTTCCTCCGGAAGCGGAGCTGGAAGTCCTCGCCTGCCTGCGGAAAAGGGGAGAGCTCGACGCGCGGAGCATCCGGGATGCCCTCCGGACGACCCGGCCCCTGTCCCATTCCTCGGTCGCGACGCTGCTCCGCCGTCTGGAGGCCAAGGGACTGGTCGCGCGAAGGCCGTCCCCCGTGGGGAAGGCCTTCCTCTATCGGGCGTCGGACCGGTCCGGCGCGGCGCTGCGGGGAGTCCTTCGCCGTCTGGTGCGGCGCGTCTTCGGGGGCGACCGCCTGTCGGTCGTCTCCACTTTGTATGCCGAGCCGACGTCCGACAGGGAGATCGATGAGCTCCGGCGCCTCGTGGACTCTCTTCGGGAGCGCGGCCGGCGGGAGGGCGCGTGAGCCCCGGCGCCGTCCTCGTCCGCGAATGGGCCCTCCATCTCTTTCAGATGACGATCCAGGGAACGCTCGTCTCCGGCATTCTTCTCACCGCAGCTTCCGCCGCGCGGCACTCGTCGCCCCGCTTCCGCTCGGCGCTCCTCTCGATCGCGCTCGCGAAATTCATCCTTCCGCCGATGCTGCCGTTCCCGACCGGCCTCTTCAGCCGTTTCGAGGCGGCGCCGAGGGCGTTCTTTTCGCGGATGGGAGTCGGAGCTTGCGCCGCCGTCGCGGTTCTCCACGTCGCGGGCGGTGCGGCCGCGCTCGCGCGGCTCGCGGCGGCTCGACGGCGGGCGCGCGGCTGGGTCGTCCGGTCTCGGCCCTTCGCGGCCGGGACATCCGAGTCCGCCGGCGCGGACGTGAGGATCTCCGCCGAGGTCCCCGTGCCGTGCGCGGTCGGCGGCCGGCGTCCGGCCGTGCTCCTGCCGGAAGCGCTCGTGGGGGCTCTCGGAGTCGCGGAGATCCGGAGCATCGTGCTCCACGAAACGGTCCATCTCGCGCGGCGCGACCCCGCGATGAACGCGTTCGAGTCGATCGTTTCGGCATTCTGGTGGTTCCATCCGCTCGTTCGGGCGGTGGTGGCGCGCCGACGGGAGGCTCGCGAAGAGCGGTGCGACGACTCCGTCGTGCGGGCTCTGCCGGCGGACGTGTACGCCCGGGCGCTCGTGGCGGCGGCGCTGGCCGGCGCCGGCCGACCGGCGGGCACGGCGGCGGCGACCGGGCCCGCCGAAGAGCTCGACCGAAGGCTTCGCCGTCTCTCCCGGACGGAGCGAAGGTTCGGCCGACGCCCCGTCCTCGCCACCCTGGCGCTCGCGGCCGCGACGGCATTGCTGCTGCCGGGCGTGCGTCCTCCCGCCGGGGCGGCGTCTCATTTCGGGAAGACGTCGAAATGAATCGCGCATCGGAACGCGGTTTCCGGCGCGTCTTGAATATTGACAATTGTCGTTATCAGGAGGCGGCCATGCGGTTTCCATGGATGTTCCTGGTTCTGGGCGCGGCGTTCGCCGGCCGGCTCGCGGCGCAGGTCCCGGCCGACACCGCCGAGCGGCGCGACGACCTCCGCACGATCGCGGAAGAGCTTCCGAAATTGCATCCGAACGCCTTTCACGACGTTTCGCGCGAGGAGTGGATGCGGGCGGTCTCCGCGCTCGACGCGGCCGCCCCGGCGCTCGACTCCGAGGAATTCGCCGTCGGGCTGATGCGCCTGGTCGCGAAGGTCGGCGACGGGCACACGAGCCTCGCGCCGTTCTTCAACCCGAAACTCGGCTTCCACGCGGTCGGCGCGCGGGTGTACGCCTTCTCCGACGGCTTCTTCGTCCGGGCGGCCGAACCCGCGCATCGCGACCTCGTCGGCGCGAAGCTGGTGGCCGTGGGAGGCGTGCCGGTCGAGGAGGCCTTCCGGCGCGTCGCGGAAGCGGTGTCCCACGACAACGACGAGGGGCTGAAGCAGGTCGTTCCCCTCTACTTCGGAATTCCCGAGCTCCTGCACGGCGTCGGGCTGGGGTCGCCGGCGGAGGCGGCCTGGACGCTGGAAAAGGACGGGCGCCGCTTCGACGTCCGGCTTCCGGGATCCGTGCCGCTCGGCGAGGGAGGGCACGGCCACGCGGGCGCGTTTCTGTGGGCCACCCCCGCCGAGTGGGTGGACGCGCGTGCGGAATCGGGCGCGGAGGCGCCGCTCTGGCAGAAGGCGTCGTCCGATCTCTATGCGATGGATTACCTTCCGGACCGCCGTCTTCTCTACGTGTCCTACAACGCCGTCGCGAACAAGCCCGGGGAGCCGGTCGCGGCGTTCTTCGCGCGCGTCTTCCGCTTCGCGGCGGAGCATCCCGTCGACCGCTTCGTCCTCGACATCCGGAGCAACTCCGGCGGGAACGGCTTCCTGAACACGCCGATCGTGCGAGGCCTCCTGCGTTCCCATCTGGACGAACGCGGCAAGCTCTTCGTCGTGATCGGCCGGGCGACGTTTTCGGCGGCGCAGAACCTCGTCAACGATCTCTCCCGCTTCGCCGAGCCGACGTTCGTCGGCGAACCGACGGGCTCCCGGCCGAGCCAGTACGGCGACCATGACCCGCTCGTGCTCCCGCACAGCGGAACGACCGTGATGGTCTCGCGCGTCTTCTGGCCCGACCGGACGGTGGATCGGCGCCGCTGGACGGCGCCTGACCTTCCCGCCCCACTGTCCTTCGCCGACTATCGGGACGGACGCGATCCGGCGCTGGAGGCGATCGAGCGCTACCGCTCGATCGGGCAGACTCTGGCGGCCGCGATCGAGGCCGACGACGCGGGTGGTGTCGAGAAAACCGCGCGCGCATTCCCCGCGGACGCCGCGACGGCGGCCGCGACCGAACGGGAGCTGAATTCGATCGGATACCGCCTGCTCTTCGAGGGACGCGTCCCGCTCGCGATCGCAGTCTTCCGCGCGAACGCCGGACGGAACCCGAAGTCCCCGAACGCGCACGACAGCCTGGGGGAGGCGTATCTCGCTGCGGACGACTTCGCCCATGCCCGGGAGGCGTACGGCGAAGTCCTCGTCCTCGACCCGGGAAACGAGAACGCCACACGGATGCTTCGGACGATCGACGAACGGGAGGGGAAGGAGCGATGACCGCCTGGTCTTCCCCGGGAGAGCATGAATGGGGATCCTTCCGCTCTCCCGATCGTCTATCCTCGCGGCGTGGGGCGGAGAGCGTGGGCGGGGCTGATCGGGATCGCGGCGGCGATCGCCCCGCTGGCCTTCGCCGCGCTCCGCCTTCCGCTGGACGCCATCGGGCTTCCCCCCGGCTTCCGCATCGAGGTGTACGCCGACGACGTGCCTCAGGCGCGCTCGATGGCCGTCTCTCCTGCCGGAACCGTCTTCGTCGGAACGAAGGGAGGAAGCGTCTACGCGCTGGCGAACCGGACCGGCGGCTCGAAGGCGGAGGGGACTTTCGTCGTCGCGCGCGGCCTGCACGCGCCCAACGGCGTCGCTTTCCGGTCGGGATCGCTCTTCGTCGCCGAAGTCGAGAAAATCTGGCGGTACGACGACATCGAGCGGAACCTGGCGTCGCCGCCGCGTCCCGTGCTCGTCGCCGACGGTTTCCCTCCGGAGGAGGGGCATGGCCTGCGGGTGCTTCGCTTCGGGCCCGACAACTGGCTCTACATGGGAATCGGAGCTCCCTGCAACGTCTGTGTCCGTCCGGATCCCTACGGAACGATCGTGCGAATCCGGCCCGACGGCGGGACCCGCGAGGTCTTCGCGCGCGGCATCCGGAACAGCGTCGGGTTCGACTGGGACCCGGCGACGAGGGACCTCTGGTTCACCGACAACGGCCGCGACTGGCTGGGCGACGACGCTCCTCCCGACGAGCTCAATCGCGCGCCGAAAGCGGGGATGAATTTCGGATTCCCTTACTGCCACGGCGGGACGATTCCGGATCCCGAGCTCGGAAAGCTGCACCCGTGCTCCGAGTTCACCCCTCCGGCGCAGAACCTCGGCGCCCACGTCGCTTCTCTCGGAATGCGCTTCTACACGGGGACGATGTTCCCCGCGGAGTATCGGGGCGGCGTCTTCATCGCCGAGCACGGCTCCTGGAATCGGAGCCGGAAAGTCGGCTACCGGATCACCTTCGTGGCGGTCCACGACGGGCGCGCGGTGTCGTACGTTCCCTTCGCGGAGGGATGGATGCATTCCGAGCGCGTCTGGGGCCGCCCGGTCGACGTGCTGGTCATGCCGGACGGAGCGTTGCTGGTGTCGGACGATCTGGCTGGCGTCATCTATCGCGTCTCCTATCGGAGATGAGAGATCGGACGCGGTGATACGGGCTGTTATACGGGTCCGGCGGGCCCGCCGCCGGGTCAGTGCCCCGGAGCGGGAATAGCGATAGCGGCGTTCGGAGCGCCGCATGGTCAGCGGCCAGGCGACGCGGCGAAGGCGATGCGGTGGCGATCGTCTAGCCGCGGCAACACCGCCGATGGCCCTGCGCCGCCCGAACCCGAAGGGCGCCGGCGCATTGCGAACGATCTCTGCGTCGCGCCCCGGGCCCGATGCGCAACGGCATCTGCTCCCGGTACGCGCCATTGAGCTCCTTCGCAAGCCGCCGGCGCGCCGCTACCGTTATTCCCGTTCCGGGGCACTCACGTACGCCCCGGTACGCCTTACCCGCCGGCGAGCCCGCCGAACCCGTCTTCCAGCCCGTCTGACCGCGTCTCGATGTTGGCCACTGACGAATTCCTGGGGGGGGGGCGCTAGCGAAACCTTCCGCTCGCGACCGCCGGCAGAATCGTCGCGGCGTCGACGGGGATTCCGTCCTCCGCTTCCGCCGCGCGGGCAATCTTCTCCTCTTCGGGTTCGTAGAGCGGAAGCGCGGAGGAGGCGATCGTCGATGCCGGCGCGCCCCGGAAGTTGAGCCGGCACGGGTCGGAAACGATTTCGCCGCGATCGGCGAGCGGCAGGCCGAACGTCCGGCAGGCGTGGGGGCGATCGGCGTAGATTGCGCACGCAAAGCCCTGCGGCCAGCGGCGGCGCCGGGCCGCGGCGGGCGCGGACGCCGCCGACCGAGAATCGATCGGTTCGAGGAACGGACACGCGATCCCGGCGGTCTGCTCGAAGAACGGCTCCCACGCGTCCTGCCGGTCGACGTCGAGTCGCAGGGTCGCGGAGTCGCCCGGGAAGGTTCCGGCGATTCGTCGGGCGATCGCTTCGCCACGGCGGGCGATCGCCGCGCGGCGCGTCTTCGGCAGCTTCGCGAGGCCGCTCGCCGCGAGCGCCGCATCGAGCGCGGAGATCTCGAACAGACCGACGCAGCAGCCGAAGCAGCCCGGGCGGCAGGCCACCGCCTCCCGGCGGCTCGCGGCGATCCGCGCGAAGCGCCGGGACACTTTCGCGAGAAACCGCGCGTAGCGTTCGAGCGCGGATCGCGGCCGCGTCATCGCGCGCCCTGGCAGGCGGGGCAGTAGTAGGTGCTGCGCCGGTCTTCGCCCTGCCGTCGCATCGCGATTGCGGTTCCGCAGCGGCGGCACGGGCGTCCCGACCTTCGATAGACCGCCCACCCGGCGAGCATCGTCCGGCGCGGCCCCGGAGACGCTCCGGCGCGAGCGCCCATCAGCTTCCGCGCGGTCGAGACGATCCGCGAGAGGCCGGCGTCGGAAAGCGATCCGACGAGCGAAAAGGGGTTCGCGCGGCAGCGGAAGAGGGTTTCCGACTTCCAGATGTTGCCGATCCCCGCGATCACGTCCTGACGCAGGAGCGCGTCTCCGATCTCGAGATCGGATCGCGCGCGCAGCCGGGCGATCGCCTCGGCGCCATCGAACGATTCTCCGACGACGTCGGGCCCGAGGCGGGAAAGCACCGGGTGGGTTCGGTCTTCGCCGGCGCGAAGGATTTCGACGACCGGGGCGGAGAAGCAGACCGCCGTCCAGTCGTCCGTCTCGAGAACCGCCCGCGCGAACGCGGAGGGTTTCTGCCAGCGCTCTCCGGGACGGTAGAGGTGCCATGACCCGTGCATCCGCATGTGCGTGCGCAGCGCTCTCCCGTCGTCGAACCGGACGAGGAGGTTCTTCCCCGCGGACTCGACCGTCTCGATCCGACGTCCGGCGAGCGCGCCGTCCCCGGCGGCGGAGCGGAAGCGTCGGACCGTTTGCCCGGCGAGCGCGCGACGCAGCGTGAAAGCCGCGCGCGAGATCGTGTCTCCTTCAGGCATCGTCGCGATCTTCGCGTTTCGGCGGATGGAGGAGGAGACCGGACCGGCTCGCCGTGAATCCGCGCCGGCGAAACGCTTCCGCATGGGGGGACGCGGCGGCGTCTTCGCCCGCGATCCGGGTGATCAGGAGCCCTCGCCGGCCGGGGGTGGAGGCGCGCGCCGCCAGCGCGTCGGCGGCGGTCTCGGCGCCCGAATCGCCGAACAGGGTCAATTCCCGTTCTCCGCGGGCGAGGTAGCCGAGGAGCTCGCCGTCGCGGATCACGACGAGCGCGCCCGGCGTCCGCTGCGGCCGCGGGCCGACTCCTTCCGGCCAGGGGAGGGACGCCCCGTAGAGGCTCGCCGGGTCCGTCGCGGCGAGGACGACGGTCTTCGGCTCCCGGTCCGGCGTCCTCAATCGTTCTTCCGCTCCGGGAACGGCGAACTGCGCGGCTCCCATGCCCTCGACGAAGTACCCGCGGCGGATTCGTCCGGCCTCTTCCATCTGCTTCAGGACCCCGTAGAGCGAGGGGAAGCCCCCGGGCACTCCCTCCGCACGCACGGCCTCTCGCGTGACGATCCCGTAGCGATCGAGGAGCTGTCGCGCGAGCGCGAGCGCGGCCTCCGTGTCGTGCCGTCTCGGCGATCGGTTCGTGTCGCGGACCGGCGCCGGCGCGAGCGACCATCTCCCCTCCGTTCCGGGGGGCGACAGGCGCGGCCGGCGGAGGACGCCGGCGGAGTCCTTGCGGCCTCGCCGCGCCGCCCGCGCGATCCGGCTCCGGAGCGGCGCGAGAGTGTCGTTCGTGATCCGGCCCGTCCAGACGAGATCCCAGAGGGCTTCGGCCAGGTCGCCGGTGAACGCGCCGAGCTCCCTGTGGATGTCGGCGAAGAAAGATGCCCCGCGTCGGCCGAGCGTCTCGAGCACGCGGAGCGGCAGCTCGTCGGCCGGCTCGCGCGGGAGCGGCGCGAGCGCCGGTGCGCGATCCGCCAGGAAGAGCGCGATGCGGCCGTCGCGGTCGCCGATCGGCTCGATCCCGCACCAGAGGACCTCGCCCGTCGCCGACAGGAGATCCAGGTCCGCGGGACGGTAACCCTCGACGCGCGCGGGCAGGACCTCGGTCTCGAGAACCGAAGCCGGGATTGCGCAGCCCTGGAGCTGCTCGATCGCGTTCCAGAGGGCTTCGGGACCGCGCCGCCGTTCGCCAATCGCATTCCAGGCGATCGCGAGCCGCGCGAGCGCGCTCCGCGGCTGCGGCTCCGCCTGCCGGCGGAGCTTCGCCATCGATTTCTGCTTGATCGCGCGAAGCGAGTCGACGTCGCACCACTCGCGGTCGGGCGTCGATGGCGTCGAGCCGTCGCGGAACGCTGCCCGGAAGCTCCCCGGCGCGACCCGGCCCCGCTCCGCCAGCCGGTCGAGGGCGGCGCGCACCACCGAATCGGCGATGCCGAGACGCCGGGCGGCGTCCGCCGGAAGGAACGGGCCGTGCGTGCGGGCATAGCGGCCCACCAGATCGGCCGCGGCGTCGGCGACCGGCGCGAGGAGCGATTCCGGGTATCCGCGCGGCGGCACGATCCCCGCCGCGTCGCGATACCGGGCGAGGTCTTCCGCGGCGATCCAGCGTTTTTCTCCGGCGATCCCGACGCGGGCGATGCGGCGCTCCTCCTCGAGCCGGCGGATCCATTCGCGAACGGGCGCCTCCGGCTCGGATCGACGCGCGATCTCGGCGTCGTTCAAGTCGCCGATCCGAAGCAGGAGACCGTGGAGGGAGTCCGGGGAAGAGGCGCGGCGGACCTCGGACAGTCCCTGCGCGCGGCGTTCGACCTCTTCGATGGCGTCCGCGTCGAGGAGGTCCCGCAGGTCGGCTTCTCCGAGGAGCTCCTTCAGCTGCGCGAAGTCGACCGAAAGGACCTGCGCGCGGCGCTCCGCGAGCGGGGCGTCGCCGTCGTAGATGAAGTTCGCGACGTAGGAGAAGAGGAGGGAGGCTCCGAACGGAGAAGGCGACTCCGTGTCGACCGTCGCGACTCGCACCTTCCGGGCGCGAACGTCCGACAGGATTCCGACGAGACCCGGAAGGTCGAAGACGTCCTTCAGGCACTCGCGGTACGTCTCGAGGATGATCGGGAACGAGGGGAACCGCGACGCGACCGAGAGCAGGTCCGCGGACCTCTTCCGCTGCCGCCAGAGGGGCTGGCGGGCGCCCGGGCGGCGCCGGGGAAGGAGGAGGGCGCGGCCGGCCGCCTCGCGGAAATGGGCCGCGAAGAGGGACGTGTCGGGAAGCCTTTCGGTCACCAGCGCTTCGGCCTCCGCCGGGTCGGGAAAGAAGAGCACGCTGTCCGGCGGAGCGTCCGATTCCGGGAAACGGAACACCATGCCGTCGTCGCTCCAGAGCGTCTCGACGTCGAGGCCGGTCTCGCGGCGGATCTTCGCCTCGACCGCCATCGACCAGGGCGCATGGACCTTTCCGCCGAAGGGCGAATGCACGCAGACGCGCCAGTCGCCCGTCTCGTCGCGATTGCGTTCGACGAGAATCGTGCGGTCGCTCGGAACCTCGCCGGTCGCGTGTTTCTGCTCGGCGAGATAGGCGAGCAGATTCTTCGCGGCGCGGGCGTCGAGGCCCTGGGCGCGGAGCCGGCGCTTCGCTTCGGCCGGCGGCAGGCCGGAGAGCTCGCGGGCGAGCGCGCCGATCGCGCGCCCGAGCTCCACCGGCCGCCCGGCCCGGTCGCCGTGCCAGAAGGGCATCTTCCCCGGCTGGCCCGGCGCGGGAGAGACGACGACCCGGTCGTGCGTGATCTCCTCGATCCGCCAGGACGAAGCGCCGAGCAGGAAGACGTCGCCCTCGCGGCTCTCGAAGACCATCTCCTCGTCGAGCTCGCCGACGCGCGCGCTCTTTCCCTTTTCCTGGCCGGCGAGAAACACGCCATAGAGACCCCGATCCGGGATCGTCCCCGCATTGGCGACGGCGACGCGCTGAACGCCTTCCCGGCCGCGCACCGTCCCCTTCGTGCGGTTCCAGACGAGCCGGGGGCGGAGCTCGGCGAATTCGTCGGAGGGGTAGCGTCCCGAGAGCATGTCGAGGACGCCCTCGAAAGCGCTCCGCGGAAGATCCGAAAAGGACGCGGCGCCCCGAACGAGCGCGAAGAGAGCATCGACGTCCTGCGTGCCCTCGCTCGCGATCGCGACGATCTGCTGCGCGAGGACGTCGAGAGGATTTCTCGGCGCGAACGACTCCTCGACGAGCCCTTCCTCCATGCGCGTGGCCACCGCGGCGGAAGCGAGGAGGTCGCCGCGGTACTTCGGCAGGATGATTCCCTTCGACGGGGCTCCGACCTGGTGGCCGGCGCGGCCGATCCGCTGCATGCCGCTCGCGACCGACGGCGGCGCCTCGATCTGCACGACGAGGTCGATCGCGCCCATGTCGATCCCGAGCTCGAGGGAAGACGTCGCGACGATGGCCGGCAGGTCCCCGCGCTTGAGCCGATCTTCGATCGCCAGGCGCCGCTCGCGGGAGACCGAGCCGTGGTGCGCGAGCGCCACCTCCTCGCCCGCGAGCTCGTTGACGGCGCCCGCGAGCCGCTCGGCGAGCCGGCGGCTGTTGACGAAGATCATCGTCGAACGATGCGCCCGGACGAGCTCGAGGAGCCGCGGATGGATCGAGGGCCAGATCGACTTCTTCGGCCGGGCCGCCGCGTCGCCGCTCGGGATCTCCTCCTCCTCTCCGGGCCGCGTCATGTCCTCGACCGGGACTTCCACCGTCAGCTCGAACGGCTTGCGGCTGCGCGCGTCGATCACCTCGACCGAGCGCATCCGCCATCGGCCGGCGCGATCGACCGTTCCTCCGCCGAGAAGTCGCGCGGCTTCCGACTCCGGGCGCACCGTCGCCGAGAGCCCGACCCGCTGGAGAGGAGGAGCGTCAAGGCGAAGCGCTTCGAGCCTCTCGAGCGAGAGGCCGAGGTGCGCGCCGCGCTTGCCGGGGACCAGCGAGTGGATCTCGTCGACGATCACGGTCTCGACCGAGGCGAGCGCCTCGCGCGCGTGCGAAGTGAGGATCAGATACAGGGACTCGGGGGTCGTGATCAGGATGTCGGGCGGATGGCGGCGCATCGCGGCGCGCTCGGGGGCCGGCGTATCGCCGCTCCGGACGAAGATCGCCGGAACGCGATATTCGATTCCGCTCCGCTCGGCGGCCGCGGCGATGCCGGCGATCGGCGCGCGCAGGTTCCGCTCGACGTCGACGGCGAGCGCCTTGAGCGGCGACACGTAGAGGATCCGGCACCGGCGTTCCCGCGGCGGCTCCGGGGAGAACATCAGCCGGTCCAGTCCGGCGAGGAACGCCGCGAGCGTTTTTCCCGATCCGGTCGGCGCGAGAACGAGGGCGGAGCGGCCCTCGACGAGCGGAGGCCAGCCGAGCCGCTGCGCCGCGGTCGGAGCGGCGAAGCTCGCCCCGAACCAGTCGGCGACGGGAGAATGGAACGGAAGAGAGACGGCGCCGCCCATCGAGCTGCTCATTCTACGGGCGACGAGGAGACCGTTCGGCGCCCGAGGCGCGGACGCCTCGAACCCGCGGCGACGCGCGTCAGGCCACCCAGCGAAACGAGACGAACCGGATCGTCAGGAAGACGAGACCGGCGAAGCCGACGCCGGCGTAGATCCGATCGAGCACGGGCCGGCGCCGCAGGAATTCCCCGATCACGAAGAACACGGGAAAAATCGTCAGGACGTATCGCGGAACGCTCTGGAGGCTCCCGCTCGCGAGGATGAACGCGACGGACGCGAGGGCGAACGACGCTTCGGCCGGCAGCCGGCGGAGCAGGGGAAGCGTGAGCAGCCCGAACGCGAGGATCAGCGCCAGCTCCGTGACCATGTGCGGCCTCCAGCGGATCGCTCGCTCGAGGGTGAGCCAGGGCCAGGTCAGACGACGATTCCACCCGCCTCTCTCGGCGAGGACGTAGGCGAACGGCGTTCCGAACCGGTGCCACTGCCACGCCGCGAACGCAGCCACACCAGCGGTGGGACCGAGCGCGGCCGCCGCGAACTTTCGCTTCTCGTCCGGAGCCGCCCGGAACGTCTCGACCGCCGCCGGCACGACGAGGAGGAATCCGCTCGACCGGGTGAGCGCGGCGAGCATCCCGGCGACCGCGGCGAGCGCGAACTGTCGCCGGCGGAGGAAGAGAAGGAATGCGACGCTCGTCAACAGGAAGAGGGACTCGGAATAGACGGAGACGAAGAAGAACGCGGTGGGGAAGAGCAGGAGGGCGCGCAGCGTCGCCCCCGGCGAATAGCCGTCCTCGAGCGCGAGGCGCGCGAGGGCGAGGAGGGCGCCGACGAGCGCCAGGAACGAAAGGATCTCTCCCGCGAGGAACGGATGGAGGCCGGTCGCGCGCGTCATGGAGGCCATGAGAACCGGCACGAGCGGAAAGAAGGCGACGTCGTGCATCTTCCCGTCGTCCTTCCACTCGTAGCCGTTCTCCGCGATCGTCCAGTACCAGTAGGAGTCCCACCGGGCGAGCGGCGCCTTGGTTTCCCAGGAAACGAGGCGCGGCGACCAGGCCCCGTTCACGACGAACGGAGCGTGCCGGCGCAGGACGACGGTCAGGGCGACCGCGTGCACGACCACGGCCCAGACGATCGCGGCGACGAGAATCTTTCGGGAGGACGGCTCGCGGCCGGACGGCGGCCGGTTGCTGGGTGGTACGGGGGCCGTCATCGACGTCCCGCCACCCTCCGCGCCGATCGCGTCCATTCGCCGCCTTCTTTCCCGCGATTCGCGCCCTGGGCCGCGGAGCCAGGATTCTATCCGTTCCCCTTCCCGGGGCGCGTCTTTCCGGCCCGCGGGTTGACGCTCCTCGCCGTGGGCTGGGATAGTGAGCAAATGGCCTTCTCCGCGCGCAGAAAGATCGGGGCCGCCGTGGCGGTCACGTCGGTCTTCTGGGTGTTCGCGGGTTTCGCCGCGTATCGCGAGAGGACGCGGATTCGAACGTGGTTTCCGGCCGGGAAGCCGGCGCGGGCCGCGGCGGTCGACGGCGAGATCCGGTCGGCGCCGGCGGACGTGTCGCGGCTGCTCTCTCTTCCCTACGTCGAGCACTCCTACGACCCGGACCACGGCGCCCGCGGCGTCACGCGGAACGTGGCGGGTCGTGCGTATCCCGGGCTGAACTTCTATTTCCCCTGGGCGTGGGGAAAGGGGAAGGCGTTCCTCGTCGACATGAGCGGCCGGGTCCTCTGGAAATGGACCGTCGATCGCTACACCGCGAGCATCGGACGACACCCCTGGATCGAGCATTTCGAGCTCCTTCCGGACGGGAGCGTGCTCGCCGCGCTGAAGGACGACGCGGTCGTGAAGCTCGATCGCGACTCCAACGTCGTCTGGGCGACGCCGCTCCGCGTGCACCACGACCTGTGGGTCGGCGGAAGCGGCGACATCTGGGCCCTGTCGCACGAGCTCCGCATCGTCCCGTCGATCTGCCCCGATCTCCCGATCGAAGCCGACGCGATCGCGGTGCTCTCGTCGGCCGGCCAACGGAAACGGGAGATCCCGATCCTCGATCTGCTGGAGCGGTCGGGATACGGCTATCTGATTCCGCGGCTCGCGGGGGCGCCGCTCCCCAATGGCCAGAAGGAGCTCGAAGTCTTCCACACGAATCACGTCGAGACGTTCGACGGGAGCCGGGCGGCGCTGTCACCTCTTTTTCGGGCGGGGAACTTGCTCGTTTCGATTCGAAACCTGAACGTGATCGCGATCGTCGACGGAAGCACGGAGCGAATCGTCTGGCTCTGGGGGCCGGGAAACCTCACGTACCAGCACGATCCGCGCCTTCTGGAGAACGGCGACATCCTCGTTTTCGACAACGGAACGGCGCGGTCCCAGGTGATCGAAGTCGATCCGCGGACCGACCGGGTCGTCTGGCGCTGGGCGCCCCCTTCGGGCTTCTTCTCGGAGATTCAGGGGGCGGTCCAGCGTCTGCCGAACGGCAACACGCTCGTGACCGAGTCGGGCGCGGGCCGGGCGTACGAGATCGACCGCTCCGGAAACGTGGTCTGGAGCTTCGCGAACCCCGACGTGGACGCGAGGGGCTATCGGAACGGGATCATGCGCCTGACGCGCTTCGATCCCTCGCGGCTGACGTTCGCCGCCGGGCGCTGAGCGGCGCGGTCCGGCGGGGAGGCCGGGGCCGCGTCAGCTGTCGAGACCTTCGCCCGGCTTCGTCGGCTCCACTCCGAACGCGTCGTTGAAGCGGTTGAAATAGTTGAACGTCCCGACGACGGCGGCGATCTCGACGGCCTCGCCTTCCGACCAGTGCTCCCGGAGGGCGGCCACGTCGGCCTCGGTCATGTTCATGGCCTCGCGAGTCATCTTCAGCCCGAAGCGGAGCGCCGCCTTCTCCCTTTCGTCGTACGGTCCGTTCTCGAAGTCGAGGACCGACTCGATCTGCTCGGTCGTCGCGCCGAACCGCTCTGCCAGAGCGGTGTGCGAGCGCAGTCAATAGGCGCAGGAGTTCGCGAGCGAGGTCTGGACCGCGAGCAGCTCCTTCAAGCGCACGGGCACGGTCGTGTCTTTCATGACCTCGGCGAAGTGCGCGAGCATCGTCGTCAGCAGCTCCGGCCGGTGCGCGACGATCCGGAACATGTTCGGGACGTTCCCGCGCTGCTCGGCCATCCGGTCGAGCGCGGCGCGCACCGCGCCGGTGGTCTGGGACTTGCCGATCTTCGTTATGCGGCTCATTCGCGAATCCTAGCGGAGTCGCGCGGCGGATCGAGTCTTTTCTGTTGGCGCGTGAGGCGCGAGCGAGACGGGATGCGGGTTCCCCGCGAGATCCCTAGGCCTACCGGGGCGTAGGTCGCAGGGTCTCGCGGTCGGCACGCGCCCGTATTCGCTCGATGCATCGCGCGCCAAGCGACTAGCGCAAGAACTTCTTTCTGTTCTTGATGTAGTCCGAGAAAAGGAACTCGGCCAGGTTGTACGGCGAAGCGTAATACGCGCGGCCGCGGTTGATCTTCGTGAGCTTCTCGACGAACTCGACGAGGTAGGAATCCGTCGCGATCATGAACGTCGTGATCGTGATGCCGTCGCGGCGGCAGGCGTCCGCCTCCTCGAGCGTCCGGTTGACGATCTTGAGGTCCAGGCCGAACGGGTTCTTGTAGAGCTTGCCGCGATCGAAGATGGCCGAGGGCTTGCCGTCGGTGATCATGAAGATCTGCTTGTTCGGGTTCTTCTTGTGCTGGAGGATCTTCCGGGAGAGCGCGAGACCGGCCTTCGTGTTCGTGTGGAAAGGGCCGACCTGCGTCTTCGAGATCTCGGCGATCGGGATCCTTCTCGCGTCGTCGCCGAAGAGGACGACGTCGATCGTGTCCTTCGGGTACTTCGCCTGGATCAGCTCGACCATCGCGAGGGCGACCTTCTTCGCGGGAGTGAACCGGTCCTCGCCGTAGAGCACCATCGAGTGCGAGATGTCGATCGCGATCACCGTCGCGCAGTTCGTCTGGTGCTCGGTCGAATAGACCTCGAAGTCCTCTTCCCGAAGAGCGATGTCCTCGGCGTCGCGCCGGACGGCGTTCCCGATCGTCCGGACGCCGTCGATCGCCGTCGGGTTGTCGCCGAACTCGTACGGACGCGTTTCCGGGACGAGCTCGCCCCCGGTTCCCGTCTTCGGTGTCGCGTGATAGCCGGCGCCCGACTTCTTCAGCGACGAGAAGACCTCCTCGAGCGCCTGCCGGCGGATCTGGCGCTCGGCCGCGCCGGTCAGGACGGCCGCGCCCCCGCGGTTTTCGATCAGCTCACGCTTCTCGAGCTCCTCCCGGAACATCTCGAGGTCGATCGACGGATCGATCAATCCGCGCTCCTGCAGATACTTCATCCAGCGGAGCGCCTCCTCGACGTCGCCGCCGGTCTGGAGGACGATCTGCCAGAAGAGCTTCGTCAGCTCGTCCTGGGTGAGGAGCTGGCGAAGCAGATCGACGGGGTAGTCCTGGTAGCGGTATCTCATCGGCCGCACCGATTATCGCACCCGGCCCGGGGCCGTATGTTGCGGGTCGGCGAGTCGCGAGTCGAATGTCGGCCGCCCGAAGAGGCTCCGTCGACTTCTGGTGAAAACCTTTGAAGCGCGGCGAGACGCGAGCGAGACGGGATGCGGGTGCCCGAGCCCGCGGCCGAGGCATACCGGGGCGTATGTTGAGGCCGCGGGTCGTGGCGCCCGCGCCCGTATTCGCTCGATGTATCGCCGCGCGCCCTAAGGCGACGCGCGCCAGGCGCGCGCCGCTTCCAGCATCAACGACCGGTCGCTCGTCGTGAAGAACCGGTAACCCGTGTCGGCGAGCGCGGGGGCCTGCTCGCGGCGCGCGAGCATGATCCCGGAAGCCTTCCCGCGATCGGCCGCCGCCTGCGCGACCCGGCTGAGCGCATCGAGATAACGGCGATCGTCGGTCTTACCGGGAATTCCGAGCGCCTGTGTAAGGTCGTTCGGGCCAACGAAGAGCACGTCGACGCCGGGGAGAGCGGCGATCCCCTCGACGTCGTCCAGCGCGCCGGGAGTCTCGATCTGGACGGCAACGACCGTCTTCTCGTTGGACTCGCGAACGAATTCGTCGAGCGGTTGAGTGCCGTAGCGGTTCGCGCGGACACCGCCGAGACCCCGCCGCCCCTCGGGCGGGAACTTCACGTTCTCGACCGCGATCTGCGCGGCGGCCGCGCCATCGACCCGCGGAAGCAGGACGCCGGCCGCGCCCGCGTCCAGAGAACGGCTCACGACGTCGGAATCAAACCGCGGCGGCCGGACGATCGCGGGAATTCCCGCGACGTCGGCCGCGCGGACGAGATTCTCGATCGACTCGACGTCGTGGAATCCGTGCTCGACGTCGATCACGAGGAAATCGAATTCGGCGAGACCGAGGACTTCCGCCATCCCGCCCGTCGGCCAGGTCAGGAAGCAGCCGAGGAGTTTCTCACCGGAGCGAATGCGGGCGCGGAGATCGGTCTTGCGGTCGTTCATTCGTGGCTGATTCTACGGCGGCTCCCGCTCCAGGAGGCTCGTTTGGCTGGTTGAGCAAGAACGGAGATCTGCGGCTATAGCGATCGCGCCGAGTTAAGCGGCGCGAAGCGCCCGCTTCAACTCGGGGCGAGTGGCGAATTCAGGAGACGGGCGTCCTCTGCCTAACCAGATTGAATTTGAGCATTTCCCGATAGGAGATCTTCGAATCCAGGTCCTCCCGCGCGATCTTCAGGTTCTGCGTCAGGCCTTCGAGGACGAGCTCCATCGCGAGCGCCGCCTCCTCGCGTGACGAGGGCTTGAAATGCTCTTCGGCGACGCGCCGGAGCCCGGGAACCGAGTCGAGGGCCTTCGCGTGGTCCGAGAACGCCGATTCGTCGGAGACGTCGATGCGGTTTCCCGCGGCGAACCAGTCGACGATCTCGCGGTACACGGGATTCAACTTGTCCGGCTCTTCGGTCGGGAAACGCGCCCGGGAGCGCGGCTGCGGCTCTTCGGGGTCTTCGGGCGGCGGGGTGCGCGAGCGCTCGGTTCGCCTTCCCGAATCGACGGGGGGGAACTTTTCCTTGAAAAGATCGGCGACGGGGCCCGAGATGAGCTTCTTCGCGATGACTTCCGTCCCCTGCTGCTCGCCCTCGTAAACGACCTCGACTTTCCCCGTGATCGCGGGGAGGCAGGCGAGGAGGTCGCAGAGCCGCGGGAAGACGCGCTCCTCGCCGCGCAGGATCCCGCGGCGTTCGAGGTTCGAATAGAGGATCTCGAGGGCCGAGATCGGCATGCGCGCGGAGACGCCCGAAGACTGGTCCACGAACTCGGACTGACGCGCCGCGAACGCGATCTTCTCGACGAGCTCCTTGAAGTACTCGGGCACGTCGGCCTCGACGCCGCCGGGCCGTTCCGTCCACGCTTCCTGGTCCGTGATCGCGCGCGCCGTCTTCACGTCGTCCGGGTAGTGGGTGAGGATCTGCGACGAGATCCGGTCCTTGAGCGGCGTGATGATGTTCCCTCGGTTCGTGTAGTCCTCGGGGTTCGCGGAAAAGACGAGGAGGATGTCGAGCGGGATCCTCACCGGAAACCCGCGGATCTGGAGATCGCGCTCCTCGAGGATGTTGAGCAGGCCGACCTGGATCCGCGGCTGGAGGTCCGGGAGCTCGTTGATCGCGAAGATCCCGCGGTTCGTGCGGGGAACGATGCCGTAATGGATGATCTCCTCGTCGGAGTACGTCCGCTTCTGGGTCGCCGCCTTGATCGGGTCGATGTCGCCGATCAGGTCCGCGATCGTGACGTCGGGGGTCGCGAGCTTCTCCCGGTACCGCTCGCTTCTCGGGATCCAGACGATCGGGGTCTCGTCGCCGCGCTCCGCCACGGTCCGCCGGCCGAACCCGGTGATCGGCTCGAAGGGGCTCTCGTTGACCTCGCTTCCCGCGATCGCGGGGAGCCCTTCGTCGAGGAGATTGACGAGGGAGCGCAGCAGACGGGTCTTCGCCTGTCCGCGCAGCCCGAGGAGGATGATGTCGTGGCGCGCGAGGATCGCGTTGTGGAGCATCGGGAGGACCGTGTGGCGGTATCCGAAGATCCCCGGGAAGGGGTCTTCGCCCTTGCGGAGGACCGCGATCAGGTTCTCGCGGAGTTCGTCCTTGACGCTTCTCGCGCGGTAACCGCTGGTCTTCAGTTCTCCGAGAGTCCGAGGTTTCACGCGCCCCCCTGCCGAGTCGGCCGCCGTCATGGCCGCGGTCCCTCCCCGGCCCGGGGCCATTATAGGTTGCGGATTTCGGTCGCCCTCCGCGGGCATGCAGGAACGGCTCCCCGGGGGTGGAGAGGGAGCACCCTGCTACACTTCGCGATCAGCGCCCATGGGAAAAGATCGCCTCAAGCAGCAGATGATCCGCGCCCTCGTCCGCGAGAACCTCGCGACGGCCCGCGGGGAACGGCCGCCGGGCCTGCGCCGCCGCCGGACGATCAGCGGATGGCTCATCGGCGGGCTCGGCGCGACGCTTCTCGTCGCGTTCTCCGGCGCGATCGCCCCGCCGGGCGCCCGGGCGTCGCGTCCGGGGCGCCGCGCGGCGGCCGATCTTCCGCCCCCGGCGATTCCGCGGCCGGTGGCGCTTCCCGCGCCGCGGGCCATCGATCCTTCGCTCTTCCGGCTCGCCGTCCGCAAGCTCGTGATCGATCCGGGCCACGGGGGGAGCGATCCGGGCGCGATGACCCGGCAGGGGCTCGAGGAGAAGGCGATCACGCTCGACGTCGCGGAGCGGCTGCGCGCGCTGCTGAAGGACGAGCCGATCTCCGTCGTGCTCACCCGGACGGACGACCGGGCGCTCTCCCTCGAGCGCCGCGTCGAGATCGCGAACTCCGAGAACGCGGATCTCTTCCTCTCGATCCACATCAACTCGATGCCCGTTCCCGACCGCGTCGGGATCGAGACGTTCTACCTCGGCGCCACGAGCGATCCCGAAACGACCCGGTTCGCGCGCGGCGAGAACACGGGGTCGGGCTATTCGCTCGCCGACTTCCGAACGCTTCTCGAAGGCGTCTACGCCGGCGTGCGGCAGGACGAGTCCCGGCGGTTCGCCGCGACGCTTCAGGCGGCGTATTTCGACGCCCTCCGCTCCGTGAACGACCGGCTCCAGAACCGCGGCGTGAAGACCGCGCCGCTCGTCGTCCTGGTCGGGACGCGGATGCCCGCCGTGCTGGCCGAAATTTCCTGCATCTCCAACGCGGAGGAAGCCCGGAGGCTCGCGACGCCGGAATACCGCTCCGAGCTCGCGCGCGCGCTCCATGCCGGGATCCGCCGCATCCTCGACCCGGAAACGTCCGCCGAAGGGGTCGCGCGCGCCGCGATGCCCGCGGGGAAAGGGGTTTCATGACGAAATCGAAGAACGATGTGCTGCAGGTCGGGATCGACCTCGGCACCTCCCGAAGCTCGATCTCCGCTTCGAACGGCGCCCGCGAGGTCGTCGACAGCTACGTCGGCTGGCCGGTCGACATGGTCGCCCGCAAGGTCGTCAAGAAAGCGGTGCTCTTCGGAAAAGAGGCGCTCGACAACCGCCCGATGCTCGATCTGCATCGTCCCCTCGAACGGGGGCTCATCAAGGAAGGCTCGCAGAAGGACGAGCAGGCCGTACGGGAGCTCCTGGGACATCTGATCTCGCTCGCGGGCGCGAAGGAGAGCCAGAGGGTCTTCGCGGTCGTCGGCGTGCCCGCCGAGGCGCTCCGCGTTTCCCGGCAGCACCTTCGGAACGCGGTCGCCGGGATGGCCGACTCGCTGATGATCGTGTCCGAGCCGTTCGCGGTCGCGTACGGGATGGACTCGCTCCTCCACACGATGATCATCGACATCGGCGCCGGCACGACCGATTTCTGCGTGATGAACGGCCGCTACCCGACCGAAGACGACCAGCGGACGCTCACGAACGCGGGCGACGCGGTCGACGAGCAGCTCGCCACACTCGTCCGCAACAAGATGCCGGACGGGCGCTTCTCGATCTACATGGTCCGCGACTGGAAGGAAAAGGGGAGCTTCGTCGGCGAGCCGAAGGCGCCGGTCGTCGTGAAGGTGCCCGTCCACGGGAAGCCCACGGATCTCGACATCACGGCGGAGATGCGGCGCGCGTGCGAGAGCCTGCTCGGCCCGATCTCCGAGACGATGCTCGACCTGATCTCCCGGGTCGAGCCGGAATACCAGGAGGACGTCCGCCGGAACGTCATTCTCGCCGGCGGAGGGTCGCAGATCCCGGGCCTCGCGGCGGCGCTCGAGAAGACCCTCGGCGAGATGGGTGGCGGACGCGTCCGCGCCGTCGAGGACCCCGTCTTCGCCGGTTCGAACGGCGGCCTGGCGATCGCGCTCGACGCGCCGGAGACCGACTGGGAGAGCCTCTCGGATTGAGCCGGGAGGGCGTCTTGCCGGAGCACGGTCCGCGGGAACGGCCCCGGGTGCCGGGGGTGACGGAAGTCGTCGAGGCGGTCGTCCGAAGCCTCGGGATCCCGCCCGAGCGCCGCGCGGAGGTTTTCCGGGCGGCACAGCAGGTGTGCGCGGAAGAGCTGCGGCTGACGCGGACGGGTTTTTCGGCCGCGGCGCTTTCCGAGCTCGCCGAGCGCGCGGTGCGGCTCCTTCCGTCGGACCTCGGTGGAGAACGGATCGGCCTCGGCGGGTGGAACGAGGACGCGCCATTCCCGGAAGAGCCGATCGAGGAGAGACTCGCGGCGAATCCCGACGGCGAGTCTTTCGGCGACGAATCGGACGTCTTCGGCGCCGTCGGACGACCCATGGTCGAACGACCCGCTCCCGAGCCGTTCGCCTTCGTCTCCGAGACCGCCGCCGAGGGCGAGGCTCCGGATCCCGAAGAAGAGGACGACATCCCCGAGGAAATCGAGTTCGACACGGTCGATCGGCCCCGGCCCCGCGGCGGGAAGCTCGCGGTCTTTCTGCTCGTCGTCGCCATCGGGGGCGGAGTCTGGTTTTTCGCGAAGACCCGGCGCGTTTCTCCCGTTTCGCCGTTCGACGCCGCCGCCTCAGCCGACCGATCGGCGGCCACGGCAGCCCCCGGGCCGATCGCGCCGCCGACCGGCGCCCCGCTTCACGTCGTCGGCCCGCCCTCCGCGCCGGCCGTCGCGAGCGTGGCGCCGTCCGCCCCGCCTCCTCCCGCAATTCCCGAGTCGCACGGCTCGACGATGCTGTCGCCCGACTGGACAGGGGCGCCCGTCTGGATGATCCACTTCTCCTCTTTCCAGAAGAAGGAGAACGCCGAAAGGGACGCCGCGCGTCTCGCGAAGGTCCTGGGGCGCCCGCTCCACGTGGTCGCCGTCAATCTCGGCGCGAAACCGGGCCTCTGGTTCCGCGTGATGCTCGGCGAATACGGGACCCGCGAGGAGGCGCTCGCGGAGCGGGATGCCCTCGCCGTAAAAGGCACGCCGGGGATCGGGCTCGTGTACGGAGTGGAGGGCTTGCCGCGGTCGAAGGTCGAGGGCCTGGTGCCTTCGAGAGGGGAAGCCGCGCCGGCTCCCCGCGCGCCGGCGCCCTGAACGGTTGAGCGGCGACTCCCGGCTCGTCCGGCGGCTGCGGGAGCGCATCGGGCGGGAGGGCCCGATCTCCTTCCGCGATTTCATGGAAGCCGCGCTCTACGACGCCGCGGACGGCTACTACGCGGGGCGCGCCGCGATCGGCGAGGGAGGGGACTTCGTGACGTCGCCGACGATCTCGCCTCTCTTCGCCCGCGCCGTCGCGCGGGTCTTCGCGGCGGATGCGGCCGAATTCGCGTCGGAGATCGTCTTCTGCGAAGCCGCGGCGGGCGTCGGGGGGCTGCTGAGGGACTTCCGAGCGGCCCTCGAAGACCTCGCTCCCGACGTGTCGCGGCGGACCCGGCTGCGCGCCGTCGAACGCTCGGCTCCGGGGAGAGCGGCGATCGCCCGGGCGGGCCTCGCGGACGCGGTTGCCGACGATCCCGCGGAGTGGATCGACGAGCCTTTCGAGGGGTGGGTCTTCTCCAACGAGCTCTACGACGCTCTGCCGGTCCACCGCGTCACCGTCTCCGGCGGTCGCCTTCTCGAGCTGCGGGTGACGGAAGAGGGAGGCGGCTTCGGCTGGTCGGCCGCGCCGGCCCCCGCGCCGCTGCACGAATATCTCTCGCGGTTCGCCATCGAGCTCGCGGAGGGGCAGGAGGCCGAGATCAACCTCGATGCGGCGCCGCTGCATCGCTCGCTCGCTCGCCTCGTTTCCCGAGGGCGCCTCGTCGCGTTCGACTACGGGCACCGGGCCGGCGTGCTGTATCACCCGGGTGCCCGCCCGCACGGAACTCTCGCGGTACACGCGGGGGGACGCCGCGGCGGGGATCCGCTCGAGCGCCCCGGCGAGGTCGACCTGACCGCCCACGTCAACTGGGACGATCTGGCGCGCGCGGGCGAAGAGGAGGGGTTCGGGACGGAGGCGCGGATGCGGCAGGCGGAATTCCTGATGAAGGCCGGCCTCTTCGAAGACGCCGGGGAGGCGCCTGACAGCCGTGCCGGCGAGGCGCGCGACAGCCGTAACGGCGAGGCACGCGACGGCCGTGCCGGGGAGGCACGCGACGGCCGTGCCCTGAAGGCGCGCGACAGACGCCTGGAAGCGTTTCGCCTCTTCGACCCGGAGGGAATCGGCGAGGATCTCTCGGTTCTCGTTCAGTCGAAGGGGATGGCGCCGCTTGTGAATTCCTTCACATTGACATCCCGGAGCTGAATCGAGAGAATCCCGGGGCTCGCATGGAATCGTATTTTTTCATCCTGGTGTTCGCGATCCTCGCGGCAGCGCTGCCGATCGGAACGATCGTCGTCGCGAAGCTCCTTCAGCACGGAATCCCGAACCCGGCGAAGGGGGAGCCGTACGAGTGCGGTATCGAGTCGCCCACGACGGCCTTCGACTACCGCTTTTCCGCCCGCTATTTCCTGATCGCGGTGCTTTTCGTCGTCTTCGACGTCGAGACCGTCTTTCTCTTCCCCTGGGCCATCCTTCTCGACAAGCTCGCCCTCTTCGGCTTCGTCGAGATGCTCGTGTTCCTCGCGATCCTCGTCGTCGGCTACTTCTACGCCTGGAAGCGCGGCGCGCTCCAGTGGGCATGAGGGATTTCGCCGCATGAGCATCCTCACCAACCGATTCGAAGAAAACGTCCTCACGACCACCGTCGACTCCGTCATCAACTGGGCGCGCCGAAGCGCGATCTGGCCCATGCAGTTCGGCCTCGCGTGCTGCGCGATCGAGATGATGGCGGTCATGGACGCCCGCCATGACCTCGCGCGCTTCGGCGCCGAGGTATTCCGCGGGACGCCGCGGCAGTCCGACCTGATGATCGTCGCGGGCACCGTCGTCGAGAAGATGGCGCCCGTCGTCAAACGGCTCTACGACCAGATGCCCGATCCGAAATGGGTGATCGCGATGGGTTCGTGCGCGACCTGCGGCGGCCCCTATCGGACGTACGCCGTCACGCAGGGGGTCGACCGGGTCGTCCCGGTCGACGTCTACGTGCCCGGCTGTCCGCCGCGGCCCGAGGCGCTCCTGTACGGGATCATCCAGCTGCAGAAGAAGATCGATCGGATGAAGGTCATCCGCAAGGCTTCCTGACGTGGCGGAGAAGCCGGCGGCGAAACCCGCCGCGACCGACGCTTCGGGCCACCCCTGGGTCGCGGAGCTTTCCGCCGCGGTGCCCGGCGCCGTCGTCGCCGCGAAGGAGTTCGCCCGGCAGGTGACGGTGACCGTCGCCCGCGAAAAGATCGTCGACGTGGCCCGACACCTGAAGGACGCGCAGGACTTCAAGTACTGCGTCGACGTGACGGCCGTGGACTGGCGCGACCGGCAGCCCCGGTTCGAGGTCGTCTACCACTTCTATTCGTTCTCGAAGAACGATCGCATCCGCGTGAAGCTCGGCTGCGCCGAAGGAGAGGACGTCCCGTCGATCGCGACGACGTTCCTCGCCGCGAACTGGTCGGAGCGCGAGATCTGGGACCTCTTCGGGATCGCGTTCTCCGGCCATCCGGACCTGCGGCGCATCGTGACGTGGGACGGGTTCCAGGGATATCCGCTCCGCAAGGACTTCCCCGTCGAAGGGATCGACACGGGCGCGGCGATCTATCCGGAGGAGTGGCCGGCCGGCGGAGGCCCCCCGTCCGACGACCCGAACCGGAAAGTGCTGTCGTAGGCCCGACGAGTCAATGGAAAGCTTCGTGAAGACAGCCGAACCGAAATGCGTCGCGAGCGACGAGCGAATGGGCAGCCTCGTGAAGACGGCCGAACCGAAAGCTTCCCGATGAGCCGCACCCCCGAGCAGGAAGAGGCCGACTACTTCGCCGCGCGGGCGAAAGCCGCCGCGACGCTCCACCAGCCGCCCGCCCGCACCGTCGCGGCGCCGAAGACCCTCTTCGACGTCACGGAGATGGAGCTCAACTTCGGGCCGCAGCATCCCTCCACGCACGGCGTGCTCCGGATCGTGCTGAAGGTCGACGGCGAGAAGATCGTCGACGCGATTCCCGACATCGGCTATCTGCATCGCGGCACCGAAAAGCTCTTCGAGACCGAGACGTATCCGATGGCCATCCCGCACACGGACCGGATGGACTACATCGCCGCGGCGACGAGCAACCACGCGTACTGCCTGACCGTCGAGAAGCTGCTCGGCGTCGAGATCCCGCGCCGCGCCCAGCTCATTCGCGTGATCCTCGACGAGCTCCAGCGGATCTCGTCGCATCTGGTCTGGCTCGGCACCTCGGGAATCGACCTCGGCGCGGTGACGCCCTTCTGGTACTGCTTCCGCGAGCGGGAGCAGATCCTCGATTTCTTCGAGGAGTACTGCGGCGCGCGGCTGACGTTGAACTGCATGCGGATCGGGGGGCTGCCGTTCGACCTGACCCCGGGATGGACGGAAGCGGTCCGCGCGTTCATCGACGATTTCCCGTCGAAGATCGACGACTACGAGACGCTGCTGACCGACAACCGCATCTGGAAGAAGCGGACGGTGGGAATCGGCGTGATCTCGGCCGAGGAGTGCATCGAATGGGGCCTGACGGGGCCCGTGATCCGGGGCTCCGGCGTCGAGTGGGATCTCCGGCGAGCGCAGCCGTACGAATGCTACGAGGAGCTCGATTTCGTCGTGCCGACCGGGAAGAACGGCGACACGTACGATCGCTACCTCGTGCGGATCGAAGAAATGCGCCAGTCGGCGAAGATCGTCCGCCAGTGCCTCGACCGGCTCGAGCCGGGCGAGATCAAGGGGAAGGTTCCCCGCGTCATCAAGCCGACCGCCGAAGAGGTGTACGCGTCGGTCGAGTCTCCCAAAGGGGAGATCGGGTTCTACCTCGTGTCCAACGGCACGAGCAAGCCGTATCGGCTCCACGTGCGGCCGCCCTCCTTCATCAACCTCCAGGCGCTGCCGCGGCTCGCCCGCGGTCACCTGGTGTCCGACCTCGTCGCCCTCATCGGCACCGTCGACATCGTTCTCGGCGAGGTCGACCGGTGAGCCCGGCCACGCTCCAGACGGTGCTCACGGCCGTCAAGATCCTCCTGATCGTCCTCGTCGTCCCGGCGATCGTCGGGTTCGTGATCGTCTACGCCGAGCGCCGGATCATGGGGTTCATGCAGGGACGGCTCGGGCCCAACCGCGTGGGGCCGCAGGGCCTCCTGCAGGGGCTCGCGGACCTCCTGAAGCTCGTGACGAAGGAGGACCTCACGCCGACCCGGGCCGAGAAGGTGAGCCACTTCCTCGGGCCGGTGCTCTCCGTGATCCCGGCCCTCACCGCGCTCGCGCTGATTCCGTTCGGCGAGAGCATCCGGATTGCGGGCGTCGAAACGCCGCTCTACGTCGCCGACGTCAACGTCGGGCTGCTCTTTCTCCTCGGCATCACGTCGATCGGCGTGTACGGGATCATCCTCGGAGGTTGGGCGTCGAACAACAAGTTCTCCCTGCTCGGCGGACTGCGCTCGGCGGCGCAGCTCGTCTCCTACGAAGTCCCGATGGGGCTTTCGATCGTCGCGGTGCTCCTGATGTCGCGTTCGCTCTCGCTCGTCGAGATCGTGCGCGTTCAGGACCGGCTGCACCTCTGGTTCATCTTTCCCGGCCTCCTCTCCTTCTTCCTCTATTTCGTCTCCGGGATCGCGGAGACCAACCGCAACCCGTTCGACCTCCCCGAGGCCGAGTCGGAGCTCGTTTCCGGATTCAACACCGAGTACTCCGGGATCAAGTTCGCCTTCTACTTCCTCGGCGAATACACCGCGATGATCGTCGTCTCGTCCGTCGCGGTCACGCTCTTCTTCGGCGGGTGGCTTCCGCCTTTCCCGCACCTGCTTCCCGGGCTGCGGGTCGTCCCCGGGATCTTGTGGTTCCTGCTGAAGGTCGGGTTCTTCATCTTCTGCTACATCTGGTTCCGGTCGACGTTCCCGCGCTACCGGTTCGACCAGCTGATGAATCTCGGGTGGAAATGGCTGATCCCGATGGCGCTCGCCAACATCATGATCGTCGCGGGATGCGTCCTCGCCGACACCGTGCACGGACGCGGCCTCCGGATCCTCGGCGGGGTGCTCACCGCGTTCTTCGTCCTCCTCTTCCTCCTTTCCAGGCTCCGGCGCCGTCTCGCCGTGGCGGAGGTCCGCCCGTGAAGCTCAAGAAATGGCTCGATCGACTGACCCTCCTCGACCTCTTCGACGGGCTCGGCGTCACGGGGCGGCATCTCGTCAAGAAGAAGACGACGATCCAGTACCCCGAGGAGAAGAAGGAACCGTCCGACCGGTTCCGGGGGATGTTCCGGCTGGACGAGGAGCGGTGCATCAAGTGCACGCTCTGCGCGATCGAGTGCCCGATCAACATCATCTACATCGACTTCCACAACGAGAAGAACGAGGCCGGGAAGTCGGTGAAGGTGCTCGACCGGTTCGACGTCGACTTGAAGCGCTGCATGTTCTGCCAGCTCTGCGAGGAAGCCTGTCCGACGGTGCCGAAGTCCATCTGGCTCACGACGAAGACCTACGAGCTCGCGACCTACGAGCGCAACCAGGCGCTCTATCTCGGCATCGACCAGCTGACCGACTGGGACGAGAACGTCAAGCCCTTCACGATCACGGAGCAGGGTTGAGCGAGGCTCTCCTCACGGGACTCTCCGGCGGGATCTTCGCGATCTTCGCGCTCATCGCCGTCGTGTGCGCGATTTCGGTCGTCCTCGCCCGGAACCCGATCCATTCCGCACTTTTCCTCCTCGCGGCGTTCCTCATGGTCGCGGGGATCTTCTTCCTCCAGAGCGCCGAGTTCGTCGGCGCCGTCCAGATCCTCGTTTACGCGGGCGGGATCATGGTGCTGTTCCTCTTCGTGATCATGCTCGTCAACGTGCAGCGCCTGCCGCAGACGGATCCTTACCAGAAGCAGATCGTCGCCGCGGTCGTGCTCGGGTTCGTGCTGAACGTCCTCTTCGACGCGCAGCTCATCCTCGATCCGATCGGCCCGGGGGCGCCCTTCTCGCCCGACGCGTTCCGGACCGTGGCCGGGCGGGTGCTCGGCAACAGCCAGGCGATCGCCTGGGGGCTCTACCGCGAGTACCTGCTGCCGTTCGAGATCGCGTCGCTCTTCCTGCTGGTCGCGATCGTCGGCGCGGTGGTGCTCGGCCGCCGGTCGGTCGAGAAGATGGATTGAGATGAACGTCACGGTCAACGACTATCTCGCGCTCTCCTTCCTGATCTTCACGATCGGATTCGTGGGCGTCCTCGTGCGCCGGAACTTCCTGACCGTGCTCATGTCGATCGAGCTGATGCTGAACGCCGTCAACCTGAACCTGATCGCGTTCTCGCGGAGGCTGTCCGACCTGACCGGCCAGATCTTCTCGATCTTCGTCATCACGATCGCCGCCGGCGAGGCCGCGATCGGGCTCGCGATCATCATCTCGCTCTACCGGCAGCGTCAGACATTGAACGTCGACGAAGCCGACACGATGGAAGGCTGAAGCGGTGCGCGACCTCCTCTGGCTCATCCCGCTCCTTCCTCTCGCCGGGTTCCTGGTCAACGGCATCCTCTATCTCGTCTCGCACCGGACCCACGGCGAGCCGCAGCTCGGCCACGAAGCGCACTCGACCGAGGCGAAGGCGCCGCCGCCGGGGGCGGCCGAGGACGCTCCGCCGCACGCCTCGGCGCCGTCGGCGCACGTGGACCAGCACCCGCACGTCCCTTTCAAGACCGCCCACGTCTTCGTCTCGCTCGCGGCGACCGGTCTCTCGTGCCTCCTCGCGTTCGCCGCGATCCTCGACTGGGTGAAGGTCGAGGGGCTCGCGCACGCCCACGTCGTCCGGATCGCCACGTGGATCCCGCAGGGCGTCAACGCGTTGCGCGGGGGCGGGTCGGCGCCGTTCTCCGTGGACTGGGCCTTCCGGATCGACCCGCTCTCGGCGCTGATGATCTCCTTCGTCACGTTCGTGGGGTTCCTGATCCACGTTTACTCGGTCGGCTACATGGCGCACGAGGAGGGCTTCGGCCGGTTCTTCGCGTACCTGAACCTCTTCATGTTCTCCATGCTCCTCCTCGTTCTTGGCGCGAACTTCGTCGTGATGTTCACCGGGTGGGAAGGCGTGGGGCTCTGCTCCTACCTCCTGATCGGGTACTACTACGAGAAGGACTTCGCCGCCGACGCGGGGAAGAAAGCGTTCGTCGTCAACCGCATCGGCGACCTCGGCTTCGCGCTCGGGATCTTCGGGATCTTCGCGATCTTCGGTTCGCTCGACTTCGGGGCCGTCTTTCCGGTCGCCGCGGCGCATCCGGAACGGTTCGCGCCGTGGGCGACGGTGATCTGCCTCTGCCTGTTCGTGGGCGCCATGGGGAAGTCGGCGCAGGTGCCGCTCTACGTCTGGCTGCCGGACGCGATGGCGGGCCCCACGCCGGTGTCGGCGCTGATCCACGCGGCGACGATGGTCACGGCCGGGATCTACATGGTCGTCCGCTGCAACGTCCTCTTCCGCATGTCGCCCGCGGCGATGAACGTCGTCGCGATCACCGGCTGCGTCACCGCGATCCTCGCCGCCTCCATGGCGCTCGTCCAGAACGACATCAAGAAGGTGCTCGCCTATTCGACGATTTCCCAGCTCGGCTACATGTTCCTCGGGTGCGGCGTCGGGGCGTTCGTCGGCGGCATCTTCCACGTCTTCACGCACGCGTTCTTCAAGGCGTGCCTCTTCCTCGGTTCCGGCTCCGTCATCCACGCGATGGCGGGGGAGCAGGACATGCGGAAGATGGGCGGCCTGAAGGAAGCGATGCCGACGACGCGCTGGACGTACCTCGTCTCGACGCTCGCGATCGCGGGCATCTTCCCGTTCGCCGGGTTCTTCTCGAAGGACGAGATCCTCGGCGAGACGTTCGGGCACCACCGCGTCTTCCTCTGGGGAATCGCGATCGTCGCGGCCGTGATGACCGCGTTCTACATGTTCCGGAGCTACTTCATGACGTTCACCGGGGCCTTCCGGGGGACCGAGGAGCAGAAGCACCATCTCCACGAATCGCCCGGGACGATGACCTGGCCGCTTCGGATCCTCGCCGTCGGCGCGTTGCTCGCGGGGTTCGTCGGTCTTCCGGACGTGCTCGGCGCGATCATCCACGCCCCGCACGCCCTCGCGCGGTGGCTCGCCCCGATTTTCCCGGAGATCCCGGGCGAGGCGGCCGAGGCGCATCTGTCGCCCGGCACCGAGGCGGCGCTCATGGTCTTCTCCGTGACGATCGCCGTGATCGGGATCGGCATCGCGTGGCGGTTCTACACGGGAGAGCGGGCTTTCGAGCGGCCCCGGCGGCTCGCCGACCGGTTCCCCGTCGCCTACCGGATCGTCTTCAACAAGTACTACGTCGACGAAGCGTACGACGCGGTCTTCGTCGAAGGCCTGGGCAAGGGCGGCGGGCGTTTCCTGTGGGATTTCGACGCCCGCGTCATCGACGGTTTCTTCGTCCACGGCGCGCGCAACGTCGTGATGGCGCTCTCCTGGATCGCTTCGTTCTTCGACCAGTACGTCGTGGACGGGCTCGTCAACGGCGTCGCCGGCGTTCTCCAGGCCGGCTACCGCGGGCTCAAACGCGCGCAGACGGGCCGCGTGCAGAACTACGCGTTCGTGATGGGCGGAGGTTTCCTCCTCCTCGTCGCGGCGTACCTGATCTGGCGTTGAGAAGGAACTGACGCATGGCATTTTTTCAGCAGCACATCCTGTCGATCGTCGCCTACGTCCCCCTCGCGGGAGCGCTCCTCATGGTCTTCCTGGTTCCGAAGGAGAAGGCGGCAGCGATCCGGCTCTGGGCCACGGTCGTCGCGGGGCTCGACTTCGTGATCTCGCTCCCGCTCTGGTTCTGGTTCGACCGCGGCAAGGACGGGTTCCAGTTCCAGGAGGTCGCGAGCTGGATCCCGTCGCTCGGCGTGAAGTACCACTTCGGGATCGACGGGATCTCGCTCCTCCTCATCCTGCTGACGACGCTTCTCGGCTTCATCTCCGTGTATTCGTCGTACACGGCGATCCACGAGCGGCAGAAGGAGTACTACGTCTTCCTCCTCCTGCTGCAGACGGGGATGCTCGGGACGTTCATGACGCTCGATTTCTTCCTGTTCTACGTCTTCTGGGAAGTGATGCTGGTCCCGATGTATTTCCTGATCGGGATCTGGGGCGGCCCGAGGAAGCTCTACGCCGCGATCAAGTTCTTCCTGTACACGCTCGCGGGATCGGTCCTGATGCTCCTCGGGATCATCGCGGTCTACTTCTACAACACGACCGGCGTCCTCGGGATGAAGGGGCTCGGCAACGCGCCGACCTTCGACATCCCGACGCTGACCGCGCTCACGCCGTCCATGCCGGTCTATTTCCAGATCCTCCTCTTCTTCGCGTTCTTCTTCGGGTTCGCGATCAAGGTGCCGATGTTCCCCTTCCACACGTGGCTGCCGGATGCGCACGTCGAGGCGCCGACGGCGGGCTCGGTGATCCTCGCGGGCGTCCTGCTGAAGATGGGGACCTACGGTTTCGTGCGCTTCTCGCTCCCGATGTTCCCGGGTGCGATCACGACCCACTGGGTCGCGATCCTGATGATCGCGATCTCGATCGTGGGGATCATCTACGGCGCGATGGTCTCTCTCGTGCAGAAGGACATGAAGAAGCTCGTCGCCTATTCCTCGGTGTCCCACCTCGGCTTCGTGATGCTCGGCGTCTTCGCGCTCAACCCGGCGGGCCTCCGCGGCGGGATCCTCCAGATGATCAACCACGGCATCTCGACGGGCGCGCTCTTCCTGCTCGTCGGCATCGTCTACGAGCGCCGCCACACGCGCCTGATCGCGGAATACGGGGGACTGGCGAAGCAGATGCCGATCTACGCGGTCTTCTTCCTCGTCATGGCGATGTCGTCGATGGGGCTTCCGCTCTTGAACGGCTTCGTCGGCGAATTCACGATCCTGAACGGCGCGTATCTGCGCAATCCCTGGTTCGCTTTCTGGGCGCTCTGGGGAGTTGTCCTCGGGGCCGCGTACCTGCTCTGGCTGTACCAGCGGGTGTTTTTCGGAGAGCTCTCGAACCCGGCGAACCAGAAGCTCCAGGACATGAACGCGCGCGAGCAGTGGACCCTGATTCCGCTCGTCGTCTGCGCGTTCTGGATCGGTCTCTACCCGCAGCCGTTCTTCGACGTGATCGCCCGGCCCGTCGACCGGATCGTCGCGGCCATCGACGGCGCGTCGAAGCCGCCGGCCCGGGCGGCGTCGATCGCGGCGTCCCGCGCCATCCCTCCGGCCGCGGCGTCTCCGGCCCTCTCGCCGGGAGCGTTCCCGGCGGCGGCGCCGGACGCGGTCCGATGACCATCCGTCCCCACGACTGGCTGGTGCTGTCGCCGGAGCTGCTCCTCTCGGCGATCGCCTCGCTGATCCTCTGCCTCGCCGTCTTCACGTCGAAGGCGCGAGAGAAAGCGCTCGCCGCGGTGGCGCTCTTCGGGATCGCGGGCTCGGTCGTGCTTCTGGCCGTGCTCTGGAAGGACCCGTCGCGATCCGCTCCGATTCTCGGGGGAATGTTCGTCGCGGACAATTTCTCGATCTTCTTCAAGCTTCTCGTGCTGCTCTCCGGCGCGCTCACGGTCCTCTCGTCGGTCCGCTTCGTCGGGGACGCGCCGTATCCGGCCGGGGAGTACTACGCGCTCGTCCTCTTCGCGACGGTGGGGACGATGTTCATGGCGTCGGGCGACAGCCTCGCGTCGATCTACGTGAGCCTCGAGCTGATGGCGCTCTCCTCGTACGTCCTCGCCGGTTACTTCAAGGAGCAGGTCAAGTCGACCGAGGCGGCGACGAAATACTTCATTCTCGGCGCCTTCTCCTCGGGCGTCCTGCTTTACGGGATCTCGCTTCTGTACGGGTTCTCGGGAAAGATGGCGCTCGTGGATCTCGCGACGGCCTTCTCGACGGCGCCGGCGAACCGGATCCTGACGATCGGCGTTCTCCTGCTGCTCTTCGGGATCCTCTTCAAGATCGCGGCCGTGCCGTTCCACGTGTGGGCGCCCGACGTCTACGAGGGCGCTCCGACGCCGATCACCGCCTTCCTCTCCGTCGGACCGAAGGCGGGCGCCTACGCGATCCTCGCGCGGATCTTCTACGTCGCGCTTCCGCATTTCGCGGCAGACTGGAAGCTCGTCGTCGCGATCTCGGCGGCCGCGACCCTCGTCGTCGGAAACGTCGCCGCACTCCTCCAGACGAACGTCAAACGGCTGCTCGCGTACTCGTCGATCGCCAACGCCGGCTACGCTCTCCTCGGGGTCCTCGGCTTCGACCACGGAGGGATCGCCGCGATCCAGATCTATCTCCTCGCGTACACCTTCATGAATTTCGGCGCGTTCGCGCTCGTCATTTTCCTCGAGTCGAGGGGCTACGCCGGGGAGTCGATCGACGACTGGAAAGGGCTCGCGCGGCGCAACCCGCTCCTGGCGGGAGTGATGCTGATCTTCCTCCTGTCGCTCGCGGGCATCCCGACGACCGGAGGGTTCATCGGGAAGTACTATCTGTTCGCGGTCGCCGTCAAAGCCGGCTATTCCGGGCTCGCGATTCTCGCCGTGCTCGCCTCGGCCGTCTCGCTCTTCTATTACTTCCGGATCGTGATGGCCATGTACCTGACCGACGGAGAAGCCGCGCCGCTCAAGGGGTCTCCCGGAGTCGCCTGGTCCGCGGGGCTGTGCGCCGTGATGACGATGGTGATTGGCGTCGCTCCCCAGCCGTTTATTGCACTGATTCAGCGCTGCGGCCTCTAAGACCGACCGCGCGTGATGCATCGAGCGAATACGGGCGCGGGCCTGCCCGCCGCGCCCGGTGCCCCGGAACGGGAATAGCGACAGCGGCGTTCGGAGCGCCGCAGGGTCAGCGGCAAGGCGACGCGGCGAAGGCGATGCGGTTGCGATCGTCTAGCCGCGGCAACGCCGCCGATGGCCCTGCGCCGCCCGAACCCGAAGGGCGCTGGCGCATTGCGAACGATCTCGGCGTCGCGTCCCGGGCCCGATGCACAACGGCATCTGCTCCCGGCGCGCGACATTGAGCTCCTCCGCAAGCCGCCGGCGCGCCGCTGCCGTTATTCCCGTTCCGGGGCACTCACGTACGCCCCGGTACGCCTCGGGACACGGCGGGCAGGCCCGCATCCCGTCTCTCGCTCGCGCCTGACGCGCGGTGTCGTTAGCGCCGCGGGGAGTGGGCCTCAGAGTCACGTCACGGCGCTGGGAACCCGCCGTGTCAGCGGCTCTCGATTTCCGCAGGGGGCTCGCGCTGTTCGCGTTTCCCCGAAGGCTCCCAGGATGCGTCAGAATGCGCCGGATGGCGAGAAAGCCCCGCTTCCGCGCCGCGGCCGATGCGATCACGCTCGGCGTCGCGTTTCCGGCTTGCATCGTCGTCGGCTATTTCCTCGGCAAGGGCGCCGACCGGCTGTTCGGTTCCTCGCCATGGGGCTCGTACGTCGGCGGAGCGCTCGGGATCGCCGCCGGATTCTGGAACCTGTACAAGATCGCTCGCGAGGCCGACGAGGAGGATGGAGGCGGGTCGTGAAGGAGCCCGACTCGGTGCTCCGGCGCGTGAAACGCACCGCGCTGATTCTCTCGGGCGTTGGCGCGGCCGCCGCATTCGGCGTCCTCGGACCGCGCGCGGGCGTCTCCTTGACGATCGGAGCGGCCATCGTTATATTCAACTTTTTCGTTCTGGAAAAGGTGATGGGAGGGTTCCTCACCCCCAGAACCGGAATGCGATTTTCGGACGTGGCGGTTCCGGCGATGGGGTTCCTGGGGATACTCCTGCTCCTGACTCTGGTCTTGAGATGGAAGGAATTCGACATCCTCGCGGGCCTCGCGGGGCTTTCGGTGATCGTCCTGGCGATCGTCTGGGAAGGGATCCGGGGATTGAAGGGGAATGAGGCGAGTGGAACCTCGAAATAAAGCGATGATCGCGGAGCGCGCCTGATGGAACATTCTTTTCTCTACGCGCCGGTGAATCGCTTCCTCGTGGCGCTCCTCGGCGCCCCGCCCGCGGCGAAGCTCTCGCCCGGCTGGCGCGCGTTCCTCTTTCCGGACGGGGACCGGATCTGGCTCCAGGACAACGTCATCATGGCGTTTTTGCTCTTCGCCGCCCTGGCCGTCGTCCTGCCGCTCGCGAGCCGGACGTTTCGCAAGAAAAGCCCGGGCTGGTTCCAGAATCTGAACGAGATGATCGTCCTCGCCGTCCGCGACCTCATCGATGACGTCGTGGGCCACGGCGCGGGAGAGCGGTACCTCCCGCTCCTCGGGGCCTTCACCTATTTCATCCTCCTCTCGAACCTGATGGGTTTCTTCTTCTTCCTCACGCCGCCGACGAGCTCCTTCCAGACGACGCTCGCACTCGCGGTGATCTCCTTCGTTTACTTCAACGCGCAGGGCATTCGCGAGCACGGAATCCTGGGGTACCTGAGGCACTTCATGGGACCGATCCTCCTTCTCGCCCCGGTGCTGTTCATCATCGAAATGGTCAGCGTCTTCGTCCGGATCGGCTCTCTCTCGTTGCGCCTGGTCGGCAACATCGGAGGCGAGCACCTGGCGACGGGGATCTTCTTCGGGATGGTTCCGATCATCGTGCCCTGGCCGATGATGCTGCTGGGGCTGATCGGCGCCATCCTGCAGACTTTCATCTTCGTGATCCTCTCGACGATCTACATCGCGGGCGCCGTCGCCCACGAAGAGCATTGAAAACGCCCCCACAAGGGGAAAACGGGAAAGAAAGGAGATTCGTTCGATGTCGAAGAGGGCTTTCTACGGGGTCCTGACCACTCTGGCGCTCACCGCGGCGCCCGCGTTCGCTCAGGGAACCGAAGCGGGAACCGGTGGGGTGAAGTGGGGGGTCGTCGGGGCGGCTTTCGCGATCGCGGTCGCGGCCGCGGCGGGCGCCTTCGCCCAGGGCAAGGCCACGGCGGCGGCGTGCGAGGGAATGGCGCGCAACCCCGGAGCGGCCGGAGCGATCCGGACGATGGCGATTCTCGGGCTCGCGCTCATCGAGTCGCTCGTCATCTACGCGCTCGTCATCGCGTTCACCGTCCAGAGCAAGTAAAACCTCGACCCCCGACCCCCTCTCCAGTTGGAGAGGGGGGTTCCCGGGCTCGCCGCGGGCGAGCCCGGGAAGGGTGGTGCGAAGACCCTTCGCCCCCGCTCGGCGGGGGCTATTTCTTTCCCCTGAGGGGTTCCGGGGGGCGCCGATCTGTCCCCTGCGGGTGACTTTTTGTCGCCGCAAATTTCGGCGAAACGTTTTTTCCCTGTTTTTCGTAATACAAGTGACGACCCCGTGAACCTCTAAATGGTTGATGAAAAAGAGGAGGGCGGCGGTCGCCCGGTATCACGCTACCCGGCAGGGCGATTGCACCGGATACGAGCAGGGTTTTGGAGGAAAACATGTTGAATCTCGTGAAAACTTTCGACGCGAACAGGGGCGACGCTCCGAAGTCCGAGACGACCGCCTGGGACTTCGATTCCCAGACGATGCCCTACGTCGATTCGCTCTATAACACCGCCTATCGGATGACCGGCAACTCGCAGGACGCCGAGGACCTCGTCCAGGAGACCTTCTTCAAGGCCTACAAGTATTACGACAAGTTCGAGGAGGGAACGAACCTCAAGGCGTGGCTTTTCAAGATCTTGAAGAACACCTTCATCAACAACTACCGGAAGAAGAAGCTGGAGCCCCGGAGTGTGGAGTTCTCCGATATCGAGGATTCCTTCGAGAAAATCGTCCGACACGATCCGGACGAACAGCCCCTGGATCCGGAATCCCGGTATCTGGCGAGCGTCATGGACGAGGGGGTCAAAAAGGCGCTCGAGGCGCTTCCCGCCGACTACCGGATGGTCGTGATCCTGGCGGACCTCGAGGACTTCTCCTACAAGGAGATCGCCGAGATCCTGGAGTGCCCCGTCGGAACCGTGATGTCGCGTCTGTACCGCGGCCGGAAGCTCCTCGAGAAAGCCCTCATGAGATATGGGCGAACCCACGGATACATGAGGGGGGGCGCTCCGGCGCGGACGCGTCTCAAGGCGCGAAAGTAGGGTATTCCGCCGGCGCCGGCGGAATACCCCTCCATTTTTCCGGGTTCTTGAGGGAGAATAGCGCGACGCGGGCGCCGCGAGATTCTCATCGATCATGGACTGCGCGAGAACCCGATTTTTCCTGAACGCCTACCTCGACGGAGAGCTGTCGGAATCCGATCGCTTCGAGGTCGCGGCTCATCTCGCCCGTTGCGAGCGCTGCGCCCTGCGGCTCGAGAGCTTTCGGCGAATCCGGTCGCTCCTGAAAGACCGGAGCCCTCGCGACTGCGCTCCCGTCGAGCTCCGAAAGCGGATCGCCCAGAGACGAGGCCCGGCCCGGGCCTGGCGTCGGGTCTGGCGCCCTGTGGTCGGAGCGACCGCGCTCTGTCTCCTCGTCATTCCGGTCGTCGCCGATTCGCTGACGAAGCCCGCTCCCGGTACGCCGATGCTCTCCGAGCAGCCGGTTGAGCGCATCGTCCGGGGACGTTTCTTCTGCCTGCGATGCGCCCTCCAGCCGAAGCTCGACGTTCCCCGGTCGAGCGGCTCGCCTCACCTGGCGGCGTTCCGGGACGAGGACGGTCAGGTCTGGATCCTTCTCAATCGCGAAGCCTGCCCGGACTCCTTCCCGGAGGGGGATGTCGCCATGACCGGCGAGTTCTTCCCCTCGAGCCACCTCGTCGCCGCCGAAAGCATCCGCTGAGGAAAGCTCGAGGGAATTCTTCCCCCGGCTCCGTGAACGGAGCTCGAGGGAATGCTTTTCCTCGATTCTTCACGATGGAAGCTCGAGAGGGTTCTTCCCCCCGATTCGCCACGAGGGGAGCTCGAGGGGATGCTTCCCCTCGATTCACGAGGGGAGCTCGAGGGGATGCTTCCCCTCGATTCGAATGCTGAGCGTCTGCGTTTCCGCCCCCGCGCGCATCGATCTCGCCGGAGGCACCCTCGATCTCTGGCCGCTCTATCTCTTCCACGCTCCGGCCGTGACCGTCAACTTCGCGATCGACCGACGGGCGCGCGTTCGCGTTTCGCGAATCCCGGCCGGCTTCGAGGTCTTCGCGCGCGACCGGGGGACGGAAGAGCGTTTCTCCTCCGCTCGCGAAGCCCGAGGCTCCGCCGGGGCGGCGCTCGCCGCGGAAGCCGCGATCGCGCTCGGCATCGGCGACGGAGCGCGGATCGAGACGGAGTCCTCCGTTCCGTTCGGTTCGGGGCTCGGGGGCTCCTCCGCGCTTCTCGTCGCGGCGGTGTCCGCGCTCGCGGCGCTCTCCGGCACGTCCCTGGACCCGGACCGGGTCATCGGCCTCTGTCGCGACGTCGAGGCGACCGTTCTCGGAAAGCCGGCCGGGACCCAGGACTACGTCCCCGCGCTCCGCGGCGGGTTCCAGGTCATCGAGCATGGACCGGGGGCGCGCTCGATCCGCCGGGTTCCGGCGGACGCCGGGGGATTCGCCCGGTGTCTCGTCCTCTTCGACTCGGGACGGCCGCATTCCTCGGGCTTGAACAACTGGGAGATCTACAAGGCCCGGATCGACGGCGATCGCGAGGTGGCGTCGCTCCTCGGGGGGATCCGGGACGTCGCCCAGGAGATGGCCGCGGCGCTCGACGCCGGCGACGTCGAGGCCATGGGGCGCGCGCTCGGAAAGGAATGGTCGTTTCGGAAACGGCTTTCTCCGCGCGTGTCGACGCCGGTTCTCGAGGAGGCGGCGCGGCGCGCGTCCGAGGCCGGAGCGTGGGGAGCCAGGGCCTGCGGCGCCGGAGGCGGCGGCGTCATGGCCGTGCTCGGGCCGGAGTCGGCGCGGGAGCGGATCTCCGCGGCGCTCGCGGCGATTCCCGGCGGCGCGTTGTTCGCGGCCGCGCCGGATCCCGTCGGGACGCGGGTCGAACTCTGATATTCTTTCGCTCAAGAGCCCGGGCGAAATGAACGTGAACCGATTCTCGCCGATCCGGCGGCCAGGCGGCGGGCCGAATTCCGAGGCCCGGAAGCGGGCCGCGTGACGCCGATCGACCCGTTCGCGCGCCGCGGCCGCCGGGCGTCGATGACGACCGAGCTCGTTGCGGGAGTATCGGCGCTCCTGTTCTTTTCCGCGATCGCTTATCTCGTCTTCTTCAATCTCATCGCGCGCCGCGCGTTCCTGGAGCGGCTTCGGCGCGAGGGCACGTCGCTCGTCAAGACGGCCGCGGCCGGAAGCGGGTACTACCTCGATTTCCGGCTGGAGGCCAATCTCCGGGACATCGCGCAATCCCTTCTCCTGAATCCCGCCGTCGACTACGCGGAGTTCCTCGATGCCGACGGAAAGCTCCTCGGCCAGAGCGATCCCGCACGGCGGCCCGCCGCGCTCCTCCGGCCGGGCAGGCTTCCCGAGGGGGAATTCCTGTTCTCGGCGCCGGTCGCCGACACGCCGACGGCCGCTCGCGTTCTCGACCGCCTCGGGGTGACGAGCCGCGACGAGCTCGCCCGGATCTCGACGGCCGCGCTCGTCGGGGCGGGTGTCGACCGGGCCGACGCCGACAACTTCCGCCGGACGGCGATCGTCGGCACGCTTCGGGTCGTCCTGAACTCCCACGACTGGAACGAAGTGAAGCGCACGCTCTGGGGAGGGGGAATTCTCCTCACGCTCCTGGTCCTCGCGGTGGGGGTCGCGGCCATCGTCGTCGCCACGCGGGTGATGGTCCGGCCGCTCACGTCGATCGCCCGTTCCGCCGAGCACCTCGCCTCCGGGGACCTGACGAGGAGGATCGAAACGCCGCACCGCAACGAAATCGGAGTGCTCGCCGCCTCCTTCAACACCATGGCCGAAGGGATCGCGGGCATCGCGCGGAAGATCCTCTCCGGCCAGCGGCGGGTCCGCGAAGTCGCGGGAGGAATCCGCCGCGACTCCCAGGCGGTCGCGGTCCGCGCCGAAGCGCAGAACGAGATCGTGGACCAGGCTTCCGCGTCGATCGAGAAATCGGACGGCGACACGCGCGTGATCGGCGAGCGGATGGAAGACCTCTCGGCGTCGGCGGAGGAGACCGGCTCGTCGATCCTCGAGATGGCCGCCTCTCTCGAAGAAGTGTCGCAGCACATGGACGCGCTGCACGCCTCGATCGAGGAGACCTCGACCGCGGCCGTCGAAATGGCCCAGTCGATCGGATCGATCGACCAGTCGGTCGAGAGCCTCAGCGCGTTCGCCGGGGAAACGGCGGCGTCGATGACGCAGATCGACGCGTCGATCCGGCAGGTCCGCGAGAGCGCGCGCAAGAGCGCGCAGCTCTCCGAGGGCGCGTCCCACGACGCGCAGGGCGGGCAGGAGGCGGTGCTGCAGACGATCTCCGCGATGTCCGCGGTGCGCGACGCCGTCCGGGCCGACTCGGCGCGGATGGATTCCCTCGGCGAGCGGTCGCGCGAGGTGGGGAAGATCGTCCGGATGATCGAGGAGGTCGCGGGAGAAACGCATCTCCTCGCGCTCAACGCCGCGATCCTCGCGGCCCAGGCGGGGGAGGAGGGGAAGGGCTTCGCGGTCGTGGCCGCCGAGATCCGGGCGCTCTCCGAGCGCGCGTCGGCCGGCGCGTCGGAAATCGGCGACCTGCTCTCCGGGATGCAGAACGAGGTCGGCGCGCTTTCCGACTCGACCAGGGAGCTCGTCCGGCGGGTGGAAGACGGCTCCGCGCGATCCCAGAGCGCGGGCGAACGGCTCGGAAAGATCCTCGACCGGTCGCGGCAGGCGAGCGAGTCGGCGGCGGAGATCGCCCGCGCGACGGCCGAGCAGAGCGACGGCTCTCACCGGGTGGCCACCGCGATCGACCGCGTCCGGGAACAGATCGCGCAGATCGCCGCAGCGATCTCCCAGCAGAAAGCGGGAGGGAGGCACGTCGAGAACGCGGTCGCGTCGATGCGCGAGCGCTCGGCCTCGATCAAGGGAGCGCTTCGCGAGCAGAAGAACGCGGGAGACTCGATCGCCCAGGCGGCGGAGAGCACGCTCGGGCGGATCCGCGAAGTCCTCTCCTCGACGGAACGCCAGAAGACGGAGTCGGCGCGCCTCGTCGAGCTGATCGCCGGAGTCCGGCGCCAGAGCGGAGAGAACACCCAGACGGCGTCCGCCGTCAGCGCCGCGGTCGAAGAGCTCCAGACGGAAATCGACGCGCTCGAGCGGGAGATCTCGCGGTTCCGGCTGGCGGGCGCGTGAGCGTCGCCGGGCTCGTCGTCCGCATCGACGGCGCGGAATATTTCGTTCCGGCGGAGCGCGTCGGTTTCGTGGCGCCGGTCCGGGAAGTTCGCGACGGCCGGCTCGTGTTGCCTCGCGGAGAGCTTTCGCTGGTCGATCCCGCCGGGGGAGATCCGTCCCGTCGGGCCGCGGCCGTCGCGATTCGCCGCGGAGCGGATTTCGTCGCCCTCGCCGTCGACGCCGTCGATCTGGCCGACCCGGCGGCCGCCGGCCGCGCGGGGTCCATCTCGGCCTTCGACGCGATCCTCGGATCGGCCGGGGACGGCTCCAGCGCCCGGGACTCCTGAGCCGGTCTTCCCGCCTTTCGCCGCACGCTTCCCGCCGCCGGCCCGCATGGGGCGTGGCGCTCTTTTTGCTCCGAGTGCGCCCGGAGTAGGATACGAAGCGGTCGGTCCATCACGGAGGCAACCATGAACGTTTTACAGACGGTTCTGAACGAAGCATCGAAGTCGCTGAGGGAGGGGAACGAGGATCTCTCCGATTCGTGGGGCGCGCTCCGGGAGGAGGCGGTTTCGCGGGGAGAGCAGCTCTTCGACGAGGCCAAGCGCCATGGCGCGGCTCTCCTCGCTCTCGCCGCCGAGCGCGGCGTGCACCTCGCGAAGGAATACGGCGTTCCTCTCGTCGCCGGGCGGCGGCGCCGCCGGGGCTCCCCCTGGAAATGGGTGATCGGCGCGGCCGCGATCGCGGTGATCGCGGTGAGCCTCGTTTCGCGCGATTGATCGACGCCTCCGTGGACGAGCCGCAGCCCGAGCCGGCGCCGGGGATCTGGGAGCACTGGAAACGCGCCGCCGCCGCGTTCGTCCGCTCGGCGCGCTCCCTCGCGTCGATCCGTTGGGGGATGTTCCGGGCCGAAGCGGGAATCTGGGCGAAAGGCGCTGCCCTGCGCCTCGTGATGGTCGTCGTGGCGCTGACGCTGACCGTGCTCGCGTCCGCGCTTCTCGTCGCCGGACTCGTCGCCGCGCTCTATGCGTGGTGGGGGACTCTCGTCGGCGCGATCTTCGCGGTGTTCGGGGTGTGCGTGCTCGGGGCGGCCGGCCTTGCCGCGGCCGCCTGGCGCGGAATGGCCGCCCCGTCGTTTCCCCGCACGGCGGAGGGGCTTCGCCGCGATCTCGATTCCTTCACGGGACCGGAGCCGTGAAGCCCGATCTCGACGACCTCGCCGCCGCGGGCGAGCGCGAGCGTGCCCGACTGGGGTCCGCCTGGCGGGAGCTCGAGGCCGCCACGGCCCGCATCTCGTCGGAAACGGTCGCCGGAGTCGAGACCGCCGGGGCGACCCTCAAATGGGGAGGGCTCTTCCTCCTCGGCGCGGCGGTCGTGATGCGCTGGACGAAGCTCCGGAGCGGATGGAAGATCGGGAAAGTCCTGCTCGCGACGGCGCCGATGGTCGCCCGATACGCGTCCCCCCGCGCATCCGGCGTGCTGTCACATTTTTTCCGGCGTCGGGATTCCGAGAAGGGTTAAAAGGCGCCCCAGCCCGGCGCGAAAGGCGAGCGCCGCGGCGAGCCGGCGGTTCCTCACCCGCGCGTCGCCTTCCGACACGATCGGATGCCGGTGGTAGAAGCGGGAAAAAGCCTGTGCGAGACCGTAGGCGTGTCTCGCGACCGCGGCGATCTCGAGCGAATCGACGGCGCGCGCCACGACTTCGTCGCTGCGGCCGACCTCCACGAAGATCGCCCACAGATCGTCGTCCCACGAGTCGTCGCCGAAGTCGGCGGGATCGGCTTCGGTCGCGAGCCCCCTCTCGCGGAGCTTCCGCAGGATGTTCTCGACCCGCACGGAGGAATACTGCAGGTAAGGTCCGCTGTCGCCCTCGAAGCTCAACGCCTCTTCGAAATCGAAGGCGATGATCTTGTTCCGGCCGAACTTCAGCATGAAATAGCGAAGCGCGCCGACCGCGATCGCTTCCGCCTGGGCGTTCCCGGTTTCCTCCGACGGCGCCGCCAGCTCGTTTTCGACCGACCGCCGCCGCGCTTCGTTCACGAGCAGCTCGAGCAGGTCGTTCGCCTTGACGCCGAGCCCCTTGCGGCCGGACATTTCCACGACGGTCTTCTGACGATCTTCTTCCGAGAGCCGGTATTCGTCGCCGAACTTCTCGGCGAGTTGCTCGACGGACTTCGGGGTCATCGCGACCATCTCGTAGGCGAAGTGGATCGACCGGCGCGCCTCCTCTTCGAGGCCGAGCGCGAGGAGCCCTTCGCGGACGACCTTCTGGGGGTACGACTGGCGCTGGTCGATCACGTTGATGACGCGATGTGCGGCGCCGAAACGCGGATGGTCGCCGGCCGCGCCGGTCTTCGTCTGCCAGATCGGGTGCGCGCGGACCTCGGCGGGGACGGATTTCGCGGCCCTGCGCCCGGCGTTCCAGTCGGGCGCGAAGGGCGCGTAGTCGAAGTCGAGGCCGAGCTTTCCGAATTTCCAGAGCTGGTACGCGATGTCCTTCCCGGTGTACGTGACGGTGCCGTTGCTCCGGACGAGGATCTTGTCGGGTTCTTCGAGGCCGGCGAATTCCTCGGAGTGGGTGAGCTTCATCACCCAGCATCCGGCGTGTTTCCCCTCGGTTTCGAGCACGATCGCGCCGCTTTCCTTCAACAGGTCGAACGCCCGGGTCCAGAAGTGCCGGGCGAGGATGTCCGATTCGCGGGGAAGGAGGTCGTAGGTCACGCCGAGGCGGCCCATCGTGGCGACGTGCTCGTGGACGACCGCTTCGGAGATCAGCGCGGCGGCAGCGGCGCGCGCGTTGCCGCCCACTTCCATCGCGTGGAGCGTCTCGCCTCGTCCCGCCGCTTTCTTCTCGGGGCTCGCGTCGAACGTTCGTCCGACCTCCGCATAGACGTCCCAGCAGACGTCCCCGAAGGCACGGTAGCCGGGTCCGGCAGACGCCGGGTCGGCGATCGCGGCGCGGATTCGGTCCAGGGCCTCCTCGGTGGATTCGCCGGGATTCCCGTCGAGGAAACCCACGACCACGTCCGCGACCTGGACCCCCGTGTCGTCGATGTAGTTCTGGGCCTCGACGTCATGGCCCAGCGCTCGGAGACAGCGGACGAGCGTGTCGCCGAGGATCGCGTTTCGCAGATGGCCGATGTGCGCGGCCTTGTTCGGGTTGATGTTCGTATGCTCGACGATCACCTTTTCCGCAGCCACCGGCTCCGGGACGTCGTCCGGCCCGGCGAGGAATCGCGCGATGAACGCACTGCGGTCGAGGCGGAAATTGACGTAGCCCGCTCCCTCGACCTGCGCCGCGGCGATGCCCGGGGGGAGAGCGATCGCCCCGGCGAGAGTCGATGCGATCGCGCGCGGCGGCCGCCGCAGGGTCTTTGCCAGGTCGAAGGCGACCGTGGTCGAGTAGTCGCCGTGCGCGGGATTGGCGGGCCGTTCGAGCTCGACGGGCGGCGCCGGCACGCCGAAAGCCTCGGCGACCGCGCGCGAGACGGCTTCCGCGAGCTCGCGCCGGGAGGCGCCGTAGAGAGAGAAACGCGTCAAGCGCGCGCAGTTTACCCCGGACGTGCCCGCGGAAGTGCCCGGAGGATAATCGCGCCGTGACGATTCGCGAGGCGTTCGCATCGGTCATCGCTGCGGTTCGCCGGCGTCTCCCGGGCGGCCATCGTGGCGAGCGAAATGCGGGCACGACCCGGGCGGCGGGAGACCGCGGAGAGGCGCTCGCCGTCTCTTTCCTTCGGCGGAACGGCTTCCGGGTCCGCGAACGGAACTTCCGGACTCCCGTGGGGGAGCTCGACGTGATCGCGGAAGAAGCGGATCTCCTCTGCTTCGTGGAAGTGAAGTGGCGGCGCGGCGCGGCGGCGGGGCATCCGGCCGAGGCGGTCACCGCCGAGAAACAGCGGCGCATCGCCCGGGCGGCCGAGTGGTATCTCGCCCGTCACCGGCTCCGCGACCGACCCTGCCGGTTCGACGTCGTCGCGATCGTCGCCGACGGCGACGGAAACGCCGAAGCGACGCTCTTTCGCGACGCGTTTCGCGGACCGTTTCCTCCGCGCCGCCGGCGCTGAAGGCTCGCGCTCCCGGATTTCCCCGGAATCCCCGTGGCATCGTTCCTGCATTCCGGATGATTCCGTCAGGAGACAACCGTGAAGACCCTCTGTGCGCTCGTCGGAGCCTTTTTCCTCGTCGCCGGCCTCGCCGTGCTGATCGGCGGGCCGCCGAAAGATTCCCGACGCGCCGGACCGACACGCCTCGAAGCCCGCGGCGCCCGCGAGACCGTCCACCGCCCGCTCCTCTGGGAAGCGGACGCGTTGCGATCGGCCCCTCCGGGCGGCGTCGCGGCGGCCGACGCGGTGTCCCGCCGCCGGTGAAGGGCGGTCGTCCCCGACGGTTCCTCGCGGCGGTCGTGGCGCTCGCCGCCATGTTCCAGGCGCGCTGCACGCTCACGCACGAGGCGTCGTCCGAGAAACGGGAGATCTATCACTTCGCCCCCGACTTCGGCGTCTCCGACCCCCAGTTCCGGCGTTCGCTCGACACGCTGAACAGCGTCGTCGTCGGCGGAAACTCCGCCCGGATCCTCAAGAACGGCGACGAGATCTTTCCGGCGATGACGGGAGAGATCCGAAACGCGAAGACGAGCGTCAACCTCGAGACGTACATCTTCCAGCCCGACGCCGCGGGCCGCCTGTTCGCCTCCGCGATGATCGACGCGGCGAAGCGGGGGGTCGAGGTCCGGTTCCTCATCGACGACTACGGGAGCAAGCTCGGGGATCTCGAAAAGCCGCTCAAGGACGCGGGCGTCAAGGTGCGGATCTATCGACCCATCCGAGTCCTGACGATCTACAAGATCGGCAAGCGCACACACCGAAAGCTCCTCATCGTCGACGGCGACGTCGGCTACACGGGCGGCCTCGGCATCGACGAGCGATGGCTCGGCAACGCGCGGAACACGAAGGAGTGGCGCGACACGCAGGTTCGGGTGGAGGGACCGGTCGTTTCGCAGATGCAGACGATCTTCGCCGAGGACTGGACCTACACGACCGGCGAGATCATCGGGGGAGACAAGTTCTTCCCGAAAATCGGCACCCGCGGCGACATCGAGATCGAGGCGATCAAGGCGTCGCGAGGGGACGAGTCCTCGGTGCCGAAAGAGATGTACTACATGGCGATCCAGGCGGCGCGGAAGTCGATCCTGATCCAGAACGCCTACTTCCTGCCCGACGATCAGACCCGCGAGGCCTTGATCCGCGCCCGGAAGCGGGGCGTGGAGGTCCGGGTGATGGTGCCCGGGACGCACATCGATCTGCCGATGGTCCGTCTCTCGTCGCGCCTCCACTACGGGCCGCTCCTCGACGTGGGAATCCAGATCTACGAATACCAGCCGACGATGATGCACAACAAGACCTTCGTCGTCGACGGGATCTTCTCGACGATCGGATCCATCAACTTCGACCAGCGGTCGATGGGGAAGAACGCGGAGGAGAGCCTCGCGTTCTACGACCGGGGATTCGCGGAGCAGATGACCGAGATGTTCGAGGACGACTGGAAGCGATGCCAGCGGGTGACGAAGGAGCACTGGCAGCGCCGCGGACTGACGGCGCGGATCAGCGAGCTCATATTCTGGATCTGGGAACCCTATTATTAGCAGGCGCGTATCACCGCGCCTCAGGGGGCCTCGCCAGGATATCGCCCCGCGGCCAATAATACACGAATCTAGCTGACGGGTTCGGCATCCGCCAGCGGCAGCGCGAGCCTGGCGACGCAACCCTTCGCGTCGCGGCGGTTCTCGAGGGACAGCGACCCTCCGTGCGCCTCCGCGATCTGCCGTGAGAGCGAGAGGCCGATGCCGGACCCGCCGGGCTTCGTGGTGAAGAAGGGCACGAAGAGGTTCGCGGTGTTCGCGAGCCCCGGGCCCTCGTCGGCGACGGTGATCTCGACCTCCTCCGCTTTCTCGCGCCAGGTCAGCGCGACGCCCCCTCCCGTTTCGAGGGCGGCGTCGGCGGCGTTTCGGACGACGTTGATGAGGAGCTGCTCGATCTGGTCGGCATCGACTTCCAGCGTGACGCGCGGGCCGCTCCGCACCTCGACGCGGACGCGCGTTTCCAGGCCGGCGACGCGCCGGACGAGCTCGTCGAGGCCGACCCGCCGCGGCTGCGGAGCCGGAAGCCGGGCGAGCTGCCGATAGCCGTCCATGAAGCGGGAGAGCGCCGCGGCGCGCGCGCCGATGACCTGGAGTCCGCGCCGCAGATCGGATTCCCAGTCTTCCGCGCGCTCTCCGCGGGCGACGATCCCCTGGAGGCTTTCCGCGATCGACTGGATCGGCGCGAGAGAGTTGTTGAGCTCGTGGCCGAGGACCCGGATGATCCGCTGCCACGCCTGGCGCTCTTCCTCCCGGAGCGCCTGCTGGAGATCGGCGACGACGACGAGCTGCTGCGGCCTTCCTCTCTCGCGAAAGACCGAGCGCCGGACCGCCCAGCGGCCCGCGCGGCCGGCGACGGGGCCCTGGATCGTCTTCGCCGCCGGTCCGATCAGCCAGTCCGCGACGCCGAGCTCGGAGGCGGTGCGGCCGAGCAGCCGGTCGAACGGCGCCCCGAGCAGCCGCTCGCCGGCGCGGTTGGCGAGGCGGACCCGCTCCTCGTCGTCGAAGGCGAAGATCGCGATTTCGATCTTCGTCATGACCGCCTTGAGCAGCGCCGCGGATTCGATCGCGCCGAAGCGCTGCTCCTGCAGGATCTGCGTGAGCTGGTTGATCTCCCAGACGACATCTCCCATCGCGTCGTCCCCGCCCAGCTCCCGGCCCCGCAGCGAGTAGTCGCTCTCGCGCAGGCCCCCGATGAGGTTGGCGATCGTCTGCAGCGAGCGGACGACGCGCTCGCGCGCCGCGTAGGCGAATCCGAGCCAGAGCGCGACGACGATCGCGAGCAGCGGGACCGAGAGGCGCGCGTCCACGCGGTCGAGCGCGAGGAGAGCCGCGCAGGCGAGGAGCGCCGGGACGCCGGAGGCGAGGACGAGCCGCAGGACGTGGGATTCGTGGCTCGGGCGGCGGTTCACGGCCCGTCGGTCTCCCGGTTCACAGGCCGTACCGCTGCAGGCGGCGGTAGAGCGCGCTGCGGGAGAGCCCGAGGAACTCCGCCGCGCGGCTCACGTTCCCGTCGAAGCGCGCGAGCGCCTTTCGGATGAGGAGCGTCTCGACCTCCTCCAGGCTCATCTCCTCGACCGCGGTGGCCGGCGCGGCCGCCGAGAGGCCCAGGTCGGCGGCCCGGATCTCCCTTCCCTCGGCCATCAGCACCGCGCGCTCGACGACGTGCTCGAGCTCGCGGACGTTGCCGGGCCACGCGTACGAGCGCATCGCTTCGAGGGCGGCGGGCGCGAAACCCGAGGCCGGTTTCCGGTGCTTTCCCGCGTTCTGCCGGAGGAAGTGCTCGGCGAGCGCCGGGAGGTCCTCCCGCCTTTCGCGCAGGGGCGGGAGATGGATCTCCACGGTGTTCAGCCGAAAGAGGAGGTCCTGCCGGAACCGGCCGGCCGCGACTTCGGTGCGCAGGTCGGCGTTGGTCGCCGACACGATCCGAACGTCGACCCTTCGCGTGCGCGAGGAGCCGACCGCCTCGAACTCGCCGGTCTCGATCACGCGGAGGAGCCGGGCCTGCTGCGCGAGCGTGAGATTCGCGATTTCGTCCTGGAACAGCGTTCCTCCGGAGGCGAGCTCGAAGCGGCCGATGCGATCGGCCTTCGCGTCGGTGAACGCGCCGCGGACGTGGCCGAAGAGCTCGCTTTCGAAGACGCCCTCCGGAAGGCCGCCCATGTTGATCGCGACGAATGGGCCCCCCGCGCGCGGCGACGCCGCGTGGAGGGCCTGGGCGACGAGCCCCTTGCCCGTGCCGCTCTCCCCGGTCACGAGGACGTTGGCGTCCGTCGGCCCGACGCGGGCGATCATCTGGAGAACGGGCGCCATGACCGGAGAATCCGCGATGAAGGACGGCACGATCTCCCGGAGCGCGAGGTTCTCCGCCTCGAGCCGCCGACCCCGCCGCAGCGCGGCGCCGAGCTCCACCTGGGTGCGGACCGTGGCGAGCAGCCGGGCGTTGTCCCACGGCTTCTGGATGAAGTCGCGCGCTCCGCGGCGCATCGCCTCGACGGCGAGGTCGATCGACCCCCACGCCGTCATGACGATCACCGGAAGGTGGTCGTCGATCTCCCGCAGCCGGGTGAGGAGATCGAGCCCTTCCTGTCCCGAGGTCGTGTCGCGCGCGTAGTTCAGGTCCATCAGCAGCGCGTCGTACTCGCGCCGGCGGACCGCGTCGAGGACCGCGGCCGGGGAGGAGGCGGTTTCGGTCGCGCAGCGCTCGGTCTTCAGGAGGAGTCGGAGCGCTTCCAGCACGTCCGGCTGGTCGTCGGCGATGAGGATTCGCGCGGGGACGGACGGACGCATCGGGCGTTAGCTTAGCAGCGGGGAAACGAGGCCGGCGACGTTTGCCGCGGCGCGCAGGATTCGCGGCGGCAGGGCGCGGCCAGACGTGCCGGAAGAGGAGCGGAAAGGTTCGGCCCGAGGCCGAGGCGTACCGGGAGCGTACGTTGAGGTCGCGGGCCGGCCCTTTCCGTTCGTATAACGGCGCGTATGGTCCGCGCCTCTCTCACTTGACGAGCCAGCCGTCCTTGAGCCTCACGATCCGGTTTCCATACGCGGCGTTCGTCTCCGAGTGGGTGACCTGGATGATCGTCGTGCCGGCCGCGTTCAGCTTCTTGAAGAGCTCCATGATCTCGCGCCCCTGGTCCGAGTGGAGGTTGCCGGTAGGCTCGTCGGCGAGGATCAGCTTCGGATGCGCGATCAGCGCGCGGGCGACGCCGACGAGCTGCTGCTGTCCTCCCGAAAGCTGCGTCGGAAAGAGGTCCTTCTTCCCCACGATCTGGAAGCGGTCGAGCATGTCGGCGACCATCGCCGCGCGCTCCGATCCCTTCACGTTCCGGTAGGAGAGAGGCACGTCGAGGTTCTCCCGGACCGTGAGGTTGTCGAGGAGGTGATACTGCTGGAAAACGAAGCCGATGTTCTTCTTCGCGATCTCCGCGCGCAGCTTCGGCTTCAACGCGTGGATCGGCTCACCGAGGAAGCGATATTCGCCGGACCAGTCGCCGTCGAGCATTCCCATGATCGAGAGGAGCGTCGTCTTTCCCGACCCGGAGGGTCCCATGATGGAAACGAACTCTCCTTCGTCGATCCGGAGGTCGATCTGGCGGAGCACCCACGTCTTCGTGGGTCCGGTCGGGTAGAACTTTTCGACGTGAGACAGGTCGATCATCGTTTTCCTTTCACGGATTCGAGACAGTCAGTCTATTCCGCGCGCAGCGCCTCCATCGGAGCGATGCGGGCCGCCCGACGGGCCGGCAGGAAGCTCGCGAGAAGGCCGGCCCCCGCGAGGATCGCCGCCACGGCGCCGAACGCGAGCGGATCGAGCGGCGTCACGCCGAAGAGGAGGCTCGTCAGGAATCGCGTCGCGAGAAACGCGGCGGCCAGCCCGCCCGCGAGACCGGCCGAGATCACCCGGCCGCTCTCCCGCAGAACGAGAGCGGCGATCGCGGAGGGAACGGCGCCGAGCGCCATGCGGATCCCGATCTCCCGTTTGCGGCGAGCCACCGAGTACGCGAGGACCCCGTACAGTCCGACGACCGCGAGGAGAAGCGCGGCGGCCGCGAAGGCGGCGATCGCCGCCGCCGCGACGCGTCGCTGGGAGACGGACTCCGAGGCGAGATCCTCGAGCGGAGCGACCGTGCCGAGGGGCTGGTCGGGATCGGCGGCGGCGACCGCGGCGCGAAGGGCCGACGCGGTCGCGGCGGCGTTGCCCCGGACCCGCGCGACGAACGTCATCACCCGTTCGTGGGACTGCGAGAAAGGGACGTAGAACGACGGGCGCGGCGCGTCGCCGAGCGAACGCGCCCGGACGGTCCGGACGACGCCGACGACGACCCGCCACTTCCGGCCGTTGGCGTCCCCCTCGAAGTCGATCCGGCGGCCGATCGGATCCGCCTCGCCGAAATACGCGCGAGCCAGCGACTCGTCGACGATCGCGACCGGAAGCGAAGACGGGCCGTCGGAATCGGCGAACAAACGGCCGCGCCGGAGCGGGATCCGCATCGTCGGGAAATATCCGGGCGTGGCCGCCCAGCTCTCCCCGTGGGCCGCCCGGTTCCCGGAGAGGTCCGGTCTCCCTTCGACGTCGAAGGAGCTGCTGTTGGCGTTGCCGCTCATGGGAAGGACCGAGACGGCGGCGGCCCCGATCACGCCCGGCGCCGCCTCGAGACGATCGAGCACGGCTCTTCGGAAGGCTTCGCGCCGCAAGGGGTCGGAATAGCGGCTCCGGGGAAGCGACAGCTCGCCGGTGATCACGTTCTGCGCGTCGAATCCCGGATCGACGCGCAGGATCCGGACGAGGCTCAGCGCGAGAAGGGCGGCGCCGACGAGGAGCAGCGCCGCGAGGCCGAGCTGGCCGGCGACGAGAACGCGGCGCAGCCGTCCTTCCCCGCGCCCGCCGGCGGTTCGACCCTCGTCGATGCGCCGGCGGACGTCGAACACGGACGAGCCGACGAGCGGCACGAGGCCGAACGCGATCGCCGTCACGGCGCCCAGCGCGAGGACGAACGCCAGGACCCGAAGGTCGACGGCGAGCGCCGACACGCCCGGAAAATCCGCCGGGAGGCGGCTTCCCGCGAGCCGGAGGAGGGCCCATCCGCCGACGGCCCCCACGGCGGCGGACAGGAACGTGACGACGGCGCTCTCGGCGAGGAGCTGGGAGAAGAGCCGGCTCCTCGAGGCGCCGAGCGAGACTCGAATCGCCATCTCGGCCCGCCGCTTCGCGGCTCGCGCGAGGAGCAGGCCCGCGACATTCGTGCAGGCGATCAGGAGAAGGAACCCGACCGCCCCGAACAGGATCCAGAGAGGCGTCCGCGTGTCGCCGACGAGGTCGCCCTGCAGGGGGACGATCGCCGTGCGGATCGGGCTTCCCGGAGGAAACTGGGCGGGGTAGTCGCGCTGGAACCGGCGAACGAGGGCGTCCACCTGCCCCTGGGCTTCGGCGAAGGAGACGCCGGGGCGGAGCCTGCCGATCAGGTCGAGATACTCGTCTCCGCGCTCGCCCGCGGCGACGCGCTCCGGCGTGAGGGCGAAAGGGGCCCAGAGGTCGGAGACGCCGTTGCGGCCGTACGCCCGTCCCCATCGGAACCGGGCGGGAGCGATTCCGACGACGGTGTAGGGGTCGCCGTTCAAGAGGATCGCGCGGCCGACGAGACGGGGATCGGCGCCAAACCTCCGGCGCCAGAGCGCGTCGCCGATCACGACGACGCGGTCGCGCCCCGGCGTCTCCTCGGCGGGATCGAACGCGCGTCCGCGCGCCATGCGGACGCCGAGCAGCGAGAAGAAGTTCGCCGAGACCAGGAGACCCCGCAGACGCTCCGGCTCTCCCGCACCGGTTGCGGCGGGGCTCCAGGGCGTCGTCGCCGCGACTTCGGAAAGCGCCGGGACGGAGGCCCGGAAATCGACGAGATCGGGGGGCGACGAGGCCGCGCGGGAATGGTGGACCCGATCTTCCGAGACGACGGCGACGATGCGGCCGGGATCGGGAAAGGGGAGCGGCCGCAGGATCGCGGCATCGACGATCGAGAAAAGCGCGGTCGCGGCGGCGATTCCGAGACCGAGAACGGAAACGACGCCGAGCGCGAAGCCAGGGCTTCGGCGCAGGAGCCGGAGAGCGAAGCGGACGTCGAGGGCAATGGCGTTCATCGGGCCTCCTGGCGGGCTGCTGAAAAACCGCACGGGTCGCGTTCGGAGCGCCGCCGAGCCGGATGCAAGGCGTCCGCGACGCAGGCGATGCCGGAGTATCGTCGAGGAGCGGCAACGAAGCAGACGGCCCGGCGCCGCCCGAACCGCTGGGGCGCCGGTACATGGTGAACGATCTCGGCGTTGCTCATCGAGTCCGATCGCTCTGGCATCTGTCCTCTCCTCGCGCCTTGATCTCGTTCACAAGCCACTGGCGCGCGATCCGCGGGGTTCTTCAGCAACCTGCTGGACCGGACGTCGAGTCCGGCCATTCCGGATACGCGGGTCCCGCCGGAACGTCACGCCGTCCGCCGTCATTCCTCCCTCAGAGCCCGGATGGGGTCGGTTCTCGCCGCCCTCGCGGCGGGAAGGAGGCTCGCGCCGATCGCGACGACCGCGACGAATCCGCCGACGGCGGCGGCGACGCCGGGGTCGCCCGCGCGGACCCCGAACAGGAGGGCGGCGAGCGACCGGGAGACCAGGGCGAAGAGGACGGCGCCTCCGGCGATCCCCGCGGCCGTGATCGCCGCGGACCAGCGGAGCATCATCGAAAGCACGGCGCGCCGCGTCGCTCCGAGCGCGATCCGGATTCCGATTTCACGCGACCGCTCGGAGGCGGCCTGGGCCAGCAGCCCGTAGATTCCGAGCGCGGCGAGCGCCATCGCGAAGAGCGCGAAACCGCCGAGGAGCGCGGCCGCGAATCGCGCGGAAGAGAGGGCGTCGTCGACGCGGGCGGAAAGCGTCCGGACGTCGTCGATGGGGAGGGTGGGATCGACGGAGCGTACGGCCGCCCGGAGCGCCGGGATCGCCGCGCGAGGATCTCCGGAAGATCGCACGAAGAGCGTCGTGAATCCGAAACCGTACTGCCGATCGGGCATGTAGGCGTCGAGCGTCGCCGGCGCATCGATTCCCGCGTAGCGAACGTCCGCCACGACGCCGACGACTTCCGCCTGCTCGCCGTCCTTTAAGCCGCCCTGCCCGAGGCCGATCCGGCGGCCCACCGCGCGGCCGTCCGGCCACAGCCGGCGGGCGGCGGTCTCGTTGACGACGACGACGCGCGGGGCGCCCGGGCGGTCCGCCGCGGTGAACGTCCGTCCCGAACGGATCGGGATCGAAAGGGTCGAGAAGTATTCCGTGCTCACGAAATGAACGCCGATCGGGGGGAGCGTTCCCGGCGTGTGCCGGACCCCGTCGAGCTCCCGGATGCCGGTCCGGTTGCAGCTTCCCGAGAGCGGCGCGCAGAGGTCGAGCCCCGCCGAGCGAACGCCGGGAATCGCCCCGATCCGGTCGAGGAGCCCGGCATGGAACGCCGCGACCCGCGTCTCGGGGACGGCCGCCTCGGGCGGATTGACCGAGAACGCGATGACGCGCGACGGATCGAATCCGAGGGGAACCCGCGACATCTCCCCGAAGCTTCGCGCGAGGAGCCCCGCGGAGAGAACGAGCGTCAGCGCGAGGCCGATCTCCGCGGCGACGACCGCCGATCGTCCCATGCCGAAGCGCCTCGATCCCCGCGCCGAGGAGTCGCGAAGCGATTCCGCCGGCGCTCCGCGGGAAGCCTTCCACGCCGGGACGAGGCCGAAGAGGACGCCGGTCGCGGCCGCCAGCAGCGCCGTGAAGAGGACGACCCGGAAGTCGACGACGGCCCGGGACAGATCGACGAGCTCTCCGGCGGAGAGCCCGGTCGAGCCGGGCCGCGAGGGGGCGAACGCGACGATCGCCTTCGCTCCCCAGACGGCGATCTCGATCCCGGCCGCGCCTCCCGCGGCGGCGATCAGCATGCTCTCCGCGAGGAGCTGCCGCCGGATGCGTCCCGGCGTGGCTCCCAGCGAGAGCCGGACGGCGATTTCGTGGCGGCGGGCGGCGCCGCGAGCCAGCAGGAGAGCGGCAAGGTTTCCGCAGGCGAGGAGAAGGACCGCGCCGATCGCCGCGAGCAGGACCGTCAGCGCCCGCCTCACCCACGGATCCTTCCGGGCTTCCGAGAGCGAAGCCGCCCTCGCGCCCCAGACGCTGCCGTCGTCGAACTGCGCGGGAACCGGGTAGGCCTCGGCGATCCGCCGTCCGGCGGCCGCGACACCGGCGCGGGCCGCCGCCTCGGTCACGCCGGTGCGCCGCCTTCCGACGACCTGGAGCCAGTGATTCCCGGCCTCGGAGAGGGCCGAGTCGTACATGAGGCGCGGGGCGAACGAGAGCGGGACCCAGAGCGCCGCCGTGCCGGTCAGTCCCGTGAATTCGGGCGGCCCGACTCCGGCGACGGTCATCGGGATCCCGTTGAGCGAGACGATCCGTCCGACGGCCGCGGCCGGGTAGCCGAACCGGCGGCGCGCGAGGCCGTCGCCGAGGACGATGGCGGGACCGGATCCGGGCGCGTCGTCCACCGGCGACAGGAGCCGGCCGGCCTCCGAACGGATCCCGAGCATCGGAAAATAATCGCCGCTCGCGTATTCGATCCGGACGCGTTCCGGCTCGCCGGCGCCGGAAAGATTGACGGCGTCATCGCCGAACGCGGCGGCGCGCTCGAAGTCGCGGTCGATCGCGCGAAACGTCCGATATTTCGGGAACGACCAGGGGAGCTCGTCGCCGGCGGCGAGGTTCTTCATTCCGCGCCCGGTCGCCGTGAGAGACAGCGCCATGAGGCGCTCCGGCTGCGGATACGGCAGCGGACGGAGCATCACCCGGTTCACCAGGGTGAAGATCGCGGCGTTCCCTCCGATTCCGAGCGCGAGCACGGCGATCGAAACCGCGGCGAAACCGGGACTCCGGCGGAGGAGTCGCGCGGCATGACGGAAATCCTGGACGGTCGAAGACATCATTCCTCCCTCAGCACCCGGATCGGGTCGGTACGCGCGGCGCGACGCGCGGGGATCCAGCTCGCCGCCGCCGCGACGACGAGCAGGAAAACGGAAATCGCGGCGACCGTGGCGGGATCCACCGGCCGCGTCTGGAAGAGAAGGCTCGCGATCGAGCGGCTCAGCGCGGCTGCCGCGGCGAGCCCGGCCGCGAGGCCGATCGCCGCGAGCCGAACGCCTTCCCCGACGGTCGCCGCGAGAATCCGTCCGGGCTCCGCCCCCAGGGCGATCCGGATGCCGATCTCCGCCGAGCGCTGGCGCACCGAGCACGCCATCACCGCGAAGAGCCCGATCGCCGCGAGGCCGAGAGCGAGCCCGGCGAAGGCGCCGAGAAGGAGTCCGATCCGGCGCCTCGGCCCGATCGAATCCGCGACGATGTCGTCCATCGATCGGAGATCGGCGACGGGCTGGTCCGGGTCGAGCTCGCGGAGACGCGCCCGGACGAGCGGGCCGAGAACGGAGGGGGGGACGGCGCTTCGCAGAACGAACCGCAGCGACGGGACCGTGTGCTGGCGCGCCGAGAGGTAGAACGATTCCCGGGGCGCCGCGTCGAGACCGTCGCTCCGGACGTCTCCGACGACGCCGATGATCTCGACCGGGGTCGGGGAGCGGCCGACGAAGACGTGGCGCCCGAACGCGTCCCGGCCGGGGAAGAACCGCCGCGCGAAGCTCCGGTTCACGACGATCCGGAGCGGCGCGGCGGCATCGTCGCCGTCGCCGAACGTGCGCCCCGCGACCCGGGGGATTCCGAGGGCGCGGAAGTAGTCGAACGCCACGGTGTCCAGCGACACGATGGGTCGCTCCGAAAGGGGAGGGAGCGGTCCGCCCTCGGCCGCGACGAGCGTCTGGGGACGATCCGCCGACAGCGGAAGAGCCTGCGCGGCGCCGACGGCGTCGACGCCGGGGAGCGAGGCGAAGCTCTGCCGAAGCCGCTCGAAGAACGCCCGGATCTCCTCCGGGCGCCCGTATCGCGACGGCGGCAGATCGACCGAAGCGACGACCACGTGGTCGCGGCGGAAGCCGGGATCGACCGCCTCGAGGCGAAAGATCGTGCGAAGAAGCAGCCCGGCGCCCGTCAGCAGGACGACGGCGAGCGCGACTTCCGCGACGACGAGAAAGCCTCTTCCGCGCCGCCTCCGGACGGTTCCCCGGGAGGTCCGCGAGGTTTCCGCGAGCGCGGCGCGGATGTCGGTGCGCGCGCCCTCGAAAGCGGGAACGAGCCCGAACACGATGCCGGTCGCCAGCGCCGCGGCGCAAGTGAACGCGAGGACGCGGAGATCGAGGCCGATCGCTTCCGCGCGGGGGAGCTTCTGGCGCGCGGCGAGCGCGGCGAGCGGTGGAAGCGCGGCGCGGGCGAGGACGAGGCCGAGGAGGGCGGCGAGGCTCGAGAGGAGCGCGCCTTCCACGAGGAACTGGCGCACGAGCCGGGCGCGGCTCGCCCCGAGCGCCTTCCGCACAGCCACCTCCCGGCGCCGCTCGATCGCCCGGACGAGAAGGAGGTTGGTCACGTTGGCGCACGCGATGAGGAGGACGAGAGCGACGGCGCCCAGCAGGAGGAGGAGCAAAGGACGGGCGTCGCGGGTCGCCGCCTCGGCGAGAGGGAGAAAACGGTAGCGCAGCCCCTCGTCCAGATAGCCCGCGCGCGGCTGGCTGCCGGCGAGGCGGTCGAGATCGGCCTTGACCCCCGCGTCGGTCGTCCCCGGCTTCAAACGGGCGACGAGGCTCAGGTAGGTCGATCCCCTCTCGACGTTGCCGCGGTTCAGGAAGCTCGGCGCGTCGACCCGCGGGATCCAGAGCTCCGTCGCGTCGTCGGGAAAGCCGAGCCCTTCGGGCAGGACGCCGACGACGGTGCGGGGGGTGCCGTCCAGGTCGAGGGATCGACCGACGACCCGCGGATCCGCGTCGAAACGTCGGCGCCAGAGGCGCGCGCCCAGGAGGACCGCCTCCGCTCCGCCCGGCTGGTCCTCGGCGGGAAGGAAATTCCGGCCGAGCGCCGGCCGAACGCCGAGGGCATCGAGAACTCCGGGCGACACGCGCGCGGCCTCGATCCGGACGGGCTCGGCTCCCGGGCCGGTCAGCGTCACCGAGTCGGGCGTGAACGCTCCCACCGCGGCGAACGAGCCGTTCCGGGACGCGACGTCGAGGAACCTCGCGTCGGAGACTTCCGCGAGATCGAGGCCGCGCTCCGGCGCCGTCGCCCAGATCCGGACGATCCGGCCGGCTTCCGGAAACGGCAAGCGGCGCAGCAGGACGGCGTCGACGACGGAGAAGATCGCGGTGTTGGCGCCGATGCCGACCGCGAGGATGCCGACCGCGAGGAGCGTCACTCCGGGAGCCCGGCGGAGCGAACGGGCGGCCGCGACGACGTCCCGGAAGAGTCCGCGCATCCCGAGCACTGTCACTCCGTTCGCAGGGCCGTCATCGGGTCCACCGAGGACGCGCGCCGCGCCGGGAGCCACGCGGCGAGCGCGGCCGTCGCGAGAAGCGCCGCCGCCGCCCCGATCAGCACGGCGGGGTCGAGCGCCGACAGGCCGAAGAGCTGGCTCTTCAGCACGCGCGTGAACGCGACCGATGCGGCGATGCCCGCTCCGAGGCCGAATGCGGTCGGAATCAAGGCGTCGCGCACGACTCCGCGCCGGATTCGCGCGGGCGTCGCGCCGAGGGCGATCCGAACGCCGATTTCGCGCGTCCGGCGCGCGACCGAGAAGGCGAGCGCCGCGTAGAGACCGATCGCGGCGAGGAGCAGGGCGAGCACGGCGAACGATCCGGTGAGGATCGCGAACACCCTCTCCATCGAGAGCGCGTCTTCGATCGCATCCTCCTGTGTCTGGAGGCCGACGACCGGCAGGTTCGGGTCGAGCGAGGCGACGATTTCCCGGATCGCCTCGGTCGTCGCCCGGGTGTCGCCGACGGAACGCACGTGGAACATCATTTCGTCGGGCGCGGTCGGGCGCTCTCGGTAGGTCAGGTAGAACGTCGGCGGCGCCGCCTCCCGGAGCCGGTTGTATCGAACGTTTCCGACCACTCCCACGATCGTGACCGGCGGGCGAAGACGGCCGGTGGCGAACGATCGCCCGACCGGATTCTGGTTCGGAAAGAGCTGCCGCGCGAGAGCGTCGTTCACGACCGCCGTCGGAGCCGCGGGCGACCGGTCCTGTTCGCCGAGCGGGCGTCCGGCCAGGACCGGGATGCGAAGCGTCTCGAAATAGCGGGGTCCTACCAGATGGACGTTCGCATTGGTCTTCCGCGCCGAGCCGGGGAGGTCGATGGTCGTCGTCGATTCTCCGCTGCCGACGGCGCCGTGAAGGGCGAGGGTCGCCGACCGGACTCCGGGAATCGTTTCGAGGCGCCGGCGGAGCTCGTCGTAAAAGCCGGCGAGGCGCTCTCCGGCATAGCCGTTCAATCCGGGACGGACGGAGAAGAGCGCGACGTGATCGGGCCGGAACCCGAGATCGACGCTCCGCAGGTTCGCGAGCGTCCGCGCGAAAAGTCCGGCGGCGGTCACGAGAACGAGCCCGAGCGCGACCTGGGCGGCGACGAGGATTTGCGAGCCGTGCATCCGCCCGCGCCCGCCGGAGACGGGCGCCGCCTCTCGCAACGAGGGCGTGAGGTCCGAGTGAGAGATCCGCCAGGCCGGCACGAGGCCCGCGAGGACGCCGGTGGCGCCGGCCGCGGCAAGCCCGAAGAGAAGCACTCTCGCGTTCATCGGAGAGGTGATGAGAAGGGGATGCCGGGTCCGTGCCAGCACGGACAAGACGGCGGAGGTCAGGCCGTCGGCGACGAGGAGGGCCGCCGCGCTCGCCGCAAACGCGAGCACGACGCTCTCGGTGAGGAGCTGCCGGACGAGCCGCGCCGTGTTCGCGCCCAGACTCCGGCGGATGGCGATCTCGCGGTTGCGCGCCGTCGCCCTCGCCAGCAGGAGGCCGGCCACGTTCGTGCAGGCGACCGCGAGAACGAGCGCGGAGAGGCCGAGCAGGATCAGAAGGGGCGTCGTGAGCCGATGCCGCGTCCAGTCCTCTCCGCGCGCGATCGCGCGAAGGGAGAGGATCGGCCGGCCGGGGTCGATTCCGCCGGGAAGAGCGAGAAAACGATCGAAGATTCTCCGGGTCTCCTGAAGGATGCCCGGCAGATCCCGTCCCGGCGCGACCGATCCGCCGATCTCGAGCCACCAGATTCGGGAATTCTCGAAAGGCCGGCCGTTCTCGTCGGGCCAGTCCTGGAAGATCGCGGGAAGGGTGTGAAGAGGCATCCAGAGGTCGGGCGAACTGCCGGGATCGAGTCCGAAGAACCCGGCGGGGAGCACGCCGACGAGAAGAACGCTCCTTCCGTTGACCGTGATCGGCCGTCCGACGGCCGAAGGATTGCCGCCGAGCGCTCCGCGCCAGAAACGATCGGACACGACGGCGACCGGCGCGCGTCCGAGGCGATCGTCGGCGGGAAGGAGCGGCCGTCCCCGGGCCGGCCGGACCCCCAGGATGTCGAAGAAGGAGCCGGAAACGAACTTCGTCGTGGCGGAGGCGCCGCGGCCGGCGGCCTGGACGTTCGCGTCGATGTCGTTGCCGGCGACGGCGAACATCCTCGAGAACGCGCGGCTCTGCGACGTGAACGTCTCGAACGCCGGGTACGGGAACGAGGCCGTCCACGTCGCTCCCGTCGCCTCGTCCTTCCGCGTGCTTCCTTCGAGATCCTCGACGATCTTCGGCCACTCGCGCGCCGACCAGGTGAGGAGGGCGAGCGAAGAGGGATCGCGAACCGGGAGCGGACGAAGCATCAGCCCGTCGACGACGGAGAAGACCGCGACGTTGGCGCCGATGCCGAGCGCGAGTGTGGCGATCGCGGCGGCGGCGAGCCCGGGGCGGCGCGCGAGCGACCGCAGCGCGTATCGAAGGTCGTTCGCGAATCCCGTCATGGTCCCCTCCTCAGTCCTGCCGCAGCGCGGTCATGGGATCGACCGACGAGGCGCGGCGCGCCGGAACGAGCGCCGCGAGCAGCGCGACGCCGAACAGGATCGCCGACACCGCCGCATACGTCGCGGGATCGAACGGCTTCACGCCGAAGAGGAATCCGGAGAGGAGCCGCGTCAGGAGGAGCGCCGCCGCGAGACCGGCCGCGAGGCCGATGGCGGCGAGCCGGGCGGCGCCGGCGAGGACCATCCCGACGACCTGGGTGCGTCGCGCGCCGATCGCGATCCGGACGCCGATCTCGCGTGTTCGCGCCGCGACCGCGTACGAGAGGACGCCGTAGATCCCGATCGCGGCGAGGACGAGCGCGGTGGCGGAGAAGATGGCGAGGAGCAAGGCGTAGAAGCGCGGCGCCGAGACCGATTGCGAGACCACGTCTTCCATCGTCGTCATCCCGACGACCGGAAGATCGCGATCCATTCGCCGAACGGTTTCGCGCACGGCGCTCCCGACCGACTCGGGCCGCTGTGCCGCCCGGACGACGACCGTCAGCCCGGAAACTCCCACCTGGTCGAGCGGAAAATAGGCCGCCGGTTCCGGAGGCTCGGAGAGCGCGTCGTCGTGCGTGTCGCCGACGATGCCGACGATCGTTCCTTCGACGTCCTCCTTCACGGGCCGGGCTCCCATCCGGACGTATTTCCCGATCGCATCGTCCCGGGGCCAGAAACGCCGGGCGGCGGATTGCGTGACGAGGAGGACGCGTCGCCCGCCTCGCCGGTCGGCATCCGTGAACAGGCGGCCGGCGACGAGGGGAATCCGCATCGTCGAGAAGTAATCCGGGGAAACGACGCGCAGGTTCATCGACGGCTCGTCCGATTTCGCGACCGGCGCGCCGTCGACGGTGAAGGAGCTGCTGAAGCTCGACTTCGAAAGCGGCGCGCAGAACACGGCGCCCGACGCCCGGACTCCGGGGATCCGGTCGAGCTCCGCCAGGAGGCTCCGGTAGAAGTCCGACCGGGCCGCGGAATCCCCGTACTTCGCGTCCAGTCCGAGATCGAACGTCAGGACATGGTCCGGACGGAAGCCGGGGTCGACGCGGACGAGCCTGGCGAAGCTCTTGACGAGGAGCCCGGCGCCCGCCAGGAGCAGGAGAGCGAGAGCCATTTCTCCCGCGACGAGGAAGTCGCGAGCCTGCCGCCGGCCCGGCGCCGTGCCCGACGCCGTCTCGCGGAGGGAGACGGTGAGAGTCGCGCTCGTCGCGCGCAGCGCGGGAGCGAGGCCGAAGAGCACGGCGGTGCCCGCGGCGATCACCGCGGTCGCGGCGAGGACGGTGCCGTCGATTCCGGCTTCCGCCAGGCGCGGTATGCCCGCCGGGCCGAAACGGACGATCAGCCGGTCCGCGAGGGCCGCGAGCGCGACGCCGGCGGCGGTGCCTCCCGCCGCGAGCAGGATCGATTCCGTGAGCAGCTGCCGCACGGTGCGCGCCCGCGACGCGCCGAGGGCGCGGCGTACGGCGATTTCGCGCTCGCGCCGGGCCCCGCGGGCGAGCAGGAGGTTGGCGACGTTCGCGCAGGCGATCAGGAGCACGAGGGCGACGGCGCCGGTCAGCACCAGGAGCGCCGGTTTCGCCTTTCCGACGATCTGCTCCTTCAGGGTCCGGAGCGACACCGTGTGCCCCTTGTTCTTGTCCGGGTACGCGGCGGCGAGGCGGGCGGCGATCCCCTTCATCTCGGCCTCCGCGGCGGTGAGCGAGACGCCGTCCCTCAGTCGCCCGATCACCGAGATGTAGTGGGCGCCGCGCTCCCGCTCGACGTTCGGTCCGAAATCGAGCGGCGCCCAGAGCTCATGGCTGCCCGTCGGCAGCGCGACTTCGGGCGGCGCGACGCCGATCACCGTGTACGGCTCGCCGCCGATGCGGAGGACCGAGCCGATCGCGTCGGGGCGTCCGCCGAAGCGGCGCAGCCAGAAGGCGTGGCTCAGGACCACCACGTGAGCGCGGCCGGCGGCGAAGTCGTCGGCGCCATAGATGCGGCCGAGCTCGGGGCGCACGCCGAGGACCCGGAAGAAGCCTTCGGTGGTCAGCGCGTAGTCGATCTGCTCCGGCTCGCCGTCGCCGGTCACGGGATCGGAATTCCGTTCGTAGGCCGCGAGGTCGGTGAACGAGCGATTCTGACTCTTCCAGTCGAGGTAGTTCGGCGGGGAAGCGGTCATCCCGAACATCCCCTTCTCGGGCATGTCCTCTCGGATCACCACGAGCCGGTCGGCGCGCGGGAGCGGGAAGGGTCGGAGGAGCACGCCGTTGACGATGCCGAGGACGGCCGTGTTGACGCCGATGCCGAGCGCGAGGGTCGCGACCGCGACGGCGGTGAAGGACGGGCTTCGACGAAGCCCGCGCCACGCGTATCGAAGGTCGAAGACGAAGTCGGAGTTCATGCTCTTCTCCTGGCGGTCATCCCGTTCCTTTCCGCTCGGCTCGGCGACGACGGGGGGACTGCCGGCGCGGAGCGAACGGAGAATCGGACCATCATTCGGTCCTCAACGTCGTTGCCGGGTCCGTTCGCGCCGCGCTCCGCGCGGGCAGGGCGCACGCGAGCAGGCCGACGCCCAGCAGAATCGCCGCGACGGCGGCGAACGTCGCGATGTCCGTCGGCGCCACTCCGAACAGGAGGGTTCTCAGGACCCGGGCGGCCGCCGCGGCGGCTCCGAGCCCCACGGCGACGCCGAGCGTCGCCCCGCGCATTCCGTCCCCGACGACCAGACGAACCACGTCCGACGGGGTCGCGCCGAGAGCGAGGCGGATGCCGATTTCGCGCGCTCGCCCGCTGACGAGATACGACACGACGCCGTAGATGCCCGTCATGGCGAGAACGACCGCGATCCCCGCGAAGATCACGATCAGGGTGGTGCGGAACCGAGGCTGGGTCACCGATTCGGAGACGATCTGATCCATCGTGCGGATGCCGTACACCGGCTGGTCCGGATCGAGCGAGGCGACGATGCGCCGGAGGTCGGGTGCGAGATCGCGGCGGCCCGGCCGGACGCGGAGGACGAGCGCGAATCCCGAGTCCGCCTGCTGCGCGAAGGGCATGTACATCTGGCTCCGCGGAGGGGTCTGGAGATCGACGCTGCGGACGTCCCGGACGACGCCCACGATCTTGATCCAGTCGGAGTCCTTCGGGGCATCGCCGAGGGAGATGCGCCGTCCGACCGGATCGCGCCCCGGGAATGCGTGCCGGGCGAACGTCTCGTTGACGATGACGACCGCCGGCGCTCCTGACCCGTCGCCCGGGCCGAAAACGCGTCCCGAAACGACAGGAAGGCCGACCGTGGCGAAGTATCCGGGCGTGATGCTGTTGTAGACCGCGATCAGAACGTTGGAGGCGTCCCGGGGGCGGCCCTCGACCAGGTAGGAAAGATTCTCGGGACGCGCCTGACGAAGGGGAACGTCCGTGATTGCGGCGGCGGACGCGACTCCGGGCAGCGCCGCGGATCGCTCGAGGAGGCGGTCGAGGAACGCATTGATCTGGCGTCCGTGCGGGTATTTCGATTCCGGCAGATCGAGCTCGGCGGCGACGAGCCGCTCCGGCGAGAAACCGATGTCGACGCGCGTGAGCTGCCGGAAGCTCTTGAGCATCAACCCGGCGCCGATCAGCAGCATGACCGAAAGCGCGAATTCGGCCACCACGAGCGCTTCGCGGAGCCCGGCGGATCCCTCGTCGCGGGACGCGCGCCCGGCGCGCTTGAGCGCGGCGAACGGATCGCGAGACGCGGATTTCCACGCCGGCGCGATTCCGAAAAAGAGTCCGGCGACGAACGAGATCGCGGCGGCGTAGGCCAGCGCGACCGTGTCGAGGCGCACCTCGTCGAGGCGCGCGATGTCGGTCGGGCCGAGCGCCTTGAGAAGCGAGACACCGGCCGCCGCGATCAGGACGCCGGCAGCGCCGCCCGCGAACGCCAGAACGACGCTTTCGGTCAGGAGCTGGCGCACCAGCCGCCACCGGCCGGAGCCGATGGCCATGCGGACCGCGATCTCCGCCTGCCGGGCGGAGGTCCGGGCGAGGAGCATGTGCGCGAGATTGACGAGGGAGATCAGCAGCACGAGCCCCACGGCGCCGAGGAGGACGAGGACCGCGGGGCGGGCATCGACGGCGATCTCGGTCGACAGCGGATAGGCCGTGATGCCGAACACGGTTTCTGAGCCCGGATAACGACGGACGAGCCCCCTGGAGATTCCGGCGAGCTCGGCGCGGACCGCTGCGAGCGTCAGGCCCGGTTTCAGGCGCGCGACCACGCTCAGGTAGTGACCCGATCGGTTGTCGAGCCCGAAGCCGTGAGAGATCGGAACGAAGAGTGCGGTATCGGGAGAGAGCGTCGGAAGCCGGATTCCGTCGGGAACCACGCCGATGACCGTGTAGGGCTTCCCGTCGAGATGAACGACTCTTCCGACGATCGAGGGATCTCCTCCGAATCGACGCACGAGGAACGAGCGGGTCAGAAGGACGACCGCGTCGCCTCCCGGCGTTTCTTCCCCGGGAGCGAAGTCCCGCCCGAGAACGGGCGCGATCCCGAGCACGCGCAGGAAATCGGTGGAGACGAACGCGCCGAGCAGGCGCTCGGGGCGGCCATTCCCCGTCAGGTTGACGGAATAGTCCGCGAATGCCGCCGCTCCGGCAAGGGACGCGCTCTGCGTCCGGCAGTCGCGAAAATCCGGATACGACCACACGAGCCGTTCCTGTCCGAGTTTCGGGCGCTTCCCCCAGAGCTGGACGAGGCGGGAGGGATCGCGGTAGGGAAGAGGGCGGAAGAGGACCGCCTCGGCGACCGAGAAGATCGCCGTATTGGCCCCGATGCCGATCCCGAGGGTCGCGACGGCGAGGGCGACGAACGCCGGGGTTCGGCGGAAACCCCTCAGCGCGAACCGGACGTCCTGGACGAGACCTTTCATGGCCAGCTTCCTTTCACGGCGTCGTCACTCATTCCGCCCGGAGCGCCGTCGTCGGATCGACCCTCGAGGCCCGGCGGGCGGGCACCCAGGCCGCCGCGGCCGCCGTTCCGAAGAGCGCGAGCGCCGCGGCCCCGAGTGTGGCGGGATCGGTCGGCCGGACACCGAAGAGCAGCGACCCGAGGACGCTTCCCGCGGCGACCGATCCGGCGAGGCCTGCCGCGACGCCGATCGCGGCGAGCAGGAGAGCCGACCGGAGAACGAAGCCGAGGACGTTTCGCGGGCTCGCGCCCAGGGCCATCCGGATCCCGATATCGCGCGTCCGCTGCGCGACGAAGTAGCTCATGACGCCGTAGATCCCGGCGATGCAGAGGAGGAGCGCGATCCCCGCGAAAGCGGCGACGAGCGAGAGGGCGAACCGGTCTCCCTGCATCGAGTCGTCGCGGATCTCGCCGAGCGTTCGGAACGCGTAGACCGGCTGCGCCGGAGCGAATCGCCGGACCGCCTCGCGGAGCGAGGGCACGAGCGATTCCGGGGGAACGGCCGACCGCACGACGAACGTGACGCCGCGCGCGAGCCCGAACTCGTAGAGCTCTCCGACCGGCGCGACCTGGGCCGCCGGAAAGTCGATCTCGGGCTCGGCGGCCCGGCCGAGGCCTGTCTGACGGATGGCTCCGTACTCCCCGACGATCGTGACCGGAGGCGACGAGGGCTCGAGCCGGAAACGACGGCCGACCGGATCGTCGCCGTCCAGATAGCGCCGGGCGAAGGCGTCGTTGACGATCGCGACGAGCGGCGCGCCGGCCGAGTCCGAATCGGCGAAATCGCGGCCCCGCCGCATCCCGGCGCCGACGGCCGCGAAATACCCGGGACCGATCACCCGCATTTCGGCGTCCCAGTCGGTGGGGTCGACGGGGACGGGGCGGCCTTCGATCAGGAAAGTGCCGTTGATTCCCCACGCCTCGAGCGGAAAACGATTGATCGTCGCGACCGCCCGCACGCCCGGGATTTCGCCGATGCGGCGCCGCAGAGGAGCGAAGTACGCCTCCTCGAGGCTTCGGCCCGGATAGCTCTTCGGCGACGGCGCCGTCTTGAATGTGATCGCGTGATCGGCGACGAGTCCGCCGTCCTGACGCGCGAGAGCGACGAGAGTCCGTGCGAGGAGCGCCGCCGCCGCGAGGAGAACGAGAGACAGCGCCGTCTCGGCGACGACGAGCGCGCCGCGGACGCGATCGAGGCCGCGGGGCGAGCCCGCCATTTCGCCGCGCAGCGCGGTCGCCTCCGCGCGGGCGGCGCGGATCGCCGGGAAGAGCCCGAACACGACGACGGTGGCCGCGGCGGCCGCGAGCCCGAAGAGCAGCATCCGGCCGTCCGGCGCGAAGGTCGCGGCGCGGGGAAGGTACGGCGTGACGACGCGCGCGAAGAGACTCGACCCCGCGGCGGCCACCGCGATGCCGGCGGCGGCGCCCGCGAGGGCGAGCACCCCGCTCTCGACGAGCATCTGGCGCACGAGGCGGCGCCGCCCCGCGCCGAGCGCGACCCGGATCGCGAGCTCGCGGCGGCGCGCGGTGGAGCGCGCGAGCAGCATCCCGGCGAGGTTCACGCAGGCGATGAGGAGAACGAGCGCGACCGCGCCGGAAAGGATGAAGAGTTTCGGCCGGTAATCGGCGGAGGCCCAGAGACGGTACGGAACGACCCGGCCGCCGCGGTTGGGGGCCGCTTCCGGATACGCGCGCGCGATCCCGCGCATGATCCCGTCGATCTCTGCGCTCCCGGCCCGCGGAGTGACGCCGGAGCGGAGACGCGCGATCGTGCCGAGGAAATGCGAGCCGCGGTCGGCGTAGATCGGAGCGTCGGGATGGAGCGTCGTCCAGAGCCCGTCGGCGACGCCCGCGGGGAACTCGAAGCCGGCCGGCGCCACGCCGATGATCGTGCAGGGCGCGCCGTCGAGGCGGACGACGCTTCCGGCCGCGTTTGGATCCGCTCCGAAACGGCTTCGCCAGATCGCGTCGCCGAGCACCGCGACGCACGGGCCGCCGGCGCCGTCCTCGCCGGGAGAGAACGTCCGGCCGAGCGCAGCGCCCTCGCCCAGCACGTCGAAGAGGTTCGCGGTTGCCTGGACGACCGGGACGCGCTCCGGTTCCCCTTTTCGTTCGAGGTTGCCCGACTGAGCGAGGTATCCCGCGATGCCGTCGAACGAACGCGTCTCGCGGCGCCAGTCGAGAAAATCGGCCCAGGAAGGCGGACCGAAGCCGCGCGTTCCGTTCCAGGTCTCGATGACCTGGACGAGCTCGTCGGGGCGGCGATACGGAAACGGGCGAAGGATCGTGCGATCCACGATTCCGAACATCGCGGCGCTCGCTCCGAGGCCGAGCGCGAGGGTCGCGACCGCGAGCGCGGTGAACCCCGGCGTGCGGCGGAAGCCGCGAAGGGCGAACCGGACGTCCTGGAGCAGACCGGTCATGGGCTCTCCTTCACTCTTCCCTGAGCGCCTTCATCGGGTCTATCCGCGCCGCGCGGCGGGCAGGGAACCAGGCCGCGGCGACGCCCGTCACGAAGAGGAGCAGGGAGACGGCGGCGAACGTCGCCGGATCGATCGGCCGGACGCCGAACAGAAAGCTTGCGAGAAGTCGCGTGGCGACGGCCGAGGCGGCGAGGCCGACGAGCAGCCCCGCCCCGACGACTCGCGCGCCCTCGCCGACGACGAGGCGCATCACGCGGCCGCCGCGCGCCCCGAGGGCGATCCGGATCCCGATCTCGCGGGTCCGCTCGGCGACGCGGTAGGAGATCACGCCGTAGATTCCGATCGCCGCGAGGAGGAATGCCGCTCCCGCGAAGCCCGCCACGGCCTGGGCGAGGTACCGGCGCGACGCGAGCGACTGGGAAACGAGGTGCGGGTAGACGTCGAGGTCGTCGGTCGGGAGCTCCGGATCGGCGACGCGAAGGCGCGCGCGGATCGCGCCGAGGATCGCTATCGGCGAGCGGCGCGCACGGACGACGAAGACCGCCCGTCGGACCGGCCACTGTCCGAGCGGAACGTCCACTTCCGGAACGGAGGGGAGATCGAGAGTCTGCTCCCGCACGTCGTCGGAGACTCCGACGACGATGCGCCACGGAGTCTGCGGCGATCGTCGGCCGATCTTCAGACGTCGGCCGACGGCGTCCTTCCCGGGCCAGAATCGGCTCGCGAACGCCCGGTTCACGATGGCGACCGGCTGGGAATCCGCACGATCGCGGGAGTCGAAGGGTCGCCCGCGCTGCATGGCGATGCCGAGCGCCCGAAAGGAATCGGCGCCCTCGACGCGGTACTGCACGGACGGCGGATCTACCGCGGGGTCGTCGTTCCCGTCGAGCAGGAGCCCCGACCCGGAATCGTTTCCCGAGAGCGGAACTATGTTGACGACTCCGGCCGAATCCGCCCCGGGGATCGTCCCGAGATCCGACGCTGTCCGCTGCAGGAAATCGGCGGCCGCCGGAAGGTCCGGGTAGCGCGCCTCCGGAAGATCGACCGACACCGCCGCGAGCCTCGCCGGGCCGAACCCGGGATTCACCCGCTCCAGGTTCCAGAAGGTGCGGAGGAGGAGACCGCCGGACAGCAGCAGGATGAGAGACAGGGCGACTTCGCCTGCGACGAACGCCTGCCGCATCCGCTTCGAAGATCGTTGCGCCGAGGGAAGCGATCCCGACAGACTCCGCGAGCGGGCGCCTTCTCCGGCGAGCTGGAGAGCGGGAGCGAGGCCGAAGGCGAGGCCGGTACCGGCGGCGAGCACCGCTCCGAACAGCAGAGAAGCCGGATGAAGTCCGATCTCCGGAGCCCGCGACATTCCTCCGAGGACGGTCCGGGCGCCCTCGACCGCCACGAAGGCGACGCCGATCCCGGCGGCGGCGCCCCCGGCGGCCAGAACGATGCTCTCCGTCAGGAGCTGACGCACGAGCCGGACGCGGCTCGCGCCGACGGCGAGCCGGATCGAGATCTCCCGCCGGCGCCGCGAGGAGCGGGCGAGGAGGAGGTTCGCGAGGTTCGCGCAGGCGACGAGGAGGACGAACAGGATCGCGCCGAGCGCGAGGCGCAACGAGCTCGCGGTCGGCCCCGCCATGTCTTCGCGCAGCGGCGCGATGCCGATTCCGTCTCCGCGAGAGGCCGAATGGTCGCGCGAGACGACGGCGGCGACGGAGTTCATCTCGGCGCGCGCGCGGGCGAGCGGCGCGTCCTCCTTCAGCCGTCCGAACACGTCGAGGTGGTGGTGGTGGAAGTCGGCCGCGTCCGCCGCGTCGAAGGCGAGGGGCGCGACCGCGTCGACCTTGCCGTACCAGTCGAACCCTTCGGGAAGAATTCCGACGACCGTCGTCGGGCGCCCGTCGAGAGAGATCGTGCGGCCGAGGATCGATCGATTCCCCTGAAAGCGGGAACGCCACAGGGTGGCTCCGAGCACCGCGACCGGCGGCGCTCCCGGACGCCCATCGGCGGGCGTGAAGAACCGGCCCGCGAGCGGCCGAGCGCCGAGGATCTGGAGGAAGTCCGGGCTCGTGCGGATGCCCTCGATCTGGTGAGCTTCGCCCCCGGAGACGAGCGTGAACCCGGGATAGAGGACGGCGGCGAGCCCGTCGAACGACTCCGCGCGAGCCTGCCACTCGACGAATTCCCCGTCGGCGACCGCCGCCTTGTCGATTCCCTTTTCCGGACGCGTCTCGAAGAGCCGCACGAGCCGCGCGGGAGCCGGGTAGGGGAGCGGTTTCCAGAGGAGCGAATAGATGATCGAGAAGACCGCCGTCGTCGATCCCACGCCGAGGGCGAGCATCAGGATCGCGATCGTGGTGAATCCGGGGCTTCGTCGCAGCCCGCGGAGCGCATAACGGACATCCTGGAAGAGAGTGCTCATCGGTTCATCTCACTCGTCGCGCAGCGCGGTCATGGGGTCGACGGCCGCCGCCCGCCGCGCGGGAAGCCAGCAGGCGAGGAGCGCCACCGCCGCCAGGAGGATCGACACGGCGAACAGGCTGACCGGATCGAGCGGCCGCACGCGAAAGACGATCGAAGAGAGCACGCGCGTCGCCGCAACCGCGCCGGCGAAACCGAGCGCGAGCCCCCCGGCGACGAGCCGGCTCCCCGCCGAGAGAACCATCCCGATGACGTCCCGGCGCCCCGCGCCGAGCGCCAGCCGAATGCCGATCTCCCGGGTGCGGCGCGCCACGGCGAACGCCATGATGCCGTAGAGGCCGATCGCCGCCAGCAGGAGAGCCACGGCCGCGAAGCCTCCGATCAGCAGGGCGGGGAAGCGGCGCAGGAAGGTCGAGGGGGCGTCGGAAATCAGCCGGCCCATCGTGGACACGTCCACGATCATGATCGCCGGATCGATCGACTGGATCGCCGCCTTGACCGAACGGCCGAGCCCTTCCGGGTTCCCGGCGGTGCGGACGACGACGCGCATCGAGTCTTCGAGGCTCTGGAGGTAGCTCGCGTAGACGACGGGGTTGGGTTCGGCGTCGAGGCCCTTCTGGTTCTCGTCGCCGACGACGCCGACGATCTCGCGGTACGGCTGCCGGTCGTTGAAAGTGAACCGGATTCTCCTGCCGACGGGGCTCGCGGTCCCGAAGAACCGCCTCGCGAGTGAGCGGTTGACGATTACGGTCTTCGGCCCGCCGTCGCGATCCCCGGGGCCGAAGGACCGTCCCGCCACCAGAGGGATTCCCATGTCGTGGAAGTAACCCGCCGAGATGGTCCGGATGTTCGCCTCGATCTCGTGGCCGGGTACGACGGGTCTCCCTTCGATCGCGAAATTCACGGTGTCGCCTCCCCCCGAGAGAGGAAGCACGCTGACCGTTCCGGCGCCCCGCACGCCCGGGACGGATCGAATGCGCGCGAGGAGCTCCGCGTGGAATGCGGTCAGCCGGTCGCTTCCCTCGTACCGCGGATTCGACGGCAGGTCGACCTGCATGGTCAGGAGGTTTTTCGTCTCGAAGCCCGGATCGACGCGGAGGAGCGTGATCGTGCTGCGGATCATGACGCCCGCCGACGCGAGGAGGACGATGGCGGCGGCGATCTCTCCGACGACGAGCGCGGAGCGCATCCGCTGGGCGGGGCGCCCGTCGGAGGAATGGGTTTCCCGCAGAGGATCGTTGCCCGCGGATCGCGCGATCTGGAGGGAAGGAGCGAGCCCGAAGAGGAGGCCGGCCGCGGCCGTCACGGCGAGGCCGGCCAGGAGGACGACGCCGTCGAGCCGGGCGTGCGTCAGATACGGCATGGCGGCGGCCTGGGCCTCCGGGATTCCGGCGAGCAGCAGCCGGACGAGCGCCACGGACAGCAGGACGCCGGCGGCGCCGCCGATGCCCGCGAGCAGGAAGCTCTCCGCGAGGAGCTGGGAAACCAGGCGCCGCGAAGAAGCGCCGAGCGCGGCCCGGATCGCGATCTCCTTCCGGCGAGACGTCGCTCGCCCGAGCAGGAGGCCCGCGATGTTCGCGCAGGCGATGAGCAGGACGGCCGCGACCGCGCCGAGGAGCGCCGACAGGATGTGCCGGACCGGCCCGAGGATCTGATCGTCCAGCGGAACCGCATCGATTCCCGTGCCCGTGTGCGAATCGGGGAATTGCCGGGAGAGGCTTCCGAAGACGCGAGCGACGTCGTCTGCCGCCTTCTTCGGATCGAGCCCCGGACGCCGGCGCGCGACGACGTTGAACCACCAGAGGTTCCGCCGCATCTGCTGCTCGCCGACCCGGAGATTCACCCAGAGGTCCGCGTCGAGCGCCGGAGCGAAGTTGAAACCCGCGGGAAGGACTCCCGCGACCCGGCGCGGAATTCCGTTGAGGACGATCGCCTGTCCCACGACCGAGGGATCCGCCGCGAACCTCTCGCGCCACAGGCGGTATCCGAGAACGACGGATCGGGGCGCGCCCGGCAGCTCGTCGGCCGGCTCGAATGTTCGCCCGGTCGCGGGGACGATCCCCAGCGTGGAAAAGAAGCTCGCGGACGCGGCGGCCCCGCGGATCGGAAGGGATTCCCCGGAGAGCTGAAGAATTCCCTTCTGTCCGCCGACGTATCCGCCCATGTCCGCGAAGGCGTGCGTCTCGCGCCGGAGGTCGAGATAGTCCGGATACGCGAGCTCGTGTTTTCCGTTCGAGTCCGTCATCCAGAGATGGACGAGCTCCGACGGGTCCGCGTAGGGGAGAGACTTCACGAGCGCCGCGCGGGTCAGCGAGACCACGGCGGTCGTACTTCCGACGGCGAGGGCGAGCGTCAGGATCGCGACCGACGTGAATCCGGGATGGTTTCGGAGCCCGCGAAGAGCGAACCGGACGTCCTGGAGCAGGCCGGTCATGAGTTCTCCTTCCTTCCGCTGGCAACGGTTGCGGCGGCGGCGAGAGCGCCCGGATTTCCTCGGATTCCCCGCGGCGCGCGGGGGGAGTCCCGTCGAATCCTGTTCATCGGTGCCTCTCACTCCTCCCGCAGCGCCGTCACGGGATCCACGCGGACGGCGCGCCGGGCGGGGAGCGCGCAGGCCAGGAAACCGATTGCGGCCAGGAGCGCGGCGACCGAGGCGAGCGTGGCCGGATCCGAACGCCCGACGCCGAAGAGGAACCCTTCGAAGACGCGGCCGAGGAGGAGCGCGCCGGTCAGGCCCGCCGCCGCGCCGGCCAGGACCAGACGCATTCCGGACCCGACGACCATCCGGAAGACCTCGGCAGGCCGGGCGCCGATCGCCACGCGCACGCCGATTTCGTGCGTTCGCTGCGCGACGGTGTACGACACGACGCCGAAGAGGCCGATCGCGGTGAGCGCGAGCGCGACGGCGGCGAAGATCGTCACGAGAAGAGACGTGAATCGCTCCGCCGAATACGATCCGCTCACGTACTGCGCGAGCGGCTGGGGCGCGTAGACGGGAAGCTCCGGATCGATCCGATCGACGAGCCGCCGCATCGACGCGAGCGCCGTCGCGTCGCTGCCCGTCGTCTTCACCACGAGCCAGATGGAGCTGAAGCCGACCTGCGATTCCGGGACGTAGATCATCGGCCGGGCCTCCTCGCGGAGTCCGTCGAGCTTGACGTCTCCCGCGACGCCGACGATCTCGCGGATCGGAGGAGGGCCGCTGCCGGGGGAGACCGTCGGCTGGATCCGGCGGCCGACGGCCTTGCCGTCCGGGAAATACTTCCGGGCGAGCGTCTCGTTCACGATCGCGACGGGGACCGCGCGCAGGTCGTCGCTCCGCCGGAACTCCCGTCCGGAACGGATCGGCACGCCGAGCGTCCGGAACGATCCCGGCTCGGCGGCGGCGAAGGCGGACTCCCACGGAAACGGCCGACCCACCGAGTCCGGCGGGGGGAGTGCCGCGCCCCCGTCCGGGAGCGCGAAGCCGATCATGTCTTCGAATCCCGAGAGGGGGAGGGGCATCAGGGCGCCCGCCGAGACGATTCCCGGAGCGTGTCCCAGCTCGTCGACGACGGAGGCGTAGGCCGCCGCGGCGCGCGCCGCATCGGGATAGCGGAGTCCCGGAAGATCGAGACGGGCCGTGAAGACGCGCCGCGAGTCGAATCCGGGGTCGGCATGGACGAGGCGTCCGAGGCTGCGGAGGAGGAGCCCCGCCCCCGCGAGGAGGACGAACGCCACGGCGACTTCACCGACGACGAGCCCCGACCGGAGGCGGTGCCGGCCGCCGCCGGCCGCCGATCCGCGCTCCCGCAGCGCGTCGGAAAGGTTCGGCCGCGCGCAGGCGAGCGCCGGAGCGAGCCCGAACACGATCCCGGTCGCGACGGAGACGGCGAGCGTGAAGAGGAGGACGCCGGCGTCGATCCGGATCCCGGCGGAGCGGGGGACGCGTCCCGCGGACGCGGCGACGAGAGCGGGGACTCCCCACGCGGCGAGAAGGATTCCGGCCGCGCCTCCCGCGACGGCGAGGATCGTGCTCTCGGCGAGGAGCTGCGAGACGATCCGGGCCCGGCTCGCGCCGATCGCGGCGCGGATCGTGATTTCGCCGCGGCGCGCGGTGGCGCGGGCGAGGACCAGGTTCGCCGCGTTCGCGCAGGCGATCAGCAGCACGAGCCCGACGGCCGCGAGGAGCATCGTCAGCGCGGGGCGCGCCCGGCTCACGAGAGGCTCCGCCGCGGGCACGACGCGGACGCCGATGTTCGCGTTCGTGGCGGGGTATTCCCTCTGCAGGCGGGCGCCGATCGCGATCATCTCGCCCTGGGCCCTTGCCAGGGTGACGCCGGGCTTGAGTTTCGCGAACACGTCGATGAAGTGCGCGCCGCGCTGTTCGGCCTCCGGGGAGCCGTCGTTCGACTCGTGGGCGAACGCGGCGGAGAGCCAGATCTGCGCCGAGGAGCCCGCGACCGGCATCCGGAAGTCCGGCGGAAGGACGCCGATCACGGTGAAGGCGCGCCCGTTGAGCCTCACGGTCGAACCGACGGCGTCGCGCCGCCCTCCGAGAACCGTTTTCCAGAACCCGTCGCTGGCGACGATGACGCGCGCGCCGGCGCGGTCGTCGGCTTCCTCGAAGATCCTTCCGGCCGCGGGACGCGCGCCGAGAACGCGCAGGAGACCGGCCGTGACGGCCGCGGCGTCGACGTGTTCGGGACGCGTGCCGCCGCTCACGGCGAGATCCATCGGGTAGGTGCCCCCGACTTCTTCGAAGACCGTGTTTCGCGAGCGCCAGTCGGTCATGTCGGGAAAGCTCGCGGCGCCCATCTGCCGTCCCTGGCGGGTCGCCGTCCGCAGCGCGACGATCCGACCGGCGTCCGGATACGGCAAAGGTTTCAGCAGCACGCCGCGCACGACCGAGAAGATCGCCGTGTTCGCTCCGATCCCGAGGGCGAGAGTCGCGATCGCGACCGCCGTGAATCCCGGAGACTTGCGGAGGGACCGGAACGCGTAGCGAATGTCGGACGGCAGGCCGGAGATCATGGTGCTCCTCTCATTCGGCCCGCAGGGCGGCGGCCGGATCGATGCGCGCCGCCCGCCGCGCGGGCGCCCAGCACGCCAGGAAAGTCGCGCCTCCGAGAATGCCCGCGGCCGAAGCGACCGCGCGCAGGTCGAGGCCGGCGGTCGCGAAAAGGAAGGCGCCCATCGCCGGAGCCCCCGCGAAAGCCGCCGCGGCTCCCGCCGCCGATCCGGCGGCGAAGAGCCGCGAGGCGTCGCGGGCGACGAGCCCCCGAATGTCCGATCCTGCCGCGCCGAGGGCCATTCGCACCGCGAACTCCCGCCGGCGCCGGAGGAGCATGGACGAGAACAGTCCGTAGACCCCGAGGCCCGCGAGCAGGACGGCGACGGCGCCGGCCCATCGGGCGACGCGCGCCGCGAGAAAAACCCCGGAGAGCGAGGAGGAAACCTGATCCGACATCGCCATCAGCTCGGTCACCGGAATCCCGGGATCGACGGCGACCGCCTCCTTTCGCAGACGCTCAAGCATCGTCTTCGGATCGGCGTCCGTCCGGACGACGAGGCGCGAGTCGACGGGATGTCCGAACGGGAACTGCCAGTAGGCGAGATAGACGAAGGGGGCGGAGGAACGGGATGCGGGGCGGAGCTGGGCGTCGCGGAAGACTCCCACGACCGAGAACGGATGCCCGTCGACGAGGATCGTGCGCCCGAGAGGCTCCCCGCCGGGCGCGATGTCCGCCGCCAGGGAGTCGCTGACGAGAGCGACCGGCGGGGAGCCGGGCCGATCGCCCGCATTGAACTCGCGGCCCCGCAGGAGCGGAATCCCGAGGGCGGCCAGAAACCGGGGCCCGACCTCGTGATACCCGGCCTGGAGGGCAGGCGCGCCCGGCGAAGAGGGGGACGCGATCGTCGCTTCCCCCGTCTCCCGCCACGCGAGGCCGGAGCCGCGGACGAGGCTGGCCGACTCGACTCCGGGCGTGGCTTCCAGCCGTCGGAGGACCTCCCGCGTGTACCGCTCGGCCCGTTCTGGAGAAGCCTCGACAAGGCGAGGGCGGAGGCGCATCAGGACGACGCGCGACGGATCGAAGCGGTCGGAGTGAAGGCTCGACGCGCTGCGGGACAGGAGGCCGGCGGCGGCGACGAGCGTGAACGAAAGCGCGATCTGCGCCGCGACCAGGATCGTCCGGTGCCGGATTTCCCCCGGGCCGGTGCCCCCGCGCGCCTCCTTCAGGGCGTCGAGCACGCTCGAGCGCGCGGCCTGGAAAGCCGGGAACGCGCCGCAGAGCAGACCGCCGACGAGCGCGAGGGCGAGCGAGGCGATCCACACGGCCGGCGAGAGCGAGACCGGAAACGTCCGAACGTAGCCTTCGGAATCGGCCGTGTAGAACGGGAGAATCGCCGCGCGCGCGGGCACCGAGAGCAGGACCCCGAGCGTTCCCCCGGCCGTCGCCGTGAGCAGGCTCTCGATGAGGAGAAGGCGAACGAGACGCGCGGGTGTGCAGCCGACGCTTCGGCGGATCGCGATCTCCTTCCGGCGGGCCGCGGCCCGGACGCCCTGGACCCCGGCGACGTTCGCGCAGGAAACCGCCAGAAGGAGCAGGGCGATCGCCCCGAGGAGCCGGACGGAAGGGAGAAGGGCCCGGCGCTCCGCCGGGTCCACGCCGCGGGCGCGCTCGGCGACGAGGATCGAGAGGCGTTCGCCCGGGCGTCCGCCCGGCGGCGGGAGCGCGGCGAGGCCGGCCCGTACCGATTCGAGCGAGCCGCCGGGCGCGATTCGGCCGAGGATCTCGAGAGGCCTCGCCGTTCCGGCAAGGGCATCGCCCCAGCGGTATCCGACACGGAGCATCATCGTCGGTATCCAGAGGTCGTTGGGCGTTTCGGGGTGCGCTCCGGCGAACCCGGCGGGTGCGATCCCCACGACGGTGAACGGAACGTCGTTGATGCGCACGGTGCGGCCGACGATCGAAGGGTCGCCGCCGAATCGCGTGCGCCAGAAGCCGTCCCCGAGAATGGCGACCGGGTCGCGGCCGGGCACGGCGTCCTCATCCGCCCGGAAAAAGCGGCCGAGCGCCGGACGGGCCCCGAGCATCGCGAAATAGTTGGCGGTGACGACCGCTCCCTGGGTTTCCCGCGCTCCACCCGGCGTGGCCACGACGAGCGGAGCATACGAGTAATGCGCGGCGATCGATTCCCATCCGGTCGCGCGGTCGCGGACATCGCGGTACTCCGAGTAGGAGAAGCCGCCGCTCTCGCGGCCTTCTTCGAATCGCACGATGCGGGCGAGCCGATCCGCCGCCGGGACGGGCAGCGGACGAAAGAACACGGTCTGCGCGACCGTCAGGATCACGGCGTTGGCGGCGATCGCGAGGCCGAGAATGGCGATCGACACCGACGTCGCGCCCGGAAGGCGGCGCATCGCCCGAAGGCCGTCCCGCAAATCGTGGAGCAGTCCTCGCATCATTCCTGCCGGAGGGCTTCCGCCGCGGGGAGCCGAAGCAGCCGGAGCGAGGGGATCAGGACCGCGACGGTCGCGGCGGCGGCGAGAACGGCGGCGGCGGAGGCGAGCGAGAGCGGATCGGCCGCGGTGACGCCGAAGAGCAGGGCGCGCGCGAGGGCGCCGAGGAAGACCGCGATCGCCATGCCGGCCGCCACACCGGCGCCGACGAGGCGGGACTGCTCGGACAGGAGCAGCGCGAGGAGCCCGGCCGGCCGGGCGCCGAGAGCCGCGCGAATGCCCATTTCCCGCTGTCGCTGCGCGATCGAATACGCCGTGATCCCGGCGAGTCCCGTGCAGGCGAGGGCCAGGGCGGCGATGCTGAAGACGGAGAGCAGCAGGATCCCCACACGGCGCGGCGCGACGGCTGCCGCGATGACGTCGTCCATCGTCCGGATCGTCGCGGGGACCTGCGGATCGACTTCGCGAGCCGCTCGCCGGGCGCTTTCGGCGATCGCCAGCGGATCGCCGGCGACGCGCATCGTCACCGTGACCGTCGACCCCTTCTGCCGCTGGGCGAGATCGCCGTAGATGATCGACTCCGGAGGGGCGTCGATCCGGCTCTCCCGGACGTCTCCGACGACGCCGACGATCGTCATCACGCGGACGTCGCCGTCCATGTTCCCGAACTCGACGACCTGTCCGATCGGATCGCGCTCCGCAAAGCGGGTCTTCGCGAGCGTCTCGCTGATGACCGCCGCGTGGGGCGCGTCCGCGACGTCGCGGCCGTCGAAGAGCCGCCCCCGCAAGAGCGGGATGCCCATCGACGGAAAATACCCGCCGGTCGCGAGCGCGTAATCGGCCGAACCCGTCCGCGCCGGGTCCTTGAAGAGTCGTTCGAAATCCGCGGGAGCGGGAAGGGCCTGTCCGGGGCTCATGAGGAGGAAAATGCCGTCCGGCGCATCGCTGCCGATCGGCAGCGCATCGGTCGCTCCCGCCTTCTCGACGCCGGGAAGCCTCCCGACCCGGTCGAGAACTTCCGCGATCTCCGACTTCCGCTTCCGGCGATCCGCGTCGGATCCCGCATCCGGAAAATCGAGGTCCATCGTCAGCACGCGTGCCGGCTGGAATCCGAGGGGAACGTCGAGAAGCTTCGTCAGGCTGCGGCCGAGAAGCGAGACTCCCGCCAGCAGCGCCGCCGTGACCGCCAGCTGCCCGACGGAGAGGACGCGCTGCGCGCGGCGCGTGCGCACGTTCGCCGTCGTCTGGTGGCCGCGGAGGACGTCGGCCAGCCGGCTGCCGTACTCCCCCCACGCGGTCGCGACCGCGAGTGCTCCCGCGGCGGCGAGCGCGAGGAAGAGCCCGGCCGCGAGCGCCGGCGCATCGACCGCGATCTCCGCGACCCGGGGGAGCCCCGGCGGGGCGAGACGGGCGACGGCGCCGACGAGAGCCGCCGCGATCCCGATCCCGAGGAGGCCGCCGGGCACCGAGACCGCGAGCGCTTCGGCGAGGAACGTGCGGATCAGGTCGGCGCGCCCGGCGCCGAGCGCGCGGCGGATCGCGATCTCCCGCCGCCGCGAAGCCGCGCGGGCGAGAAGCAGCGCGACGACGTCGACGCATCCGACGAGGAAGAGCGCCGCGGCCGCCGCGAGCAGGAGGAGGAGGGCGGGACGCGTCCGTCCGACGATCGTTTCGCGCAGCGGCGTGACCCCCGCGTCCGCCATGTCGGTGTCCTTGCCGAGCTCCGCCGCGAGGGCGCGGGCGATCGACGAAAGGTCCGCGCGCGCCGCCGCGACGGGAACGCCCGCCTTCATCCGGCCGACGAGCCGGTTGTTGTGCGCCGTCCGGCTGGGGAGCCACGGCGCACGCTCCCGCGGAATCCAGACTTCGGCGCCGTCGGGGAAGTGGAATCCCGGCGGGAGGACGCCCACGACCGCGACGGAGGCGCCGTCGATTCGAAGGACCGCCGAAGCGGGATCGGCCGTGGCGGCCAGATGCGTCCGCCAGAAGTCCGTGCTGACGAGGGCGGCTGCCCGGCCTCCGGGAACGAGCTCGTCGGGAACGAAGGTTCTTCCGCGCGACGGAGCGATGCCGAGGACGTCGAAGAACCGGGCGGACACGACCGCGACCGGCGTCCGAAGCGCCTCGCCGCTCGAACGGGCGCCCACGGCGACCGCGGTCGAGGAGACGTCCGAGTATTCGGCGAGGCCGTCGAGCGTGCGGTTGCGGTCGCGGAAATCGAGAAAGTTCGCGTCGGACACGCGTGTCGCGCGCCCCCGCGCGTTGACTTCCGCGACGTCGATGAGCCGGTCTTCTCCCGGGTAGGGAAGAGGCCGGAGAAGAACGCCGTAAACCACCGAGAAGATGGCCGTCGTCGCCCCGATCCCGATCGCGAGCGCGGCGACCGCCGCGGCGGTGAATCCGGGGCGTCGGACGAGCGCGCGCGCGGCCTGCCGAAGGTCGGTCAGGAATCCGTTCATCGAGACCTCCGCGTCGAGGAAAGAGCGGGGTGCGTCATCGGATCCTCCTCCGGCCCGGGCTCTACGCTTCGGCGGCGAGCGTTTCTTCCACGATCCGACCGTCGAAGACGTGGATCGTGCGTTCGGCGTGGCGGGAGAACCGCGGGTCGTGCGTCACCGTGCAGATCGTGGCGCCCTCGCGGTGGAGCTCGCGGAGGAGCTCCATGACGGATTCGGCGTTCCGGGAATCGAGGTTTCCCGTCGGTTCGTCGGCCAGCAGGATCGAAGGCGAGCCGGCGAGGGCGCGCGCGACCGCGACGCGCTGCTGCTGGCCTCCGGAGAGCTGGGCGGGATAGTGCTTCGTGCGGTGGCTCATTCCGACCCGTTCGAGCGACTCGTGGACCCGCAGCTTGCGTTCCCCCGACGACATTCCGCGGTAGGTCAGGGGCAGCTCGACGTTCTCGTACACCGTCAGGTCGCCGATCAGGTTGAAGCTCTGGAAGATGAACCCGATCTCCCGGTTGCGGATGCGCGCCCGTTCGGACGGGCCGATGTCCTCCACCGCCTTGGCGTTCAACACGTACTTCCCGTGCGTGGGCGTGTCGAGGAGCCCCATGATCGCGAGCAGCGTCGACTTTCCCGATCCCGAGGGGCCGGCGATCGCGACGTACTCACCCTTGCGGATGTCGAGATGGATCTCCGACAGCGCATGGGTCTCCACTTCGTCCGTGTAGAAGACCTTGCGGATGCCTTCCATATGAATCAGGGAGTCCGGATGTGCCGTCATCGCCCTTCCTTTCATTCGAGGCGGACGCGGTTGAACCCGTCCCATCTCGACATGTCCGAGAGAATCGCCTGATCGCCGGCCTTCAGGCCGTCGAGCACTTCGACCGCGTTGACCGATCCGCGCCCGAGCTTCACGGGGACGCGCGACGCGAACTTCCCGCCCGGCTCGAGGACGAACATTCCGACGGTGCTCTGCTCCTGCCCGAAGGCGGGGCGTCCGATCGAGAGCACGTTGTCGAGCTTTTCGAGCTGGATCGTGCCGTCGACGGAGAGGTCCGGCCGCGCGCCCTTCGGGAGCGTCCCGCGGATCGCGACGTCGACGGTGACGGTCCCGTTCAGCACGGCCGGATCGATGCGCGAGACGACCCCCTCGACGACGCCGTTGCGCGTGTCGATCTCCGCGGGCTGTCCGGCGACGATGTCCTTCGCCTGCGTTTCGGCGATCTTCAGCTCCGCCTTCAGCCGGTCCGGCTGCGCGACCTTCGCGAGCGTGGCGCCGGGCGCGACGCGCTGGCCGACCTCGACCGGGACCTGCTGGAGGATCCCGTCGATCCCGGCCCGGACCTCCAGCTGGGCGGCCTGGTCGCGCCGGACCGCGGAGAGGGCCTGGACTTTCTCGACGGCCGTCTTCTGGCTCGCGATCTGCGCGTCGACCGACTCGTCGGCCATCGCCACGCGCTTCCTCTCGATCTCGAGCCGCTTGGCGAGCTCCGTGACCTTGCCGCGCGAATTCTCGAGCACCAGATGAGAGACGAGGCCGTCGGTGAAAAGTTTCTCGTTCATCTCGCGCTCGCGCGCGGCCTGGTTGTAGTCGGACTCGATTGTGGCGAGACTCGCTTCCTCATCGAGCCGCTGCTCCTCGATCTTCACCTTCTGGCTGATGAAATCCGCGTCGGCCGATTTGAGCTGCAGCGCGGCGTCCTGGGAGGCGAGCGAAACGTCGGAGTTCGAGAGCTCGAGGATGACCGTGTCGGCCTTCACGGCGGTTCCCGGGAGCACGAGGATCTTCTCCACGCGGCCATCCGTCGCCGCCGGAATCCACCGGATCACCTCCGGCACGAGAGTCCCGGTCCCCCGGACCTGCCGCAGCATCTCTCCGCGTTTGGCGACGTCGATCCACAGGGTCGCCCGGTCGACCGTCGGGGCCGCCGGTTTCAGACGCCGGAGCCCGAGCGTGACGAGGAGAAGGGCGAGCGCGCCCGCACCGGCCATGACGATCCGCCGGCGGCGAGGTTTGCGTGTGTCTCTCGGTATGTCCATGGTTTCAGTCCCAGAGATCCTTAACAAGCCGGGTGCCATGTATGATGAATATTAGTTTCAGATAGTTACGCAATTCTCAGGGCGCCGAAGTGGCCGGGCACGGGATTTGATATTCCCAATTGCGGACACTCCTGAAAGTTATGAGCGTCCCGGAGTCAGATTTTCCCGGTCGGAGAAATAATACTCGGAGGCTCAATGTTTTTGATGGTTGAACAGCCCAAGTCATCTGCCGAAACCACGAGCAAGAGGGCCGTTCGGAGGAGTGAATTCCATGTCTGAAACCCAGTCCCTTCCCGTCGTCCCGATGCGGTCGGCGGTTCTCTTCCCCGGGGTGGCCGTGCCGATCACGGCGGGCCGCAAGCCCACGCTCCGGGCGATCGAAGCGGCCCTGACCCGCCCGGAGCCGCTCGTCTTCGCGGTGACCCAGCGGCAGGACACCGACGACGTCAGTCCCGAAGGCCTCTACACGATCGGGACGATCGCGTCGATCGGCGCCGTTCAGCGCGGCCTCGGCGGAACGCGGCTCCTCCTGAACGGAAAGCAGCGCGGGATCGCGATGCGGATCGCCGAGAAAAACGGCCACCTGGAGGCGACCGTCCTCGAGGCGAAGGAGATGCTGCCGCTCGATCCGAACGACCCGGCGTTCATCGCTCTCCACAAGGAGGCGCGGGAGCGCGCCTCCGAGCTCGGTAAGCGGTCGGGCGTTCCCGAGGAGGTCATCGAGCAGATCCTCGGCGAGGTGAACGAGCCCGGGCGCCTGGCGGACCTCGTCGCGGGCTACGTCGAGATTCCGACCGCGGACCGTCAGGGGCTGCTCGAGACGCTCGCCGTCGAGGATCGCCTGCGGCGGGTGCTCGTCTCCGTCCAGCGGCAGATCGGGATGATCGAGGCGCAGGAAGACATCAAGTCGAAGGTCCAGGAGGAGCTCGGCGACCGCCAGCGGGAGATGTACTTGCGCGAGCAGATGAAGGCGATCCAGAAGGAGCTCGGCGAAGGCGAAAGCGCCGAAGAGGGAGTAAAGGAGCTCAAGGAGAAGCTCGACGCGCTGAAGCTCCCGGAAGAAGTCCGGAAGGAGATCGACCGGGAGTGGGGCCGCCTCACCCGGATCCAGCGGGAGTCGCTCGAAGCGCAGATCCTGCGGAGCTACCTCGAGTACGTCTCGGAGCTGCCCTGGTCGACGCGGAGCGCGGACCACCTCGACGTCGCGGAGGCCTCGCGCATCCTCGACGAGGATCACTACGGGCTGAAGGACGTCAAGGACCGGATCGTCGAGTTCCTCGCGGTCCGGCAGCTGCGCGACGCCGAGGCGCGGCGCGCCGCCGGAGCGAAGGCGGCGGAGGCGACGGGCGAGCCGGGGCCGAAGGAGCCCGCGAAGGGCGAAGCTTCGGGCAAGGGGCGGATCCTGCTCTTCGTCGGGCCTCCCGGGGTCGGAAAGACGTCGATCGCGAAGTCGATCGCGCACGCCATGGGGCGCAAATACGTTCGCATCTCTCTCGGCGGCGCCCGCGACGAAGCGGACATCCGCGGACACCGGCGCACGTACGTCGGCGCGCTTCCCGGCCGGATCCTGCAGGGGATGAAGCAGGCGGGGACGAAGAACCCCGTGTTCCTCCTCGACGAGGTCGACAAGCTCGGCGTCTCCTACCAGGGCGACCCCGCGAGCGCGCTCCTCGAGGTTCTCGACCCGGCGCAGAACGACAGCTTCACGGACCACTATCTCGCGGTGCCGTTCGACCTCTCCGAGGTCTTCTTCATCGCGACGGCGAACTTCCTCCAGAGCATTCCGGGACCGCTCCTCGACCGGATGGAGGTGGTCGATTTCGCCGGTTACACCGAGCGGGAGAAGCTCGAGATCGCGAAGAGCTATCTCGTGCCGCGGCAGCTCGTCGACAACGGTCTTCGGGCGGACCAGCTCTCGCTCGACGACGGCGCGATCGCCGCCGTCATCACCGGTTACACGCGCGAGGCGGGAGTCCGGCAGCTCGAGCGGGAGCTCGGCAAGCTCGCCCGCAAGATCGCGCGCCGGATCGCGGCGGGGGAAACCGGCCCCTTCGCCGTCCAGGCGGCGGACGTCGCCGGCATCCTCGGCCGGCCGAAAGTGCACGCCGAGCAGAAGGCGGCGCAGGACCAGGTCGGGATCGCGACCGGGATGTATTACACGCCCGCCGGCGGCGACATCATGTTCGTCGAGGCGTCCCTGATGCGCGGGAAGGGCGAGGTCGTCCTGACGGGGCAGCTCGGCGACGTGATGAAGGAGTCGGCTCGTGCCGCCTGGACGTACGCGCGATCCCACGCCGCGGCGCTCCAGATCGAGGGGGCGGCGTTCGATCGGGACGTGCACATCCACGTTCCGGCGGGCGCGATCCCGAAGGACGGCCCCTCGGCCGGCATCACGATGGCGACCACTCTCGTTTCGGCGCTGTCGAACCGTCCGGTCCGGAGCGACGTCGCGATGACCGGCGAGATCACGATTTCGGGCCGCGTGCTCCCGATCGGGGGCCTGAAGGAAAAGATCCTCGGCGCCGTGCGGGCCGGGATCACGACGATCGTCATTCCGAAGGCCAACGAGTCCGATCTCGACGATCTGACCGAAGAAGTGCGCTCGATGCTCACGGTGTATCCCGTCGAAGATCTCGGGGAAGCGCTTTCGTTCACGCTGCGGGGGGCGTCGTTTGCGGGAGGCCGGCTCCGGTTCGCGCCGGAGGACGTGCCCGCCGCCGCCGCGCTCGTCGAAACTCCTCCTCTCCAGAGCGAAACGCCGCACTGACCTTCCGCCCGACCTGGCGAGCCGAGGCGGCCTTCGGGCCGCCTTTTTTTGTGCTCGAATCGCATCGGTAACGGTTTTCCACACGCGGTTGCGATCGGTAAGCGACAGCCCCGATCGCGTGCAAGCGCTCCGGCTGCTCTTGAGCTACACCTACCGCCAACCAGCAAAGGGCGTCGAGGTAACCGTACTGCACGGATTGACGACGGCAGAAGGATGCTCTTGGTAGCGTCAACCATCGGGACACCACGCCTCGAATTCAAGGTCGAGCACACGCACGAGGTTTCCTTCGAGAACGTGCTCCGGCAGATCGCCGAGGAGCGCCGCCAGCGGCAGATCGAGGCGCCGACCGTGATCACGGCCGAGATCGCCGCTTCGGAGCCAGACGAATAACGTCATTTCGCTAACGCGGGGGATTCACTGCGAGATATTCGTTTATGAATCGGTCGACGAGATCGCCAACGCGGTCTCGGAGTTGTTCCAGAAGGCTGTTGGGCAAGATAAAGTTTCCGTTGATCCTCCAAGTGTCGGCAAAACACGAGAACCCGCTGCGCACAATGGTTACGGGTTGGCGGAGCGCCATGTAAACCGAGATCGCCATGCCGTTTCCCTTGGAATTGGGGGCTGTTGCGGGAATGATGCGAAGGCTGTTGAAATAAAGGGTGAGAGTAGCTCCGGCTAACTCGGTGACCCGAATTCCGCTCCGCCGAAGGCGAAGTTCGACGTCGGTCTGAATTTGGTCTTGCGTGATCCCGGCAGCCGCCATGTCGTCGTCAAGATTGATTTCCACCTGAATTGACTTCAAGCCCTTGAGGGAAGTGCGCTCCATCGCAGTTCCAGCCCCGAATGCCGAGCCGACAGAGACGACGGCGCAATAAACCGAGAACGAAACGATCCGGAGGTGTGTCGACATCGCCATGATTCCTCCCTCCTCGCGGGCGATCATATTCGAGCGAGAAGGAGCTGCGATGGTAGGATCAGCCAGTCAAATCGACCATGACGGTGCCTCAGTACGTCCTTGAGCTTCTGCGCGTTCTCTTGCAGTGGCCGCCCGTCGTCGCTGTCTTGGTGGCGGTCCTGTTGAAGACATTCAAGAACGACATCCGAGAGCTGCTCAAGCGTAGGGTGAGGCTCCGACGCGGCGACACCGAAATTGACGTCCAACCTCAGGAGACGCTACCCTCGGTCGAGAACCCCCCGAGCCTGCCAGAGCCCGCGGGAGCTTCCACCCACCTCGTTCCCGAGGGTATTCACCTCACGCCAGAGGCCGCTACGGCAGTCGAGAACGTGATCCGTTCACAACAGGCCGAGGCGCGGACGTGGGAGTTCCGCTTCTTAAACGCGTTCCTTGTCCGCCACACCCAAGAAATCCTCGATTGGTTCGTCAACGCTCCACAACCCGTCACAATCGGGTCTTTCGAGGCGACTTGGGTTGAACGCGTATCTCCCGCAACCGAGCGGCAAGCGGTTCTGAGCGCTTTGGAGAATTACGATCTCATCCGACGAAACGGGGACTTCTTCAACGTGACGCAGAAGGCTCGCGATTACATCGCATGGAGAGGGGCGCTCACGCCGCCCCAACCGCCGCGCACCGGCGAATAAGGCTACCCCGACCGCCTCGCGCGCCCGTGTCCGCGAAATTGTCCGTGTTCCCACCCCAAACCGCTCCAAGTCTCCCAGAGACTTGCCCCAAGTCTGAAAAAGATAACCCCCGGTTTCCCGGGGGTTTGAGTGAAACTGACTTGCGCCTGTTTGCCGCGGTTTGGAGCGGGAAACGGGGGTCGAACCCGCGACATCCACCTTGGCAAGGTGGCACTCTACCACTGAGTTATTCCCGCTCAGGGCGAACGCGAACGATAGCGAAGGGTCGGGGGTGAGTCAAGCCGAACGGGCGGGAGCGTCGGGCCAGAACCGGTAGAAATTGAACCACTGCGCCGGCGCTTCGCGCACGACTTCCTCGACGGCGCGCGCGACCTCTCCCATGAGCCGGGCGGAGTCCTCGTCGGGAGAAAGGCGGGGGTCCGCCTCGAGAGAGGCGCCGAGCCGGCCGCGGTAGGTTCCGTCGGGGTTGCGCAGGAAGAAGCTGGGGAGCAGGGGACACGCGCAGAAGCGCGCGAGGAGCGCGGGGGAGCGGAGGAACGGAGTCGGACGGCCGAAGAACGGAACGGTGACCGAGTCCTCCGCATAAGCCCGGTCTGCCGCGAGGGCCACGACGCGTCCGGCGTCGACGGCCGCCCGAACTCGCAGGGCGGTGCCGACCGTCGAGCCGATGTCGATCGACTCGACCCCGAGGCGCTCGCGAATCGCGACCCGCATCTCGTGCACGGCGGGATCGAGCTCGGGCTGGCCGAGGACCGCTCCGGGGAGGCCCACCGCGCGGAGCGCCGCGGCTCCCATTTCCCAGTTGCCGACGTGAGCCGAGGCGAGCAGGAACCCGCGCCCCCCGCGGACCAGCGCGCGCAGGGCGCCGGCGTCGTGCTCGAGCGTCGTCGTGCGCGGCGCGAGCTCCGGCGCGCGGCGGAGGCGCCAGAGGTCCACCGTCGTCCGCCCGTACTGGCGGAAGACCTCGCGGGCCATCCGGCGGGCGGCGGCCGGGGAGAATCCGAGGGCGATCTCGAAATTGGATGCGACGTCGCGGACCGTGCGGGGGAGCGCCCGCACGGCGATCGCGTTGCCGACCGTCGAGATCGCCCGCAGGACCGGGAGCGGCAGCCGGGTCCCGCCGTGGAGGAGGGCGCCGTAGACGGTCCGGTTCGAGAGGCCGTGCCCGACCCATCTCCGCAGCGAACGGGGCGAGGAGCCGGCAAGCGGAGGGGGCGCATCGGGCGGCATCCGTTCAGTCTACAATCCGCCTTCCAGGGCGATGAAAACCCTCTTGATCCGGCCCGATCCGGGCAACGAACGATTCGGCCTCGGGCCGTTCTTCCGAGTCGAGCCTCTCGGGCTCGAGTACATCGGCGCCGAGCTGCTGCGCCGCGGGCACGAGACAAAGATCGTTGACGCGCGCTTCGAGCCCGACGTCGCGCGGCGCGCCCGCCGGTTCGGGCCGGCGCTCGTCGGTATCTCGGGCATGCACGCCCTGGAATACGATCAGGTGCTCGCCGCCGCGCGGGCGGTCCGCCGCGCCGCGCCCGACTCCTTCATCGTCGCGGGGGGACACGCCGCCGCGGCGTATTCCGACCCGCTCGAGACTTCGGACCTCGACGCGATCTGCACCGACGACGGGGAGGAGATCTTCCCCTCGCTCGCCGACGCGCTCGAAGCGAAACGGCCGCCCGCATCGATTCCCGGCCTCCGCCTTCGCCGCGGACCCGGCTGGTCCGCGACGGCGCCGGTGGAGAATCGGACCGCGCTCGACGCGGTGCCGCTCCCCGCCCGCGCCCTCGTCGGGCGGTATCGGAACCGCTACCACTGCCTGCTCTTCAAGCCGGTGTGGCTGATCGAGACGGCCCGCGGCTGTCCGTTCCGCTGCAGCTTCTGTTCGGTCTGGCAGTTGTACGGGCGGAGCTTCCGGGAAAGGGCCGTCGGGACGGTCGCCGACGATTTCGAGAGCGTCGGCGAGAACGTGTTCGTCGTCGACGATCTCTTCTGGAACCACCCGGAGCGAAGCCGCGCGCTCGCGCGCGAGCTGAAACGCCGCGGCGTGCGGAAGCGGTGGATCCTCGTGCAGAGCCGGACGGACCTCGTCTGCCGCCATCCGGACCTGCTCGCCGAGTGGCGGCCGCTCGCGAAGGACTTCGACGTCTTCTTCGGGCTCGAGGCCGCGACGGACTCGGCTCTTCGCCACGTCATCAAGGACGCGACGGCGAACCAGAGCGTCGAAGCCGCGCGTGTCGCGCGCGAGCTGGCCTACGGCGTCACCGGGAACTTTCTGGTCGATCCCGACTGGGAAGAGCGCGACTTCCGCGAGCTCTGGGAGTTCGTCGCGGAGCACGGATTCCAGCGGGCGGGCTATACGATCCTGACCCCTCTCCCGGGGACCGAGCTCTTCCGCCGATCCGAGGACCGGTTGCGGGGCCAGCCCTGGTTCAAGTTCGACATGAACCACGTCCTCTGGGAGCCGCGGCTCGGAGCGCGCCGCTTCTTCGAGCTGTACGCGGAAACGTGGCGGCGGTCGATCCTGAACACGGCGGGAGAGAAAACCTGGGTCGACTGGATGCGCCAGATGCGGCCGGCGCAGGTCCCCTACCTTCTGCGGGTGCTCGCGCGGACGCAGCGGATGATGAAAACGGAAGCGTACCTCCGGGAGCACGAAGAGCGGCGCGAGGAAGCCGCGGTGGTGGGAGGAGCGGCGGCCGAAGGAGCCTGACCGGAAGAGTCGAGAGTCTTTCGGTCCCGAGTCGAATTTCGGGGTCGGGACTTCCGACCTTCGACCGACGGACTCGGAGCCGTCGACGCGGAAGGCGGCGCCGGGCCGCCCGCGCCGCCTTCAGTCCCTCAGCCGCAACATCCCCGCCGCCGCTCCGCGGGCCGGGGCCGCCGCCGGCTCCGGCATCGCGGCCGCCTCGCGCGTCCCGGGCCGCCGCCGCGGCCGGCGGAAGCGGTCCCGCATCCCCTCCATCGTGATGTAGAAGACCGGCGTCACGTACAGCGTGAGGAGCTGCGAGAAGAGCAGCCCGCCGACGACGGCGAGCCCGAGGGGGCGCCGCGACTCGGCGCCGGCGCCGAAGCCCATCGCGATCGGCAGCGTGCCCATCAACGCCGCCATCGTCGTCATCATGATGGGGCGGAAACGCACGACGCACGCCTCGTAGATCGCATCGGGCGGGGCCTTCCCCTCGTTGCGCTGCGCCTCGATCGCGAAGTCGATCATCATGATGCCGTTCTTCTTCACGATCCCCACGAGCATGATGATGCCGACGAACGCGTAGATCGACAGCTCCGTGTGGAAGAGGAGGAGCGTCACGAGCGCGCCGAAGCCGGCGAACGGGAGGGCGGAGAGGATCGTCAGCGGGTGGATGAAGCTCTCGTAGAGGATCCCGAGGACCATGTAGATCACGAGGATCGCCATCAGGAGCAGCATCCCGAGCCCCTGGAAGGAAGACTGGAACGCCTGGGCAGTCCCCTGGAAGCTCGTCGTCACCGTGGCGGGGAGCGTCCGGCGGGCGACGGTGTCGACCCGTTTGATCGCGTCGCCGATCGCGACCCCCGGCTTGAGGTTGAAGGAGAGCGTGACCGACGGGAGCTGCCCCGTGTGCGCCACCTGGAGGGGCCCGACGTTCTGCGTGAAGCGCACGAGCGTCGAAAGGGGCACGAGCCCGCCGGAGGCGGAGTGGACGTACAGCATCGACATGTCGCTCGGGTTGCGCTGGTATTCGGGGGCGAGCTCCATGATCACCTGGTACTCGTTGTTCGGGGCGTAGATCGTCGAGATCTGGCGCGATCCGTAGGCGGTGTAGAGCGCGTCCTCGATCTTCTGGGGCGTGATCCCCAGCGCCCCCGACTTGTCGCGGTCGATCTCGACGTTGATCTGCGGGTTCTTGAGCTGCATGTCGCTCGTCACGTCCTGGAGCCCCGGAATCGTCCGCATCTTCTCTTCGAGGATCGGGGCGTAGCGATACAGCTCTCCGGTGTCCGGGTCCTGCAGCGTGTACTGGTACTGGCTCTTCGAGAGCGTCCCGCCAATGCGGATGGGCGGAGGGTTCTGCAGGTACACGCGGATGCCGGGGATCTGCGCGAGCTTCGGCCGGAGCTCCTCGATGATCTGGTCGACCGAGAGCTTCCGGACCCTCCGGTCTTTGAGGCTTCCGAACACGATTCCCTGGTTGCCGTTGCTGTTGCTTCCCCGCGGCCCGCAGGACGAGAGGAGGTCCTGGACGTTCGGGTCCGCCCCGACGACCGCCGCGACCGCCTGCTGGTGCTTCGTCATCTCGGGGAACGAAATCCCCTGGGCCGCCTCGGTGAAGCCGAAGATCTGGCCGATGTCCTCGCTCGGAAGGAAGCCCTTCGGGATGACGCCGAAGAGGTACACCGTCGCGACGAGGATCACGAGGGAGAACGCGAGTGTCGCGCGGCCGTGCCGGAGAACGAACTTCAGCGTCCGCTCGTAGAGGGCGAGCGTCCGGTCGAAGACGCGCTCGGAAACCTGGAAGAGCTTCCCGTGTTTCTCGTTCTTTTCGTGATGCCGGAGGAACCGGCTGCAGAGCATCGGCGTCAGCGACAGGGAGATGAAGCCGGAGAGGAGGATCGCCACACCGATCGTCACGGCGAATTCGTGGAAGAGGCGGCCGACGATCCCCCCCATGAAGAGGACCGGGATGAAGACGGCGGCGAGCGAGAGCGTCATCGAAAGGATCGTGAAGCCGATCTCGCGGGACCCCGAGAGCGCCGCCTCCATGACCGATTCGCCCATCTCCATGTGGCGGACGATGTTCTCCAGCATCACGATCGCGTCGTCGACGACGAAGCCGACCGAGAGCGTCAGCGCCATCAGCGAGAGGTTGTCCATGCTGTAGCCGAGCAGGTACATCAGCGCGAACGTGCCCGCGATCGAGAGCGGCAGCGCGAGGCTCGGGATGACCGTCGCCGAGACGTTCCTCAGGAAGAGGAAGATCACCATCACGACGAGACAGAGCGTCAGAAGGAGCGTGAACTTCACGTCGCGCACGGAGTCCTTGATCGACTGGGAACGGTCGAAGAGGACGTGGAGCCGCGCGGCGGGGGGAATCTGCTTCTCGAGCGTCGGAAGGAGCCGCATGATCGCGCCCGCGATCTGGACCGTGTTGGTCCCGGGCTGCCGCTGGATGGCGAGGGAGATCGATCGGTCTCCGTTGGTCCAGGCGGCCGACTTGTCGGTTTCGACGCTGTCGATCACGTGCCCGATCTGATCGAGCCGGACCGGCGATCCGTTGCGGTAGGCGACGACGATCGGACGATAGGCCGCGGCATCGGTGAGCTGCCCGGTCGCCTGGACCGTGAACGCCTTCGACGGGCCCCAGAGGATCCCCGTCGGGAGGTTGACGTTCGCGTTCTGCACCGCCGTGGAGACCTCGTCGATCCCGATCCCGCGCGTGGCGAGCGCGTTCGGATCGAGCTGCACGCGCACCGCGTACTTCTGCGGCCCGTAGACCTGCACCTGCGCGACGCCCGGAATCGTGGAGATCCTCTGGGCGATGAACGTCTCGCCGTATTCGTCGAGCTGGGAGAGCGGCAGCGTCGAGGACGTGAGGGTGAGGTAGACGATCGGAGAGTCCGCGGGGTTCACCTTCTGGTACGAGGGCGGGGCCGGCATCTCGGGCGGCAGCTGACGGGCGGCGGCGGCGATCATCGACTGGACGTCCTGGGCGGCGGCGTCGAGGTTCCGGCTCAGGTTGAACTGGAGCGTGATCTGGGTCGAGCCCTGGGAGCTGGACGAGCTCATGTTGTCGAGCCCGGCGATCGTCGTGAACTGCTTCTCGAGGGGTGTCGCGACCGCCGAGGCCATCGTCTCGGGAGAGGCGCCGGGGAGCGTGGCCGAAACCTGGATCGTCGGGAAGTCGACGTTCGGCAGGTCCGAGACCGGCAGCAGGCGGTATCCCATGAGGCCGAACAGGAGGATCCCGAGCATGACCAGCGTCGTCATGACGGGCCGTTTGATGAAGATTTCGGCGATGTTCATGAGACGGCCTCCGAAGGATTCTTGATCTCGACCCGCGCACCCGGCGCGAGGCGGAGCTGGCCGTCGGTGACGACCTGCTCCCCGGGAGCGAGGCCCTTCGCGACGACCGTCAGCGTCCCCTGCGTCCTCTCGACGGCGACCGGGCGCGACTCGACCGTCGCGTCCGACTTGATGACGTACACGTACGAGCCGCTCTGCCCCGTCTGGACCGCCGGCGAGGGGACGACCACCGCGCCGGGCTCCGTCCTCAGGACGACGGTCACGTTGACGAATTCGCCCGGCCACAGCGTCTCGTCGGCGTTGGGGAACGTCGCCTTCGAGGCGATCGTGCCGGTCGTCATGTCGACCGCGTTGTCGATGAACGTCAGACGGCCGGTCTTCGGCGCCGCGTCGCCCCGCGCCGCCGCTTTCACTTCGAGTCCCCGCTGCCGCTGGAGGTCGGCGAGGGAAGTCTCCGGCGTCGAAAACGTGACGAACACCGGCTGGAGCTGGTTGATCACGACGAGCGCCTTGTCGTCGTTGGCCTTGACGAGGTTGCCCGCATGCACGAGGAGTCCGCCCGTCCGGCCGTCGATCGGCGCCGAGATCGTGCACCAGGAGAGCTCGAGGGAGGCGTTCTCGACCGCCGCCTCGCTCGCCTTCACGGTGCTCGCGAGCGCGTCCGCGTTGGCCCGGACCTGGTCGTACTGCTCACGCGTGACGTAATCCTTTTCGACGAGCCCCTTGTAGCGGTCGATCTCGGCCGCGGCGTTCTGCGCCTGGGCGCGATCGCGAGCGAGGTTGGCGCGAGCCTGCGCGAGGGCGGCCTCGAACGGACGGGGATCGATCCGGAAGAGGAGGTCGCCCTTCCGGACGTCCTGACCTTCCTTGAAACCGACTTCCGTCAGGATGCCGTTGACCTGAGATTTCACCGAGACGTTGGAATAGGGCTCGACGTGTCCGATCGCCGTCACCTCGACGGGGAGATCCCGCCGCTCGACGCGGGCGGCCGTCACGGGCACCGCTTCGGGAGGCGGCGCGGCGGCTTTGCGCGCGCACGCGGACAGCGCGAGGAGGACACTGAAGAGACAACCGGGGACGGCTCGGTTCCATTTCATCTTGATTCCTTCCGGTCGATCGTCGGCCCCGTGGATCCGGGAGGGAGGGGGCCAAGGACTCCCGTGTCGTGGGCGAGCTGGGTGAGGCTCTGGAACCAGTCGGACCGGGCCTGCACCTCCTGCGCGCGCGCCTGGGCGAGACTCCTCTGCGACGTGAGGAGGTCGAGGATGCTTCCGACTCCGCTCTTGTAGCGGCCGGCGGTGACGTCGGTGGCCTGGCTCGCGCTCTGGAGGAGGTCCTCGGAAGTGCGAACGCGCTGCGCCGCGGTCCGCACCGCGAAGTAGCTCGTCCACACCTGCAGGATGACCTCCTGCTCGAGAGTCTGCGCCGCCGCGGACGCCGTTTTTTCCAGCTCCTGGGCCTGCCGGACGTCGTAGCGGCGGCGGCCGCCGTCGAAGAGGGGAAGAGAGAGCGCGATGCCGCCGGCGTAGGTCGTCGCGGAGGGGACGCCCGAGGGGTCGGTGTAGGAGAGCCGGTTCGCGCTCCCGAACGCGGAGACGACGGGAAGCCTCTCCGACCGGATCGTCCCCACGTGCGCTTTCGCCCGCTCGGCCTGGGCGCGCGCCGCCCCGAGGTCGGGCCGTTCCTTCTGCGCCTGCTCGATCAGATCGTCGATCGAGGCCGTCACCGCGTCCACGTTCACGTCCCGCGGCAGCTCGGTGGTCTCGACGGGAATGTTCGCCGGGACACCGAGCGCGGTCGCGAGCTCGCCGCGAATCGTCTCGATGTCTCCGCGGACCGTTTCGAGAGCGAGCTCGTCCTGGGAGAGGGCCGTTTTCGCCTGCAGGACGTCGGCGACGGTCGAGACTCCCGCGTCGTGGCGGGCGTTGGCCGCCTCGTAGTTCTCGCGCGACTCCTTCACGCTCGCTTCCTGCGCGACGAGGAGCTCCTTCGCGTTCCCGTACAGGTAGTAGGAGCTCGTCACCTCGAGGATGACGTTCTGGAGCGTGGCGTTGTGGGTCCAGTCCGCCGCGAAGAGTGCCTGCCGGGCCTCGGAGATGTCGCCGGAGCGCCCGCCGAAGTCGAGGAGGAGCCAGTTCAGGGTCGCGGTCGGGCCGTAGGTCGTCTGGAAGAACGTCGCCGTCCCGCCGACGGCCGTCGTCTTCTCGCGCGTGAGGTTCGCGCCGAGGTCGATCTCGGGGAAGTATTCCGCGCGCCTCGAGCCGAGCGCGGCGGCGGCCGCTCGGGCCTGCGCCCAGGACTGCTTCGTGAGCGGATTGTTCCGGAGGGCGATGTCGATCACTTCCGGGAGCGACAGCACGGTCTTTGCGTTCCGATACTTTTCCGGGATTTCGGGAGGAGGCGTCGCCTTCTGCTCCTCGCGGGCGGCCGGCGGCGGGTTCCACGGCTCGGCGGGGGACGGGGGGGCGTCCTTCGCGATCGATCGGTCGGGCGAGAGCTGGCTGCATCCCGCCGCCGCGAGAGCGAGGACCGCGAGAGGAACCGCGCGCCGCGCCCTCATCGCGAGGTCTCTCCGACGCCCGGTTTTCCGATCCCGACCGTGAAGATCTCCATCACCTCCGAGACGAGGCTTTCGAGGGAATCGCCCTCGCGGCGAAACACGTTCATCGCGCGGATCATTCCGAGGAAGAGCTCGGCGGCGGTCTTCGGATCGGCGCCGCGGAATTCGCGCCGCTCGATTCCGTCGACGATCGTCTGCTGGACCAGGCGCACGAGCCGCCCCCGCGTCTGCTGGATCCGGCTCTCCTGGGAGAGAAACCGCTTTTCGTTCCGGTACATGAGGGCGTAGAAGTCGCGGCGGTTCCAGAAGAAGCGCATCGATTCGCGGGCGATCGTCTCGAGCCGGGCGGCGGGGGAGGAGCGGCGCGAAAGGCTCGCGCCGAGCCGTTCGTGCAGCTTCTCGAAACCGTGGACGATCGTCGCGAAATAGAGATCTTCCTTGTTCAGGAAATACCGGTAGATGGTCCCTTTTCCGATTCCCGCTTCCTCCGCGATCTCCTCGGTGAGCACCTCGTGGTATTCCCGATGCGAGAAGACGCGGGAAGCCGCGTCGAGAATCGTTTCCTGCTTGGCGAGCGTCCGGGCGCGCGTCATCTCTCCCTCTCCCGGAACTGACCCGTCAGTTCCGTTATCGAATCCTACCCCAGGATCGCAAGGGGGGAACGTTCTAAGATCTTCGGGTGTTTCGGCGGCTCTTTCTCCTCGCCGCCCTCGCGGCCGCGGCGGCGCGGGGTTCGGCCGCGATCGACCCGGCCGAGCTTCGCGAATCGATCCACGTCCTGGCTTCTCCGGCGTTCGAGGGGAGAGGCACGGGGACGGAAGGAGGGGACCGCGCGGCCCGTTTCGTCGCCGCGGAATTCCGCGCCGCCGGACTCAAGCCTCTCGGGACGGATCGCGCCGACGCCGTCGACGCCCCGCTCGACGGCTCGGGCTATTTCCAACCCTTTCTCGCGACCGTGGGCGCCGACCCCGGCCCCGGCAACTCCCTGACCGCGACGTGGGCCCGGAGGACGGCCGAGTATCCGCTCGATCGGAGCTTCGTCCCGTCGACGCTCTCCGGAAGCGGCGTCGCGCGCGGGCCCGTAGTCTTCGCGGGATACGGGATCGTCTCGCGAGCGGCGGGGCGGGACGACTACGGCAGCCGGGACGTGACGGGCCGGATCGTCCTGCTCCTCGCCGGTTCCCCGTCCGCGGATCGCGGATCCCCGCTGGCGTCGTTTGCCGGCATCTTCCACAAGGTCCTCTTCGCGCGGGACAAAGGCGCCGCGGCGGTCGTCGTCGCGTCGCCCGACGACTCCGACCCCGCCCGCTGGAACACGAATCGAGGATTCAGCGACGAGGGACTGCCGGTGATCCTCGTCAACCGCCGCGTCGCGGAGGACTGGCTGGGCGCCGCCGGCTGGACGGTGGAAGCGGTCCGGGACGAGCTCGCGAAGCGCCCCTGGCCGCTCAATCTCCCCGTGACGGCGGCCGTTTCCACGGACGTCCGCCCCCGCCGGCGGCCGACCGCCAACGTCCTCGGGATGATCGAGGGCTCGGACCGCGCGCTCTCCGCCGAGACCGTGGTCGTCGGCGCCCACTTCGACCATCTCGGCCTCGGCGGCCCTAGCTCTCTCGCCGCCGATCGCCGTCCCGCGGTCCACCCGGGCGCCGACGACAACGCTTCGGGCACCGCCGGCCTCATCGCGCTCGCCCGGTCTTTCGCGGCCGGCCCGCGCCCGCGGCGGAGCGTCCTGTTCGCGGCATTCTCGGGCGAGGAGCTCGGATTGCTGGGCTCGGCGCACTACGTCCGGCATCCCGCCGTCCCACTCGAGAAGACCGTCGCGATGATCAACATGGACATGATCGGACGCCTCCGGGGAGACCGGCTGGCGGTGATCGGCACGGGCAGCTCCCCCGGCTGGCCCGAGCTCCTGTCGGAGCTCAACCGCGAAGCGGGTCTCCGTCTCCTGTTCACGAGCGATCCGTACGGCGGGAGCGACCAGCAGTCGTTCTATCTCGCCGACGTGCCGGTCCTCTTTTTCTTCACGGGAAAGCATCCCGAGTACCACACGCCCGCCGACCGGGAGGAAACGGTCGACGTCGGCGGCGAGGCGAAGGTCGTCGAGCTCGTCGGGCGCTGCGTCCGCCGGATCGCCGACGATCCGGTCCGGCCGGCCTTCCTCGACCTCGATCCGTCGGGGGGGCGTGGATCGCGCGCCGCCTTCGGGATCGTGCCCGACTTCGCGGCGGCGGACGAGGCCGGCGTCGCCATTGCGCGGACGATCGCGGGAAGCGCCGCGCAGGAAGCCGGCGTGCGCGCCGGCGACGTCGTCGTCGCGTTCGGCGGCCACGCGATCCGCACGCTGCACGACCTGCGGATCGTCCTCTCGGAGCTCGGCGCCGGCGAGACGGTGCCGCTCCGGGTGCGCCGCCACGGAAACGAGATCTCCCTCACGGCGACGCTCCCGCGCATTTCGCCGGGCGCGCCGCCGGTGAGGGATCGGGGAGGACAACGATGAGTCTGCGAGAGAAGAAATGCGTCCCGTGCGAAGGGGGAGCCGAGCCGCTCTCCGGTCCCGAGACGCGCCGGATGCTCGGAGAGCTCGACGGCTGGCGCGAGGACGACCGCAAGCTCCGGAAGACGATGACGTTCGCCGACTTCCGGGCCGCGATGGCGTTCGTCGGCCGGGTCGCCGAGCTGGCGGAGGCGGAAGGCCATCATCCCGATTTCTGCGTCCACTACGCCCGCGTCGATTTCACGCTCTGGACGCACGCGATCGGAGGCCTCTCGGAGAACGACTTCATCCTGGCGTCCAAGATCGACGCGCTCGGCGGCCCCGGCGACGATGCGCGGCGAGGAGCCGCGGGCGCTTCGAGGCCCGATGCCCCGCGATGAGGCGACGCCGTCGCTCTTTCCCGAGCCGGGGATCGCGCCGATTCCGGTCCCGCGCGGCTTCACGCGGTTCGGGACGGCGACGTGGAACTACCCCGGCTGGCGAGGAATCGTCTTTCCGGAACGAACCCCCGAGAATGCCTCGTCCGCCGAGCGGCTGGCCCTCTATGCCTCGAGCGGGCGCTTCGACACGGTCGAGGCCGACTTCACGTTCTATCGTCCCCAGTCCGCCGACGAGTGGCGACGCTGGGGAAGCGCGCTTCCGGCGGGGTTTCCGGTCGTCTCCAAGGTCTGGGAGGAGATCACGTGCGAACGTTTCCCGAAGATCGGGCGGCAGGGCGCACGCGCCGGAGAGCCGAATCCGAAGTTCCTCGACGTCGACGCGTTCCGGCGGGAAGTCCTCGACCCCGCGGAAGAGGGCTTCGCCGATCATCTGGGTCCGTTCGTCTTCGAGTTCGGCCGCGATCCGCGCCCCGGCCCGGAGCGGAAGGCGCGCTTCCGCGAGACGCTCGACCGCTTCCTCGGCGCGCTTCCGCGCCACCGGCGGTACGCCGTCGAGCTCCGGACACGCGAGTATCTCGACGCCGAGCACGTCGCGCTCCTCCGAACGCACGGAGTTTCCCCCGTGCTCAACTGGTGGACGCACATGCCGGAGCTCTCGGAGCAGTTCGCGGTCCCCGGCGCCGCCGAAGCCGATTTCTGGCTCGCGCGAATCCTCGTCGCTCCCGGGCGCCTCTACGCGGACGCGGTGAAGTTCTTCACCCCGTACGACCGGATCAAGGAGGAACACCCCGAAATGCGCGCCGACGCCGCGCGGATCGCTCGCGAGGCGGAGAAGAAGCGGAAGGAATTCTTCCTGATCGTGAACAACAGGGCGGAGGGCAGCGCGCCCTACACGATCGACGCCATCAAACGGATGATCGGTGGATATGGCGGCTATTGAGACAGGGCGCGCCGATGCATCGAGCCGGACGTGCGCGTGCCGCCCGCGAGACCCTGCGACATACGCCCCGGTATGCCTCGGGATCTCGCGGGCGACCCGCATCCCGTCGGGCTCGCGCCTCGACGCGCCGCGGCAGTGACACCGCCGACCCGTCTATCCGGCTGGAGGGATCCTGGGCGGATCGCTTCCGGCGCGGTATTCGACCCGCCACTCGATTACGGCAGCCCGAACTCCTTCTTGATTGCTTCCGTGTGCTCGCCAAGGCGAGGGGGACGACGAACGGGAGCGACGCGGTCCGCGAACCGGATCGGAGAGGCGACCGATTCGAACGCTCCATCGCGCACCCTCAGTCCCATCGCCCGCGCCTGTTCGCTCGCGAGCGCCTCGAGCGGTCCTCGCACCGGACCCGCGGGAACGCCCGCCTCGCGGCATCGCGCGAGCCACTCGTCGCGGGAACGCCCCGCGAAGATCCCGGCCAGGGCGGCGACGAGGACGGCACGGTTCTCCACCCGGGCCGCGTTCGTCGAAAACCGCGGGTCGCCCGCCCACTCGGGACGGCCGACGACGCGCTCGCACAGCGTCCGGAACTGGCGCTCGGTGCCGGCCGCCAGGATCCACTGCCCGTCGGCGGCGGCGAACATCTGGTACGGAACGATCTGGGCGTGGCCGCTGCCATGACGCCCCGCTTCGCGTTCCGAAACAATACACGATTGTAGGACGTTGACGAGCATCGCGAGCGTGGACGAGAAGAGGTCCACGGAGAGTGCCGCTCCGCGGCCGCTCTTCTCCCGGGCGGCGAGGGCCGCGAGGATCCCGACGGCGGCATTGACCCCGGCGACGATGTCGGAAACCGCGACGCCGACCTTCTGCGGGGGGCCATCCGGCTCTCCCGTGATGGCCATGAGCCCCGCGCCCGCCTGGGCGAGGAGATCGAACCCCGGCTGGTCGCGATCCGGTCCCGCTTCGCCGAAACCAGTGATCGAGGCCGTGACGAGGCGGGGGTTCTCCGCGCGCATCCGATCGAGGGACAGCCCGAGGCGGGCGAGGCCGCCCGGCGGGAAGTTCTCGATCAGCACGTCCGCTCGGCGAGCGAGGATCTCGACGGAGCGGCGTCCCGCGTCGGAGGCGAGGTCGAGAACGATCGACTCCTTGTTCCGGTTGATCGACTGGTAGTACGCGGAGTCGCCGTCCGCCGCCCAGGGGGGACCCCAGCCGCGCGTGATGTCCCCCCCTCCCGGGTGCTCGACCTTGATCACCCGCGCGCCGAGATCGGCGAGCGTCATCGCGCAGGAAGGGCCGGCGAGGACCCGCGACAGATCCAGCACGAGAATGCCGCCGAGCGGCGCGGGAGATTCGGGGGAGCTCATCGAGTTCGGGCGATGCTAACCCGGATGTTTCGGGTAGGGTTCCAGGATTCCAGACGGAATTGCCGCCCGGACCTTGCCCGAAGCCCAGCCAGACGCGAGCCAGACGGGATGCGGATCGTACCGCGACGTCCCGAGGCGTACAGGTTCAGTACGCCGCAGGGTGGCGCGGGCGGTACGCGCCCGTATGGCTCGATGTATGGCTGCGCGCTTCAGACGCCGAAGGCGCCGTCCGCGTACCGCGCGACGATCGTCGACGAGATCCCGCCGCGGGACGAGAAGACGCCGGTGATCGCCATTCGCCTCGGCGCGCACGCGGCGACGGCGTCGCGCAGGATCCGGTTGACGGCGTTCTCGTAGAAGATCCCGACGTTTCGATACGCCACGATATAGAGCTTGAGGGACTTGAGCTCGAGACACAGGCGGTCCGGGACGTATCGGATCTCGAGGCGGCCGAAGTCGGGGAGCCCGGTCTTCGGGCAGATCGCGTTGTACTCGGGAATCTCGACGACGATCTCGTAGCCGGGAAACTGGTTCGGCCAGGTTTCGAGCGCGGGCAGGGGAGCGTCGATCCCGGACCGGGCGTGCTCGTCGGTGTATTCGGCCATCAGTCCTCGTCCACCTTTCTCCGCTTCTTCTTTTCGGCGACCCGCAGCTTTTCATCGAGGCGCGCGCGCCGGGCGGCGCCGGGGACCTTCGTCTTCTTGCGCGGGATCTTCGGCGCGAGCTTGCGCCGGAGCTTCTCCCGGAGCCGTTCGAGCGCGACCGCGCGATTGCGCGACTGGCTCCGCTCCTCGGTCGCCGCCGCGATCGTTCCGGTCGGCCGATGCACGACGCGAACCGCCGTCTCGGCCTTGTTCCGATGCTGGCCGCCGGGCCCGGAGGCGCGGAAGAAGGCGAGATCGCAGTCCCGCTCGAGGTCCTTCGGGTCGTCGGGGATGTCCTCGAAGCGGAACGGCCGCATTCTTCGAATACTAGCGCGGAGCACGGCCCGAAATCCGAAGCACCAAATCCGAAATCCGAAACAAACCCGAAGTCCGAATACTGAATGACCGAAACGGATGCGCTTCCGGACCTGGAACGCCAGGGGCCGGCGTCGGAATCATTGCTCGCGGTCCACGTTCGGGTTTTCGGTCGTTCGGAATTCGAATTGTGTTTCGGCTTTCGATATTCGGATTTCGGATTTGAAGTGTGGACGTGATCCGGTCGCGCGATAATCCGTTCATGTCGGAAAACGGCGTCGCTCAATGAACGCCCTTCCCCTGATGCTCGCCGCGCTCGCGGTCCTCGCGATCGGGTATCGCTACTGGTCGGCGTTCCTCGCCGCGAAGGCGCTGGCGCTCTCGGACGCGCGCGCCACGCCCGCCCACACGATGGCGGACGGAAAGAACTACGTCGCGACGAACAAGTACGTCCTGTTCGGCCACCACTTCGCGGCGATCGCCGGCGCCGGCCCGCTCATCGGCCCGGTCCTCGCGGCGCAGTTCGGCTACCTGCCGGGGTTCCTCTGGCTCCTCTTCGGCGTCGTGTTCGCCGGGGCGACGCAGGATTTCGTGATCCTCGTCGCCTCGGTCCGCCGCAGGGGGAAGTCGCTCGCGGAGATCGCGCGGATGGAGATCGGCCCCGTCGCCGGCATCACGGCCGCGGTCGCGATCCTCGCGATCATCGTCGTCGCCCTCGCCGGTCTCGGCGTCGCCGTCGTCAACGCGCTCGCCGATTCCTCGTGGGGGACGTTCACGATCGCCGCGACGATTCCGATCGCGCTCTTCGTCGGCATGTACATGTATCGGTGGAACAAGGGGGCGCTGAGGTCGGGCTCGGCGATCGGCGTCGTCCTCACGCTGGCCGCGGTCGTCGCGGGCCGGTGGATCCCCGGATCCCCTCTCGCGCACTTCTTCACGCTCTCACGGACGCAGATCACGCTCTCGATGGCCGCCTACGGGTTCGTCGCTTCGGTCCTTCCGGTCTGGATGCTGCTCTGTCCCCGCGACTACCTCTCGAGCTGGATGAAGCTGGGGACGATCGCGCTCCTCGTCGTCTCCGTCCTCGTCGTCGCGCCCCCGATCCACGCGCCCGCGATCTCGGTCTTCGTGCACGGCGGCGGACCGATCATCCCCGGCAAGGTCTTCCCGTTCGTCTTCATCACGATCGCCTGCGGCGCGATCTCGGGATTCCACGCGCTCGTCGCCTCCGGCACGACCCCGAAAATGCTCGATCGCGAGACGGACGCGCGGCCGATCGGCTACGGCGCGATGCTGATGGAGGGGCTCGTCGGCGTCGTCGCGCTGATCGCGGTCTGCGCGCTCTCTCCCGGGGACTACTTCGCGATCAACGTCTCGCCCGCGAAGTTCGCGCAGCTCGGGATGGCGGCGGACCGGCTCCCGATGCTCGCCCGCGAAGTGGGGGAGAGTGTGGCGGGTAGGCCGGGAGGGGCCGTGTCGCTCGCGATCGGATTCGCTCAGATTTTCTCGGGGCTTCCGTTCCTGCGGAGCCTGATGGGCTACTGGTACCACTTCGCGATCATGTTCGAGGCGCTCTTCATCCTGACGACGATCGACACCGGCACGCGCGTCGCGCGGTTCCTCGTCCAGGAGTTCCTCGGCTACGCCTTTCCGAGATTCGAGAAGACCGACTGGCTGCCGGGCACGCTCCTCGCGACGCTTCTCGTCGTCGTCGCCTGGACCTACTTCATCCTGACCGGCTCGATCTCCCAGATCTGGCCGATGTTCGGGATCGCGAACCAGCTCCTCGCCGCCGTCGCCCTGGCGGTCGGCACCACGGTCATCCTCCACCTCGGGAAGCGCCGCGCGGCCCTGGCGACCATCGTTCCGCTCGCTTTCGTGTCGTTCACGACGATCGACGCGGGGATCCTCTCGATCCGGGACAACTTCCTGCCGCTCGCCCGGCAGCCCGGGAACGCGTTCGCGGGCTGGCTCGACGCCGTCCTGACGGCGGTCCTGATCGCCTGCGTCGTCGTCATCCTCGCGGCGTCCATTCGCTCGTGGGTCGCGGCGATCCGGCGGCCTGCGATTCCGGATGGGGGGCTGGCGCCGGAGACCGCGGGAGCGCCGCGGGGCGATCTTCCCGACGGCTGCTGCTGAGCTCGCTCGCGAACCCTTTCCTTTCAGTCGGAGGGCGCATAAAAAAAGAGCCCGCCGAAGCGGGCTCTCGAGAAAAGAGGTTCGTCTCGATTTAGTGCGGGTCCAAACCCGCCGTCCAATCGGCGGGCTGGAGTTGAGCGGCCGAGGGGTCCTTCGTTCCGGCGTCGTTCAGCGACGACAGGCCCGAGATCGCCGAGTTGCCGCTGGTGATGTCGACGAAAACGATCAGCGTGTCGTCCGTCGCCGTGTTACCGCCAACGGCTTGAAACACATTCGAAACACCAATCGTGTTGTATGCCGCAATCGAGAACGGGCCGGCATGGCCCGTGATCTGGCCTGTCGAGTTCGAGTATCCCGTCAGGACGACCTGGACCGGCTCGGCCTGGATCGTCCCGTCGGACTTGACGAATCCCTCGTTGTCGATGAAGAAGTTCGTGTAGAGCTGGGGAGTATTGGGCTCTCCCTGCGTGTCTCGCGCAATGCCGACCACACTCGGGGGCTCCGACTCCGTCAGCGCGTGGCCGTTGGCCGAAACGCCGATCGTGCCATCGGCGTTCTCGCTATAGAACCGCGCCTGGACGCTCCCCTGGCCGACTTGGTCGAATAGGCCAGCCGAAGGCGAATTGTAGATGACGAGCAAGGACCCGAGGATCCCGCCATCCTCCTCGGCCTGCGTGATGAAACCGCTCTGTCTCAGGTCATCGATAAAATCATCGGTGTGAAATACGGAGAAGGCGTCGAGGGTGCCGGCCCCCTGGTTCACGAGACCGCTGGTTGTCACGCTCGTGACGATCAGGGTGTCTTGCCCGCCGATGGTTGCCTCGAAATACGCGTCCGTCTGAGTGCCGGTATTGGTGTTGTTCGCAAAGTCGATGGCGGTCTTGAAGATAGTTCCCGAGGCGGGAAGTCGCCCGACGACGTCGAGGTTGAGGCCGATGCCGGTCGCCTGGGCGAGGCCGACGTCCGTCGACCTGGCGGCCGCGGCGGGTCCGGTCGAGAGGCGTCGGGCAGAGCTGCTGTCGCGATGGACTGCCGGGACGCTCGAGAGACTCGCCGCGCCGGCGGGGACCGCGAGAGCGGCGAATGCGACGGGGGCGAGAAAAGACGCGATTTTCTTCATGGCCTTCCTTTCTTCTGGCAGAGAGAGTCTAACTCCGGTCGCCGGGGCTGCAAAGCCCGTGCCCTCGGGCCGCTCGGAAGCGGTCGCGACATTCTACGGTTCACGGGCGGCCGACGTTACAAGGGGGGCAGGAATTTCGCCGGTCCGGCCCCGTCGGGGGGGTAGCAAGCCGAGGTCTTCAGCAGGCCGCGAGGACGCTCGACGGCTCGGAGACGCCCGGCCCGGACGCCGTGATGCGGCGCGCGAGCTCGCGGAGAAAGTTCCGGTCTTCGCAGGCCATTTTCGCCGGCAGATCGGCGAGCGAGAACCAGCCCCCTCCTTCGATCGGCCCCCCGAGCTTCGCATCGGCCGAACGGAGCGAGCGGAGGACGCGGGCGTTCTCGCGGCGCAGCCGAAGGAAGGCGGCGACCGCCTCGCGAGCGCTCGCCTTCCCCGCGGCGATGCGCCGGGCGATGGCGCGATCGAGGCGAGGGAGAACGGCCGGGCTCTCGCCCCGAAGGAGCCGCACCCGCGCGGTCCAGACGTGCTCTTCGACCGCCACCGCCTCCCACAGGAGGTCCGCGATCTTCCGGCGCAGGGAGCCGTCTCCGCCCAGGACCACTTTTTCGAAGACGAAGGGGGTCGTTTCGAGGATCAGCAGCGCGTTTTCCAGTTCCCGTCGTTTCATGTCGCTTCCCTCCTCGTTCTACGGAGCTCCGGGCGAAAAGTTCCGCCGTTTCGTCCGTTCGTCGTGGATAGAGACGGCGGGAGGCTCCGAAACGTTACGCGGATTTCCGTGGAAAGGAGACCGCGGCGAGCGCGAGCGCGGAGAGCAGGGCGACGGCCGCGCCGGCATCGAACGCCGTCTTCGGCCCGAGCTTTTCCCAGACGAGGCCGAACAGGATCGAGGCGGGAAGAGCCGCGATCCCGGTCGCGAGGTAAAAAAGGCCGAACGCCCGGCCGCGTGCTTCCGGTCCGGCCATGTCGGCCACGTACGCCCGCTGGGCCCCCTCGGTGAGCGCGTAGTAGAGGGCGTAAATGCCGAAAACCACCCATATCGATCCCGCCGTGCTCGCCCGGCCGAACGCCCGGTAAACGCCGGCGTACACCACCCACCCCGCGAGGATCGTCGGCGTCCGGCCGATCCGGTCGGCGAGAGCGCCGAGCGGCGTGTTCGCGAGCGCTTTCGCCCCGGAGAAGAACGCCCAGAGCGCCGGGATGGCCCAGAGCGGAACGCCCGTCTGCCGCGCCCGCAGCAGCAGGAAGGCGTCGGTCGAGTTCGCGAACGCGAAGAGCGTGAAGATCGAGATCACGGCGTAGAACCGTTTCGGCAGCGCGGGACCGGCGAGCGAGGCCTTCGCGCGCGCGGCGCCCTCTTCCCCGCGCATGCCGAAGAGGAGGATCGCGAGAGCCGCGATTCCGGGTACGACCGAGAGCGCGAACACCGGCCGCACGTCGCGGAAAAAGAGCTTCAGGAGCAGGGCGGCGACGAGCGGCCCGACCATCGCGCCCGCGTTGTCCATCGCGCGTTCGAATCCGTAGGCGATCCCGCGGCGGGCCGGATCGACCGCGCCGGCGATCATCGCGTCGCGCGGCGCGGTGCGCACGCCTTTGCCGATCCGGTCGAGGAAACGGATCCCGACGACCGCGCCCCAGCCCGGCGCGAGCGCGAGAAGAGGGCGCGTGAACACCGATGCCGCGTAGCCGCCGAACACGAACGGCCTGCGGCGGCGGCGCCGGTCGGACAGCCAGCCGAAGAATCCCTTCCCGATCGCCGCCGTCGACTCCGCGACGCCTTCGACGATTCCGACGATCTCGGGCCCGGCGCCGAGGGTCGCCGTGAGGAACGCCGGCAGGAGGGGATAGATCATCTCGGAGGCGACGTCGTTGAAGAACGACACGAGACCGAAGGAGACGACGATCGAAGGCAGTCCCAGGAATCGCTTTCGCTCCGCCACGATGCTCGGAAGCGTAACAGGGGCGATGACCCTCCCGTGCCCTGGAACTCTGTCCACGGACGAGGCGGTCTGTCCGGAAATGCGCCGTCAGACGTGCCGGAAGACGCGCGCGGGCGACTCAGCCCGCGGCCAGGGCGTACCGGGGCGGACGTCGCGGCTGCGGGTGGGTCGCCCGCGTCCCGTATAACGGCGCGTATCACCGCGCTCGCACTAGACTGACGAGATGCCAAGCCGCCGGGACCGGGCGTTCATCCTGTCCGCGATTCCCCTTCGCGAGAAGGACCGCATCGTCACGTTCCTGACGCAGGAGTCCGGACGCAAGCGGGCGGTCGCGCGGGGCGCTCGCCGGCTCCAGAGCGTGTATGCCGGCGCGCTCGAGCCGATGAGCGAGGCGGAGGTCCTCTGGTTCGAGAAGGAGGGCCGCGATCTGCACCGGATCGATTCGATCGAGGTCGTCCGCTCCTCCTTCCCGATCGCTTCGGACCTGGCCTCCGGGCTGCTCCTCTCGGCGATCGCCGAGTCGCTGATCACGTTCGTCGCCGACTCGGATCCGTCCGAGAAGTTCTTCCGGCTCGCGGCCCACGCGGTCGGCGCCCTGTTCGGGGGCCGGAGCGCCGCGTCGGTCGCCGTCTATTTCGACGCCTGGGTGCTCAAGCTCACCGGCATCCTCCCGCCGGCGACCGCGTGCGCGGTCTGCGGGCGCGCGCTCGAGCCCGGCTCGGTCCGCTTCGACGAGACCCTTCCCGGCCTCGTCGACGCGGCCTGCGCGACGACCGGGGCGCGGAGAGTTTCGCGTGAGCTCGCGCCTTCCCTCGCGCGGATCCTCGCTCGTCCCATCGAAGGTTCCGACGTCGCGCCGCGCGTCGCGGAGGAGCTCGCGGGCGTGCTGCGCCGCATCCGCCGGCACTTCCTCGGACACGAGCTCAAGTCCCAGAAAGTGCTGACCGAGGTGCTATATTTCGGCGCGTGGTGACGCTCCAGAAAATCCTTTCCGGGCTCGAGAGATTCTGGGAGGAAGAAGGCTGTCTGATCCAGCAGCCGTACGACCTTCCGATGGGCGCCGGCACCATGCATCCGGACACGTTTCTTCGCGCGCTCGGCCCCGAACCGTGGCGCTGCGCGTACGTGCAGCCCTCGCGGCGCCCGGCGGACGGGCGCTACGGCGAGAACCCTTTCCGCCTGGGCAAGTACTTCCAGTATCAGGTGATTCTCAAGCCCGCGCCCGACGACGTTCAGGACGTCTATCTCCGGTCGCTCGAGCGCCTCGGCATCGATCCGAAGGAGCACGACATCCGGTTCGAAGAGGACAACTGGGAATCGCCGACGCTCGGGGCATGGGGAGTCGGCTGGCAGGTCCTCATGGACGGGATGGAGATCTCGCAGTTCACGTATTTCCAGCAGGCGGGGGGGATCGATCTCGCGCCGATATCCGCCGAGATCACGTATGGCGTGGAGCGCGTCGCGCTCTTCCTCGGGAAAGCCCGGTCGATCTTCGACATTCCCTGGAACGACACCCTCACGTACGGACAGATCCGGCACCACGAGGAAGTCGAGCTTTCCCGCTATTCGTTCGAGGTTGCCGAGACGGAATGGGCGCAGACGCTCTTCGAGCGGTCGGAACGCGAGGCGCGGCTCGCGCTCGCCGCGGGACTGGTGCTTCCCGCCTACGAAGCGACGCTCCTCTGCTCCCACGAATTCAACGTGCTCGACGCGCGCGGCGCCGTTTCCGCGACCGAGCGGGTAACGTACATCCGGCGCGTGCGCGACCTCGCCTGCGCGGTCGCGAAGGCCTATCTCGCCGCCCGCGAGTCCGCCGGGTTCCCGCTCCTCCCGAAAGAGCCCGCGACGGTGGCGTCGTGAACGCCTTCCGATGACGCCCGACGCCGCCGCGGAATTCTTCCTGGAGGTCCGGGTCGAAGAGATGCCCGCCGGCGCGATGCCGGGGGCGAAGGCCGACCTGGCCCGGAAGTTCCTCGACGCGCTCTCGGAGGAGGGGCTTTCCCCGGAATCCGTGGACGTCACGGCGACTCCCCGCCGGCTCGTCGTCGCGGTGCGCGGACTGCCGCGCCGCCAGGACGACCGCGTCGTCGAGGTCACCGGCCCGCCCGTCGACCGCGCGCTCGACGCCGACGGGCGGCCCACGAAAATGGCGGAAGGATTCGCGCGCGCGCAGGGGGTCGACGTCTCGGACCTCCGGCGCGTCCGCACCCCGAAGGGAGAGGCGCTCCTCGCACGGAAGACCGTCGCGGGCCGGCTCACGGCGGAGGTCCTCGCGGGGATCACGCCCGCGATCCTCGCCTCGATGACGTTCCCGAAGATGATGCGGTGGGGCGCGGGAAACCACGCCTTCGTCCGGCCCGTCCACGGGATCGTGGCCCTCTTCGGCGGCGAGGTCGTGCCGATGACGATCTTCGGCGTGCGGTCCGGCGACCGCACCGTCGGGCACCGGCTCGCCGGAGGCGGGGAGATCCGGGTGAGCGGGGCCGACGATTACGCCCGGCGGCTGCGCGAGGCGGGCGTCGAGCCCGACGGCGAAGAGCGCGCGGAGATCCTCCTCGAGAAGGCGCGGTCGCTCGCGCGGGAATGCTCGGGCGGGATCGAATCCGACGCCGATCTCATTCCGACGCTCGCCGACCTCGTCGAATGGCCCGGGCTCGTGTGCGGGTCCTTCGATCCGGCCTATCTCGAGCTTCCGGAAGAGATCCTCGTGACGACGATGCGGACGCATCAGAAGTACCTGCCCGTGCGGTCGCCGCAGGGCCTGACGTCGAGCTTCCTCGCCGTCATGGACCACCGCGAGGATTCGAAAGGGCTGATCGTCAAGGGGAACGAGTGGGTGCTGAACGCGCGCCTCTCCGACGCGCGGTTCTTCTTCGAAGAGGACGTTCGGGAGCCCTTCTCGTCGAAGATGCCGAAGCTCTCGCGGCTCTTCTTCCACGACAGGCTCGGCGACTACCTGCAGAAGACGGGACGCGTCCAGGAGCTCACCGAGACGATCGGAGCGCTCGTGACCCGCCCCGAGAACGTCCGTTCCGCTCTCGAGGCGGCGCGCCTCTCGAAGATCGATCTCACGACCGAGATGGTGCGCGAATTCACGGATCTGCAGGGGATCGTCGGCGGGATCTACGCGCGCCGCGAAGGAGCGACGGAGGAGGTCTGGAAGGCGATCTACGACCAGTACCGGCCGGTCTCGGCCGACGACGAGCCGCCGCGGACGGAGACGGGCGCGATCCTCTCGGCGGCCGACCGCGTCGACACGCTCGCCGGGTTCTTCGGGATCGGCTTCGTGCCGACGGGCAGCAAGGACCCTTACGGGCTCCGACGGGCCGCCCAGGGCCTCGTCGCGATCGTGCTCTCGCGCGGATGGCGCGTGGACTGGAGCATCGTCTTCCGCAAGGCGATCGCGCTCCATGCCGCGGCGATCGCGCGGCCGGCCGACGCCGTCCTCGCGGACCTCCGCGGGTTCTTCGCCGACCGGGTCCATTTCCTCTTCGAGAAGCGAGGCCTCGAAGCCGACGTCGTCGCGTCCGTGCTCGCGCCGGGCTCGTGGGATTTCGCGGACCTCGCGGACCGCGCGGGAGCCATCGCCGACGCCCGCCGGCGGGAGGGCTTCCGGTCGCTGTCGCTTTCGGTCAAGCGCATCCGGAAGATCCTGCCCGGGCCGGTCGAGCGGACGGCGGACCCCGCGCTCTTCCGGGAGCCGGCCGAGCACGCGCTCGCCGCCGACGCGCTCCAGCTCTCGCGCACCGCCGACACGCTCGTCGCGTCGCGGCGCTATCCGGAGCTGATCGCGGCGATGCTGTCGCTCGCCCCCGCGCTCGACCGTTTCTTCGACGACGTGCTCGTCAACGCTCCCGAGCCGGAGTTGAAGGCCAACCGCCAGGCGCTCCTGGCGGGGATCCAGCGTCAGTTTGGCAAGTTCGCCGACATTTCCGAGATCGTCGTCGAGAAATAGCCCGGCAGAACCCGCGCAATCGCGCAAAGCGAAGGAAGAGGCAGGCCGCCATGGAAGCTGAACGCAAGCCCCGCCGGAAGGTCCCGACCCGCCCGAAGGCCCGCGCGGCGGCCGTTCGCCCGCGCCTAAAGACCGCGCCCCGTTTCGTGTATTTCTTCGGAGACGGACGCGCGGAGGGCGCCCGCCTCGGGCGCGAGGTGCTCGGCGGAAAGGGCTACGGGCTCGTCCAGATGACCCGCATGGGCGTCCCGGTCCCTCCCGGATTCGTGATCTCGACGGAGGTCTGCGCGAAGTTCTCGAAGACCGGGAAGTATCCGGCGGGGCTCGAGGAGGAAGTCGAGCGGAATCTGGCCCGGCTCGAGGAGCTGACCGGAAAGACGTTCGGAGACGGCGAGAACCCCCTCCTCGTTTCGGTCCGATCCGGAGCGCCCGCGTCGATGCCGGGGATGATGGACACGATCCTGAACCTCGGTCTCACGCACGAAGCCAAAGCGGGGTTCGGCCACGCGGCGGGGGAGCGATTCGCGCGCGATTGCCGGCGCCGGCTGATCTCGATGTACGGCGACGTGGTGCTCAAGGTCCCGAAGCACCGGTTCGAGGAGGCGATCACGCGCGCGAAGGAGAAGGCCGGCGTCGACACCGACGCGCAGCTCTCCGCGCAGGAGCTCCGCGCCCTCTGCACGCGCTACCTCGGCATCGTCCGCCAGCACGGAAAGAAGCGGTTCCCCGAAGACCCGCGAAAGCAGCTCTGGGGCGCGATCGGCGCGGTGTTCCAGTCGTGGGACAACGAGCGCGCGCGCTCCTACCGGCGGCTCAACCGGATCCCCGAGACGTGGGGCACCGCGGTGACCGTCCAGGCAATGGTCTTCGGAAATCTCGGGGACGACTGCGCGACCGGCGTCGCGTTCACCCGCAACCCGGCGACCGGAGAGAAGGCGTTCTACGGCGAGTTCCTCGCCAACGCCCAGGGGGAGGACGTCGTCGCCGGAATCCGCACGCCGCACCCGATCTCGGCCACCGGCCGGGGCGATTCGCTCGAAGAGGCGATGCCCGGCGTCTACGCGCAGCTGATGCGGGTCCGGGACGCGCTCGAGAAGAACTTCCGCGACATGCAGGACATCGAGTTCACGATCGAGCGCGGCCGGCTCTACATCCTCCAGACGAGGAACGGCAAGCGCACGGGGTTCGCCGCGGTCCGGATCGCGTGCGATTTCTTCGACGAAAAGAGGATCTCTCGCCGCGAGGCGCTCACGCGCGTCGACCCGGAGCAGCTGCTGCAGCTGCTGGCCCCCGTGTTCCCCGCGAGCGAGAAGGAACGCGCGATCGAGGAAGGGAACCTGCTCGCCCGCGGCCTGCCGGCGGGGCCGGGAGCTTCCTGCGGCCGGGCCGCCTTCTCCGCCGAGCGCGCCGTCGAAATGGCCCATGCCGGCGATCCGGTCGTCCTGATCCGCGCCGAGACCTCCCCCGAGGACATCCTCGGGATGGCCGCCTCGCAGGGCATCCTCACCTCGCGCGGGGGAATGACGTCGCATGCGGCGGTCGTCGCCCGCGGAATGGGGAAGTGCTGCGTCGTGGGGTGCGGCGAGATCTCGATCGACGCCCGTTATGCCCGGATGATGGCGCGCGGCAAGACGATTTCGGAAGGCGACTTCCTCTCGGTCGACGGGACGACGGGAGAGGTGATCTCCGGGAAGCTCCCGACGCGTCCCTCCGAGGTGATCCAGGTCGCGGTCGAGGGAAAGCTCAAGGCCGCCGATTCCCGCCTCTACCGGCAGTTCGCGCGGATCCTCGAGTGGGCGGACGGCGTGCGCCGCCTCGGCGTGCGCGCCAATGCCGACACGCCCCGCGACGCCCACGTGGCCCGGGCGTTCGGCGCCGAAGGGATCGGCCTCTGCCGAACGGAGCACATGTTCTTCGAGGAGGAGCGGATCACCGCCGTGCGCGAGATGATCCTCGCCGAGACGCCGGAGGGCAGAAAGAAGGCGCTCGCCAGGATCCTCCCGATGCAGCGCGGCGACTTCGCCGGGATCTTCCGCGAGATGGGAGAGCGGCCCGTGACGATCCGGCTCCTCGACCCGCCGCTCCACGAGTTCCTTCCGCGCGAGCCGAAGGCGCTCGCCGCGACGGCGAAGGAAATGGGGATCTCGATCGACGTGCTCAAGGGAAAGGTCGAGGGGCTGTCGGAGGCGAACCCCATGCTCGGCCACCGGGGCTGCCGGCTCGGCCTGACGCATCCGGAGATCTACGAGATCCAGGTGCGCGCGATCTTCGAGGCGGCCGTCGAGGTGGCGCGGAGCGGGAAGCACCCGATGCCGGAGATCATGATCCCGCTCGTCGGATCCCTTTCCGAGTTCACGCGCCTTCGCGAGATGACCGATCGCGTCGCCCACGACGTCTTCCGCGAGACCGGCCGGCGCGTCTCGTACCGGGTCGGCACCATGATCGAGATCCCGCGGGCCGCCCTCCTCGCGGCGGAGATCGGCGCCGAGGCCGACTTCTTCTCGTTCGGGACGAACGACCTGACCCAGTTGACGTTCGGGTTCTCCCGGGACGACGTGGGATCGTTCCTGCCGCAGTACCTCGAGGCGGGCATTCTTCCCCACGATCCGTTCGCGACGATCGACGTCGAGGGAGTGGGCCAGCTCGTCGCCGTCGGGACCGAGCGCGGCCGCTCGGCGAAGAAGAACCTCAAGGTGGGGATCTGCGGCGAGCACGGGGGCGACCCGGCGTCGATCGCTTTCTTCCACGAAACGGGGCTCGACTACGTGTCGTGCTCGCCTTACCGGGTCCCGATCGCCCGGCTCGCCGCGGCGCGCGCGGCGATCGCGGGGACGGGTCTCTCGCGAACAGCGTGACCGAGCGAACTGCACGACCGCGCGAATACGGCAAGAATGGGGACGGTTCGCTCGGAAATTCGAAGCACGAATATCGAAACGAGCGCGCGCCGCAGGCGCAGCCGCGAAGCGGCCGGCGCGATGCGCCGAGCGCGGCGTTCGCCGCGCACGCCAGTGCGCGAGCCAATCCGAAACAAGCACGAATATCGAAACTCGAATGACCGAAGCTGACGTCTTAGTTTCGATGATTGAATATTTGAATTTCGAATTTGTTTCGGATTTCAGATTTCGCCGTGGACCGGTCGGATGAACGAAAATACATGGGATCGGCTGCTGATGGGGCGGAATTGATATGCCTCTGATCCGTCTTCTCGACTCCCGGACGATCGACCGGATCGCCGCGGGGGAGGTCGTCGAGCGCCCGGCGTCGGTCGTCAAGGAGCTCGTCGAGAACGCGATCGACGCGGGCGCCTCCCGGATCGACGTGGAAACGTCCGGGGGCGGCGTCGCCTCGATTCGGGTGCGGGACGACGGATGCGGCATGTCCCGGGACGACGCGGCGCTCGCGGTCGAGCGGCACGCGACGTCCAAGATCGCGAGCGAGGCGGACCTTCCGGGAGTCCGGACCCTCGGTTTCCGCGGGGAAGCCCTCCCCTCGATCGCGTCCGTGGCCCGGCTCACGCTCACGACGTCCGACGGAAACGGCCCGGAAGGCGTCCGGGTCGCGATCGAGCACGGCGGCGCGCGGAGCGTTTCTCCGGCCCCGAGGCCCCGCGGCACGGACGTCCTGGTCGAGGACCTTTTCGGCCGCACGCCCGCGCGCCGCAAGTTCCTGAAGACGCCGGAAGCCGAGACCCGGGAGATCGCGCGGGCGGTCACGCGCGCCGCTCTCGCGCGCCCCGACGTCGCGTTCACGCTCCGCACGGACGGCCGGGAGATCCTGGCCGCGCCCCCGGCCGTCGATCGGGCCGCGCGGGCGATCCGGCTCTTCGGCGCCGAGACGCTCGGAGAGCTCCTCCCGTTCAAGGCGCGCTCCGGGCCGTTGTCGCTCTCCGGGCTCGTCACGCGCGGCTCGGTGACGTTCCCGACGCGGCGCCTGCAGTACCTCCACGTCAACGGGCGGAGCGTGGCCGACCGCGGCGTCTCGCGCGCGATCGCGCAGGCGGCGAAGGAGGCGATCCGGACCGACCGCCATCCCGGGGTCTTCCTCTTCCTCGAGGCGCCGGAGGGCGCCGTCGACGTGAACGTCTCTCCCTCGAAGACGGAGGTGCGGTTCGAACGACCCTCGGAAGTCTTCCGTCTCGTTTTCCACACCCTCGTCTCGGCGCTCGCCGCCGGGAAGGAAGAGCGCCGGCTCGTCCCGGTGCCGCCCTCCTCGGATTTCTCGGTCGCGGAGGCCCGCGAGGTCTATGCCGCTCCGCCCGGTCCGCGTCCGGCCGGAACGGGGGGCGGGAGGAAGCTCCGGCTGGAGATCGAAACGCCGGGAGCGAGCCCGACGGTCGTGGAGGTCGAGGCTTCGGGCCGCCCGACCGCCCGCGTGCTCGCGCAGTTCGACGAGTCGTTCCTCCTGGTCGAGGCGGAAAGCGGCCTCTGGATCATCGACCAGCACGCGGCCCACGAACGCGTGCTCTACGAGAAGATGAAGGACCGCGCGCAACAGAACCGGTCGTTCTCGCAGGCCCTGCTGACACCGGCCCTCTGGGAGGCGTCGGCGGAAGAGGCGCTCGCCGTGGCGGAAGCGCGCGAAGAGATCGCCGCTCTCGGGTTCGACGTCGAGGAGCGCTCGGGGAACATGTTCGCGGTCTCGGCCGTCCCGCCGGAGCTCTCGGGACGAGATCCGGCCGCGCTGCTCCGCGACGTCCTCGCCGCCGGGAACCGCGACGAGCGGGATCCCGGGCGGCGCCGCGACCGGATGCTCGCGACGGTCGCCTGCCGCTCCGCCGTCACCATCCATCACCGCCTCGCGCCCGCGGAGTCGGAGCGGCTGCTGCTCGACTGGCTGAAGTGCCGCGACCGGTTCACGTGTCCGCACGGGAGACCGGTGGTGCTGTCGCTCAGCGACGCGGACCTGCTGACGTTCTTCCGGAGGAGATAGGGCCGGGAGGTTCTCTCAAATCCGAAGCGCGCACTCGTGTCGGGGCTCGATTCTTTGATCAGCGCGACGCTTCGCTCTTCGTTTCGACAATTCGAAATTCGAGCTTGTTTGGGATTTGGAAATTCGGATTTGGAATTTCCGGGGCCGGAGCGAGGGAAGGAGCGACGGGCCCGCGGCGTGCCGCGGGCCCGCTCTCACTTCAGGAAGGAGCTCGAGGGGCCGGAGAGGTCGGCCGGAGGAGCGGCGGCGGCGAGCTCGCGGTCCTTCTCCCTGCCGCGGCGCCGCGCGTAGGCGGCGATCAGGACGATGCCGAGCGCGATGAAGACGAACCCGATGTTGTCTCCGAGCCAGTCGAAGAAGCGGTCCATGTCGACATAGCGATCGGCGAGGAACAGTCCTCCGATTCCGAGGAGGATGATTCCGAACGTGAGCGTCCCCGCGCCCGACGACCGGACCGCCGGAAGGGCGGCGGATGTCGCGGCGGCCAGATACGTCCCGGCGTTGATCTCGTGGCAGACCCGGATCGCGTCGAACAGGGCGTAAGCCCAGACGAAGAAGAGCGAGAGGCCGAAGAGGGGAGCCAGGTGCTCGTGGTTGGTCGAGAGAATGACGATCAGGGCCACCGCGAGGCCGCCGAACCGGAGGGCTCTCGCGTAGGCGCCGGCGTACAGATGCCCCATCCCCGGAAACATCATGGAGAAGAGGCCGGCGAGGAACCCCGATTTGGTCGGGGGCGGCACGGCCAGGGGGAGTCCGGTCGCCGTGGCGTGCGCGGGGCATCGAATCGTCCCGGCGACCTCGCGGCGGCACTCGGCGCAGACCCCCTGTCCGCACGAGACGCAGTACCCGACCGCGTCGCGGTCCGGGTGCAGATGGCATTTCATGACTTGCTTCCTTTCTCTGTTTTCGGTTCGTTGCGGAACAGTCCTTCCGTGGCCCGGCCCGCGGCCGACAGGGCGATCGCTCCCACGGCCTTGGTGTAGCCGGTCAGGGACTCGCGGGCGGCCACCACGGTTCGCGAGGCCCCTTCCTCCCAGATCTGGAATCGGTCGCTCGCTTCCGCCCAGTGGACGCGGGCCTGGCGTCCCACCGCCTGCGTCGTGGTCCGGAAATCGAGCGTGTTGGCGAAAAGCGCGAAGAAACCGGCGAGGAGGCACGCGGCCGCCGCATACAGGCGCGGATCGGTCCAGGAGGCGGACCGCGCCCGCGCCGAGCGCGCGGCGGAGAGCGAAACGGGCGCCCTCCGGGCCGGGATCGCGGGAGGGGCGGTCGGAATCGGAGCCTCGAGAGAGCCGAGCGTGCCGAGCACCGCGACCGTTTCGCGGCAGTCGGCGCAGCGGTCGAGGTGACCCTGCCAGCGAACGCGGTCGGGTTCGGGCAGCGGTCCGTCCATCGCGAGTGCGGCGAGCTCCGAAGATGTGTCGCAGTCGACCGTCCGCCGGGGGATCCCCATCCACCGGGAGACGAGCGCGGGAGGCGGCTCGGGCCGTCCCACGCGCGACGCGATCGCGGCGAGCCGCACGAGGTCGCGGGAGAGTGCCGCGCAGTCCGGACAGGACGCGCGGTGCTCCTCGACCGTCGCGGGAGGCTCCCCGGCCGTGAAATGCCGCTCGAGGAAATCGCAGCTCACGACGCCACCGCCGCGATCGCCATGGCCATGACCCCGGTCTTCCACCCGCCGGGGCGGTTCCGGCTCTCCGTCTTCCGGCGGATGACCTTCGCGGTCTCCGCGCGGGCGCGGAAGAGCCGGGACTTGACGGTCCCGTCCGGGAGCTCGAGCGCCGCGGCGATCTCTTCGTAGGCGAGACCGTCGAGATCGCGCAGAATGAGGATTTCCGACAGCTCCTCGGGAAGCTCCGCGATCGCTTCGAAGAGGAGCTTCGTCCGTTCCTTCTGGAGCGCGTTCCTCGCGGGATCGTCGGAGGCGGAAAGGAGCGGCATCACGGAGTCGTCCGAGACGTGAACGAAGGATTTTTCGCGCTTGCGGCGGCGGTACTGGTCGATGCAGAGATTCCGGGCGAGCGAGACGATCCAGGCGCCGAAGGCGTAGCGGCCGTCGTAGCGGTGCAGGTTCTCGAAGACCTTGAGGAAGATCTCCTGGGAGAGCTCCTCGGCGTCCTCTTTTCGGAGCGTGAAGTGGTAGGCGATCCCGTACACGCGGCGCCCGTACCGGTCGAGGAGGAGGCCCCACGCCCCGTCGTCCCCCGTCCGGCAGGCGGCAGCGAGCGCGTGGTCGTCGATCTCGGTCATCATCTCCTCGCCTTCAAGAACGCAGGTCCCCGGGAAATGTTCCGTGGGTTCATTTTAGCTCGCCGGGAGGGCCGGGAAGCCGGTCAGCGGGCGCCGGTCGGCTGGGGCGCGGCGGCGGCCTCGAGAACGGCGGCGAGAGTCGTCAACAGGCTCTTCACCTCGACCGGTTTCGAGAGATACGCGGAAGCGCCCGCCTCGTCGATCTTCCGTCGGTCCGGATCGGAGGTCCGCCCGGTCAGCGCGATGATCGGAACGGCGGCGGTCCGCGGATCGCACCGCAAAGCCCGGATGACGCCCGTGCCCTCCCCGTCGGGGAGGCTAATGTCCATGAAGACCGCGTCGAACCGTTCGGCGGCGAGGAGGGCGAGGGCGTCCTTCGCCGAAGCCGCCTCGGCCGTTTCGTAGCCTTCGATCGAGAGCACGGAGCAGAGACCGTAACGCGAATGGGCGTCGTCTTCGACGACGAGCACCCGCGCCGCCCGCGAAGGCCCTCCCGCCGGGCGAGTCTCGCGGACCGGGCGGGAGGCGCGCGCGGCCGGGATCGACGCCCGGAAGACCGATCCGTCGCCGGGCCGGCTCGTGACGGTGATCTCGCCCCCCATGAGATGCACCAGCTCCTTGACGATCGAGAGCCCGAGGCCCGATCCCGCGGAGGCCGCTTCTCCCTCGGCCGCCTGCCGGAACGGCTCGAAGATCATCGAAAGCTTGTCGGGGGGAATTCCGGTGCCGGAATCGCGGACGGCGAACGCGATCGCCGGGCCGGCCGCCGCCGCGACGTCGAGGACGACCTCCCCGCGGTCCGTGAACTTCACGGCGTTCGAGAGCAGGTTCAGGAGGATCTGGCGCGTCTTGTCCCGGTCGATTTCGACCCATTCCGGGGCGTCGCCGGCGACCTCGAGCTTCACGGGAAGGCGCTTCTTCTCCGCCTGGGGCGCGATGATCTCGATCGTTTCGGCGAGGAAGCTCCGCAGCTCGACCGGTTCGCGCGAGATCTCCGCCTGCCCGCCCTCGATCCGCGCGAGGTCGAGGAGGTTGTTGATCATGTGGAGGAGCGCGTTGGCGCTCTGCCGGATGATCTGGAGATCGTGCTCTCGCTGGGCGTCGGAGCGAGTCCCGGCGGGCTCGCTCGTCAGCACGTGGGAGAGGAGGATGATCGTGTTGAGCGGGGTCCGCAGCTCGTGGGAGACCGTCGACAGGAATTTCGATTTCAGCCCGTCGACTTCCATCAGGCGGTCGTACGCCTCCGCGAGCGCGCGCTGCGATTCGGCGTCTTCCGTCAGGCGGCGCGCGGAGAGGGCCGTGCCCCGGAATCGGCGGCCCCCGTCGAGGATCGCCGTCCAGGCGATCTCGATCCGGACCGGCTCGCCGCCGCCGGAAATCGCGTAGATCTCCCGCGCCGCCGGCTGCCGCGACGACCGGAATCTCCGGAACGGGTCGAAATCGGCGGGAAGCTCCTCGCCGTTCTCGCGCCGCAGGCCCGCGGCCCGGAACAGATGGCGGATCGAGCGCCCGCGCAGCTCGGTGGGAGCGATTCCCAGGATCTGGGCGCTCGGCTGGTTCATCAGGATGATCCGGCCGTCCGCGTCGAGCAGGAGGAGCCCGATGGCGAGCTGTCGGGCGACGGCCGAGAGCTGCCGGCTCCTCTCGCGCTCCCCCTCGACCGCGCTCGCGAGGAAGAGGAGGCTTCGGACCCGGTGGCGGAGCTCGGCTTCCCGGAACGGCACGAGAAGGAAGTCGTCGGCGCCCGAGCCGGCGATTGCCGCGTCCACCTCGGCGGCGTCCGCGAGGAGGAGGACCGGGACGAGAGGATCGTGGGATCGCGCTTTCACCCGGCGGGAAGCGTCGATCCCGGAGGCGTCCGAGAGCCGGCGGTCGAGGACGACGAGGTGCGGCGGCGAGCTCTCCAGCCGCTCGACGATTTCCGCGGCCGAGGAGGCGGCGTCGACCTGGTATCGACGGTATCGCAGCGTCGCGCCGTACAAATGGAGGAAGTCCGGGTCCGCCGAACCGAGCAGGACGCGGGCGCGCGGCCGGCTTCGGATCGAGGGGGTACCGAAGGCGAGCGGCCGCGTCTGCGTGATGTCGTTCTGCTGCCGCTCCCGCAGATGGTGCGCGATCGTCGCCCGGGCGGCCTCCGCCGCGACGGGCACGCCGATGAACGCGGAGCAACCGGCGGCGAGCGCGCGCTGGCGCGCCCCTCCCATCCCCGCGGGGCTCAGGCCGAGAATCGGGATTCCGATGAGCGCGGGCTCCCGCTGCAGGTCTCGGATCAGGTGCCACGACGGCATTCCGGGAAGCAGCAGATCCACGATCACGAGGTCCGGCTCGATCTCCCGCGCCCGGTCGCCCGCGAGGCGGCTTTCGCGCACCGTCTCGAACGTGTGGCCTTCCGCGGAGGAGATCGCCTCCAGGGCGGCGCGGTTTTCTTCGGAATCGTCGACGAGGAGGATCCTGGCCATAGGCGGCGCGCGGCGCCGAATCGGATCGTAGCACGACGAATTCGGACGAGGGACGTTCGGAACGCCCGATCAGTCGGCGCGCGGGAGAGCGCCGGCGGGAGTCGGGCCCGGCGGCGGCCGGGGAGACCGACTTGCGACCGGAAAACTCGCGACTGGCGCCGAGGACCGCGTCCCGCTCCTCTCGATTTTCGGCTAGACTGCGCCCCGGTGGCCAGGGGGATGAACGGTTCGGAACAGGTTCGCTATTACCGGGACCGCGGCGAGGCGATGAAGCGCTTCGTTCGCCGGTTCCGGCATGAGATCTCGACCCCTCTTTCGGGCGCGGCGCTCCATATCGAGGTGGCCTCGCGGCGCCTCCAGAAGGAGAACGGGTTCGATCGCGATGCCGTGCTCGAGAACCTCCGCGTCTCCCAGCAGGCCCTCGAGAGCGCCTCGCAGATGCTGGACTGGATCGGCGACTTCTCCCGGGGAGACGATTCCGTCCCGGCCGAGATCTCGCTCGGGTCGGTCGTCTCCCAGGGCGCCGAGCCGTTTCGGGAAGACCTCCGCCGCCGGGGCCTCGCGCTCGAGCTCCCCTCCGGTTCCGACGGGCCGCTCTGGTTCGGCTCCGCGCACGAGCTGGCCGAGGTCGTCTCGGAGCTGACCGCCAACGCTTTCCAGCACGCCAGCGCCCCCGGCGCCGTCCGCTGGTCCGTCGGTTCGGACGGATCGTCGCCGCTCCTCGCGTGCGAGTCGCCGGGCAAGCTCCCCGACGGAGATCCCGAGCACCTGTTCGGGGCGGCCAAGGGGAACGAGAGCTCCGGGCGAGGCTTCGGGCTTCTCCGGGTGCGACGGCTTGCGCAGAGCAACGGCGCCGAACTCACTCTCGCGCAGGAGGGCGGAAACGTCCGGGCGATCCTGCGCTTTCTCGCGGAGAACGCATGAAGATTCTCATCGTCGAGGATGACGCGGCGACGCGGCGCGGGCTCGAGCAGCTCCTGATCGAAGCGCATCCCGACACGAAGAGCGTCGGATCTCTCGAGAAAGCCCACGCGGTGCTCGAGGACTTCTCGCCCAACCTCTGCATCGTGGACCTGATGCTTCCCGACGGCGACGGCCTCGAGCTGATTCGCGAGATGCGCGCGCAGGACCCGGCGCGAGCGTTCGTCGTTCTGACCGGCCACGGTTCGATCGACACCGCCGTCGAGGCGATGAAGGCGGGTGCGGCCGACTACCTGTTGAAGCCCCTGAAGCCGGCGCAGATCTCCGTCGTTCTCGATCGCCTCTCCGAGAAGATGGATCTCGAACGGGAGGTCGACGATCTCCGGTCGCAGCTCGCCCGGAGCGGGCGTTTCGGCCAGATGGTCGGGAAGTCGGAGGCGATGCAGGAGATCTTCGGCGTGATCTCGCGGGTCGCGAAATCCGACGCGCCGGTCATGATCATCGGCGAGAGCGGCACCGGAAAAGAAGTCGCGGCCGCCACCATCCACGAGCTTTCGCGGCGGCGCGCGAAGCCGTTCGTGGCGATCAACTGCGGCGCGATCTCGCCGTCTCTGATCGAGAGCGAGCTGTTCGGCCACGAGCGCGGCTCCTTCACCGGGGCCGACAAGCGGCGTCAGGGTTACTTCGAGCTCGCCAACGGCGGGACGCTCTTCTTCGACGAGGTCACCGAGATGTCAGCGGATCTCCAGATCAAGCTCCTCCGGGTCCTCGAGACGCGCACGTTCCGCCGCGTCGGGGGAAACGAAGAGCTCAAGATCAACACCCGGATCCTGTCCAGCACGAACCGCGACCTGCAGGAGGCGATCAAGAGCGGCAAGCTCCGCGAAGACTTCTACTACCGGCTGAACGTCTTTCCCCTCGTGCTGCCGCCGCTCCGGCAACGCAAGGAGGACATCCCCCCGCTCGCCCAGCACTTTCTCGAACGGATCGAGGAGCGGGAGAAGGGAGGGTTCCGCGAGATCGAGCCGGAGGCGATCGCGGCGCTCAACGAGCACTCGTGGCCGGGAAACGTCCGCGAGCTTCGGAACGTGATCCATCGCGCGTACGTGCTCTCGAATCCTCCGGTGATCAACGCGGCGGCGGTCAACTCCGTGCTGGGCCACCCGACGCTCAAGGCCCCCGCGGCGATTTCGTCTCCGGCCTCCGGCTCCGTCGTCGAGGTCAAGCTGGGGGGATCGCTCGCCGATGCCGAGCGGCAACTGCTCCGCAAGACGCTCGAGCTCGCCAAGGGAGACAAGAAGAAGGCCGCGAGCATCCTGAAGGTTCCGCTGAAGAACCTGAACACGAAGCTGAAGGAATACGGCATAGAGGTTTAGCTCGCGCAGTCTCGGCTTCTCGGGCTGAGGCGGCGATGTCAACCGGCGGAGTGACCCGTTCCGGACGCCGGCGCCGCAGGACGGTGGCATCGATCCCGGCGGCGCCTTGACCGCTCGGCGCTGATTCTCGACTAGAGCATTCGGCCTCGCCCTTGCGCCTCGCTCGAGCGTCCGGAAGGGGTCACTCCGTCCGGCGCATCGCGACGATACTTCGCGAACCCGTGGCAGACGCTCGCAAGGGGTGTCTGGAGGCGGCGGCGCTGCGCGCCGCGACTGATTCTTGACGGCGCAGCCTCGGGATCGCGGGGCGGAGGCGGGCGGATAAGCCGGCCGGAGACTCCCGCACCGGACGCCGGCGCCGCAGGATGGTGGCATCGATCCCGGCGGCTTCCTGACCGGCCCAACAATACAAAAAATCCCGCGGGCGCGCGCCCGCGGGATGCCAGTCAGGACAGACGGGACATCGTCAGACGACGCGCCGCCCGGAAATCAGCCGGATCACCAGAATGACGACGGCGATGACGAGCAGGATGTGGATGAACCCGCCGAGCGTGTAGGACGTGACCATTCCCAGCAGCCACAGGATCAGCAGAATGACGAAGATGGTCCAAAGCATCGCGACTCCTTTCCCCGTGTCGGCGACTCCAGGATTCCGACGAGCGCGGGAATTGCAAGAGTAATGCCCAACGCAAGTCGCTCGTCTCCGGGGTCTTGTCGAGCGGGCGGCGCGGCGGCACCCCACGGCGCGTGGGACCCGTGGCCGGGATCCCGGCTCCGGAGCCTTCCTTCGTTCCAGGAGATTGGAGCCGATGACCGGACTTGAACCGGTGACCTGCGGTTTACGAAACCGCTGCTCTACCAACTGAGCTACATCGGCCCGCCTGAAAGAGCGGCGATTATAGCGGCGGCAAGGGATCGGGGCAATCTGCCGAACGGGATCTCGCCGTGGCGCGTTGAGCGGCTCTGCCGCTCTCATGCGCCACGGCCCGGCGCCGAGTTAAGCGGCTCGCCGCTTCAACTCGGCGCTCCGGAGCCACGCCGCCGAGCCGCAGGAGTCTGCTCAAGCTTCAGTCGAACTTGACCGAAACGATCTTCGAGCAGCCGGCTTCTTCCATCGTCACGCCGTAGAGCGCGTCGGCCCCTTCCATCGTGCGCTTGTTGTGCGTGATCGCGATGAACTGCGTCTCCTCGCTCATCTCGCGGATGAGCTGCGCGAAGCGGTCGATGTTCGCGTCGTCGAGGGGCGCGTCCACCTCGTCGAGGATGCAGAACGGCGAGGGCTTGTACTTGAAGATCCCCATGAGCAGCGCGATCGCGGTCATCGCCTTCTCGCCGCCCGAAAGGAGCAGGATCGACTGGTTCCGCTTCCCCGGGGGCTGGGCGGTGATCTCGATCCCGGAATCGAGGAGGTCGTTCTCGTCGAGAAGCCGCATCTGGGCGGCGCCGCCGCGGAAGAGGCGCTGGAAGAGCTCGGAGAAATGCCCGTTGATCGCGGCGAAGGCCTCGGCGAAGCGCTCGGACGACGTCGCGTTGATCTTGCGAATCGTCTCCATGAGCGAGGCGATCGAGGTCTCGAGGTCCGCCTTCTGGGTCGTGAGGAAGGAGAGGCGCTCCGCCTGCTCGCGGTATTCCTCGAACGCGAGAACGTTCACGGGGCCCATCTTCTCGATCTGATCGGCGAGATCGACGGCCTCCCGATCGAGGCTCTCCCGCGTTTCCGGTTCGAGGCCCGGATCGGACGGCAGCTCCTCCGGAGAGACGCCGAATTCGCGGGCGGTCGAATCGACCGCGTGCTGCAGGTCCGAGACGACACGGGAGGCGAGGATCTCGGCGTCGAAGCGCTTCTGGCGGGCGTCGTCGAAGATCGCGCGGACGCGCCGGACGGCGTCTTCCGCCTCCGCGGCGGCGACCGACAGGCGCTCGGCCTCGATCGACCCCGCCTCGGCCGTCCTCGCGGCGGCTTCCCGGGCGAGCACGTTGACGTCGCGGCGCGCGCGCGCCTGCTCGGCCTCGCGACGCGCGGTCTCCTGCCTTTCGGCGAGGGCTTCCGATTCCCGATCCCATTCGCTCCGCTTCCGCCGGGCGACTTCCTCGTGCGCGGAAAGCGCGAGGCTCTCCCGTTCGACGGAGGCGAGGCGCTCGCGCGCGCCCTCCAGGGTCTCCCGCGCCGCCGCCTCGGCTTCCCGGGCCGCCGCGACCTCCGGGCGCGATTCGCCCAGATCCGACGTCGCCCGCTCGATCCGGGAGCGGATCGCCGCTTCGCCGTCCTCGAGCACCTTCTCGCGGGCGATCGTTTCCGACCGGCGCCCGCCGAGCCCGGCCGCGTCGGCGGCGAGCATCTCGTCTTCGGCGCGCAGCGTCTCCCGCTCCTGCGCCTTGCGGGCGCGGTCGGCGCGCCGTTCGGCCAGCCGGGCGGAATGGGCGGCGAGCGCGGACTCCGCCGTTCGACGGGCATCCGCGAGCAGGGCGGAGTCCGCTTCGAGCGCGGCGCGGGTCTCGCGCTCGCGCGAAAGGCTCTCTTCGAGCGAGCCGAGGGACGCTTCGGTCGCGGCGCGCGTCAGGCGCGTCTCCTCGATCTCGCGATGCAGGGAGAGGAGGCCCGCCTTCTCCGGGCTCGGGGACGGGACGCGCCAGAGAGCGCCGCGAACGATCTCTCCGGATCGCGCGGCGAAAGTCGCGCCGGGATTCCGCCGGGCGCCTTCGCCTGCTTCTTCGCCGGTCTCCACGAAGAAGACGGGCGGGAGCGCCGAACGCACAGCCGGGGAGAGATCTCCGTAGTTCTCGAGGACGGCTTCCCACCCGGGCGTTCCCGCGCCTTCCCATCCCTCGCCCAGGACGGAGCCTCCCGCTCCTTCGGCCCGCAGAATCTTCGCGGCCTCTTCGGGCGAGCCCGAGACGAGAACGGCGGCGAGCTCTTCCGACGCGAGGCGGTCGATCACGCCGTCCCAGCCGTCGCGGGCGACGAGACGCGAAGCGACGAGGCCTCTCGACGCGATGCCTCCCCGCTCCAGTATCCGCGCGGCGCGTTCCGCGCGACGCTCGCGGTCTTCGCGCACCTGCTCGAGCGCGTGGGCGCGCTGTTCGAGCGCGGCGAGCTCCTCGCGGGCGCGTCCCCGGCCCTCCTCGAGAGCGGCGAGCGCGCCGGCCGCGTCCCGCAGGCGCGTCTCGTTCCGGTCGAAGGCGTCCCCGGCCCCCCGCGCCGATTCGGCCCGGTCGCGCTCGTCCGATTCGGCGGAGCCGATCTCCGCGTCGAGGACGGCCACCGCGGCGTCGAGGCGTCCGGCGGTCTCGGCGAGGCGTCCGCGGGCGGCGGCGATCCTTTCCAGGGCGAGGTCGATTTCGTGCCGGTCGTTGCGCGCCTGCGCGCGCTCCGCCGCGGCCGCCGCCAGGTCCCGGCGGGCCGCGTCGAGAGACGACTCGATCCCGGCCATCCGCTCCTCCGCGAGGCGCCGCCGCTCCGTCGCGGCGTGACGGGACATCTCGGAGGAATCGAGCTCGGCCCGCCGCGCGCCGCGCTCGCCGTCGAGGCGCGCGCGAGTCTCCTCGCGGGTGGCGGATTCCCGCGCGAGCTGTTCCGAGTCGCGGGCGACCGCCTCGCGGCGCGCGGCGATCTCGATCTCGGCGCGGCGGGCGGCCTCGATCGCGGCGTCGTCGCGTTCGACCGCGGAAGTGAGGCCGCCGAGCTCGTCCCGGGCGCGCTCCCGGCGAACGCGGCCGTCGGCGGAGAGCCGGCGCGCCTCCGCCTCGGCGGCCTCGCACGAGGCGAGGTCGGCGGCGGAGGACGCTTCCTCGTCGCGGCGGCTCTCCAGCGCGGCCGAGGCGCGCTGTGCTTCGTCGGAGAGCGCGTCGAAGGTGAGGCGCGCGAGGAGGAGCCGCTTCTCCCGAAGGAGCGCCGTCCGTTCCTTGTAGCGCTCGGCCTTCGACGCCTGGCGCTTGAGCGACGCGCACGCGCGATCGACTTCCGAGACGATGTCGGAGAGGCGCGTCAGGTTCGCGCGCGTCTCCTCCAGCTTGAGCTCGGCGGCGCGCTTGCGCGCCTTGTACTTCGTGATGCCCGCCGCCTCCTCGATGAGCTTCCGGCGGTCCTGCGGTTTCGAGGAGAGGACCTGGTCGATCTTTCCCTGCTCGATGATCGAATACGCGCGCACGCCGAGGCCCGTGCCGAAGATCACGTCCTGCACGTCTTTGAGCCGCACGCGCTTGCCGTTCAGGAAATATTCCCCTTCGCCGTCCCGGTAGACGCGGCGTCCGATCGCGACGCGTCCTTCAGTTTCGGGAAAGTCGCCGTTTCGCGACTTGAGCGTGAGCGTCACTTCGGCCATCGAGAGCGGCCGGCGTTTTCCGGAGCCGTTGAATATGACGTCGTCCATCTTCTCGCCGCGCAGCACCCGCGCGCTCTGCTCCCCGAGCGCCCAGGCGACCGCGTCGCAGATGTTCGATTTTCCGCAACCGTTGGGTCCGATGACGGCGGTGATCGCCCCCGGAAACGTCAACTGCGAGCTTTCGTGGAAAGACTTGAAGCCCGAGATCTCGAGGCGCTCTAAGTGGAACATGCCGCGAGGGTAGCAGACGCTTTCGGCGAAATCCACTATATCTTGTGGCTCGAGAGACGCCGCGTACAATTGAGAGTGTTCACGGGTCGCGCGGCGCCGCGTGACGGAATTGCGTTTTCCGGCGGTCTGTTCTATCTTTGTGTTCTTAAAGGCAATGCCGCTTGGGGTCGCCGGCTGGTGGACTTGCAGGACGATCGCCGCGTGTCCCGAGAGTGAAGGATCGAAAAAATGTTGAGCCTGGAAGTCCGAAAGAAGACCGGTGAAGCCGAAGTTCGACGGGTCACCGGCCCGCTGGTGACGATCGGCGCGTCCTCCGGAAACCAGGTCGTCGTCCGCGCCCGGGGCGTTTCGGGACGACACGCGCGAATTGTCGAAAAAGACGGCGGTTACTTTTTGGACGTTTTCCGGGGCGTCGAGCCCGTTTTCGTCAACGGCAAGGAGACACTCGGAGGGCCGCTCGGGATCGGCGACCGCATCACGATCGGAGAAGCCTCGATCACGCTCCTGAACGGACGTCCCGCGGGCAGGATCACTCCCGTTGGAGACGCCGAGACCGCGGCCGAACCCGAGGAGCCGGCCTCCGGCGGCCGCCAGACCGCCGCCGTGCCGATCGCCGCTCCGGCCGGGTTCTCCGAAACCGAGTACCGCGGCCTGCGCCTGGACGTGTTCCGGCGGCTCAAGCGGGAGCCGGAGGTCGAAGCCGCCGCGCGGGAAGTCGCGAGATTCCTTTCCGACGAGCTCGGGCCGGAGGAGTGGGCCGTCGGGGCGCTCGAAGCCGACGGGACGTTCCGGCGGCTCGCGTCGACCTTCCACGAGGAATTCGAGTTTCCGGCGCGCCTCGCCGACGACCTCCGGCGCGCGATGGGTCCGGTCCGCGTCGACGAGGAGCGCGGCCCGCTCGCGCTCTTCGCCTCTCCCGGCAAGAGCGCCGAGCGAAAGGTCGTCTTCGCGGCGCGCGAAACGCTGCGGCTTCCTCCCCGCGCGGCCGCGTTCGTCGAGGAGGTCGCGCAGCTCGCCGATCTCGCCTGGTCGTCCGTTCACTCGCCCGCGGGAGAGCCGGCCCCGGCGGCGTCGGCGGGATCCGTCGATGTGCCCCGCGAAGTCGAGATCGTCGCGGCCTCCGACGTCATGCGCCGGCTCATGCTCGACCTCCCGCGGATCGCGCGATCGAATGCGCCGATTCTGGTCTCGGGCGAGGTGGGAACGGGCAAGGACCTGATCGCGGCCGCGATTCATCGACATAGCGACGCCGCTTCGGGGCCCTACGTCATCGTCGACTGTTCGTCGATGAACCGGCTCGAAGAGGAGATCTTCGGCCGCCCCGCGGGGTCGCGGGGCGAGCGCCGGCACGGCGGCCGGCTGGACGACGCCCTCGGCGGGACGCTCGTGCTCAACGAGGTCGGCTACCTGCCGCCGGCGGCCCAGTCGCGGCTCCTCGACACGATCGCCGGCACGGCCGGGGACGAGAGCGCGCGCGGCCGCATCCGCTGGGTCGCGACCACGTCGACGAACCTGCTGCCGGCCGTCGAGAGCGGCGGGTTCCGGCGCGACCTGTACTTCCGGCTCGCGGTGCTGACGGTCCGGCTGCCGTCGCTCGCCGAGCGGCGCGAAGACATTCCGGCGCTCTTCGAGCACTTCGCCCGGCGGCATGCTCCCGTGGGTCTGGGGCCGATCGAGCCGGACGCGCTGAACGCGCTCCTCACGTACCGGTATCCCGGCAACGCCCGCGAGCTCGAGAACGAGCTGGTTCGCCTCGCGGCGGTCTGCGGCCCCGAGGACCCGATCGGGCTCGAGCGGCTCGATCCGAAATTCCGCGAGGCGGAGGCGGGGCTCGTTCTCCATGAAGTCGACGACCTGAAAAAGATCGTCGAGTCGGTCGAGCGGCAGGTGATCGACCGGGTGATGCGGAAGGTCGAGGGGAACCAGAGCAAGGGGGCCGAGCTCCTGAACATCTCGCGCGGATCGTTGATCGCGAAGATGGCGGAGTTCGGGATAAGGGATTATCGGTATCTTCGCCGCGAGCGCAAACGCGGGACCGGGGCGTAGCAGGCGCGGACGATACACGTCGGCCGAGCGGCGCGCTCCGCTGGAACCGCTCGGCCTCCCAGATCGCGGATCTCCTCGCCTCGGTTACTTCGGCGAGACTCTCCGCGATCTGACCTCCGCGGCTCGCCTTCTCGGCTCGACCGCTCCGGCGCCCCGCCGAACCGCCTCGGCAACCGCTACCGATCGCTGCCGACCCGCATTCCGTCTCGCTCGCGTCTCGCCGCGCCTCATCGTCGTTCCGATCGATTCTCTTGATTTCATCGCGCGACGCCGCGCAAGGTTCGGACAAGCCTGCCGCGACCATCGCCCGTCATCTATGATCCACCCGTGACCGCCGCACCCGGGTCCGCCCGGCGGCTCCTCGCCGTCGCGCTCGTTTCGGGAGGGCTGTTCCTCCTCGTCCTCGGTCTGTTCGCGCTCCTCATCTTCCGCTCCCTCTCCTCGCGCCTGACGGAATCCGTCCTCGCCGAATCCCGCGCCGACGCGGAGTCGATCGCGCGGAAGCTCGCCGCCGGGAGCGCGCCGCCGCTCCGCGTCTCGGAGACCACGAACGCGACCGAGCTCTATCTCCACTCCGTGCTCCAGGAGAAGAGGACGGTCGAATACATCACGCTGACCGATCGCGAGGGACGGCGTCTCTTCGAGGGGCGCGCCGAGGGGAGACGCACGTTCTTCGACCTGCCGCCGACGCCCGCGCTCGACCTCCCGGACGGGACGGGACGGCGCTCGACGCAGACCTCCTCCGATTACGACATCGCCGTGCCGATCGAGAACATCGGGTTCCTGCACGTCGGCGTGTCGAAAGACGCCGTCGCAGGGCGCCTCGAGGCGCTTCGCGCGGATCTCGCCCGCAAGACGGGCCTCGCCGCGCTCGTCGCCCTGGCCGCGCTCGCCGCGACCGACGTCTTCGTCTGGCGGCTCCTCGAACGGAACCGCCGGCTCGAGGAAGCCCGGCTCGAGGACCGCCGGCTTTCGGAGCTCGGAACGGTCGCGGCCGGGCTCGCTCACGAGATCCGGAATCCGCTCCACGCGCTCGGGCTCACGCTCCAGAACCTCGAGGAGCGGTTCCCGTCCGAAGAGCCGCGGTTCGCCGGCGCGCGCTCGGAGGTTCGCCGGCTGAACCGCCTCGTCTCCGATTTCCTGCTCTACGCCCGGCCGACGCCGCTCCGCGTCGAGGAGCTCTTCCTTCCGGCGTTCCTCCGGGAGGCGTGCGCGCTCGCCGCGGTCGAGGCCCGGCAGCAGGGGATCGCCGTGGACGTCGGGGCCATTTCGGAAACGACGGTCCGCTGGGATGCCGGAAAAATGCGCCAGGTGGTCTGGAATCTGGTACGCAACGCGGTCGAGGCGAGTCTCGTCGTGCCCGCGGAGCGCCGCCGCATCGTGCTCGAAGGAGAAGCCGCCGAAGGGGAGACGGTTTTCCTTCGCGTCCGGGACGCCGGCGAAGGAATCCCGCCCGCGCTCCTCGCCGAGCTCCCGGCGCTCTTCCGCACGACGCGGAAGGGGGGCACCGGTCTGGGGCTCATGGTCGCGAGCCGGATCGTCCGGGAGCACGGAGGTTCGCTCGCGCTTCGCTCGAGGGAGGGGGAGGGGACGACCGTGGAGATCGCGCTTCCCCGCGAAGCGCCGGTGGCCGTCTGATTCGATGCGGGGTCAGAGGGCCGTTTTCGCCTCGTCGTCCTGGTCGGCGAGAATCGACTCCGAAAGGCGGCGGAATCTCTCCGGGAGCTTGACGAGGAGCTCTCCGTCGAGCCTCGTGACGACCTGTTCCGTCGTGGCGGACGTCAGCCGGCCGCCGCCGGCCTCGCGGATCTCGTAGTCGAACACGAATCGCGCCGTGTCGGGCGGACGGAGCCGCCCGGCGATCTGGAGCGTCGCCCCGAATCGGGCCGGAGCGTGGTAGGCGATCTCCATCCGGATGATCGGGATGAGATAACCGGATTCGCGCGCCGTCAGAACGCTCCAGTCGTAGCGCGCGCAGACGGCGTTCCGGAGCTCCTCGAGGTAGACGGCGTAGCGGCCGTGCCAGACGACGCCGTAGAGGTCGCACTCCGAAAACCGCACGGGCAGCCGCAGGCGGAAGCCGCGGAGAGGCGGAGAGCCGCGTCGGCCGCTCACGGCCGCGACAGCACGACGGAAAGGAAGTTTCCGCCCGCGCCGAAGGAGTCGACGATCGCCGTGGTGGCGCGTCCTTCCGCGATCTCGTGCGCCGCCGTGACGAGCTGGGCGCCTCCCGCGGCGGCCATCTCGCCGATCGCCGCCTTCACCGCGATCCGGCGCTTGCCGGGTCCGAGGAGCCGTTCGAGCACGCGGGCCTCGACCTCGTCGATATCGCGGCGGCCGTTGGCGGACGTCAGGACGAGATCCACGGAGCCCGCGTCCGCGCCGGCCCGTTCGAGCGCTCCGCGGACCGCCGCGGCCGCGGCCGACTCGTCGGCCGCGTAGGCGTAGGGAGGACACGGAGACGCGGCGAACGCGAACCCCGCGAGCCGGGCGAGCGCCCGCGCTCCCCGCGCCCGGGCGACGTCCTCGCGCTCGAGGAAGAGCACGAAGCAGCCCTCGCCCTGGACGATTCCGGACCCTCGCCGCGGCCCTCGAAGCGCCCGCATCTGGTCCATCGCCGACGAGTAGAACACGTTCCACTCGTCGACGCCGCCCGCGATCATCGCGTCGGCGCGGCCGTCCGACAGGCATCCGGCGGCGTAGATCGTGGCGTTGAGGGCCGAAGGGTCTTTCTGCGTGATGGTCACGTTCGGCCCGAGGAACTTCAGCTCGAGCGACACCTGCGAGGCGGGGGCGTTGGCGATCGTGTTCGGGAAATGGAACGGGGGAGCGGCCTCCGGAGATTCGGTGAGCAGGACGCGAATGAACTCCGTCAGCGCGCCGGAGCCGGCGGAGCCGGTGCCGAGAGCGATCCCGACGCGGTCGGGCCGCTCGGCGATCGGAAAGCCGCTCGAGCGCGCCGCCTCGAGGCTCGCGACGACCGCGTACTGCGACCCCAGGTCGAGGCGGCGCGCCTTCATCGCCGGGATCTCCGGCTGGGGCGACCACCGGTCGATCCGGGCGACCCATCCCGCCTGTCCCTCCCTCCGCTCTTCCGCCGCCATCGGCCGAATCGCGGATTCGCCCGCGCGGAGCCGGCGCAGGAATTCGCCGGTGCCGCGGCCGAGGCTCGAGATCGAGCCGGTCCCGGTGACGACGGCCGTCAAGCGGCCCGACCGGACTCGAAGGCCGAGAACGCGACGACGGCGCTGTTGCCGCCGAACGCGAAGGAGCTCGAGAGGACGGCGTCGATCCGGACCGGCCGCGCGCCTTCGGTCACGTAGTCGAGGTCGCAGGCGGGGTCCGGCTCTTCCAGGTGGATCGTCGGCGGCGCCACCTGATCGCGCAGAGCGAGCACCGAGATGACCCCTTCGATGCCTCCCGCCGCGCAGAGCGCGTGGCCGATCATGGACTTCGTCGAGGAGATCGGGATCTCTCGCGCGCGGTCGCCGAGCGCCGCCTTCATGGCGTTCGTCTCGGCCGAGTCGTTGGCGGGAGTCGCGGTGCCGTGGGCGTTCACGTAGTCGACGTCCTCGGCGAGGAGGCGCGCGGATGCGAGCGCCGCGGCGATCGTCCTCGCGCCGGCGCGGCCCGAAGGCTCCGGCGCCGTCATGTGGTAGGCGTCGGAGGTGACTCCGTAGCCCCGGAACTCCGCGAGGATCGGGGCGCCCCGCCGGCGGGCGCGCTCCGCCTCCTCGAAGACGAGGATCCCGGCCGCCTCTCCGATCGAGAGACCCTTCCGGTTCCGGTCGAACGGGCGGCACGGCTCCGGGTCGACCGATCGGAGCGAGTTGAAGCCGCCGTAGGTCAGGCGCGCCAGGACGTCCGACCCGCCGGTCAGCACGATGTCCGCGAGGCCGTGCCGGATCGCGTCGAAGGCGAAGCCCATCGAGACGGCGGAAGAGGAGCACGCGGTCGTGATCGTCGACTTCATCCCCCGCAGCCCGAAGAACTCCGCGAGCCGGTCGGTGATCGCGTCGGGCTGGTGATTGAGGAAGCCGCTCGGCCGCGCCCGCCTCCCCGTAAGCATCCGCCCGAAGTTCGCCTCGGAATCCATGAGGCCGGAGACCCCGCCGCCGAGGATCACGCCCACGCGCGAAGGGTCTTCCCGGTCGAGATCGAGGCCGGAAGCGGCGAGCGCCTCGCGCGCGGCGACGATCCCGATCCGGTCGGCGCGCGACATCCTCCGTTTCCGGGCGGGATCGATGAAGTCGTCCCGGATTTCGTCGATCTGCGCCGCGGTCGTCGTCCGGTACGCGGAGGGGTCGAAGAGCGTCAGCCGGCGGATCCCGCATTCTCCCGCGAGGAGCGCCCGCCAGGTCGCCTCGACCGTTCCGCCGAGCGCGGTCACGGCTCCGAGCCCGGTCACGACGACCCTTCGATCCGGCATATGATCGATCATAACCGAGAGATCCGATGACGACCCGAGTCGACTGGCACACCTACTTCATGAACATCGCGCGCCAGGCCGCCACCCGCTCGACGTGCCCGCGAAAGCACGTCGGGGCCGTCATCGTCCGCGACCGCACGATCCTTTCGACCGGTTACAACGGCTCGCTCCCGGGGCTGCCGCACTGCGAGGACGTCGGATGCATGATGGAGGACGGCCACTGTGTGGCGACCGTTCATGCCGAAGCGAACGCGGTGCTCCAGGCGGCCAAGAACGGCGTTGCGATCGCGGGAGGAGAGCTCTACACGACCGCGTCTCCTTGCTGGCCCTGTTTCAAGCTCCTCGCGACGGTCGGAATCCGCCGGATCTACTACGGCGAGTTCTATCGCGACACGCGTTCGCTGGAGATCGCGCGCGATGCGGGCATCGAGCTGATCTCGCTCGCCCCCGCTCCTCCTCCGGCCTGACTCAGCCGGTCTCGGGGCTTCCCAGCTGGCGATCGAGCGCCGCTTTTCCGGCCGAGGTCGTCCGGAAGAAGCGGCATCCCATTCCGGAGCGCGCGGCGGTCTCCCACCGGACGACGATCGCCTCGCCGACGAACGTCCGATCCTCGCCGGCGTCGGCTTCCGGAAGCGGGAAAGCGACCTCCAGCCGCGATCCGATCGTCTGGGGGCGCCGGCACTCCACGAAGAATCCCGTCCGCGAAATGTCGAGGAGCCTGCCGGAATACGAGGACCCCTCGCGCCAGAACGTGAGCGGCCACTCCACCGAGAGCCGCCGTTCCCCGCGCGCCTGGAGGCCGAGGAGCGCCTGCAGCGTCTCGAGGAGCGCCGGTTCGTCCACGGGCTTTCCGAGGAACTGGTCCGCGCCGCACTTCATCGCGAACTCGCGGCGTCCGTGCGAGGACACGAGGACGACCGGAACGCTCCGGCGGGCCGGGTCGGCTTTGAGGACGCGGCAGATCTCTCCGCCGTTCATTCCCGGCATCTCGATGTCGAGATAGATCAGGTCGGGGCGGGCTTCGCGGGCGAGGCGCAGGGCGGAGATCCCGTCCTCCGCGCGCACGAGCCGGCAGTCGGCCCGCTGCAGGATCACCTCGAAGAGATCGAGATGGGCCGGCAGATCGTCGGCGATGAGGATCGTCTTCACGGCGCCGTCTCGGGTGCTGCGGCCGGAGCGGTCTCTTCCCTCCGGAGGATCGTCTCCCGGATCCCGGCGTAGTAGCCCACCTTGAGCACCGCGCGCAGGAAGATGAAAACCTGCTGCGCGGCGACGAGGAGCACGACGCCGCCCGTCGTCGTGGCCGCCGAGCTCACGTTCAGCCGCGACCAGAGCGCGTACAGGGCCGCCGTCGCCGCCGCCCAGAGCGCGAGGGTCGCGAGGATTCGCCCGAACCGTCCCAGCGCCGATCCGACGCCGACGAGATAGCGGGTGACCGGGGGCAAATCGGGGCGCTCGACGAGCGCGACCCGGATCGCGTCGGCGGCGACCTTGACGAGGGTGACGCACGCGAGGAGGGCCGCGAGGCGCACGAGGACGACGGCGCGCACGGACTGCTCGGTCGCGAGGTTCGCCGAGAAGCCCGCGAGCGCCCGACCCGACGCCCAGTAGACGTAGTGGTAGAGCGTCGCGACGAGGCCCGCCGCGCCGAGCGTGACGATCAGGAAGGCCGGAAGACGTCTCGCCCCTTCCCGCGCGAAGACCGTCAGGTCGGTGCCCCGGTTAGCCAGGCTGCCGAAGATCCCGCCGAGGAGGAACGCGTGGAGGACGACGGCCAGCAGCCCGAGTCCGAGAAAGGCGGCGCCGATCCCGCCGGCGCCGTCGAACGCTCCGAACCCGGGGGAGCCTTCGGCCGAGAAGAGGGCGAAGCCCCGGTCGGAGAACGTGCCGAGGAGGTCGGGATGGGTGCGCTCCTCGGTGATCCACCACCGGGCGTTCGGGGCCGCGATCATGGCCCCGGCGGCGGGAGAGTGATTGAGCTCGGCGTGCAGGAAGTTCGAGATCGGCAGCGCGAGGACCGCCGCGAGACCCGCCTGGACGAGCCAGATCGCGATCGCGAAATGGGGCCGGCGCACCGAGAGGGCGAGCCCGCGGGCGAACTCCTTCACCAGAGCTCCATGAAGAGGTCGAGGAGATTCTCCGTCCAGAAGAATCCCCTCGCCGTCCAGAGGTTCGCCGCCGCCGCGTCGCCGCGGACGACCCATCCGTTGTTGTTGCGGTCGGCGTCGAGCAGGATCTTCTCCCGGGGATCCGCGAGGGCGCGGAGGAGCTTCGGTCCGGCGTCGACGTGGAGCCGCAGCCAGCGCGCCTCTCCGTCCCAGCTCGTTTCGTACGATTTTCCTCCGGCGAACTCGAGCCGGATCTCGACGGGGAACGCGATCTCGCCGCGATTCTCGATCACGACGTCCGTTTCGAAGGAGCGCGGAGGGCTCGCGCGGGCCGGGACGGCCTCCGCGGCGCGGCCGGCGTTCTCGATCCAGCCGGCGGGCGGCTCCGCGGGCCGGGTCGAGGCGCTCGCGACCGCATAATCCACCGATCCGGGGGAAAAGAGGACCCGGCGAAGGAGCGGCGACCAGCGGCCTCCCGCGACCCGGTCGACCACGCCGAAGAAATCCGCGGTGGTCGGATGGCGAAACCGGTACGCGTCGACGTAGGCGCGGAGCAGCCGGTCCATGGCGGCGCGCCCGATCTCCCGTTCGAGCGTCGAGAGCGCGAGCGCGGTCTTGCCGTACACGAGGCCGTACGTCGCCGGGTTCTCGAACTTCCACGACGCCGTCAGGGGGTCGCGTCCCGCCGACCGGAACGTGCGAAGCTGGGTGTCGAGCGGCGGATGAAGGGCGATCGACCGCAGGAGGACCGGAAATCCGAACAGCGAGAGGAGCGGGTGCGAGTCTCCCACGGTCTCGGACATGAACCGGACCTCGGAGTAGCGGGCGAAGCCCTCGTCGAGCCAGGCCTCCTCGAACTCGTTCGACGCGAGCATCCCGTAGAAGTACTGATGGGCGAACTCGTGCGCGACCGTGGGCTCGAGCGCCTCGTAGCGATGCCACGCGGCCGGAGGCGTGCTCGCCGAAGCGCCGCAGGCGATGAACGTCGGATATTCCATTCCCCAGGTCTCCCGGGCGTTCGGCGGAGGGTCGACCATCGTCAGGATGCCGTACGGGTAGGGACCGTAGAGTCTGCCGAAAAGGGCGATCGCCCGTCGCGCCGCGGCGAAGTAGCGCGGCTTGAGCGAAGCGTGCTCGGGCTGGCAGAGGAGCGTGACGACGACCTCCGGGAGCCCCGGCTCGCGGACCCGCTCCGTGTCCACGTCGAAGCCGGGGTCGGCGGTCCACGCGAAATCGTGCACCGATTCCTGGCGGAAGTGCTCGATCACCCGGTCGCCCGGCGCTTCGCGTTCTTCGAGGAGCCGTCCGGTGCCGCCCACCTTTCCGCGCAGGCTCTTCGGCACGTCGATCGAGACGTCGTAGTCGCCGAAGTCGGCGAAGAATTCGGAGTCCGCGTGGTACTGGTGGCAGTTCCACGAGCCGCCCTGAAAGACGCCGATCTTCGGGAACCATTGTCCCGCCAGGACGAAATTGCCGGCGTAGCCGGAGCGGTCGATCGCCCGCGGAAGCTGCGCGACGAATTCGATCGAGAAACGCGCCGTGTCGCCGGGGGCGATCGGGGCGGGAAGGACGATCTCCGCGACGGTCCGGTCGTCGGCGTTTCCGTCGTCCGGGGCGACGAAGCGGAGTCCGGTGAGGAGGTCCTCGCCCGCGGCGGAGCTCGCCCGCGCGAGGGAGATCGATCCCCACTGCCCGGGAGAGACCGATTCCGGATTGCCCGTGCGACGCCGCTCGCGCATGTAGGTCGACCGGTTGTTCGAGAACGCGTTGAGATAGAGGTGGAGGAAGATCGAGGAAGCCGGTCGGGCCCCGGTGTTCTTCCACGTCAGCAGCTCGGTGCCCTCGATCCGTTTCCGGGCGGCGTCGTAGCGGCACGCGATCCGATACGAAGCGACGGGATCGGCGAGCGGCGCGCTTCGCGCCCGCCCCGCGGCGGCGGCCGCGGCGGCCGCGACGACCGCTGTCATCCATCGCATTCGAAAAACTGTAGCACGGGGAGCCGCGGACCGTGCGGTAGACTTCGGTCCATGGACCTCGCCGGGGCCAGGGCGCGCGTCGAAGAGCTGCGCGCGGAGATCGAGCGGCATGATCGGATGTACTACGGCGAGAGCCGGATCGAGGTCAGCGATGCGGAATACGACCGGCGGGTCCGGGAGCTTCGCCGGCTCGAGGAGGAGCATCCGGAGCTCGGGACGCTCGATTCGCCGACACGGCGCGTCGGAGGTCCCGCGCCGTCGAGCGGCGCCGTCGCCCACGCGACGCCCATGCTTTCCCTCGACAACGCGTACTCCCCGGACGAGCTCGCGGAGTGGGACGCTCGGGCGCGGAAGCTCGCGGGCGGAGAGCCGTTCGGCTACGTGGCGGAGCTGAAGATCGACGGCCTTTCGATCGCGCTGCGATACGAGAAGGGAAAGCTCGTCCGCGGCGCCACCCGCGGAGACGGCCTCCGGGGCGAGGACGTGACGGCGAACGTGCGCGCGATCGCCTCCATTCCGGCGAAGATTCCGGAGACGCGCCCGATGGAGATCCGGGGGGAAGTCTATTTTCCGCGCCCGGCGTTCGAGCGGCTCAATCGGGCCCGCGAGGAGGAAGGGCTGCCGATCTTCGCGAATCCGCGGAATGCCGCTTCCGGGTCGATGCGTCTCCTCGACCCGGCGGAAACGGGTCGGCGCGGGCTCGACGCGTGGATGTATCAGATCGCGGAGCCGGACGAGGAGCCGTCGCAGTCCGGGGCCCTCGCGCGTCTGGCGAGCCTCGGGTTCCCGGTCAACCCGCGCTTCGGGGCCTGCGGAACCTTCGAAGAGGTCGCGGCCTTCGTCGAGGAGTGGCGCGAGAAGCGCCGCGGGCTCGAGTTCGAAACTGACGGCGTCGTCGTCAAGGTGGATTCCCGCGCCGTCCAGAGGAAGCTCGGACAGACCGCGAAGTCGCCCCGCTGGGCGGTCGCCTTCAAGTACCCGCCGGAAGAGGCGTTCACCGTCGTGCGCGCGATCGGCGTCCAGGTCGGACGGACGGGCGTGCTCACTCCCGTCGCGCGCCTCGACCCGGTCCGGATCGGCGGGACGGTCGTGCAGCGCGCGACCCTCCACAACTACGAGGACCTCACGCGGAAGGACGTCCGCGTCGGGGACACGGTCGCCGTCGAAAAGGGGGGAGACGTGATCCCGAAGGTCACGCGGGCCCTCCTCGAGCGGCGACCCCCGGACGCGACGCCGTTCGTCATGCCCGAGCGGTGCCCCGTTTGCGGCGAACCGGTGCTTCGCGAGGAGGGCGAGGTCGCGACCCGATGCGTGAACGCCTCCTGCCCGGCGCAGGCGCGAGAAGCCGTCCGCCATTTCGCGGGGCGCAAGGCGATGGACATCGAGGGTCTCGGCGACAGGCTCGTCGAGAAGCTCTTCGACGAGAAGATGCTGACCGACGTCGCCTCGATCTACGATCTCGACGCGGAGCGCCTCGCGGCGCTCGAGCGGTTCGGCGATAAGTCGGCCGCGAACCTGATGGCGGAGATCGCGCGGAGCAAGGCGAGCGGCCTCTCGCGCCTGCTCTTCGGCCTCGGCATCCGCCACGTCGGCGAGAAAGCGGCGCGGCTGCTCGCCCGCCGTTTCCGGACGATCGACGCGCTCGCGGCGGCCGACCCCGAGGCGCTGACGGCGGTCCCCGAGATCGGTCCGAACACCGCGGCGGCGATCCGGAGCTGGTTCGACCGCCGGTCGAACGCGTCGCTCGTCGCGCGGCTGCGGGCGCACGGCGTCTCGGGCGACGAGACCGGTCCCGCGGAGCCCGAGGAGGGGACGCTCTCCGGGAAAACGGTCGTCCTCACCGGGACGATTCCCGGCATCCCCCGCGACGAGGCCGCGTCCCGGCTCGAGAAAGCGGGAGCGAAGGTGTCGGGCTCCGTGTCGAAGAAGACGGATTTCGTCGTCGCGGGCGAGGCCGCCGGGTCGAAGCTCGAGAAGGCGCGCGCGCTCGGCGTCCGTGTCCTGACGTGGGAAGAGGTCGCGGCCGAGATGGGGGACGCATGAGCTCGGCGTCCGCCGTCGCGATCATCGACGACGACCCGGGATCCCGGCGTGCGATGGCGGAGACCCTGAATCCGCTCGGTCCGGTCGTCGAGTTCGACGACGCGTCCCGGGCGCTCGAGCACATCGCGGGGCACCCGGAGGTGACCGTCGCGGTCTGCGACGTCGTGATGCCCGGGATGGACGGGGCGGCGTTCCTGCAGGAGGTCCGGCGGCGGCGCCTGGACGTGGCGGTGATCCTCGTCACCGCGTACTCCTCGATCGCCGAGCGGGTGCTCGCCGAATCGGACGACTACCTCGAAAAGCCGGTCGACCGCGACCGGCTCCGGAAGCGGGTCGCGATCTGCCGGGAGCGCAAGCGGCTCGAAAGCGAGGTCGTGCAGCTCCAGGCGCGGCTCGACCAGAAGTACGGTTTCGAGCGAATCATCGGGCGCTCGGAGGCGATGGAGCGCCTCTTCGATCGGATGCGCACCGTCGCGCCGACGCGCACGACCGTCCTGGTCGCCGGCGAGTCCGGCACCGGGAAGGAGCTCGTCGCGAACGCGCTCCATCAGAACTCGCCGCGCCGCGCCCGCCGATTCGTGCCGATCAACTGCGGCGCGATCCCGCGCGACATCCTCGAGTCCGAGCTCTTCGGCCACGAGAAGGGAGCGTTCACCGGCGCGCTCGCGCGCAAGATCGGGAAGATCGAGCTCGCGCAGGGAGGAACGCTCTTTCTCGACGAGATTTCCGAGCTCTCGCCGGAGCTCCAGGTCAAGCTGCTCCGCGTTCTCGAGGACCATCGCATCATGCGGGTCGGCGGGGCCGAGCTGATCGACGTCGATTTCCGGCTGATCGCCGCGACGAACCGCAAGCTCGAGCGGGAGGTCCAGAGCGGCCGGTTCCGGAGCGACCTCTACTTTCGCCTGAAGGTCGTCACGCTCGAGATCCCGGCCCTTCGGGAGCGGCCCGACGACCTGCCGCTCCTCGCCCGCCACTATCTCGACCTCTTCGCCGAGGAGCACGGGAGGCCGAGGCGCGAGCTCTCCCTCGCCGCGCTCAAGGCGCTGCAGCAGGCGCCCTGGCCCGGAAACATCCGGGAGCTGAAGAACGTGCTGGAGAACCTCGTGCTGTTCGGGGACGCGCCGCGCATCGACGTTTCGGACCTCCCGGACGAGCTCCTGCGTCCCGCTCCGTCCGCGGCTCCCGGACGCGCGGACGCGGCTCCGGTCGCGGTCGTGCGCCCGATGGCGGAGATCGAACGAGACGCGATCTTCGCCGCGCTCCGTCAGACGCACGGGCGGCGCGGCGAGGCGGCGCGGCTCCTCGACATCGGCCTTCGGACCCTTCAGAGAAAGCTCAAGGAGTATCGCGCGGAAGGCGCGGCCCGGGAATTCCCGGAAGACGACGAAAATCGCGAGGAGGCGTAGAGATGGACCTTCCCGCCCGGGTCATCGTGTTCGCCCCGGTCATGGAGATCAAGAACAAGCCGGCGACGCTCGTCTCGGTCTCGGAGCACGGGTACTACGAGCTCCGCATGGAATTTTCCGGCCGGCGCCATACCGTCCTCGCGCCGATCCTCCAGACCGGTCTCATCTTCAACGACCCGGAAGAGGAATTCGAGACGGTGTCCGAAATCGAGAGGTAGCCGGGTCGGACGGCCCGGCTAACCCCGGAGCTCTTCCTCGGCGACCCGGCAGAGACGGTCGGCGATCGCTTCGACGTCCCGCCGGTCCGAACCTTCGACCATCACCCGCAGGAGCGGCTCGGTGCCGGAATACCGCAGGAGCACCCGCCCGCGGCCGGCGAGCTCCGCTTCCGCATCCGCGACCGCGCGAGCGAGGTGGACGACGTCGTCGAGCGGAACGCGTCGGCCGACGCGAAGATTCCGGAGCACCTGGGGCGATTTCCGGAGGTCGGCGAGAGCGGAGAGGGGCGCTCCGGCGGCGACGAGCGCGGCCACCGAAAGGGCGCCGAGGATGCCGTCGCCGGTCGTCGAAAGCGCGCTCTGCACGATGTGGCCTGACGACTCGCCGCCGAGCACGGCGCCCGTCTCCTGCATCGCCCGGACGACGTGCCGGTCGCCGACCGGCGTCCGGACGAGAGACGCGCCGATCGACGAGAGCGCCCGCTCAAGCCCGAAGTTCGTCATGACGGTGCCCACGACGATCGGAGGATCGAGCGCGCCGCGCCGCTGGAGGTCCCGCGCGAGGATCCAGAGGACGTCGTCGCCGTCGAGGATCCGTCCGGCTTCGTCCGCGAGGATGAGACGGTCCGCGTCGCCGTCGAACGCCGCCGCGAGGCGATATCGGCCCGACGCGGCGAGCGCCGACAGCCCTTCCGGGTGGAGCGCGCCGCAGCCCTCGTTGATGTTCGTCCCGTCGGGAGAGGCGCCGCGAACGTCGACGGCGGCGCCCGCGGCGCGGAAGATCGCCGGCCCGATCTCGAATGCGGCGCCGTTGGCGCAGTCGAGGACCACCGGAAGCCCGTTCAGGTCGCCGGCGGCCGCCGCGACGCGCCGACGGTAGGTCTCGGCGAGCCGGGGGTCGACCTCCGGAACCCGCTCGGCGCCCGGGAGGGCCGTCTCGGCGGGGAGGTCCCGCTCGATCGCCGCTTCGTCTTCGTCCGGGAGCTTGCGTCCGTCGGCCCCGAAGATCTTGATCCCGTTGTCGCGCCACGGATTGTGGGAAGCCGAGATCGCGACGCCGAAGCGCGCGCCCCGCTCCCGCACGAGATCGGCGACCGCGGGAGTCGGGACGACGCCCGCATTCTCCAGCGCGACGCCTTCCGCGACGAGACCGCGCGCGATCGCGTCGAGGATCTCGGGCGTCGAGCGGCGCGTATCGCCGCCGAGCACGCCGCGGGCCGAGCGCCCTCCGGCGAGCCGCCCGAGGACGCGCCCGATCCGGTACACGGTCGCGACGTCGAGAGGGAACTTGCCGGCTTCGGCCCGGATCCCGTCCGTTCCGAACAGCTTCATGGCGTCGTTTTCCAGTGCACGTGGACGGAGACGACGCCCCTCGGCTCGAGGATGCGGATGTTCGGATCCGCCGCGAGTGTGGCCGACGCCGTGAAGTCGCTCCCGCGCCCGGCGAGCGAGACGGGATCCGTGGAAACGGCCTGGATGCGGCCGATCTCGCTCTCCGGCCCGACGATTCGCGCGATCCCCGGCTGGACGCCGGCGACGACGAGGGAGGGGTCTCCGCCGCTGAAGCGGGGCGCGATCCGGACGTCCTTCCGGGCGAGCTTTTCGATCCGCACGCGGACGGCCGTCGGCGAGATCGAGACGACCTCGAGGTCTTCGGGAGCGTTGATGTCGTCGGCGCCAAGCTTGTAGATGCGGTCTCCTCCGCGCGCGTCGGAGAAGTCCATCACGGCCTCCATCTTCGCCGGATCGGCGATGCGGATCGCGTCGAACGGACCCCGCAGCCGCACGTCGACCGTGTCGGGAACGGGCGAGGCGATCACCATGTCGGCCGGGAGGTTCACGACCGTCAGCGGGATCACGTAGCCGCGCTCCGAGATGCGCTGGCGCCGCTGCCCGGAAAGCGAGAACCAGAGGAAGCCGGCGAGCGCCAGCGCGAGGACCTTCCAGCCGAGGTTCTCCACGAGCCGCCGCTTCACGCGATCGATCCCTCCGGAGCGCCGCCCGAGGCGAAGTGCGAAAGGATTTCCCGGAGCGCCTTTCCGTCGAGGCCGTCGGTCAGGCGCCCGTCGCGGGCGAGGCCGATCGTTCCGCGCTCCTCCGAGACGACGATCGTGAGGGCGTCGGTCTCTTCCGAAATGCCGATCGCGGCGCGATGACGGGTGCCGTATTCCTTCGGGAGTCCCGTCCGTTGCGTGAGCGGGAGGAACGACGAGGCCGACGCGATCCGGTGGTTCGCGATGATCACCGCGCCGTCGTGGAGGGGAGTGCCGGGGACGAACAGGTTGACGAGCATTTCGTAGGACACGGCGGCGTCGAGCCGGACGCCGTTTTCGATGTACGTCTTGAGGCCGTCGCGCCGCTCGAGGACGATCAGCGCGCCGATGCGCTTGGCGGCGAGCGACGTGGCCGCGAGGACCACGTCGGTGACGAGGTCCTCCGGCTGCGGAGCGTTGAAGAACGCGACGAGGGGATTGCGGCCGAACTGCTGGAGCGCGCGCCGGATGTCCGCGGCGAAGAGGACGATCACCGCGAAGGGAAGGTAGAAGAGGACTTCCTTCAGCACGCCTCGAAGGGTGGGGAGCTTCAACAGCACCGCGAGCCAGTAGACGGCGAGGATCGCGAGGATGCCGAGGATCATCTGGACCGCGCGGGTGCCCCGGATCAGGAGGAGGAGGTTGTAGATGATCACGGCGACCACGACGATCTCGATCGCGTCGCGCCACGTGAAGTGGAGGCGCGAAAGCAGGCCGACTCGCGAGGTCACCGTCGGGATCATCGCCCGATTCTATCCGCCGGGCTCGGGAGCGGTTCTCTCCGCGCGGCGAATCGCCCCGGCCATCGTCGCGAAGGCGTCCGGAGACGCGCCCACCGCGTCCGCCGCCGCCGACGCCGACTCTCCCCGGCAGAGCGCCGCGAGGAATCGGGCCGTCTCGCCCACGTCGTGGACCCGCAGCACCGCCGCGCCCCGTTCGGCCGCGGCGGCGGCGCAGGCGAGGGAGCCGGCGAGGCGCTGCCGCGGAGGAGCGTCGGACGGAACGCCGGAAAATCGTGCGGTGAAGCCCTTCCGGGAAGCGCCGACGACGAGCGGAAACCCGAGCGCCGAGAATGCGCGGAGCCGCGCCACGAGGAGCAGGCTGTGCGAGGCGCTCTTGCCGAAGCCGAGCCCGGGGTCGATCGCGATCCGCGCCCGCGCCATGCCCGCCGCCTCCGCCCGCGAGGCGGCGTCCCGGAGATGAACGGCGATTTCGGCGATCGGCTCGGCATACGCCAGGTCGTTCTGCATGGTTCGGGGATCGGTCCCGCGCATGTGCATCAGCACGGCCGCGGCCCCGGCCCGCGCCGCGGCGCCCGCCATCGCCGGGTCGAACCGCATCGCCGTCACGTCGTTGACGATCGAGGCCCCGGCAGCGATCGCCGCGCGCGCCACGGCGCTCTTGCGCGTGTCGATCGAGACCGGAACTCCGCTCCGGCGGGCGAGCGCCTCGATCACCGTCGCGACGCGCTCGATTTCCCGTTCCGGGGAGAGTTCCTCGGCGGCCCCGTAGACCGGCGGCCGGGTCGATTCGCCGCCGACGTCGAGGATCGCCGCGCCCTCTTCGGCGAGCCGGAGGCCGTGCTCGACCGCGGCGTCCGGTGCGAGGAAGAGACCCCCGTCGGAGAACGAGTCGGGCGTGACATTGACGACGCCCATCAGGACCGGGAGTTGCCGCCCCTCGAGCACCTCGCGCCACTCCATGGGGCGATTATGGCGGAAGGAAGAAGTCCGCTGCGGAAATCGCAGAACGATTCCCGCAGCGCTGCTGCTGCGCTTGGCCGCCGGCCCGATCGGGCGGGTTGTCCCTCTACGACGAGGGCGAAAGGCCAAATTGAATCAGGTCATTCTTCGCATCAGGGCTGATATCCACCTCAGCAATGCGGGTGGCGAAGTTCTCCATACATGCCATGAGGACATACGTACCTTGTCGAATGCGTGGCGCATAAAACATCCCGTCGGCGGCTATGGAGAACCTGACCAGGCACTCACGGCCGTCGGGTGTGAACAGCGCAAGAACGGCGCCTTCAGCAGGGCCGCCGAAGGCCAACCAAACCCGCCCGTAAAATCTTCGCGCCTGAATGCGTGGCATCGTTCCTGCTGGCCGCGAATAGGGGCACCTCACCTCGTGTTGAGCCTCGAACGCAGCGAACAGTTTCTCGTTTGACAGCGGCGGCAAGCCTTGAACGCTGCGAGAGGCACATCCCGCTAACATGCCAACGGAAACTGCCAGGAGAGCCTTACCGCGAAAACATCTGGTCACAACCCACCATCGAAACTTTCAGCGACGCCGTTTGCTTCAACTCCCGGGGGCTACAGCATCTCCAGTTTACATTCCTGACGCGCACACTTCTCCGCAGGCCGAATGCGAATTCGGCGCAACCCGGAAACCCGGAGACGAGCCTAGGCGAGACCGTGCTCCCGTGCCCTTCGCATCGCGGGGGACCCTGCGCGAAGTAACCGAGCGCAGGTCCCGCGATGCGGGAGCGGGAGCGTCGGCGAGGGGGTGGCGAGCGGCGCGGTCGAGTCACTCGTTCGACGAGCCGCGCCGCCGCCACGCAGGCCCGGTCCCCGAGCCAGCTCCCGCGACGGTTAGGCGGGTTCGGGGAGCAGTCCGCCCGGCGCGTCGGCCGTCGCGGGCGCCCCCGGCGGAGCGACGGGCGGCGGCTTCGGCGGACCGGTCTTGCGGAGCTTCGAGATGTCGGTCCCGTTTTCCTCGGAGATGATCGCGAGGATCTCTTCCCCGTCGAGCACTTCCTTCTCGAGAAGGGTCTTCGCGATCCGGTGCATTGCCTTCTGGTTCTCGTCGATGAGCTTGCGGCCGTGCTGGTAGGCGCTCGTGACGATCCGCTTGACCTCGTTGTCGATCTGGATCGCGGTCGCCTCCGAATAATCGGCGCGCCGGCCGAGATCGCGTCCGAGGAAGATCTCCTGGTCGGGCTTGCCGAACGTCAGCGGACCCATCTCGCTCATGCCCCACTCGCAGACCATCCGGTGAGCCATCTCCGTCGCCTTCTCGAAATCGTTTCCGGCGCCCGTGGTCATGTGTCCGATGAAGACCTCTTCCGCGATGCGGCCGCCCATCATCACCGTGATCGTCGCGTCGAGGAATTCCTTCGTGTACGAGTACTTGTCTTCCGACGGGAGCTGCATCGTGAGGCCGAGAGCGCGTCCGCGCGGGATGATCGTCACCTTGTGGAGCGGGTCGGCGTCCGGAAGGAGCGCCGCGATGAGCGCGTGGCCTCCCTCGTGATACGCGGTGTTCCTCTTCTCGGCCTCGCCCATGATGAGGGTCTTGCGTTCCGGCCCCATCAGCACCTTGTCCTTGGCGAACTCGAAGTCGGTCATCTCGACCTTCTTCTTGTCGAAGCGGGCCGCCATCAGCGCGGCCTCGTTCACCAGGTTCGCGAGGTCCGCGCCGGAGAAGCCGGGAGTCCCGCGGGCAATGATCGAGAGATCGACGTTTTCCGACAGTGGGATCTGACGCGTGTGGACCTTGAGGATCGCCTCCCGGCCCTTGAGGTCCGGCCGATCGACGACGACGCGCCGGTCGAAGCGGCCCGGGCGGAGGAGCGCCGGGTCGAGCACGTCGGGACGGTTCGTCGCCGCGATCATGATGACGCCTTCGTTCGTCTCGAACCCGTCCATCTCGACGAGGAGCGCGTTCAACGTCTGTTCGCGCTCGTCGTGCCCCCCGCCGAGCCCCGCTCCGCGATGGCGGCCGACCGCGTCGATCTCGTCGATGAAGATGATGCAGGGGGCGTTCTTCTTCCCCTGCTCGAACAGGTCGCGCACGCGCGACGCGCCGACGCCGACGAACATCTCCACGAAATCGGAGCCGGAGATCGAGAAGAACGGCACGTTCGCCTCGCCCGCGATCGCTTTCGCGAGGAGGGTCTTTCCTGTGCCGGGGGAGCCCATCAGGAGGACCCCCTTGGGGATCTTTCCGCCGAGCTTCTGGAACTTCCCGGGGTCCTTGAGGAACTCGATGATCTCCTGGAGCTCGACCTTCGCCTCGTCGCATCCGGCCACGTCCTTGAAGGTCACCTTCTTCTGGTTCGGCGTCAGCAGCTTCGCGCGGGACTTCCCGAACGAGAGCGCCTTGTTCCCGCCCATCTGCATCTGCCGCATGATCACGACCCAGATCACGATCAGGACGATCAGGGGCGCCCAGGACAGGAGCATCGCGGTCAGCGTCGAGTCCTTCGGCTCGTCCGCCTTGATCTTCACGTTCGACTGCCGCAGCTCCTTGACGAGATCCGGGTAGCTCGGCGCGTACGTCTTGAACTCGGTCGGGCGGACGCCGGCGCCTCCCTTGAGGATCCCGTGGATTTCCTGCCCGCGGATCGTGACCTCGTCCACCTTTTCCGTGTGGACCGAGTCGAGGAAATCGGAGAAGGTGAGCTCGCGGGTGCCGGGCGCGCCCCCGCGGAACACGTTCCAGGCGAGGATGATGACCACGAGGATCACCATCCAGAGCAGAAAATTCTTCACGGTCGAGTTCAAGCGGTCACTCCTTGCCGGAAGGGCGGCGGTCCCGAGGCCCGTCGCCGGCGGCGCACACGGACGCCCGGCTGGACAAGCATAACGGAAGGATGAGGCGTTTTATTGCCCTTGTGGGCCGGATTCGGAGACGGGAGCCGGCGAGACGGCGGCGATATGGGGAAGATGGCCGTAGAGGCCGCCGTGCTCCATTCCGTACCCCACCAGGTGGTCCCGGTCGGTCGAGTTGAAGAGGACGTAATCGACGAGGATCGAGGAGCGCCTCTCGTGGGGGCGGTCGACGATCGCGGCGAAGCGGATCGAGGCGGGATCGTCGGTGCGCAGCTGGTTCATCAGGTAGGTTTCGATCACCCCCGTATTGACGACGTCCTTGAGGACGACGACTTCCTTTCCCGAGAGCGACAGCGGGGTCGCGAAATCGATCTCGACCGATTCCTTCCCCTCGATGTCGCGGCGGGTGACGTTGATGAACTCGAAGCCGTGAGGCCTCCCGACCCGCCGGCAGAGGTCCGCGAGGAAGAACGCCGAGCCCTTCAGGAGCGCGAGCAGGACGAGGGGGCGATCCTCGTAGTCCCGCTCGATCCGCCGGGCGATCTCCGCGACGCGCGCGGCGATCTCCGCCTCCGAATGGCGCGGGGTCAGCGTCGGGGGAACGGAAACCACGACGGAATTCTACAACGTCCGCCGCGCGGTCACGACGCCGCCGCGGCTCCGGAAGTCGACGCGCCGCCCCGCCTGGAATCGGAAAGGAGTGCCGGATCGGGCGAGCTTTTCCAGAGCCAGCAGCTCGGCCCGCGAGAGCGTCCGGTCCGCGGCGCGTTCCGCCATGGACAGCAGCGCCCGCCGGAGCGCGCCGGAGGGAAGCGCCGCCAGATGCGCCGCGTCGGCGCGGATGCCTTCCGGTTCGACCGCGAGGCGCGGCAGGATCTCGCGGGCGAAGAGCTCGTCCATCCACTCGCGGTCGCGGGAGAGCGCCTCGGCGGAGGCGGCGAGGCTTCCGGTCACCGCGTCGCCGAACCGGCGTTCCAGCAGGGGAACGACCTTCCGGCGGACCCAGTTCCGGTCGAAAGCCGTGTCCGCGTTGGTCGCGTCGCGGCGGTACGGGATCCGCCGCTCGCGGAGGTACGCGAGGATCGACGTCCGGGAGACCGCGAGCAGGGGCCTCACGACGCCGTCCTCCCGGCGCTTCCGGATCCCCGCGATGCCCGCGAGCGGCCGCCCCCGGAGCAGAGCGAGGAGCACCGTCTCGGCGGCGTCGTCGCGCGTGTGGCCGGTCGCGACGACCGAAGCTCCCGCGCGGTCGCGCATCGCGGCGAGCGCGCGGTAGCGGAGCTCGCGCGCCGCGTCCTCCCGCGATCGTCCGCGCGGGGCCGCCGGGAGGCGCTCGAAGAGGAAGGGGATCTCGCGCCGGGCGCACCATCGGGCGACGAAGTCCGCGTCCCGCCGCGAACGTTCTCCCCGCCACCCGTGGTCGACGTGGGCGGCGGCGACGATGCTCCGGTGGCCGGGCGCCACCGCCGCGAGGGACGCGAGGAGCGCCATCGAGTCGGGTCCTCCCGACACGGCGGCGAGCACGACGCTTTCGCGGGGGAGGTCTCCCGCGAGGAACGCGCGCGAAACCGCCGGCTCGGGCGCCTCCGACCGCACGACCGGATTCTAACCGTCGCGTATAATCCCCGTCGGATGGATCCCCTCCGCATCCTGATCGCCAAGCCTGGCCTCGACGGCCACGACCGCGGGGCGAAAGTCGTCGCCCGGGCCCTCCGGGACGCGGGAATGGAAGTGATCTACACGGGTCTCCGGCAGACCCCCGCGCAGGTGGCGGCCGCGGCGATCCAGGAGGACGTCGACTGCGTCGGGATCTCGATTCTTTCGGGCGCGCACAACGTCCTGGTTCCGGAGATCATCGACGAGCTCGCCGCGCGCGGCGGCGCCGACATTCCGGTCTTCGTCGGCGGGATCATTCCCGACAAGGACATCGAGGCCCTGGTCGCGCGCGGCGTGCGCAAGATCTTTCTCCCCGGCTCCTCGACGCGCGACATCATCGCGTTCATCCAGGAGGAGATCGGACAGCGCCAGCAGGCTTAGTGTCCCGTCCCGGAGGATCGATGAGCCGGTCGTGGCGGCTGTCCCGCGACGGCGGGATCGCGCGTTTCGCGCTCGACACCGGGGATCCGACGCCGACGCTCTCTCCGGAGATTCTCGACGAGCTCGCGGCCGCGATCGATCGCGAAGCCGGCTCGGGAGCGGTCGTCGCGGTCGTCGCGTCCGCGCGGCCGGGGATCTTCGCCGCGGGCGCCGATCTGCGGGTGATTCGCGCGCTCTCGCCGGCCGCCGGATACCGCTACGCCCGGGCGGGACAGACCGCCCTCGGCCGGATCGCCGGGACGCGCTGCACGACGATCGCCGAGATCGACGGCGCCTGCTTCGGGGGAGCGCTGGACCTCGCGCTCTCCTGCGACCTTCGCCTGGCGAGCGCGCGATCGCTCTTCTCTCATCCCGGGCCTCGCCTCGGAATCGTCACCGGCTGGGGAGGCACGGTCCGGGCTCCCCGAATCGCGGGAGTCGCCCGTGCCCGCCGCCTGTTCCGGTCGGGGGAGGCCTTCGACGCCGGGACCGCTCTCGAGCTCGGCCTGATCGACGAGGTCTGCGCCCATTCGGAGCTCGGCCGCCGTGTCGAGGCGGCCGCTTCGGCCGCGTCGGAAACCCCGGCCTATCAGCTATTTCGGTAGTGGTGCCGGAGGTCGGAATCGAACCGACACGGGGTTGCCCCCGCGGGATTTTGAGTCCCGTGCGTCTACCAGTTTCACCACTCCGGCGAAGGCCGGCGATTATCGGGCCCCCTTCGGGGAGGAGTCAAGCGCGCCGAATTGACGCGGCTATCTCTTTGAGCTAGAATGGTCAGCTCTACGAAGGAGGGCGACTTGGGCTTTCGAGTTGGCGAAAAGATTGTCTATCCGAACCACGGGGTCTCGATCGTCGAGCAGATCCGCGAATCGGAGATCGCCGGACTCCGAAATACTTATCTTCACCTCCGGCTGATTTCCAACAATTCCAAGGTGATGGTTCCGATCGAGAACAGCGAGCTCATCGGGTTGCGCCGACTCACGATCCGCAAGGAAGTGAATTCTCTCCTTCGCACGCTCGCCAACGGGCGCGTCTCGCCGCTCGCGGACTGGAAAGGGCGATACAAGCAGAACCTCGACAAGATGCGGAGCGGCCGCCTCCAGGACATCGCCGAAGTCCTGAAGGCGCTCAACCACGTCATGCAGAAGAAGGCGCTTTCGTTCCGGGAAAAGAAGATGTACGAGCGCGCGAAGTATCTCATCGTCTCGGAGATCGCGGTGATCGACGGGGCGAGCGAGGAAGAGGTCGCCCGCCGGGTGGACCGGGCGCTCGCCCGGTCGATGCAGAAGTCCCTGGCGAGCTGATTCCTTCGCGGCAACCGGAACGGGCGGCGTGGCAGGACGACGAATCGCGGCCGGGCTCGCCGCCCTTTCCCTGTCCGCCGGTCTATTCGGCGCGGCGGCCGGCGACGGCATGCGGTCCCTTCTCGGGATCGAGCGTCGGGCGCTGGCGGGAGAGACTCGACGGCTCGCCGACCTTTCCCGGCGTCTCGACTCCGCGGCGAACGATCTGACCGCCGCGTCGCGCGGGCTGGCCGACGCGGCCGGCCGGAGCGACTCCGCCCTCGCGGCGGCTTCCGACGCGTTCACGCGCGCGCTGGCTTCGGTCAACGCCGCTGCGTTCGACCAGCGGCTCTCTCTCGAGCGGATCCGCCTTCTCCGTGAGCGCGTGGGCGACCTCGAGCGAGAAGCGGCTGCCGGCCGAACGGAGCAGGAGGACCCGCTCACGGGCGACTGGCGCATCCGGGTCGATCCGGGCGCACAGGAGGGGGATCTGCACCTCTCGCTCGACGGGACGATCGTGACGGGCAGCTACTCGCTGGAGGGAGGATTCACGGGATCCGTCCGCGGGACGTTCGTCGGCGACACGGTGAAGATCGACCGGATCGACTCGCGGCTCGGGTTCCTCGCGGTGTATTACGGGCGGCTGATGCCCGACGGCGTGACGATCACGGGGACGTGGGAAGGAACGGAGCTGAACAACGCGGGTCCGACGTCGGGAACCTGGACCGCCGCGCGGAAGCCGGAACCGGAAGAGGCGCCTTGACGCGGGACAATTTCCTGTTCACGATCTGCGGCCTCCTCGCGGGGTTCATCCTCGGCTACTTCGTGGCGACCGGAGGCGGGCACGCCGCCGCGCCGACGGCGGCGCCCGTCGCCGCCGCTCCCCCCGGCTCGGGAACCGACGCCGCGATGGCACCCTCCTCGGCCGAGATCGCCGCGCACGTGACGGAAGCGCGCCAGGCCGTCGTCCGGGACCCGGGAAACCCCGACCTGAACCTGCAGCTCGCCAACGCGCTCTACGACGCGAGCGACTGGAAGGGCGCCGCGGAGGCGTACGAGAAGGCTCTTCCCTCGAAGCCGAACGACGCGAACATGATGACCGACCTCGGCTCGTGCTACCGGAATCTCGGAAGTTTCGACAAAGCCCTCGAGATGTACCGGAAGGCGCAGGAGATCCAGCCGTCGCACTCCCAGTCGCTCCTCAACATGACGCTCGTCTACGTGTTCGATCTCAAGGACGCGGCGAAAGCGCAGGCCGCGTTCGACCGCCTGAAGGCGGAGCATCCGGAGATCCCGAGGCTGAACGATCTGCAGCTCCGGATATCGGAATTGCGCGCCTCCAAGAGTTAGCAGGCGCGCCGATACGCGCCGTTATGCGAGCCCGTCGGGACCGGCGGCGGGCCTGTGCCCCGGAAGGGGAATAGCGATAGCGGCGTTCGGAGCGCCGCAGGGTCAGCGGCAAGGCGACGCGGCGAAGGCGATGCGGTTGCGATCGTCGAGCCGCGGCAACACCGCCGATGGCCCTGCCCCGCCCGAACCCGAAGGGCGCCGGCGCATTGCGAACGATCTCGGCGTCGCGTCCCGGGCCCGATGCACAACGGCATCTGCTCCCGGTGCGCGACTTGAGCTCCTCCGCAAGCCGCCGGCGCGCCGCTACCGCTATTCCCGTTCCGGGGCACTTACGTACGCCCCGGTACGCCGCGCCCGCCGCCCGGTCCCGCCGAACTCGCCTTCCAGCACGTCTCGGCGCGCCTGATCGTCTCGGCGGGCCGGTCCGGCCGCCTCCCGTCGGGCTCGCGCCTCGCCCCCGCGCCTGATTGGTCTTTCGAGTAGCCCTCCTGCGGGAACAAAGGAACATTCCGCCCCTCTGCTATCGTTTCTTCGATGTCGGACACGCTGTTCGGGGACGAGCCGGTCGCGAAGGCGGCGGGGAATCTCTCGGCCACGGCGCCGCTCGCGGAACGGATGCGGCCGGCGTCGCTCGACGAGATCGAGGGCGCCGACGCGTTGATCGGGGCGGACAGCTTCCTCCGTCGCGCGATCGAGGAGGACCGCGTCCCGTCGATGATCTTCTGGGGGCCGCCCGGGGTCGGAAAGACGACCGTCGCGCGCCTGATCGCGGCGCGCACGCGATCCCGGTTCGTGTCGGCCTCCGCGGTCGCGAGCGGCGTGAAAGAAATGCGCGAGGTCCTCGAGGGAGCCCGGCGAGTCCGTTCGGCGACCGGACAGCGGACGATCCTCTTCCTCGACGAGATCCACCGGTTCAATCGCGCGCAGCAGGACGTGTTCCTGCCCTACGTCGAGGCGGGAGACGTGGCCCTGATCGGCGCGACGACCGAGAATCCCTCCTTCGAGCTCAACGGCGCGCTCCTTTCCCGCTGCGAGACGATCGTCTTCGAGCCGCTTTCGGTCGACGCGATCGGGCGCATCCTGGCGCGCGCCGCGGCCGATCCCGAACGGGGCCTGGGACGGCTCGGCGTCTCGCTGAGCGCCGACGCCGTGTCGTTCGCGTCCCGGTTCGCGGGCGGCGACGCGCGGCGCGCGTTGAACCTGCTCGAGGCGGCCGCGTCGGACGCGCGGTCGGCCGAAGACCGGACGATCACGGCCGAGCGCCTCCGCGAGATCTCGCGCAAGAAGGTCCTCCTCTACGACAAGTCGGGGGAGGAGCACTACAACCTGATCTCGGCCCTCCACAAGTCGATGCGCGACTCCGACGTCGATGCGTCGATCTACTGGCTGATCCGGATGCTCGAGGCCGGAGAGGAGCCGCTCTACCTCGCGCGACGGATCGTGCGCTTCGCGTCGGAGGACGTCGGTCTCGCCGATCCGCGGGCGCTGCGGGTCGCGCTGGACGCGAAAGAAGCCTTCGATTTCCTCGGGAGCCCCGAGGGCGTCCTCGCGCTCGTCGAGGCCGCGGCCTACTGCGCGCTCGCGCCGAAGTCGGACGCCCTCTACGTCGCCGAGAAGCAGGCCCGCTCCGACATCGAGGAGTTCCCGCAGGAGCCCGTGCCCCAGGTGATCCGCAATGCCGTGACGAAGCTGATGAAGAACGTGGGTTACGGGAAGGGATACCGGTATGCGCACGACGAGCCGGAGGGCGTGGGCGGGCTCGAGTGCCTGCCGGAGTCCCTCCGCGGACGGCGGTATTACGAGCCGAAGAGCGCGGGCGAGGAAAAGGAGATCACGGAGCGGATGGGGAAGATCCGGGAAGCGCGGGAGCGGGCGAAGAAACGCTGAGCTCCCGAGCGAGCCGGGATCGGGGAATTAACACACGAATTCAGTAGATTGACTTCCGGTTCGATGCCTCGCCCCGCACGGGTCAGTCCACACGATAGTTCGGAGCTTCCTTGGTCACGACGACGTCGTGCGCGTGCGACTCCTTCAGTCCCGCCGCCGAGATCCGGACGAACCTCGCGGTCGTGCGCAGCGCCTCGATGTCCTTCGATCCCGTGAGCCCCATTCCGCTCCGGAGACCACCGGTCAGCTGGTGCACGAGGCCCGAGAGCGACCCTTTGAACGGGACCATCCCCTCGATTCCCTCGGGCACGAGCTTCGAGAGCGTTCCGCCGCCCCCTCCGTTGTCCGCCGTGAAGCTCTCGTCGGACGTGTCCTGGAAGTAGCGGTCGGAGGACCCGGCCTTCATCGCGGCGAGCGATCCCATGCCCCGGTAGGCCTTGAACGTGCGCCCCTGGTACAGGATCGTCTCGCCGGGGGATTCTTCGGTTCCGGCGAAGAGCGACCCGATCATCACGACGTGCGCGCCGGCCGCGATCGCCTTGGTGATGTCGCCGGAGTACTTGATGCCGCCGTCCGCGATGAGCGGGACCTCCGTGCCGGCGAGCGCGCGGGCGCACTCGCGGATCGCGTGGATCTGCGGGACCCCGGCTCCCGTCACGACGCGGGTCGTGCAGATCGACCCGGGTCCGATGCCGACCTTGACGGCGTCCGCGCCGAGCCGGACGAGGTCCCGGGCGCCCTCATAGGTGGCGACGTTCCCCGCGACGACCGGGGTCTCCGGGAACCGGCTCTTCAGCTCCGCGAGCGCGTCGAGGACGCCCTGGCTGTGTCCGTGCGAGGAGTCGAGGACGAGGAGATCGGCCTGAGCGCGGATCAGGGCGGCGGCGCGGTCGAGCAGGTCGGGCGCCACGCCGACGGCGGCCGCGACCCGCAGCCGTCCGAGCCGGTCCTTGCACGCGTTCGGGTACTTGATCTGCTTCTGGATGTCCTTGACCGTGATCAGGCCCTTCAGGTTTCCCTGGCGGTCGACGACGAGGAGCTTCTCGATCCGGTGCTGATGGAGGAGCTCCTTGGCGGCTTCGAGCGACGTCCCGACCGGCGTCGTGATCAGGTGCTCCTTCGTCATCCGCGAGGAGATCGGGTTGTCGAGCTTCGTCTCGAAGCGGAGGTCGCGGTTCGTGAGGATCCCGACGAGCTTACCGGCGTGGTCGACGATCGGGACGCCGGAAATCTTGTATTTCCGCATCACGGCGAGCGCCTCGTGGATCGGCTGCTCGGGATGGCAGGTCACCGGGTCGACGATCATCCCCGACTCGGAGCGCTTGACCTTGTCGACTTCCGCCGCCTGCGACTCGATCGAGAGGTTCTTGTGGACGACCCCGAGACCTCCCTGCTGCGCCATCGCGATCGCGAGGCGCGACTCGGTCACCGTGTCCATCGCCGCGGAAACGATCGGAATGTTCAGCGCGATCTTCGACGTGATCCGGCTGCGGAGGTCCGCCTCGCGCGGATGGATCGTCGAATGGGCGGGCAGGAGGAGGACGTCGTCGAAGGTGAGCGCGAAGGGGATCTCGCCGGCCGGGTCGCTCACGCGTTCACTCCGACGGGTGCGCCGTGGCACTTCTTGTATTTCTTTCCGGACCCGCACGGGCACGGGTCGTTGCGCCCGACCTTCGGCTCGCTCCGGTGGACCGTCTCGACCGCTTCGGTCGCGGGACCGTGCGAGTACGTGACGTTGCGCGGGGGAGGACGGCGCGAAACGGGCTCCGGCGCCGCCTCGGCTTCCGATTCGCCGGGAACCGGAACGGGCTGGAGCCGGAAGAGGTACTTGACGATCTGGTCCTCGACGCGCTCCTTCAGCACGGTGAAGAGCTCGAACGATTCCTTCTTGTACTCGACCAGCGGATCCTTCTGGCCGTATCCCCGGAGCCCGATCCCTTCCTTCAGGTGATCGATCGCGAGCAGGTGGTCTTTCCAGAGCTGGTCGACCACCTGCATCATCACGTAACGCTCGTGGCTCCGCATCGACTCGTCGCCGAGCAGCGTCGCCTTGGCGTCGTAGATCGCGTCCGTCTTCCCGGTGATCTCGGTCAGGAGCTCGCGCCGGGAGAGCGCCGCGGGATCGACGCCTTCCCGGTCGAGATCGAGCCCGAAATATTCGCGGAGCTCCGTGCGGAGGGCGTCGGCGTCCCAGTCCCGCGGGTCCTTGTCCTCCGGACAGCAGCGGTCGAGGAGATAGTCGATGACCGTGTCGCGCAGCGAGAGGACGTACTCGCGCCCTTCCTTCCCCTCCAGGATGTCCCGGCGAAGCTTGTAGATCGCTTCGCGCTGCTTGTTCATCACGTCGTCGTACTCGAGGAGGTGCTTGCGGCTCTCGAAGTTCCGCGCCTCGACCTGCTTCTGGGCGCGCTCGATGGCGCGGGAGACCATCTTGTGCTCGAGGGGGATGCCTTCTTCCATGCCGAGCCGCTTCATGATGTTCGAGAGGCGGTCCGACGCGAAGATCCGCATCAGATCGTCCTCGAGCGAGAGGAAGAAGCGGGACTCGCCCGGGTCGCCCTGGCGGCCGGAGCGGCCGCGGAGCTGATTGTCGATGCGCCTCGATTCGTGCCGTTCCGTGCCGAGGATGAAGAGACCGCCGAAGCCGAGGACGTCCTTCTGGTCTTCCGCGCATTTCCCGGCGAGCTCGCTCCGGAGCTTCTCGAAGGCTTCCGCGTTCTCCGCTTCCTTCGCCCGGTGCTGCGCCATCGCCTCCGGGTTCCCGCCGAGGATGATGTCGGTGCCCCGGCCCGCCATGTTCGTCGCGATCGTGACCGATCCGGGCCGGCCGGCCTGGGCGACGATCTCCGCCTCCCGTTCGTGGAACTTCGCGTTCAGGACGACGTGCGGGACGCCGCGGCGTTTCAGGAGGCTCGAGAGGCGCTCCGACTTCTCGATCGAGACCGTGCCGACGAGGACCGGCTGGCGCTTCGCATGGAGGTCGCGGACGGTGTCGGCGATCGCCTCGAACTTTTCGGGCTCGGTGCGGTAGATCGTGTCCTGATTGTCGAGGCGGATCATCGGCCGGTGCGTCGGGATCACCGAGACGGCGAGGCCGTAGATCTCGTGGAACTCGTCCGCTTCCGTGTCCGCGGTCCCGGTCATTCCCGCGAGCTTGTCGTACATGCGGAAATAGTTCTGGAGCGTGATCGTCGCGAGAGTCTGGTTCTCCTTCTCGATCTTGACGCCTTCCTTCGCCTCGACCGCCTGGTGCAGGCCGTCCGACCAGCGGCGGCCGGGGAGGATCCGCCCGGTGAACTCGTCGACGATCAGGACCTGCCCTTCCTTGACGACGTACTCGACGTCCTTTCGGTAGAGCGTGTGCGCCTTCAGCGCCTGCTCGACGGCGTGGAGCATTTCGACGTTGCGCATGTCGTACAGGTTCTCGACGCCGACGATCTCTTCGGCCTTCGCGACGCCTTCCTCGGTCAGGACCGCCGTGTGCGTCTTCTCGTCCACGACGTAGTCGCCCGTCATGTACTTGCGCCCGTCCTTGTCCTGCTCTTCGGTGCCTTTCGCGAGGCGGGGGATCACCCGGTCGGCGCGGAAATAGAGGTCGGGCGATTCCTCCGAGGGCCCGGAGATGATGAGCGGCGTCCGCGCCTCGTCGATGAGGATCGAGTCGACCTCGTCGACGATCGCGAAGTTGTACCCGGGCTGGACCATCGAAGCGAGGTCGAACTTCATGTTGTCGCGGAGGTAGTCGAACCCGAACTCGTTGTTGGTGCCGTAGGTGATGTCGCACGCGTAGGCGACCTGGCGCTCCGCGTCGGAGAGCGAGTTCTGAATGCACCCCACCGTCAGCCCGAGGAAGCGGTGGACGCGGCCCATCCAGTCGGCGTCGCGGCGCGCGAGATAGTCGTTGACGGTCACGACGTGCACGCCGCGCCCGGTGAGCGCGTTCAACGCCGACGGAAGCGTCGCGACGAGGGTTTTGCCCTCGCCCGTCCGCATCTCGGCGATCTTCCCCTCGTGGAGGACGAATCCGCCGATCAGCTGGACGTCGTAGTGCCGCTGGCCGAGGGCGCGTTTGGCGGCCTCCCGGACGAGGGCGAACGTCTCTTCGGCGTACGGATCGAGGGCCTCGTCGATCCGGGCGCGCCGCGCGAAACGGACGTCCCGCTCGATGCCTCCCGGAAGGTCGGCGAGCTTGCCGCGAACCTCTTCCCGGTAGCGGGCGATCTGGGCCCGCATCTCGGCGTCGGACATCGCCGCGATCCGGGGCTCCATCGCGTTGATGCGCTCGATCCGGGGGCGGAGCCGCTTGATGTCGCGCTCGCCCTGCGTGCCGGTGATCTTGGTGAAGAGCTTCTCGATATTCAACATCTGATTCTGTGTAAACCGTTAGTTTATCAAATAGATTTCACCGCTTGGGGAGGCGCGTCCATGCATCGAGCGATGCGGGCGCGGGCGGCCCGCCCGCGGGCTCAACATACGCCGCCGGTATGCCTCGCCCGCGGGCCGGGCCGCCCGCATCCCACCTGGCTCGCGCATGAACGCGCCTTGCGCCGGGGCGGGAGGGGACCCCGGGTGTCGCTACTGATTCGAGACGGTCAGGCGCGGGAAGTTCGAGGGCGGAATGCGATGCGAAAGCGACCCTCGGAATCGATCCCGGAATTCGACGGAGCACCGGGGCACTGGGGCGCCGGAGCGGCCGAGCCGAGAAGGCGAGCCGCGAAGGTCAGATCGCGGAAAGTCTCGCCGAAGTAACCGAGGCGAGGAGGTCCGCGATCTGGGAGGCCGCAGCGTTCCAGCCGCGCAGCGGCGCGCGCGAGGCCGACGGTATCACCGCGCCTGCCTACCTTGCGTCGAGAATGTAAGGAAGCGGATTGACGGCCCGATTGTCCAGCCTCACCTCGTAATGCAGGTGCGGCCCGGTCGAGCGTCCCGTCGTTCCGACGACGCCGATGGCCTGGCCGCGCGACACGCGCTGGCCCTCGAAAACGTGGATCTCGTCCAGATGCCCGTAGAGCGTCCGGAGCCCGAGCCCGTGCGCGACCTCGACGCATCGCCCGTATCCGTTGACCCAGCCCGCCTTGACCACGGTTCCCTCGGCGGAGGCGACGACCGAGTGGCCGCGGGGGCTCGAAATGTCGATGCCGGTGTGGAATGCCGGCTCCTCCGTAAACGGATCGCTCCGTTCGCCGAAGCCGCAGGTGATCAGCCCGGGAACCGGCTCGATCGACGGAGTATTGGAAAGGAGCGCGTTCTGCTGGGCGAGCTTCTTCTCCAGCCCGATCAGGCGCTCGTCGAGCGAACGGCCGCGCCCCTGCAGGTCGAAGGCGCCGTTCTCCCCGTCGGGAAGGGCGCCCCCGGACCCGCCGCGCCCCGCGTCGGCGAGCGCCGGCAGGCCGGCGACGATCGCGAGCTTTCGGGTCCGCTCTTCGAAATCGTCGAGCTTGCGGGATAGCTGCGCGAGGCGGGTCGTCATCTTTTCCGCCGACGTCTTCAACCTTTCGTTCTCGAGGAGGGTCGCGCGATACTGCCGGTCCTTCCGGACCGAAACGAAGTAGAGAGTGGTGAAGGTCGCCGCGATCACGAGAAGGGCGCCGAGGGCGGCCCCGGCCGACCAGAGGAGAGACGAAGCCACCCGGAGCTTGCGGAACTTCGCGCGCGCGTGGGGCACGAAGATGATCGTGTTGTAGTTCCGTCCCATCGTTGCCTTTGCGACCTCCGGGGATCCGGGGTTTCCGGGAAAGTTCCGGCAGTATATCTCCCGAAACGAGCGAGTCAACCCGAAAGCTTCACGAAAACGACTCGTGGATTCATGGAGTTGCGTAAATCGTCCAGCGCTCTCGGGCCTTTCCCCGGTCATCCGGACAGGCCCTCGGAGACCGCCCGATCGAGCCCTCGATAGCCGATCGCCTCCGCCGCGTGGGGCGCCTCGACCCGCTCGGCGCCCGCGAGATCCGCGATCGTGAGGCCCACGCGGAGCGCTCGATGGATGGCGCGGGCGGACAGCCCGATCTTCCGGGAGGCGAACTCGAGAATCGCGAGCGCCTCGTCGGTGGGATGAGCAATTTTCCGGACGAGCGAGCCCGGAATCGCCGCGTTGCAGGAGATCGCCGCGCGGCGGGTCGAGCGGGCGCGCGCCCGGCCGCGGGCACGAATGACGCGGGCGCGGATCGCGGAGGAAGGCTCGGACGACCCGGCCGCGGTCAGATCGCGGAAGGGAACCGCCGGAACGCGGACGTGCAGGTCGATCCGGTCGAGCAGCGGCCCCGAGAGCTTCGAGCGGTACCGCTCGATCTCGTAACGGGAGCAGCGGCAGGCGCGGCGCGGATCTCCGAGGTAACCGCACGGACAGGGGTTCATCGCGGCGATGAGCTGGAAGTCCGCCGGGAACACGCTCGCTCCGGAGGCTCGGGCGATCGTCACCCGCTTTTCTTCGAGGGGCTGCCGGACGACTTCGAGGGCGTCGCGGCGGAATTCCGGGAGCTCGTCGAGGAAAAGGACGCCGCGATGCGCGAGCGACGCCTCGCCCGGCCGGGGATGCGCTCCGCCGCCGACGAGCCCCGCGTAGGAAACGCTGTGGTGCGGCGCGCGGAAGGGGCGCTCCGCGAGGAGACCGCGCCCGGGCGCCAGCAGCCCGGCGATCGAATGGACGCGCGTCGCCTCGATCGCCTCGTCGCGCGTCCAGGGCGGGAGGATCGACGTCAGCCGGCGGGCGAGCATCGTCTTTCCCGCACCGGGCGGCCCGAAGAGGAGGATGTTGTGACCGCCGGCCGCCGCGATCTCGATCGCGCGCCGGGCGATCGCCTGGCCCGCGATGTCCGAGAAATCCTCGGCGAAGCGGGAGGGAGCGAAATCGCTCGGGTCGGCCGCCGCGGGAGGGATCGGCTGTTCCCCCCGCAGGTGGGCGATCGCCTCGGTCAGCGACGCGGCCCCGATCGAGGCGATCCGCCCGACCGCCGCGGCTTCTCGCGCGTTCTCCCGGGGGACGACCACCTCGTCGAACCCTTCGTCGGCGGCCGCCGCGGCGATCGCGAGCGCTCCCCGCACCGGGCGCAGGGCGCCGTCGAGCGCGAGCTCGCCGACGAGGACCCGACGCGAGCCGCCGGCGGGGAGGACGCCCGCGGTCGACAGGAGGGCGGCGGCGACGGCGAGGTCGAGGGCGGAGCCCTCCTTGCGCCAGTCGGCCGGGGCGAGGTTCACGGTGACCGCGCGGGGCGGGAAGTCGAAACCGCAGTTGCGCAGGGCCGCCCGGACGCGGTCGCGGCTTTCCTTGACGGCGGCGTCGGGAAGCCCGACGATCGAAAATGACGGCAGGCCGTGGGAGACGTCCGCCTCGACGTCGAGGATTCGGGCTTCGGTGCCGTCGATCGCGGCGGAATGAATTCGGGACAGCATGACCGGCTCCTCCGGGAGGCGGAGGAAGAGCCGCGATGCGGTGAGGAGGACGGTGAAAGGATACCGCGGACGCGCGCGGCTTTCAAACGGAAAAAGTCGCTAACGGCTCTGCGCGACCGCGAGTCGTTCCCCCGGCCGGATCGCGGCGCCGTCGCCGAGCCCGTTCCACTCCCGCAGCTTGTCGACGGTCGTGTGATGACGGGTCGCGATCGAGAACAACGTGTCGCCGCGGCGGACGCGGTAGTGGGTGCGGGCGAGGTCTTCGCCGAGCGCGGCGTCGCGGGAGACGTGGCGCCCTTTTTCGCGCCGGGCGGCATACGCCTCCGGCTCCGGGTCGGGGATCTCGAGCATCCGCCGGGGAGCGAGTTTCGCGCCCCGGGGAAGATCGTTGGCCTCGGCGAGCGATGCTTCGGAAACACCGTAACGGCGCGCCACCTTCGCCAGAGTTTCGCCGGGCCGCACGCGGTGGCGCCGGAGGGCCGGGACCGCGGCTTCCGGCAGCGCGCCCGCCTTCGCCTCGACCGCGGCGGCGAGCCCGCGCGGGACGCGCAGGTCGTATCCGGAGCCCCCGCGCGGCGTGACGAACGTGCGCAGCTCGGGGTTCAGCTCCGCGAGATCTTCGTAGGCGATCCCGCAGACGCGCGCGACCTGGCGCAGATCCACGGGCTTTTCGAGCTTCGCGGTCTCGAATTCCATGGGGTCCTCGGGATCGACCGCGAACCCGTAGTGCTCCTGGTTCTTGTCGATGAGCGCGGCCGCGATCACGGACGGCACGTAGAGACGCGTTTCGCGGGGCAGCGCCCCGAGTCGGCAGAGCTCCCAGTAGTTGTCGGTGCCCGTTCGCGAGATCGCGCGGGCGACACGCCCCTCGCCGCTGTCGTAGGCCGCCATCGCGAGATACCAGTCGCCGAACATCTCGTACAGGTCGCGGAAATACCCGGCGGCGGCTTCCGTCGCCTTGATCGGATCGGAGCGCTCGTCGACGATCCGGCCGCTGCGCAGGCCGTATCGGCGTCCGGTGGGCGCGATGAACTGCCAGACCCCCTGCGCCCGCGCGCGCGAGCGAGCCCGCGTCTTGAACGAGGACTCGATCATCGCGACGTACGCGAGGTCCGTCGGCAGCCCGGCCTTTCGGAAGACCTCGCGAATCATCGGCATGTACCGTCCGGAGCGAACGAGGCCCTCCGAGAACCGCTCCCGGACCGATTCGCGGGCGGAGAAGCTCGCGACCATCGCGAGCACGGAGTCGTTGACGGTGATCGGGATGTCGAACGTGCCGGCGCGATCGTCCGTCTTGACCGCTTCGCGGGCCCGCTGGAGGTCCGCCTCCGAGGTCTGTCCGGAGATGCCCTGGAGCTCGTCCGGAAGTCCCCGCGGTTCGCCGCCGTCGGCGTCGCCGGCCGAGGGCGCCATCGCTTCGTAACGCTGGATGGAGTCGTAGAGAGACGCCGAGAACTCCTCGACCTCGGGGGAGGACGGGCGGTCCGAGCCGGGCGGGATCACCGCGTTCAGGGCGAGCTGGAACTGGGCTTCCGCGCAGTCGAAGTCGCCCGACAGCGCCGCCTGCTTGCCCGTGTAGAAGAGCTCCGTCGAGCGGTCGATCGCGGAAGGGGCGGGGAGCGCGACGGCCTCGGGGGCCGCGACGACGACCGCGCGCGGCGGCGGCGTCTGCGCACAGGAGACGAGGAGCAAGGCAAAAGCGGAAACAGGGAGAAGAAGCCTTCCGGAGGGCTGCACTTCAACTTTTTAACAGACGGGCGGCCGCCCGTCAATCGTTTTTCCGCGGGCTGGGCCCGTCGATCGTTTTCCACGGGCTATGCCCGTCGATCATTTTCCCGTGACGTGGAGTTTCAGGGAGACGAGGAGCTTCTCGATGTCGCGCATGTCCGCGAGGTCGATCTCGTATCGCCGTTCCTCGCCGAGCGGCTTGTTCCGTCCGTCGTCGAGATGGACCGCGAACACGAGACGGCCGGCGCGCGTCAGGTCCTTCTTCCGGACTTCGATCTCGTAGAGCTTCTGAACTTCCCGCCGGTGGTTCAATCCGGTCGAGAGGAGGTCGTCGATCGAGAGCCCGGCGGTGCGCGCCCGCGGCGCGGACGGCATCGGCTTCAGCGTCGCGTTCTTCCTCAGCTTCTCGAGCTCCGAGAGGATGTCGACGTTCGATCTCACCTTGACGTGCTTGACGACGTCGCCCGCCGGCGCCACGGCGGCCTGTTCGAAGTCGACCTGCACGGCGTCGTCGGGAGCGGGGACGCGCCCGCCCGCCGGTCCGGGAAGCTCGTCGCGCGCTTCGGCGAGAAATTCCGGCGAGACCGGAGGAGGCGCGCCCGGCGGAGGCATGTCGTCGAGCGCCTCGGCGTTCTCGAAGAGCGCGTCGGTATCGATCTGCTCGGCGAGCGCGGTCGCGGCGGCCTCGGCGTCGGCGCGGAGATCGGAGAGCGAAACGCGAGGTTCCTCCGCCGCCGCCTCGAGGGCCGGAGTCGCGGCGGGCGCCGGAGCCGGCGCGGCGGGCTGGGGCGCTGCCGCCGGGGCGACCGGCCGGGCCAGCGTGCGCGACGGCTTGTCGTCGCCGAGCATCTTTTTCTTGAGCGCCTTCAGCGTGAGCTTCGAGATTTCCTTGAGCGTCTCGAAGACCCCGTCGCCGCGGAGCGCCACCGCCTCGACGTACGCGAAGTGCCCCTTCGGGTCGAGCGACGCCCGGAGCTCGTCGAGGGTGAGGACGTTGGCGAGGTCCCTCTTGTTGAACTGGAGCACGAGAGGGATCTCCGACGCGGAGAGGCCGATCTCCTGGAGATTCGATTCCATGTTCTGGAAGCTCTCGACGTTGGCGTCTTTCATCGCCCGCTGCGAGTCGGCGACGAAGACGATGCCGTCCACGCCCCGCAGGACGAGCTTGCGGGTCGTGTTGTAGAAGACCTGCCCCGGAACGGTGTAGAGCTGGAGTCGGGTCTTGAACCCGCCGATCACCCCCACGTCGATCGGCAGGAGATCGAAGAAAAGAGTCCGGTCCGTCTCGGTTTCGAGCGAGATCATCTCTCCCCGCGAGCCGGGCGCCGTCTTTCCGTAGATGTGGTGGAGGTTGGTGGTTTTTCCGCAGAGTCCGGGGCCGTAGTAGACGACCTTCGCCGCCATCTGCATCGTGGCGTAGTTGAAGAAAACCATCGGGCCGTGTGCTCCCTTACATGAATGGGCGAAAACGCCGGGGCCATTCTATCAGCCGGACGGGAAAGTCCAAGCCGTTCCGGTCATTTTCGACGCCGGACGCCCTTCCGGCGGCGGCCGAGCGCCGCGGCGCCGGCAGCGAGCGCCGCGGAGACGGCGGCGAGGTCGGGCAACGGCGACAGCGCGCGCCGGTGCAGACGAAGCGTGCCCTCGTCGCCGCGAGCGAGCGGGCCCGTGAGTCCGCGCGGGAAGCCGCGCGCGCCCACGTTCCGCGCGGCTTCGGAGGCGAGGGCGGCCATCGCGGGGATCGCGCGCCGGGGCGGCATTCCGGCGCGGACGGCCGCCTCCGCCGCGAGGGCGACGAGGATTGCGGTCCCGCCGGCCGCCGCGGCCGCGGCCGCGTGGTAGAGCGGTTTCGCGGCGGTCGCGACGGGCCACGCGCGCGCGCCGATCCGGCCCGCGATCCGGCGGGCGATCGCGAGGCCGCGCGCGTCCCCCTCGATCGCGACGTCGACGCCGGCCGCGGTTTCTCCCCGCGCCCCGGCGAACGACCGGAGCGGGTGGAACGAAACGGCGGCGCCGCCGGTTCTCCTCCATCCGGCGAGGATTCCGGCCGGGAGCGCTCCGGAGAGATGCATCGCGCAACGCGCGCGGGCTCCGGCGCGGAGCAGACGGTCGGATTCGGCGGCGATCGCGTCGTCCGGGACGGCCAGCACGAGGACGTCGAAGGACGCCGGCCGCGCGGAGCGGCGCGGCACCCAGGAGACGCGGATCGCGGCCCCGGCGAGCGCCCGATGGAGCGCGCGTCCGGCCCGCCCGCGCCCGCGGATCGCGACGCGGAGAGCGGAGGGACGTTTCGGCGAAGCGGGACGCGGCATCTGGGTTATTCTTGAATTTAACACCGATTGGAGCGGATATTGGTCACGCGCGAGACGAACGACCTGCTGGACGAGAGGGCTCGCGAAGTCCTGAAGGAGATCATCCGCACCCACGCGGAGACGGGTCGGCCGGTATCGTCGCGATCGCTCGCGAAGCGCCGGAAGTTCCATGCGTCCGCGGCGACCCTGCGCAACCTGATGGCGGACCTGACCGACGCCGGGTACCTGCAGCAGCCCCACACTTCGGCCGGACGGGTTCCGACCGAGAAGGCCTACCGGCAATACGTCCGGACGCTGATGAAGCCGAAGGAGCTCACCGCGAGCCAGCGGGAGCTCGTGTCCGTCGATCTCTCGGGCGCCGGACACGACCCGAACCTCCTGTTTCCGGCCGTTTCCCGCCTCCTCTCGAAGCTCTCGGGAGAGGTCGGAGTGGTGATCGCGCCCGACGCGCGGCGCTCCGTCGTGCGGGAGATCCGGTTCGTTCCGATCGGCCGGGAGAAGGCGCTCGCGATCCAGGTCGGCGACGGAGACATCGTGTTCACGCGGCTGATCGAGACGGGCGGCCGGCTGGACGCCGCCGCGCTCGAGCGGGCGGGGTCGTATCTGACGGCGGAATTCGGAGGGGCGACGCTCGTCGCGATCCGGAACCGCGTGACGCTCGCGATGCAGGAGGAACGCGCCCGCTTCGACCATGCGCTCTTCGAAATGCTCGATCTGGCCCGCCGAGCGATCTCGCCGGCCGGCCCCGCCGACATCTACACGGAAGGGACGCGGAGATTCCTCGAGCGGCCGGAGTTCTCGGAGCCCGAGAGCCTCAAACGGGTGTATCGGGCCTTCGAGGAGAAGGCGAACCTCGTCGAGCTCCTCGACCAGTGCCTCGAGGGCGAAGGCCCCCGGATCGTGATGGGGTCCGAGAGCCATCTGACCGCGGGGAAGCCCCTCTCCGCGGTCGTCACCCGGTACGGGCCGGAAAACCGCGCACCGGGCGTGCTCGGGATCATCGGGTCGCTCCGGATGTCCTATCCGAGGATCGTCCCGCTGGTAGAATTCCTCGGGAAGGCTCTGTCCGAAAAGCTGGACGAGCCGTCGGAAGGAGGAGATGCTTCCCATGGACGACCGTCGTGACGACGACTCTCCCGAACTCCCCGGCGAGGAGGACGTCGTGATGGTGGACGCGCCTTCCGAGACGCTGGAGGAGATCCTCGCGGAAGAGGAAGCCGAGGCGCGCCGCGCCGCCGATCCGGGGGCGAACGCCGCCGGAGAGCTCGGGGACGCGCGGCGGCAGATCGCGGAGTTTCGCGACCGCGAGCTCCGGAAACTCGCGGAGTTCGAGAACTTCAAGAAGCGCACGGAGCGGGAAAAATCGGACTACTTTCGATTCGCTCTCGGCGATTTCTTCCGCGACCTGCTCCCGGTGCTCGACAACTTCGAGCGGGCGCTCGGCCACGCGCCGGCGGCGGCCGACGACGAATACCGCCAGGGGGTCGAGCTCATCTACCGCCAGTTCTCGGATGCGCTCAAGAAGCGCGGACTGACCGAAGTGCCGACGGGCGGGGCGTTCGATCCCAACGTGCACGAAGCCGTCGCGCGCGAGGAGGCGGCCGGCGTCGAGCCGAACACGATCGTCTCCGTGCTGCAGAAGGGGTATTACCTCAACGATCGGCTGCTGCGACCCGCCTTCGTGAAGGTCGCGATTCCCCCGCACGGCGGGAAGGGATAGCGGCTTGGGGAAGATCATCGGGATCGATCTCGGCACGACGAACTCGTGCGCGGCGGTCCTCGAGGTTTCGCAGCCCGTCGTCCTCGCCAACCGCGAGGGGGGCCGGACGACGCCGTCGGTCGTCGGCCTGACCGAGGACGGCGAGCGTCTCGTCGGCCAGATCGCGAAGCGCCAGGCGATCACGAATCCCGTGAACACGATCTTCGCGACGAAGCGGCTGATCGGGCGCAAGTTCCGGTCCGAAGAGGTCGCCCGCGCCCGCGAGATCCTCCCGTACGAGATCACCGAGGCCGCTAACGGCGACGTCAAGATCCGCGTTCGCGGCCGGGACTACAGCCCCGAAGAGATCAGCGCCTTCGTGCTGAAGGAAATCCGCGAGTTCGCGGAAGACTCCCTCGGCGAAGAGGTCACCGAGGCCATCATCACCGTCCCGGCGTACTTCGACGACGCTCAGCGGCAGGCGACGCGCGACGCCGGGCGCCTCGCCGGTCTCGAAGTCCAGCGGATCATCAACGAGCCGACCGCCGCCGCCCTCGCGTACGGCGCGAACCGGCGCGGGAGCGAGATCGTGGCGGTCTACGACCTCGGCGGCGGGACGTTCGACATCTCGATCCTCCAGCTCGGCGACGGCATCTACGAGGTGAAGTCGACTTCCGGCGACACCTATCTCGGCGGCGAAGACTTCGACAAGCGAATCATGGACTGGCTCCTCGAGGACTTCGAGAAATCGACCGGGATCGATCTGCGCCAGGACCGGATGGCGCTCCAGCGCCTCAAGGAGGCGGCCGAGAAGGCCAAGTGCGAGCTGTCGACCGCGGACGAGGCGGCGATCACGCTCCCGTTCATCTCCGCCGACGCGACCGGCCCCAAGCACATCAACCGGGTCCTCGGCCGGAGCGTCTTCGAGTCCCTCGTGGCGGACCTGATCGAGCGGACGGCGGGCCCCTGCCGGGACGCGCTGCAGTCGGCCGGTCTGCGTCCCCAGGAAATCGACACCGTGATCCTCGTGGGCGGTCAGACCCGCACCCCGAAGGTCCAGCAGATGGTCGCGGAGATCTTCGGGAAGGAGCCGTCGCGCGACATCAATCCGGACGAGGTCGTGGCGGTGGGCGCCGCGATCCAGGGGAGCGTCCTCCGCGGAGAGATCAAGGACGTCGTCCTCCTCGACGTGACCCCGCTGTCGCTCGGCATCGAGACGCACGGCGGCATCTTCGAGAAGCTGATCGAGAGGAACGCGACGATTCCGACGAAGAACTCGAAGATCTTCACGACCGTCGTCGACAACCAGTCGGCGGTCGAGATCCACGTGCTGCAGGGGGAGCGCGGTCTCGCGCGCGACAACAAGTCGCTCGGGCGATTCGACCTGATCGGCGTTCCGGCCGCGCCCCGCGGCGTCCCGCAGATCGAGGTGACGTTCGCGATCGACTCCAACGGCATCGTGAGCGTCTCCGCGCGCGACCAGGCGACCGGGAAGGCGCAGGGCATCCAGATCACCCCGGCGGGCGGACTGTCCGGCCGGGAGATCGAGAAGCTCATCCGCGAGGCGGAGGAGAACACGGCGGCCGACGAGGAGCGCCGCGAGCTGCGGAGGACGCGCACGCGCCTCGAGGGGCTGGTCGCGGCGAACGAGCGGGTCTTCAACGAGTTCGGCAAGCTCCTGACGGCGGACGAGCGGGAGCGGGTCCAGGCCACGTTCAAGCGCGCGCACCAGGCCTGCGGCGCCGAGGAAGAGAAGGACATCCAGAGCGCGCTCGCCGACATGCAGGGGATCTCGAAGGTCCTCACCCAGGCGATGTTGAAGCGCAGTTCCTCGACACCCGCCGCATGAAGCGCGATTACTACGAGGTCCTGGGCGTCGGCCGCGACGCCGGCGCGGCGGAGCTCAAGTCCGCCTACCGGAAGCTCGCGATCCGGTTCCATCCGGACAAGAACGCCGGCGATCCCGAAGCCGCCGAGAAATTCAAGGAGGCCTCGGAGGCGTACGGCGTGCTCTCCGACGCCGACAAGCGCCAGCGCTACGACCGCTTCGGCCACGAAGGGTTGCGCGGCGGCGCCGGCGGGTTCGATCCTTCCGCGTTCGGCGATTTCGCCGATCTCTTCGGCCAGTTCTTCGGGGGCGGTTTCGGGCGGGGCGGCTCTCCGGCGGGAGAGGACCTCGTCGCGCGGCTCGAGATCACGTTCGAACAGGCCGCCTTCGGGACGGAACAGTCCGTCACGGTCGAGCGCTTCGAGCGCTGCGAAGAGTGCGGCGGCTCGGGCGCGGAGAAGGGGACGCGCCCCGTCTCGTGCCCGACCTGCGGAGGCCGCGGGCAGGTGCGATTCTCCCAGGGGTTCTTCACGATGGCGCGGACCTGTCCCGCCTGTCACGGCGAGGGGACGCGGATCGAGAAGCCGTGCCCCTCCTGCCGCGGCGAGGGGCGGCGCGCCATGGAACGCCGACTCACGGTCCCGATCCCCGGCGGCGTCGAGACGGGCTCGCGGCTGCGCCTCTCGGGCGAAGGGAACGCGGCGCCGCGCGGCGGGGTCGCCGGCGACCTCTACGTGATCCTCGACGTCGCCGAGCACGACGTCTTCCGCCGGGAGGGCGACGACGTGATCCTCGACCTCGAGCTGCCGTTCCCGGTCTTCGTCCTCGGGGCGGAAATCGAGGTCCCCACTCTCGAGGGAGAGGAAAAGATCGCGATCGCGCCCGGAACGGCGGCCAGCGCCGAGATCCGCCTGCGCCGGAAGGGGGTCGCGCGGCTGCGCGCGTCCGGTCGCGGCGATCAGATCGTCCGCCTCGCCGTCAAGGTCCCGAAGTCGCCGTCGAAGGAGGAGCGCGAGCTCCTCGAGAGCTACGCGCGCCTCGTCGGCGCGCCGCCTTCGAAGAAGAGCAGCTTCGCGCGCGTCAAGAAGATCTTCGAGAGCTGACCCGGCCGGAAGCCGGAATGCCGCTCCCATGAACGCGCGCTACTCCCGGCTCCGGATCGCCCTCGCGGACGTCGAGCGCGCTTCGGCGGCCCTCTACCTTGCCGGCGATCTCGGGGGCTGGGAGTCGGAGGGCGCCTTCTTCTCCGCTTTCCCCGACGGCGGGGCCGCCCGGGCCGCGCGAGACCTCCTGCGCGCCGACGGAATCGACGCGCGCCTCGAGGAGGACGTCGTCGCTCCCGATCCGTTCGCGGCGCACCGCGCCTCGCTCTCGCCGTTTTCGGTCGGCGCGTTCCGCATCGATCCGCGGGGAGAGCCGGACGGCGGCTCGGAAGGTCCGGCGACGCTCTGGATCCCCGCCCACGGCGCCTTCGGGACCGGCCTGCACGCTTCGACCCGCGGCATCCTCCGCTGGCTCGACTCCGCGGACCTCGGGGGAAAGCGCGTTCTCGACGTCGGATGCGGCAGCGCGATCCTCGCGATCGCGGCCGCGCGCCGCGGCGCGAAGGCCTTCGCGTTCGACCTCGATCTGGACGCGGTCGTCGAGGCGAGCCGGAACCTCGGGCGCAACGGAGCCGGGGACGTCCGGCTCTTCGCCGGGGAGACCGCGGCGGCCGAGGGGGCCTTCGACGCGGTCCTCGCCAACATGATCTGGGAGGAATCGGCGCCGCTCGTCTTCGAGATCGCCCGGCTCTTGCGGCCGGGCGGGACCGCCCTCTTTTCCGGGATCCTCGACGAACGGGAGGACGACGCGCGACGGGGAATCTCGGCCGCGGGGCTCTCGCTCGTTTCCGTCGAGGCGGAGGACGAGTGGCGGACGATCGTTGCCGCGAGGATCAAGACCGAGAGCGCGTCTCGGCCGGCAGCGCGGTGAAGCGCGGTGAGGCGCGAGCCCGCCGGGATGTGGGTTCGCCCGGTGGCGGCTAAGGCGTACCGGCGAGCGTACGTCGTGCCGACGCCGGGCAGCACGCGCCCGGCCGGCTCGATGCATCGCCACGCCTGCTAGAAGTGTCCCGGCGTTCCTCTTCCCTTGCCCGGGAACAGCCCTCTTCCGAGCGACCGCCGGAGATATTCGATGCCGTCGCGGACCGCGTCCGCGGTCGACGCGCCGCGCGCGAGGTTCGCCGCGATCGCCGAGGAGAGCGTGCAACCCGTTCCGTGCGTCGCCTCCGTCTCGATCCGGAAATTCCGGAACTCGATGAACTTCCGTCCGTCGAAGAACAGGTCGCGGATCTCCCGCCCTTCGGCGTGCCCCCCCTTGACGAGCACCGCCTCCGCCCCGAGGTCGGCGAGCACCCCGGCGGCGAGACGGAGGTCTCCCTCGTCGCGGATCGGGAACCCCGCGATCGCCTCGGCCTCGGGAAGGTTCGGCGTCACGATCGTCGTGAGCGGAAACAGCTCGCGTTTCATCGACCCGAGCGCCGCGGGGGAGAGGAAGCGCATTCCCGACGTCGAATGAACGATCGGATCCAGAACGACGTTGCGGGCTTTTCCTTTCCGAAGGGCGCGGGCGGCCGCGGAGACGTTCGCGGCATTTCCCAGCATCCCGATTTTCACGGCGCGCGGAGCCGCGTCGGAAAGGATCGAGGCGATCTGTTCCTCGAGCAGCCGCGCCGCCACCGGCTGCGCGCGGGAGACTCCCCGGCTGTTCTGGACGGTGATCGCGGCGACGGCCACGGTGCCGAACACCCGGTGCGCGGCAAACGTCATGAGGTCGGCGACGATTCCCGCGCCTCCCCCCGGATCGACGCCCGCGATCGTGAGCGCCACCGGGAGAGGAGGAGTCATGCCGGGAGTGTACCCCCCGCGACGGATCGGCCCCGGCAATCCCCGGACGGTTGACCCCGGCTTCCCGTTCCGGTACCGTTCGCCCTTCCGGTCGGGAAAGGGAAAAAATGGCGAAAAAGCTGCGGCGAGAGGACTTGAGGCGGGACGAGGTCATGGAGACCGTGGGGAAGGGTCTCCAGTTCGTGTCCGTCCACCGGAAGGGAACGGTCGAAACCGTCGGCATCGCCGTCGGGCTGGCGGTCCTGATCGGCGCCTTCATCGCCTTCCGCGCGCATCGCGAGGCGCAGGCCGCCGACCATCTCTCCCGGGCGCTCACCGCTCTCTCGGCGCCGCTCGCGGGGGATCCCTCCGCGGGCACGGTCGCGAAGACCTACGCGACTGCGGCGGAGAGGAGCGCGGAGGCGAATCGCGAGCTCGCCGCCGCGGCGGATTTCGGCGCGACGAAGTCCGGGCGCGAGGCGGCCGTCGTCCTCGCCGCGCAGGGGGCGTCGAAGGACACCGGCGCGTTCGACCGTTTCGCCCGCAGCGGAAAGAATGCGATCACCGCGGCAGCGGAGATCGATTCCTACCGCGCGATGAGCGATTCGGGGAAGACGACCGAGGCGATCGCGGCGGTCAAGCGCGCGATCGAGACGTCCTCGACGGCGGTTCCGAAGGACGCGCTCCTCGCCGAGCTCGGCGCGCTCTACGAACGGTCCGGAGCGCCGGCGGACGCGCGGGCGACCTACCAGCGTCTCGTCAGCGAATACCCCGACTCCTCCTACACGGCGGATGCCCAGGGCCGCATCGGGCAACTGCAGTAGGGAAAATCCGAAACTCGAATTTCGAAGTCCGAAACAATTTCGAGTCTCGAAACTCCAATATCAAAACAGGGTCAGGGCGGCCCGTCTCAGGTTGGCGCGAGCATCCGTTTTGTGTTTGGAATCTGAGGTTTTCAGATTTGTTTCGAGTTTCGGGCCCGGGACTTCGAATTTCCGCCGCGCTCGCCGCCGGCACGCGGCGGGGCTGGCGGAGGGCCGCGGCGCGGTAGAATCCGGGAGCTCGAAAGGGCTTTCCCGAAATGACGGCCGCCGGTCCCCGTTCCGCGTTTCGCCCGGCATTTCTCGCCGCCGCCCTGTTCCTGTCTGCCTCCGCCTGCCGGAAGGGGCCCCCCCGCTTCGGCCGCGTGACCATCGTCGGGTCCCCCGCCGTCGCGACCGATCCCCACGGGCACAGCCATCTGCCGACCTTCGGCGTCCTCTCGAACTATTACGAGGGGCTCGTCGCGCTCGACGCCAACGCGGCGGTCGTTCCCCAGCTCGCGACCGTCTGGGAGAACCCTTCCGACACGGTCTGGCGGCTCCATCTGCGTCCGGGCGTCTTCTTCCACGACGGGCGCGCGTTCGGCGCCGAGGACGTCGTCGCGAGCCTGCGGCGCGCGCAGAACCTCCCCGGTTCCGAGGTCGTGGATGCGGTCAAGACGATCACGGGGGTCCGGGCGCTCGACGCCCGCACGGTCGAGATCACGACGCGGAGGCCCGCGGCGACGCTCCTCGCCCAGCTCGCCTACGTCCCGATCGTTCCGCGCGATGCGCCACTCTCGCCGATCACTCGCCCGATCGGAACGGGACCTTACGCGTTCGTCCGGGGCCGGCCCTACGGCACGTTCGAGGGGGAACGATTCGAGCGCTACTGGGGGCCGAAGCCGCTTTTTCCGCGATTCCGTTACGTTCCGATCGAGTCGCCGGTCGAGCAGGCCCGATGGATCGAGGACGGCCTCGCGGACGTCGCGGCGTTCGTCCCGCGCGCTCTCGCGGCGCGGTCGAGGAACGGCTCCTGGCGCGTCGTTTCCGGCCGCCCCGTCGTCAACCTCCTGCTCGGCATGGCGCAATGGCCGGGCCCGTTCGGCGATCTCCGCTGCCGTCAGGCCGTCGCCCTGTCGATCGATCGGGACCGGCTCGCGCGGATCGACCCGGCGCGCTTCCTCTCACCCCTTTTCCGACTCGTTCCCTCCGGCGTTCTCGGGTCGGTTCCCGCGCCGGCCGCGGGCGCGGACGCCGCGGCGGCCCGCCGGCTCCTGGCCGACGCCGGGCATCCGGCCGGCCTCGACGCGTCGCTCCTCGTCTATCAGGGAGATCTTCCGCTCGGCGCCGAGCTCGCGCGCGAGCTCGGCGCCTCGGGAATTCGCGTGACCCTCCGGAGCCTGCCGCGCCGGGAATACTTCCAGGCGCTGAGCGACCGCTCCGACGCGCTCTTCCTCTTCAACTGGGTCCCGGAGTGGGGCGACGCCGCCCAGCTCCTCGACGGGTTCCTCCATGCGCGCGACGGGGCATACGGCGAGCACAACTATCTCTTCAACGTCGACGACGAGCTCGACCGGCTGATCGAGGCCGCGGACCGCACGCTCGAGTCTTCCCCGCGGATCGTCGCCCTCGAACAGGCCGTCCGCCGGGCGCAGCACGACGTCGCGGTCGTCCCGCTCGTCGTCGAATCCCGTCTCGCCGCCGTCCGGAGCGGCCTCGACTTCGTCCCGCGGTCGGACGGCGTCGTCCGCGCCTTCGACCTTCGAGCGCGCCGCTGACGCGCCGCTCGTTTCGTGCCCGGGACTTCGGATTCATCCATTTCCTGCCGGCGCCAGAACGGTCGCCGCTTCCCCGTCCGCTCGCCGTAACGGGAGGCGATCGCCTTCGCCGCGCGAGGGGCGGTTCGACGGCGACAGAGCGACGCAACACCGACGCGCCCGCCGGCGGAAGCGGTATTCTCGCGGCGCTTCGATTAATACACGATTTCGTCGGTTGCCGATGGGCTCTCTCCCGGATCCGGCCGACCGAGATCCCTCGTGGCTCCGCTCCTCGGGATGACATCACTGATTCGCGATCCGAGCTCCGCGAGGTCGCGAACGCTTTACCGGGCCTGGGGCCCGGAGTCGTCGAGCCCGCCTGGGCGAGCGGCGGAGGTCGGATCGCGGAAAGTGTGAGCGCGAAGTGCGCATTCACATGCGCGCGGAGTGCTCTCTCCTGAGCGGAGCGAAGGACCTGGCCACCCGAGCAGATCCTTCGTCGCTACGCTCCTCAGGATGACAGGTTTCGGAGGTCCGCAATCTGAGAGGCCGCAGCGGTCGAGCGCCTTCGGCGCGAGCCGCCCGGCCGAGCCCTGCGCTGGATCCCTTCGCGATCCGAGCTCCGCGAGGTCGCGAACGCTTTATCGGGCCTGGGGCGCCGGAGTCGTCGAGGGCGGTCGCCCGAGCGACGAAGGTCAGATTGCGGAAAGTCTCCGTGGTCGGAAGAACGCGCAGCGCCAACGGCGCAAGCGCCGGGCACGGAGGAGGTCCGCAATCTGAGAGGCCGCAGCGGTCGAGCGCTCTCGGCGCGAGCCGCGAGGCCGACTAAGGCGCCGGCGCCGGAACGAGGATTCCCTCGTAGCCCTCGTTCTCGAGGCGCGCGAGCTCCGCGGCGGCGTCGCTCTTCGCGGGAAGCGGGCCCACCTTGACGCGGGTCAGGCCCTCGAACGGCTCCGTGAACGCCCGATGGCCGACGGCGCGCGCCTTCGAGGCGAGCGCCTCTGCCCGCCAGGCGGAGGCGAACGAGCCGATCTGCACGTTCCACCATCCCGTGGCGGAGAGCTCGGGCGCCGGAGGACCGGCGGAGACGACGGTCAGGCGGACCCGCGCCGTGCCGGGACCGACGACGCCGAGCCTCTCGGCGGCGGCATGCGAGAGGTCGAGGATTCTTCCTTTCGCGAACGGTCCGCGGTCGTTGATGCGAACCCGCGCGGTCCGGCCCGTGCCGATGTTCTCGACGTCGATCCACGTTCCGAGCGGCAGCGTGCGATGCGCGGCGGTCATCTTTTTTCCGTCGAAGATCTCGCCCGACGCGGTCGGCTTTCCCTCGAAACCGTCGTTGCCGCCGTACCACGACGCCATCCCTTCCTCGGTTGCGCCGGCGGCCGCGGGCGGGGGAGGAGCCGGCCGCGCGTGCGGGGCGGTCGACGGCTTTTTGCGCGCGCATCCCGCCGACAGGAGCGCCGTGCCGAGGACGAGGAGGAGCCGCCCGGCGGGGAAGTCGCCGCTTCGTCTCAGACGCGAAGGCCTTCGGGGAGGGCCGCTTCGGCGCCTTCGAGCGCGGGATCGAGCTCCTCCCGCAGGAACGCCTCGACCTGCTCGGCGGCGCGTCCGGTGAGATCCTTTGCCGCGGCGTCATGGACCTGCTGGATCGTCAGTCCGGTATCGTCCGCCGTGCTTTTGTACCAGCCGCTCAAATCAGCATTTCCTGACCGCTCGCGTTCCTCCAGCGCCGTGATCGCGAGAAGTTTCAACGTCTCGTGGACGGCCTGACGATCGCGCCCCTGCCTCACCGCTTCCATGAGCACGTTTTCCATCGCGAGGAAAGGCAGCTCGCGCTCGAGATTTTTCTGAATGACGTAGGGACGCACTTCGATCCCGTCGAAGATCTCGTCGAGGATCAGCGCGATCGCGTCCGCGCAGAGAAACGCGGGCGGGATCGAGAGGCGCTTGTTCGCCGAGTCGTCGAGCGTCCGCTCCAGCCACTGCGTGGCCGCCGTGAAGGCCGGGTCGAGCGAGAGGACGATGACGTGACGGGCGATCGCGCAGACGCGCTCGGCGCGCATCGGATTCCGTTTGTAGGGCATCGCGGAGGAGCCGATCTGACCCTTTCCGAACGGCTCCGCGACCTCTCCCTCGTGCTGAAGGAGGCGCAGGTCGGTCGCGCACTTGTGCGCGGACTGCGCGAACCCGGAGAGCGCCGCGAGCACGAAAGCGTCCTGCTTGCGGGAGTAGGTCTGGCCGGAGACCGCCTGGCGCTTCGCGAATCCGGCGCGTCCGGCGATCGCCCGGTCGAGCGCCTCGACCTTCGCGCCGTCGCCGTCGAAAAGGGCGACGAAGGAGGCCTGCGTTCCGGTCGCCCCTTTCGCTCCGAGGAAACGCAGGTTCTCGCGGACCCGCCGGAGCTCCTGCAGGTCCCAGAGGAAGTCCTGCGCCCAGAGCGACGCCCGTTTCCCGACGGTCGTGGGCTGCGCCGTCTGGAAGTGCGTGTAGGCGAGGCACGCCAGAGAACGATTCGCCGACGCGAACTCGCGAAGACGCCGCAGGAAGGAGACGATGCGCCGCTCGAGAAGGGCCAGGCCGTCGCGCATCTGGATCAGGTCGCCGTTGTCGGAAACGTAGGCGGACGTCGCGCCCCAGTGGATGATGCCCGCCGCGGCGGGCGCCGCGAGGCCGTAGGTCTTCACGTGCGCCATGACGTCGTGCCGGGTCTCGCGCTCGATTTTCTCGGCGGTCGCGAAGTCGATCGATTCCGCGTGCCGCCGCATCTGCGCGATCGCTTCGTCGGGGATGGGGAGGCCGAGCTTCTGCTCCTCCTCGGCGAGCCAGATCCAGAGCCGGCGCCACGCGCCGAACTTGAACGCGGGGGAGAAGATCCGCGACATCTCCTTCGAGGCGTAGCGGCCGGTCAGGGGATCCGCGTACTCCTCGGGATCGCTCATTCCTCTTCTCCCTCCCCGACCGCGAATCGGAGCGCGTCCTCGTTGCCGCAGACCGGGCACAGCGCCTCGAGGATCCTTCCGGCCTCCGTCTCGAAGATGTAGCAGGGCGTCTGGCACTCCTTGCAGATCAGATAGTCGATCTCCCGTTCCGAAGAATCGGGCGTCACCGGAAGGATCTCGGGAGCGATCGGAGCACGCGCTATGATTTTGGCAGAATCGAGGAGGCGACGCCATGACGTTCTCGCTGACGGGGTTCCTTGTCCTCTTGATCGTGGCCGCGATCTGCGGCGCGATCGGACGCGCGATCGCGGGAGGGACCCGCGGCGGGTGCCTCGTCTCGGTCGCGGTCGGTTTCATCGGGGCCCTCCTGGGCACGTGGATCGCCCGGGCGATCCGGCTGCCCGACGTCCTGGCGATCTCGATCGACGGCCATCCGTTCCCGATCGTCTGGTCGATCATCGGCGCCGCGCTCTTCGTGGCCTTCATCCACCTGCTCTCGGGAAGACGGTAGACGGGTGACCCCGTCCGTCGCGATGACGGCGATGCCCTCCGCCGAGCTGGCGGCGGTGGCCCTCTTTCTCGTCGCGATCATCGGGGCCGCGCTGTACCTGTCGGGGCGGCGCTCCTCGCGCGAGCAGCAGGACTCCCTCGAACAGCGGCGGATGCTGACGGCGCTGACCGCCGAGACGGCGGCGTCGAAGGCGCTCGCCGCGGAGTCGGGAAAGACGGTCCACGCGCTGTCCGAAGCGCTCGAGAAGCGGCTCGGCTCGTTCGAGCGGACGATCGACGAGCGGATCCGCGTGAGTCAGGACGCGCTCGGCCGGAACATCGGGACGATGCAGCAGCAGAGCGCGGAATCGGCGATGCTGCTGAAGTCCGTCGGCGAGAGCCTCGGCAAGGTTTCCGAGGCGTCGAAGAGGATCGAGAAGCTCGCCGGAGACGTCACCCGTCTCGAGGACCTGCTGAAACCCCCGAAAATCCGCGGCCTGCTCGGGGAATCCTTCCTCGAGGAGTCGCTGCGCCAGGTGCTTCCGCCGGGAAGCTGGGAGATGCAGAAACGGTTCGCCGACGGCGAGATCGTCGACGCCGCCGTGCGCGTCGGGGAGCGCTTCGTCCCGATCGACAGCAAGTTCCCCTACGAGAGCTACCGCCGGGCGCTCGATTGCAGCGACGACGGGGAACGCAAGCGCCTGCTCCGGCAGCTCCGGTCGGCGACGAAGAAGCAGGCGGACGACATCGCCCGGAAATACATCCGCGCCGGAGAGGGGACGCTCGATTTCGCGCTCATGTACCTTCCCGCCGAAGCCCTTTACGCGGAGATCGTGGCGGACGGCGAGGACGGCAACGTCGCCGAGTACGCGATCGAGCGGCACGTCATTCCGGTGTCGCCCACTCTCCTCTACGCGTACCTCTTCACGGTCGCGCAGGGTCTTCGGGGGCTGGAGATCCAGAAACGGGCGCACGCCGTCGTCGAGGAGCTCGCAGTGCTCAAGCGGAGCGTCGAACGGATCGAGGAGCCGTTCGGGAAGCTCGGCGGCCACCTCACCAACGCCCAGAAACAGTACGAAGAAACCGCGAAGCAGCTCACCCGGTTCGCCGAGCGCCTCCGCGAGGTCGCCGATTCCGAGGAGACGCCGGCGCAGGCGGCCCTGCCGCTCCAGACGCTCCCACCGAAGTCCTGACCCGCCGGCGCTCCGCCCGCCTCAACCTCTTGATAACGCGGGGGGAACTTGCCCGGCGTTCGGCTCGTCCGATATAGTCCGCCCTTCGCGCCCCGGGATGACGGCGCGGCACCATCATGAAGCTGCACGTGACGTCGGAGATCGGCAAGCTGGACGCCGTGCTCGTCCACCTCCCCGGCAAAGAGATCGACCGCATGGTCCCCTCCATGATGGACGAGCTCCTCTTCGACGACATCCTTTACGGCGACGGCGCCCGGGAGGAGCACCGCCGGTTCCAGCAGCTCCTCCGGACGGCGTGGAAGGAAGACGCCGACACGGTCGAAGTGCTCGACGTCCAGGACCTCCTCGAGGAGATCCTGACCGATCCCCAGACGAAGGAAGAGGTGCTCGCCGATCTCGCGTTGAAGCTCCAGATCCCCGAAACGGCGATGAAGAGGATCTGGGAGGCGAGCGCCGAGGACGCGGCCGCGATGCTGATCGAGGGGATCGTCCGCGAAGACGGGCAGATCTCCGACCGGCTCGAAACGCTGTACGTGCTTCCGCCGCTGCCGAACTGCTTCTTCATGCGCGATCCGCAGACGGTCCTCGGCGACCGGGTGATCCTCGGATCGATGGCGACGGCCGCGCGGCTTCGCGAGCCGCTCCTCTCCGGCTACGTGTTCCAGTACTCGAAGCGCTTCGAGCGCCCGGCGGAACGGGGGAAGGACTTCTTCCTCTTCCGCGAGTTCTCGAGCGACTTCACCCGCCTCTCGACCGCCGCCTCCCGCCCTTCGCTCGAAGGGGGAGACATCCTCATTCCGCGGGAGGACATCCTCCTCGTCGGGATCTCCGAGCGCACGTCGAAATCGACGGTCGAGCACCTCGCGGCGTCGCTCAAGGAGGCGAAGACCGGGATTAAGAAGATCTTCACGGTCGAGATCCCCGCCCGGCGCTCCTACATGCACCTCGACACGGTCTTCACGATGATCAGCCGCGACGAATGCCTCTGCTACGCGCCGATGATCGTCGAGGGCGGCCCCGAGGAGGCCGACGTCTACCAGGTGTCGCTCACGGGCCGCGAGATCACCTACACGTCGAAGGGCCCGCTTCTCCAGGTCCTGAAGCAGAACGGAATCGATCTGAAGCCGGTGGCGTGCGGCGGGTACGACCCCATCCACCAGCAGCGGGAGCAATGGACCGACGGCGCCAACGCGTTCGCCCTCGCGCCGGGCGTCATCGTCTGCTACGAGCGCAACGTCCGGACCGCGGAGGAGCTCTCGCGGAACGGCTACCGGATCCTGTACGAGGACGACATCCTGATGGGGCGCGAGGAGCTCGAGCTCTGGACCGACAACAAGTACGCGATCCAGATCGCGGGTCCGGAGCTCTCCCGCGCGCGCGGCGGCCCGCGGTGCATGACGATGCCGCTCGCGCGAAAGGATCCGTGAGCCCTCAGCCATTCTTCTCCTTCGTTCGGCCGCTCGCGGTCGTGGCCTTCGGCGGCAACGCGCTCCTTCCCCCCGACGGGGACGGCAGCCAGGCGGAGCAGCAGCGCCGGGCCGAGGAAGCGGCGCGCCTGCTCCTGCCGGTCCTGAACCGCGGATACGAGCTGATCGTCGTCCACGGCAACGGCCCGCAGGTCGGGAACATCCTGATCCAGGTCGAGGAAGCCGCCGCGAAGGTCGCCCCGCAGACCCTCGACGTCTGCGTGGCGCAGACCCAGGGCTCGATGGGGTTCCTGCTCGAGACGGCGCTGACGAACGTCCTGCGACCGGCCGGATTCGAGAAGGAGATCGTCACGATCGTGACGACGGTCGTCGTGGACGCGGCGGACCCCGCGTTCGGCAAACCGACGAAGCCGATCGGCCCGTTCTTCGAGAAGGCCCGGGCGGAGGCTCTCGCGAAGGAGCGCGGATGGACGATCGTCGAGGACGCCGGCCGCGGCTGGCGGAAGGTCGTCGCGTCGCCGCGCCCGAAGGCGATCCGGGACACGGAGATCGTCGCGTGGCTCGTCAACCGCGGGAAGATCGTGATCGCCGGCGGCGGCGGCGGGATCCCGGTCGTGATCGACGACGCCGGCGTGATGCGGGGGGTGGAGGCGGTGATCGACAAGGACTACGTCGCGTCGCTGCTCGCGGCCAACCTCGCGGCCGACCTCTTCGTGGTGTTGACGGGCGTGCCGCAGGTGTACAGGGACTACGGAAAGCCGACGCAGCAGGCGCTCGCCACCATCACTGCGGCGGAAGGGCGGGCGCTCTACGACGCCGGTCAGTTCCCGCAGGGGAGCATGGGACCGAAGATCGACGCGGCCCTGAAGTTCGTCGAGGCGGGAGGGCGCGAAGTGCTGATCACGGACGCGCCGTCTCTCGCGGCGGCGCTCGACCGGCGGAGCGGAACTTACGTGAGGAGCGCATGAAGAAGGATTTCGTCTCGATCCACGACCGGACGCCCGGGGAGATCGCCGGGCTGCTCGACCTCGCCGACGCGATCAAGAAGGAGCCAGCCCGCTACCGTTCGGCGCTCGCCGGAAAGACCCTCGCGATGATCTTCGAGAAGTCCTCGACCCGGACGCGCGTGTCGTTCGAGGCGGGGATGTATCAGCTCGGCGGCCTCGGGATGTTCCTGTCGTCGCGCGACCTGCAGATCGGGCGGGGAGAGCCGATCGCCGACACGGCGCGCGTCCTCTCCCGGTACGTCGACGGAATCATGGCGCGGACCTTCGCGCACGAGACGGTCACCGAGCTCGCGCGCCACGCGACGGTGCCCGTGATCAACGGTCTGACCGACCTGCTGCATCCGTGCCAGGTGATGGCCGATCTCCAGACGATCCGGGAGGCCTTCGGAACGCTCGCCGGGCGGAAGCTCGCCTACGTCGGAGACGGGAACAACATGGCGCATTCCCTGATGTTCGGGGGCGCGAAGACCGGGATGTCGGTCTCGATCGCGAGCCCGGAGGGCTACGAGCCGAAAGGGGAAGTCGTCGCGTCGGCTCGCCGGGACGCGGCGGCGACGGGCGCAACGATCGCGACGACCCGCGATCCGGCGGAGGCGGTCTCCGGGGCGGACGTCGTCTACACCGACGTCTGGGCCTCCATGGGACAGGAGGACGAGGCCCGCGTCCGGCGGGAGAAGTTCGCCGGATTCACCGTCACCGAGTCGCTGATGGCGAAGGCCGCGCCGGAGGCGATCTTCCTCCACTGTCTTCCGGCGCACCGGGGCGAGGAGGTCGAAGCGGCGGTCGCGGACGGACCGCGGTCGAGGATCTTCGACGAAGCCGAGAACCGCCTCCACGCGCAGAAGGCGATTCTCGTCTCGCTGATGGCGTGAGCGCGCCGGGGAGGACGAAGCCGCATCGGCGCCGCCGGACGGGATTCTGGGCGCGGCCGGAGTTTCGGCGCTATTTTCCCGTCGGGGTCGGCGTCCTCGCGCTCGTCCTGCTCCTCCTCACGTTCGCGGTCGCGCCGCGCGCCCGGCGGGGGTCGGCGGAGATCGCGCCGGCCGCCCCATCCTCCCAGCCGGCGACGATCTCGGAACGGGAGGCCGACCTGCGCCGGGCGCCCGACTCGCGCGCGGAGGTCGTCATCACGCTGCGCCGCGGGTCGGCGATCACCCTCGTGGAGGAGAAGGGAATCTGGTGCCGGGTCCGCGACGCTTCGGGGCGGGAAGGATTTCTCCTCCGGCGCTCGATCGAGCACGACGCGGATCGCGCGCTCCGCGAGCGCCGCGCCGAGACGATCTTCCGATTCTCGCCCCTCTCGGGCGACGTTTCGGAAGACACGTCGCTGTTGCTCGCGCCGTTCTCGTTCGCGGCGATCTGGGGAGACGCCGGCCGGGGCGAATCCCTCCCGATCTACTCCGTCGATCACGGCTACTACGCGACGAAGCTCCCGGACGGCACGCTCGGTTTCGTCGCCTCGGAAGACGTCGACGTGATCCCCGCCAATCCCGCCGAGCCGGCGTTGACTCCCGGCGCCGGCAAGGTCGTGAAGGAGATCTCGGTCGCCGAGCAGTCGCCGCAGACTTCCGAGCCGCCGCCCCCGGGGTCGGCCTCCCCGGCGCCCGCGATTCCGGAGCCGGGAGCGCCTCCGCCGACGGCCGCGCCGGAGAGCGTTCCCCCGGGGACGCCGGAAGTCGCGCCGGCCGTCCTCCTGCAGAAGGTCGAGCCCGTGTATCCTCCCGCCGCGTTCGCGGCGCGCGTCGCCGGGACGGTCGTCCTCCAGGTTTCGATCGACCGCGACGGCAGCGTCGCTCGGATCGAAGTGAAACGCCCGGCGCCGCTCGGAATGACCGAGGCCGCGATCGCCGCGGTCGAGCGGTGGAAGTACAAACCGGCGACCGCGCCGGGTGGGCCGATTGCGTCGATGAAGCTCGTGCGAATCGAGTTCAAACCGCCTCAATAGCGGCAGCACGGCTCGCGGCTGAGCCGCTCGACCGCTTGCTGCCTCTCAGATCGCGGACCTCCTCCGCGCCAGGCGCTTGCGCGAACACGCGCTGCGCGTCGTCTCCCGGCGCGGAGACTCTCCGCGATCTGACCTGCACCGCTCGGGCGGACGTCCTCGACGGCTCCGGCGCCCCCGGCCCCTTGGAGCTCGTTTGCGACCTCGCGGGGCTCGGATCGCAAAGACTCCGCCGCGGGGATCTCGGTCGAGGAACCTGGCCCTGTAAATGCCGGAACGATCCGGGCTTCCGGAGCGTCATTCCGGCGACACAGAGTAGAATTTCGGTGTGATCCAGCTCTTCTACGAGGTCGACGGGCGCCCGCAGGTCTACACGCTGCTCAAGGAGGAGGTGTCGATCGGGCGCTCCTCCGAGAACGACGTCGTCCTGAACGACTTCTCGGTTTCGCGCAAGCACGCGATCGTCGTCCGGAAGGGCGAGACGTGGACCGTCCGCGACAACAAATCGACGAACGGCATCCGGGTGAACGGCAAGGCCGTGCCCGAGCTGGAGATCAAGGACGGGGACGAGATCGGCGTCGGCACGTTCACGCTCCGGCTCCGCGACGACCCGTCGATCGTGAGCTACCCGCACGGCGCCGAAAAGAAGGAATCGACCTCGACGTTCATCCGGCCTCTCGCCGAGTTCAACGAAGATTTCGGTCTCGAGAAGGACCTTCCGCCGGCGGACTCGACCGTCATCCGAAAGCGGGGCTCGCTCGACATCGCCTACAAGAACAAGGTGTTCGAGATCCTCGTGCAGGTCGCGAAGACCCTGATCTCGGCCGACGAGCTCGAGGCCGTCCTCGAGAAGGTCATGGACCTCATCTTCGAATACCTTCCCGTCGACCGCGGCTTCCTCCTCCTGATGGACGAGACGGGGGATCTGAAGACCCGGGTCGCGCGCGTCAAGTCGTCGCGGATGACGACGACGGTCGAGGGCGAGGTGCCGTTCTCGCGCACGATCGTCGAGATGGTCGTGCGGCAGAAGGTCGCCTTCCTCACCCACGACGCCCAGAAGGACGACCGATTCGACATGGGGCAGTCGATCCGGATCCAGCACATCCGTTCCGCGATGTGCGTCCCTCTCTGGGACCGGGGCACCGTGATCGGCGTGGTCCACGTCGATTCCCCGATCTACGTCGGCACGTTCAAGAGCGAGGACCTCGACCTGCTGACCGCGCTCGCGAACTTCGCGGCGGTCGCGATCGAGCGCGCGAGCCTTCACGCGCGCGTCGAGGAGGACAAGCGGATCCGGACCCGGCTCGAGCGGTATCACTCGCCGGCCGTGATCGAGGAGATCATCGCGGGCTCGTCCGGCACCGGGTCGCTCAAGCTCGCCCGCACGAAGAACGTGACCGTCATGTTCGCCGATCTCGTCGGGTTCACGACGCTCTCCGAGAAGATGCCGCCCGACACGGTCTCGACGATGCTCAACATGTTCTTCACGCATGCCGCGGAGGCGGTCTTCTCGGTCGACGGGACGCTCGACAAATTCATCGGCGACGAGGCGATGGCGTTCTTCGGGGCTCCGATCGACCAGCCGGACCATGCCTGGCGGTCGATCGTCGCGGCTCTCAAGATCCGGGAGTCGCTCGAGACCTGGAATGTGCAGCGCGAAGCGGCGGGGGAGCGGCGGCTCGAGGTGCGGATCGCGATCAATTCGGGCGAGGTCGTCGTCGGCGAGATCGGGTCGGATCGGCGCGTCGACTACACGGTCCTCGGCACGCCGGTCAATATCGCCGCCCGGATCGAGCAGTTCGTCGCGGCGCCGGGGGACATCGTCATCGGTCCCGAGACGTACGAGGCGGTGAAGGACCGGGTCAACGCGGCGCAGCTCGGTTTCTTCTCCCTGAAGGGGCTCGCGTCGCAGGTGCCGCTCTTCAAGGTGATCGGGCTCTCCGATCGCGGCGGGGAAGGCCGGCTCACGCTCGAGGCGCCCTCCACGGCGCCCTGACCCTATTCGTCCCGCGCGGTCTCGTCTCTCGTCGTGACCTTGCCGGGCCTCCGGTAAGATCGGCGGCGGAGGTGGGGGATGGACCAATCCGACGTCGCCGCGCGGCTGGCGCGGCTCGAAAACGACAACCGGCGCTTCCGGGTCGCGGCCGCGGCGGCTGCGCTCGCGGCGGCCGCCGCGGTCCTCGTCGCGGCGCGACCGGCCGGGCGCGTGCGGATCGTCGAAGCGACCGAATTCCGTCTGATCGACTCCACGGGCGCGCTCCGGGGGACGATGTCCGCGGACCGGTCGGGAACGCAGCTGCTGCTGAAGGATTCGACCGGGAAGAACCGCGCGCGTCTGCGCGTCGCCGACGACGGCACGCCGCGACTCGAGCTGCTCGACCGGATGGAGAGGGCGAGGCTCGGTCTCGCGCTCGACAAGGACGGCGGGGCGGACGCGCACCTCGACGACGATTCGGCGCGCGCCCGGGTGAAGATCTCGACGGCGGCCGACGGCTCCGCGTCGGTGGAGCTTTCGGACGCCGCGAAAAAACGCGCCGGCCTGGAGGTCTCGGCCGACGGGACGGCCGGTCTGGCCGTGTTCGACGCGGACGAGAACGCGCGGGTCCGCGCCGCCGTCGCGGCGGACGGCTCGCCGGCGGTGAAGCTGATCGACGCCGACGGGACGCTTCGGGCCTCGCTCGGGACGATCGCGCTCAAGGAGGCGAGCTCGGGAGCGGCAATGCGGACCCAGGAAGGTTCGCTCGTCCTGTTCGACAAGAAGGGCGGCGTGGTCTTCAAGCAGCCGAAATAAACCGTCGGCCGGCGCGCGCGCTCCGCTGGAACACGCCGGCCTCCCAGATCGCGGACCTCCGAAACCTGTCATCCTGAGGAGCGTAGCGACGAAGGATCTGCTCGCGTGGCCAGGTCCTTCGCTCCGCTCAGGAGAGAGCACTCCGCGCGCATGTGAATGCGCACTTCGCGCTCACACTTTCCGCGATCTGACCTTCGCGGCTCGCTTTCTCGGCTCGACCGCTCCGGCGCCCGACCGGGTGAGCGTGGCTCGCGCCTCCTCTTCGGGAAATCGACGCTCGTGCCGGACAGGAATGTTGCGAGTACGGGAAGTTGCCCAGGAGACGACGCCGCGTGAACTGGCACCGCATGACGCGGCGCGTCCGTGCTCCTCGGGCTAGAATCGTCGTCTGCTGGGGAGTCGCCTAACGGTAGGGCAGCGGCCTTTGGAGCCGCCTATTGAAGGTTCGAATCCTTCCTCCCCAACCAAACCAACCAACGAGGGCCTGAGAAATCAGGCCCTTATGTTTTTGGCCGAGGGATGCATTGGGGCCTGTTCGGGCCTCTTGAGTTACATTTCGCGCTACAGTCTTAGGATCGACGAGGGGGGCAGCGAGACCGTTCTATACCGTCAATCTTGGCGCAAGCGGGAGACGACGTGCGATGAAGTCATGGGAACTCCCCACTCCCTCGGGCCGCGATCGGTGTACGATTCGAAACTGGAGCCATGGCAAAGTACAAGAGTTCCCCCGCCGAGATTGCCCCCAGAGGGTACGTCTCAGTCCGCGAGGACGGACTCGTTCAGATCGAGACGGCCAAAATACCCACTCCCCAGAATTCCTACGATTCGGATTTTTGCTGGGCGATCCCACGGCTCGACGCTGTCAGTTTCTTCTTCGCGAAGGAGAGACTCGGAACGCCGTCCGGCCTCCGAAGCAGGCTCGAGCTCCGTTTCCCCATCGAATCTTTCGTTCAAAATTTTATCGGAGGCAGCGAGGAGTTCCGGCAGAAGCTCAGGGCGAAAATGCCCCGGTCCTACGAGGCCCCAGCGTCGTCGCTCGTTGAAGGGTGGTGTACGACGGCGGCCGAGAAGGAGCATTCTGAATGGGTGAACCTTGACCTCTTGGCCTATTCGGGTTCTCAGGCGTCGCTCGATTTTTTTCATTTGCCGCCCGCGGCCACAGCGCAATTCGGAAAAACCAAGAACCCTTCTCTCATGCAAGTCTCACCAGTGGTTAGAGTTCTTACTACCGCGACGGAGCTTTGTAGACTTCTCGCTATGTGTGAAACAATATCCGCTGAGCTTCCCAGCATCGGGGAAAGTGGACGTATAGAACCGTGACGGAATCTAGCCGCGAGCCGTTTTTCGAGAGCGAAATCTTCGAGCCGGAGATCGTTTTTGCACCGACTCGTCAGGAACCCGGGTCGCCTCGGGGACGCGTGAAAGCTGTCCTCAGAGTTGCCGCGTTTGCGGCGGCTGCGGCGGCCGTCAGCGCTGCTTCACCAAGCGTTGGAATGTCGTCGCTCGACCTTTCGACGAGCGCCTATGGGAGCGAGTCCACCGAATCAAGGGGCCCGCGCATGAATGACGCGCTTCTAAAGAAGGCGGATCGAGCGAGGGCTTTCTTGCGGGTTGTCCCTGACGAACCGACCGACGACGGCCCCGATCCGGACTAAGCCTTTCCGCGAGTTCCGTCTCGCGCTCCAACCTTGAGCTCAAGCGACCAGTACACCGGCTGCGGGGAGTCGCTGAGCCAAGGCGATATCGTGGAGGTTGTCCCGGCCGGCTGGATTCCCCACCCTCTGACGATCTACCGAAAGGCCGATTCGAGCCGGCCGGCCGGGAAGGCCAACTACGGAGGCCGCGAGGACACGCCGAGGGCCTTCGAACACGATCACGAGCTCATCGAAGCGAGGGCGCTCTGCGGGCAGGCGATGGTCCTGTGGGCAGATTGCCAGGTCGACAAGTTCAAGAATCAGGGTAAGCCCTCTGACAAGTGGTACGCCGGGATCGCGCCCATACTTCCGGCCAGAAAAATCACCAGTAGCCTTGCTCGAAGCAGAATGCTCGAAGGCCGGAAGAAGGCGTTTTTCCCGCTCTTCGCCTTCCCCGAGGCGGGAATACCTGAAGACTCCTACGTCGACCTGCGTCAGATCTGGTCCGTCAGCCAGTCAATCCTGACGGCACGGCGAGCGACGCTTTCAGTGCGGGCACGCGACGCCCTCTACGAGCACCTTTTTCTCTTTCTGACCGATCGCGCTATTGCAGACACCGTACATTGCCCGCGTTGCGCCGCGACGATCCCTGCCAGAGACCTAATCCCTAGAACTGAGCCCGGAGACGACGGAGAATAGGAGTGAGCCAAGTGCAGGCTCTTCGGCCGCCTGCTCACGGCTGTTCCGGGCCAGACTTCAAACGCTTCTTGTTGAGCAGGTCCCTCTCCATTCCGACGATGAGACGGCTCAGGGGTATTCCGAGAGCCGCCGCGAGGCGAATCAGCCGCGTAACGGTGATGTTCTTCTCTCCGCGTTCGAGGCTCGAGACGTATGTCCGGTGGAGGCCGGCGAGCGCTGCGAGCTCTTCCTGAGAGCAGAAGGGTTCAAGCTCCCTGCGGTACTTCCGGATCGCTCGCCCGAGCGACGCCAATCCCCGATCGGAGGAGGGGTTTCGGATCTCCTCGGGCCGCGGCCGCTCTCGTCGTCGCACGCCGGCGAAGGTAGGGGAGCGACGCCTTTGGAGCTACATTCCATAGACTGCATCGACGATATACTCTCCAAAACGAGCGGTTCGTCCTAAGCGTGTTGGGAGGGGGGCATCATGGCTCTCAAGAAGTGCAAGGCGTGCGGCGAGCAGGTAAGTTCAGCGGCCACTGCCTGCCAGAAGTGTGGGGCGCCGGTCAAAAAGCGGATTTCAGGCTGTGCAGCGATTCTCGTGATTGGGTTTGTCCTAATCGTGATCGGCGTCATCGTGAGTCAATTCACGGAGCACCCGCAACCGAACGCCGCGAAGGTAGCGAACGGCGAGGCGGTGCTCACGAAAAAAGAACAAGCAGCGCTAGCCAAAACCGAACAGGAGAGGGTGGCGGAAACAGAGGCGCTGCGCAAGCTCAGGGCCGCAGAGGAGCTTCATTTCCAGAAAAGCGGCGCGGCTCGCGTCCTCGCGAAGCATCCAACGTGGAGCCGGAATGACTGCCTAGCGGTCGCCGAGAAGAAGATTTATGAAGGGATGAGCACCGAGATGGTCCGCGCGGCGTGGGGTAGACCCGAAAAAATCAACGACACGATCATCGGCGGCTCGAAGAGCGAGCAATGGGTCTACAACGGCGGCTCAGCCTTCGTTTACTTCGAGGACGGGGTAATGACCGCGCTCCAGCAGTCGCACTAAACGAACCATAGGGAGAGAAGAAATGAGAAGATCGGTCGGGTTTTTCGCATTCGCTCTGTTTCTTTGTACCCAGTCCGCTGCCGTGGCGCAGTGCACAGCGTTCCTGATCCCGCCGAAGGCTCTAGTCTTCGACGACGACGGTGGAAAATCTCCATGGACGCTGGTTGAGCGGAAGGAAACGATTCAGGCCGTTCCCGCTCAGCGTGCGACGTTCTCTCCCTCCGGTCCCCAGGTGAAGATTGACGAAGGTGCCCCTCACGCATTCATCGCACCAACGTGGGCAGCATGTTCCAACTCCGATTTCAAGACGAACAAGAGAACGGGTCTAACCCGCCTCTGGGTGATAAACGAACATGGGAAGGGCTTCAGGGAAGTCTGGGCGAAGATCGATGATCTCATCGCGTTCCAATATGACGCACCCCTTTTCTCATCGAGTTCTGCGGCTGAGACTATGGGGAAGATCATTCACGCTGCCGGTTTGAAACGCGATGCGCTCGCGAATGCCGATTTCAAACCTCCCGAGGTGGAAGCTCAGAGGGTCTTTTCGGGAGACTTCGACCGAGTCTGGTCGGCCCTCATCGAAACGCTCTCAGATGCGAAATGGCAAGTTGAAAGCATCGATAAATCCTCCGGTCTCATCACCACCAAACCGGCGGTTGGGGGACGGCGGGATGTGGTGTGCGGCACGGCCTACGACAAGGACCACAAAACGTGGTTGAACATCTTCGTGAAGAAATCGGACACCGGCACGCGGGTGAAGATCAATGCCACGTTCCATGCGATCAAAGAGGACGAGGTGATCACCTGCTACTCGAACGGGACGACGGAGGCGGAGATATTCAAGGGTATCGAAGACAACTCAAAGTGAGACCTTTGGAGTAGGATTCTTCTCTGGGCGGCTAGGATAGCTCCCGAAACGCGGACTCGCACGTCGCCGCCCGGTTTCCTTCTCTGCGAGAGCCGAAAGGAGCGAGGGCGGCGATGACACCGAAGGGCAGTTCGAGGCGCATCGGGCGGGAGGTTGAAGCACATCCCGACCTGTTTAGACGGCTTTGTCGACATGAGCTTTCCCGGTTCGCCGTGAGCACCCTAAGACGCGAGTCTTCCGATCTCTCCGGCGACGAGTTCGCGCTGGTTTTCAAATGGGCCTTCGGTCGCGCGTCCCGAGGGCGACCGAACCGGCAGTTCGAGAAGGCTCTTCAAGACCTCCCGGACCTTCTCGCGGCGACTCACGCGTTCAATTGCGCACTTCTCGTCCTTGATGCATGGGGCGCCAGCGAGAGGGGCGAGCACCACGCCCCGCCCACCCTCGGCGATTTGGCCTTTGAGCAACTACAGAAGAAACACCCGGATGTTGAGCCCGAAGGGGTGGATGTTCTGGCCGAAATGCTTCAGCCGCATTCGCGTAACGTGGTCGAGGCGCGCCGAAGGGCGACGGATCTTTGGAGTCGTTTCGAGGAACGCGTCGCGCCGCACGTCGATCAGTTCGCCGAAACGGATAAGTCGACGATTCCCTCGAAGTTCTATCGCGACTTCGGGCGGTCGCCCCGGAAGAGGTCGTTGCCCCCTGCCCTGAAGGCCCAGATTGAGGCGATTCGATCCCACGCCGCCCTTCGGTCCCGCGCTCAGAAATAAATCGCGCATATTGTTTCGCGGATCGTCGGATGCCCGCCCGACGAACTTGCTACCGTTGTTGTTGCCATGAAGCAGCAAGATGCGGATTGCCTAACAGCACGTGAGGCGGCGCGCCTGCTCGGTGTGTCGTTGCTCGACGTCATCAAGGAAATCCGAGCGGGCAACATCCTCGCGACGAAGCGAGAGGGGCTTTACCAGATCCCGAGAAGGGGCGTGCTTGAACGCCTGTACGTGGAGGCCGCGAAGTCCAGAGCCGCCTCGCGCTTTCGGAGGAGGTCACGGGGCTCCGCGGGGCGCAAATCCCCTTTCTGGAAGGCAAGGCCATGAGGAGATCCAAACGCCGCTACCCCTGCGGCTACGGCTGCGGTCGGTTCACGGTGCTGGAGGTGCGCGTGTGTCGCGCCTGCTGGCCGAAGGAGCAAGAGCGGATGGAGCAGCGTCGCCGGGAACGCGAGGACGAAGCCCGGATCATCTTCTTCGAGATCGTTCCGTGACCAACCCGTTCCTCGACGCCGCGCTGGGATACGTCGCCCGCGGATGGCAGGTGTTTCCGCTTGCGCCGCGCTCGAAGGAGCCGATGAAGGGAAGCCACGGCCACCTCGACGCGACAACGGACGAGGCGACGATCCGCGAGTGGTGGGCCAAGACTCCCGACGCCAACGTCGGAGTCGCCACGGGCGCGGTTTCGGTCATCGCCGTCCTCGACGTTGACCCACGGCACGGCGGCGACGGGAGCCTGGCAAAACTCAACGGCCACATTCCGCGGACGAAAACGGCAAAGACGGGCGGCGGCGGGCGGCACCTCGTCTTCAAGCATCCCGGCGGGCTGGTGAAGAGCAGCGCCTCCGAAATTGCGCCCGGCCTCGACGTGAAGGGAGACGGCGGCTACATCGTCGCGCCGCCGTCGATCCATCCAAGCGGCGCGCCCTACGAGTGGGACGGTGACACTCCGCTCGCCGAATGGCCATTTGCTGCCAAGACTAAGGGCCCATCGGCGCCGCGGGCTGCCGACAAGATTTCCGACGGTGAACGGAACGCCGCGCTGACAAGCCTCGCCGGGTCGATGCGACGCCGAGGGATGAGCGAGGAGGCTATCGTCGCTGCTCTTCAGGTTGAAAATGAGACGCGGTGCAGACCACCGCTGCCGAGGCATGAAGTGGCGGGGATCGCTCGCAGCGTCGCTAGCTACCCTGCTCTAGAGGGCGCACGCGAGCCAGTCACGATCGAATGGGCGGCACGCCAGTTCGTCCAGAAAAATCGGCACGAAGCCCGGTACGTCCACGAGGCTGAGCGCTGGTTTTTCTTCGACGGCACACGGTGGACGCACGATGAAACATTAGAAATGGAACGTCGCACGAAGGCCCTGTTTCATCGCTTTCGGATCGAAGGGGCAGCCCGCGACGACAAGATTCTTGAAGCCTTCGGCCTAAAGCTCGATAGCCAGAAGCTCAGGACCGTCCTGCATCTGAGTCGGTCGGATGATTCGATCTCGGGCCGGTATTCCGATTTCGACCGGCGCGACCGATGCGAATTCCTGTTCAACGTTGCCAACGGGACGATCGACTTGCGCACCGGCATCCTCCGGCCACACGACCGATCGGATTTCATCTCCAAGATCTCGCCGGTCCGCTTCGATCCGGGAGCCACGTGCCCGCGGTTTGACCGCTTCCTCCGGGAGGTATTCGACAGCGATGAGGACCTCGTCGGCTACTTCTGGCGCTTCCTCGGTTACGCGTTGACCGCATCCGTCCGGGAACACTGTTTCTGGATCTTCTATGGCGTCGGCGCAAACGGCAAATCGACTCTCATCGTCGTGATTGCCGCCCTGCTCGGAGACTACGCGACAAGTACCGCGGTCGAGACTTTCACACGAGCGAAATGGGAACGAAACGCTAACGAGAACACCCCCGCGCTGGCTCGGCTCCGGGGTGCGAGGTTTGTCTCGGCAGTCGAGCCGAAGGAGACGGCGACGATCGACGAGAGCGTCGTGAAGGCGATCGTCGGCGGCGACGTGATGGTGGCATGCCGGAAGTACGAAAACCCGTTCGAGTTCGAGCCGGAGGCGAAGGTTTTCATTGCCGTCAACAATCCGCCCCGAATTAGGGACGCTTCCGAGGGTATGTGGCGACGGGTACGTCTTCTCGCCTTTCCCGCGCGTTTCGAGGGCGTGCAACGTGACCTAACGCTCGTAGAGAAGCTCAAGGCAGAATTACCCGGGATTCTGAAGAGAGCCGTTCAGGGATGCCTCGAATGGCAGCGGATCGGGCTTGCAGAACCTCCAAGCGTCCTTGCGGCGACGGAGGGTTACCGAACCCAAGAAGACACGATTGGTCGATTCTTGGCCGAAGAGACGGAGCGAGGTGGGCGGGTCTCGGGGGCGGATCTCTTCGCTCGATATGAATCTTGGTGCAAGGGCGAAGGAGAGGAGCCCCTCAAGTCCAAGGGATTTGGTCAGGCCCTTACCCGCCGCCAAGTTAGGCGGAAAAAAACCCATGGACAAGTATTCCGGGAAGGAATTCATCTCATTCCGGGGGCCATGGGGGACAGCGTTACCGGACATTTTGACGAGGGGGCCTTCCCATGAGAACTCCCGTGAGAGCTGTACCCCATTGTCTCCCGCCGGAGGATCGCCCGATAGCCGGGAGGTATCGTGGCTGAGAGCAGGCGAGGATCGAAGCCGGGAGAGCATCGCGGTGGGCGCAAGCCCGGGACGCGAAATAGAGCGACGAAGGAATGGCGCGAGCTGTTTGACGAAATCGACGGGCCGGAGCGGGAAAAGACTCGGGAGATCCTAGAGAGACTTTTCGAGGTGGCGACGGACCGCGGACCGCACGGTGACTGGCGGGCCGGCGAGGCTCTCCTTGATCGCCGTTTCGGGCGGCCGAAACAGTCCGCCGACCACGACGGGGATGCGGCCCCGTTCACCGTCGTAATTTCTGAGGAGGAGAACCTCTTTTGACCGCCTCCTTGTCTGAAGCGCCAGCGCTCCAGTTTGCAAAGGTAGCGAAGGTTTGCGGAGCGTCGAGGACGGAGCGGGGAGACGTGCGTCGCGTGAGTCTGGGCCGATGACCCTCGAAGAAGTCCTCCGAATGCCGCTCGGTGAGATCCTCGCCAGACTAGAGATGGCCGACGCGCCCGCCGCCGAAGCGGGGGAGCGCCTCTTGACGGTCCAGCAGGCCGCGGCGCGCGTCGGCTGTAAGCCGGACTTCCTCTACCGTTGCAGGAACCTTTCATTCCGTGTCCGCGTCGGCCGACTGGTGCGGTTCAAGGAGTCCGGTCTCGAGAAGCATCTTCGCCTCGGCCTCCCGTTCAACTCCCTACGAAAACCTAAGCGGTAGGCGGTATGATCTCCTTTGAAGGAGGTTGAATGCCGAAGCGCAGGGTGAACAAGAAGCAAGTCAACGAGGCCGCCCGGCTTCTCGGACGGCTCGGCGGGCTTGCCAAATCCGAACGCAAGGCCGCGGCGGTGCGCGAGAACGGCAAGCTTGGCGGGCGGCCGAAGAAGAACGATGGAAAGGGGAAATGATGCGTGAGAAAAAGGGAGGCGTCTACCTTCGTGGCGCGGTCTGGTGGGTCTTCTTCGAGGGCCCGGATGGGCGCGAACAGGAATCCGCCAAGACGGCCGATCGAAACATCGCCGTGCGGTACCTCGAGAAGCGGCTTCGTGAGGTCGAGAACGAGAAGGATGGGCTCAAGAAATTCGTGAGCAGAGATCAACGTCGGGTGACGGTCGACGAGCTGCTTGACGCGCTTCTTCGGTACCTCGAAATTCATTGCCCGAAGTCGCTCCGAACCGCAAAGGATGCGATCAAGCACGCCAGGGACCACTTCGGAACCCTCCGAGCCTCGGAAGTGACTCCGGGCCGCATTCGGGACTACATCGCCTGGCGGACGGCGCCGGGGAAAAGGCCGCAGGGGGCGAAACCGGCGACGGTAAATCGGACTCTGGAGAAGTTGCAGCGAGCGTTCACGCTCGGGATTGAGGACGGGCGAATCTCTTTTGCCCCGAAGTTCGACTATCTGCCAGAAGAGAACGCTAGGCAGGGCAATGTTCCGGCCGAGGACTTCGAGAAGCGCATGGCGAAGATCGAGGACGAGGACTACCGGGATCTCTTTGAATGGCTCTACTGGACCGGCATGCGGCCGGGCGCGGCAATCGGGCTTACCTGGAAGGGATTCGATCGCGAGACGTGGACGCTGGATCTCCACGCATCGCTCGACAAGATCGGGAAGGGCTCGATTCTCGAGCTCACCGGAACATTCCGGGAGATCATCGCCCGGCGGCTCGCGAGGCGACGGCTTTCCTGTCCGTTGATCTTTCACTTGAACGGGCGACGGCTCACGAGCTACCTGCCACGGTGGCATGCAGCGGGGAAGGCCGCGAAGGTGCCGAGCTTCGTGCCCTACGATCTTCGGAGAACGTCGATCAGGAACAACATCAAGGCCGGGATACCTGAGAAGGTCTGCATGGCTCTGTCGGGACACCGGACGCGGGCGACCTTCGATCGCTACCACATCGTGAACGGGGAGGATCTAAGAGCGGCAGCCGAAGCGCGCGAGCACTACGAGAACCTCCTGCGAAGAGCCTGCGGAAAACCCGCCCAAATGCTACAATCCGCGCTACATTCTGAGTCCGAATAGACTGTTTTCAATGGTTTAGAGCCTTCAGTTTGAAGGTTCGAATCCTTCCTCCCCAACCAAACCGTCGCATTCGCGACGCGCACCTGGCTCGGATCGCGGGCGTTCGATTTCTATGGAGGACCTGACGCTGCGCGGAATCGCGACCGCCGTTTCGGCAGCGGACCCGGCGCCGGGCCGAGCACGGTGAGTTTCAGCTCGCGAGGACGACGTCCCGGGCGCAGGACGGGCAGAGGTGCCGGCCGTCGCGGCGAAGCGGAGCGTCCGGAGATGAGCATCGGGCGCAGCGCGGTCCGGCATCGGGGTCCGCGGGCCCCTGAGCGACGACCTCGGCCAGCTCGGAAGAGGCGATCTCGTGCAGCGCCGGGAAACGGGTCGTCAGGCGGACGACCTCGCCCGCGCACGCGAAACAGAGGCGGCGGCCGAGGCAGACGAACCGAAGCTCGACTTTCCGTCCGCATCTCTCGCATCGCTCCATGGGGAAATGGTACGAGGCCGCGTGCCGGGAGTTTCGCGACCCTCGACGTTCTTAATCAAACGATCGTCTTAATGAAGGAATGCCGCCCGGCGGCGCATTCTCGAATATGGCGCTGCCGAATGGGGGAAAAGGGGTCCTGGAGGGCGGGGAGCCGCGATTCCGATGCGCGTTTTCTGCGTGCGTTCAGGCGGATTCGCGGCAGGAGGGCCGGCTGCGGGCTCGGCGGAGGGGCCTCCCGGCCGGGGATGACAATACACGATTCCATGCGCGGGGCGAGGCGGCGACCGGAATCGTGGCAGGGCGCTTGCTCTCCGGAAGTCCCGCCGGGCGCGGCGAAGCGCCAGGAGGTATGCATGGTCACCCGTCTTTTCCTCGTCGGATCCGTCCTCGGGGCCGCCCTCTTCGTCGGCTCGCCCGCGGCGCGGGTCGGTCGGCGGCCTTCGCCCGTTGCCACCCGGAATCCTCCGGCCGCTCGCCACGGGTTTTCGCGGCGCCGGGCCCCCGCCGACGCCGACGAGGCGCCCGGCGAATTCGTGCACGCGATCGAGCGGGGCCGAATCGATCGGTCGCCCGGCATCGTCCGCGCCTGAAGGGTTTCAGGCCCGGGGGGTCGTCCCGCGCGGCGCGCGGGGAAGGCCCCGGAGCAGCTCCTCGAGGCGCGACGGCTCGACCGGCTTCGTCAGGTGGAGGTCGAATCCGGCCTGACGCGCGCGTTCCCGATCCGCCGACTGTCCGTACCCCGTGATCGCGATCAGGCACGTCGCGGAGATCCCGGGGTCCGCCCGGACCGTGCGCGCGAGCGCGTAGCCGTCCATCTCTCCGGGGAGGCCGATGTCGCACAGCACGACGTCCGGCCGGAACGCGCGGATCGCTTCGAGCCCCGCGGCGCCGTCGGGGGCGACGCGGACTTCGTGCGAGAGATGCTCGAGGAGGAAACGCATCCCGTCCGCGACGGGGACGTTGTCCTCGACGACGACGACGCGGCGCGGCGGCGCGGGTCGGCGGACGTCCCGCTTCTCCCGGACCCCCGGTTCGCGGCGTTCCGTCGCCGGCAGGAGGACGGCGATTTCCGTCCCGCGCCCGAGTCCTTCGCTCGCGGCCCGCGCTTCGCCCCCGTGGGCCTCGACGAGCCCGCGGACGAGCGCGAGCCCGAGGCCGAGACCGCCGCGCGTGCGGGCGATGCTCCGGTCCGCCTGCGCGAAGGGCTCGAAAATCCGGGGAAGCATGGCCGGGTCGATCCCGATGCCGGAGTCGCGCACGGAGAGCCGGGAGCGATCGCCGTCCCGGGCGAGCGCGATCCGGATCGTTCCTCCGGCATCGGTGAACTTGATCGCGTTCTGGATGAGATTCGTCAGGACCTCGGCGAGCCGCACGCGGTCGCCGTCGATCCAGAGCGACTCCTTCGGGAAGCCGGTTTCCAGGGTCAGCCCGTGGCGGCCGATCTCGCCCCGGAAGTCCTCGACGACTTCCGCGGTCATCGAGGTGAGGTCGAAACGGTCCTTCCGGATCTCGACCTTCCCGCGCGAGATCCGCGACACGTCGAGGAGGTCGTCGACGAGCCGTACCATGTGCCCGAGCTGCCTCTCGATCATCGTCAGCGATTCGCGGAGCGTCCCCCGTCCGACGTCGGGAAGCTGGAGGACGCGAACGGCGTTGGCGATCGGGACGAGCGGGTTCCGGAGCTCGTGGGCCAGCATCGCGATGAACTCGTCCTTGCGGCGGTCTCCCTCCCGGAGCTCGGCGACGGTCCGCGCCAGCTCGCGCGCGAGCTCCCGCTGCTCCGTGACCTCGAAGAACGTGGAGACGGCTGCGACGACGCGGCCGCCCGAGTCGCGAAGCGGGCTCGCGTTGGCGACGATGGACCGCCGCGCGCCGTCGCCCCTCTCGATCACGATCTCCACCCCCCGCACGTCCTTCCCCGTCGCGAGCGCGGCGGCGAGCGGAGACTCGCCGGGGGAGAACGGACGGCCGTCCGGGTGGAACGCGCGATACCCGTCGCTCTCCCCGATCATCCGGTTCGCGGAGAACTTCGTCCCGAGGATCCGCTCGAACTGCTCGTTGCCGAGGATCAGCTTCCCTTCCGAGTCCGCGATCACGAGACCCGCCGGCATCTGGCGAATGACCGCCTCGAGCCGCCGGCGCTCGAGCTCGAGCGCGGCGACGAGAGACTCCCGCTCCAGCTCGATCTGCTTGCGGTCGGAGATGTCGAGGATCGATCCCTCGATGACGGTGCGGCCGCCCTCCTCCACGATCTGATGGCTCTCGAGCGTCCAGACCGGGCTCCCGTCGCGGCGCCTTCCGACCGCCTCGATGTTGACGAGCGCTCCGCCCGCATCGCGCAGACGTTCGACGAAGGCGCGGCGCGCCCCGGCGTTCTCGTGGAGGGTCTCGGCGCGCACCGCGAGCATCTCCTCCGGGCGGTCGTAGCCGTAGATCCGGGCGAGCGCGCGGTTGCCGTCGAGGATCCGGCCGTCGAGGCTCGTCCGCGAAACGCCCGCGAGATTGCGTTCGAAGAGCCCGCGGTACTTCTCCTGGTTCTCGCGCAGCGCGGCCAGGGCGCCGGCGGTGCGTTCGTGCGCTTCGACGGCGCGCTGACGGGCGCGGCGCACGCTTTCGATCAGGAGGACGACGAGGGTCGAGATCGCGACGAAGAGCGCGAGCGCGAGGACGTTGGCGGTTCCCCGGACCGGAGGCAGGATCAGCATCGCGAAGGGAACCGCGGTCAGGATCGCCGCGACGCCGGGACCGAAACCTCCGTACCAGGCGGCGAACGCGATCGCGAGGTAATCCATCGCGAAGACCGAGTGGTCCGTCAGCAGCGGTCGCAGCTTCTCTCGCAGAAGGGTCGTGACCGACACCGCCAGGAGAGCGACGAGGTAGCCGCTGACGCGGCGCGTGCGGGGGCGGCGGGAAGAGCCGGAAAGGTCCATGGGCGACCGCGGCCAGTGTAACCCGGATCGCGCGGCCGATCGTCCGCGAAAGGCCGCGGGGCGGGCCGGCAGTACGGGCCGACCCGCACGCGATCGTCGAAGGGACGACGACGCGTACGCTCGTGCGGAAGTTCCTCTCCGAAAGAATCGAGGCGTACGACGCCTTCGACCTCCGGCGAGCGGGCTGGATCAAGGTGGAGCACCAGCCGCAGGGGAGCTCCGGCGGAGGTCTGAGCGCAAGTCCCTGACCGGTGGAGCGTTCGCACGTCCGGCGGGCGGCGTGGCAGGGACGTTGCAGTCCGGCGCGGCGGGAGGCCGAAGTCAAAAACCACGCCTTTGCCCCTTCCGCCGCCGAGGCGACGCGCCGGGCGGGCGGAATCGCCGCGGCCGTCGCCGGCTCGCTCCTGGCCTTCGCGGCGCCCTCCCTCGGGCAGGCGACGTCGGACCACGTTCCGGCTTCGCGAACGGAGCCGATCGCGCAGTCGGTCCAGGCGGACCTCGAGCAGGACCGCTATCACCTCGGGCCGGTGCGTCTCTTTCCGTTCGTCGAGATCGACGACGCCGGGTACAACAACAACATCTTCGGAACGGCCGATCACAAGGTCTCGGACGTGACGGCCAACGTCTCCGCGGGAACGCGTCTCCTCCTGCCGTTCGGGCCGAAGGTCTTCCTGCGCGGCACCGCGGCGCCCGAATACATCTGGTACGCGCACCATCCGGACGGGCGCACCTGGGGCGGCGACTACCGGGGAGAGCTCCTCGGGCTCTTCAATCATCTGCGGCTGGGCGCCGACGCGAGCGACACCAAAACGGCATCGCTCTTGAATGCCGAGACCCTGCGCAACGTCGTCTCCCGGACGAGGATCGGGCACGCGGCGGGCGAGGTGGACGTCGCCGGCCCGCTATCGGTGTTCGGGGAGGGGGAGGGCTCGCAATACCGGTTCGAGGCGATTCCGGAGCCTCCGCAGCCGCTGGAGGATCCGGCGCTCCTCGACCGGAAAGAGGAGAAGATCCGCGTCGGTTTCCGGCTGCATTCCGCGGAGCGGCTGTCGTTCTCCGCCTCGGCGGAGAAGACCCGCGCAGAGTTCGTCGACTCCGTCCAGGGAGGCGACAACCGCACGATCGCGTACCTTCTCGGCGTCCTCGTCGACGAGCCGCGCTTCTTCGCCAACCTCTCGGCGGGATACCGCGATGCGACGCCGATCCACGGATCCCGGTTCGAGGAATTTCGCACGGGGACCGGCTCGTACTTCCTGTCGTTCCTCCCCCTCTCGAACGTCGAGCTGTTCGCCGACGGCTACCGCGGCGCGCAGTACAGCGTCACGGTCGAGAACCCGTACTACATGGCCACCGTCAACGGGGGAGGGGCGAACTTCTCGGTCTCCTCCCGGGTCGCCCTTCGCGCGTACGTCGACTACGACGAGAACCGCTACCCGATTCCGGTGGTCATCGACGGCGCGGGGTACCGCCGCCTCGACAAGATCACGAGCTTCGGCGGAGGATTCCAGGTCCGCGCGGGGCACAGGCTCGTGTTCGGCGCCTACGGCACGGAATACCGGTTCGACTCGAACGTTCCGGGAATCGCCCGGAACGTCTTTCGCCTGACCGCCTCGGTCGGTTTCGAGCTCTCACCGATCGTCTCGATTCGCGGCGGGCTCTCCTAGTCGGCCGCACGGCTCGCGCCTGAGGCGCTCGACCACTGGCGGCCTCCCGGATCGCGGACCTCCGAAACCTGTCATCCTGAGGAGCGTAGCGACGAAGGATCTGCTCGGGTGGCCAGGTCCTTCGCTCCGCTCAGGAGAGAGCACTCCGCGCGCATGTGAATGCGCACTTCGCGCTCACACTTTCCGCGATCCGACCTGCGTCGCTCGTCCCGGAGGGACTCGACGACTCCGGCGCCCCCGGCCCCGGGAGGGGCGTTCGCGATGCTCGAGCTCGGATCGCGAGCGTTCCGGAGCATGTGATCGCCGCACGGCTCGCGCCTGGGCCTGAAGACCTCGACCGCTCCGGCGCCCGACCCGGGAATGTCCCGTGCGCGCGTTCGCGACCTCTCCGGACCTGGATCGCGAGCGGTCCTGAAAATCGGCCCCGGGGAGACTCTGCGCGAACGACGCTGCTCACGCTCCACGCAAGTTCAACCGCGGGCTCTCGCGATCTGTGGCACAAACGCTCCTGATACAATCCGCGCCGCGCCGGCCCGTCGGCCGCGCGGGGAGAACGCGTGCAGACTCGAGTCCTGGTCACGGGGGCGGGGGGCTTCATCGGCCATTTCCTCGTCCGGCAGCTCAAGCGGAACGGCTACTGGGTTCGGGGAGTCGACCTCAAGACGTGTCCCTACGCCCCGACCGAGGCGGACGAGTTCGAGATCCTCGACCTGCGCCGCCGCGACGACTGCCTGCAGGCGACCCGCGGCGTCGAGGAGGTCTACGCGCTCGCCGCGGACATGGGCGGTATGGGCTTCATTTCGGCACACCATGCCGAGATCCTCCACAACAACGCGCTCATCAACATCCAGACGCTCGAGGCAGCCCGGATCCACGGCGTGCGTCGATACCTCTACACGTCGTCGGCGTGCGTCTATCCCGACTACCGGCAAATGGAGACGGACGTCGTTCCGCTCAAGGAAGAGGACGTCTATCCCGCGATGCCGCAGGACGCTTACGGATGGGAGAAGCTGGTTTCGGAACAGCTCTGCGCCCACTACCGCCGCGACTACGGGATCGAAACGCGTGTCGTGCGCTTCCACAACATCTTCGGGCCGGAAGGGACCTGGACGGGGGGGCGCGAGAAGGCGCCCGCCGCTCTCTGCCGGAAGATCGCGGAGGCGAAGCTCTCCGGCTCTTCGGAGATCGACATCTGGGGCGACGGCGACCAGACCCGCTCGTTCTGCTATGTGTCCGACTGCGTCGAAGGGATCCACCGCCTGATGCGCTCCGATCATCCCGACCCGATCAACCTCGGCCAGGACCGGCTCATCTCGATCAACGCGCTCGCCGACATGATCGCGAAGATCGCCGGCGTCTCGATTCAGAAGACGCACGTCAACGGGCCGCAGGGTGTTCGCGGGCGCAATTCCGACAATTCGACGTTGCGCCGCGTCCTCGGCTGGGAGCCTTCGGTGTCGCTCGAGGAAGGGCTGGCCATGACGTACCCGTGGGTCGAGGCGCAGGTGCGCGGCGCCGCCGCGCATCCCGAGGTCCCGATCCTGGCCTGAACCGTCGGCCGCGCGGCGCGCTCCGCTGGAACCGCGCGGCCTCCCACGGCGCGATCCTCCTCCGCTCGGTTACTTCGCGGAGACTAATCGCGCCGTGACCTCCGCGGCTCGGGCTGCGCCCTCGACCGCTCCGGCGCCCCACCGGAGCCCCGTCGCGGAGAGCCACATCGATCGGCCGCGCGGCGCGCTTCGCTGGAACCGCGCGGCCTCCCACGGCGCGGTCCTCCTCCGCTCGGTTACTTCGCGGAGACTAATCGCGCCGTGACCTCCGCGGCTCGGGCTGCGCCCTCGACCGCTCCGGCGCCCCACCGGAGCCCCGTGGAGGAGAGCCACAGCGATCGGCCGCGCGGCGCGCTCCGCTGGAACCGCGCGGCCTCCCACGGCGCGATCCTCCTCCGCTCGGTTACTTCGCGGAGACTAATCGCGCCGTGACCTCCGCGGCTCGGGCTGCGCCCTCGACCGCTCCGGCGCCCCACCGGAGCCCCGTCGCGGAGAGCCACAGCGATCAGCCGCGCGGCAGGCTTCGCCGGGAAACGCGCGGCCTCCCGAATCGCGGATCCGAAGAGCATTTCTTGTAGAATCCGGACCAGTGGAACACCTGTTCCGTTACGGCGACCTCAAGATCTTTTCGGGGCGCGCGCATCCGGGCCTCGCCGCGGAGATCTGCGCCTACCTCGGCGTCGAGCTCGGGAAGGTCACGCTCTTCAACTTCTCCGACGGCGAGAACAACTGCCAGATCGAGGAGAACGTTCGGGGCGCCGACGTCTTCATCATCCAGCCGACCTGCACGCCCGTCAACGACAACCTGGTGGAGCTCCTCGTCCTGATCGATGCGTTCAAGCGTTCCTCGGCGACCCGGATCACCGCCGTCATCCCGTACTACGGGTACGCGCGGCAGGACCGGAAGGACCGTCCCCGCGTGCCGATCACTTCGAAGCTCGTCGCGGACCTCCTGACGGCCGCCGGCGCCGACCGGATCCTCACGATGGACCTGCACGCGGCGCAGATCCAGGGCTTCTTCAACATCCCGGTCGACCACCTCTTCGCCGCGCCGGTGATCCTGGACGCGGTGCGCAAGATGGAGATCGAGGACCTGACGATCGTCTCCCCCGACGTGGGCGGCGTCGAACGGGCCCGGGCGTTCGCCAAGCGCCTCGGATCGGCGCTTGCGATCGTCGACAAGCGGCGAACGGGGAAGAACGAGGCGGAAGTCCTCAACGTGATCGGCGACGTCGAGGGGCGCACGGTGATGATCCTCGACGACATCATCGACACGGCCGGGACCCTCATCAAGGGCACCGAAGCCCTCAAGACCCACGGAGCCGCCCGGGTCTTCGCCGCCGGCGTCCACCCCGTGCTCTCCGGGCCGGCGATCGAGCGGATCAACGCCTCGGTGCTCGAGTCGGTCCTCGTCACGAACACGATTCCGGTCGCTCCGGCGGCCGCCCGCTGCCCCCGGTTGCGGTCCTTCTCGGTCGCCCCCCTCCTCGGGGAGGCGATCCAGCGCATCCACGACGGCGCCTCGGTTTCATCGCTTTTCGTCTGAAAATCGTGTATGCTCACCCGCTTTGAACTGAGGGGTTGACGCACATGGCGAACATCGAGCTGCAGGTCGAGCGCCGGCAGGAATCCGGCAAAAACGTCGCGCGACGGGCGCGCGCGGGCGGAAAGGTTCCCGCCGTGGTCTACGGCGCGAAGAAGGAAACGGTCCCGATCTACATCGAGGCCCGGCAGCTGACGACCGCGTTCCGGCAGGGCGCGGGCGACAACGCGATCTATCTCCTGAAGATGGCGGGGACCGAGCAGAGCCGTCACGCGATGATCAAGGAGATCAACCGCGATCCGGTCTCGCGGGAGGTTCTCCACGTCGACTTCCTTCGCGTGCTGATGGACGTCAAGGTGCGCGTCTCCGTCGCCGTCGAGCTCACGGGAACGCCGAAGGGCGTCAAGCAGGACGGGGGGATCCTCGATTTCGTCTCGCGCGAGGTCGAGATCGAGTGCCTCCCCAGCGACATCCCGTCGACCCTTCCCGTCGACGTCTCCGAGGTCGGGATGGGCGAGTCGTACCGCGTCGGACAGATCCCGGCGCGCGAGGGGATCCGGATCCTCGACGACGCGGACAAGGTGATCGCGCACGTCGCGCACCCGGCGAAGGAAGAGGAAGTCGTCGCCGTCGCCGCGGAGGCCGCTCCGGGGACGGCCGAGCCCGAGGTCATCAAGAAGGGCAAGGCCGAGACCGCCGAGGCGGCGGAAGAGCCCAAGAAGGAAGGGAAGAAGTAACCCGGCTTGCGGCTGGTGTCGGGCCTCGGCAATCCCGGGGCGGAGTACGAGGGCACCCGTCACAACGTCGGTTACGAGGTGGTCGACCGCCTCTCGCGCGAAGCGGGAATCGCGGTCAAGCGGCTCGAGTGCCGCGCGCTCACGGGACGGGGGAGGATCGGCGACGAGCCGGTCGTCCTCGCCAAGCCGGTGACGTACATGAACGCTTCGGGTGAGGCGTTGGCGGGTCTTTTGACAAAGCTGAAACTGGGGCCGGACGCGCTCCTCGTCGTTTCGGACGAGATCGATCTTCCGCTCGGGACCCTGCGGCTGAAGCCGCGGGGCTCGTCGGCGGGACAGAAGGGACTGAAGTCGATCGAGGCGTGTCTTGGCACCCGGGAGTTCGCGCGGCTGCGGATCGGGATCCGCGGCGAGCGATATTCCCGCGAGCGCGAGCTCGGCGACTACGTCCTCGGCCGGTTCTCGAGATCGGAAAGGGGCGCGATCGACGAGGCGCTCGACCGCGCGGCCGAGGCCGTCCGCACCTGGGTGACGGACGGAATCCAGGCCGCGATGAATCGTTTCAACGCGCTCTCCGAATGAACGGAGGCGTCAATCATCTCCTCGGTCCCGCCCTGCGGGATCTTGAGATCCAGGAGGAGTCATGCGGCTTTACGACATCGTCGTGGTGCTGTCGCCGGAGGTCGCTCCGGACCAGGCCACCGCGCTCGTCGACGGGTTCAAGAAGATCTTGAACGACGACGGCGCGGAGATGAAAATCGAAGAAGTGTGGGGGCGCCGGCGCCTCGCGTATCCGATCGCGAAGCGGCGCGAGGGCGTCTACTACTACTGGCAATTCGAGGCGAAGACGGAGACCGTCGCCGAGCTCGAGCGCAAGCTCCGGCTCTCCGACGACGTCCTGCGCCACCTCGCCGTCCGCGCCGACGAGGAGCTCCGCCGCTCCGTGAAGCTCCGGAAGAAGCGCGACGCGAAGGCCGCCGCGAAGCCGAAGAAGGCGCCCGCCGAGGCGGCCGCGGAGCCGGCCGAACCGGCGGAAGCGTAGGGGGCAGCGATGCGAAGAGATTTCAAGAAGGACAAGAAAGCCGGCGGCCGCAAGAAGTTCTTCGTGCGCCGGCGGAAGGCGTGCAAGTTCTGCGTGGAGAAGATCGAATACGTCGACTGGAAGGACGTGAAGACGCTCCAGGGCTTCATCCCGGAGCGCGGCAAGATCCTCCCGCGGCGCATTTCCGGGGTCTGCTCGCTGCACCAGCGAAAGCTCCAGACGGCGATCAAGCGCGCCCGCGCGATCGCCCTCCTGCCTTACGCGACGGATTGATGGATCGGGACTCGGTCCTGGCGGAGGGGCTGGCGGCCGCCGGCCTCTCCGCCTTTTTCTTTTGGGGTCTGAGGTTCCTCCCGTTCGTCGGGATCGTCTTCATTCCGGGGGCGGCGCTCCCGCTCGTCCGGCTGGGGGCTCGCCGGGGCGCGGTCGCGGCGCTCGCGGCGTCCGCCGGCGCGGCAGCGCTCGCGGCCGCGTTCGGCTTCATCGTCACGCGTTCCGCCGCCGAATCGGCCGGGCAGGGCGTGGCGCTGCTCGCGACCGCGGGAATCTGCGGGATCGCGGGCGGGCTCGCGCGCAAGCGCGCCGCGTCCGCCGTGTTCCTCGGGCTCGCGGTGTGGGGGGCGGCGGCCGGGGCCGTGCTCTGGACGCTCTCGCCCGGCGCCGACCGGGAGATCGAAACGCGCTTCGACGCGATGACCTCGAGCTCGATGGCGTCGCTCCGTCAATCGGGCACGGACGCGGACTCGATGAAAACCTGGCAGGCCTCCGCGGAGATCGTGCGCCGGGTGATCGTCCGTTTCGCGCCGGGCCTCCTCGCCTCCCTCTGGGTCGGAATCGCGGCCGTCGCCTTCTACCTCGGGCGCCGGTTCGCCCTCCCGGGGCCGGACGGCGGCGGCTTTTCGCGGCTTCGGCTGCCCCCGGGCCTCGCGGCGGTTTTCGTGCTGGCGGGGGCCGCCGCCGCGCTCTTCCGGGGCGGCGGCCGGAACCTGGCCGCGGACGTCCTGGCGCCCGTTCTGGTCTTGTATTTTCTGGGCGGACTCTCTATCATCGCCTACTTCGCTCGGCGCTGGTTCCGGACAGGGGTGCTCCGCGCGGCGACCTACGCGATGGCGTCGTGGTTCCCGTTTTCGGTGGGGACCGCGGTTCTCGGGCTGTTCGACTGGTACTTCGATTTCCGCAAGAGGGCGGATCGAGCAATCGGGAGAAAAGAATGAAGATCATCCTCACCGACGAAGTCCGCGGGCTCGGCCGCCGCGGCGACGTCGTCGACGTCAAGAACGGCTACGCGCGGAACTTCCTCCTGCCCCAGGGATTCGCGTTCCTCGCCAACCCCGCCAACGTCCGGCGCCTCGACGAGGAGAAGAAGCGTTACGACGAGAAGGTCCTTCGGGAGAAGGGGGTCGCGGAGAAAGTCGCCGAGCAGATGGCGGGTCTCCGCCTCACGCTCGTCAAGAAAGCGGGGGAGGGAGACGTTCTCTACGGCTCCGTGACCGCCTCCGAAATCGCCGACCGGCTGAGCGAGAAGGGCATCGCCATCGACCGGCGCCGGATCGAGCTCGATGAGCCGATCAAGCGCCTCGGCGAGCACCATGTGCACGTGAGACTCCATCGGGACGTCAGGGTGCCCGTCACGATCGAGGTCCAGGGCGCCCCGACGGTCTCCGCTGCGGCCTCTTAAGCGGCGCGGCGATACGCGCCGTTATACGGGTCCGTGCGGCCTGCCCGCGGGCTCAACGTACGCGGCTTGGTACGCCTCGCCCGCGGGCCAGACCGCCCGAACCCGTCTTCCGGCACGTCTCCCCGCGCTGACGTGAATTCGTCGCCGAACTGGCGAACGACGTTCGGGGCGCGCGGACGGCGATCCCACCTTTCGCGTCAGGGCGGCGGTGGCGGAGCCGGCGTCGGAGTCGCCGGGGCCGGCTCGGCGGCGTCGCCGGTCGCCTCTTTCTCCGACTTGTAAAAGCTCTGCTGGAGGGACCACGGCAGCGAGAGCAGTCCCTCCCATCTCGGCGTCCACTCCTCGGTCGGCTGGGATCCGACCGCGTACGCTTCCAGGATCGGATGCGGAGTCGTCGGAGTCGCCTTGAGGCCCGTCATGTAGTCGATCGGCTCGAACGAGATGTTCGGCGGTATCTCGAAGTTCTTCTCGGGGTCCACGTAGCCGGCGTCCCGCATCGCCGCGACGATCCGCATCCAGATCGGGAGCGCCGCCCGGGCCCCTTCCATCTTCGGTCCGAGCGGGATCCGCTTTTCGTCGTTGCCCGTCCAGACGCCGATCGTGTATTTCGGCGTGAACCCCATGAACCAGGCGTCCGTGAACTCGTTCGTGGTCCCGGTCTTTCCGGCGATGTGATCCAGCTTCAGCTCGCGCGCGCGCACGGCGGTGCCGCGCTCGATGACGCCCTTGAGCATCCAGAGGAGCTGGAAGCACACCTGGGGCGAGGCGACCTCCTTCGCTTCCGGCCGGCTCTCCTCGAGCACGTCTCCTTCCGAATCGGAGACGCGCGCGATCGTGTAGGGCGAGATCTGGAGCCCCTCGTTCGCGAAGGTCTCGTAGGCGGTCGTCATCTCCCAGAGCGTGGTTTCGAACGCGCCGAGCGCGATCGACGGGTAGGCGAGGAGCGGCTCCTTGATGCCGAAGCGACGGGCGGTCTCGACGACGTTCTTCAGGCCGACCATCCGCGCCATCTTCACCGCGGGGATGTTGATCGAGTGCTCGAGCGCGCGCCGGATCGTCACGATTCCGGAGTAGTCGTCGTGGTAGTTGTGCGGCCGGTAGGGCGGCTGCCGCGGGTCGATGACGATCGAGATCGGGCCGTCGAAGAGGGTGTCGGAAGGGGTGTATCCGTTCTCGAGCGCCGTGAGATAGACGAAGGGCTTGAACGACGAGCCGGTCTGCCGCTCCGCCTGCACCGCCCGATTGAACTTCGATTCGTCCCAGTCGTAGCCGCCGACCATCGCGCGGACGGCGCCGGTCGCGTTCTCGAGGATGAGGACCGCGCCCTGCGCGCGGGGGAGGGGGTCCACGACGAGCGAGAGCTTCCCCTTCGCGTTCTTTTCCGTCGAGAGGGCGACGAGGTCGCCCCGCCGCAGGTTCGGAGGGAACGCGGACGCGCCGGTCCACGAGAACGCCGCCGGCGGCACCGTCTCGCGCCGCGCGCCGACCCGGACCATCGCCTGCTTCCGGGAGACCGACAGCACGACCCCGATCTCCGCCGAATCGTTCTGCGAGGACTTCGACCAGGAGGGGTCCTCGTACCGTTCCGGGTCGGCGAATCCCTCCGCGACGACGTTGCGCGCCTTGCGCCAGCCGTGGGTGCGCTCGATCCGGCGCAGCCCCCACCGGATCGCTTCCTCGGAGAACGCCTGCAGCTTCGGGTCGAGGGTGGAGTCGACCCGCAGGCCGCGGCGGTACAGGTCCTTTTCCCCGTAGTTCTTCTCCAGGTACTGGCGGATGTCCTCGCAGAAGTAGGGGGCGACGACCGACTCGGCCTGGGCCGGGGACTTCGGCAGCGGCTCGCCGGCCGCGGCCTCCGCCTGCTTCGCAGTCGCGACGCGCTCCTCGACCATCCGTTTCAGGACGTGCGCGCGCCGGGCGCGGGCCTTCTCCGGATTTCGGAAGGGGGAGAATTCCTCCGGTCGCTGGATCAGGCCGGCGAGGAGCGCCGCCTGCGCGAGCGTGATCTTCGCCGCGGGGACGCCGAAGTAGTAGCGCGAGGCGGCCTCGACGCCGTAGTTCCCGTGCCCGAGATAGATCTGGTTGCAGTAGAGGGTCAGGATCTGGTCCTTCGAGAATCGCCGCTCGATGTCGACGGCGAGGAGTGCCTCGTTGACCTTGCGGGCGAGGCTTTTCTGCGGGTTCAGGAACACCGCGCGCGCGAGCTGCTGCGTCAGCGTCGAGGCGCCCTCGGCGTACCGGTGGAGCACGAAATCCTTGGTGCCGGCCGAGACGATGCGCACGAGGTCGATTCCGCCGTGGTGGTAGAAGTTCTTGTCCTCTGTCGCGACGATCGCGCGCTTCAGGATGTCGGGGATCGCGGTGCCCGGGACGAGGATGCGCCGCTCGACCGCGTAGCGCGCGATCGTCGAGCCGTCGGCGGCGCGGATCTCGGTGATGATGTCGGGCCGGTAGGTGGCGAGCTCCTCGACGCGCGGGATGCGGATCAGGTGCGCGCCTCCGTAGCCGGCGAGCGCGCCGAGCCCCGCCGCGACCGCGAGCGACAGGAGGACGACGTGGAGGACGCGGGATCCGAGGAAGCGCCTCACGAGAACCGGTTCAGCCGCTCCTGCGCGCGGCCGAGAATCGCCTCGCAGAGCCGCCCATCCTCATGCTCGCAGTATAGCCGGATCATCGGCTCGGTCCCGGAGAGACGCATCAGGAGCCAGCCGCGCCCGCCGAAGAGGAGCTTGACCCCGTCCTTCTCGCGACGGTCGGTGACCCGCTCTCCGGCGACGGAACGCGGCGGATGCGCCGCGACGTGCGCGAGGAACCGCCGGATGCGCTCGACGGGGCGGTACAGGTCGCGGCGGCCGTATTCGAAGCGGCCGAATTCCGAATCGAGGTCGGCGAGCGCGCGATCCAGAGAGCGTCCGGAGCGCGCGAGGCTCTCGAGCAGCAGGAGCGCGGCGAGCGTCCCGTCGCGCTCGGGGAGATGGAACGCGAAGCCGTAGCCGCCGCTCTCCTCTCCTCCGACCGCGACCTTTCCGGAGAGCATCAGATCGGCGACGTGCTTGAACCCGATCTCGGTCTCGTGGACCGGGACGCCGAGGGCGGCGCCGATCCGGTCGATCAGGAGCGAAGTCGAGAACGTCTTCGCGATCCCGCCGGAGACTCCCCGTTCGCGGAACGCGTGCAGAACGAGGAGCGCGAGGATGCGGTGCGCGGAGACGAAGCGGCCGGACGAATCGAGGACGCCGAGGCGGTCCGCGTCCCCGTCGGTCGCGACGGCGAAATCGAAGCTCCCCGGCACGCGCGCGGAGGCGGCGGCGAGGTTCGGGCCGATCGGCTCCGGGTGGCCGCCCCCGAAGTTGACGTCCCGGTCGGCGCGGAAGCTCTCGATCCGCGTGGCCCCGGCCCCGACGATCCGCGCGAGGCCGTCGCCGGCGGCGCCGTGCATCGCGTCGGCGAGCACCCGGAATCCCGCCTCCCGGATCGCCCGCAGGTCGACGAGCGATCCCAGGGCGCGGCGGTATCCCGTTTCGATGTCGACGGCGGAGACCCGTCCCGCCGTCCCGGCGGCGCGGAAGGGACGGTCGATGCGCTCCCGGACCTCCGCGTAGAGCTCGGGGGGCGCGCTTCCGCCGAACGAGGCCTTGAGCTTGAAACCGTTGTACCGGGCCGGATTGTGACTCGCCGTGATCGCCACCCCGCCGGACGCTCCGCGACGGCGGAGATCCCAGGAGACGGCGGGCGTCGGAATGGGGCGGTCCGTCCGGGCGACCGAGATGCCGGCTTCGGCGAACACGGCGGCGACCGTCGACGCGAACTCTTCGGAGAAGAACCGGGGATCGTGGCCGAGAACGACCGTCGTCCGGTCGCCGGGGCCGAACCGACCGTCGCGGTACGCGGACGCGGCGGCGCGGGCCAGGCGCCGGAACGTTTCGAACGTCGCGTCGTCCGCGATCACGCCGCGCCAGCCGTCGGTGCCGAATTCGAGGCGGGGGAGCGTCAACGCGACGCTTTTCCGGAGGCGATCAGCTCCGAGGCGGTCGAGAACCGGTACCCTTCCGACGCGAGCGTATCGAGGAGCCGCGGGAGGTGGTCCGCGACGGGATCCTCGCGGTCGCTCCCGAGGTGCATCAGGATGATGTTCCCCGGCCGCGCGGAGGCGAGCAGCCGCGAGATCACCCTGTCGGACGAGCGGTACCGCGGCGACTCCGGGTCGGTCACCCAGTCGAGCGCGTCGAGGTTGCGTCCGTCGCCGTGGGTCCACGAGACGTGCGCGAATCCGGCGCGGAGCGCCCACGCGCGGATGTCCGCGTTCTCCTCGCCGAAGGGCGCGCGCCAGAGCGGCGCCATCTCCCGCCCGGTCGTTTCCCGGTAGAGCGCGTCCGTCCGTTCGAGCTCGTCGCGCACGACCGCCTCCGTCACGCCGGCGCGGGTGCTCTGCCGGCCGTCGGTGGCGTAGGTGGTCAGGTGGGGATGGTCCCACGTGTGGTTTCCGACCTCGTGCCCGTCCGACGCGATCTGCCGGGTGAGCCCGGGGTACCGTCGGATGAACTGCCCCGTCAGGAAGATCGTGGTCCGGATCCCGCGGCCGCGCAGGGCGTCGAGGATCTCGGCGGCGCCGCGGTCGGAGGATCCGGCATCGAACGAGACGAGGATGTTCTTGCCTCCCTCGACCCGCACCGCCGTGACCGGGCCGACGGGCGCCGCGTTCTGGCGCGGGCGGGACGAGACGATCGATACCGGTGTCAGCCGGCGCGGCGGCGAGACCGGGGCGGCGGGCCGGGGCGTCGGAACGGCTTCGGGCCGCCGCGCCGGGGGGGCGGCCGCGGCGACTCTCGCCGCCGGTTTCCTCGGAGCGCCGCCGCGCGGGAGGGTCACGAGAGCGAGGGCGAGAACGGCCGCCGCGGCCGCGGCCGCGGCGAGGGCGGGGATGCGGAGGGAACGCCGCCCGATCGGGCGTTCGCGCCGCCGCTGGTGGTCCCGCGCGCAGGCGGGGCCGCAGAACAAACGATGATCGGTTCGAAACTCGCAGCGGGCGCAGTACGGGTGCCGGCATTCCGCGCACCGACCGCGCGCCTCTTTCTGCGGATGTCGGGGACAAGGGGCTCGCAACGCTCTGCCGGTATTCTCGCACGGACACCCTCCCCCCTGCAGGGTTTTCCGGAAGAGTGCGGCTTCGGCGCGTGCGGCGTTAGAATTCCGGAGTTTTGAAGCTCAACCTGCCGAACGGACTGACCCTGCTCCGGATCTTCCTGGTGCCGTTCCTCGTCGTCGTGCTCCTGACCAAGTTCGATTTCCGCGAGGTCCTCGGACTCGCGATCTTCTGGCTCGCCGCGATCACGGACTTCTTCGACGGCTGGTTCGCGCGGCGGCGAAAGGAAGTCACGCGGCTCGGGACTCTCCTCGACCCGATCGCCGACAAGCTGCTCACCTCGGCGGCGTTCATCTCCCTCGTCGATCTCGGGGTGGCGCCCGCGTGGACGGTCGTCGTGATCGTGGGGCGGGAATTCGCGGTTTCGGGCCTGAGGTCGATCGCCGCCTCCCGCGGCATCGTGATCCCCGCCTCGCCGCTGGGGAAATTCAAGATGTTCACGCAGATCGTGGCGATTTCACTGCTGATCGTGAGCTTCCGGTACGGACGCTTCTACACGACCTCGCAGGTGGCGCTGTACACGGTCGTTTTCTTCGCCGTCGCGTCGGCGGCGGATTATTTCGCCAAGTTCTGGCGGAGGGTGCTCGCGGAAGAACCCGTAAGTTAGCGGGCGCGGACCATACGCACCGTTATACGGGACGCGGGCACCCGGCCGGCGCGATCGACGTACGCCCCGGTACGCCTTCCGCGCCGGCCCGGGCGCCCGCGCGCGTCTTCCGGCACGTCTGGCCGCGCCTTTAATACGTGACTGCGTGAGCGCGCTCATCGTCCGTAATCCGGGACGGAAGTTCCGCCTCGCAACTCGGAACCCGCGACTCGGAACTAGATCTTTACCAGCAGGAAGCGCCGGAAGGTCCTTCCGGCCGCGCGATACTTGAGCTCGTAGTGCGTCGGCGGCGGGGGAGGGGCCGAGTCCCACTCGACCGGCCGCCAGGGAGCTCCTGCCGCGATGGCGGTATCGATCGCCGCAGCGATCGAGGCGCCGTAGTCTTCATGGTCGGTGATGATCCGGAACAGAGCCGTCGGCCGGGCGGCGTTCGCCGCGGCGGCGAGAAACCGCTCGCCGAGGAGCCGCCGTTTCCGCTGCTTCTTCTTCGGCCAGGGATCCAGGAAGTAGGCGTGAAAGGCGGAGATGGATTCGGTCGGGAGCTGGCCGGCCATCTCCGCCGCATCCGCCCGGATGACCCGCACGTTCGGGAGCCCGGACCGTGCGATCCGGCCCCGCGCGATTCGATAGTAGGCGAGGCTCCGCTCGAGGCCGAGGAATCGCCGGTCCGGATGAAGGCGGCCCGATTCGATCAGGAACCGCCCTTTTCCCGTGCCGAACTCGATTTCGAGAGGCGCATCCGCCGGTGCGTCGGGAAAGAGGGTCGAGAGCGGAAGCCCTCCGTGGACGAACTCCTCGTCGGGCGCCACGGGACGCCGGAGCGGCTCGTCCCGGGTGGCGCGCGAGGCGTCCCGCGGCGATCCCGGCTCGTCGGTCAGGGGGCGGCGGGGGCGACCGGCCGCGCGGCGGCGAGGAAATCCCGCACGGCGAGCGCCCGCCCGAGCGCGGCCTTCGTCTCGGCCGAGCCGGGAGCGGCGGAGGCCGCCTTCTGGAACGCATCGACGGCGGCGTCCCAGCGCCCGAGCCGGAATTCGACGACGCCGAGATCGTGGGAGATCGCGGGCGAGTCCGGGCTTTCCGCGGCGGCGCCCTTGAGGAGCTGCTCGGCTTCTTCCCACTTCCCCGTTTCGGCGAGCGCCGTGGCGCGCCCGAGAATCGCCGTCTGGTCGCGCGGCGAGAGAGCGAGAGCGTGCCCGTACGCTTCGGCCGCGTCGGCGTTCTTCCCGGCCGCGCGAAGGACCCCGCCGAGAGCGACCCACGAGGCTTCGTCCTTCTCGTCGAGTCGGACCGCCTCCCGGTACTCCCGCTCCGCCTCGCTCGGCATCTTCATCGCGGCGTAGGCGCGGGCGAGGTGCGCGTGGTAGGCGGCGACGTCGGGCGCGGCCTTGACCGCTTCGACGCCCTGCTCGACCGCGGCCGACGGCTCGTTCTCGGCGGCCAGGAAAACCGCGAAGCGGTCGCGCGCGGCGGCGTCGGCGGGAGCGATCTCGGTCGCCCGACCGAAAGCCTGGCGCGCCGCGGACTTGTCGCCGGCTTCGTTCAGCGATTCCCCGAGCGCGAGCGCGGCCGAGAGCGCCTTCGGATTGAGCTCGAGGGCCTTCCGGTAGTGCGCGGCGGCCGTGTTCGGCTGGTGGTTCAGGTCGGCCAGCCGGCCCTGGCCGATCTGGGCCTTCGCATCGGCGGGGTCCAGGGTCGCCGCGGCGATGTATTCCCGCTCCGCGGTCGGGGCGTCCCCGGCGCCGAGCGCGGCGTCCCCCGCGACGCGGTGCGCGGCGCCGCTCCGGGGATCCTTGTCCTGGGCGGTCTTCGCGAGCGCCGCCGCCGCGGCCCAATCCTTCTTCGCGAGCGCCTCGTCGGCGGACGCGAGGAGAGGAGCGATGTCGGAGGGGCCGGCCGTCGCGGGAGCCGACGGCGCGGACGGCGGAAGGGCGCCGATCGAGGAGGTGGTGATCCCGGAGGCGAGAGCGTCGGCGCGTTTGCGTTCGGCGTCCGCGTCGGCGCTCTTTCCGAGCTTGTCGTAGGCGTCGGCGAGGAGGCGATGGATTTCGGGGTCGTTCGTGTCTCCGACCCGTTTGAGGTCGTAAACGACGTCCTGGGCGAGACCGCCGGCGAGCCGCTCCCGCGCGCTTCGCTTCAGCTCCTCGAGGTCGGCCTTCGGCGCGGGAGCCGTCTGCGACTTGACCGCCCCGGCGAGATTGGCGAAATCCTGGCTGTAGAACTCGGGCAGCACTTCCATCTCGGGGCGCGCCGTGAACGCCTTCTTCAGCGATTCGCGCGAGGCGGCGACGTCGCCGCCGATGTAGGAAGCCCAGGCCGCCTGAAGCGTGAGATCGGCCATCTGGTCCGGAGGAAGGTCGGGGGTCGCCGCGGCCTGAAGGTACTTCGCCGCGGCATCCTTGAACTTGCCCGCTTCGAAGGCCCGCCGGGCGTCGGCGACGAGCCGATCGGTATCCGCGGCGAACGCGGCGGCCGAAAGAAGGAGGATGATCGCGGCGGCGGCGGCTTTTCTCAAGGGGTCTTCTCCGGCGAGGCGATGTGGACTTCCTCGCGATGATTCGCCTCGACCTTGATGTTTCTCAGGACCGGCGGGATCCCGTCGGCGATCACCGCGACCTCGTGGGTTCCGGGCGACGTCATCAGGACGCCCGACAGGGGGATCCGGCCGCGAAGCTTCGAGTCGACGAGGACCTTCGCGCCCTTCCACTCCGGGCCCGCGGTCACGAGGATCGATCCGATCGGGAACTGGTGGAAGTAGCTGTCCTGCTGGTCGCGCCCGACCTCGAAGGCCTGCTCGAACGTGGTTCCGTCCTCGAGCTCGAAGCGGAGGGTGTGCTTTCCTTCCTCGAGCTTCAGCGTCTTGCGCGGGACGGTTTCCCCCATCGCCTGTCCGTCGACGTACAGCGTTGCCGACGGGGTCGTCGAGAAGGAAACCGGGAGCTTTCGCGGAGCGGCGGGCTCGGACGCCTTCGCCGCCGCGGTCTCCTGCTTCTTTTCGGACTTCGCCGGCGGGGACGCGGGCTTCGATTCCGCTTTCGACTCCGCCTTCGGCTCCGGCTTTTTCTCGGCAGCCGCGGGCGGCGACGCCGGGGCCCGCCGGGCCGGTGGACGCGCGGCGACGGGAGGCGGCGTCGCTTCCGGCCGCATCGCGAAGTACCAGTACGCTCCGCCTCCGAGAACCAGGAGAGCGACGACGATCCCGAAGATCTTTCCGTGCGAGGTCCCCGCCGGAGCCGGCGCGGCCGCGACCGGGGCGGCTCCGGCGGCCGCGGCGGCGGGCGCCGCTTCCTCGACGGCGTTCGGGTCGCGGAAGTCCATGAGCTCGAGAGAGACGTTTCGTCGGGCGCCGCTCGGCGTGGCGTCGGGCGGAAGCGGGGAGCGCGCGAGAGCGCCGGACGGAGGAGTGATTCCGGCGCCCGCGGATTCCACGGGGGGGAGAGGCCGCGCGGCCGGACTTTCGACGAGCGCGGGGCGAATCGCGGTCGCGCCGGTCAGTTCTCCCGCCGCGGCGCCGGCCGCCGGGATCTGCTTGACGATCGCCGCGAGGTCCCGTTTGAATTCGGCGACCGACTCGTACCGGTTCGGGGGCGATTTCTCGATCGACTTCTCGACGGCGCGATCGACGGAGGGCGGAATGTCCGGACTCTGCTTGCTGACCGGGTCGGGTTTCTCGTTCAGGATCTTGAAGAGCACCGTCGAGATGTGCTCGCCCCGGAACGGCTTCTGCCCCGTCAGGAGCTCGTACGCGAGGACGCCGAGAGAAAAAATGTCGGTCCGCGGGTCGACGGCCTCGCCGCGGATCTGCTCCGGCGCGAGGTAGGCGGCCGTGCCGAGCGTGATCCCGGTCTGGGTGAGGTTCGACTCCGACTGGAACGACTTCGCGATCCCGAAATCCATGATCTTGACGGCGCCGTCCTGCAGGATCCGGATGTTCGACGGCTTGATGTCGCGATGGATGATCCCCGCGGCATGGGCGTAGCCGAGCCCCTCGCAGATGTCCATCAGGATCTCGAGCTTCCGCGCGAGCGGGATCACGTCGCCGCGCTTGATCATCTTGTCCAGGTCTTCGCCGGTCAGATATTCCTGGACGATGTACGGGATCCCGTCCTGGACGCCGAAGTCGTAGATCGTGGTGATGTTCCGGTGATGGAGGTTTCCCGAGAGCTCCGCCTCGCGGAAGAATCGCTTCTTGATTTCATCGTCGTCCGACTGGCAGGTCTTCACCGCGACCGTCCGTTTGATGAAGGGGTCGCGCCCGCGATAGACGGTTCCGAACCCGCCGACGCCGATCTTCTCGACGATTTCGTACTTGCCGAGTTTTTCGATCATTGAATCCTTGCCGTCGCTGAGCGGGAAGTGTATCGGAAGCGCCGGCGGGGGTAAAGCCGACTTGTCGAAGACGCCGCCGTCCGTTAAGTTGGGGCGAATGCGCGCATCCCGTCTCTGGCTGATCCCGCTGCTCGCCGCCGCGGGCTGCGGGCGGGAAGAACCGGTCGCCCCGAGGCCGGCGATTCCCGCGCTCGAGCGGCCGTATCGGCCGCCCGCGGACGGACGCCTCTCCGAAACTCAGGTCCGGTCTTACGTCGCCTCACTCCATGCCGCCGCGGCCCGGAATTCCACCCCGGGGGCTCCGCGCGCTTCGGTCTCCCGACCGGACGACGATCCCGCTTCGGCCGAACGCGGAAGCGCCCGCGACGAGCGTCTGTGGGTCCGGCAGAAAGTCCTCGAGGCCGAGATGCGGCTGGACGAGCGCGCGGCCGCCCGCCGCGAGGTCGAGATCGACCGAAAGGCCGCCGGCGCGCTGCGGGATGCGGCGGCGGCCTCGACCGACCCGGCGAGCCGCCAGTCCCTCACCCGCCAGATCGCCGATCTCGAGAAGCGCGCCGCGGACCGCGAGAACGAGGGGCGCAAGCCCGGGGTCCCGTCGGAAACGGCCAATGACGCGCTCGTATCGCGCTATCGCCGGGCGATCGCCGACGCTGAGCTCCCGGCGACGTCGCGCCGGTGAGCGATCTCCTCGAGGATTTCCTGGATCGGGAGATCGAGGCGGGGAGCTTTCCGTCGGGCGCGGCGCTCGTCGGCACCGGAGACCGGATCGAGCGGGTGGCGACGCGAAACGCTCCCGCGGAGGCCTCCTGGGATCTGGCCTCGCTCACGAAGGTCCTCGCGACGGCCGCGCTCGCGCGCCTCGCGGCGGCCCACGGCCTCGCCTGGGAGCGCGCCGCCGGGGATTACCTGCCGGACTTCAAGCGCACGCGCTTCGAGGGAATCCGGGTGCGGCATCTGGCCACCCACACGTCGGGTCTTCCCGCGTGGCGTCCGCTCTATGCTTCGGGCCTGGGCGCGGCGGCGTACCGGCGGGCCCTTCCGGCGCTCGAACCGGAGTCGGCGCCGGGCGCGGCGGTCGTCTACAGCGACCTCGGAACGCTCGTCTTCGGCGAGGTTCTGGAAACGGTGCTCTCGGAGACGCTCGACCGGGCGTTTTCTCGAGAGGTTGCCACACCCGCCGGGAGCCGGGCGGCCTTCGGTCCGCTGCCGGACGCCGGGAAGGCGATGCCGACCGAGCGGGGCAATCGCTTCGAAGCGGAGCTCTGCGAAAAGATGGGGATCCGGTTCGCGGGCTTCCGCGAAGGGGTCATACGCGGGGAGGTCCACGACGGGAACGCGTGGGGGCGGGGGGGCGTGGCCGCTCACGCCGGGCTCTTCGGAACGGCCGAGGACGTCTGGAAGCTGGCACGGCCGTGGATCGACGCGGGAGAATTCGGCGACGACCGGACTCCGGATCTCCCGGAAGCCCGCGGCCTCTTCTGGCAGCGAAAGCGCGGCGCCGGATCGGCGATCGAAGCCTTTTCCGATTCGTCGATCGGCCACACCGGATTCACCGGGACGTCCGTGTGGATCGATCGCGACCGCGGGAAGATCTACGCTCTGCTCACGAATCGCGTGCATCCCGACGTGAATCCGATCGACTTCAACGCCGTGCGGCGAAGGTTCCACGAGACGGCGGTTGCCTTAGGATAGTGTCCCGAGTCAGAAATCTCGTCAGCGTCGCGCCCGTGGCTTGCGGGCGAGGTCAAGGCGCGAGGAGGGGACAGATGCCGAAGCGATCGGGCCCGACGAGCAACGCCGAGATCGTCCGCAATGTGCGGGCGTCCGAAGGGTTCGGGCGGCGCGGACCGATCTGCGGCGTTGGCGCTCCTCGACGATACTCGGGTATCGCCTGTGTCGCGCCGCCTGGCATCCCGCCCCGCGGCGCTCCGAACGACGCAAACGCGATTTCTGACTCGGGACACTGGTCCCCATGAAACCCCGACAGGACATCGTCGTTCTCGACGGCGCCCGGACCCCGATGGCCGACTACAACGGCGTTTTCGCCGACGTCTCCGCGATCGACCTCGCCGTCGTCGCGGCGAAGGAGGCGCTCCGTCGCTCCGGAGTCGAGCCGGCCTCGATCGATCACGTGATCTTCGGCAACGCGCTCCAGACGTCCGCCGACGCGATCTACGGAGCGCGGCACGTGGCGCTCAAGGCCGGGGTTCCGAAGGAGGTCCCCGCGCTGACCGTCAATCGGCTGTGCGGCTCCGGATTCGAGGCGGTGGCGCAGGGCGCGGACCGGATCCTCCTCGGGGACGCCGGGACCGTGCTCGTCGGCGGAATGGAGAACATGACCCAGGCCCCCCACGTCGTGCGCGGCGCCCGCAAGGGGTTCCGCCTCGGCGGGGCGAAGCTCGAGGACTCTCTCTACGAAGCCCTTTTCGATTCGTATTCGGGCCTCATGATGGCGCAGACGTCGGACCGGGTCGCCGCGAAGTACGGCGTGACCCGCGAGGAACAGGACGCGTTCGCGCTGGAGTCGCAGCGGCGGGCGGCCGCGGCACAGACCGCCGGCAGGTTCGCCGAGGAGATCGCGCCGGTCACGGTGAAGACGCGCAAGGGGCCGCAGGAGATCTCGGCGGACGATTCTCTCCGACCGGACACGACGATCGAGGCGCTCGCGAGGCTGAAACCGTCGTTCGGCGAGAAGGGGATGGTGACCGCGGGGAACGCCTCGGGGATCGTCGACGGCGCCGCGGCGCTCGTCGTCACGTCCGGCGAGAAGGCGCGGGCGGAGGGAAAGACCCCGATCGGCCGGATTGCGGGATGGGCGGTCGTCGGCTGCGAACCGGAGCTCATGGGAATCGGCCCCGCCCCCGCCGCGCGAAAGGCCCTCGCGGAAGCGGGGCTCTCGATCGGCGACGTCGACCTGTGGGAAGTCAACGAGGCGTTCGCCGGCCAGATTCTCGGCGTCGTCAAGGACCTCGGAATCGACCGGGACCGGCTGAACGTCAACGGCGGCGCGATCGCCCTCGGCCATCCGCTCGGCGCGACCGGCGCGCGGCTGGTCCTGACTCTGCTGTACGAGATGCGGCGGCGCAATCTGAAGCGCGGGCTGGCGGGGGCGTGCATCGGCGGCGGGCAGGGGTACGCCATGCTCCTCGAACGCTGATGCGTTCGAGGGCAGGCGCGGCGATACGGGTCGTTATGCGCGTCCGTGCGAGCCGCCGGCGGGCTCGCCGTACGCCGCCGGTACGACTCGCCCGCCGGCCGGCCCGCCCGAACGCACCTTCCAACCCGTCTCGTCGCGCTTCCAGCGTCTCGCCCCGGTCACGTTCTCGTGTATTATTCGGGCCGTGACCGAGCTGAGCTCCCGCCTGCTCGACTTCCCGGTCCGCACCGCGGCCGTGGAAGACTTCCGCCGGCAGCTCGCGGCGAAGGGGCTCGGCGATCTCTCCGCCGTCGGCGCGGCGCTCGGCGACGCGGCGCTCTTCTCGGAGCTCGTCACCCTCTGGATCGATCGCGGGTGGGTGATGCGCTCGCCGTCTTCCCCGATGTACGCGTTCCCGGGCTCGTCTTTCTCGCCGGAGCTGTCGCTCCGCGATTTCTGCGGGGAATCGTTCGGTTATGATGCGCCGGTTCCGGAAGGCGATTCGGGCGGCAGGAGCGAGAACGGATGAAGAAAGTCGGCGTCCTGGGGTGCGGTCTGATGGGCTCGGGGATCGCGGAAGTCTGCGCGAAAGCGGGCTACGCCACGGTCGTGCGAGAAGTCGACGAAGGTTTTCTGAAGAAAGGGATGGATCGCCTGCACGGGTCGCTCGCGAAGGCGGTCGAGAAGGGAAAGCTCTCGGCGGCGGACCGCGACGCGATCGGCGGGAGGCTCTCCGGGACGACTTCGCTCGAGGAGCTGAAGGATTGCGACGTCATCCTCGAGGCGATCGTCGAGAACCTCGACCTGAAGAAGGAGACGTTCGGCACTCTCGACCGCGCCTGCAAGCCGGAAACGATCTTCTGCTCGAACACGTCGTCGCTGACGATCATCGAGATGGCGATGGCGACGAAGCGGCCCGACCGCTTCGCGGGGCTGCATTTCTTCAATCCGGTGCCGGTGATGAAGCTGGTCGAGGTCGTCCAGACGATCCTGACCTCGGCGGAGACCCAGAAGGCGGTCTTCGCGTTCGCGCAGTCGCTCGGCAAGGAGCCGATCGCGGCGCGCGACAATTCCGGATTCATCGTCAACCGGCTCCTCGTTCCGTACCTGCTCGACGCGATCCGGGCGCTCGAAGAAGGGGTGGGATCGGTGGAGGACATCGACAAAGGGATGCAGCTCGGATGCGCCTATCCGATGGGACCCTTCACGCTCCTCGATTTCGTCGGGATCGACACCGCGTACTACATCAGCGAGATAATGTTCCACGAATACCGGGAGAAACGCTTCGCGCCCCCGCCGCTCATGAAGAAGATGGTCCTCGCGGGGATGTACGGCCGGAAGACGGGCCGGGGATTCTACCGGTACGACGAGAAGGGGAACCGCCGGGAAGCCGATGCGGCTCGTTGACGCCCTCGCCCGCGAGCTCGAGCAGGAAGCGCCGGTCACCCGCCGGGTGCTCGAGAGGGTCCCGCTCGACCGCTCCGGCTGGCAGCCGCACCCGAAATCGATGACGCTCGGCCGTCTCGCGGCGTGGCTGGCGAACGCGCCGGGCTGGACCGCCGGCATCGCCGGGGAAGGAGGCTTCGCGCTCGAAGGCTTCTCGCCGTTTGCGGCGCCCTCCTCGACGGAGGAGCTCCTCGCCACGTTCGACGCGGGATGCGCGGCGGCGCGAGCGGCGATGGAACGCCTCGACGACGCCGCGGCGATCGGCGACTGGAGCTTTCTGGCGCAGGGGAAGCCGCTGCGCACGCTTCCGCGGGTCGCGATGCTCCGTCTCTTCCTGCTCTCCGACGCGATCCATCATCGCGGACAGATGTCGGTCTACCTGCGGCTCCTCGACGTTCCGGTTCCGTCGATCTACGGACCGAGCGCGGACGAGGGGCCCGCTTAGCGGAGGCCCCCATGGCTCTCGTCGAGATCGAAGTCGCCGATCGGATCCTGACGGCGACCGTCAACCGTCCCGAGAAGATGAACGCGCTCAACGCGCAGGTGCTCGAGGAGCTCGACGCGGCGGCCGTTCGAGCCCGCTCCGACGACTCCGTCGGCGCCATGATCGTCACGGGCGCGGGTCCGAAGGCGTTCATCGCCGGCGCGGACATCGCCGAGCTCGCGACGATGACCCCGGTGAGCGGGCGGGCCCACGCGCTGCGCGGGCAGGCGGTCCTTTCCCGGCTCGAGGGTCTCGGCAAGCCGGTGATCGCGGCGATCAACGGGTTCGCGCTCGGCGGCGGCTGCGAGCTCGCGCTCGCGTGCACGCTCCGCGTCGCCTCGGAAAACGCGAAACTGGGACAGCCGGAGGTCAAGCTCGGAATCCTTCCGGGATACGGCGGGTCGCAGCGTCTCGCGCGGATCGTCGGAGAGGGACGCGCGATGGAGATCTGCCTGACCGGCGAGCCGATCACCGCCGCCGAAGCGCACCGGATCGGCCTCGTCAACCGGGTCGTTCCGGCGGGCGAGGCGCTCGCCGCCGCGCGCGAGCTCGCCGCGAAGATCCTCGGCAACGCGCCCCTCGCGGTCGCGTTCACGATGGACGCGATCCACAACGGGCTCGATCTTCCCCTCGAGGACGGCCTCGAGCTCGAGGCGACATTGTTCGGCGTGTGCGCGTCCACGGACGACATGCGCGAGGGGATGAACGCCTTCCTCGAGAAGCGCCCCGCCCGGTTCGAAGGAAAGTGAGCTTTTCCCGGGGCATCCGGCTCGCGGGCTTCGCCCGCCGGCATCTGGGCCGGATGCGCGCGGGACGAAAGGCGGTCGAGGCGCACCTCGCGGCGCCCGGCGCCGCGAACCTTCCGATGCCGACCTTCGTGCAGCTGCGGGTGACCAACCTGTGCAATCTGCGCTGCAAGATGTGCGGCCAGTGGGGCGACACGGGGATCTATCGGAGCGGAGCGTCTGCCTCCGCGACCGACGGCGAACAGGAGCGCTCGCGCATCCGCGAGTTGATCGGCGCCAGGCGCCAGCTGGCGCTTGCCGACTACGTCCGGCTCCTCGACGAGCTCGCGCCGTCGCGCCCGATCGTCAGCCTCTTCGGCGGAGAACCCTTGCTGTATCCGGACATTCTTCCGCTCGTGCGCGAGATCAAGGCGCGGGGCCTGACGTGCACCGTGATCACCAACGGGGGGCGGCTCGAATCCTGCGCCCGGGACCTCGTCGAGGCCGGAATCGACCTGATCGCCGTCTCGATCGACGGGCCCCCGGAGCTTCACAACCGGATTCGCGGGCAGCCGGATGCGTATCAAAAGGCCGAGGCGGGAGTGCGAGCCGTCGCCGAGTGGCGCCGCCGGCTCCGCACGGCCCTCCCGATGCAGATCGCCATCTTCCCGATCACCGAATTGAACATCGGCGAAGCGCCGGCCGCCGTGGAAGCGCTTCGCGCCCTGCCTCTCGACACGATCAACGTCGGTCTCCGATGGTTCGTTCCGAAGGAAGCGGGCGCCGAGTACGAATCGGTGATGAAGGACACCTTCGGAGTCGGAGGCGACTCGTGGAAGGGCTTCGATTTCGACTGGGCGAAGACGGGGGCGGGAAAGGCCGAGCAGATGACGAGCCTTGTCCGGCTGCTGAAGGGCTTGAAGCGCCGCCGATTCCTCGATTCCGCACGTGGCCGGGCGTGGACGTCGTTCGTTCCCGACGTGCCGGCCGAGAAGGTCCCGGAGTACTTTTCCGATTTCCGGCAGACGTTCGGGCACAACCTCTGTCCGGTCGCCTGGTATTTCGCCCAGATCGAACCGGACGGGGAAGTCTGCTTCTGCGGCGATTTCCCCGACTACTTCATCGGCAACGTCCGGAAGCAGCCGTTTCGCGAGATCTGGACCGGCGAGAAGGCGGGGAGATTTCGCGAGAAGCTCGCCCGGGAGCCGCTGCCGATCTGCAACCGGTGCTGCGGGAACTTCGTCTACGGCAAGTGGGAGAGGCCCGCGGCATCGTCCCAGAACCGGTAGAAGTTGTACCACTGGGTCGGGTGCGCGCGGACGGCGCCCGCGAGCTCCGCGGCGACCTGGCTCATGACGCGAAACGCATCCTCGTCGGGGGAAAGCGAGCGATCCGCCCGGAGCGGGGTTCCCCACACGTTTCGGTAGCTCCCATCGCGGTTGCGCAGGAAGAATCCGGAGACGAGCTCGCAATCGCAGTATCGCGCGAGAAGCGCCGGCGACCGCAGGAAGGGCGTCGGGAGGCCGAAATAGGGCACGGTCACCTGGTCCTCCGGATAGGCGCGATCGACCAGCAGAGCGACGGCGCGGCCCTTCTCGATCGCCTCCCGCACCCGGAACGCGGTGGCCATCGAGGAGCCGATGTCGATCGACTCGACCCCCAGCCGGTCCCGGAGCTGCTGCCGCATGGAATGGACGTGCGGATCGAGCTCCGGCTGGCCGACGACCGCCGGGACGATCCCGTGGCCGCGCAGGGTCACGGCGCCCATTTCCCAGTTGCCGATGTGCCCCGTCACGAGCAGGAACCCCTTTCCCCCGGACCGGAGTTGGGCGAGGAGCGCCGCGTCCTCGTCGAACGTCGTGATCCGCGGGGAGAAGGCGTCGCTCCGCATCCGCCAGATGTCGATCGTCGCCTTGCCGTACTCGAAGAAGACGCGCCGCGCGAGCCGTCGCGCCTCGGCGGGCGAGGCGCCGAGCGCGCGCCGGAAATTATCCTCCAGCCCCTGGAGCGTTCCTCGCATCAAGGCGACCGCCAGCGAGTTCCCGAAGAGCGAGATTCCGTGCAGAACGGGAAGGGGAAGCCAGCGCGCCCCGTAGTGGAGACCGCCGTAGACGACGGCGTTCGAGAGGCCGTGGCTGACCCACTTCTTTCGCGCGCGGGCCGATGCCGACGAATCTGACAAGGGCCGATTATAGAATTCCGCGGCGCATCGGCCCGCCGCGGCGGGGGAAGGGACGATCTGAGCGAGCGCGGCGTGGTCGTGATCGGCGGGGGCCCGGGGGGAGGCGCGACGGCGGGGTTCCTCGCTCGCGCCGGAGTCGACGTCCTCGTTCTCGAGAAACTGGATTTTCCCCGGTTCCGGATCGGTGAATCGCTCCTGCCGTATCAGCTGCCCCTGCTCGACCGGCTGGGCGTCGGCGAAAGGATCCGCGCGGCGAATTTTCAGATCAAGCGGGGCGCGACCTTTCTCGCGGAGGGAATCGGCGGCGTCCGGACCGTGACCTTCGGGCACGGCTGGGACGAAAACCATGCTTCCGCCTACCAGGTGCCCCGGGCGGAATTCGACGCGATGGTGCTCGATCACGCCCGGAATTCCGGAGCCGAGGTCCGCCACGGTGTCGAGGTCCGGCGGGTGATCTTCGAAGGTGGCCGGGCCGTGGGTGTCGAGGCGGTCGGGCGGAACGGAGAAACGGAAGAGATCCGGTCCCGGATGGTCGTCGACGCGTCGGGCGGAGCGGCCATTCTCCCGGGACCGCTCGGGCTTCGGGTTCCCTACCCGAGGATGCGCCGGGCCGCGCTGTTTGCGCACTATCGGGGCGCCCGGCAGCACCCCGAGGCGCGCCCGGGGGACATCCTCCTGCCGGTTCACGACGACGTCTGGTACTGGCACATCCCCTTTTCGGACGGCCGATCGAGCGTGGGCGCCGTCTTCGAGCCCGACAAGGCGCGCGGCCGCGCGCGGGACCCGGCGGCGCTCCTCGAAGAGCTCCTTCGCGGATCGCCGGCGATGCGGTTCGTGCTCGACGGGGCCGAGCGCAGCTCCGACGTGCAGGGGGCTTCCGACTTTTCCTGGCGGTCCCGCCGGTTCTCGGGAGACGGATGGGCGCTCGTGGGGGACGCCGCCGGGTTCCTCGACCCGACGTTTTCCACGGGAGTTTTTCTCGCGATGGCGATGGGGGAGAAGGCCTCCGTCGCGATCGTGCGGGCCCTCGGGCGCCGCCGTGCTCCGCGCCGCGGCGACTTCGCGAGGTACGAGAGGGAAACCGCGCGACTCCTCGATGTCTTCCGCCGGTATGTCGAGGCGTTCTACGATCCGGAGTTCATGAAGACCTTCTGCACGCCTGCGCCGTCAGACCGGATGCTCCGCGCGGTGACATCCGTCCTCGCCGGCGGGCACGAGGAGCTTCCCTTCGTCGGGCGCCTCTGGAACAGGCTCTTCTTTCTTTCCTATGCGCTCGATCGCCGGTTCTCGAAGCGTCCCGGCGCGGCGCCGCAGGCTCCTCCCGCCTGAGCCGGGCGCCGGGCAGATCGGGAGGAAGAATGGTCTCCCGGACGGGGGGCGCGAAAGGGAAGAACCGATACGGGCTAAAATAGGCAGATGGCGTCGTATCCCTCCGAATCGGAGCTGATCTACGACTGGAACCGATCCGAGCGGTCGGCGCGGCCGTTCTTTCTTCCCGTCGAGCTCGACGACGAATCCCTGCGAGATGGCTTGCAGTCGCCCTCGGTGCGCACCCCCTCGATCGAGAGGAAGCTCGAGATCCTGCACCTGATGGATGCGCTCGGGGTCGACGTCGCCGACGTCGGACTCCCGGGCGCCGGGCCGCACGTCGTCCGCGACGTGTCGCGCATCGTGCAGGAGATCGCGACGACCGGGATGCGCCTTCGGCCGACGTGCGCGGCGCGGACCGTCGCCTCGGACATCCTTCCGATCGTGGAGATCTCCCAGAAATACGGCCTCTCGATCGAGGTCCACGCGTTCATCGGCTCCTCTCCGATCCGCCAGTATGCCGAGGATTGGTCGATCGACAAGATCCTCCGCCTGACCGAGGACGCGGTGTCGCTCTGCGTGCGCGAGGGTCTGCCGATCATGTACGTCACCGAGGACACCACGCGCTCGCATCCCGACGACCTGCGAAGGCTCTTCACGGCCGCGATCCGGGCGGGCGCCTCGCGGGTCTGCGTCTGCGACACGGTCGGGCACGCGACTCCGGACGGCGTGCGGGCGCTCGTCTCCTGGACCCGCGCTCTCGTCGACGAGACCGCTCCCGAGGTCAAGGTCGACTGGCACGGCCACCAGGACCGGGGCCTCGGCGTCGTGAACTCGATCACCGCCCTCGAGGCGGGAGCGCACCGCGTCCACGGCACGGGCCTCGGGATCGGCGAGCGGGTCGGCAACACGCCGATGGACCAGCTCCTCGTCAACCTGCAGCTCCTCGGCTGGATCGACCGGGATCTCACGGCGCTCTCGCGCTATTGCCGGACGATTTCCGACGCGACCGGCGTGCCGCTGACCGACAACTATCCGATCGTCGGGAAGGACGCTTTCCGCACCGGGACGGGCGTCCACGCCGCGGCGATCATCAAGGCCCGCCACAAGGGGGACGACTGGCTCGCCGATCGCGTCTACTCGGGCGTCCCGGCGGCGATGGTCGGACGCCGGCAGAAAATCGAAGTCGGGCCGATGTCGGGCGAATCGAACGTCGTGTACTGGCTCTCCGAGCACGGGATCGAGGCGATCCCGGAGGTCGTCTCGGCGATCTTCCAGGCGGCGAAGACGAGCGACCGGGTGCTCACCGACGAGGAGATCCTCGAGATCTGCCGCCGGACCGCGGCGTCGAAGACGCTCGCGGTTTCCTGAACCGGGCGAGCGGCGCGGCATGCGCGCGGACGCCCCGGACGAATTCCTCGACCGGCATCTCCCGACGTACCTCGACCGCCTCGCCGTCGAGCGCGGCCTTTCGCCGCGCAGCGTCGAGGCGTACGGGCGCGATCTCCGGGAATTCGGCCGCTGGCTCGCGGCGCGGAGGATCGCGCTCGCCGACGTGGGTCGCGCCGAGGTCGTCCGGCACCTGCAGGCGCGGCGTACCGCGGGGCTTTCCGCTCGCTCGGCCGCGCGCTTGATTTCGGCGCTCCGGGGCTTCTTCGGTTTCGCGGTGGGGGAGCGGATCGTCGACTCCGACCCGACGGCCCACGTCGAGAACCCGAAGACGTGGGCCATGCTGCCGCGGGCGCTGTCGGGAGAGGACGTCGAGGCGCTCCTCGGCGCGCCGGACGAGACGGACCCGCTCGGCCTACGGGACCGCGCGATGCTCGAGACGCTCTACGCGACGGGGCTCCGCGTCTCCGAGCTCGTGAAGCTCGAGACCGAGCGCGTCGATCTCGGCTCCGGGACGATCCTCGTCCTCGGAAAGGGGAACAAGGAGCGCCTCGTGCCGGTCGGGCGCGGCGCGCGGAAGTGGATCGCGCGCTACGCCGCCGAGTCCCGGCCCGGGCTCGACGCGAAGCGCTCGCCCCACCTCTTCCTGAACCGCCGGGGGGCGCCGATGACCCGGCAGCGCTTCTGGCAGCTGATCGAGGGATATGCCCGGAAGGCCGGCATCCGGGCCCGGATCTCGCCGCACGTGCTGCGGCACTCGTTCGCGACGCATCTCCTCGAGCACGGCGCGGACCTCCGGTCGGTCCAGATGATGCTCGGGCACGCCGACATCGCGACGACCCAGATCTACACGCACGTCTCGCGGGCGCGCCTGCGCGCCGTGTACGACGAGTTCCACCCGCGCGCGCGCAAAAAAAAGGGCCCCCGCGAAGGGGGCCCGTAGAGATCGGAAGCCGGCCGGGTCAGGGCTGGTTGACCGAGAGCGTGAAGGCGTTGACGAGGAATTTCGCCATCTGGGCGCGGGTGACGGAGTCGTTCGGCCCGAACGTCCCGGCACTGGTGCCGGTGGTGCCGTCGACGATCCCGAGAGTGAAGAGGAATCCGATCTGCTTGCAGTTGGCGCTGCCGGCGGGGACGTCCGCGAAGGGTCCGGGACCGTTCACGCAGTCATAGGAGCGGGAAGTGAACGCACCGATCCCCACGTTCGCGTCGGGCACCTGGGAGTCGCCGTCCGGCGAGACGATCGCCCGCGCGAGGAAGACCGCCATGGTCGCGCGCGAGACCGTGCTCGTCTGACAGAAATCCGGCTTCGGCGTTTGCGTGTCGCAGCCCCCCGTGATGTTCAGGGCCGCGATGTAGTGGATGTACTTGCAGAATCCGCCCGTGGTGACGTCTTTGAAGAGGGTGGGACCCGTCGCGCAGTTGTAGGAGCCATTGACGGCGGGATTGGTGGCAGCACTGATCGTCCCGCTCACCGGAACGTTGACGTCGCCATGCGCCGCGGCGCGGGCGATGAAGGCAGCGATCTGATTGCGCTCGGTCGTTCCGTCTGGATTGAACGTTCCGTCCGTGTTGCCGAGCGTCACGCCTTTGTGCACGAGGCGCTCGACGAACGTGTAGAGCAGGTTGGAAGTGGGCACGTCGGGGAACGAGTTGCCGATGTGGATCGTCCAGGTGTGAGCGTCGGCCGTGTCGGGGTTCGCGACGCCGACAATCGAAGGCGTCTCGACGACGGTCGCGTCCACGTGCACCGAGGGACGCGCGCCGGTGAACGACGCGCCGACCGTGTAGCAGGTCGTGCACTGGCCCTGAGCGCCGCCGGCGAGGGACGGATACTGGGCGCTCGCGACGGGCGTCGTCAGGGTTCCACCCGGAAGGATCGGGTTCGAAAGGGCGCCCGTGAAGGACGTTCCGGAATAGGTCACGCCGGTCGGGTTGAGCCACGTCGGCGAGAAGGAGGACGCCGACTCTCCCGGCTCGAGAATGCCGTTCGGCTCGGTGGTCGTCTGCTTCGGCACGATGCCTTCGATGAGCGCAGAAACGGGCGAAACGCTGCAGCTGTCGCAGGTGTAGGTGAAGGCGTTGGAGACGACGAGCGCTCCGCTGTTTCCCGGGGCCTTGTTCTTGATGGTGATGCCGACGACGCCGAGCGTCGTAGACGCCGGCAGGCTGCAGGTGAAGGTCTGGTCGCTCGCGGGACCCGTCGGAGCCGTGCAGCTGGCGACGTTCGATCCGAACGACACCGAGATCGGCGTCTTGAGGTTTTTCGCCTCGAAGGCGATCGTGCTCGTGTCGGAATTCCCGTCGATCGGCCCGAAGTTGGGAGTCGGTCCGCTCAGAAGAACCGGCCGGTGGGGATTGACCGCGAGCGCGGTCCCGCTTCCGAGCAGAAGCGCGAAGGCGGCGATAGGCGCCAGCCTGTGCAGGACTTGGTGTCGTGATTTCATTCTTTTGTTCCTCCCTTTGCCAGCCGGCTGCGCCGCTGGGCGTCGATCAGATAAAAATACCCCTTTGATACGCGGGGCTGGCCGTGCGTTTCCTCGATAGGGAGGGTATTATAGCCAGACGGCATGAGGAGTCAATGGAAACGTTCGCCGGCCATGCCGCGTTCCCCCGGTGACGTGCGACGATTGTTTCTTTTGATTCCATTGATCTTTTGCGGGATTCCCGCACCCGCGGGGGCCGCGCTCGCGATCTTCGGCGACGGCCGGGTCGTCAAGATCGCCGACTATCGGGTCTCCGGGGACGATATCGAGATCACGCTGCCCGGCGGAGGCGGCTACACGACTTCGCTTCTCACCGTCGAGCGGATCGTCGACGACGAAGTGGCCGCCCCGCCTGCCGAAGTAAAGGACTTGAAAGCGCGAGGAAAGGGCCCGGATCTCTCCTACAAGGCGTTGCGAAGCGCTTCTCGCCCAGGGCCTTACGCGCGTCTCATCGACGAAGAATGCCGAAAAGCGAACCTCGACGCCGCGTTTGTGACAGCCCTCATCCGCGCGGAATCGGACTTCAATCCGTACGCCGTTTCGCGCAAGGGGGCGCGGGGGCTCATGCAGTTGATGCCGGCGACGGCGGAGCGGTTCGGTGTCCGGCGATCGTTCGACCCGGCTTCGAACATCCGCGGAGGAATTCTGTATCTCAAATCGCTATGTGTTCGATTTTCGAACGCGCCGGAGCTCGTCCTGGCCGCCTACAACGCGGGCGAGGATGCGGTCGATTCGTACGGGGGAGTTCCGCCCTATCGGGAAACGGTCAATTACGTCAAGAAGATCCTCGCCTGGTGGTCGCCCGTGGGATCCGCGCCGACCGTATAGAATCATCCGGATGGATGGGATCGCACCGGATCTGAAGGAGAGGCTCTCCGACCGGCTCCGGAACCACCCGATCGCCGCGATGCTCCATCCGACGATCGAGGAGCTCCGGCTCGACGGCTGCACGCTCCGGATGCCGTTCCGTCCCGAGATCTCGAACGGGCACGGCGCGATCCACGGCGGGGTGCTCGCGACCCTCGCCGATTCCGCCATGGCCTTCGCGCTCTCGACGAATTTCGACGGAGAGATGGGGTTTGCGACCGCGGACCTCACGATCCACTACTTCAAGAGGGTCCGGACGGACGTCACCGCCCGGGCTCGCGTGGTCAAGAAAGGAAAACGCATCAACGTGGGTACCATCGACCTTTACGACGACGGAGGAGACCTGGTCGCGACCGTGCTGACCTCGTTCCTCCTCACGAGCCCGGCCGACCCGGCCGAGTGCGAGCTGTGACGGAGCCCGAGGGCGCCGCCGCGGCGAAACCGAAACGACGAAGCCGGCGCGGCGGAGTCCGCCACCGGAAGAAGACCGCCGGAGAGGGTGCCGCCGCGGCCGTTCTCGCCCCCCCGTTCGAGGTCTTCGAGGCGCCGCTCGCGCCGCCCCCGGCAGTCGCGCCGCCCGAGACCGTGATGTTCACCTCCAGCGGAGGACCGTCCCCGATGTCGACTTCTTCCAACGACGAACAGCGCCTGGCGGTCTTCATCGACTTCGACAACCTCGCGATCGGCGCGCGGGAGGCGAAGTACCCGAAATTCGACATCGACCTCATGCTCGAGCGGCTGCTGGAGAAGGGGAAGATCGTCTACAAGAAGGCGTATGCCGACTGGAGCCGCTATCTCGACTACAAGCGGCCGTTCCACGAGAACGCGATCGAGCTCATCGACATCCCCCAGCGGAGCTACACGGGGAAGAACTCCGCCGACATCCGGCTCGTCGTCGACGCGATGGACCTCTGCTATTCGAAGGGCCACATCACGACGTTCGTGATCGCCTCGGGAGATTCCGACTTCTCGCCCCTCGTCTCGAAGCTCAAGGAGAACGACAAGCGCACCCTCGGCGTTGGCGTCAAGAACTCGTCGTCCGATCTCCTCGTCTCGAACTGCGACGAGTTCATCTTCTACGAGGACCTCGTCCGCGGGCCCGCCGCCGGCCTGCCGTCTCTCGACCAGCTCCCGGAGAAACGCCGGGAGGTCTTCCGCCTGATGCTCGACTCGATGCTGGCGCTCAAGCGCGAGAACAAGGACGTGATCTGGGGCTCGATGGTCAAGCAGACGATGCAGCGCAAGAAGCCCTACTTCAACGAGAGCTACTACGGGTTCGACTCGTTCTCGAGCCTCCTCGAAGAGGCCCAGAAGCTCGGCCTCGTGCAGTTGAAGAAGGACGCCAAGAGCGGCGGATACATCATCGCCACGTGATTTCCGGGTGAGCTGGCGTCGAGTCCGCTCCGAGCCCGTCGGCGACTTCCGGATCTTCACGATCCGGCGCGACCGGATCGTCTCGCCGCGCACGCAGGAGGAGCTCGACTTCTACGTGCTCGACGGCGCCGACTGGGTCAACGTGATCCCCGTCACGGACGAAGGGAACTTCGTCCTCGTCCGGCAGTACCGCCACGGGACCGAAACGACGACCGTGGAGATCCCGGGCGGCGGGATCGACCCGAAGGACGAGAGCCCGCTCGCGGCGGCGCGGCGCGAGCTCCTCGAGGAGACCGGGCACGCCGCTGACGACTGGACGAGCCTCGGCTGGGTCCACCCGAATCCGGCGATCCAGTCGAACCGATGCTGGACCTTCCTGGCGCGGGGATGCCGGCGCGTCGGGGAGCCGCATCTCGACGCGGGAGAGGACATCGAGATCTTCGAGGCGGCGCCGGACGAGGTGAAAGCGATGCTCGCGGACGGGCGCATCACGCATTCTCTGGTCGTGGCGGCCTTCGCCCGCTATTGGTAGGCCGCCGGCCGAGGAGGCTCCCGATCGCGCGGCCCCGGGACGGGCCGGGCTACCCGAACGCCGACGACCGTACCGCCTGACGGGGAAGAGCGAGTCCGAGATCGCCTCGCTCCGGCGTGCCTGAATCCCGATCACGGGCGGCAGACCTCGAAGACCCAGAAGGGCGACCCGGCGCTCACGGGGCCGACGCCATTCATCGGTTGCCCGCGGAGTCCCTTGAGCTGGTCGACGTGAAAGCATGTCGCGCACCGTTGGTCGCGGGCGGTGTTGCGCATCCTCTCGATCAAGGCCGGCGAGATCGGCTGATTCCAGTTCGTCAGGTGACGTTCGATCGTCCGAACGACTCCGCCGCAGGAGACGGCATAGCGCCGGAACTCGGGTCGGGCGGCGAGCGAAACCCAGTCGCACCGTTCGAGGGCCGCGAAAGCCGGGATGAAGCTGAACTGGTCGGCGTAGACGAGCTTCCCGAGGGGCGGGCCCGCATCGAGAACGGCGGCGGTCGTTTCGGCGATTCCGGCGCGCGGGGCCCGGAATCTCGCCGCTTCCCGGGCCATGTGGAGTCCGGCGCCGGCGAACGCGGCGACCGCGATCCCGGCCGCCGCGCGCGGGAAGAATGACGCCGCCGCATCGGCTGCGCCCGTGAAAACGAGGATCAACAGAGGAAGGAGGATCGACTGGTGCCGCATCTCCCCGCCGAGCGGATATTTCCGGAGCAGGGCCGCGGCGACCAGCGCCGCGAAAGTCAGGGCGAGCAGAGCGGGCGCGGCGATTCGGGCCGCGCTCCCCGTCTCTCCCCGGCGCCACGCGGCGATTCCCGCGGCGAGGAGGAGAGCGGTCGCGGATCCGACCAGCAGAACGAAGCTCCGCCCGGAAAGCCCGAACGGCGAGAAGAGCTTCCCCTCGAGAGGGATCGCGGAGGAGAGAAAGCGTCCGGGCCTCTCCCGGCGGGGATCGAAGTAGAAGTTCAAGAGGAAATCCAGCGGCTCCTTCCATTTGCGCCAGAGGATCCGATTCATCACGACCAGGCTCGCCGCGAACATGGCCGCCGCGGCGCCGAGCTCCCCGGCCCGCCGGCGGAATTTCGCCCGCAGGGCCATTCGGCGGTCGGGCGCCGCGAGGAGATACAGCAGGATCCCCGACGCGATGATTGCGGCGATGAAGAACAGCACGACGCTGTCGGTCAACAGGGCGAAGACGCTGCCGCCGGCGATCATGGCGATGTTCCTGCGCTCCCGCGAGTCGTCCTCGAAGAAGCGAACGAAGCCGAGCAGGGAAACGAGCATCAGCGCGAGCGCGAGCATGTACGAGCGGACGTTGGCCGAGAGCGAGAGGGCCGAGATCGAGGCGACGGTCGCGAACGAGGCGAGGGCGCCGGTCCAGCGCCGCGGAAATTGCGACCCGATCGCGCCCATCAGGCACACGGCGGCGGCGCCCGCGACGATCGAGATCGAGCAATAGGCCAGCCGTCCTCGGGCGAAGGAGGCCGGGATCCGGAGCAGCAGGTAGTAGAGCGGGGGATGCGCGTCGCTGTAGATCTCGGCCCGGAAGTCGCGCCACGTCTGGCGAGCGTAGAAGGCGTGCCACCACCCGTCGTAGTCGATCGCCTGAACGCGGGCGACCGCGGCGCTCGCGACCCCGAAAGCCGCGGCGAGGGCGACGATCCACACGCTCCCGCCGGAAAGAGGCCCCGCCTTTCGCGGGGTTCCGCTCCCGTCCCGGGCGGCTTCGCGGCGGAGCATCAGTATTTCGCCAGCCGCCGCACCGCCTTCGCGATCTCTTCTTCCGACGGCAGAAAGAGCTCCTCGAGCGGAGGAGAGTAGGGAACGGGGGTGTCGAGCGCGCCGAGGATCCTTATCGGCGCGTCGAGCCATTCGAACGCCTCTTCCTGGACGATCGCGGCGAGGCTTTCGCCGATTCCGCCGGTGCGCGAATCCTCGTGGACGACGAGCACCCGCCCGCAGTGCCGGGCGACGGAAAGGAGCGCCGTCCGGTCGAGCGGAACGAGGGTCCGGAGGTCGAGGACCGCGCAGTCGATCCCCTCGGGCGCGAGGGTCTCGGCGACCCGGCGCGCGGCGTGCACGTACGCGCCGTACGAGACGATCGCGACGTCCTTCCCCGCGCGGCGCAGGGCCGCTTTGCCGAGGGGGAGCGGAGCGGGCGCCGGCCCGGGAAGCATCTGCTTGATCCGCGGATCGCGATAGAGCGCGATGTGCTCGTAGTAGAGAACCGGGTCGGGGTCGGCGACCGCGGCCGCCATCAACGCCCGCGCGTCCTCGGGCGTCGAGGGCACGACGATCTTCAGGCCCGGCGTCCGGTAGAACCACGGTTCGGTGTTCTGGCTGTGGTACGGGCCGGCGTGCCGCAGTCCGCCCCAGGGCATCCGGAGAACCATCGGAACTTCTCCGCCCCAGCGGTACCGGATCTTCGCGGCGTTGTTGACGAGCCCGTCGAAACCGGTGGCGACGAAATCGTTGAACTGCATCTCGCCGATCGGCCGCTTCCCGGCGAGCGCGGAGCCGACGCAGGCCGCGATGACGGCGCCTTCGGCCAGCGGCGAGTTCACGATCCGGTCGCCGAATTCGGCGAGGAGCGGCCGCAGCAGAAGGAAGGCGTTCCCGTATTTGCCGCCGACGTCCTCGCCGATCACGAACGCCCGGGGGTCCGCGCGCAGCGCGTCGCCGACGCCGAGCATCACCGCCTCCAGGAACGTCCGGCCCTTCGGGTCGAACGGGAGGCCCGCGTCGACGGCCGGCGGCTCGGGAATCGCGCGGGAGCGGGCGTCCCGATCCTCGAGCGGGTCGACCCGGCGGCGCGGCGGCTCGTTTGCGAAGACGCCTTCTCCCGCGGCGGACGCTTCCGGCCACGGGGCGTCGATGACCGCTCGCGCCTCCTCTTCGACGAGCGCGGCGATCTCCCCGCGGAGCCGGACGAGCTCGCCTTCCGCCAGGACTCCTTCGGCTCCGAGCCTCTCCGCCCAGCGCGCGATCGGATCGCGGCGGGCCCAGAACGCATAGAGATCGCGGTCGGCGTAGCCCGCCTCGGAGAGCTCCGGATAGTCCCACGACGGCTGGGGATCGCGCCCGAGGTAGAGCATGTCGTCGTGATGCGCGTGTCCGCACATCCGCATCGTCACGAGCTCGATCAGCGCGGGGCCCTTCCCCCCGCGCGCGCGGTCGGCGGCCCACGCGAAGGCCGCGGCGACGGCCGCGGCGTCGGTGCCGTCGATCGTGATCCCGGGAATCCCGTATCCCGCCGCCTTTTCGGCGAAGACCCGGGCGGCCGACTGCTCCGCGACGGGCGTCGAGAGCGCCGTCTGGTTGTTCTGGACGCAGAAGATCGCGGGCAGCTGACGGGCCGCGCAGAGGTTGATCGCCTCGTGCCACTCGCCGAGAGACGTCCCCCCTTCGCCGATCAGGGAAACGGCGACCTGTCCCGTCCGGTCCATCGCGAACGCGAGCGCCATTCCGGCGATCGTGAGGGACGAGATCGCGAGAGGCGCCGAAGCGGGAAGGATGCCGCGGGCGAAGTCTCCGACGTGGAGGTCCTTTCCGCTCATCGGCGGTCCGGTCTTGCCCATCTGCGCGGAGAGGACCATGTGAACCGTCTCGCGATCCGGCTGCATCGCGAGCGCGAGGCCGAGGTCCCGGATCAGCGGACCGACGACGTCTCCGCGCCACGGCCCCTCGCCGGCATAGCACGACCCGCGGCGCAGGCGAATGCCCGCGGCGTAGATCGCTTCCTGCCCGAGCGACCGGAAGCCCTTCCCCTGGAAGGAGGCGTTCTTCCATCGGATCTCGCCTCCGGTGAAGAACGCCTTCAGCCGGTTGTCGACCGCGCGGGTCAGCAGCATGCCGCGCAGGATCTCGTGCTTCTCCCGATCGGTGATCGAGGCGGCGATCGCCTCCCGCGCGAGAAATCCGTCGCAGGTTTCGACGACGCGCTCGGCCGCGGCCGCGAGCCGGTCGGAGGCTTCGACGCCGGGCGTCGTCTCCGGGGTGGCGCGGGGCGCGCGAACGGGAAGGACGCGGCGGAGCGCGCTCGCGAGCGGCGCCCGAAGGGCTTCGAGGTCCTCGGAGCGGCCGCCCCGCGTCGAGCGCGCCACTCCGTCGAACGCGGCGCGGAGGGTTTCGAACGCCTCGGGAAACTGCTCGATCGCAAACGCCGTGAAGCGCGAGAGGAGGGCGGCCCCGGCCGCGGGCTTGGGCTTTTCGGCCGTCGACATTCCGGGGATGGTAACGCAGCGCGAGAATCCGAGTCGCGCGTTCCGAGTCGCGGGTGGCGTCTCACCTCGCGGGAGTTCGCTCCCGTCATTGCGAGGAGCGGAGCGACGAAGCAATCTCCGAACGACCGGGCAATCCCCGGAGGCGGATTCTTCGCTGGCGTGCAGGATGACAAAACGGGGGGAGGCCCCGTCTTCCGTGTCATTCCGAGGAGCGAATGCGGGCGAGGAATCGCGGTCGAAGAACCGGACCCCGGGCCCGGGCGACCGAGGTCCCTCGGCCGTTCGTCGTCGACGCTTCGCGCCGACGGGCGGCCTCGGTACTGAGTCCGCCGCGCGCACGCGAAGCGCGCTTCGGACTCAGATTTCCTGGAAGAAGAAGCGCTTCAGCGGATCCATCCGCTGCCACGGGTCGCGGTCCGGCTCCATCAGCCACAGCGCGGCGGCGATCGAGGACGCGAGCGAGTTGCCGTCCTGCGGCGTGAAGCAGAAGCCCACGATCTCGCGGTCCGATGGCATCGTCAGGGTCGGCGTCGAGATCACCGTCTGGGAAAGCAGCCGTCCGTAGTAGCCGTGGTCGCGGCCGAACGAGAACACCTGGTTCGCCGATCGGCGCTCGGTCAGGGCGACCTTGTCGTTCTTCCGGAACTTCGCGACGATCTCGTCCCTCGTCGTCGGGCGGTTCACCTTCAGGTCGAACCAGAGCGCGTGCATGTACTGCGTGTTGAGCTTGACGGCCGAGGAGAACATCTCCGGCTTCCATCCGAGCGTCTCGAGGAGGTGCGAGGCGTCGCGGGCGTGATGGGTGCCGTACTTCGCGTCGTCGTGCTTCCCGACGTTCGGCGCCGGCAGGAACCCGGCGTCCTGCGAAATGTCGTTCGCGCGCCGCATGCAGACGAAGCGGCCCCGCTCGAGCGTCAGGTCCTTTCCCTCCGAGGCGAGCGTCTTCACGATCACGGCGATGTTGTGGGTGTTGCAGGAGACGATCTGGATGAAGCGGTCCTTGCCGACCTCGAGCGCCTCGTCGTTGATCCCGAGCGCGTACATCTTCCCGAAGCCGAACTCCGAGCCCTGGGCGAGGAATCCCTTCGGTCCCTTGATCGTCTCGTAGACCTTCTTGTTCTCGTTGCCCGCCGGGGTGCAGTCGATCACGACGGACGCCCGCTCGAGCGCTTCCATCGCCGTGTGCGAGACCGTGTGGCCGAGCGCCTCGAAGTCGGCGACCTTGTCGTCGTCGACGGCGAGCCTCGCCCCGCGGGAGATGAGGTGCTGGACCTTCGCCTTCTCGGTCGTCATCGGCGTGCGCTTGTGGAACGTGAGCTCGTCGATCCCCAGGTGGCGGGAGAAGTCGGTGAAGAGCCCGATCAGCGGCTCGCCGATCGTTCCCGTGCCGACGATGTGCACGATCTTCTTGTTTCCATCCATGCGCGCGATCCTTTCGCTCGAAAAAGGAGGCTGATTATGGTCGAAACGTTCGACATCGACAAGACACGGCCCTGCGAACGATCCGCCGCGGATCGCGAAGCCTCAAGCTCCAATTTTCAAATTCCAATAAGCCCAGGCTCCAAATCCGGAGCGACGATCAGCGGGGCGATGTCCCGCAGGAGATATCGGCGAGGGAGAACCCGTCCATTTCATTATTGGGTCTTGAGGTTCATTGGAATGTGGAACCTGGTATTTGGAAATTTCGCGGACGCGACGGGGCGCTAGAATCACGTGATGTCCGGAGCTGTCCGCCCCACGACGCTCGCGGGACCGGCCGGCGCGCTCGAGGCGCTCTGGAAGGAGCCCGAGGGGGAGCGCCGCGGCTGCGCCGTCGTCGCCCACGCGCATCCGCTCCACGGCGGGACGATGCATTTCAAGGTCGTGTTCCGGATCGCGCGTGCTCTGTCCCGGGCGGGGTTCGGCGTGATGCGGTTCAACTTCCGCGGCGTCGGCGCGTCGCCGGGCGTTCACGACTTCGGACGGGGCGAGCGGGACGATTTCCGGGCCGCCCTCGACGAGGCCGAGCGGCGCGCCGGGCTGCCGGCGATCGCGGCCGGATTCTCTTTCGGCTCGACCGTCGCGCTGTCGGCGGGTGAGCCCGATCGCCGGGTAGTCGCGATCGCCGCGGCGGGACTTCCTCTCGCCCGGTGGGATTTCGAGGGCGTCGCGCGCGTCGGGAAGCCGGCCCTCGTGATCTCGGGCGAGCTCGACGAGTTCGCGTCGCCGGCGGCGCTCGCCGCCGCGACGGCGAGCCGGTTCTCTCTGGCGCGCCTCGTGACCGTGCCCGGCGCCGACCACTTCTTCTCCGGCCGCCTCGACGCGCTGGAGGAGGCGGTCTTCGCTTTCGCCTCGGAGGCGGGCCAGCCCGCCGCGCCGGCGCCGGCGGGGGAGAGCGCGTGATCGCGCCTTCGTACGGTCAGGAGCTGCTCCGCCTCGCGAGGACGTCGATCGACCGCGCGCTGAAGGGGGAGCCGCCACCCGTCCTCCTCGAGCGGCCCCATCCGGAGGATCCGAGCCACGGGATCTTCGTGACGCTGAAGATCGGCGAGGAGCTGCGCGGCTGCATCGGGACGCTCTCCGCGGAGGAAGGGATCCCGAACACGGTCGTCCGGTTCGCGCGCGAGGCCGCGTTCCGCGATCCGCGGTTTCCGCCGCTCTCGGCGGAGGAGTGGGCGTCGGTTTCCATCGAAGTCTCCGTCCTGACGCCGCCGCGACTGATCTCTCCCGAAGAGGTGGAACCGGGACGCCACGGCATCATTCTCGAGACGGGCGATCGGCGCGGACTGCTCCTGCCGCAGGTCGCGACGGAATGGGGATTCACGCGCGAGCAGTTCCTGGCCGCCGTGTCGCAGAAGGCCGGGCTTCCCGACAACGCCTGGAAGCTTCCGGGCGCGAAGATCTACGGGTTCGAGGCGGAAGTGTTCTCGGAAGGGGCGCCCGGTGGCGAATAAGTCGATCGGAAGCCGCCAGAAGAAAGTCGTCGCGGCGCGCCGCCCGTCTCCGCCGCGGCCTCCGGCGACGCCGGTCGCCCGAAAGATCCCGCCGACTCCTCCCGGAGCGCCGAAACCTCGCTGAGGACCGTTCTCAGCGCCGGCGCGCGGCGGTGAAGAGAACGATCCCCGCCGCGACGGCCACGTTCAGCGATTCGACCGGGGGCGCGAGCGGAATCGTGTATTTTCGTTCGAGGAGGCGGTGGACTCTCGACGAGATCCCCGACCCTTCCGACCCGAAGGCCCAGAGGATCCGCTCCGGCAGCGCGGCGCCGAAGAGGTTCTCTCCGCCGCGGCCGACCGTCCCGCAGAGCGCCCGGCCCGCGGCGCGGGCGCTCTCGGCCGCGAGACGGAAATCGACGGCCGACGCGCACGGCAGCCGGAGGAGGCTCCCGGCCGATCCCCTCAGCGCGCGGGGATGGAACAGGTCCGCGGAGCCTTCCGAGACGAGAAGCCCCGCCCCGCCCACCGCCTCGACGACGCGGGCCACGGCGCCGAGATTTCCGGGATCCTGAACGCCCTCCAGATAGACGGCGTCGCCGGGGCGAGCGAGGATCTCGGCCGCCGGCGTCTCCTTGCGCCGCGCGAGACCGACGACGTGCTGCGGCGTCTTCGCGTCGCAGAACCGGGCGAGGACCTCCCGCGCGACCGGCGTCGGCTTCTGGCCGGAGAGCCGCGCGAGCCGGCCCGGCTTCACCCCCGCGTCGTGGAAGATCTCCTCGAACGCGAATCCCGCCGCGGCGGCGTCGAGAACGAACTTTTCCCCCTCGAGGACGAAGACCGACCCGGCGTCACGGGCGCGCAAGAGAGTCTGCACTCTTGCGTTTTTCGGCGATTCGATCATCTTTCGATAGTAGCGCGGACATCGAGCGTGCGCGCAGTTCCGAGTTGAAAGTTCCGAGTTGCGAGTTGAGTCCCGGTCGCGACTCGGAGCCTGACTCGCGACGTTCGACCTGGAGCAACCCCTTGGACCCGACTTTCGACTCGCCACTCGCGAACTCGCCACTCGTCGACCGCGACTCGCGTTCGGCGAGTCGCGATATAACCGCCGCGTGATCTCCGCTCCCGAAAAGAAGACGCGCCGGTGGGCGGCTCTCCCGGCGTCGGTTGCCGCGGCCTCCCCCTGGTCCGCGCTCTGGACGTTTCCTTCGATGCTCGCCGCGGCGTTCCTCGTCGCCTGGGGAGCGGAGGCGGCCGAGTTCCTGATGTCCCAGGGCCTCGCGCTCGCGCTGCTCGCGTGGCTCCAGACGGCGCCCGAGTTCGCGGTCGAAGCGGTGATCGCGTGGAACGCGGGGAAGCACCCGGCGATGGTCCACCTCGCGATCGCGAACTTCACCGGATCGCTCCGGCTCCTCGTGGGGCTCGGGTGGCCGATGATCTACGGCGTCGCCTGGTGGTCGTCGCGAAAGAAGGGGCTGCGCTACCGCGGGATCGAGCTCCACGACCACCATTCCGTCGAGGTCGTCGGCCTTCTTCCGCCGCTCCTCTGGTTCGTCGTGATCGTCGCGAAGGGAACGCTCGGGCTGTGGGACGCGGCGGTTCTCGGCGCCTGCTACTTCGTCTATCTCGGCGCGCTGCTGCGCCTTCCGCCGCGGAAAGAGGACGTCGAGGAAGACGTCGAGATCCCGAGAGTGTCCCGCTGGGCTCTCTCGTTCCCGGGAGCGGGCCGGTGGCTCGCGGTGCTCGGCCTCTTCCTCGGCGGAGGCGTCATCCTGTATTTCACGGCGCATCCGTTCCTGAACAGCCTGCTCGCGCTTTCCGTGTCGATGGGGGTTTCCGAGTTCGCTTTCGTCCAGTGGGTCGCGCCGTTCCTCTCGGAGTTCCCGGAGAAGGTCTCCGCCTTCCTCTGGGCCCGGCGGATCACGCGGGCGCCCGTCGCCCTCATGAACATGGTTTCGTCGAACATCAACCAGTGGTCGATCCTTTCCGGCCTGATCCCCGTCATCTATTGCTGGTCGCACGGCTCGACCGCGCCGCTTCCGCTCGATTCCCATCAGCGGATCGAGATCCTGCTCACCATCCTGCAGTCGTTCCTCGGATGGCTGCTGCTCGCGTCCATGTCGCTCACCGCCTACGAGGCCGCCGTGCTCTTCCTGTTCTGGCTCGTCCAGTTCCTCCTCCCCTCGACCCGCGTGGCGATGATCGCCGTCTACGGCGCGTGGTGCGTCTGGGAGATCGCGCTCGCGGCGTCCGGCCGGAAGCGATGGCGCGCCTTCGGGGCCTTCGCGCGAACCTGGAACGCCCGCCGGGCATGATAAATTTTTCCGGTGAAGGAACCGGTCGGCCACAGGGGAGCGCGCGGATGAGCGGCGGCGTCCGCGCCGGCTCGCGGCTCACCCGGCGCGCGCGGGGAATCCTCCCATCGCCGACGCTCGGGGTCTCGCGCACGCTGTCCGAGATGCGGCGCCGGGGCGCCGACGTCGTCGATCTCGGCGTGGGGGAGCCCGACTTCCCGACCCCGGCGTTCGTAAAGGAAGCGGGAATCGAGGCGATCGAAGCCGACCGCACGCGCTACACCGAAACGTCGGGGGAGCCGCCGCTCCGGGAGGCGATCGCCGAGAAGTTCCGGCGCCGCGGCGCGGACGTCTCCCCGTCGCAGGTCATCGTCTCCGCGGGAGGGAAACAGACGCTCTTCAACGCCTGCCAGGTCCTGTTCGAGGAGGGCGACGAGGTGCTCGTTCCCGCGCCGTACTGGGTCTCGTTTCCGGAGATGGTCCGCCTCTCGGGAGCCGAGCCCGTGCCGGCCGTCGCGCGGCGGGAGAACGGTTTCCGCCCGACGCTCGACGACCTGCTGCCGGCCGCGACCGACCGGACCCGGGGGCTCATCCTGAACTCGCCGAACAACCCGACGGGGGCCGCGATCGATCCGGCGGAGCTCCGGCGGATCCTCGACTGGGCGCGCGACCGCGGCGTCTTCGTGCTCTACGACGAGTGCTACGAGCTCTTCCTCTACGACGGGCGCCCGCACGCTTCGCCCGCCGAGAGCTGGAGCGAGCATGCGGACCACGTGCTGATCTCGGGCGCGGCGTCGAAGACGTTCGCGATGACCGGCTGGCGCCTCGGCTGGGCCGTCGGGCCGGCGGACGTGATCGCGGCGATGTCGGGATACCAGAGCCACTCCACGTCGAACGCTTCCTCGATCTCGCAGGCGGCCGCGCTCGCGGCGCTGACCGAGCTCGACCGCGCGGAGGAGTCCGTCGGCGCGATGCTCGCGGAGTACGCCGTCCGGCGAAAGCTGATCACGGCCGCGCTCAACGCGATTCCGGGGGTCGCGTGTCCCGCGCCGGACGGCGCGTTCTACGCCTTCGCGGACGTGTCCGACCTGTTCGCGCCCGCCGGCGCGGCGGGATCCGCCGAGTTCGCGAAGATCCTGCTCGAGCGCGGGGGAGTCGCCGCGGTTCCGGGTGTGGCGTTCGGAGACGACCGGTACGTCCGCTTCTCGTTCGCGGCCGCGGCGTCGGAAATCGAAAAAGGGATGGAACGGTTCGCGCAGCTCGTCGGCGGCCTCTGACCGGACTCCTTCGGGTCCTTCCCCCGCCTCACCGGGATTCCACCAGAAACGTGATCGAGGCCCCGGCGCGCGGCGGCTCGGCGCCCGGGTGCTGGAAGTAGAGGACGAACGTCCACAGCCCCGGCGCATCGAAGTCCCAGGAGAAGAAGAATCCGGAGGCCGTCGTCGAGAGGCGATGCACGCTCCGGATTCCGACGCCGCGCTCGCGGCTTCCTTCCGGCAGGATCATGACCTCGGCGGCCGGATAGGAGTACGAGTCGCGCCCGTCGGCCTCGCTCCGCGAGATCGGCTTCGGCACCGGCTCCCGCGCGACCGTCGCGTACCGGAGGGCGAGGCCCGGCCGCGGCTCGCCGTCCACCTCGATTGAGGCGCGCCCCGGCTCCCGCCGCACGCGGAGCCTTTCGTATCCGCGCGAGGTGAACTCGACGCCCGTCCGGAACTCTCCTCCCGCCATCGCCCAGCCGATGCCGACGTGCGTCGCCGCGGCGTCGAGGACGGCGCGGCGGTGACTGTCGTGCGGAGGCGTCTCCTTCATCATTTCGTCGTGGGCGCGAAGCGCCAGGCGTTCCGGAGTGTCGTGCAGCCGTCCGGAGTCGGACATGAAGGCCGCCGCGTTCTCCGCGCCCATGCCGAACACCGCGCCCGCGGTGAGGCGCGCGTAGGGAGGGAAGCCGTCGAGCAGGAAATGCCCGTTCGTCCGCTCTTCGACCTGCCGCCGCGTCGTCGTCCGGGCGACCGCGGCCGCGCGCTCGTCCCAGAGCACGGGCGGAAGTCCGTGCTCGCGCCGGTCGCGAGCGATCCGCGCGAAGAGCGCGGCGGAGACCGGATCGCGCGGCGGTTCTTCCCGCGCGAACCGATCCTCGAGAGGCGCGGAGAGATCCGGCTCGACGAGCCGGAGAGAGGAGGGGGAAACCGGCCTCGCCGCGCACGCGGCGAATTCGGCAGCCGCGCAGGCGGCGAGCGCGGCCACGGCAGCCGCGACCGCGCCCGCGGCGCGCCACCGGACCCGCGGGGCGCTCACGACGCGACGGGGCGCCGCGAAGCGTCGTCGACCCGAAGCGTGAACGAGCCGCCGGGAGCCGGTTGCCGCTCTCCCTTGCGGTGGAAATAGAGGACGAACGTCCACATCCCCGGCTCTTCCACTTCGTAATCGAACGAGAACCGGCCGTGCAGGGAGGGGACGAGGCACTTCCGGCTCACGAGCCCGACCGCGCCGTACGGGTCGGCCGCGGGGAGGAGCGCGTATCGCGGATCGGGATACGCGTAGGAATGCCGCGAGTTCGCTTCCGTCACGCTGATCGGGGACGGGAACGGCTGACGGGCGACCGAGACGTACGCGATGTTCATCCCGGGGAGCGCCTGTCCGCGGACGCGGATCGCCGAGGCGTACCGCGCGATCGGGGAGACGTCCAGGCGGGAGTAGCGCCGCGAGGTGAACTCCTCCGCCATCCGGAAGTCGCTCCCCGCCGCGGACCATCCCACGCCGACGTGCGTTGCCTCCGGGTCGAGGATCGCGCGGCGGTGGCCGTCCGCCGGAGGCTCCTCCGCGAGCATCTCGCGCTCGGCGCGAAGCGCCAGCGTCATCGGCGATTCGTCGAGGCGGTCGCCGCTCCCGATGTAGGCCACGGCGTTTTCCGCGCCGACGGCGAGGTCCCCGACCCGGGAGAGGCGGGCGTACGGGGGGAGTCCGTCGAGCAGGAAATGGCCGATCGTGCCTTCCCGGATCTGCTCGCGCGTGTAGCCGGTCGCGAGCTCCGCCGCCTTCGAGTCCCAGCCGACCGGCGGGAGGTCTTCGCGGGCGCGATCGTCGTTGATCCGCCGGAAGACCGCCGCGGCGACCGGCTCCGACGGGGCTCCCTCGGGCCACGCGTCGCTCACGGGAACCGACGGGCCCGGAAGAGCGATCGAAAGCCGGCTTTCCCCCGGGACGAGGGCGCAGGCGCAGAAGAGGAAGAGCGTCGGCGTCGAGAGGAGCAGCCGGTTCCTCATGCGCCCTTCAGGATGCCACAGTTCCGGAAATTCCAAATTCTAAATTTTAAATTCCGATGACGAAGTCTCAAATGGAGCGGAGAGCGCCGGCGCGGAAAGCGGCAGCTTCGAATCTGGAACTTCGCCTGCTTCCGCCAGCGGGTCTTCGTCCTTCTCCCCGCTCGTCTCCATTTCGAAATTCGGGATTCGACCCTCTTGAGATTTGGATCTTCGAATTTGGAATTTCGCCGGCCGCCGCCGCCGTCCCCGAGGCGGCCGACGATGATAGTTTGACCCCGCTTGAAAACGGCCTTCATCACCGGCGCCACGGGCTTCGTCGGAAGCCACGCGGCCGGGCTCTTCGTCGCGGAAGGATGGCGGGTCCGCGCGCTCGTCCGCGATCCCGGCCGGCCGGGGCTCCTGCCTCCCGGAGTCGAGATCGTGCGGGGCGACCTCGCGAGCGGCGCGTACGGGGCATCGCTCGAAGGATGCGACGCCGTCGTGCACGTCGCCGGCCTCACGAAGGCGCGAAATCTCGCGGAGTACCGGGCGGTCAATGCCGGGGCGACGGCCGTGCTCGTGGGCGTCGCTTCGCTCGCGGCGCCTTCGGCGCGCTTCGTCCACGTTTCGTCGCAGGCCGCGGCGGGCCCCTCTCGCGGCGGCGCTCCCGTCCGCGAAGGTGACGCGCCCGCGCCCGTTTCCTGGTACGGCGCTTCGAAGCTCGCCGGCGAAGAGGCGGTCGTCGACGGATGGAAGGGGACCTGGTGCGTCGTCCGGCCGTCGGTCGTCTACGGGCCCGGCGATCGGGGACTCCTTCAGCTCTTTCGGACGGTCGCGCGAGGCTGGGCGCCGATCATCGCCGGCGGCCGGCGGCGCGTGCAGCTGATCGGCGCGGCCGAGCTCGCCCGAGTGCTCCTCGCGGCGGCGACCCGCGCGGAGCTCTCGGGGCGGCGAGGCTTCGCGGCCGGACCGCCTCTCGAGATGGGCGAGCTCGTCGAGCTCGTCTCGTCTCTCCGGCGCCCGCCGGCGCGCCGCGTTCCCGTCCCGGAGGTCGCGCTGCGCGCGGCCGGCTGGTTCGAGACGATCCGGGAGGCGCTGACCCGGAAATCGCGGCCGTTCAACCGCGACAAGGCTCGCGAGATCCTCCAGCCGGGGTGGGTCTGCGATCCGGAGCCGTTCCTTCGCGACGCGGGGGTGGGACCGCTCGCTCCGTGGCGCGAGGGGATCGCGCGCACGATCGCGTGGTACATGGCCGAGGGGTGGCTTCCCGGCGCTTTCGGCGAATTGTAAATTTTGCTAAACTCCGCCCCGTCGGGGGCCGTGTACCGCGGTGGGCGCGGGCGGCGCTTCGTTCGAGGAGGGATGCCGTGCAAAGACAGGCGGTCCCGGTGCCGATGGCGCCCGCAAATGAAAAGAGGAAGGTTTCCTTCTTCGACAAGTGCCGGAGCTACGACGAGCCCGATCGTCTGATCGCCGCGGGCGTCTTTCCCTATTTCCGCGTCATCGAATCCGCCCAGGATCCCGAAGTCCGGTTCCAGGGACGGAACCTCGTGATGCTCGGCTCGAACAACTACCTCGGGCTCACGAACCATCCGAAGGTCAAGGAAGCCGCCGCGCAGGCGGTCGCCCGATACGGAACGGGGTGCGCGGGGAGCCGATTCCTCAACGGGACGCTCGGCATCCATCTCGAGCTCGAAGAGAAGCTCGCCCGGTTCATGGGGAAGGAAGCCGCGGTCACGTTCTCCACCGGTTTCCAGGTCAACCTCGGCGCGATCGCGTGTCTGGTCGAGCGGGGCGACGTCGTCTACCTCGACAAGCAGGACCACGCGTGCATCATCGACGGCGCCCGCCTCTCGTTCGGCATCACGAAGAAGTTCGCCCACAACGACGCCGCGGACCTGCGGCGGCTGATGGAAGACGGCGGACGGAAGGGGAGGCTGATCGTCGTTGACGGCGTTTTTTCGATGGAGGGGGACATCGCGAGCCTTCCCGACATCGTCGACGTGGCCCAGCGGTTCGGCGCCGGCGTGATGGTCGACGACGCCCACGGACTCGGCGTCCTCGGGAAGCTCGGCCGCGGCACGGCGGAGCACTTCGGTCTCGAGGACGATGTCGATCTCATCATGGGGACGTTCTCGAAGTCGCTCGCCTCGATCGGGGGATTCATCTGCGGCGACGCCGACCTCATCCATTTCATCAAGCACCGCGCGCGGACGCTCATCTTCTCCGCCGCCCCGCCGCCGGCGTCGGTCGCCGCGGCCTCGGCGGCCGTCGACGTCATCGAGAAGGAGCCCGATCGCCGCGAGCGGCTCTGGAAGAACACGCGCTTCATGATGGAAGGGCTGAAGGGCCTCGGTTTCGACACCGGATCGTCGGAGACGCCGGTGATCCCGATCATCGTCGGCGACGACATGCGGGCGTTCGGGATGGCCAAGCGGCTCGAGGAAGAGGGCGTCTTCGTCAATCCGGTCGTCTCGCCCGCGACGCCGAAGGGCCGGGCGCTCCTCCGGACCTCCTACATGGCGACCCACACGGAGGAGCACCTGTCGCGGGCGCTCGACGCGCTCGAGAAGGTCGGCCGCGAGTTCCGCGTCATTTGAAGCTCGTCCCGCTCTCCCGCGAGCGTCGGGGCGTCTCCCGGTTCCTCGCCGTCCCGCACGGGATCTACCGCGACGACCCGAACTGGGTGGCGCCGCTCGAAGACGACCTGAAGAAGGTCTTCACCGACGCGAACCCCCTTTTCGAGCACGCCGAGATGCAGCTCTGGGTGGCCGAGCGGGACGGACGGGACGTCGGGAGGATCGCCGGAATCCTGGATCGGGCGCACAACGACTTCCATCGGGAGAGATCCGCGTTCTTCGGCTTCTTCGAATCGGTCGACGACCCGGAGGTCTCCCGGGCGCTCTTCGCGGCGGTCGAGCGGTGGGCGGCGGAGCGCGGGATGGAGCGGATCCTCGGCCCCATGAACCCCACCACGAACGACGAATGCGGGCTCCTCGTCGAGGGATTCGACTCGCCGCCCGTCCTGATGATGACCTACAACCCCGAATACTACACGAAATTGTTCGCCGACGCGGGTCTCGCGAAGGCGAAGGACCTCCTCGCGTACCGCGTCGTCCTGGCGCCGAAGCCGCTCGCGCGGCTCTCGCGGCTGTCGGCCGGGTTCGAGCGGCGGCAGCCGGAGCTGCGCGTTCGTCCGATCCGGAAGAAGACGCTCAAGGCCGATCTGACGAAAGTGAAGGAGGTCTACAACGCGGCGTGGGAGGAGAACTGGGGCTTCGTCCCGATGACCGACGGCGACATCGACTTCATGGCCGCGCGATTGAAGCCGCTCCTCGTCGAGAACCTCGTCCTGCTCGCCGAGACGCCGCAGGAGCCGGTCGCGTTCATGATGTCGCTCCCGGACTACAACGAGGCGATGAAGCCGCTGAAGGGAAAGCTCCTCACGCCGAAGATCTTCGGCTTCCTGGCATATCTGCTCGGCTGGAAGAGGCCGAAGATCGTGCGCCTCATCACGCTGGGCATCAAGAAGACCCACCGGAATCGCGGGATCGACGCGATGATGTTCTACCACTCGCTCCAGGCGATGCTTTCCGGCGGCTACCGGGAATGCGAGATCTCCTGGATCCTCGAGGACAACGTGATGGTCCAGCGTCCGATCGCGATGTTCGAGGGAGAGGTCTACAAGCGGTACCGGATCTACGAAAAATCCGTCGCGCCGTAGCTCGACGGATTTTTCCGTTGCGAGTTGCGAGTTGCGAGTGGCGAGTCGAAAGTCCGGTTCGGGACTCGAAACCCGGGACTCGAAACTCGGCGGTCAGTCCCCGTGTCGCTTGACTCTCAACGCGTAACGCGTAACGCGTAACGCGTAACGCGTAACCCGTAACTCACTCTCTCGCCGGCTCGGCGCTGATTCCCCCCGCCGGCTCTCCCGCGACCGCCTGCTGCGCGAGGATCAGGCGGCGTCCTTCGATGCGGAGCGCCGGGAGCTTCCGCGCGAAAACGGCGGCGCCGAGGATGCAGAGGACACCGCCCCCGGCGACGGTCTCGGCCGCGCCGAAAACGTGCGCGGCGAAACCCGCGAGGAGCGCGCCGATCGGCGCCATCCCCATGAACATCATCGAGTAGACGGCCATCACCCGGCCGCGGAGCTCGTCGGGGACCATCGCCTGGATGAGCGTGTTCGACGACGCCATCTCGACCATGAGCGCGTATCCGACCGGGACGAGCAGCGCCGCCGAGACCCACGTCGTGCGGGAGAACGAGAACGCGATGAGCGCGGTCCCGAAGCCGGCCGCCGCGGCCGCGACCCACCGCCCGAGGCCCGACACGCCCCGCCGGAGCGCGAGCGTGAAGGCCCCCGCGAGAGCGCCCGCCCCCGAGGCGCTCATCAGCACGCCGAGCGTCCTCGCGCCGCCGTGCAGCACGCGGTCGGCGAAGATCGGCATCAGGACGGCGTAGGGCATCCCCGCGAGGCTGACGAGACCGAGCAGGAGGAGCAGGCCCGCGATCGGACCGGTCGTCGCGGTGAATCGGAAGCCCTCGGCGATCCGGCGGGCCCGGGAGCCCGCCGCCGCCGCGAGGGCCCGGTGCGGCACGGTCATCATCAGGAGCCCTGCGATCACGGCGATGTAGCTCACCGAGTTGATGAAGAAGCACCACCCCTCGCCGACCGCGGCGACGAGGATTCCCGCGATCGCCGGCCCCACGATCCGCGCCCCGTTGAACATCGAAGAGTTGAGGGCGATCGCGTTCATCAGGTCTTCCTTGCCGACCATGTCGACGACGAAGGCCTGGCGGGTCGGAATGTCGAACCCGTTCACCACCCCGAGCAGCGCGGCGAGGACGAAGATCTGCCAGATCTGGATCCGATGCGTCAGCGTGAGCAGGGCATAGGCCAGGGCGAGGATCATCGCGGCGCTCTGCGTGAAGACGAGCGTCCGGCGCCGGTTGCTCTGGTCGGCGGCCGCCCCGCCGATCGGCGCGATGAGGAATACGGGAATCTGCGAGCAGAATCCCACCATGCCGAGCTTCGCCGCCGAGCCGGTGAGCCGGTAGACGAGCCAGGACTCGGCGATCGTCTGCATCCAGGTGCCGATGAGCGAGATGAGCTGGCCCGTGAAGAAGAGCCGGAAGTTCCGGTGCCGGAGAGCGCGCAGGGCTTCGCGAAGTCTCGACATCCGAAGGGGATTATTCACGAAAGGTGCCGAAGGGTGAGTCGCGAGTCGAGAGTCGAAGGTCCCCGGGCGGGAGCGTTTCCGACTTTCGACCGTGGATTTTCGACCGTTCACTGCCGCGCCAGCGGAGCGGCCTACGTCTTCGTGTTCTGCGGCAGGGCGGGGACCGCGACGCCGGCCAGGATCGCCTCGTACAGCCGCTCGCCCAGCGGGAGCGCGATGAACGCGAGCGAGAGGCCGGCGAGGACGTCGACGACGTAGTGGAACCGGCAGTAGATCGTCGAGACGACGAGGAGGATCGCGATCGGCAGCCACGCCCGGAAGAGCCTCCGCGTTTCGCGATACGCGACGAGCAGGCAGAAGACCGTCACCATCGTGTGGCCCGAGGGGAACGCGTCGTCCTTCGTGTGCTCGAGCTCGTTGAGCTTCCGCGAGATCGTCCGCGAAACGGGAGTCACCTCGAGCGCGACCGACTGCTCCGCCGCGAGGGCGACGCGCGGGCCCTGGGCCGGGATGAGGAAGTACCCGGCATACGAGAGATAGAACGTGAACGAAAGCGCGAAGATGAATTTGCGCGCGAGCGCGGGGTCCTTCTTCCAGAGGGCGATGCCGACGAAAATCGGGAAGAAGTAGTACGTCGAGTAGGCGAGCAGGAGGAGGTCGGTCAACGGCGGCCAGACGATGCGCTCGAGCCACACCGTCGGGTCCGTGTGGAAGATCGCCCGGTCGGCGGCGACGAGCCACGCGTCGCGGCTCGAGCCCCGAAGCGCGGGAATCAGGACGCCGAGGCTCTCGTAGATCATCGGGATGATCGCCATCGGGTAGAAGTTGACGAGGAGCCGGAGCGCGCGGCCGAGCTTCTCTTCCCGCGCCGTGAGCCATGAAACCACGAGCAGGAAGACGAGCATGAGCGCGTAGCGGGCGAGGATGGCGGGCCATCCCGGCAGCCGTCCCGCCGCGGCGCAGAGGCCGGCGATGCCGGTCAGCGCGAGAACGGCGGCGATGTTGACGATCTCGAGGGGACGGCGGGGCATCACGCGATTTTAACATCGGCGGGAAGACCGGCCGGGCATCCGGGAGGTAGAATCCTTCCGTTGAACGGGAGCGTTTTCCTCGCGGGGGCGATCCTGGCGGGCGTCGCCTCGGCGTCCGCGCCGGCCGCGCGCCCTCTCGTTCTCGTCGCGCGGCTGGACGGCGAAATCCATCCGGCCGCCGCGGGCTTCGTGAAGCGCTCGATCGGCGAGGCCGCCGCTCGCCATGCCGCGCTCCTCGTCGTCGAGATCTCGACGCCGGGCGGGCTGATGACGTCCATGCGCGAGATCACGACCGAAATCGTCAACTCGAAGGTTCCCGTCGCGACCTTCGTCGCCCCTTCCGGAGCGCGGGCGGCGTCGGCGGGCTTCTTCATCCTTCTTTCGGGCGACTGGGCGGCGATGGCGCCGGAGACGAACACCGGAGCGGCGCACCCCGTGGGAAGCCAGGGGCAGGACGTCCCGGAAACGATGCGGAAAAAAGTCGAGCAGGACGCGCTCGCCCAGATCCGGACCCTCTGCGCGGCGCACCATCGGGACCCCGACCCCGCGGAGAAGGCCGTGATGGAGAGCCTCTCCTACACGGAGACCGAGGCGCTGCAGAAGCGGCTCATCGACGCCGTGGTTCGCGATCCCGCCGAGCTGTGCCGGAAGCTCGACGGGCAGACGATCGTGCGGACGAACGGCGACCGCGTCGTGATGAGCCTGAAGTCCCCGCGCTTCGAGACGGTGGAAATGGGCTCGATCGAGCGGGCGCTCGGCGTCGTCTCCGAGCCGAACTTCGCCTACGTCCTTTTCCTGATCGGGCTCGTCGGCCTCTATTTCGAGCTCTCGCATCCCGGAGCGGTGCTGCCGGGCGTCCTCGGCGGGGTCTCGCTCCTCCTCGCCCTGTACGCGTTCTCGGTCCTCCCGGTGAGCTTCACGGGGATCGGGCTGATCGCGCTCGGAGTCCTCTTCGTCGTCTCGGAGCTGAAGTTCCCGATGCACGGCATGCTCGCGCTCGCCGGAATCGCCGTCTTCCTGGCCGGGTCGCTCCTCCTCTTCTCCGGCAACCGGTTCGGCTATCGGGTCGACATCGGGATCGTGCTTCCGGGGGCGCTGCTCGCGGGCGGGATCCTCGTCGCGCTTTCGATGCGCGCGGTCGCCGTCCGCTCGCGTCCCGTCCGCACCGGCCCGGAAGGCCTGATCGGGGAGAGCGGACGGGCCCTGACGGATCTCGCGCCGACGGGCCGGATCCTCGCGCACGGCGAATACTGGGAAGCGCGCGCCGACGTCCCGGTGTCCTCGGGGGCGAACGTCGAGATCGTCGGAAAGGACGGATTCACGCTGATCGTCCGGCCGGCCGCGGAGTCCGGCTCTTGAACACGGCCCGAGAGGGCCTCCGCCGAAAGGACGGTGCTCCATGATGATCCAGGGAACCCTCGTCGCCGCGATCGTCGCCTTCATCGTGCTGCTGAAGTGGATCAACATCCTCAAGGAGTACGAGCGGGCCGTCACGTTCTGGCTGGGGCGCCTGTCTCCCACGCCGAAGGGGCCGGGGTTCACGTTCATCTTCTGGCCGTTCGAGACGATGGTTCGGGTCTCGCTCCGGACGATCGTGCACGAGGTCCCGCAGCAGGACATCATCACGCGCGACAACGTCTCCGTGAAGGTGTCCGCGGTCGTGTACTTCCGGGTCATCGACGCCCCGAAGGCCGTCGTCGAGGTCGAGAACTACCTCTACGCGACGTCCCAGCTCGCCCAGACGGTGCTCCGCTCCGTCCTCGGCCAGGCGCAGCTCGACGAGCTCCTCTCCGAACGCGACAAGCTGAATCTCGCGCTGCAGCAGACGATCGACCAGCACACGGAGCCGTGGGGGATCAAGGTGTCGATGGTCGAGGTCAAGCAGGTCGACCTTCCCCCCGAGATGCAGCGCGCGATGGCGATCCAGGCGACCGCCGAGCGCGAGAAGCGCGCGAAGATCATCCACGCGGAGGGGGAGTTCCAGGCATCGCAGCAGCTCGCCAACGCGGCGAAAGTCATCGCGACCGAGCCGATGACGCTGCAGCTCCGGTACCTCCAGACGCTGACCGAGATCGCCTCGGAGAAGAACTCGACGATCGTCTTCCCGCTCCCGATCGAATTCTTCCGGGCGTTCCTGGGCAAGGGGTAGGGGGAGGTTCCCGGGTCTCGATCTCCCGAACGAAGGTTCGCGCGAACCCGGGCGAGCGACTCCTTTTCCGCGCGGGCGGGAAAGGAACGTTTGGGCCCCCGGCCGCGCTCCGCGACGTGTAAGATCGCGCGGAGATGCCGGAGGGGAAGAAGGCCTACTACCAGGTCTCGTTCACGGGAGGCCAGGCGCTCGCGGCCGTCGTCGTGATGATCGCCGCGCTCGGAGCCGCTTTCTTCCTCGGGTCGAAGGCGGGGTTCGAGAAGAGCGGGGAGCCCGAGCCGATCCCCGCGCGGCCGGCGGCCTCCGTTGCGGTTCCGACGCCTTCGGCACCGGCATCGACGCCGTCTCGGGAACCCGCCTCGCGACCGGCTCTCGAGGTCTCGACGGCCTCGCCGGCCCCCGAGACCTCGACGGCCTCGGAAGAGGCGCCCGTCTTCGAGGATCGGGAGGCGGGCGTGGCGGAGCCTTCCCGGCCCGCCGGCGGAAAGTCGTCCTCCTCCGCGCCCTCGCGCACCGAGATCGCCGGGTCGGCGCCCGGCGGCGGCGGGGCCGGGAAAGCGACGAGCCCGGCGCATCCCGAGACCGCCGGGCATCCAACCGCGGCAACCTCGGCGACTGCCCCTCCGGCTCCCGCGAAGGCGGAGGCGGCCGGCAAGGGCGGATACTTCGTCCAGATCGTGTCGACGTCCTCGAAGAGCGAGGCGAACCGCTGGAAGGAGAAGCTCGCGGCGAAGAAGTACCGGACCGCGGCGGTCTCTTCGGTCGAGTCGAAGAAGGGGACGCTCTGGCGGGTCCGCGTCGGCCCGTACGCGGAGAAGGATCAGGCGAAGAAAGCCGCCGCGAAGATCACCGCGGAGTTCAACCAGAAGGCGTGGGTCGCTCCCGAATGACGGCGCCCGCGCGCGCCCCGGAGTGGATTCGCGGGAGGGCGCTCCGCCTCTCGGAGCTTCACGACGTCAAGCGGACGATGCGCGCCCGCGCGCTCCACACCGTCTGCGAAGAGGCGAAGTGCCCGAACCGCTCGGAGTGCTTCTCGCGCGGCACCGCCACCTTCCTCCTGATGGGGGACGTCTGCACGCGAGCCTGCGGTTTCTGCGACATCCGGAACGGCGCTCCCGCGCCGCTCGATCCGGACGAGCCGCGCCGGGTCGCCGACGCCGTCCGCGCGATGAAGCTTCGCCACGTCGTGTTGACGTCCGTCGACCGCGACGATCTCCAAGACGGGGGATCCGCCCATTTCGCGCGCACGATCGCGGCGATTCGCGAGGACGATCCGGCGGTCGGGGTGGAGGTCCTCACGCCGGATTTCCGGGGGCGCATGGCGTCGGTCGCCGAGGTCGTCGCCGCCCGCCCCGACGTGTTCAACCACAACGTCGAGACCGTTCCCCGCCTCTACGTCACGGTGCGCCGCGGGGCCCGGCTCGACCGATCGCTCGCGGTCCTCGCGGAGGCGAAGCGGCTCGCCCCGGCGATGGCGACGAAATCGGGGTTCATGCTGGGGCTCGGGGAGAGTTTCGCGGAGTGCGTGGAGCTGATGGCCCGCATGAAGGACGCCTCGGTCGAGATCGTCACGATCGGCCAGTACCTCCGGCCGTCGCGCGAGAACCTCCCGGTCGTCGAGTACGTTCCCCCGGCCGTCTTCGACGCGCTCCGCCTCGAGGGCGAGGCGCTCGGATTCCGGCACGTTTTCGCAGGCCCGTTCGTGCGCTCGTCCTACCGGGCCGAGGAAGCCTTGCTCGCGGCGGCGAGCAAGGCTTCACCCCACCCCCCCGCCCCCTCCCCACATGGGGAGGGGGGGATCGCGGAAGGCGAGACGGGGAAGGGTCGTGCGGAGCACGGCGCGGCGGCGAGCAACGCTTCACCCCACCCCCCGGCTCCCGCTCCCGGCGGAGCGGGGGCGCCGGAGGTCTAGGCCATCCGGTCCGTCCTCGCGGGAGCGCTCTCCGGAGCCCTTCTCGCGTTCGCCTTCCCTCCGTACGGCCTGTGGGGGCTCGTTCCGCTCGCGCTCGCGCCATGGATCGCGGCGCTCTGGGCCGAGGAGCGGCGCTCGCGCGCCCTGCTCTCCGGGCTCTCCTTCGGCATCGTCTTCTGGTGCGTCTCGGTTCCGTGGGTCGCCTTCGTCGTCACGCATTTCGGGGGGCAGCCGGCCTGGATGGGCGCCGTCTGCGTCTTTCTCCTCGCCCTGATCCTCGCCGAATGGCCGCTTTTCGTGGCGTGGACCCTCACCGCGGCGTTCCGCCCGAGGTCAGCCGCGCGGCTGATCGCGTTTCCCGCGCTGTGGATGGCCGCGGAGCACGCCCGCAGCGTCGTCTACAAGGGGTTTCCGTGGAATCTCACGGCGAACGCGCTCGCGGATCATCCCCGCTGGCTCCAGACGGCGTCCTGGTGGGGCGCTTACGGCGTCGGCGCGCTCGTCGCCGGGGCCGGTTCGCTCGTCGCGGCCATTTTCGTCGCCCGCTCGCCGCGGGGCCGGATCGTGGCCGCGGCCGCACTGCTGGCGGGGATCGCGCTCGTCGGGGCGATCGGAGGCCGGGCGCTCGCCGCGCCGTCCGCGTCTTCCGAAGCGCCGGTCTCGGTCGTCGGTCTCCAGCCGGAAATTCCCCAGTCCGTCCGCGAGAGCTTCGAGAGCGCGGCGCGGCAGTACGCGATCGTGACCGGCGCGATCCGGGCGGCGGCCGCCCGCCATCCCGATCTCGTTCTGGTTCCCGAGTCTTCCTTCTACGGTCTGACCTGGCAGCGGAGCGCCGGCCTGCGCCGCGACCTCTCGGCGATCGCGCGCGACGGCGGGACGTCGATCCTCTTCAACGACGTCGACGAGGAGAGCGACGACGTCTACTTCAACGCGGCCCGGCTCGTCACGCCGTCCGGCCTCGCGCCGGCGGCCTACCGGAAGGTTCATCTGGTTCCGTTCGGAGAATACGTGCCGCTGCCGCGCCTCTTCTTCTTCATGAAATCGGTCTCGCAGGCCGTCGGATCGTTCTCGGCGGCGCCCTCTCCGGTCGTCATCCGGTCCGGCCGTCTCGCGCTCGGGCCGGCGATCTGCTACGAGATGACGTATCCCTCCCTCGCCCGGGAAGAAGTCCGGCGCGGAGCGACCCTCCTCGTCTCGATCTCGAACGACGCGTGGTACGGAAAGGCCGGCGCGCAGGAACAGCACTTCGCGGCGATGACGCTCCGCGCGATCGAGAACGGCCGCGCGTTCGCGCGCGCCGCGATCACCGGCGTATCCGGAATCGTCGACGCTCGCGGCAGGCTCCTCGCGCGAGTTCCGCCGGACGTTCCCGGCGTCGCGGAGGCCGCCGTCGTTCCGTCGAGCGCGCTCACCGTCTGGACGCGCTGGGGCGGCGCCGTCTTTCCGGGCGCCGCCGACCTTCTCGCGGCCGCCATGGTATTGTCCGCGATCGTGCGCGGAATCCGGGGACGACGATGACGAAACGCGACGACCTGATCGCCGGGCTCGAGAGCGCCGCCGAGCGAATCTCCTCGCTCCGGGGGTACCTTTGATTGCCCGGCCGCGCGGAGCGCGCTCGACGAGCTGAGGGAGAAGTCGGCGGCCGCCGATTTCTGGAGCGATCCCGCGAACGCGCAGGGAACGCTCCGGAAGATCAAAACCCACGAAAAGACGCTCTCGACCGACGCGGAGGCGGCGCGGCGCGCCGACGAGCTCCGCGTCTTCGATGAGTTCCTGCGGGCCGGCGAGGACGTCGACGCGGAAGCCTCGGGCGCGCTTGCGGCTTCGGCGGCCTGGACCGACGATCTCGAGCTCTCGCTCAAGATGACCGAGACCGAGGACGCGAACAACGCGTGGTTCTCCATCCATTCCGGCGCCGGGGGCACCGAATCGCAGGACTGGGCGGAAATGCTCCTGCGAATGTATCTGCGCTTCTTCGAGCGCCGCCGGTGGAAAGCCGAGCTGATCGAGCGCGTCGACGGCGAGGAGGCGGGGCTGAAGAGCGCGACGGTCCACGTCGTGGGGGAGTATGCCTACGGTTATCTGAAGGGCGAGATGGGGGTCCATCGTCTCGTGCGCATCTCCCCGTTCGACGCCAACAAGCGGCGGCACACCTCGTTCGCGTCGGTCTTCGTGACGCCGGAGATCGAGGACGACATCGAGATCGTCATTCCGGACAAGGACCTCCGCGTCGACACCTACCGCTCCTCCGGAGCCGGCGGCCAGCACGTCAACGTGACCGACTCGGCGGTCCGCATCACGCACATCCCGACGAACATCGTCGTCACGTGCCAGAACGAGCGCAGCCAGGGAAGGAACCGGGACGTCGCGATGAAGGTCCTCCGCGCGAAGCTCTACCAGAAGGCGCTCGAGGAGCGGCAGGCGGAGGAAGAGAAGCGCGCCGGAGCCAAGAAGAAGATCGAATGGGGGAGCCAGATCCGCTCGTACGTCCTGCATCCCTACCGGATGGTCAAGGACCACCGCACGGACTTCGAGATGGGGGACACGGATCGCGTGCTCGACGGCGATCTCACTCCCTTCATCGACGCGTACCTCAAAGAGAGCGCGAGCGAACGACGAGCGCAGGAGTAGGCCGGCGCGCGATACGGGCCGTTATGCCCGCCCGTGGCGCCCGCCGCGGGCTTCAACGTACGTTCTTCAGTACGCCTCAGCCGCCGGCGGGCGCCCCGAACGCGCCTTCCAGCCCGTCTCGCAGCGCCTTCGCGTCTTCTCGATCGAGAAGACCCCTCCCGAAAACGCAGCTCGCGCTGATGATCTCCGTTCAGGACGGTCTACCCAGTTCGGCAGAGAACCGCGCAGACGAGCGTCGCGAGGATGACGAGCGCGAGGAACCCGCAGCGGATTCGAAGATGCGCCGTCATGAAGCGTAAAACGATTCGTACGACGTGCCCGTTACGAGGCTGAATCGTGCGAGAAGGTCATTTTTCCGGGAACGCCCCGAAGCGTCGCGAGGCGCGAGCCCGACGGGATGCGGGTCGCCCGCGAGATCCCGAGGCATACCGGGGCGTATGTCGCAGGGTCTCGCGGGCGGGACGCGCCCGTCCGGCTCGATGCATCGCGACGCCTGCTATATTGCCTTTCGATGTCGAACTGGCTGGCCGAGATCAGGAACAAGCTCGCCGACCGTACCCTGCAGGGAGTCGCCCCCCAGGCCGAGCATCGGCGCGCCGGCGTCCTCGTCCCGCTCTACGTGAAGGAGAAGGAGCTCTGGCTCCTCTTCACGAAACGGAGCGACAAGGTCCTCACCCACCGCGGACAGGTCTCTTTTCCGGGCGGCGCGCACGAGACCGGCGACCGTGACCTGAAGGACACGGCCCTGCGCGAGACGGAGGAAGAGCTCGGCCTCGAGCGCAAGCAGATCGTGCTGCTCGGCCGGCTTTCGCCGATCGTCACCGTCACGAACTTCTACGTCGAGCCCTACGTCGCGGCCATACCGTATCCGGCGGAGCTCAAGCCCTCCGCCGACGAGATCGAGGAGCTCTGGGAGATCCCGCTCTCGGCGCTGATGGCGCCGACGGCCGTCGAGGAGCGGATGTTCGAAGGGCGCGACCGGCCGGTTCTGTTCTACCACTACGGTCCGAAGACGGTCTGGGGGGCGACGGCGACCATTCTGTCGGAGCTTCTGGACGTCCTCGCCGTCGAGAGAGGGTAGCGCGGCGATGCATCGAGCCGGGCAGGCGCGTGCCGCCTGCCCGCGGGCAAGTGCCCCGGTACGCCTTGCCCGCGGGCCGGGCGACCCGCATCCTGCCGGGCCCGCGCCTCGCCGCGCTTCATCGTTTCGTCAGGGCCAGTTTCCGACCCGAAGCGCCGCCGAACGGTTCGTCGATCCAGGCGGGCATCTGCCGGGGACGTTAAGATCCCTCCCGTGACCTTCAAGATCGACCTGCACTCCCATTCGACGGTCTCCGACGGGCTCGACACGCCGGCCGGGCTCGTCGAAAAGATGCGCCGGGCCGGGATCTCGGCGCTCGCGCTGACCGACCACGACGCTCTCGCGGGCCTTCCCGAGGCGCGCGAAGCCGCCGGCCGCGCGGGCATCCGCCTGATCCCGGGCGCCGAGATCTCGGCGGACGCGGCCAACGGCGACGACATCCACCTCCTGGCCCTCTTCGTCGACGAGGAGAACGCGCCGTTCCGGCGGCAGCTCGAGGAGCGGCAGGCGAATCGGCGGCGGCGCGGCGAAAAGATGGCGGAGAACATCGTCTCGGCGGGGTATCCGATCGACCTGGAGGCGATCCGCGAGGACGTCGGCGACGGGGTGTGGGGGCGGCCGCATCTCGCGCGCGCCCTCGTGCGCGCCGGGCACGCGAAGGACAACGACGAGGCTTTCGCGCGCTTTCTCCACAAGGAATGTCCCTGGTGGGTTCCGGCGGAGAAATGGCGGGCCGAAGAGGTCGTGCGCTCGATCCGGGAAGCGGGCGGCGTCTCGTCGCTCGCGCACGCGGTCTGGTACGGGGACGCCGACGGGGTCGTCGAAGCGCTCGTCCCGGAAGGGCTGGACGCGATCGAGGTGTTCCACCCGGACCACGCTTCCGCCGAAATGGCGCGCTTCGCCAGGCTCGCGGAAAAGCACGGTCTGCTCGCGACCGCGGGCTCCGATTTCCACGGCGTCGAGGAGAAGGGCAAGATCCCGGGCGCGGTGTTCGGCGATCGGAAGATGCTCGAGGCTCTCGAGAAGCGGCGCGCGGAACGCCATGCGACCGGAGCGGGCGGCCGCGCGGCTCACGGTCCTGGCAATTTGCCCGGGCCCGGGTAGAATTCGTTCCTCGCTCCATGCTCGAATCGATCGAATCTCCGTCCGCCTTGCCGCAGAACGTCGAGGCGGAGCGCGCCGTCCTCGGAGCGGTCCTGATCGACAACCTCGCGCTCGCGGTGATCACCCCGATCCTCAAGGATTCCGACTTCTTCCTCGACACGCACCGGAGGATCTGGACGGCGGTCGGCGAGCTCGCGGCGCGCTCGGCGCCGATCGACCTCGTGACCGTCCGGGACGAGATCGACCGGTTGGGGTCGATCGACCGCGTCGGGGGACCTTCCTATCTCGCTTCGCTCGTCGACGGCATCCCCGACGTGGCCAACGCCGAACACTACGCCCGGATCGTCAAGGAGAAGTCGACCCTCCGGCGGCTGATCTCGCTCGGGCAGAAGATCACGCGGGACGGCGCCGGCGCCGACCGCGCGGCGGACGACGTGATCGGCGACGCGGCGTCCGAGATCTTCGACATCGCCCAGGATTCCGCCCGCGGCGGGTTCGTTCCGCTCGGAGAGATCGCCGAGCATAACCTGACGGTTCTCGAGGAGGCGCGGGGGCGGCAGGGGATGCTCACGGGCCTGCCGACGGGCTTCCGCGACCTCGACCGGCTGACCTCGGGGCTCCAGGACTCTGAGCTCATCATCCTGGCGGCGCGGCCGTCGGTCGGAAAGTCGTCGTTCGCCCTGAACGTCGCGCAGCACGTCTCCGTGCGCGAAGCGCGATCGGTCGGGTTCTTCTCCCTCGAAATGTCGAAGGAGGCGATCGGGCTGCGCGTCCTCTGCTCGGAAGCGGAGGTCAACGCGAAGAAGGTGCGGGACGGGTTCGGCTCGGACGCGGATTTCCGACAGCTCGTGCTCGCCCAGACGAAGATCGCGGGGGCGCGCTTCTTCATCGACGACACTTCGGCGCTCTCCGTTCCGGAGATGCGCGCCAAGTGCCAGCGATTGAAGCGCGAGCACGGCCTCGACCTCGTCGTTGTCGATTACCTCCAGCTGATGGCGGGCCACGGACGCATCGAGAACCGGACCCAGGAGGTCTCTCAGATCTCGCGGGGGTTGAAGCTCCTCGCCAAGGACCTGCGCGTCCCGGTCATCGCGCTGTCGCAGCTCTCCCGGCAGTCGGAGCGGCGCACCGGCGAGCAGAGGAAGCCGCAGCTCGCGGACCTGCGAGACTCCGGATCGATCGAGCAGGACGCCGACGTGGTGATCTTCCTCTACCGCGAGGAGATGTACGATCGGGAGACGGAGCGGAAGAACCTGGCCGACGTGATCATCGCCAAGCAGCGCAACGGACCGACCGACGAGTTCGAGATGGTCTTCCTCCACGAGCAGACCACGTTCCGGACGTACGAGCGATTCGCGGAACCTCCCCTCTGAGAGCGGCGCCCGCGTGAACTTCTCGCCGCGCCGCACCGCCGCGCGCATCGATCTCTCCGCGATCGCCGGGAACTTCCGGGCGATCCGGGAGCGCTCCGGCCGGCGCGTCCTCGCCGTCGTGAAAGCGAACGCTTACGGGCACGGAGCGGCGCCCGTGGCGCGCGCCCTCGAAGGAGCGGGCGCCGATTTCTTCTGCGTGGCGATCGCCGAGGAGGGGATCGAGCTCCGGCGCGCCGGGATCCGTTCGCCGATCCTCCTCTTGAACTTCGCCGATCCGCGCGAGGCGGCGCTCCACCGCGCGTTCGCGCTCACCCCCGCGCTCTGGTCTCTCGAGCAGATCCGCGCGTTCTCCGCGGCGACGGCCGGATGGCGCGAGCCGCTTCCGACGCACGTCAAGATCGACAGCGGCCTGTCGCGGCTCGGCGTCCTCCCGGGCGAGGTGAGAGAGGCCGCCGCCCTGCTCACGGCGTCCCCGGGACTCCGCGTCGAAGGGGCGTTCTCTCACTTCTCGCACGGGGAAGAGCCGGACCACCCGACGCGGCGCCGGCAGACGGAGGAAGCGGCGGCAGCGTTCGCGGCCCTGCGGGACGCGGGGTTTCCGCGGATCTGGACCCACCTCGCGAACTCCGGGGCGGCCCTCGAGGGCGGGATCGCGTGCGACGCCGTCCGTCCGGGCCTCCTCCTCTACGGGATCGCCCCTTCCCCCTCGGCCGAACCGCCCGCGGGCATTTCGCCGGCGCTCGCCTGGGACACCGAAGTGATGGCCATCAAGAGGGTGCCGGCGGGTACCGCCGTCGGCTACGGCGGAACGTTCGTGGCCGCGCGCCCGACGACGCTCGCGGTGCTTCCGGTCGGGTATGATGACGGCTACCGGCGGTCGTTCTCCGGCCGTGCGCCTGTTCTGTTCAATGGAGGAGCCGTGCCGACCGTGGGGGTCATCAGCATGGATCTGACGGTCTGCGACGCGACGGACGTGCCGGTCGCCGCCGGCGATCGCGCGGTCCTCCTCGGGACGCGGGGAGGCCGCTCCGTCTCGGCGCACGATCTCGCGAGCGCCGCCGGAACGATTCCCTACGAAATCCTGTGCGGGATCGGCCGGCGGGTGCCCCGAAGGTACGATTGAAGTTTCTCGAAGCACTCGGCGCCGTCATTCTCCGGGCGTTCACGGAGATGGGGCGGTTCGTCCTCCTCTTCTCGCGGACCGTGACCTGGGCGCTCCGGCCTCCGTACGACGTCCCGGAGCTCTTCAAGCAGATGGTCCGCGTCGGGGTCGATTCGATCCCTGTGGTGTTCCTGACCGGCCTCTTCACGGGGGGCGTGATCGCGCTCGAGACGTATCAGGGATTCCAGCGCTTTCACGCGGAGAGCTTCGTCGGCTCGGTCGTGGCGCTCGCGGTGACGCGCGAGCTCGCCCCGGTGCTCGCCGCGCTCATGGTGACCGGCCGGGTCGGGAGCGCGATGGCCGCCGAGCTCGGCACGATGCGGGTCACGGAGCAGATCGACGCACTCGTCGCGCTCGCGACGGAGCCGATCCAGTACCTGATCGTTCCGCGCGTCGCCGCGGCGACCGTCATGCTCCCGCTCCTCGTCGTGATGGCCGACGCCGTCGGCATCGCGGGCGGCTACTTCGTCGCGGTCGACCTTCTGGGGGCGAACTCGGTCTCGTACGTCCACAACACGTTCCAGTTCCTCGAGAGGAACGACTTCACCGCCGGGTTGATCAAGGCCGCCGTGTTCGGGCTCCTCTTCTCGATGATCGGGTGCCAGAAGGGCTATTACACCGAAGGGGGCGCGGAGGGCGTCGGCATCGCGACGACCCGCGCCGTCGTGGCGGGGAGCCTCGCGATCCTCGTCGCGGACTTCTTCCTCGCGAAGATCCTGTTCTGATGGCGGACGAGACGAAACCGCGCGGCGAGACGGCGCCGGACCCGGCAGAGCCGAAGATCCGGCTCGTCGACCTGTCGAAACGATTCGGCGCGAACGTCGTCCTCGACGAGCTCGGCCTCGACATCCGGGAGGGGGAATCGGTCGTCCTCGTCGGGCCCTCCGGAACCGGGAAGAGCGTCCTCCTGAAGCACATCATCGGCCTGATCCGTCCGGACTCCGGCCGGGTGATCGTCGACGGCACCGATCTCTGGTCGATGTCCGAACGCGACCTGAACGTCTTCCGGCGCCGCTTCGGCATGTCGTTCCAGGAGGGCGCGCTGTTCGATTCGATGACCGTGTACGAGAACATCGCGTTTCCGCTCCGGCGGCAGACGAAGAAGTCGCCCGAGGAGATCCGCGCGCGGGTGGCGGACTGCCTCGAGCTCGTTCACCTCGAAGGGATCGAAGGAAAGAAGCCGGCCGAGCTCTCCGGCGGAATGCGGCGGCGCGTCGGGTTCGCGCGCGCGATCGCTCTCGAGCCCGAGATCCTCCTCTTCGACGAGCCCACGACCGGCCTCGACCCGATCATGACGGACGTGATCGACACGACCATCGTCGAGATGCGGGAGCGGCTCCGCTGCACGACCGTGACCATCACCCACGACATGGACAGCGCGGCGAAGATCGGCGACCGGATCGCGATGATCTACGGGGGTAAGATCGTCGCGGATGCGGCGCCGGCCGTTTTCATGAAATCCGACAACCCGCTGGTGCGGCAATTCGTCGAAGGACGGGCGGAGGGACCCATGACGCAGGAAAGCTGGAAAACGCCGGGGACCGGGAAAGAGATGCCCGCATGAGCGCCGTCGCGAAGGTCGGCCTCTTCTTCCTCGTCGCGCTCGTGCTCGCCGGCGTCCTGATCTTCAAGATCGAGGACCTCCGGTTCGGGAAGAAGAGCGGGAAGACCGTCAGCATCGTCTTCAAGGACGTCGCGGGCCTCGACAACAAGGCGGCCGTGCGGGTCGCCGGCGTCCGGGTCGGCAAAGTGACGAAAATCAAGCTGATCGAGGGGCGCGCCTACGTGCAGGTCGAGCTCGACAGCGACGTCGACCTGCGGCAGGGCGCCTCGGCGGCCATCGCGAACCTGGGTCTCCTCGGCGAGAAGTACCTCGAGCTGATCCCGGGGCCCATCGGCGCGCCGACGCTTCCCGAGGACTCGGTCCTCACCGGAAACCAGGCGGTGTCGTTCGACCAGGTGACGAAGCTCGCCCACGACATCGAGCTCGACGTCAAGGAGATCACGGGAAGCCTGCGGGGCGCGCTCGGCGGGCCGGAAGGAGAGCAGACGACCCGCGCGATCGTCGCCAACATCGAGCGGATCACCGAGGAGCTGAAGGTCATCGTGGCGACCAATCACGAGAACGTGGACGCGACGATCGCGAACTTCCGCGAGTTCTCGCAGGACATGACCCGCCTCGCCGACCGCATCGACGCGCTCGTCGCCGCGAACTCGACCAACACGACGGCGACGATCGAGAACATCAAGGAGATTTCCGACAAGCTCCAGCACACCGCGGACAATCTCAACGCGATCACCGACAAGGTGAACACCGGCAAGGGGACCGTCGGGCAGCTCATCAACAGCGACGAGACGTCGAGGAACCTGAACGACGCCCTCGTCTCGGTGAAGGAGGGGGTCGGGACCCTGAACAAGACCCTCGGGAAAGCCTCGAAGATCAAGATCGACCTGGGGCTGCGCGCCGAGTACCTGTCCGCCTTCTCGAAGTCGAAGGGATACCTGACGGCGGACATCATCCCCGACCCCGGGCACTTCTACCGTCTCGAGGTCGCCAACGAGCCGTTCGGGAAGCGCTCCACCGAGACGACGATCCTCACGACGACGTTCCCCGACGGGCACCAGGAGACGACGACCGTCGAGGAGCAGAAGTTCGAGGACTCGTATGCGTTTTCCGCGCTCTTCGGATTCAATTTCGGAGACCTCACGCTCCGGGCGGGACTCGAGGAATCGCGCGGCGGGGGCGGCGTCGACTACGCCCTGATGAAGAAGCGCCTTCGGTTCTCCTTCGACCTCTGGGACTTCGCGCGTCAGGACTACCTGGCTCACGCCAAGATCGGGGGCCGCTGGTATTTCTCTCCCTCGCTCTTCGCGACCGCCGGCTGGGACGACTTCCTCAACCGCAAGAAGAAGATCGACTCCGTGTTCTTCGGCGCGGGCGTGCGGTGGAACGACGACGATCTGAAGCTGTTGCTGGGTAGTGTTCCCCTGAAGTGAGGCACCTGCCACTTTCACCGAAGAACACCGCGGCGGGGCGCGGCGAGACGCGCCCTTGACTCGCGAACCCGGTTTTTCCTGCTCCGAGTGCGGCGCAAGCTCCGCCAAATGGATCGGGCGCTGCCCGGAGTGCGGCGCCTGGAATTCCTATGTCGCGGCGGCGCCGGCGCCGCGGAAGAGCCGCCGGCCGGCTTCGCCCGCGCGATCGCTCTCGATCGTCGCCGTGGATGAAGCCCCCGCGCCGCGTCTGGCGACGGGACTCGCCGATTTCGATCGGGTGCTCGGCGGCGGTCTCGTTCCCGGCTCCGTCGTCCTGATCGGGGGCGAGCCGGGGATCGGCAAGTCGACGCTCCTCCTCCAGGCGGCGCGCGCCTGCGCGGCGGCGGGCGGGATGGTCCTGTACGTCTCCGGGGAGGAGTCGCTCCGGCAGGTGCGGCTTCGCGCCGCCCGCCTGGACGCCGTGGCGGCGGACATTCGGGTCGTCGCGGAAACCGATCCCGACGCGGCGACGGAAGAGGCGCGGGCGCTCGCCCCGTCTCTGGTCGTCGTCGATTCCGTCCAGGCGATGGCGTCGCCGGATCTCCCGTCCCCATCGGGCTCCGTCGGCCAGGTCCGCCAGGCGGCGCTCGTCTTCCAGCGCTTCGCTCGCGAGAAGGGCGTCCCCGTCGTGCTGATCGGCCACGTCACGAAGGACGGCACGCTCGCCGGCCCGAAGGCGCTCGAGCACCTCGTCGACGCGGTCCTCTCGTTCGAGGGAGACCGGTCGCGCGGCCGGCGGATCCTCCGCGCCACGAAGAACCGGTTCGGCGCGGTCGACGAGATCGCGCTCTACGAGATGACCTCGACCGGGCTCTCCGAGGTCGCGGACCCGTCCCGGGCGCTGCTCGCGGAGCGCCGCGCGGGAATGCCGGGAAGCGCCGTGTCGGCCTCGCTCGAAGGGACGCGGCCGCTTCTCGTCGAGATCCAGGCGCTCGTCGGGCCGGCGGTGGCCGGTTCCGCGCGGCGAAGCGCGGTCGGGCTCGACTCGGGTCGGCTCGCGATGGTGCTCGCAGTCCTCGAGGCGCGGGCGGCGCTCCCCGTCTCGTCCCGCGAGATCTTCGTTTCGTGCGCCGGCGGCTTCGACGTCCGGGAGCCGGCGGCCGATCTCGCGCTCGCGGCCGCGATCCTCTCCTCCCACAGGGGACAGCCGCTTCCCGCCGACGCTTTCTTCTTCGGGGAGATCGGGCTCCTCGGCGAGGTGCGCTCGGTGAGCGACGCGGCGGCGCGGCTTCGCGAAGGAGCGGCGCACGGCTTCCGGAGGGTCTATCTTCCGCGCTCGGACGCGGCCGCGGCGGCGGAGTTCCCGGACCTGAAGGTGATCCCGATCGGAGAGGTCAGAGAACTGGGAGGTTAGTTGCGAGTTTCGAGTTTCGAGCGGAACGTATTGATCGGGTTCCGGGCGCCGGCCGCAACCCGGAACTCGTGACTCGGCACTGGAATTCGGGATCAGTTACGAGTTCCGAGTGTCGAGTTGAGAGTCTCGGGTCGGGCCCGGATTCACTCGCAACTCGCAACTCGGAACTGGAAACTACCCGACGAAGTCGGGATCTTTCCCCGTGATCTTCCGGAACGCCTCCAGGTACCTTTCCCGCGTGCCCCGCACGACGTCTTCGGGCAGCGGGGGAGCGGGCGGCGTCTTGTCCCACCCGGTCCGTTCCAGCCAGTCGCGGATGAACTGCTTGTCGAGCGACGGCGGAGAGGAGCCGGGACGGTACGACTCCGCGGGCCAGAACCGCGACGAGTCGGGCGTGAACGCCTCGTCGATCCAGACGAGCCGGCCGTCGAGGACGCCGAACTCGATCTTCGAATCGGCGAGGAGGATGCCCTTCTCCTCGCAGCGGCGCGCGACGTCGCGGTAGAGCGCCAGCGTGCGGCTCTCGAGCTCGCGCGCCCGCTCGGCGCCGAGCGATGCGGCGAGCCGGGAGAAGGGGACGTTCTCGTCGTGTCCGCTCTCCGCCTTCGTCGCGGGGGTGAAGATCGGTTCCGGGAGGCGGGACGCTTCTTTCAGCCCGGGCGGCAGGCGAACGCCGCAGATCGCCCCCTCCCGGACGTAGTCCTTCCAGCCCGAGCCCGCCAGATACCCGCGCGCCACGCATTCGAAGGGGATCACGTCGCACTTGCGCGCGACGACGGCGCGACCCGGGAGATCGCCGCCGGAGGCTCCTTCCGGAAACTTCGCGGCGTCGGTCTCGACGAGGTGGTTCTCGACGGACGGGAACTGCGCGAACCAGAAATTCGAGAGCTGGTTCAGGACCTTCCCCTTGTCCGGGATCCCGGGGGAGAGCACGACGTCGAATGCCGAGACGCGGTCCGTCGCCACGATCAGCAGGCGGTCGCCGAGATCATAGACGTCGCGCACCTTTCCGCGGCGCACGAGCGGGAACGGCAGGGACGTCGAGGAAATCGGGCCCAACGCCGTTGAGTTTAACAGGCTCGCTTGCTATGTTGGCCGGGATGCTCCGTTCCTCGGCCGTCATCCTCTCCGCGATCGCCTTCTTCCCTCCGTCGCCCACGATCACGACGTTCCGAATCCGCGACTTCGGCGGAAAATCGTTTCCGCCCGCGGTCGTGCGCTCGTCCGGGAATCGCCTCCGAATCGACGCCTTCGGGCGCACCTACCTGTTCGACGGGAGCGCGTGGCACGGCGATCGCGCGCTCGCCGACGACGATTCGGGAGCGGTCGCGTTCCTCGCGCTCTACGAAGAGGGGCTGGCCGTGGCGCGCCGCGACCCCGCGGGTCGGCCCGCCGTGCTCGTCGACGTTCCCGCGGGGAAGAAGAAGGCGCGCGTCGAGTACCGATGGGACGGCGGCGGCCTCGCGGCGGCGAATCTCGTCTTCGGCGACGGGACGGGGTTCCAGTTCCGCCGCGAGTCGTCGGAAGCCGCGGCGCTAGAGCCGTCGGACTTCGAGCCGCCGCGCGTCGTTTCTCCGCCGTCGGCGGGTATCGCGGGGAGCGGCGGCGGCGGGAGCGACGACGCCGCGGTCGCGCGACTCTTCTCGCTCACGGTCACCGACGCGGAACAGCTGGCGTTCGAGCGGGCGGGGGGCATCGGAAGGTACCGCCCTCGTCCGCGATGAGACCCCGGCCGCCCGGGCTCGCGATCGCCGCCGGCGCCCTCGCGTTCGCGTGCGCCGGCGGTCCCGGAACGTCGCGCCCGCCCTCCCCGGCGTCCTCTTCCGCCGTGTCGCCGCGAACGTCCTCTTCCGACCCGGCCGCGGTCGCGGAAGGGCGCGGTCTCGCCGCGCAGCTCTTCGGGCGGGATCCCCTTTCCTCGGACACGCGTCTCCTGCGATACGTCGCGCTGGTGGGGCGAACCTGCGCGGGTCCGGCCGCCGAGGGGTGGCGTTTCGCGGTAACGCAGTCCACGGTTCCGTACGCGACGGCGTTTCCGGGGCGCCTCGTCGTGATCTCGCGCGGTCTTCTCGTGCTGCTGCGATCCGAGGCGGAGCTCGCCGTCGTGCTGTCGCGCGAGATCTGCCGGGGGGAGACGTCTCCCGCGCGCGATTTCCCCGGGCCGGCTCCGGAGGGCGCGGAGGCCGGGAGAGAGTCGGAGCTCGATGCCTGTGGCGCCCGGCTCGCCTCGCGGGCGGGGTATGATGCCGCCGCCTTCCTGCGAATCGTCGACACGCTGCAGGATCGTGCCGCGTCCGCCAGCGAGAAATCGGACCTCCAGGCGCGCGAGCGGGCGTTTCGAGCTCTCCCGGAGTTTTCGGCAGGGGGAAGGTTGCTGGCCGAGCGTTTTCGAAGCTCGGCAATCATGTGAGGACGAATGGCGAAACTGCTCTGGCGTCCCGGCCGCAAGTTCCCGGAGATCCACTATTTCGTTCCCGAGAAGGGGAAGACGCCCTCCGGCATCGGGCGCGCGACGCCCGATTGCCCCGGCGAGACCTTCTGGATCGACGGGGACCGGCGGCCGGCCGTTCTCGTGCACCGGTACAAGCCCGGCGCGAGCCTCCTGGCGGCGCTCCGCGGGGCGACCCGGCAGGCGGCGCACTCGATGCAGAAGCGCGGCGTGACGTCCGCCCTCTTCGTCTACCCGCGCGAGGCCGGTGAGATCGCGTCGGCCCTGCTGCCTCACGTCGCCCTTTCCGACTATGACTTCCGGCGTTACCGGAGCAGCGGGAAGCGGCCGCGCCTGACGCTCGGCGTCGAGGTCGAAGGCGCGGACGTCTCGACCGCGGACCGGCGTGCGGCCGAAGTCTCCGCGGAAATGGCGGAGTGGGCGCGCGACCTCGGGAATACCCCCGCCAACGACCTCGGCTCGAGGGAGCTGTCCGCGATCGTCGCCTCCGCCGCGCGGCGCGACGGCCTCTATTTCCGGTCGCTCTCGCCCGCGGAGATTCGCCGCGAGCGGATGGGGGGAGTGCTCGGCGTCTCCTCCGGCAGCCGCCGCCCGCCGGGCTTCCTCATCCTGGCGCATCGGCCGCGCGCGCCGCGCGCGAACGTCGTCCTCGTCGGCAAGGGGATCACGTTCGATTCCGGCGGGATCTCGATCAAGGGCGCCGCGTCGATGGGAGAGATGAAGTTCGACATGATGGGCGCCGCGACGGCGCTCGCGATCGTGCGCGCCGCCCATCGGCTCGCCCTTCCGGTCACCGTCACGGCGCTGGCGCCGATCGCCGAGAACGTCCCTTCCGGCACCTCGTACCGGCCGGGGGACATTCTCCGGATGCGGAACGGCAAGACGGTCGAAGTCGACAACACGGACGCGGAAGGGCGCCTGATCCTCGCCGATGCGCTGTCGTACGCCGAGAAATTCCGGCCCGACGCGATCATCGACTACGCGACACTCACCGGCGCCGTCCTCGTCGCTCTCGGCCACGAGTGCGCCGGCCTGATGGCGAACGACGACCGGCTCGCCGGCGACCTGATGGCGGCCGGCGACCGCACCGGGGACCGCTTCTGGCGGCTCCCGCTGTGGGACGAGTACCGGGACCTCCTGAAGTCGGACTACGCGGACATGAAGAACGCGGGAGGCCGGTGGGCCGGGACCGTGAGCGCCGCGATCTTCCTGAAGGAGTTCGTGCCGGCGGGCGTGCCCTGGGCGCACTGCGACATCGCGGGCACCGCGCACTTCGAGAAGGCGCGGGCGGGCTATCCGGCGGGCGCGTCCGGCTTCGGAATCGCCGCGACGATCGAGATGCTCCGCCGGCGCGTCGCGGGAGGCGGATCTCCCCGCCGACGTCCGGCGGCTCCCCGGCGCCGCCGGCGCTAAGCGTCGAACAGCGCGGCCACCGCCTCCGGATCCCCCGGCGCGATCCGGGCGAGGGCGAAAGTGTCGCGCGCGTGCGCGGGATTCGACACGCCGACGAGGGCCGACGTGACGCCGGGACCCGACCGCGAAAGCTGGAGCGCCCGCTGGACGCCCGCCGGAACGTCCCGGAAGAGCGCGTCGATCGGCGGAGGCAGATCGGCGTCGGCGAGCCTTCCCTGAAGGATCGACGCGGACGCGAAGAGCGCGAGGCCGAGGTCCGCCGCCGCCGACGCGAGCGGGACCATTCCTCCCCGCCACGGCTGGGAGGGATAGGCGATCGCCTGCGCCATCGCGAGGTTGATCGGCGCCTGGACGGCGGCGAAGTGATTTTCGTCGCCCGCGACGTCCCGCGCGGCCGCGGCGATCTCGGCGAGCGACAGGTGGGCGGGGTGCGACGGCGGCACGCGGAGGGCGTCCCACGTGGCGATCCCCCACGCGCCGATCCGCCGCTCCTCCACCGCCTTTTCGAGGACTTCGATCGCCCGGCGGAGCCGGCCCGCGAAAGCGGAGCGGCTGACCGCCTGGAGCTGGGTCTCGGGATTGTGGAGGTAATAGAGGTCGATCGTCGAGAGACCGAGATTCTTCCGGCTGAGCTCGATCATCTCTCCGAGGAACTGCGGCGACATCGCGTGGCAGTCGGCGGCGACGTCGGGCGCGGAGAGCATGCCCGTGTCGAAGAACGCCTGCCGGGCCTGCGCCTCGGGCGGGCGGGGGTCCTCGCTGTCGTAGGGGAGAAATCCTCCTTTCGTCGCGACGAAGATCTCGTCGCGGGCGGCGCCGCCGTCCGCCGCGGCAGCGACGGCGCGCCCGATCGCGCGCTCGCTCCGCTGGCCCCGGTAGTTCACGGCCGTGTCGACGAGGTTGACGCCGAGCGAGAGCCCGATCGCGAAGGACTCTTCGTAGCCGCGGTCGGTGTCGTCGTCCTCCGGGCCGAGATACGTCCCGAGCCCGATCGAGGAGAGCACGAGGTCGCCCGTCGTCTTCCGGAAGTGCGCCTCCGGCGCCGAGGAACGCGCGGCGAAGCGGCTCGTCCCCTCGGGAGTCGCGCGGCCGTCGATCATCGCGGCCTCTCGAAGGCGGGTCGAACCGGGGCGGCCCGGGCCGTCCGGTTTACCGTCCCGTCGTCGGCGGATCCCTGCTGTTCGTCCCTGCTGCGCCGCATCGACTTCCTTTCACGGAAACGAGCTCCCCGAGTATAGCGGGGGGAAAGGGCGCGGCTTCCCGGGCGAAAATGCCGGCCGCGGAGGGCGAATCAGCGGGGGAGGACCCGCACGACGATCGGGCGTTCGGGAGAGCCGGCGCGTCGTACGGTTCCGGAGGCGTCGCGCACTTCCGACCAGTAGTCGATCGCCGGAGGGACGACCTCGCCGCCTGGGATCGTCGCCTGCAGGGTTCCTCGCGGTCCGGCCGTCACCGGGACGGCGCGCCATTCCCGGGCGAGGCGGTTTCGAAAGTGCAGGACTCCCGTCAGGCCCTCGCGGCGGCCCGGCCACCGCACCGGTATCGCGAGATCTTCGCTCTCGCGCGCGACGACGGCGGCATGGCCCGGGTTCGGCGACTCGCGCGCGGCGATGAACGCCGATTCCAGCGCCCGGCGGTGCCGCGTGACCTCGCGATCGGGAGGCGCGAAGGGGAGGCGCTCGAAGATCCGGTACAGCGCCAGCGCCCGCCGCCCTTCCCCCTTCCGCTCCGCGTCGCGCGCCCGTACCTTCAGGTCGCGCGGCAGGTCGCGCCGGAGCTCGCCGGAGAGCGGCGAGCCGGGTCGGTCGCGGACGTATCCGGCGACGAACGCGACGAAGTCGTCGATGGCCGATTCGCGGCCCGTTTCGGCCGCGTCGCGAAGCACGCGGATCCGTTCCCGCGCCGCGGACTCGTCGGCGGGCGGATTTTCGGGTGCAGGCGCTCCGAAGGCGGCGGCGGCGAGCGCCGCGGCGAGGGCGCCGAAGAGAAAGACCCGGCGGGTGGGGGAAAGGCGGGTCACGGTCGGGACGGGATCACCGGGAGCGGCTCCGCGCGCCCGCGTTCTCGCGCCGGCCGCTCCTTCGGGCACTCAGCGCCCGTCCTGCCAGAGACGGATCTTGCGTCGAAGCTCTTCCCACGCCCGCCGCCGGTGCGAGATCCCGTTCTTCTCGGAGGCGCTCATCTCGGCGAACGTCCGCTTCTCCCCGTCGGGAACGAAGATCGAGTCCCATCCGAACCCGCCGTTTCCCCGGGGCTTCTCGGCGATCGACCCGTCGATCCGGCCGATCGCCGTGAGCTGCTCGGTCTCCGATCGAAACGCGAGAATGCACGTCGCGGCCGCGCGCCGGTCGCGAAACCCGTCGAGCGACCGGCAGAGAGCCTCGAGCCCGGCGAGCCTCTCGAACCATTTGACGTAGGGACCGGGCAGGCCGCCCCAGGCCGAGAATCCGAGCGCGGAGTCCTCGACCACGCACGCCCGCTCGAGGCGCCGGAAGGCCTCCCGGGCTTTTTCCCGCGCGACCTCCTCGATCGTGGCGGCCTGGATCTCCGGGAGCTCGACGTCGGCGCGTTCGACGTCCGATCCGAGGATCTCGCCCGCCTCGCGGGCTTTGGAGGCGGAGCTGGTCACGAGCAGGATCTTCACGAAGGGATTGTAGCCGGCGCGGACGATGCATCCCGCCGGGCTGGCGCCTCGCCGCGTCTCGAGGCCACCCGAATTGAGCGTGATTCTCCGGGTTCGAGGCGCCGTGGTGCGTCGCGGCCACGGTTTGCGGATGGACGGTCAGCGTCAGGGGACAACCTCGGTCCAACTTCGGTACAGGTGCGCGACCTTTTCCCGCAGCTCCTCGACCGTTCCCGCGTTGTCGACGACATCGTGGGCGAACGCCCGCGCCTCCTCTTCCGCCATCTGGGCCGCGATCCGCCGTTCGGCTTCATCGCGGGCGAGGCCCCGCGCTTCGGCCCGCGCGAGCCGTACGGGTCGGGGCGCGACGACGAGGAGGACGCGGTCGAATTCCCCCGCGTAACCGCCTTCGAGGAGCTGGGACGCTTCGGCGACCGCGGCCGCCGCGCCGGCGTGCTCCGCCTCCGCGAACCGGCGGCGGATCTCGGCAATGACGAGGGGGTGGATCGCCGCTTCGAGCCGCCGCCGCGCCTCCGCGTCGCCGAACGCGAGCTTCGCGAGGGCCGGCTTCGAGACGGCGCCGCCGTCGAGCACGTCGGAGCCGAAGAGCCGCTCGACGGCCCTCGCGCCCGGCGCGCCGGGGACGTACAGCTCCGCCACGATCGCGTCGGCATCGAAGACCACCGCTCCAAAATCGTGCAGTATTTTTGCAGCGGACGACTTGCCGGCCCCGATCCCGCCGGTCAGGCCGATTTTCAGCACGATTCAGACGAATTCCCCCTCTCCACCTGGAGAGGGGCGGCCGGCGTCGCGCCGGCCGGGGTGAGGTTTCGAGAAGGCGGCACGATCAACTCCGTTGGGATTCTCGCGCTCGTGCCGCCTTCACGGTGTTCTTCAGAAGCATCGCGACGGTCAGGGGCCCGACTCCCTTCGGCACGGGCGTCACCGCGGACGCGACGATCCGAACGGATTCGAAATCGACGTCCCCGGCGAGCCCCGCGTCGAGTCGGTTGATGCCGACGTCGACCACGACGGCTCCCGGGCGGACGAACTCGGCGGTGACGAAGCGCGGCCGCCCGATCGCGACCACGAGGATCTCCGCCTCCCGGCAGACGGCGGGAAGGTCGGGCGTCTTCGAGTGCGCGACGGTGACCGTGGCGTTCTGCGCGAGCAGGAGCGCCGCCATGGGCTTTCCCACAATCTCGCTCCGCCCGACGACGACCGCTCTCTTTCCCGTGACGGCGAAACCCTCCCGGTGGAGGAGCTCCATGATTCCCGCCGGGGTGCAGGGCACGAGGCCGGGCCTTCCCTGCTGGAGGAGTCCGACGTTGAACGGATGGAATCCGTCGACGTCTTTGGCCGGATCGACGGCGTCGAGCACCCGTCGGGCGTCGAGCCCGGAGGGGAGCGGCATCTGGACGAGGAGCCCGTCGACGGCCGGGTCGGCATTGGCTTGCGCGACGCACGCGAGGACCTCCTCGATCGTCGTCCGCGCCGGCATCCGCACCGTTTCCGCCGCGATCCCGGCTTCCCGCGCGGCTTTCTCCTTGCTGCGGACGTAGACGGCCGAGCCCGGGTCGTCGCCGGCGAGGATCACCCGCAGGCCCGGCAGGCGGCCGTGAGCGGAGGCGAAAGCCGCTGCCGCTGCTGCCGCCTCGGCGCGAAGCTCGGCGGCAACTCCGGTGCCTTCCAGGACGCGGGCGCTCAAGGCTTCCTTCCGGTATGGAGGGCCACGACCCCGAAGGTCATCGGCCGGCCGACGACGTCGTCGAATCCCGCCCCGCGAAGGATCCCGGCGAGCGCTTCCCGTCCCGGCCAGGCCCGCGTCGACCGGTGGAGATAGTGGTAAGCCTCTGGGCTCCCCGAGAAGAACCCGCCGACGCGGGGGAGGATCCGGTCGGCGTAGACGCGATACGCGGCTCCGGCCGGCCCCGTCGGCTGGGAGAACTCCAGGATCAGGAGGAGCCCTCCCGGCCGCAGCACGCGTTTCATCTCGGCGAGCCCGCGTCCCAGATCGGCGAAGTTCCTCACGCCGAAGGCGATCGTGACGGCGTCGAAGGCCTCGTCCGGGAACGGGAGGGCGAGCGCATCTGCGGCGGAAAGCGAGCACGGGCTCTCCTTCCGGTGCGCCCGGGCGAGCATGTCGAGGCAGAAATCGGCTCCGACGACCGTTCTTCCGGGCCGGGCCAGAGCCGCCGCGAGGTCGCCGGTCCCCGTCGCGAGGTCCAGGACGCGCCGGCGCCCTGCATCCACGAGCCGTGCGGCCCGCGCCCGCCACCGGCGGTCCCGATTGAAGGAAAGGAGGTGGTTGAGCGCGTCGTATCGGGGGGCGATCCGGGAGAACATCGAAGCGACCGCCGCCGGCGACTTGTCCAGATCGGGCACCCGCGGAGAATAGCAGCTTGACAGCCCAAGAGTTTACGGATATCTTTCGTGTCCCCTTGCCGAGGGGAGTGCGGCGTCCGGGTCGGTGCGGCGCGAGAAAATCGCGTCGAAGGACGCGAGAATCGCGTCGAAGACGTGGGACGCAAGTTCATTTGGAGTGGGAATGTCGTCGAAGACCATGGTGGTAAAGCAGTCTCAGGTGCGCCACGACTGGTTCGTCGTCGATGCGCAGGGCGCCGCCGTCGGGCGCGTCGCGGCGCGCGCGGCGAAGATCCTCATGGGGAAGAACAAGGCCGCGTGGAGCCCCTCGCTCGACAACGGCGACTTCGTCGTCGTCATCAACGCGGGGAAAGCGGTCCTCACCGGGCGCAAGGAACAGGACAAGATGTACCGGCGCCACACGGGATTCCCTGGCGGCCTGCGCGAGACGAACGCGGCCGACATGCGGGCCAAGCACCCGGAGACGCTGATCGAGGAGGCGGTGCGCGGCATGCTCCCGAAGAATTCGCTCGGGCGGAAACAGTTCAAGAAGCTGAAGGTGTACGGCGGCGCCACGCATCCGCACGAGGCGCAGCGCCCGAAGACGTTGAAGCTCGCGGCGCGGGCGTAAAGGGCAGGAGGCAGTTTTGGCAGCGACACTCCGGTACTACGGGACGGGCCGCCGCAAGGAAGCGGTCGCCCGCGTCTACCTCAAGCCGGGGACCGGCGAGATCACGGTCAACGACCACGGGTTCGACGAGTACTTCCCGAACAAGGTCCTGAAGATGGTCATCAAGCAGCCGCTCGCGCTGACCGAGACGACCGACAAGTTCGACATCGGCGTCCAGGTGGACGGCGGCGGACCGGCGGGACAGGCGGGAGCGATCCGGCACGGCATCTCTCGCGCGCTGATCGAGTTCAACGCGGAGCTCCGGCCGCGCCTGAAGAAGGAAGGGCTGCTGACGCGCGATTCGCGCGTGAAAGAGCGGAAGAAGTACGGGCAGCGCGGTGCGCGAGCCCGGTTCCAGTTCTCCAAACGATAAACCCGAGAGGGCGGGGCATCGGGCCCCTCCCCGTTTCGAAGGAGGTGTGATCTGGCTTCTATTTCGATGAAGGAACTGCTCGAGGCTGGCGTCCATTTCGGTCATCAGACGAAGCGCTGGAACCCCAAGATGAAGAAGTTCATCTTCGGCAAGCGCAACGGGATCTACATCATCGACCTGCAAAAGACGCTCAGGCAGTTCAAACAAGCCTCGGAATTCGTGACCGCCCTGGCGGCCGCGGGCAAGAACATTCTCTTCGTGGGGACCAAGCGTCAGGCGCAGGACGCGATTTACGAGGAAGCCAACCGCTGCGGGATGTTCTTCGTGAACACGCGGTGGCTCGGCGGAACGCTGACGAACTTCGCCACGATCCGCAAATCGATCCATCGGCTGAAGGAAATCGAGGCCTCCCTCTCCGACACGGAGAACGAGAACCTCACCAAGAAGGAACGCATCCGCCTGGAGCGCGAGAAGGAAAAGCTCGAGAAGAATCTCTCCGGCATCAAGGAGATGGACGAGCTTCCCGACGCGCTCTTCGTGATCGACCCGAAGAAGGAGCACATCGCCGTCAAGGAGGCGCACTCCCTCAAGATCCCGATCGTGGCGGTGGTCGACACCAACTGCGATCCGGAGCTGGTCGATCACGTGATCCCCGGCAACGACGACGCGATCCGGGCGATCCGGCTCTTCACGAGCAAGGTCGCGGACTCGATCCTGGAAGGCCTCCACGCGCACGACGAGCGCTACACGGGCGAGGGTGCGGCTTCGGCCGGCGCCGCGTCCCCGGAGACCTTCGGCGCCGTCGCCGGCTGATCGCCGACAACGTCGATACGCGGGCCGGGGCGGTGGCGTCCCGGCCCGATTTTTTTGAATGGAGAACGCCATGGAGATCACCGCCAGGATGGTCAACGACCTGCGCCAGCAGACGGGCGCGGGGATGATGGAGTGCAAGGCCGCCCTCAAGGAGGCCGGAGGGAACCCCGAGGAGGCCGTCACGATCCTCCGGAAGAAGGGGCTCGCCGCGGCCGCGAAGAAGGCGGGACGCGCGGCGACGGAGGGGCTCGTGTCCGCGAAGGTGCACCCGGCGGCGGCGGTGCTGCTCGAGGTGAACTGCGAGACCGACTTCGTCGCGAAGACCGAAGACTTCCGCACGTTCGTCGAAAAGCTTTCCGACCGGATCGCGAGCCATGACGCCTTCGGCGAGACGAACGACGGGCCGGTCGACGCGCTCCTCACGCTTCCTTCGCCGATCGCGCTCGGCGCGACGGTGGCCGAGGCGGTGTCGCAGCTCATCGCGAAGATCGGCGAGAACATGAGCGTGCGCCGGTTCGCGCGCTGGATCCCGAAGGCGGGGGAGACGTTCTCCACCTACGTCCACGGAAACGGCCGGATCGGCGTCCTCGTCGGGATTCCCGGCGGAAACGACGAGCTCGCCCGCGACGTCGCGATGCACGTCGCCGCGGCGGAGCCGCGTTTCGCGCGTCGGGAGGACGTCGACCCGGCGGTCCTGGACGGCGAGCGGGAGATCGCGCGCGCCCAGGCGACGGCGTCCGGAAAGCCGGCGAACGTCGTCGAGAAGATCGCCGAAGGGAAGGTCGAGAAGTTCTTCCAGGAGTGCGTCCTCTGCGAGCAGGCCTACGTCCGCGACGACAAGCAGACGGTCGGGCAGGTGTTGAAGGCCCGGGGCGGCGAAGGCGCTCTCGGCCTGCGGTTCCTGCGGTACAAGCTCGGGGAAGGGCTGGCGAAGAGAGAAAACGATTTTGCCGCGGAAGTGGCGGCGCAATCGCGGTAGTTCCGGGTCTTTCAGTTGCGAGTCGCGAGTCAGGAGGCCGGAAACACGGGGATCGGGTAGTGTCGCGCGGCCTCCGACCTTCGACTCTCCACCTCGAAACTCGCCACCGGGCCGCCCGAGGCGGCCCCTGACTCGCAACTCGCGACCGGCCCGGATTCTCGGCTAGAATCCGGGCCGTGACCGAGCCCCATTACAAGCGAATTCTGCTGAAGGTTTCGGGCGAAGCCCTGATGGGCGATCGCTCGTTCGGGATCGACCCCGAGCGGATCAGCCGCATCGCCGACGAGATCGCCGACGTCCACCGCAAGGGGGTCAGCGTCGCGGTGGTCCTCGGCGGCGGGAACATCATCCGGGGGGTTACCGCGGCGGCGTCGGGGATCGACCGCGTGACGGGCGACCACATGGGGATGCTCGCGACGGTGATCAACGGGCTCGCGATGCAGGATGCTCTCGAGAAACGAGACGTCAGCACCCGGCTGATCTCGGCGATCGAGATGCGGCAGATCTCGGAGCCGTTCATCCGACGGCGCGCCATGCGGCACCTCGAGAAGGGGCGGGTCGTCCTCTTCGTCGGCGGAACGGGGAATCCGTACTTCACGACCGACTCGGCCGCGGCGCTCCGGGCCAACGAGATCAAGGCGGACATCCTGCTCAAGGCGACGAAGGTGGACGGGGTGTTCACGGCCGATCCGAAGCTCGACCGCGCGGCGCGGCTCCTGCCCTTCCTGACGTACCGGCAGGCTCTCGAAGAAAACCTCGGCGTGATGGACGCGGCGGCCGTGGCGCTCTGCCGCGACAACCGGCTGCCGATCAAAGTGTTCAACCTCCTCGTCCCCGGCAACATCCGGCGGGTCGTGGAAGGGTCCGACATCGGGTCGCTCGTCGTCGACGAGGTCCCGACGACGGCGGGAGACGTATCGTGAGAGACGAGATCGCATCGGCGGAGAAGAAGATGGTCACGGCGATCGATTCGCTGAAGCACCAGCTCGGCACGCTCCGGACGGGCCGGGCGTCGGCGGCCCTCCTCGACGGGGTCATGGTGAACTCCTACGGCACGGAGGTGCCGCTCAAGCAGGTTTGCAGCCTGACCGTTCCCGAGTCGAACCTGCTCGTGGCGCAGCCGTGGGATCCGAAGATGTGCGGCGAGATCGACAAGGCGATCCGGAAGGCCGACCTCGGCCTGAACCCCGTCTCCGACGGGAAGATCGTGCGGGTGCCCGTGCCCTCGCCGACCGAAGAGCGCCGGAAAGAGCTCGTCAAGCGCGCGCACCACATCGCGGAGGAGGTCCGGGTCGAGGTCCGCCGCTTTCGTCACGAAGCCAACGACACGTTGAAGAAGATGATGAAGGACAAGAAGATCTCGGAAGACGACGAGCGGCGCGGCCTCGAAGAGGTCCAGAAGCTCACGGACAAGCGCATCACCGAGGTCGATTCGGTTCTCAAGGCCAAAGAGGAAGAGATCCTCAAGGTGTGAGCCTTCTCCTCCTGATTCCCGCCGCCGGCGGAGGACGGCGTCTCGGCAGCGAACTTCCGAAGGCGCTCGTCCCGATCGGCGGCCGGCCTCTGGTGGCTCTCGCGCTTCGCGCGTTCGACGGGATCCCGTTCCAGAGCGGCATCGTCATGGCGCCGTCGGGACACGAGGATTCGATCGCGGCCGCCGTCGGGCGCCGGTTTCCCGTCCTCGTGGGAGGGCCGTCGAGGGCCGCGTCGGTGGCGATGGGCGTCGAGGCGCTCGACCCGGGACCCCGCGATTTCGTCGTCGTGCACGACGCCGCCCGTCCGTTCGTCACGCCGGACGAAATCCGCCTCGTGATCGCCGCCGCGGAAGAGAGCGGAGCGGCGATCGCCGTGATGCCGGTCGCCGACACGCTGAAGCGCTGGGACGGCTCGTGGATCGCGGGGACCGTCGATCGCGAGGAGATCGCCGCGGCTGCGACACCCCAGGTGTTCCGGGGGGACGTCCTCCGCCGGGCGCTGGAAGCGCCCGAGGCCACCGACGAGGCGGCGCGATGCGAGGCGATCGGAATTCGCGTCGCGGCCGTGCCCGTGTCTCGCCGGGCGTTCAAGATCACCTGGCCCGAAGACCTCGCGATCGCCGAAGGGATGCTTCGGAACCTCGCCCCGCTGCCCCTTCTCCAGATGGAGCGAGGGGGACGGGATCGCGAGTGAGAATCGGTCTCGGCTTCGACGCCCATCCGTTCGCCGGGGACCGGCCGCTCCGGCTGGGAGGCCTCGACTGGCCCGGGGAGCGGGGGCTCTCCGGCCACTCCGACGGCGATGTCCTGCTGCACGCGGCGGCCGACGCGATCCTCGGCGCGTCTGCCAGCGGCAGCATCGGCGAGCACTTCTCCGATCGCGACCCGGGGAATCGCGGGCGCGACAGCGCCGGGATGCTCGCGGCGGCGGCGGCGCTCGCGCGGCAGAAGGGGCTCGTCCTCGGAAATCTGGACGCGACGATCGTCGGGGAAGCGCCGCGGATCGCCCCGCGGCGGGAAGAGCTCGAGCGGCGCGTCGCGGAGATCCTCGGCGCTCCCCGCGAAAAGGTGTCCGTGCGCGGCACCTCGACCAACGGCATGGGTTTCCCGGGACGAGGCGAGGGCCTCGCCGCGATCGTCGTCGTGCTGCTCACGGAAAGTGCATGAGCGCCCGGCCGGCTCTTCTGCGTGCTCCCTCTTGTCATCCTGAGCGGAGCGAAGGATCTGCCTCGGGTCTTCGGAAATGATCGTCTCCGGCTTTCACGCGGTGGAGGAAGCCGTTCGTTCGGCGCCGGGCAAGATCGAGTGGGTTCTGTTCGATGAAGCCCGCCGGGACCGCCGCAGCGGCGAGCTGAAACGCCTCTGCCGCGAATCGCGCGTCTCGGTCCGGTACGGGAAAGCGGAGAGTCTCGACCGGCTGGCGCGGCATCACCAGGGGGTGCTCGCGCGCCTCGCGGAGGTCGCCTTCGCGCCGGCCGGCGTCGCCTTCTCCGGAGACCGGGGGCGGCGGTTCCTCTTCCTCCTCGACGATGTCCAGGACCCCCACAACCTGGGGGCGATCCTGAGGGTCGCGGAGGGCGCGGGCGCCGGGGTCGTCGTCCACGAGCGTGGCTCCGCGCCGCTTTCCGAAACCGTCGCAAGGGTGTCCGCCGGCGCCCTGTCCCGCGTCCCCGTCTATCGGGCCGGCAACCTCCGGCGGTTCCTCGACGATGCCCGGGAGGGCGGGTTTTTCGCGGTGGGGCTCGACGAAAGGGGAAAGGATCTCTACGAAGTCGATCTCTCCGGAGATCTGATCCTGGCGTTCGGCTCGGAGGGAAAAGGGCTTCGGCGCCTCGTCGCGGAGGGCTGCGATGTCCTCGCCCGCCTCCCGATGGCGGGGAAGATCGCTTCGCTCAACGTCTCGACGGCGGCCGCCGCGGCGGCTTTCGAGGCCGTCCGCCAGAGGCGTTCGGGCGCCTCAGGGTAGGCGCATTTCGGGCGATTTGCTCGAAACCTGGGCGCGAGGTCTGTGTCACCCGCAGGTGGCGGCGGCGCTCGATTCGCCAGCTACTCGCCAGCTATCCGCCAGAGACGAAAAGTGCTTGCGCGTGAAAGTTCGCTCTGGTATCGTTCGTGGTTCGCGCCGAGCTCACAGGATTCGTGTGTGCCGGCAGGGTCTTTGAAGAGAGCGGCGGGAGAATTTCGCGGAATCGCGCCGGCGTAGCTCAATCGGCAGAGCAGCGGTTTTGTAAACCGAAGGTTGGAGGTTCAATTCCTCTCGTCGGCTCCAACGAGCGGGCGCGGGGAATCGAAACAGTTTTCCGGGCAGTTGGCCGAGTGGTTAATGGCAGCAGACTGTAAATCTGCCGCGCTTCGCGCTACGGAGGTTCGAATCCTCCACTGCCCACCATATTCGTGGGCGCGGAGGCGAGAGACGGGAATCGCGCGGGAGTAACTCAGGGGTAGAGTCACAGCCTTCCAAGCTGTTGGTCGCGGGTTCGAATCCCGTCTCCCGCTCCAAGCCGAAAAGCAACGTTGGCCGTGAAGTGCAGACTCGGAGCCGAGAACGATGACGAAGAGTGAAGACGGGATTCGAACCCGTGGGGGTGCGCGAGGGGGTGAACCCCTTCGCGACAGTAAGTCCGAATCCCGTCTCCCGCTCCGAGCCGGAGCGGCGAGACTCCCTCGCACCGAGTCGAAGCGGCAGAGGCGCTTGACTCGGTGCAACCGTAATACACGATTATTGCCACTGGCGCGGAGAGGTCGACTCTCCGTTGCCCTGAATCGAGGTTGAAGGTGACTCTTGCCCACGTAGCTCAGCCGGTAGAGCGCGTCCTTGGTAAGGACGAGGTCACCAGTTCAATCCTGGTCGTGGGCTCCAACTCGGGATTTCCGGCCGGATCGGTTTGACAAGCAGGAAGAGGAACGAGGATGTCGAAAGAGAAGTTTGACCGGAGCAAGCCGCACGTCAACATCGGGACGATCGGGCACGTGGATCACGGGAAGACGACGCTGACGGCGGCGATCACGACGGTGTTGTCGAAGAAGGGGCTGGCGACGGCCAAGGGATACGACCAGATCGACAACGCGCCGGAAGAGAAGGCGCGAGGGATCACGATCAACACGGCGCACGTGGAGTATTCGACGGAGAAGCGGCACTACGCGCACGTGGATTGCCCGGGGCACGCGGACTACGTCAAGAACATGATCACGGGGGCGGCGCAGATGGACGGGGCGATCCTTGTGGTGTCGGCGGCGGACGGGCCGATGCCGCAGACGCGGGAGCACATTCTGCTGGCGCGCCAGGTGGGAGTGCCGTTCATCGTGGTGTTTTTGAACAAGACGGACATGGTGGACGACCCGGAGCTGCTGGAGCTGGTGGAGCTGGAAGTCCGGGAGCTGCTGACGTCGTACAAGTTCCCGGGCGACAAGATTCCGATGGTGAAGGGATCGGCGCTGAAGGCGCTGGAGTCGGGAGACCCGAACTCGCCCGACACGAAGTGCATCATGGAGCTGATGGAGGCGGTGGACTCGTACATTCCGCTTCCGGAGCGGGCCATCGACAAGGACTTCCTGATGCCGATCGAGGACGTGTTCTCGATTTCGGGCCGGGGCACGGTGGTGACGGGCCGGGTGGAGCGCGGGAAGGTGAAGGTCGGGGAAGAGGTCGAGATCGTGGGGATCAAGCCGACGCAGACGAAGGTGGTGACGGGAGTCGAGATGTTCCGCAAGCTCCTCGACGAGGGCGTGGCGGGCGACAACGTGGGACTGCTGCTGCGGGGCATCGAGCGCAAGGACGTGGAGCGCGGTCAGGTGTGCGCCAAGCCGAAGTCGATCACGCCGCACACGAAGTTCAAGGCGGAGGCCTACGTGCTGACGAAGGAAGAGGGCGGGCGGCACACGCCGTTTTTCAACGGATACCGGCCGCAGTTCTACTTCCGGACGACGGACGTGACGGGGACGGCGCAGCTTCCGTCGGGAGTGGAGATGGTGATGCCGGGGGACAACGTGGCGATGGAGATCGAGCTGATCACGCCCATCGCCATGGAGAAGGGCCTGCGCTTCGCCATCCGCGAGGGCGGACGCACCGTCGGCGCCGGAACCATCACCGAAGTCATTCAGTAAGGGGGCGAACGTGCAGGAAATCATCTCGCTGGCGTGCAGTGCGTGCAAGCGCAAGAACTACACGACCACGAAGAACAAGAAGACGAACACCGACAAGCTGGAGCGCAGCAAGTTCTGCCGCTCCTGTCGCAAGCACACGGCCCACAAGGAAGGCAAGGTCTAGCCTTGGGCCGTCGCGAGTGGCGAGTGGCGAGTGGCGAGTCCCGGTCGGGGGCTCGTTTCGAGGTTCGAGTTTCGAGTTTCGAGTTTTCGGGCTGGAGGGGTGTAGCTCGAATTGGTAGAGCGCCGGTCTCCAAAACCGGATGTTGGGGGTTCGAGTCCCTCCACCCCTGCCATTTTTCCGGTGAAGGGCGAGGATAGACGATGGCAGCGATTTCCGAGTGGTGGCCGAACACGCGGACGTTCGTCCGCGAGGTTTCCGCCGAAGCGAAGAAGGTCACGTGGCCGGACCGGAAGACGGTCGTCAACACGTCGGTCGTCGTGATCGTCGCGACGTTCATCATCGGGTTCTACCTCTGGGGATGCGACGTGGTGCTCGTTCCGGCGGTGGGCTGGGTCTACAAGCTGTTCGGAGCATGACGGCGATGGCGACGGTGACGGGACAGAAACGCTGGTACATCGTGCACACGTACTCCGGTTTCGAGGACCGGGTGCGGCAGAACCTGCTGCAGCGCGTCGAGGCGATGGGGATGAAGGACGCCTTCGGCGACGTGCGGATCCCGACGGAGACCCTCGTCGAGATGAAGGGCGGGAAGAAGCGGGAGATTCACCGCAAGTTCTTCCCCGGCTACATCCTCGTCGAGATGGAGATGTCCGACGAGGCGTGGCATCTCGTCAAGAACACCCCGAAGGTGACGGGTTTCGTCGGGTCCGGCAAGGAGCCGACGCCGCTGACGGACGAGGAGGTCGAGCAGATCCTCCACCAGGTGCACTCGACGAAGGAGAAGCCGAAGCCGCGGCACACGTTCGAGCACGGCGAGACCGTCCGGATCACCGACGGCCCGTTCACGAATTTCACCGGGGTCGTCGAGGACGTCAACCTCGATCGCTCGACGCTCCGGGTCATGGTCACGATCTTCGGCCGGGCGACCCCGGTCGAGTTGGACTTCCTGCAGGTCCAGAAGGTTTAGGAAGGCGATGGCGAAGAAGATCACCGGCTACATCAAGCTCCAGATCCCGGCGGGAGAAGCGACCCCGGCGCCGCCGGTCGGCACCGCGCTCGGCCCGGCGGGCGTCAACATCATGGACTTCGTGAAGAACTTCAACGCGAGGACCGCGAAGGACAAGGGGTTGATCATCCCGGTCGTCATCACGGTCTTCGCCGACCGCTCCTACACCTTCATCACGAAGACTCCTCCCGCTCCCGTCCTGCTGTTGAAGGCGGCGGGCGTCCCGAAGGGGTCGGGACAGCCGAACAAGGCCAAGGTCGGCAAGGTCACGAAGGCGCAGGTCGAGGAGATCGCGAAGCTGAAAATGCCGGACCTGAACGCCGGCTCTCTCGAGGCCGCGATCCGGACGATCTCCGGCACGGCTCGGAACATGGGGCTCGACATCGTCTAGGCGAGGGAATCGGCGCGCGCGGCGGGGCGAGTCAGCGCCCAGGGAACGCCGCGGGCGAAAACAGTCGGAGGCCTCCGAAAGAGGCCGCTCGAACGACGAGAGGACACGGATGAGCACACGAGGAAAGAAGTTTCAGGCCGCCAAAGCGCAGGTACAGGACCGGGACTACCCGCTCGAGGAGGCGATCCAGCTCGCGAAGAAGATGAAGTTCGCCAGGTTCGACGAGACGCTGGACGTCGCGCTCCTGCTGGGGGTCGATCCGAAGCATGCCGATCAGATGGTGCGCGGAACGGTGATCCTGCCCCACGGGCTCGGGAAGTCGAAGCGCGTCGCGGTCATCACTTCCGGGGAGAAGCTCAAGGAGGCGGAGGCCGCGGGAGCGGACGTCGTCGGGGGAGAGGAGCTGGCGGAGAAGATTGCCAACGGTTACCTCGACTTCGACGCCCTCGTCGCCACGCCGGACATGATGCGGGCGGTCGGCCGTCTCGGAAAGGTGCTGGGCCCGCGCGGCCTGATGCCGAACCCGAAGGCGGGAACGGTCACTCCGGACGTCGCCCGGGCGGTGACGGAGATCAAGGCGGGAAAGCTCGAGTTCCGGGTGGACCGCACGTCGATCATCCACGCCCCGGTCGGCAAGATGTCCTTCGACGAGAAGAAGCTCAAGGAAAACGCCGAGGCGTTGATCCACGCGATCCATCGGGCGAAGCCGGCGGCGGCGAAGGGGAAATATTTCCGCTCCGTTTCGCTTTCTTCCACGATGGGCCCCGCCGTGAAGATCGACGTCGCGGCCGTTGAGGGTCTGTAACATGAACAAGACAGAGAAGAATTCCGCCGTGGAAGAGCTGCGCGGCGAGATCGGTCAGGCCCGGAACGCCTTCGTCCTCGGATTCTCGGGGATCAAGGTGCCGGACGTGACGGAGCTCCGGAAGCAGATTCGCGGCACCCGCTCGTCGTACATGGTCGTCAAGAACACGCTGGCGCGGCGAGCGATCCAGGGGGGCACCCTCGAGCCGCTCGGAGAGCAGTTCAACGGCCCGACGGCCGTCGCCTGGAACGCGGACAACCCGGTCTCGCTCGCGAAGATCCTCACGACCTTCGCGAAGACGAACGCGGCGATCTCGTTCAAGGGAGCCGTCGTCGAGGGGCGGGCCATTCCGGCGGCCCAGATCCAGACGATCGCGGATCTCCCGACCCGCGAAGAGCTCGTTGGACGGCTGCTCTTCATGCTACAATCACCGGTTCGCCGACTCGTCACCGTGATGAACGGACCGATTCGGAACCTGGCGGTGGTGCTGTCGCAGATTCGTGAGCAGAAAGAGAAATCCGCTCCCGCGGCCGAAGCCGCGCCGGGCGCTTGAAAGATTTTGAGGAGAGGGAAATGGCATTGAACGTCGAACAGTTCGTCTCGGAAATCGAGTCCATGTCGGTGCTCGATCTCAACAACCTGGTCAAGTCTCTCGAGGAGAAGTTCGGGGTGTCGGCCGCCGCGATGGCGATGCCCGCCGCCGCCGGCGCTCCGGCCGCGGCCGCTCCGGTCGAGGAGGAGAAGACGGAGTTCACCGTCGTTCTCGCCGCCGCCGGCGACAAGATCAAGACCATCAAGGTCGTTCGCGAAGTCACGGGCCTCGGGCTGAAGGAAGCCAAGGACCTCGTCGACGGCGCCCCGCAGATGATCAAGGAGGCGGTCTCCAAGGATGACGCCGCGAACATCAAGAAGAAGTTCGAGGAAGTCGGCGCCAAGGTCGAGGTCAAGTAGCTCGATTCGCGAAGACGTGTTTGTATCCGGGGAATTGAACAGGGGCGCCGCCCTCGGCGGCCCCCGTCTGCCTTCCGCGCAGACAAGGAGTCATAGGGCATGACGCTGCAAGCGAACGTACGCGAGCGCAAGGACTTTTCGAAGATCCGCGCCTTCATGGACCTGCCGAACCTGATCGACGTCCAGAGGCGTTCCTACGAGAAGTTCCTCCAGATGAACCTTCTCCAGGAGGAGCGCGAGGAGGTCGGCCTCCAGTCGGTCTTCAACGGGATCTTCCCCTTCGCGGACTTCCGGGGGCTCTGCGAGCTCCAGTTCGTCAAGTACTCGATCGGAAACTGGGAGTGCAAGTGCGGACGGCTGCGCGATCTCGAGTACCTGCGCATGACCTGCGCCTCGTGCCGCGCGCGCATCATCACGGCGCACCCGCACGAGGAAGTCGTGCAGTGCCCGAAGTGCGGGCACCAGAACAAGAACGAAGTCACGCTCTGCGACGTCTGCTCGAACCCCGTCGACCTCCAGATGAAGTACGGGGTCGCCGAATGCCAGGAACGGGGCATGACCTTCTCCGTTCCGCTCAAGGTGACGTTCCGGCTGTTCGTGTACGACCGCGACCCGGAGACGGGCGCGCGGACGATGCGCGACGCGAAGGAAGAAGAGGTCTTCTTCGGGGACATCCCGCTCATGACCGAGCACGGGACGTTCATCATCAACGGCACGGAACGCGTGATCGTCTCCCAGCTCCACCGCTCGCCCGGCGTGTTCTTCACGCGGGAGAGCGCCCACGGGTTCCTCGCGAAGATCATTCCCTACCGCGGCTCCTGGGTGGAGTTCGAGTTCGACCAGAAGGGGATTCTGTACGTGCGGATCGACCGGAAGCGCAAGTTCCCGGCGACGATTTTCCTGCGCGCGCTCGGTCTCGAAACCGACGAGTCGATCCTGCGCCAGTTCTACGCCCCGGTGAAGACCCGCTTCGAGCGCGGACGGGCGACTCTCGCGATCGGCCCCGAAGTGCTCCGCCAGGAGGAGCTGAAGGATCGCTTCGCCCGCGTCAAGCGCGAGACGAAGCCGATCTTCGCCGGGATCAAGCTCGACGCCGACCAGCAGAAGGAGATCCAGAAGAAGGGCGGGGTCGAGGTTTCCGTCGCCCCGGAGCAGGTCGAGAAGGCCTGTTTCCTCTCCGACATCGTCGATCTCGCCTCCGGCGAGGTGCTCTTCGAGGCGGGGCAGGAAGTCGGTCCGGGCGGCGTCGAGGCGCTGAAGGCGAAGGGGATCAAGGACGTCGAGCTGATCTTCCCCGAGTGGGATCTCGGCGGCGACGTGCTGGTCAACACGATTCGCAAGGACTCCCACAAGACGAAGAACGAGGCGGTCCTCGAGATCTACCGGAGGCTCCGCCCCGGCGACCCGCCCACCTACGAGTCGGCCAAGAACCTCTTCGAGGGGATGTTCTTCGATCCGAAGAAGTACGACTTCTCGCGCGTCGGCCGCTTCAAGTTCAACATCAAGATGGAATCCCAGGGATCGCTCGAGACCCGGACGCTGACGCCCGAGGACATCTACCACGTCGTCGGCTACCTGCTCCGGCTCCGGAAGGACGTCGGCCGCTTCGACGACATCGACAACCTCGGCAACCGGCGCGTGCGGTCGGTCGGCGAGCTCCTCGAGAACCAGTTCCGGATCGGACTCGTCCGGATGGAGCGGGCGATCAAGGAGAAGATGTCGGTCCACCAGGACATCGATTCGGCGATGCCCCACGACCTGATCAACTCGAAGCCCGTGATCGCCGCGATCAAGGAGTTCTTCGGGTCGTCGCAGCTCTCGCAGTTCATGGACCAGACGAATCCGCTCTCGGAAGTGACCCACAAGCGCCGCCTTTCGGCCCTCGGGCCGGGCGGTCTCTCGCGCGAGCGGGCGGGCTTCGAGGTTCGCGACGTGCACCCGACGCACTACGGCCGCGTGTGCCCGATCGAGACGCCGGAAGGGCCGAACATCGGCCTCATCTCGTCGCTCTCGTGCTACGCCCGCATCAACGATTTCGGCTTCATCGAGACTCCCTACAAGAAGGTGGAGCGGGGCCGCGTCCTCGACCACTTCCGGATCACCCGCGTCGGCGACACGAAGTTCAAGCTCGGGCAGATCGTGGAGAAGAAGGAGCTCGAGGAGGAGAACGAGCGCGTGCGCTCCGGCCACCGCAAGGTGTCGGAGGCCGAGCCCTTCGCCTTCTACCTCTCCGCGTGGGAGGAAGAGAACTACGTCATCGCGCAGGCCAACGCCGAGGCGGACGGCCACGGGAGGCTGAAGGAAGACCGCGTGATCGCGCGCTTGAACGGCGAGTTCATCTCGGTCGAGCGCGACAAGGTCGACTACAAGGACATCTCGCCGCGGCAGCTCGTCTCGATCGCCGCCGCGCTCATTCCGTTCCTCGAGCACGACGACGCCAACCGCGCGCTCATGGGATCGAACATGCAGCGCCAGGCCGTGCCGCTGCTCAAGGCGGAGGCGCCGCTCGTCGGCACGGGGCTCGAGCGCACCGTGGCGCGCGACTCGGGCGCGGTCGTCCTCGCCAAGCGCGGGGGGATCGTCGACCAGGTCGACGCCGAGCGGATCATCGTCCGCGTCGAGGGGGAAGAAGGCGAAGGCCTCGCCGGCAAGGAATTCGGCGCCGACATCTACCCGCTGGTGAAGTTCCGGCGGTCCAACCAGAACACCTGCATCAACCAGAAGCCGATCGTCGTGGAAGGGGAGCGCGTCTCCCGCGGCCAGGTGCTCGCCGACGGACCGTGCACGGACGACGGCGAGCTCGCGCTCGGCCGCAACATCCTCGTCGCGTTCATGCCCTGGCGCGGCTACAACTACGAAGACGCGATCCTGATCTCCGAAAAAATGGTGAAGGAGGACTACTTCACCTCGATCCACATCGAGGAGTTCGACCTCGAATCCCGCGACACGAAGCTCGGACCCGAGGAAATCACCCGCGACATCCCGAACGTGTCGGAGTACGCCCTCGCCGATCTCGACGAGTCGGGCATCATCCGCATCGGCGCCTCCGTCAAGCCGGGCGACATCCTCGTCGGCAAGGTCACGCCGAAGGGGGAAACCCAGCTCACTCCCGAGGAGAAGCTCCTCCGGGCGATCTTCGGCGAGAAGGCCGGAGACGTGCGCGACGCCTCGCTCAAATGCCCGCCGGGAATCGAGGGCATCGTCGTCGACGTGAAGATCTTCTCCCGCAAGGGGATCGAGAAGGACGTCCGGGCGCTCCAGATCGAAGAAGATCAGATCGCCAAGCTCCAGAAGAACAGCCAGGACGAGATCCGCATCATCCGCGAGGAAGCGAACAAGAAAGTCCAGTCGATCCTCGACGGGAAGTCCTTGACCGACGACCTGGAAGACCGCCGCGGCGAGGTCGTCGCGAAGAAGGGGACGAAGCTCACTTCGGAGGTCGTCGCCCGGCTCTCGAAGAAGGAGCTCCTGGGAGCGCGCCTCAAGGACGACGCCGCGCGCGACGAGGTCCGCAGGGTCTTCGCCCGGGCCGACTCCCAGATCGAGGTGCTCAACAAGGTCAACGCCGACCGGATCGACCTCCTCCAGAAGGGGGACGAGCTCCCGCCCGGCGTCATCAAGCTCGTGAAGGTCTACGTCGCGATGAAGAGGAAGCTCTCCGTCGGCGACAAGATGGCGGGACGCCACGGCAACAAGGGCGTGATCTCCCGGATCCTTCCCGAAGAGGACATGCCGTACCTGCCGGACGGCCGGCCCGTCGAGATCGTCCTCAATCCCCTCGGCGTCCCGTCGCGCATGAACGTGGGGCAGATCCTCGAGACCCACCTCGGGTGGGCCGCGCGAGCGCTGGGGCTCCACGTCGCGACCCCCGTCTTCGACGGCGCGTCGGAAGGGGAGATCAAGACGCTGCTCAAGGACGCGAACCTTCCCTCCTCCGGCAAGACGACGCTGTACGACGGCATGACGGGCGAGGGTTTCGAGCAGAAGGTCACCGTCGGCTACATCTACATGCTGAAGCTTTCGCATCTGGTGGACGACAAGATCCACGCCCGCTCGATCGGGCCGTATTCGCTGATCACGCAGCAGCCGCTCGGCGGCAAGGCGCAGTTCGGCGGCCAGCGGTTCGGCGAGATGGAGGTCTGGGCCCTCGAGGCGTACGGCGCGGCCTACACCCTGCAGGAGCTCCTGACCGTGAAGTCCGACGACGTCGAAGGACGTTCGAAGGTATACGAGTCGATCGTCAAGGGCGAGGTGCCGGAGGATCCGGGCCTGCCCGAGTCGTTCAACGTGCTGGTGCGCGAGCTCCAGTCCCTGTGTCTCGACGTGGAGCTCCTGAAGCGATAACCGGATGACCGAGTTCGAAAGGAGTGGGCAATTGGAAACGCTCACGTTGATGAATCAACCGACCAGTTTGAAGGACTTCAACTCGATCCGGGTGTCGCTCGCCTCGCCGGAGAAGATCCGGTCGTGGTCCTTCGGTGAGGTCACGAAGCCCGAGACGATCAACTACCGGACCTTCAAGCCGGAGCGCGACGGTCTGTTCTGCGCGAAGATCTTCGGCCCGATCACCGACTGGGAGTGCCTCTGCGGCAAGTACAAGCGGATGAAGCACCGCGGCGTCGTCTGCGACAAGTGCGGCGTCGAGGTGACGAAGTCCCGCGTGCGGCGCGAGCGGATGGGTCACATCGAGCTCGCCGCGCCCGTCTCGCACGTGTGGTTCTTCAAGGGCCTCCCGTCGCGGATCGGGCACCTGCTCGACATGTCGCTTCGCGACCTCGAGCGAGTCCTCTACTTCGAGTCGTACGTCGTGATCGATCCCGGCGAGACGGACCTGAAGGAGAAGGAGCTCCTCTCCGAAGAGCGCTACCGCGAGGTTCGCGGCGAATGGGGAGACGTCTTCGTCGCCCGGATGGGCGCCGAGGCGATCCAGGAGCTGCTCCGCCGGGTGGACGTGGAGTCGCAGGCGGAAGAGCTCCGCCTGGTCATGAAGACCGAGACGTCGCAGATCAAGAAGCAGAAGGCGGCCAAGCGCCTGAAGGTGATCGACTCGTTCCGCCGGTCGGGGCAGCGTCCCGAATGGATGATCATGGACGTCATCCCGGTTATCCCGCCCGAGCTCCGGCCGCTCGTCCCTCTCGACGGCGGACGGTTCGCGACGTCGGACTTGAACGACCTCTATCGCCGCGTGATCAACCGGAACAACCGGCTGAAGAAGCTCCTCGAGCTCCGCGCGCCCGAGGTCATCGTGCGCAACGAGAAGCGGATGCTCCAGGAAGCGGTCGACGCCCTGTTCGACAACGGCCGCCGCGGCCGCGTCCTCAAGGGCTCGAACAACCGCCCCCTGAAGTCGCTTTCCGACACGCTCAAGGGGAAAACGGGCCGGTTCCGGCAGAACCTCCTCGGCAAGCGCGTGGACTATTCCGGCCGTTCGGTCATCGTCGTCGGGCCGGAGCTGAAGCTGAACCAGTGCGGCCTGCCGAAGAAGATGGCGGTCGAGCTCTTCAAGCCCTTCATCTACAACCGTCTCGAGAAGAAGGGGCTCGCCCCGACGATCAAGGCGGCCAAGGAGCTCGTCGAGCAGGGCGACATCGAAGTGTGGGACGCGCTCGAGGAGGTCATCAAGGACCACCCGGTGCTCCTGAACCGCGCGCCGACGCTCCACCGCCTCGGCATCCAGGCGTTCGAGCCGGTGCTCGTCGAGGGGAAGGCGATCAAGATTCATCCTCTCGTGTGCCCGGCGTTCAACGCGGACTTCGACGGCGACCAGATGGCCGTCCATGTGCCGCTCTCGCCGAAGGCCCAGATCGAGGCGCACCTCCTGATGCTCTCGTCCAACAACATCCTCTCGCCCGCCTCGGGCCGGCCTCTCGCGGTCCCGTCGCAGGACCTCGTGCTCGGCTGCTATTACCTGACGAAGGCGAGGCCCGGGACGAAGGGAGAAGGGCGCATCTTCGCGGACTTCGACGAGGTGATGCTCGCGCACGCTGAGGGCGAGGTCGTCACGCACACGCCGATCCGCGTCCGTTACACGGGCGACTATCTGGATCTCACGACCCAGTACAACGACCAGGACGTCATCCACGCCGAGATCCAGACGCTCCAGCGGGCGCTCATCGACACGACCGTCGGACGCGTGATCTTCAACCGCGCGCTCCCGGCCCAGTTCCCGTTCATCAACGGCCTGCTCAAGAAGAAGGGCCTCTCCGACCTCGTCACGTTCTCGTACCTCCGGTACGGGGCGGCGGCGACCGTCCAGATGCTCGACGAGCTCAAGCAGACCGGCTTCCTCTACGCGACGAAGGCCGGAATCTCGATCGGCGTCGACGACATGCTGATCCCGGAGAAGAAGGCCAACCTCGTCGAAAAGGCGAACAAGGAAGTCCTCGAGGTCGAGAGCCAGCGCTCCTCGGGCGTCATCACGGCGGGCGAGCGCCACAACAAGATCATCGACATCTGGCACCGCACGACGGAAGCCGTTTCCGACGAGATGTTCAAGGAGATGAAGCGTTCCGACCAGTCGGGCTCGGAGTTCAACCCGATCTACATCATGGCGGACTCCGGCGCCCGGGGATCGAAGGAGCAGGTCCGGCAGCTCGCCGGAATGCGCGGCCTCATGTCCAAGCCCTCGGGCGAGGTCATCGAGAACCCGATCATCGCGAACTTCCGCGAGGGCCTCTCGGTGCTGCAGTACTTCATCTCGACGCACGGCGCCCGCAAGGGCCTCGCCGACACGGCGCTCAAGACGGCGGACTCCGGGTACCTCACCCGCCGGCTCGTCGACGTCGGACAGGACGTCATCGTCATCGAGGAGGACTGCGGAACGGCGGATGGCATCGTCGTGACCGCGATCATGGAAGGCGGAGACATCCTCGAGCCGCTCCGCGACCGGATCGTCGGCCGCGTCGCGCAGGAGGACATCCTCGATCCGCTGACGGAGCAGAAGATCCTGTCGATCGGCGACGAGATCACCGAAGACCTCGCCTCCGCCGTGCAGGAAGCGGGCATCGAGCGGGTCAAGATCCGCTCCGTGCTCACCTGCGAGACCCGCCGCGGCGTCTGCCGCCGCTGCTACGGCCGCATGCTCGCGACCGGGAACCTCGTCGAGATCGGAGAGGCGGTCGGCGTCATCGCCGCGCAGTCGATCGGCGAGCCGGGCACCCAGCTCACGATGCGGACGTTCCACTACGGCGGCACGGCCTCGCGCGTGACCGAGCAGTCGAAGCACGCCGCGAAGAACCCCGGCAAGGTCAAGTTCCTGAACGTCACGACGGTCGCGCGGAAGGACGGCAGCCTCGTCGTCGTCAACCGCAGCGGCAAGATCACGATCCACGACAACAAGGGACGCGAAAAGGAACGCTACTCGGTCGTCTACGGCTCGAACCTGAAGGTCACCGAAGGACAGGACGTGGCGCCCGGCCAGGAACTGGTCGAGTGGGACCCGTTCACCTCGGCCATTCTGACCGAGGTCGGCGGACGCGTCGAGTACAAGGACATTGTCGAGGGGGAGAACCTCCGCGAGGAGACCGACCGCGTGACGGGCCTCTCGCAGAACATCATCGTCGAGTCGCTCGGCGCCGAGAAGCGCTCCCCGCAGCTCGTCATCCACACGAAGTCGCACGCGGACGGAAAGCCCGACCGCAAGTACCTCCTTCCGATCGGATCGCACCTCATGGTCACCGAGGGGCAGGAGATCCATCCCGGCGACACGCTGGCGAAGATCCCGCGCGAGACGACGAAGACGAAGGACATCACGGGCGGTCTTCCCCGCGTCGTCGAGCTCTTCGAAGCCCGGCGGCCGAAGGAGCCTGCGATCATCACCGAGATCGACGGCGCCATCGAATACGGCCCGATCACGAAGGGTCTGCGGAAGATCATCGTCCGTTCGGAGGACAACGAGGTCCGCGAGTACCTGATCCCGCGCTACACGCACGTCAACGTCCAGGACGGCGAGAAGGTCCATGCCGGCGATCCCCTGATCGACGGCCCGATCAACCCGCACGACGTGCTCGCGATCCTCGGCGAGAAGGAGCTGCAGCGCTACATGGTGGACAAGATCCAGGAGGTCTACCGGTCGCAGAACGTCGCGATCAACGACAAGCACATCGAGGTGGTCGTCCGCCAGATGATGCGCTCGGTCAAGATCGAGGAGGTCGGCGACACGGAGTTCCTGCTCGACGAGCAGGTGGACCGCTTCCGGTTCACCGAGGAGAACGAGCGCGTGATCGCCGCCGGCGGCGAGCCGGCGATCGGCCGGCCCCTGCTTCTCGGCATCACGAAGGCCTCGCTCTCGACCGACTCCCTGATCTCGGCGGCGTCCTTCCAGGAGACGACCCGCGTGCTGACGGAAGCCGCGATCTCCGGGAAGGTCGACTCGCTCCGGGGGCTCAAGGAGAACGTCATCGTCGGCCGTCTGATCCCGGCGGGAACCGGCATGAGCTATTACCGCGACGTCGTGCTCGAGAAGGAAGACATTCCGGAGATCGAGCCGGTCGTCGAGGAGTTCCTCACGGACAATCTCGACGATCTCGCGATGGCCGAGGCGGATTCCGACTTCGAGGCGGACGAAGAGATCTGACTCCGGCGAGCTCCGAAAAACCTTCGCCCCGGCGGAAACGCCGGGGCTTTTCTTTTCGGGCCGGCCCGCGACCCGGCCGCGGGATTGATTCGGCCTGCGGTTCCGGCGGATGATCCGGGTTCCGGCACGACGCCGGAAAGGAGAGCCGACCGATGAAGAGCGTCCGTGAATACTACAAAGAATGTTTCGGGGCCGAGAGGCCGAAGTTCCTCCGCGTGATGAAGGCGGTCCCTGCCGACCGGGCCTCTTACCGGCCCGACCCGCGCTCGAATTCGGCCGCCGACCTCCTCTGGCAGCTCGCGAGCGAGCTCGGCGACGCCTGTGAGGTCGTGGATCGCGGCAGGGTCGATTTCGTGCTGAAACCCGTGCCCGCGGCGGTCGGCGAATCGATCGCGGCGTTCGAGAGGAACGCGGAGGAGCTCGAGCGGCGGATCTCGAAGATGGACGATGCCGCGTGGGACGGCAAGGCCCAGTTTGCCGTGGACGGCCATGTGGCGTGGGAGACGAGCGTGGGCGACATGCTCTTCGGGTTCCTCTTCGACGCGATCCACCACCGGGGCCAGCTCTCGACCTACCTCCGACCGATGGGCGCGAAGGTCCCGTCGATTTACGGTCCCTCGGCGGACGATCCGGGGATGTAGAGGCCCCGTTTTCGGGTTGCGCTCGCGAATCTTTCTCTCGCTGCTGCTGGGCGTCGCGTCGCACGCCGACGCAGAAGCGCCGCTCGTCAGGGGCTACCCGGAGAGCGAATTTCCCTTCCGGGTGGATGTGCGGGCAGCCGTGTTGCCCGACGGGTCGTTCGACCAGAGCTACTTCGCCGTGCCTTCGCCTTACGAGGGGCTGGTCGACGAGATCATGAAAGCCGGCGGGGAATCGGTCACGATCGACAAGTCGATTACCCACTACATCGACGCGCGCCTCTGCGGCGATTTCGATTGCGCAATCCGATCGGCGGAGCTGATCGTCCGGGGGAGGGTTTCGGCGCGGACGTCCGGATTTTCGAGCGAGCCGGGGCAGGTTCTCGAGATTCAGCCCTCCCGCGTGCTCAAGGGAGAGTGGAGTGGGGGTTCCCTGCTCGCGTTCTATCCCGTTGCGAAGTTCTGCGCGGCCGGGAAGACGGTCGTGAAGCTGGACGATCGCTGGCCGGATCCGCCTGCAGTCAGCGACGAGGTGTTCCTGTTCCTGGGAGGGAAGCCGCTGGAGAGCGGCCTGGTTTAGATCGAGTCCGACGCCGATCTCGTCGTCGTTCGTCCCGGCGGTTCCCTCGCGTTCGGGGACCGGGGGTGGCTGAGAGGAACGGAGATCCGGACAGCCGCGGCGCTCGAAGAGATGATCCGGGGTGTCGCAAGGACGCGCGAGCAGAGCCTGCAGCATTCGTCGGGGCCCGAGGGGATGCCCTACCTCCTGTATGGCAGCGGAAACATAGAGCCGGTGTGGGTGGACGCCCGCGTCGCCCTCGGTGACGACGGCGACCTGGATTCAGCTCTCTTTCCGAAGAGGTTTCAAGGCGAGGTCGAAAAGGCCATCGCGCTCTCCGCTGCTCCCGGTTCGACATTTCGTGTCGGACCCATGGATCCGGAGACCGCATTCTTCAGCCGGAGGCCACTCTGGAGCAGGCCGCAGACCAGGCGAGCCTGGTCGTCCCTGCCCGGGTGACGAATCGGACCTTCGGGTTCTGGCGTGGAATACCCGGTCAACTCTTGCGATTGGGGATCGATTGGACCTTCCGAGGAGTTCCGACGTTGGATGAAGCGTATCTCTTTCTTCCGCAAGGAGATTTCGAGATCGGGGCATTTCGGCTGGTGAAGGTGGACACCCGATATCCGGAACCGCCGGACATCGGCGCCGAGGTATTTCTGCTCACCTACCCGGACGACCACAACTACCTCTTCTTCCCCCTCGAGGGCCGCGGGTTGGTGCCGGTGACTTCGGATGGCCACCTCGTTCTCGGCTCTGACTATCGGGCCTCCGAGGAGGCTTCAGACCGGCCGCTCCGGACGAAGCAGGACCTGATCGAACGCATCCTCGAAGGAGATGGCTCCCCGGCCGCCCCGGATTCGGTCACCCGCTGAGCAGACCGCGGCGGCGGGTCCGAACCCGTCCCCGCTTTCCGCTTGACACAGCCCCCGTAGGCTCTTAGTATTAGCGGGTTTTCCCCGGGACTTCTCGGAGTTTATCCGAAAGACAGGGAGACGATCGATCTCGGCCAACGGGTGCGGCAAGACCCGGAGACCGGGGAGACGAAAGTATCGAAGCCGCCGCGTGAAGTTTCTTTGCCCGGGCGGATTCGGAGGTTGAAGAGAATGCCGACGATTTCCCAGTTGGTGCGGAGCGGGCGGGAGGCGGTCCGGTACAAGACCGCGAGTCCGGCGTTGAATGCGTCCCCGCAGAAGCGCGGCGTCTGCACGCGCGTGTACACGACCACGCCGAAGAAGCCGAATTCGGCGCTGCGCAAAGTCGCTCGCGTGCGCCTGACCAACGGCACCGAGGTCACGACGTACATCCCGGGCGTCGGTCACAACCTCCAGGAGCACTCGATCGTGATGATCCGCGGCGGCCGCGTGAAGGATCTCCCGGGAGTCCGATACCACATCATCCGGGGCACGCTCGACGCGGTCGGCGTCGCCAACCGCAAACAGAGCCGTTCCAAGTACGGCGCAAAGCGACCGAAGGCGTAAGACCATGCCGAGACGAAGAGAAGTTCCCAAGCGCGAAATCCTGCCCGATCCGGTCTACAACTCCCAGCTCGTCACGAAGTTCGTGAACTCGGTGATGAAGCAGGGGAAGAAGAGCGTCGCGGAGCGGATCCTGTACGGCGCCCTCGAAATGGTTTCGGAGAAGACGCAGGACGACCCGATGAAGGTCTTCAAGAAAGCGGTCGAGAACGTCAAGCCGGCGCTCGAGGTCAAGTCGCGCCGCGTCGGCGGATCGACCTACCAGGTCCCGGTCGAGGTCCGTCCGAACCGTCGCACCTCGCTCGCGATCCGCTGGCTCATCGAATACTCCGCCTCCCGGGGCGAGAGGACGATGAAAGAGAAGCTCGCGGGCGAGCTCCTCGACGCGTCGAACCTCAAGGGCGGCGCGATGAAGAAGAAGGACGACACCCTGAAGATGGCGGAAGCCAACAAGGCTTTCGCCCACTACCGTTGGTAGATCGAGCTGAGTTGAACTGAACCATGCCGCGTACGCATCCTCTCAAGGACACCCGCAACATCGGGATCATGGCGCACATCGACGCCGGCAAGACGACGACGACGGAGCGCATCCTGTATTACACGGGGGTCAACTACAAGATCGGCGAGGTGCACGAAGGCACCGCGACGATGGACTGGATGGTCCAGGAGCAGGAGCGCGGCATCACGATCACGTCCGCCGCGACGACGTGCTTCTGGAAGGACGTCCGGATCAACATCATCGACACGCCCGGACACGTGGATTTCACGGCCGAGGTGGAGCGGTCGCTCCGCGTCCTCGACGGCGCGGTGGCCTGCTTCGACGCGGTCGCGGGTGTGGAGCCGCAGTCGGAGACGGTGTGGCGCCAGGCGGACCGCTACGGCGTGCCGCGCATCGCGTTCGTCAACAAGATGGACCGCGTCGGCGCGAATTTTCCGCGCTGCATCGAGATGATGAAGACGCGCCTCAACGCCAAGCCCGCGCCGATCCAGATTCCCTGGGGCAGCGAGTCGCAGCTCCGCGGCGTGATCGACCTCGTCGACTGGAAGGGGATCGAGTTCAAGGACGAGACCCTGGGCGCGAAGTTCGACATCGTCGACATGCCCGAGGAGTTCCGCGAGGAAGCGGAGAAGTACCGCGAGCACCTGATCGAGGCGATCGCCGAGACCGACGATCACCTGATGGAGAAGTACCTCGAGGGCGGCCAGGTCACGCCGGAGGAAATCAAGGTCGCGCTCCGCAAGGCGACCGTGACGGGGCACGTCCAGCCCGTCGTCTGCGGATCCGCCTTCAAGAACAAGGGCGTCCAGCAGCTCCTCGACGCGGTCGTCCAGTATCTCCCCTCGCCGCTCGACGTGCCGCCGATCAAGGGCCACGACGACCTCGACAACGAGGTCGTGCGCGAGCCGAAGGACGACGGCCCGTTCTCGGCGCTAATCTTCAAGATCATGACGGACCCCTTCGTCGGCCAGCTCGCCTTCTTCCGCGTGTACTCCGGGCACCTCGACGCCGGCTCCGCGGTCTACAACTCGACCAAGGACAACACGGAGCGGGTCGGACGGCTGCTCAAGATGCACGCCAACAAGCGGGAAGAGATCAAGGAGGTCTGGGCGGGCGACATCGCCGCGGCCGTGGGCCTGAAGAACGTCTCGACGGGCGACACGATCTGCGACAAGAGCGCGGAGGTCGTCCTCGAGTCGATGAACTTCCCCGAGCCCGTGATCTCCGTCGCGATCGAGCCGAAGACGAAGTCGGACCAGGAGAAGATGGGCATGGCGCTCGGCAAGCTCATGCAGGAAGACCCCACCTTCAAGGTCCACTCCGACAAGGAAACGAACCAGACGATCATCTCCGGAATGGGCGAGCTCCACCTCGAGATCATCGTCGACCGCATGGTCCGCGAGTTCAACGTCGGCGCCAACGTCGGAAAGCCCCAGGTCGCGTACCGCGAGGCGATCACGAAGGAAGCGGAGGGCCGCGGCCTGTTCAAGCGACAGACGGGCGGCCACGGCCAGTACGGCGACTGCCGCATCCGCATCCGGCCGACCGAGGACGGCAAGGACTTCGAGTTCGAGAACGTCATCAAGGGCGGCTCGATCCCGAGGGAATTCATCAAGCCGGTCGAGCAGGGCATCAAGGAAGCGCTCGAGAACGGCATCCTCGCGGGCTATCCCACGACCGGCGTGCACGTCGAGCTCTACGACGGCTCCTACCACGACGTCGATTCCTCGGAGATCGCGTTCAAGATCGCCGGCTCGCTCGCCTGGAAGGAAGCGGCGCCGAAAGCGAAGCCGATCCTGAAGGAGCCGATCATGGAGGTCGAGGTCGTCGTCCCGGAGGACTACATGGGCGACGTCATCGGCGATCTGAACTCGCGCCGCGGGCACATCCTCCACCAGGAGCCGCGCGCGACCCTTCAGGTCATCAAGGCGCGCGTGCCGCTGTCGGAGATGTTCGGCTACTCGACGACGCTCCGCTCGAAGACCCAGGGCCGCGGCAACTACACGATGCAGTTCGCTTCCTACGAACAGGTCCCCCGGAACGTTTCCGAAGAGATCATCGCCAAAGTCGGATCGAAGTAAGAAGAGGAACGAGGATGTCGAAAGAGAAGTTTGACCGGAGCAAGCCGCACGTCAACATCGGGACGATCGGGCACGTGGATCACGGGAAGACGACGTTGACGGCGGCGATCACGACGGTGTTGTCGAAGAAGGGTCTGGCGACGGCGAAGGGGTACGACCAGATCGACAACGCGCCGGAAGAGAAGGCGCGAGGGATCACGATCAACACGGCGCACGTGGAGTATTCGACGGAGAAGCGGCACTACGCGCACGTGGATTGCCCGGGGCACGCGGACTACGTGAAGAACATGATCACGGGTGCGGCGCAGATGGACGGGGCGATCCTTGTGGTGTCGGCGGCGGACGGGCCGATGCCGCAGACGCGGGAGCACATTCTGCTGGCGCGGCAGGTCGGGGTGCCGTTCATCGTGGTGTTTCTGAACAAGACGGACATGGTGGACGATCCGGAGCTGCTGGAGCTGGTGGAGCTGGAGGTCCGGGAGCTTCTGACGTCGTACAAGTTCCCGGGCGACAAGATTCCGATGGTGAAGGGGTCGGCGTTGAAGGCGCTGGAGTCGGGAGACCCGAATTCGCCCGACACGAAGTGCATCATGGAGCTGATGGAGGCGGTGGACTCGTACATTCCGCTGCCGGAGCGGGCCATCGACAAGGACTTCCTGATGCCGATCGAGGACGTGTTCTCGATTTCGGGCCGGGGCACGGTGGTGACGGGCCGGGTGGAGCGCGGGAAGGTGAAGGTCGGGGAAGAGGTCGAGATCGTGGGGATCAAGCCGACGCAGACGAAGGTGGTGACGGGGGTCGAGATGTTCCGCAAGCTCCTCGACGAGGGCGTGGCGGGCGACAACGTGGGACTGCTGCTGCGGGGCATCGAGCGCAAGGACGTGGAGCGCGGTCAGGTGTGCGCCAAGCCGAAGTCGATCACGCCGCACACGAAGTTCAAGGCGGAGGCCTACGTTCTGACGAAGGAAGAGGGGGGTCGGCACACGCCGTTTTTCAACGGGTACCGGCCGCAGTTCTACTTCCGGACGACGGACGTGACGGGGACGGCGCAGTTGCCGGCGGGCGTCGAGATGGTGATGCCGGGCGACAACGTGGCGATGGAGATCGAGCTGATCACGCCGATCGCCATGGAGAAGGGGCTGCGCTTCGCCATCCGCGAGGGCGGCCGCACCGTCGGCGCCGGCACCATCACCGAAGTCATTCAGTAGGAATCGAGAAGGAACGATGAACGACAAAATCCGCATCCGGCTCAAGGCCTTCGATTACCGCGTGCTCGATCAGTCGGCCGCGGAGATCGTCGACACCGCTCGGCGCACGGGAGCCCGGATCGCGGGGCCGATTCCCCTGCCGACGTCGATCGCCCGCTACACGGTCAACCGGTCGCCGCACGTCGACAAGAAATCGCGCGAACAGTTCGAGATGCGGACGCACAAGCGGCTGCTCGACATCCTCGAGCCGTCCTCCCAGACGGTGGACGCGCTCATGAAGCTCGAGCTCCCCGCCGGCGTCGACGTCGAGATCAAGGCATTCGGGAAGTGACGTCATGATTCAGGGCCTGATCGGGAAAAAAGTGGGGATGACCCAGATCTTCCGCGAGGACGGCACCGTCGTCCCCGTCACGGTCGTCAAGGCCGGCCCGTGCCTCGTCGTCCAGAAGAAGACGGCGGCGAAGGACGGCTACGACGCGATCCAGCTCGGGCTCGTCGAAGAGCGCGCGCCTCGGAACGTGACGAAGGCCCTCAAGGGGCACTTCGACCGCGCGTCCGTCGCGCCGATGCGCGACCTCGCCGAGTTCCGCATCGCCGAGGGAGACGACTTGAAGCCCGGCGACAAGGTCCTCGCCGACACGTTCGCCGTCAACGAGCACGTCGACGTCGAGGGGTGGTCGAAGGGAAAGGGCTTCGCCGGCGTCGTGAGGCGGCACCATTTCGCGGGCGGCCGCGCGACGCACGGCTCGATGTTCCATCGGGCGCCCGGTTCGATCGGGCCGTCGGCGTTCCCGTCGCGCGTCTATCCCGGAACGCGGTCGTCGGGCCGCCTCGGCGGACGCCACGCGACGTCGAAAAACGTCGTGGTCGCGAAAATCGACGCCGAGAACCACCTGATCTATCTCAGCGGGCCCGTCCCGGGAGCGCGGAACTCGTACGTGCGGATCGTCCGCTCGAGCTTCGCGGCGAAAACGGAGTAAAGCGGATGGCGAGCGTGGACGTCTGGAACTGGAACAAGGAAAAGGTCGGGGCCGTCGAGCTCCCGGCGTCGGTATTCGAGCAGCCCTACCGCCGCCACCTCGTGTGGGCGGTCGTCAAGGCGCACCTGGCCGCCCTTCGGAGGGGGACGCACAAGACGAAGACCCGCGCCGAGGTGTCCGGCTCGGGGCGCAAGCCCTTCAAGCAGAAGGGAACGGGGCGCGCCCGCCAGGGCGGCGGCCGTCCGCCGATCCACCGCCACGGCGGGACCGTCTTCGGCCCGGTGCCGCGCTCGTACGCGCACGCGATCTCGGTCAACGAGAAGAAGAATGCGCTCCGGTCCGTGCTCTCGCGCAAGGTCAAGGAATCACGGCTGGTGATCCTCGAGGACCTCGCGCTGCCGTCGCACAAGACGCGCGAGCTGGTCGGGAACCTCTCCGCGCTCGGGATCACGGGGAAGGCGCTCTTCGTCGACTCCCGTGAGAACGAGAATCTCGCGCGCGCGCTCGGGAACGTGAAGGGGCTGAAGCACGTCGACCCTCTCGGCGTCAATGCGTACGACGTGCTCAACCACGGGTTCGTCGTCGTGACGCGCGAGGCGCTCGCCCGGGTCGCGAAGACGCTCGAGGGGAGATCATGAACCTGCACCAGGTCATCCGCCGTCCCCTGATCACCGAGCAGTCCACGCGTCTGAAGGACTCCGCGAACACGGTGTGCTTCGAGATCGATCCGGCCGCGAACAAGATCGAAGTGAAGGCCGCCGTCGAGATGCTCTTCAACGTCAAGGTCGACTCCGTCCGCGTCGCGAACCGCGGCGGCAAATGGAAGCGCATGGGGAAGTTCGCCGGCCAGCGCCGAGACTGGAAGAAGGCGTACGTGCGCCTCGCGGCGGGGGAGAAGCCCATTGAATTCTTCGAAGGCGTGTAGGTGATTCGATGCCCGTAAAGTCGTTCAAGCCCACGTCCGCCGGCCGCCGGTTCCAGACGTCGATGACGTTCTCGGAGATCACGGCCGACCGTCCGGAAAAGAGCCTCGTCACGCCCAAGCGCCGAACGGGGGGACGCAACAGCAGCGGCCAGATCACCTCGCGGTTCATGGGCGGGGGTCACAAGCGTCAGTACCGCGTCATCGACTTCCGGCGGGAGAAGATGGACGTTCCCGCGAGCGTGGCCTCGATCGAATACGATCCGAACCGCACGGCGAACATCGCCCTGCTTCACTACGCCGACGGCGAGAAGCGCTACATCCTGGCGCCGGTCGGGCTTGAGGTCGGGGCGCGGGTCATCTCGGGGCCGAAGGCGGACATCCTGCCGGGCAACGCGCTGCCGCTGCGGGGGATCCCGGTCGGCACGACGATCCACAACATCGAGCTGAAGCTCGGCCGGGGTGGCCAGATGGTCCGCTCCGCCGGCGCGGCGGCGCAGCTCATGGCCAAGGAAGGGGAATACGCCCAGGTCCGCCTCCCTTCCGGCGAGACGCGGAAGGTGTTCATCGACTGCTACGCGACGATCGGGCAGGTCGGCAACATCGAACACGAGAACCTCTCGATCGGGAAGGCGGGACGCTCGCGGTGGCTCGGCTGGAAGCCGCACAACCGGGGCGTTTCGATGAATCCCGTCGACCATCCGATGGGCGGCGGCGAAGGAAAGACCTCGGGCGGCCGGCATCCGGTCTCCCCGTGGGGCTGGAAGACGAAGGGGTTCAAGACCCGAAACAACAAACGAACGGACGCGATGATCGTCCGGCGAAGGAAGTAAGAGATGGCTCGTTCGATCAAGAAAGGCCCGTTCCTCGACGATCATCTGAAGAAGAAGATCGACGCGCTGAACCAGTCGCGCGAGAAGAAGGTCGTCAAGACCTGGTCCCGGCGTTCCACGATCATCCCCGACATGGTCGGGCACACGATCGCGGTCCACAACGGCCGGAAGTTCATTCCGGTGTACGTCGCGGAAAACATGGTCGGCCACAAGCTCGGCGAGTTCGCGCCGACCCGGATCTTCAAGGGGCACAGCGGGAAGAAGGCGGACGCGGCGGCGGCCGGCGCCAGGCCGGGCGGCGCGCCGGGAGCGCCCGGGGCCGCGCCCGCTCCGGCGGCCAAGGCGTAAAGGGGAGATGACGATGAACGCCGTCGCTCGACTGCGGTACATGAAAGGGTCGGCCCAGAAGGTCCGCCTCGTCGCGGACCTGATCCGCGGGAAGAAGGTCAACGACGCGGCCGCGATCCTGCGCGGCACGCCGAAATACGCCTGCCGCGACCTGCTGAAGCTGCTCAAGTCGGCGATCGCCAACGCCGAGCAGAAAGAGTCGGGCGTCGACGTCGACCGGCTCGTCGTCCGGAAGATTCACGTCGACGGAGGCCCCCGCGAGAAGCGGATCCGGCCGGCCCCGATGGGCCGCGCCTATCGCATCCAGAAACGGAAGAGCCACGTCACGCTCGAAGTCTCCGACGAGGCGAGAGGGTAAGGGGAAGATGGGCCAGAAAGTTCACCCGTACGGGTTTCGCCTGGGATTCAACCGGACCTGGCATTCGCGCTGGTACGCCGAGCGCGACCAGTATCGCCAGTACCTTCACGACGACATGAAGCTCCGCCGCGAGCTGAAGGGCCGCCTCGCGCACGCGGGCGTGTCCGAGATCGACATCGAGCGCTACGCCAACAAGCTGAAGATCAACGTGCAGACCTCGAGGCCGGGGGTCATCATCGGAAAGCGCGGCGCGGAGGTCGACAAGCTTCGCGACGAGCTCCAGAAGAAGACCAAGAACGAAGTCCACATCAACATCATCGAGATCCAGCGGCCCGAGACCGACGCCCAGCTCGTCGCGGAATCGATCGCGATGCAGCTCGAGCGCCGCGTCGCGTTCCGCCGGGCGATGAAGAAAGCGATCGAATCCGCGCAGCGGTTCGGCGCCCAGGGGATCAAGATCCGCTGCGCCGGGCGGTTGAACGGCGCCGAGATCGCCCGCTCGGAGTGGTACCAGGAGGGGCGGCTCCCGCTCCACACGCTGAAGGCGGACATCGACTACGGGTTCGCCGAGGCGCACACGACCTACGGAAAGATCGGCGTCAAGGCGTGGATCTACCGCGGCGAGCAGCACAAGATGAAGAACCGCCGGCGCGAAGTGAAGAAGACGGCGTAAGGACGAACTCATGTTGATGCCCAGCAAGGTCAAGTTCCGCAAACAGCAGCGGGGACGGATGCGCGGCAAGGCGCAGCGCGGCTCCGACCTCTCGTTCGGCGATTTCGGCCTCCAGTCCCTCGATCCGGGCTGGGTGACCGCGCGCCAGATCGAGGCGGCCCGGATCGCGATGACCCGCCACATCAAGCGCGGCGGCAAGATCTGGATCCGGGTGTTCCCGGACAAGCCGATCACGAAGAAGCCCGCCGAGACCCGGATGGGGAAGGGAAAGGGCGCGCCCGAGGGTTGGGTCGCCGTCGTCAAGCCGGGACGGATCCTCTTCGAGATGGAGGGCGTCGACGACCCCACGGCGAAGGCCGCGATGAAGCTCGCGGCCGACAAGATCGGGATCCGGACGCGCTTCGTCGCGCGGCACGAGGCGAAGGCGGTGGCGCTGTGAAGAAGAAAGACCTGGAACAGCTTCGCGGAGAGGGCGCCGACGCGCTCGCGGCCAGGGAGAAGGAGCTGCGGGACGCGCTCTGGAAGCTCCGGCTGCAGAAGACGACCGGCCAGTTGGAAAACCCGTCCCGCCTGCGCGCGGTGCGCCGGGACATCGCGCGGGTGAAGACCTTCGCGCGAGCCATCGGGGAGAAAGCGTGAGCGAGACAGCCACACCGGCCTCGGCCGGCAAGAAAGGGCGGCAGACGAAGATCGGCCGCGTCATCTCGGACAAGATGGAGAAGACCGTCGTCGTCGAGGTCGAGCGCACCGTGCTCCACCCGCGGTATCAGCGCTACATCAAGCGGCGGTCGCGTTTCATGGCGCACGACGAGAAGGGCTCGGCCGCGATGGGCGACCGGGTCGCGATCGAGGAAACGCGGCCGATGTCGAAGCGCAAGCGCTGGACGGTCCGCGAGGTTCTCCGGAAGGCGGAGGCGTAGGCCATGATCCAGATGGGAACGGTGCTCGAGGTCGCGGACAACTCCGGAGCCCGCAAGATCGCCTGCATCAAGAAGAAGGGCGGGTCGAATTCCCGGTATGCCTACCTCGGGGACGTCATCACGGCGTCCGTCAAGGAGGCCGCGCCCGACTCTCCGTTCGTCGAGAAGCACGGGAAGCGCGTCGTCAAGGCCGTCATCGTGCGGACGCGGCGGCAGCAGCGCCGGAAGGACGGGTCGTACATCCGGTTCGACGACAACGCGGCGGTCCTCGTCAACGCCGAGAACGAGCCGGTCGGCACCCGCGTCTTCGGCCCGGTCGCCCGGGAGCTCCGGGAGAAGAAATTCATGAAGATCATCTCCCTCGCGCCGGAAGTCCTCTGAAAGCCGGCGAGAGAGAGGGGAAGACGATGAAGAAGGTGAAGCTGAAGAAGAACGACGTGGTCGTCGTCATCGCCGGGAAGGACCGGGGCAAGCAGGGGCGCGTGATGCGGGTCTATCCCGCGACCGGACGGGTTCTCGTGGAGCACGTGAACCAGGTCAAGAAGCACCTGCGCCCGAACCCGGCCAAGAACATCGCGGGCGGCGTGTCCGAGCGCGAGGCGACGATCCACATCTCCAACGTCATGCTGCTCGATCCGGAAAAGAACGCCCCGACCCGGATCGGGCGGCGGCGGACCGAGGACGGGCGAGCCGAGCGCGTCGCGAAGAAGAGCGGCGCGGTGCTGGGATAGAGGAAACGATGGCCGCGCGACTGAGAGAGATCTATAAGAAGGAAATCGTCCCGAAGCTCACGAAGGAGTTCGGGATCGAGAACACGATGGCGGTGCCGAAGCTCGACCGCATCGTCCTCAACATGGGAATGGGCGAAGCGACGGCAAACGCCAAGCTCCTCGACACCGCGGTCGAAGAGCTGTCGGCCATCGCCGGGCAGAGGGCCGTCGTCACGCGCGCGAAAAAGTCGATCGCGTCGTTCAAGCTGCGGGAGGGCATGCCCATCGGCTGCCGGGTCACGCTGCGCGGCGACCGCATGTACGAGTTCCTCGACCGGCTGATCGCGATCGCCCTCCCGCGCGTGCGCGACTTCCGCGGCGTCTCGGCGAAGTCGTTCGACGGGCGCGGGAACTACACGCTCGGGGTCAAGGACCATCTGATCTTTCAGGAAATCGACTATTCGAAGGTCGACAAGTCGAAGGGATTGAACGTCACGATCGTGACGACGGCGGGGCGGGACGACACCGCGCAGGCTCTTCTGCGCGAGTTCGGCCTGCCTTTCGCCAAATAAGGAAGGGCCGAGAATGGCAAGACGAGCCATGAGACTCAAGGCGGAGCGCGTGCCGAAGTTTTCGACGCGGAAGGTCCGCCGGTGCAAAGTGTGCGGCCGGCCGCGGAGCGTGCTGCGCAAATTCTCTCTGTGCCGGATCTGCTTCCGGGACCGCGCCCTCGCGGGATACATCCCGGGCGTGATCAAGGCGACGTGGTGAAGCAATGAAGACCAGTGACTCGATCTCCGACCTCCTGACCCACATCCGGAATGCGATGCGCTCCGGGCACGAGAAGGCCCACGTGGACGCCTCCCGGCAGCGGGAAGCGATCGTGAAGCTCCTCGCCGCCGAGGGGTACGTCGCGGGATACAAGACCGTCGAGGCGGAGCCGCAGAACCAGATCCAGGTGCGCCTGAAGTACGACGGCGAAGGGGAGCCGGCGATCGGCGGTCTCCAGCGCGTTTCGAAGCCCGGCCGGCGCGTGTACAAGCGCGCCGCCGAGATCGTGCCGGTGCTGGGCGGCCTCGGGATCTCCGTCGTCTCCACGTCGCGGGGCCTGATGACCGACCGCCAGGCCCGCGAGAAGAAACTGGGCGGCGAGATCCTCTTCAACGTCTGGTAGGAGGCAACCGTGTCGCGTATCGGAAAGAATCCCATTCCGATCCCCCAGGGGGTCGAAGTCAAGGTCGAGAGCGGAAAGGTCCGGGTGAAGGGGCCGAAGGGGCAGATGGAGAGCCCGATCCCGGCGGCGGTCAGCGCGAAGGTGCTCGACGGGCGCCTCGAGTTCGCGCGGGCCAACGAGGAGCAGACGAGCCGCGCCCTCCACGGGCTGGCGCGCGCGCTCGCCGCCAACGCGGTCGCGGGCGTGACGAAGGGATTCACGCGCGAGCTCGACATCGTCGGCGTCGGCTTCAAGGCCGAGGTCAAGGGGAAGGCCGTCCAGTTCGCGCTGGGGTATTCGCACCCCATCGTGTTTCCGATCCCGGAGGGGATCACGATCGCGATCGATCCGAAGGCGAACCGGATCACGGTTTCGGGGATCGACAAGCAGAAGGTCGGGCAAACGGCGGCCGAGATCCGGTCGCTCCGGGTCCCCGACCCGTACAAGGCGAAGGGCATCAAGTACGCCGACGAGACGATCCGCCGCAAGGTCGGCAAGGCCGGAGGAAAGTAATGGGCCAGGCGAAATCGCGCGGCTCCGCCCGCGACAGGGTCCGGCGCCGCATCCGTTCCCGCGTGCAGGGGACGGCCGAGCGGCCCCGGCTTTCGGTGTTCAAGAGCCTGAAGCACCTCTACGCGCAGGTGATCGACGACCGGCGCGGCGTCACGCTCGTTTCCGCTTCCTCGCTCGACGAGGGGTTCACCTCGGAGCAGAAGGGGGGCGGGAACGTGGAGGCCGCGAAGAAGGTCGGCGCGCTCGTCGCCCGCCGCGCGAAGGAGAAGGGGGTCACGCGCGTCGTGTTCGACCGCGGCGGCTACCCGTACCACGGGAAGGTCAAAGCGCTGGCGGATTCCGCCCGCGAGAACGGTTTGGAGTTTTAGATGCCTAATCAGCCGGGAAATCGGGACCGCCGCGACCGCCGCGACCGCGATTCGGGAGAATCGTCGGAGTTCGTCGACCGCGTCGTCCACATCAACCGCGTGACGAAGGTCGTCAAGGGCGGAAAGAACTTCTCCTTCTCCGCGCTCGTCGTCGTCGGCGACGGAAAGGGGCGCGTCGGGTACGGATCCGGGAAGGCGAAGGAAGTTCCGCAGGCGATCCGGAAGGGGATCGAGCTCGCGAAGAAGAACATGGTCTCGATCTCCTTGAACGGCACGACGATCCCGCACCCGGTGCTCGGCCGCTTCGGCGCCGGGCGCGTGCTGCTGAAGCCGGCCGCGGAAGGCACCGGCGTCATCGCCGGCGGTCCGGTCCGGGCGGTGCTCGAGTCCGTCGGCGTCGCGAACATCCTCACGAAGTCGCTCGGGACGACCAATCCCGGCAACGTCGTGAAGGCCACGTTCGACGCCCTCACGCAGTTGAAGAAGATCGTCGCGCGCCCGCAGGCGCCGGCGGAATAGAGGCGAGCCCTCCATGAGCCCGAAGAAGGAAGAGACGAAGAAGGACCCGGTCGCGTCGCTCGAGGAGCTCGAGAAGACCGTCGCGCTGCGACCGAAGAAGGCGAAGCCGGCGGCGGGCGAGGAGAAGCCCGGGCGCGCCGATGCGGCTCCGGCCGTGCGCGAGGCGGCGCCGAAGGCGAAGGCGAAGCCCGCGCCGGCGGCCCCGCCGATCAAGGTGCGTCTCGTCAAGAGCGGGATCTGCACGCCGAGGGACCAGAAGCTGACGCTCCTCGGGCTGGGACTGCGCCGGATCAACCAGGAAGTCGTGCGGCCCGATACGCCGTCGATCCGGGGAATGCTCCACAAGGTGCGCCACCTCGTGGAGGTTTCCGCGGACAAGCAGGAAAGATCATGACCGAAGCGAAACCGAAGAAGAAAGCGTCCGCGAAGAAGGCCGCGGCGCCGGCCCCGAAGAAGGCGGCCCGCGCGAAGGAATCCGCGCCGATCGTCGCCCCCTCCGGGCCCGGAACCGGCGTCCATCACCTGGCGCCCGCGTCGGGCGCGACCCATGCGCGCAAGCGCGTCGGCCGCGGCCCCGGCTCGGGCCACGGCAAGACGGCCGGTCGCGGGCACAAAGGTCAGAAATCCCGGTCCGGGTACCACCACATGCGGGGGTTCGAAGGCGGCCAGATGCCCCTCCACCGCCGCCTGCCGAAGCGGGGGTTCACGAACATCTTCCGAAAGGAATACGACCCCGTGAACCTGTCGCTCCTCGCGAATTTCGAAGCGGGGCAGGAAATCACCCCCGAATCCCTCCACGCCCGCGGCTTCACCGGGAAGAACTCGCTCGTCAAGATTCTCGGCGACGGCGAGGTCGGCCGGGCGATCACCGTCCGCGCGCACAAGTTCTCCGCCTCGGCCCGCGAGAAGATCGAGAAGGCGGGCGGGCGGTGCGAGATCATCGAACAGGAGAAGGTCGCGAGCTGATGTTCGAATCCTTCCGAAACATTTTCTCGATTCCCGATCTGCGCAAGCGGGTCTTTTTCACGTTCGCGCTGCTCGCCGTCTACCGGCTCGGCGCGCACATCCCGACGCCCGGGGTCAACCCGAAGGCCATGGCCGAGTTCTTCTCTTCCCAGGCGGGCGGCGCGCTCGGTTTCCTCGACATCTTCTCGGGCGGCGCGCTGCGGCGGTTCTCCGTTTTCGCTCTCGGCATCATGCCGTACATCTCCGCGTCGATCATCCTGCAGCTCCTCACCGTCGTCTGGCCGTATCTGGAGAAGCTCTCGAAGGAAGGGGAGATCGGGCGCAAGAAGATCACGCAGTACACCCGGTACGGGACGATCCTGCTCTCGGTGATCCAGGCGACGGGCATCGGCCTCTTCCTGGAGAAGCAGCAGCTCCCGTCGGGACAGTTTCTCGTGCGTCCGGAAATGCAGGGGCCCGGGTTCCTGCTCCTCACGATCCTCTCGCTCACGACGGGAAGCGCCTTCATCATGTGGCTCGGCGAGCAGATCTCCGAGCGCGGCGTCGGCAACGGCATCTCCCTCATCATCTACGCCGGAATCGTGGTGGGCCTGCCGCGCGCGATCGGCGGCCTCTATCGGCAGGTCTCTCAGGACACGATCTCGCTCTTCACGGTGCTCGCGATCCTCGTGTTCATGTTCCTCGTCGTCGCCCTGATCGTCTTCGTCGAGAGCGGACAGCGGCGCATTCCGGTCCAGTACGCCAAGCGCGTCGTCGGCCGGAAGGTGTACGGCGGCCAGAACACGTACCTGCCGCTTCGCGTCAACACCGGCGGAGTCATGGCGATCATCTTCGCCATCTCGATCATCCAGTTCCCGCAGTACATCGGCCGGCTCATCAACACGGAGTGGTCGAACAAGCTCGCGGGATCGCTCGCGTCGGGCCACCCGCTCTACGTGCTCTTCTACGCGATCGCGATCGTCTTCTTCACCTACTTCTACATCTCGATCGTTTTCAACCCGGACGACACGGCCGACAACATCCGGAAGTACGGCGGCTTCATCCCGGGCATCCGGCCGGGCAAGAAGACGGCCGAATACATCGACAACTCCCTGACCCGCATCACGGCGATCGCGGTCGTGTACCTGATTGTGATCGCGATCCTCCCGGACTTCCTGAACCAGGGCTTCAAGGTGGGCGGAATCCCCGGGATCGGCCCGACGCTCGAGTCGGCGCTCCCGAAGTGGTTCACCGAGGGCTTCGGGTTCAACTTCTACTTCGGCGGGACGTCGCTCCTGATCGTCGTCGGCGTCGCGATGGACACGGTCAACCAGATCGAGTCCCAGCTCGTGATGCGGCACTACGACGGATTCCTGAAGAAGTCCCGCATGCGGGGGCGCCGCTCGTGATCGCGATTTTTCTCGGTCCTCCGGGCGCCGGCAAGGGCACGCAGTCGAGCCGGATCGCGTCGCGCCACGAGGTGCCGCAGATCTCGACCGGGGACATGCTCCGGAGGGCGGCCGCCGAGGGGACCCCGCTGGGGCTCAAGGCCAGGAAGATCATGGAAGCGGGCGAGCTCCTCCCGGACGACGTCATCGTGGATCTGATCCGCGAGCGGATCTCCCGGCCGGACTGCGCGCGAGGTTTTTTCCTCGACGGGTTCCCGCGGACGAGCGGCCAGGCCGAGGCGCTCGATCGCATGCTCGCCGAGCGAGGACTCTCCGTAGACGCCGTCGTCAACCTCGACGTGGACGAGGCGAAGCTGGTCGAGCGGATGGCGGGCCGGGCGAAGAACGAAGGGCGCGCGGACGACAACCCGGAGACCATCCGGGAACGCCTGCGCGTCTATCGCGAGAAGACGGCGCCTCTCGTTTCCTGGTTCGAGAAGAGGGGCCGCCTCGTGACCGTCGACGGTCTCGGCGAGATCGGCGAGGTGTCGCGCCGGATCGAGGACGCGCTTGCCGCGAAGACCGGCGCCGCGCGGACCGCGGGAGCGCTCTCGTGATCACGCTCCGGGGATTCGACGAGCTGAAGAAAATGGAGCGCGCCTGCGAGATCGTCCACGGGGCGATCGACGCCGCGGCGAAGGCGATCCAGCCGGGCGTGACGACCGGCGAGCTCGACCGGATCGCGGAGAAGGTAATCCGGGACGCCGGCGCCCGGCCCGCATTCGTGGGATACCGCGGATACCCGAAGACGCTCTGCGTGTCGGTCAACGACGAGGTCGTGCACGGCATCCCCGGCAAGCGCAAGCTCGCCGCGGGGGACATCGTCGGAGTCGACTGCGGCGCCGTGGTCGAGGGGTATTTCGGCGACGCGGCGCGGTCGTTCGCGGTGGGGAAGGTCCGGCCCGAAGCGGCGCGGCTGCTCGAAGATACCCGGGAGGCCCTCGCCCGCGGGATCGCGGCTGCCCGTCCGGGGGCGCGGATCTCGGACATCGGGGCGGCCGTGGAAGAATTCGCCGCCCCGCGTGGTTATGGCATTGTTCGGGAGTTCGTCGGCCACGGTGTCGGGACCGCGCTCCACGAGGAGCCCCAGGTCCCCAACTATGGCCCGGGCGGACGGGGCCCGGTTCTGAAAGAAGGGATGGTTATCGCGATCGAGCCGATGCTGAACCTCGGAACGGCCCGCGTGTCGGTCCAGCGGGACGGGTGGACGGTCAAGACCCAGGACGGAAAATGGTCGGCGCACTTCGAAGACACGATCGCGATCGGGCCGGACGGCCCGGTCGTGCTGGGCACCGGTGAGCTCGAGCGGCTTCGCGCGGCGGTGCCGGCGTGACGAAAGAAGAGGCGATCGAAGTCATGGCGACGGTGCTCGAGCCGCTGCCGAACGCGATGTTCCGGGTGGAGCTCGAGAACCAGCACCAGGTCCTCGCGCACATTTCCGGCAAGATGCGGAAGAACTTCATCCGGATCCTGCCGGGCGACAAGGTTCTGGTGGAGCTCTCGCCCTACGATCTGACCCGGGGGCGAATCATCTACCGCTACAAGTGAGAAGACGATGAAAGTTCGGGCGTCCGTCAAGAAAATTTGCGCGAAATGCAAGATGATCCGCCGCCGCGGCGTGCTGCGGGTGATCTGCGAGAACCCCAAGCACAAGCAGAGGCAGGGCTGAGATGGCACGAATCGCGGGTATCGATTTGCCGCTGAACAAGCGGGTGGAAATCGGGCTGACGTACATCTTCGGGATCGGCCGCTCGAAGTCGAACTCGATCCTGGGCGAGGCGGACGTCAATCCGAACACGCGGGTAAAGGATCTCTCCGAAGAAGAGGTCTCCCGGATCCGCAAGGCGATCCAGGACGGGCACAAGGTCGAGGGCGACCTCCGCAAGGAAACGTCGATGGACATCAAGCGTTTGATGGACATCGGTTCCTACCGGGGCATGCGCCACCGCCGGAACCTCCCGGTCCGAGGTCAGCGGACGCACACCAACGCGCGCACCCGGAAGGGCCCGCGCAAGCAGACGATCGCCGGCAAGAAGAAAGCGACGAAGAAGTAAGGAAGGGCCATGGCCGAAACGACCGCGACCGCGAAGAAATCCACCGGCAAGAAGTTCAAGGCCGGGAAGAAGGAAAAGAAGAACGTCCCGCACGGCACGGTGCTCGTGCAGGCGTCCTTCAACAACACGATCATCACGATCGCCGACCACGAGGGGGGCGTCCTCTCCTGGTCGTCGGCCGGCCGCATCGGCTTCAAGGGGTCGCGCAAGGGAACGCCGTTCGCGGCCCAGCTCGCGGCGACCAACGCCGCGACGATCGCCCGGGAGCACGGCGTCCGGACGGTCGACGTGCGGGTGACCGGCCCGGGCGCGGGGCGCGAGTCGGCGATCCGCGCGATCCAGGCGAGCGGCATCGACATCAAATCGATCAAGGACGTCACGCCCATTCCGCACAACGGGTGCCGTCCCAGAAAACGCCGGCGCGTCTAGCTGCCGGCTCGTCCGTAAACCGATTCGGGACCGCCGATCGGGAAGAAGGACGCAAAAGAAACGCGGCGGTCCGCAACGGAGGTTCTTCCATTGGCTCGATATCGTGAATCGGTCTGCCGGCTGTGCCGGCGGGAAGGGATGAAGCTCTTCCTGAAAGGCGACCGCTGCTTCAAGGACAAGTGCGCCGTCGAACGGCGCAACTTTCCGCCGGGGCAGCACGGAAAGCGTCGGAGCAAGCTCCTCGGCTACGGCATCCAGCTCCGAGAGAAGCAGAAGGTCAAGCGCATCTACGGCCTGCTCGAGTCGCAGTTCCAGCTCGCGTTCAAGCGGGCGAACTCGATGAAGGGGATCACGGGCGAGAACCTGCTGCAGCAGCTCGAGCGGCGGCTGGACAACGTCGTCTTCTCGCTCGGCTTCGCGGCGTCGCGCGCCCAGGCGCGCCAGCTCATCCGGCACGGGCACATCACCGTGAACGGCCGGAAGGTCAACATCCCCTCGTTCCTCGTCCAGAAGGGGCAGTCGATCGCCGTCAAGGACAAGAGTCGGGCCAACGAGCTCATCAAGTCATCCGTCGAGACGGCGAAGGCGCGGGGCGTCCCCGCCTGGCTGGAGCTCGATCCGGACAACTTCAAGGGACAGGTCGCGAACCTGCCCCGTCGCGAGGACATCAAGCTGCCGATCCAGGAGCAGCTGATCGTCGAGCTGTACTCGAAGTAAGGCGCGGAGGAAATGCACATGAGACTCTGGAAAGGCTTTCAGAAACCCAAGCGCCTCGAGGTCGACCAGGAGACGCTCACGTCCACGTACGGCCGCTTCTACGCGCAGCCGTTCGAGCGCGGGTTCGGCACGACGGTGGGCAACGCCCTCCGCCGCGCGCTCCTTTCGTCGATCGAGGGCGCGGCCATCACGGCCGTCAAGATCGAAGGCGTCCTGCACGAATTTTCGTCGATCCCCGGGGTCGTCGAGGACGTCACGGACATCATCCTCAACCTCAAGCAGATTCCCTTCAAGCTCCTCGCCGAGGAGGAGAAGATCCTCCGGATCGACGTCGAGCGGAAGGGGAAGGTCACGGCTTCGGACATCGAGGAGGCGGCCGACGTCGAGATCCTCGATCCGAACGCGACGATCGCGACCCTGTCGGAGAACGCGCGCCTCACGATGGAGATGCGCCTCTCGCGCGGCCGCGGGTACGTTTCGGCCGACCGGAACTTCGACGAGGACATGGGAATCGGGTACATCCCGATCGACTCCGTCCACTCGCCGGTGCGGCGCGTCAACTACCACATCGAGGCCGCCCGCATCGGGCAGGAGACGGATTACGACCGCCTCGTGCTCGAGGTCTGGACCGACGGCACGGTGTCTCCCGAGGACGCGGTCGGGATGGCGTCGACGCTCCTGACCGAGCACCTGACGATCTTCATCAACGCCGAGCACGACACGGCGTTCGACCACGCGGCCGAGCACGACCTCCCGGAGAATCTCAACGAGGTCCTGAACAAGTCGGTCGACGAGCTCGAGCTCTCCGTCCGGTCCTCCAACTGCCTCAAGAACGCGGAGATCAAGACGATCCGCGAGCTCGTGCAGAAGACCGAGAAGGAAATGCTCGAGACGAAGAACTTCGGCCGGAAGTCCCTGAACGAGATCAAGGATCTGCTCCGGTCGATGGGGCTGTCGCTCGGCATGGACCTGAACAACGTGCCGGCCGGGATCGAGAAGTAAGGAACGGCGATGCAGCACAATCGGTTCGGGCGGAAGCTCCGCCGGTCGACCTCCCATCGGCTGGCGATGTTCCGCAACCAGATCATGTCCATGGTCGAGCACGAGAGGATCGCGACGACGCTCGAGAAGGCCAAGGAGCTCCGGCCCCTGGTCGAGCGGGTCGTGTCGATGGGAAAGAACGACTCGGTCCCCTCGCGCCGGAAGGTCTTTCGGTGGGTGCCGAGCCGCACCCTCGTGAAGAAGGTGTTCGACACGCTCGGTCCGCGGTTCACGGACCGGCCGGGCGGATACACGCGCATCCTGCACCTCGGGCGCCGACGGGGCGACAACTCCGAGGAGGCGATCCTCGAGTTCGTCGACTTCAAATTCACGCCGAAGGAGCGCGGGCCGAAGCGCGAGTCCACGATGGAACGCGCCCGGCGTTCGGTCTCCTCGAAGGTCGACACGATCCGGAAGGAGAAGGAAGGCGAGGCCGCGGAGGGCGGCGCCGGCGAGGCGGCCGTCGAGACGCCGAAGCGCAGGACGGCGAAACCGGCAAAGGCCGCAAAACCCGCCAGGGCCAAGGCCGAGTCGAAAGCCCCCGGCAAGCCGAAGGAAGGCAAGCCGAAGGGCGGTTCGACGACGAAGAAGGGGAACCGGGGCAAGTAAACCCGTCGGCCGCACAGCGTCGAAGTTCCGAAACGCCCGGCCTCGGCCGGGCGTTTTCTTTTGTTCACGGCGTGCCCCGACGCGGTCGAGGGCGTCAGCCCGAGCCGCGAAGGACAGATCGCGGAGAGTCTCCCCGAAGTAACCGAGGGGAGGAGGTCCGCGATCTGGGAGGCCGCGGGGTTCCAGTGCCTCGCACGCGCCCCGCGGCCGACGGTCCGGCCGGGCGTTTTCTTTTGGCCGCTCGGGGATTCGCTATGATCCCCGGACGATGGCGCACGACGACATCCGCGTCCCGATGGTTCCGGTCGCCGTCGAGTTCCTCCTCTCCGACGGGGCGCGCCTGGCGGGGACGATCCATTTGTCGAGCACGTCGCCCTTCCACGAAGGCGCCGAGACCCTCGACGGGCCGCGCCTCGCGGTCAGGCGCGGGAGGACTCGCGCGGGCGCCCCGATGGGGGCGAGCGTTGAGGGGTGGAGGAGACTCGAGAGCCCCCCGTAACGTGAGACATGACTGACCTCCGCGTCGTCTCCCTCTGCCCGTCGCTGACCGAGACGCTCGTCGACATCGGCGTGACGCCGGTCGGCGTGACGCGCTACTGCCTCCGGCCGCGCGAGGCCCTGAAGAAGATCCCGAAGATCGGCGGCACGAAGAACCCGGATCTCGACCGGATCCGGATCCTCTCGCCGGATCTCGTCGTCGCCAACGCCGAGGAGAACCGGCCGGAGCACGTCGCGGCCCTGCGGAAAGAGTTCGCGGTCCACGTCTCGATGCCGAGGACGGTCGCGGAGGTGCCGGGAACGATCCGCGAGCTCGGCGTCGCGGCGGGGCGCCCGGACGCGGCGGAGCGTCTGGCGTCCGAAGTCGAGTCGTCGGCCGGGCGGGCGCCTTCTCCCGCGTTCCGATACGCGTACTTCATCTGGAAAGGCCCGTGGATGACGGTGTCCGGCGATACCTACGTCTCGGACCTCTTCCGTTACGCGGGCGGAGTCAACGTTTTCGGCGGAAACACGGCGCGGTACCCGGAGATCACCCCGGCGCAGGTGCAGGCCGCCGCGCCCGACGTCCTCTTCTTTCCTTCGGAGCCGTTTCCCTTCTCGGAAGGACATCGGTCCGCGATCGAGGCGGCCTTCGGCCGATCGACGCCGATCGAGTTCATCGACGGGGACGATTGCTGCTGGCACGGCGCGCGGACGCGGGACGGCCTGCGGTTGATGCGGGAGATCGCCGCGCGGTTTTCGGGCGGATCGATCGTGTGAAGCGGCGCCGCTTGACGCCGGGAGTACCATCGTTTTGGCGGTCCTGTGGTCGTGAATCGATCGGTCCTTCGGCGGTGGTCGGCCCTCCTTGCGATGGTGTCTGGCGCGGCCGCGCTCGAGGCCGCCGCCTCGTGGCATTCGATTGGTCCTCCCGGCGGACCGCTGGACACGGTCGCGGTCGATCCCGTTCACCCGGCGACCCTCTACGTCGGCTCGGAGCTGGGCGGGGTGTTCAAGAGCGCCGACGGAGGGGAGACCTGGTCGTCGTCGAGCGCTGGCCTCGCCGATCCGGGTGTGAACATTCTCGCCATCGACCCCCGCGAGCCATCGACGCTCTGGGCGGGAACCAGCGGCAGCTTCACCGGCAGGGCGGGGATCTACAAGTCGACGGACGGCGCCGCGCACTGGTCCGATTCGAGCAACGGGCTACCCTCCGACCGGGCGGTCCGCGGGATCGCGGTCGATCCCGCCGATTCTTCGCGGATCCTCGTGGCGCTCGCCGGACAGGGCGTCTACGAGAGCACGAACGGCGGGGCGAGCTGGACGAGTCGCTCGGTGGGCCTCGCGACCCTCCTCCTGCAGGCGATCGCGATCGACCCGCACGATTCCTCCGTCGCTTTCGCGGGGAGCGCCGGCCGCGTGTTCAAGACGACCAACGGTGCGGCGAGCTGGTCCCCGGCCGATTCCGGCCTTCCGAATTCCTCCATGAACGAGCTCGTGGCCGATCCGGGTCAGAGCGGTCGGGCTTGGGCGGCGACAAGCTCGGGACTGTACGTGACGACGAACGGCGGGGCGACCTGGGCGCCCGCCGGAACCGGCATCCCTCCCGCGGCGGACATCTTCGCGATCGCGATCGCCGCTGACGGACGCCTGTACGCGACGGACTACGACAGCGGCGTTTACGCGAGTTCCGACGCCGGCGCGCACTGGAGCCTCGCGAGCACCGGACTGACGCTGTCGTCGGGATACTGGGCGGTCGCGGCCGATCCGGACGATCCCGCGCAGATCTATGTCGCGGCGGACGCCGACGGAGGGGGACTCTTCCGTACCGCCGACCGCGGGGCGCACTGGAGCCCCATCGGAGACGGGATTTCGGCGCAGTGGGTCGCCGCGGTCGCCCGGGACCGCGACGACGCGTCCACGATCTACGCCGGAACCCTGGGGTTCGGCGTGTATCGCACGAGCGACGGCGGGATCACCTGGAACGCGTCGAACCGGCGCGATCTGGCGGTCAACGGGCTGCTCATCGCCCCCGGAGACCCGTCGGTCCTCTTCGCCGCCGTCCAGGGGCCGGAGGGGATCTTCCGCAGCATCGACGGCGGCGCCACCTGGAATGCCGCGAGCGACGGTGCCGGGGGATATATCCGGGTGCTCGCGGCCGGAGGGAGCTCCGGGACGACGCTCTACGCCGGCGGCCTGAGCGGCGTTTTCGCCAGCACGGATCTCGGCGCCCACTGGAGCGCGTCGAGCAAGGGGATCACGGGAGGAGACGTCTTCGGCCTCGCCGTCGATCCGGCCGACGGCTCCAGCCTCTATGCCGCCGCGTACGGCGGTCTGTTCCGGAGCGTGAACGCCGGCCAATCGTGGTCGGCCGCGTCGGCGGGCCTTCCCGGCGGGGACGCGGTGACGTCGGTCGCGATCGATCCCGCCGATCACCTCCGCGTTTACGCGGGCCTGACGACCGGACAGGTCTTCGAGAGCATCGACGGAGGGAGCCACTGGTCGCCGCGGAACGTCGGGCTCCCCGCGGACGGGTTCGACGTCGTGGGCATCGCGATCGACCCGGCCGTCGGCGGGCGGATCTTCATCGCGACCGCAGGCGATGGAGTTTTTCGCAGCGACGACGGCGGCGCTCACTGGTCGGCGTTCTCCTCGGGACTCGCGACGTTCGAGGTGAATGCGATAGCGATCGACGGACGGCGCCACGTTCTCTACGCGGGCGTGACGGGCGGCAGCGTCGAGGGACTCTGGCTGGCCGGTCCACGCGGCGTTCTTCCGGGGATCCCGGCGGCGGCTCCCGCCCGCGTCCGGCCTCCGCGCTAGGAGCTCCGGAGGACGCTACCGCCTCAGCAGGTCGAGGAACTCCTCGCGCACCGGTTTATTCAGGAAGATCCCGCGAAGCGCCGATGTGACCGTCGTCGCGCCCGGTTTCTTGACGCCGCGCATCTCGACGCAGAGGTGCCGGGCCTCGAGGACGACCATCGTGCCCTGCGGGCGCAGTCGCTGCTCGAGGTACCCCGCGATCTGCTCCGTCATCCGCTCCTGGAGCTGGGGGCGTTTTCCGTAGAACTCCACGATCCGCGGCATCTTCGAGAGGCCGATGATCCGCTCGTTCGGGATGTAGGCGACGTGGGCGTGCCCGTAGAACGGGACGAAATGATGGGCGCACATCGAATAGAAGGGAATGTCCTTCTCCATCACCATCGCGCTGTACTTCTCGTCGTTGGGAAAGCACGTGATGTTCGGCTCGGCGCCCTCGGAGAGGCCCGAGAACATCTCGAGGTACATCTTGGCGACCCGGCGGTCGGTGTCCTTGAGGTTCGGGTCCGAGTCCGGGTCGAGGCCGAGGATTTCGATGATCGACCGGATGTGTTCGGAAATCTCGTCGATCTTCCGGCCGTCCTGGAGAGCGGGAACCGTGCGCTCGTTCGTTTCGGTGCTCATGGCCGCGATTGTATCGGAGCGCTTCCGAGGCCCGGATCGGGTTCATCTTCGGCGCCTGCCGCGGTGCACTAAGATGCCGGACATGACCGGGCAAGAGCCGTTCCTCGGATGGGAGTGGTGGCAGGACCGCAAGCGGCGGTGGGTGCGCGACGCGGAACCCCAGCTCCCGGAGGGGCTGTTCCGGACGATCGCGGCCGGAACCGGCCTCCCGCCGATCTGGCAGCGCTCGACGTTCGCTTTCGAAAACGTCCGCGACGGCGCGGACCGCTTCCTCGGGGTGGCCAAGGGAGGGGAGCGGCCTTTTGCGAGGATCTACACGCGGCTCGGCAACCCGACGACGGAGTACCTCGAGCGGCAGCTCTTCCGGCTCGAAGCGCACCACGTCATCGAGAAGGCGCTCGCGGTCGACGAGCCCGAGCCGACGATCGGCTGCCTCATCTCGAGCTCGGGGATGGGCGCGATCGCGACACTCCTGCTCGCGCTCCTTCGATCGGGCGACGCCGTTCTCGCCGGGAACATCTACGGGTGCAGCGATTCGCTGCTCCGCGGCCTCGAGAAATACGGCGTCGGGTACGTGTCGGCCGACATGGGCGATCTCGACGCCGTCCGGTCGCATCTCGACCGCGATTCGCGAATCCGGGTGGTCTTCCTGGAGACGCCGGAGAATCCGACGCTCGCCGTGGCTGACATCGAGGCCATCTCGCGTCTGACCGACGAGCGGGGGATCGCCCTCGTCGTGGACAACACGTTCTGCTCGCCGTACCTGCAGCAGCCCTTTCGTCTCGGAGCGGATTTCATCGCCCATTCGCTCACGAAATACGTCAACGGCCACTCGACGTCGATCGGCGGAGCGGTCCTCGGCCCCTTTCGTTTCCTGAAGGACGTGCTCTTTCCCTGGTACAAGGACCTCGGCACGACTCCGTCTCCCTTCGATTCGTGGTTGAACGGGATGACGCTGCAGAGCCTCGCGATCCGCCAGCAGGCGGCCTGCGATTCGGCGGCCGCGATCGCGGGGTTCCTGCGCGGCCATCCCGCCGTCCGCACGGTGCAGTATCCCGGCTTCGACGACTTCCCCCAGGCGGAGATCGTCCGCAGGCAGATGCGCAACGGGGGAGGGATGATCGCGTTCGTGCTCGCGGGCGGTTTTCCCGCGGGCGAATCGCTGATGAACTACTTCGCGAAGAAAGACACCCCGATGGAGCTCGCCGTCTCCCTCGGCTCGGCGATCAGCTACATCCAGCACCCCGCGTCGATGACGCACTCGGCGGTTCCGGAGAAGGACCGGACGACCCGCGGCATTTCTCCGGGGCTCGTGCGGCTGTCGGTGGGGCTCGAAGGAGCGGACTTGCTCATGGAGCATCTCAACCGCGGGTTGAAGGCATAGCGGCGCGGACCATACGGGTCGTTATACGGGACGCGGGCCCCCGGCCGGCCCGGTACGCCTCGGCCGCCGGCCCGGGCGCCCGCCCGCGTCTTCCAGCACGTCTGGCCGCGCCGAAATGTGGCCGAGTCGAAATCGTGTATTATTGAACTGGGTCATATTTCGCCCCTCTCAATCTGGAGAGGGGCGGCCGCGAGAGCGGCGAGGTGAGGTTTCACCAGACCGTGCGAGCTAGGCTCGCGCGGCCTGGTGCGCCATTTCGCGGAGTATCTCGATGCGCTTCCGGAGCGGCGGATGGTCGGAGAGCCACGCGCCGAGCCCGGAATCGGCATCGAGCGCGGGCGCCCGCGGATCGGCGATGCAGAGGTGGCCGACGCCTTCGGTGATCGTCCGGTCCGGCTCCGAGGCGCGCCCGATCTTCTCGAGCGCGGAGGCGAGCGCGAGCGGGTTCCGCGTCAGCTCGGCGCCCGTCGCGTCGGCGAGATACTCGCGCTGCCGGGAGACGGCGAGCGTGACGATCCGGGCGACGATCGGCGCGAGAATCGCGGCGGCGATCCAGGCGAGCATCACGAACGCGCCGCCCCCTCCGCCCTCGCGGTCGTCGCGCCGGCGGCCGTTGCCCCACCACATCGCATTCCGGCTCCAGGCCGCGATGAGCAGGACGGCGCCCGCGAGCGCGGCGAGGACGGTCATGTAGCGCGTGTCGTAGTCCTTCACGTGGGACATCTCGTGGGACACGACTCCCTGCAACTCCTCGCGGTTCATCATGGCGAGAAGCCCTTCGGTGACGGCGATGGACGCGTGCTCGGGGTCGGCGCCCGTGGCGAACGCGTTCGGATCCGGATCCGGGACGATCCAGCCTTTCGGCTTCGGCATCCCGGAGGCGATCGCCATCTCTTCGAGCACGTCGTCGAGCAGCCGTTCGTGGGGGTTGGACGGATCGATCGGCCGGGCGTTCGTCGAAGCGAGGATCGCCCGGTCGCCCCCGTGCAGGCTCCAGTACGCCGAGAGGGATCCGAGCGCGAGCGCGCCGACGGTCGCTACGGGCATCCCGATCTGCCGTCCGACGAAGGCGAAGTCGAGCCCGGCGCCGAGAAAGCCGAGGAAGACGATGAAGAATCCGATCAGAACGAACGTCCGCGAGCGGTTGTCTTTCTGGCGGTCATACAGGGTTTTCATGGCCGGCGATGCCGGCGCCGGGCGGTTTCGAGTTTCGAGTTTCGAGTCGCGAGTCGGGGGCGAGGATCGGGGTGCGACTCTCCGCCCGTGCGGCCTCTCGAAACTCGTAACCCGGAACTCGAAACTGGGCCGCGCACGATCACGCTCCCAGGTTCAGATCGACTTTCGGGACCTCGCGCTGGGCCGCCTCCCCTTCGGGAATCTGGAAGAGCTCGACGGGCGTGAAGTGGAACGTGCTCGCGATGAAGCTCGCGGGAAACACCTGCTGCGCAATGTTGTAGCTCGTCGCGAGATCGTTGTAGAACTGCCGGGCGAAGCCGATCTTGTTCTCCGTCGAGGTCAGCTCCTCCATGAGGGCGCGGACCTGCTCGTTGGACTTCAGGTTCGGATAGTTCTCGACCAGCCCGATGAAGCGGGAAACCACGGCCGTCAGCGCGCCCTCCGACTGGGCCTGCGCCGCGATCCCGGCGGCGGGGTTCTGGGCGGTCGCGACCGCCTGATTCCTCGCCTGAATGACCTTTTCCAGCGTGTCCTGCTCGAACTTCATCTCGCCCTTGACCGCGGAGACGAGGTTCGGGATCAGATCGTAGCGGCGCTTGAGCTGGACGTCGATCTGCTTCCAGGCGTTGGCGACCTGGTTGCGAAGCGTGATCAGGCCGTTGTACCGGGCGACCACCCAGAAGAGGAGGAGCACGACGATCCCCAGAAGTACGACACCGCAGGTGAACATGCCCATATCCTCCAGAGAGTTCTACGAATCCGAGTGCCGGAAGTTTAACCTCACCCCGGCCTCACGGCCACCCCTCTCCGGGTGGAGCTTTTCGGTGCGCCGGGTTCAGTCCCCGTCGTCGTCGTCGTCGTCCCGCGGGGGCGCGGAACCGTACCGGACGGTGATGCCGGGGCCGGGACGGCCCTGAACGGCCCGATAGAGGAGATCGTTCAGGATCGCGTCGGGCACCGCGTCCGGACGGCTGAAATCGAGTGCCGCGTCTTCCGCCCGCGCCTTGCCGGGGTTCTTCTCGTCGAGCGGGATCTTCGCGGCAAGGGCGGAAAAGGCCGTCGTGTCGAGCGGGCCGGAGAACTCGAACGCCATTTTCGGCGCCGCGTCGTCGAACTGAGACATCGGCGGAAGGCCGAGAATCGCCTCGATCGTGCCGAGCACCGACGCGGTGGAGTACTGCCGCGAGTCGACCCTGCCCCGGGGCGTGTAGGGGGAAACCACGAAGACGGGCGACCGGTGGCAGTCGACGTGGTCCGGTCCGTTCTGCGCGTCGTCCTCGAGGACGAAGACGGCCGTGTCGGCAAAATAACGGCTGTGCGTCACGGCATCGATCAGCCGGCCGAGCGCGACGTCGTTCTCGGCCACCATGGATTTCGGAGATTTCGCTCCCGGCACCGTTCCCGACGTGTGGTCATTGGGAAGGTAGACGATCTCGAGCCGGGGAAGCGCGCCGGATTTCTCGAAATCCCGGAACTCGCGCAGCCATTCGCCCATCCGGTCGACGTCGCTGTAGGCGAGGTCCCAGCCGCGGTAGGCGGGATCGAATCGGCCGGCAAGCCCTGCCGCGCGCCCGGACGCGGGAGTCTTCGCATCGAGGTCGAGGAACCATCCATAGGACCGGAACGTCACACCCGCGTGGGCGGCGGCCTCCCAGAGGTAGCCTCCCCGGGGCCGGGCGAGCGGGTTGCCGCCGTCGTAGTCGTATTTCCAGCCGCGGTTGCTGTATTCCTGCGGGTAGGTCTTCTCCACGTAGTCGTTCGCGAAGGCGGCGGCCGACCAGCTGTGGCCGTCGGCGGAGACTTCGGCGTTGCAGTAGAAGCCGTCGAGGAGCGTGAACTCCCGGGCGACCGCGTGGGCGTTCGGCGTCACGTTATCGCCGAAGAGAACGAGGGAAGGGTCGCCGTTTCCCCGCCGCTCGTCGCCGAGAACCTGGTCGTACGTGCGGTTCTCGCGGATCACGTAGATGACGTGCCGGATCTTCGCGAAGCTCGGATGGAGGTCCTCGGCGGGCGCTGGCGGAATTCCCGCGAGGACCGTCTTCGTGTGATCGGGGAGGCGGCCGAGCTCCGAGACCGGAACGACCCGGAGGTCGCCCGTCTGGCGCGCGAGCACGTAGCGCGGCGTGCGCGAGCCGGGGATCCGGTCGGTCGGCTGCGGCCCGTCCGGCGCCGCGCGCGTGACGGAGCCCTTTCCGTCCGCGACGAGGATCGCGTCGCCGGCGACGGCGACCGCCGTCGGGTAACGGCCGACCGGAACGAAACCGTCCACGCGCGGCCGGTCTCCCCGAGCGTCGATCACGGCGAGGTCGTGGTTGTCCGAGTTCGCGACGAGAATTCTCCCGTCCGGAAGCCGGGCGAGCGCGGTTGGCGTCGCGCCCTCGAGGCCGTTCGGGCGAAGGGTCACGGAAGCGTTCCACAGCGTCCGGCCGCTCTGCGTATCGAGCGCGGTCACGCGGTCGTCCTCCGCGCACGCCACGAGCAGTCGGTCGCCGGAGTCGTTCAGCAGGAGCGCCGTCGGGTGGCTGCCCGCGCTCCACGTTGCCGACGGCGCGGCGCCGTCGAGGGGAATCGCGGAGACCGTGCCATCGGCCCAGTTCGACACGAACGCGCGCTTGCCGGAAGCGTCGAGCCTTACCTCGTAGGGCGAGGCGCCGGCGGGATACTCGCGGTCGAGCCGGCGCGAGGACAGGTCGAAGCGCGCGAGTCGGCCCGCGGCGTGTTCGGCGACGTAGAGCCGTCCGTGCACCTCGTCGAGCGCGATGCCGCCGACCACCCCCGGCGACGGAAGGCGGAACGGCGCGGACTCGCTCCAGCCGGCCGTTCGCTCCTCGAAGACGCGCACGACGCCATCGGCGCCGCCGGAGGCGTAAAGCGTCTTCCCGTCCGCGGACGCCGCGAGGCCGAGCCAGGCTTTCGGCATGGCGACGCGCGAGCGAGCCCCGGTCGCGAGGTCGACGACGTCGATTCCCTCCTCCGCGTATCCGCAGAGGAGAACGGCGGCGCGGCCGCCCGGGAGCGGCACGACGGCCATCGGAAAAGTCCCGACGTCGATCGCGCGGCCGAGGGGATGGATCGTCCACCCGTCGTGAAGAAGGATGGCGCCGTCGGGACGAGGACCCGGGATGTCGCCGCCGATGAGCGCCGTTGCCAGGCCGAGGGCGGCGAGCGTCGAGATCGCGCCGAGGGCGGCGCGTAACGGGATCGCGCCGAGGGCGGCGCGTGCCGAGATCGCGCCGAGGGCGGCGCGTGGCGAGATCGTTCGGAGCGTCACGACGATTCTTCTCCCATCGCGGGAAAAGCTATCATCGGATCGTGAGCGTATTCATCGGCGGTTCGGCGATGTCGATGGCGAAGGACATCGCCGAAGGCTACATCATCGTTTCCGAGCATACGTTCAAGAAGTTCCAGCCCCCCGAGCTGCAGTCGTTCCTCGCGGAGGTCGACAAGCTCGCGCGCGAGATCCGCGGCGTCATGCCGGCGACCGACGACCTGGATGCGGTGCAGCGGAGGAACCGGAAGCTCCAGCGTCTCAACCAGACGCAGACGATCGTCAACGCGTTCCGGATGAAGCACCGCCGGTAGCGGCGTCATTTCCGGACGCGGATCTCGACGGCCGGAGGCGCGGCGGAGCCGCCGTTCTTCCCGAAGAACCGGGTCTGAAGCGTGTGCCGACCGGCCGGAACTCCGTCGATCCGGTAACGGAACCCGCAGGAGTCGCCGCACTCGACGTAGGGCTTCACGTGACGGACGTCCGGCCGGTAGCCTCCGTAGGCCGCCGATCCGACGTCGCGGCCGTCGAGGAGCACGGCGATCCGGGCGATCCCGTCGGCGGACGCCGCCCAGCCGCTTCCCCGGACGGTCGGGCCGAGCACGACATCTCCGTTGTCGGGGCGGTCGTACCAACCCTCGGGCGGCGTGGGCGCGGCGAGGGGACGCGCGAGGGCATCGACCGCCGATTTCCGTTCGGACGGAGAGGTGCGGAACGTCCTGGCCGCGGACGAGTCGGCGCAGATGACCGTGTCCGTCGCGCCGTTTCCCATCGCGCGTACCGGAACGAGCGTGCCGTTCGCGATTCCGGCGGCGAGGAAGCGGGAGATCGCCCCCTGCTCGGCGGATGCCGCCCGGCCGCGATGGAAGAGGATCGTCGTGACTCCCGTCTGCCGGAGCAGCGTCATCGCGTCCGCGGGGACCGGGTCGGCGATGAAAGCGGCGCGGACCGCATCGAACGATTTGGGGAAGAAGCCGCTGTATCCGTTCACGATCGGGAAATCGTGATTCGATGCCCAGAGCACATAGTAGAAATTGTCCTCGTACTTGATCGGGAGCTCGAGGACACCGCCCGGGGGATGCTGCTCGTCGGTCCAGAGAATCGAGCCCGGAGGCGTTGGATCGCCGTCGAACCAGGATATCGGAGCGGCTCGAAGTTCGGCGAGGAGGAGGAGCGACGCCGCGGCGGGCACGACCAGGCGGCCGACCCGTCCGAATCGGAAGCGAATCGAGGAAATGCCGAATGCGGCGAGAACGCCGAGCCCCAGATGAGCGAGGACGATGCCCCGAGTCGGCGCGCGGATCGAGCCGAGAACGGGGCGAAAGATCTCGAAGAGCTCACGATAGAGAAAGAATCGGCCGCCGAGGGCGATGACGATCCCCGTCGCGATCATGCCGACGCCCCAGGTGACGGCGGCAGGGCGCCGGCGGCTGCGGATCCAGTCGGCGACGCCGGCGTGTCGAAGCCGTCGGAGGTACCGCCAGAGGATTCGCGCGGCGATCGCAAGGAAGAGAGCCATCGAGAGCCGATACGGGTCGTGGACTCGGAGGCGACCCCACGAGACTCCTCCGGAGATGAAGAGGGCGATCCTTGCGGCCGCCAGGAGAACGATCGCGCCGTCCAGCACGGCGATCCCGCGGGAAGGGGGAAGCGGCGCCCGAGGGGATGGAGATTCCGCCCTCGCGGCGCGCCGGGCGAGAAAATATCCGGCGATCGCGAGCGCCGGAACGACGAGCCCGAAAAAGAGCGCCGCTTCGGGGGCGCCAAAGCGCGCCGTCGCCGCTCCGTAGACCTTGCTCCGGAATCCGGAGGAGAGGAAGGCCTTCGGCGAAGCGCTGTAGTGCGCGAGCTCCCCGACCCCGCGGCGGAAATGATAGAGCCGGGAAGCGCGGAAGTACGGAACGGCGAACGGCGAGACGGCGAGGAGGGAAACGCCGGTCGCGGCGGCGACGCGGCGTGGAGCGTCCGTCGACCATGCCCGCCGCCGGGTGACTTCGAGGATGAGCGTGAGGAGAAGGGCGAAGCCGCCGAAGATGCCGTAGTGAACACAGGCGATCGCGTTCCAGGCGAAGAAGACCGCGTAGAGCGCGAGGTCCCGCCGCCGGCCGCTCTCGAGAAACCGCCAGAGAAAAAGGAGGAAGAGCGGGAGGAACGCTCCCCATTGCATCTGGACGTGGGGGAGCTGGTCGAAATGAAAGAACACGAAGGCATAAAAGATCCCGGCGAGGAAAGAAGCGGCTCCGTCCCCCGTCATCTCGCGGGCGAGCGCCCAGGCGCCGAACCCCGACGACGCCATCCCCAGCAGCAGGATCACGTTGTAAACGGTGATCGGGGACAGCCCGAGCGCGTAGAGGGGGAAACCGAAGATGGCGGCGCCGAACAGGTTTTCCGAGAACGCGAGCGTCAGACGAGCCGGGTAGAAGATATTCGCATCGAAGAGGCGGAGGGGATCGCGGAAGATCTGGATCCAGTCCCAGTGCAGGATCCACGCGTTCAGGTACGGGTCGCCGGGATCGGAGACCGATCGGGCGAGCCCGGCCGCGAGAGGCCAGGTCATCGCCACCGCGGCTGCGGAGAAGAACGCCGCCGCCGCCCAGGGCGCCCATCGCGACTTCTTCATCGCGGCAGAGGGGGCCTCACGGCTTCCGGGCCGTGAGGTAGATCTCGGCGTCTCCGCGGGTTCCCGCCTCGAACGTCAGGGAGACGATTTCGAACCCGAGCATCTCCATCCAGTGCCGAAGCTCTTCTTCCGTGTACGGTCGTACTCGGCCGGGGCTCCGGGGTCGTTTCCGAAGCGCGTCGCGGAAAGCCTGCGCGTACTCCGGGGAACGGAGATTCGGGAACTGAGCGAAAAGGGTTCCGCCGGAACGGAGCACGCGTCGCGCGTCTTCGAGGTAGACAAACGCGTCTTCCTTTTCGAGGTGCTGCAGCACCAGCAGCGAAAAGACGAGATCGAAGCGTCCGCCGGTATGGGCCGCCAGGAACTCGACCGGCGTGACCTCCCGCAGGAAGACGTTCGGAAGGCCGGCGAGCCGCGCCCGGGCCTGCGCGATCATTTCGCCGCTGATGTCGACCGCGTGCATCTCGAGAACGACCGGCGCGAGGTACCTCTCGACGCGCCCGATGCCGCAGCCGATGTTGAGCACTCGCGCGTTCGCTCCGGCGAGCCGGGAGATCCGTTCCGCGTCCCGCCGTCCGGCCTCCTCGAAGGACTCTTCCGTCGATCCCGAGAAGATCGCGTCCCGGGCGTCGTGCCGGGCGTAGTAATTCCAGACGGCCTTGTAGCCGCCGATCGCCCCGATCGAACGCCGCAGCCTTCGCCAGACGACGGGAGCGTTCACCGCCCGGGTATCCCGGGCGATGCGCGCGTCCAGAGGGCGACGCCGCGCCGCGAGTCGAGACGCCTCCAGGCGCCCGGAATGCGTTTCATGGCTTCATTCTCCTCGAATGGGAAGAGGAGAGCATAGAGCGTCACACCGCGCCGGTCGGCGGCCTCGGCGAGAAGGGGCCAGAGCGTGTCGGGAAGGGCATCCCACTTCGCCGTCGGAAGGGGGGTGTAGTACCGCAGGGCCCCGGAAGCCTGCATCGCGACGACGAGTGAGCCCGGCGGGACTCGGCTGCCGGCCCAGCGCGCTGCCTGCGGGTACGTCTCTTCGTCGGCGACGATCGCGCGGACGCGCAGCCGACGGATCTGCCGGATCTCGAGGAGAAGCACGATCGCGATCGCGAACGCTCCCGTGACGCGGGACATCGCCGGCGAGACCGAACGCATCCGAAGGAAGGCGAGAGCATGCGTGCCCGTGGCCGCGAAGGCGACGATGAGCGCGGGAAACGCCGGGAGGAGGAATCTCAGATACCACCAGGTCTCGTAGGGGGCGTAGAAATCGTAGAAGAGGAAGAACGCGGCGAACCACAGGAAGAGGGCGATCCGGTCGCGCCGCTCGATCCACCGGTCGAAGGGCGCCGCGAGCCACCCGAGGAGCACCAGGCCCGTGAGCGTGGCGGAAAGCCAGTGGGCGTAATGGCGAACGCGGGCGGGAAAGTGGCCCCAGGCGAGGGCCTCGGAAAGATCCCCGCGTCCATAACCCGTGAGGAACGGGTGCCCGAAGGCGGCCCGGTCGTAGGCCACGAAGAAGAGAAATGGGGCGAAGCCGCCGAGAACGAACAGGGCGAACCGCCGCCGGTCGAAACCGAGCAACGCGAGAGTCGCGGGAAGGACGAGGATGTTCGCCGGCCGAACCAGAAAGGCGATCCCGAACGCCGCGCCGGCCGCCGCCGCCCAATTCGAATGGCGTCGCGACCGCCGGGCGAAGAGGACGATCGCGAGACACCAGGCGGTCGCCGGAACGTCACTCATGGGCTGAAGGGCCTCGAAGAGAAACGCGGGGTGCGCGGCGAGGATGGCCGCCGCGGAGGCCCCTGCGGCCGCGGGGAGCCCGATATCCAGGGCGAGGAGAAAGATCAGGACGAGAGAGGCGGCCGCCGCTGCCGGCGCCACCCAGAACGGGCCCCGATCCCAGCCGGCGAGCGCGGCCGCCGCGGCCATGTGGAGCGGGAGACCCGGGGGATAGAGGTACGCCATCGTGCCGGGATGCGATCCGGCGACGAAGCCGAGAGGCCGGAAGGCAGGCTCGAACCGAAGGTCGAGACCGAGCCGGGCCATCATGGGAATCGGCTCGGTCGCGCGTCCGGCGGCGAGCGCGCGCGCCTCGTTGAGATAGCCGGAACTGTCGGAGCCGCCGGCGGCCCGCGAGGCATGCATCCCGAGGAAGACGAAGTACACGGCGATCGCGGCAACGCCCGCCGCGGTCGCGATCGAGGCGCGGGCCCTGCCTTCGAGCGGCGTTCCGCGACGCACGCCGGAGGAGAGGCTCACGCCTCCCGCATGGCGGTCAGGCGCCGCGCGCCGTTGGTCTGCGTCACGAGCGCCACGATCTTGAAGTCCTTGAAGAGCGCCTCGATCTCACGGTTCTGGTACACGACCGACGTCGTGAATTCCCCGTGATCGCGGCGATGCAGGTTTCCCTCGCGATCGAAGAAGCTCCGGACGGAGCGGGTGTCGTCCGGATCATGGACCCACACCGGGGCGAAAGAGATGAAGGCGAGCCCGGAAGGGGCGAGCATCCGGCGGATCTCCGAGGCGAGCGGAGGCGCGGCCGGGCGCGGGATGAACCCGAACGTTCCGAGGCAGAGAATCCCGTCGAAAGCCGCCGTGGGCTGATCGATCGCGAGCGGCCGGTTCGCCCTCGCGGGCTCGAGGATCTCGTTCCTCGTGTCGAGGGTCCGCACCGAGAACCCTTTCGACGAGATCTTCGTGACCATGTCGTATCCGGCGGAGAGGTCGAGGAGGGCGGGGTCCGCGTGGCGCCTCCGGACGAGAGCGAGGAAGTCGTCGTAGGCGCTCTCGGCCAGCTGGTTCTGCCAGGTGAGCCGCATCGCCGCTGCACAGTAACACAACGGATATAATGCCCGGCTCGATGAAGAAGCCCCGGATCCCTCCCGAAGAGAGCACGGCGATCGCCCGCCTCGCCTCCCGCGCCGGCGGCGAAGCCGTGCTCGCGGGCTGGCTCTACAACCGCCGCTCCTCCGGGAAGATCCAGTTCCTGATCGTGCGGGACGGCACGGGATACTGCCAGTGTGTCGTGGCGAAGGCGGACGTGCCGGAATCGGTCTGGCAGGAAGCCGAGCGCGCGTCGCAGGAGACCTCCCTCGCCGTCCGCGGGACCGTGCGGGAGGACCGCCGGGCGCCGGGCGGATACGAGATGAACGTCACCGATCTCGAGATTCTCGGCGAGTCTCCCGACTATCCGATCACGCCGAAGGAGCACGGGATCGATTTCCTGTTGTCGCAGCGGCATCTCTGGATGCGCTCGATGCGCCAGCACGCCGTCCTCCGCGTGCGCTCGGAGGTTTCGCAGGCAATCCGCGACTTCTTCTACGAGCGGGGCTTCACGCTGATCGACTCGCCGATCCTCACCCCCGCCGCCTGCGAGGGGACCTCGACCCTCTTCGAGACGGACTACTTCGGGGAGAAGGCCTACCTCTCCCAGTCGGGGCAGCTCTACCTCGAGCCGGCCGCGGCGGCGTTCGGAAAAGTGTATTGTTTCGGGCCGACGTTCCGCGCCGAGAAATCGAAGACGCGCCGGCATCTCACCGAGTTCTGGATGGTCGAGCCCGAGGTCGCGTTCCTCGAGCTTCCCGGCCTCGAGGCGCTCGCCGAGGAATTCATGGTCGCGATCGTTTCGCGCGCGCTCGACCGTTGCGCCGAGGACCTGAAGCGCCTCGAGCGCGACACGAAGAACCTCGCGAACGTGAAAACCCCGTTCCCGAGGATCACGTACCGCCAGGCGATCGAGAAGCTCGCGGCGAAGGGGATGCCGGTCAAGTTCGGCGACGATCTCGGCGGAGACGAAGAGACGGAGATCTCGAAGGAGTTCGACCGGCCGGTGATGATCACCCGCTATCCCGCCGCGATCAAGTCGTTCTACATGCAGCCCGATCCGGAAGACCCGGAGGTCGTCCTCGGTCTCGACATGATCGCGCCCGAGGGCTACGGAGAGATCATCGGCGGCTCGCAGCGCATCCACGACCACGACCTGTTGCTGCAGCGGATCCGCGACAACGATCTTCCGGTCGAGGCCTACCAGTGGTACCTCGACGTGCGGAAGTACGGCTCGTTCCCGCATTCCGGATTCGGGATGGGGCTGGAGCGCACGGTCGCCTGGATCTGCGGGATACACCATCTGCGGGAGGCGATTCCGTACCCGCGGACTCTGAATCGCATCTACCCGTGATGGTGAGCGTGCGGACGATGCATCGATCCGGGCAGGCGCGTACCGCCCGCGAGACCCTGCGACGTACGCCGCCGGTACGCCTCGGGATCTCGCGGGCGATCCGCATCCCGTCCGCCTTCGCCAAGGCTACGGCGGATCAGAGCTTCATCGTCGCCGAGAGGCTGCAGAGTGTGGTTCGCTTCATATCCGCCAAAGCTCGCAAGAGCGACGGCGGACCGGGATCGCGCCTCGCCGCGCGCCATGACCCGGGGAGTGCCCGAATTTCGAAAGTCCAGGGTGTCTAAAACCTCTCTTCCCGCGCACGCCCCGGGTTCTCCGAAGGCCTCCCTCCCCACCGTCGGGATGGTTTCCCTCGGTTGCCCGAAGAACCTCGTCGACAGCGAGATCATGCTCGGGCACCTCAAGGCCGCCGGGCACGAGATCGTCCCGGACGAGCGGGCCCGCGTCGTCGTCGTCAACACGTGCGGCTTCATCGACCGGGCCAAGGAAGAATCCGTCAACGCGATCCTCGAGCAGGTCGAGCGCAAGGCCCGGGGGGAGATCGACCGGGTCGTGGTCGCCGGGTGCATGGTCCAGAAGTACGGCGCCGAGCTCGCGGCCGAGATCCCGGAGGTCGACCACTTCATCGGCCTCGACGAGCTCGAACGGGCGCCGGCCGCCGCGCTCGGCCTCCCGACGCTTCCGCGGTTCTCGGAGAAGCCGCTGGCGACCCGGGTCTACGACGAGCTCTCGCCGCGGGTGCTCACGAACATGCGCGGCTTCTCCTACCTGAAGGTGGCCGAGGGGTGCAACAACCCGTGCACGTTCTGCGTGATCCCGCAGATGCGCGGTCTGCAGCGGAGCCGCACGGTCGCCTCCCTCGTCGCGGAAGCCCGGCAGCTCGAAGCGCAGGGGGTCCGTGAGCTCAACCTCATCGCGCAGGACACCACGCGGTACGGGGAAGACCTCGGCATGAAACGGAGCGGCCTGGCGCGCCTCGTCGAGGCGCTCGTCGCCGGGACGTCGATTCCCTGGATCCGATTCCTCTACGCCTATCCGAAGACGCTGGACGACTCGGTGCTCGAGCTCATGGCGCGGGAGCCCCGCTTCCTGCCGTACGTGGACATTCCGCTCCAGCACGTCTCGCGTGAGATCCTCGCGGCGATGCGGCGCGGCGGCGACCCGAAGAGCTATCTTTCGATGATCGCGCGCATGCGCGAGGCGGTCCCGGATCTCGCGATCCGGACCACGTTCATCGTCGGCTTTCCCGGGGAGACGGACGGGCATTTCCGCGAGCTCTGCGAGTTCGTGCGCGCGGCGGAGTTCGACAACCTCGGCGTCTTCGCGTACTCGCCGGAGCCTTCGTCCGGAGCGGAGCCGCTCGGCGACCCGGTTCCGGCGGAAGTCAAGGAGGAGCGCCGGGCGTTCCTGCTGTCCCTCCAGCAGCCGATCGCCCGCCGCCGGATGCGGTGCTGGAAGGGAAAGACCGTCGACGTGCTCGTGGAAGGGGAGTGCTCCGAGACCGAGCACCTCCTCGAGGGGCGAACCGCGGCGATGGCGCCCGAGATCGACGGAAGGGTGCTCATCAACGAGCTCTCGGATTTCCCCGTTCGCCCCGGAGACATCGTCCGGGCGAAGGTCGTCGACACGCACGAATACGACCTCGTGGCCCGGGTGGTCGGTCGAACCGATTTTCCGGAATCGCCTCGATCGTGAGGAGTGTTCCCGGCGTGGACCGTCCGAGCGATCGGTGTGGGCCCGGCTTCGGGAAAGAGGGGAGCTCAAGGGGACTCCTTCCCCTCGATTCGGATGTTCAGCCCGGCGGTTCGCGAAACGATCTGCGCCGAAGGCGTCCACCGGAGCGAGGCCGCAAGCGGTCGGGCGCCTCCAGCGCGAGCCGTGCGGCTCCTGGTGTTCCGGTCCGTTCGCGATCCGAGCCCCGAGAGGTCGTGAACGCGTTTCCCACCGTCGGGGGCGCCGGAGTCGCCGAGGGACTTGAGCCCGAGCGACGGAGGCCAGATCGCGGAAAGTCTCCTCGCCGGGATGAACGCGCCGCGCGTGGTGCGCAAGCGCCCGCCGAGGAGGAAGTCCGCGATCTGAGAGGCCGCAAGCGGTCGCGCGCCTCCAGCGCGAGCCGTGCGGCCGATTGATTTGCTAGTCGTCCGCGATCCCCTCACTTCTTCCGACCTCCCGAAAGAGGCGGTCGCGACGATCGGGAACTTCGACGGCGTTCATCTCGGCCATCAGAAGATCCTGAGCGCGGTCGTGGATCGGGCGCGAGCGACCGGGCGGCCGTCGGTCGCGATCACGTTCGAGCCTCATCCGCTCAAGGTGCTTCATCCCGAGCTCGCGCCGAAGATGATCCAGACGCTGACGCAGCGGGAGGAGACCCTCGAGCGTCTCGGCATCGACGCCCTGCTCGTCGTGCCCTTCACGCGGGACTTCTCGCTCACGGAGCCCGAAGATTTCGTTTCGGGATTCCTGAAGAAGCGACTGGCGGTGTCCGAGATCCTGCTCGGGTCCCATTTCGCATTCGGCCGGGGCAAGCGCGGAAACCTCGATCTGCTGCGGGCGCTCGGCCCGGAGAGCGGCTTCGTCGCCGACGGCGTGCCCGAGGTTTTCTTCGAGGGCGCCCCGATCTCCTCGACGCGGATCCGCGGGGCGATCGCGGAGGGCGACATCCGTTCGGCGAACGGCATGCTGGGCCGGCCGCACGCGATGGACGGCGTGATCGCCCGCGGCGACCGGATGGGGCGCAAGATCGGCTATCCGACGATCAACCTCCGCGCGGAGAACGAGCTTTCTCCCGCGGACGGCGTGTACTTTTCACGCGTGTATTTCAAGTCTTTCGGGCGTGAGTTCGACTGCGTGACGAACATCGGCCGCCGCCCGACGGTCTACGAGAACTACGAGACGACGATCGAGTCGTTCGTGCTCGATTTCTCCTCCGACGTGTACGGCGAGAAGATCCGGATCTTCTTCCACGACCGCGTCCGCGACGAGATGACGTTTCCGTCGATGATGGCGCTCACCGAGCAGATCGGGCGCGACATCGAAGCGACGCGCGCCTACTTTTCGCGGCATTGAACGCGCTCTGGCCGATTCTCGCGGGAGTCGTCGGCGCGGGCGCCGCGGCGGCGGCCGGGGAAGTCCGCTGGCGGAGGCGGGCCGCCCGCGAGCTCGCCGGCGAGCTGCCGCTCGGAACGGTGCGCGCGGAGGACCTCGCCGCGCTTCTTTCGTGGGGGCGGTTTCGACGCGGATGGCTCACCGGCGCGCCGGAGCGGCGCGTTTACCGCCGCTTCGCCCGACGGCTGGTGAGCGCGAAGGAAAGCCAGGCGGCGGCCCCCGCGGCGCGCCGGAAGCTCCTCCAGGTACAGATCCTCACGCTCCGGACCCGGCTCCGCGGGGTCGCGCCGCGAGCCGTTCTCGCCCGGGAAGATCTGGACTGACCGTCCGCCTTCCCTCGGAGAGCTGCGGCGCGTCCGGGGCTCAGACTTCCAGGCGGTCTCCCGGGCGGGCCACGAGCGCGTAGAGCGCCGGCATCAGGAAGACGCTGATCAATAGGCGGGAAAACAACCCGCCGACGATCACGAGCGCGAACGGCCGCTGCGAATCCGATCCGATCCCCCTCGAGAGGGCGGCGGGCAGGAGACCGAACGCCGCCACGAGCGCGGTCATCATGATCGGCCGGAGGCGAAGCAGGGCCGCCTCCCGCGTCGCTTCGGCGATGTCCATTCCGGCGTCGCGCCGCAGCTCGTTCGCGTAGGAAACGTAGATCACGGCCGTTTGCACCGAGACGCCGAAGAGGGCCAGGAAGCCGATACCGGACGAGACCGAGAATGGCGTTCCGGTGATCCACAGAGCGAGCAAACCGCCGATTGGATCGGAAAGCAGAACCGCGAGGACGGTGATAACCGGAAACTTGAAGTTGCTGTACAGGGCGAAGAGCAGGAGAAAAATCAGGAAGAGCGTCATCGGAAGGATGAATTTCAACTGGCGCCGAGAGGCCGTGTATTCCCTGTATTCGCCGCCCCATACGAGTCGGTAACCCGCGGGAAGAGGAACTCTGGATGCGATGGCCTGTTGTGCATCCTCGACGGCGCCCGCGAGGTCGCGGCCCTCCACCGAGTACTGGACGCCGATGTAGCGCGAGTTGTCTTCGCGATAGATGAAGGACGCGCCGCTGGCGATGCGGATGTCCGCGAGCTCCTTGAGCGGGATCTGCTGGCCGCCGGCGGTCGAGACGAGGATCTCGCCGATCTGATCCGCGCTTTCCCGGTATTTCGGCGCGAGACGCACGACGAGATCGAACAGTTTCTCGCCCTGGACGACCTGGGTGGCCGTCGTGCCCCCGACCGCGGCCTCGATCAGGCCGTTCACGTCGGCGACGTTGACGCCGTAGCGCGCGATCTTCGCCCGGTCGATCGCGACCGTGAGGCTCGGCTGGCCGAGCTCCTGCACGATGCTGACGTCGCGGATTCCGCGGATGGTTTCGAAGACTCGCTTTATCGCCTTTCCCTTCGTCTCGAGAACGGCCAGGTCGGGTCCGAAGATTTTGACCGCGAGCGCGCTCTTCAGTCCCGTTTCCGCCTCGTCGACGGCGTCTTCGGCGGGCTGCGTGTAGTTGAAGATGATTCCGGGAAAGCCGGAAAGCTTCCGGTCGATCGCGGCGATGAGCTCGGGCTTCGTTCGGAACCGGCCCGACCACTCCCGGTAGGGCTTCAGTCCCACGTAGAACTCGTCGTTGAAGAATCCGGTCGGATCGGTTGCGTCGTCCGACCGTCCGAGCTCGGAGGTGACGACCGTCACTTCCGGAAACGACCGGAGAATCGCCCGGACCTGCGGGGATATTTTGGCCGCTTCCTCGAAGGAGATCGTGTAGGGCATCGTGGCCCGGACCCAGAGGGCGCCTTCGTCGAGCTTCGGCATGAATTCGGCGCCGATCGACGGAATCAGAAGCAGCGAAACGCCGAGCATCATCGCAGAGACGGCCGTCGTCGTTCGGGGATGGGCAAGGCACGCGTCCAGGCCGTGGCCATACCCGCGTTTGACCCACTCGAACGCGGCGTTGCGGCGCTCCTTCACTCCTCTTCGAAGAAGCCAGGAGCAGAGCACCGGCAGCAGGGTCAGCGTGAGGAGCAGCGCGCCGACGAGGGCGAAGATCATCGTGTCCGCCATCGGCTTGAAGAGCAGCCCGGACGGTCCGGAGAGCACGTAGATCGGGAGAAACCCCGCGACGATGACCGCCACGGCGTAAAAGATGGGCCGGTCGACTTCGGCGGCCGCCTCCGCGATGACCTCGCGAATCCGGAACGTCTGACCTTCTCGGAGGGCGACGCGCCGGAAAATGTTCTCGACCATGACGACCGCGCCGTCGACGAGGATTCCGAAATCGATCGCCCCGATCGAGAGGAGGTTCGCCGGAACGTGCCGGAGATCGAGGCAGATGAACGCAAAGAGGAGAGAGAGAGGGATCGTGACGGCGACGATCAGCCCCGTCCGGACGTCGTACAGGAAGAAGATCAGGATGACGACGACGAGGACCATTCCCCGGAGGAGGTTGTCCTCGACGGTCCGCGTCGTGAGCGCGATCAGGTCGCTGCGGTCGTAGAAGGGATTGATCTTCACGTCCTTCGGCAGGATCGATCGATTCAGCTCGCGGGTCTTCTGCTCGACGGCCTTCAGGACGACCTGTGCCTGTTCTCCCTTTCGCATGAGCATCACGCCTTCCACGGCGTCGTTGCGCTTCTCGAAACCGAACAGGCCGAGCCGGGGGGCGTGCCCGATCTCGACGGCCGCAACGTCCTTCACCAGAACGGGGATTCCGTTGTGCACCGACAGGACGACGTTGCCGATGTCGTCGGGCGTCTGCAGCCGCCCGAACCCCCGTACGTAGTAGAACTGCCCCCCCTGCGAGTAGAAGCCGCCTCCCGCGTTTCCGTTGTTGGCCGCGAGCGCCGAGACGACGGCGGGAACGGAGAGCCCGGCGCCGGCGATTTTCGCGGGATCGAGGAGCACGTGGTACTGCATCGTCGGACCGCCGAAACCGGAATCGTCGGCGACTCCGGGCACGGACCGGAACTGGCGCTCGACGATCCAGTCCTCGATCGTCTTGAGCTCCATCGGCGACCGGTCCGGACTCTCGAGGACGTATCGATAAATCAGTCCCGAGGGGGAGAAGAGCGGCGCGACGGAGGGCGTGACGCCGTCCGGCAGAGACAGATCCGGAATCCTCTCGAACACCTGCTGGCGCGCGAAGTAGTCGTCGATCCGGTTCTCGAACGTGAGCCGGACGTCGGAAAGGCCGTAGAGCGAGATCGAACGGATGGTCGTCATCTGCGGCAGGCCGTTCATCTCGATTTCGACCGGAACCGTGATGAGCCGCTCGACCTCCTCGGCCGCCTTTCCGGGCCATTGCGTGATGATCTCGACCATCGGCGGAGAGAGATCGGGGTAGGCGTCCACCGGAAGGCGCGAGAACGACCAGATGCCCGCCGCCGCCAGGACGGCCGCGAGGAAGAGAACCAGGAAGCGCTGGCGAAGCGCGGAGGTGACGACGCGGTTGATCAACGACGCCGCTCGCGGCGAGTTTTCCGGCGAAGGAAGGCCCTCGTCGCTCACTGACTCTCCGCGAACTGCATGAAGAGCGCGCCTTCGACGACGACCCGGTCGCCCGCGCGCATTCCCGACCGGGCCTCGAGACGGTCGCCCTCGCGCGACCCGAGCTCGATCCGTCGCCGCAGGAACGAGCCGCCCGCTCCCTCCACGTAAACGAAGGGGAGGTTGTCCTCGTCGCGGAGGACCGCCGAAGTCGGGAGGAGGACGCCGCGGCTCTCGCGCGGCGAGTGAATCGCCACCCGGACGTACTGGTCCTTCTTCAGGAGCCCGCCCGGGTTCTCGAGGACGACGCGGACGTCGATCGCGCGCGTGGTGGGGTCGACCAGGGAAGCCACGTACTCGACGTGCCCCGGCGTCGGCGCGTCCGTGGAGCCCGCGAAGACGTCCGCGGCGGCGCCGATGGAGACGAAAGGCACGTCCTGCTCGAAGACGTTGGCGATGACCCAGACCTTCGACAGGTCGGCGATCGTGAAGCAGACGGTCGTTCCCGCCTGGAGGAGCTGGCCGGGGGTGATGAGCCTCTCGACGACCGTTCCGGCGATCGGCGCGCGGATGACGCCGCGGGGAGCTTCCGCCGGCTTTCCTTCCCGGAGGGCGTCGACGGCCTCGGCCGGGATCCCGATCGATCGAAGCTGGGCGTGCGCGGCGTCACGGTCCGCTTCCGCCGAGAGCGCGTCGGTCTCGGCCTGCTGCATCTCCCTTCGCGAGATTCCTCCGGCGTCGAAGAGCTTCTTGTCGAGATCGGCGATGCGGCGCAGGTTCGCCGCGGACGCGACGGATTTCCGGTATCCGGAGACGGCCGTCGCGAAGTCGGGGGAAGTCACCTCCGCGAGCGCCTGCCCCGCCGAGACGCGCGTTCCGGGCGGCGTGAGAATGCGGACGACCGGGCCCGAAATCCCCGAGATCACCTGCGTCGACGCGTTCTGGTCGAAGGCGACCGTCCCGGTCGTTTCGATCGTGCGATGGAACGCCGATTCCTCGACGGGCTTCACCGTGATCCGGCTCCGCTGCTCGGGAGTCAGCGAGAGGCCGGCCGAGGCCTCGGCCGCCGGAGGAGGGGCGGCGGCGGGCCGCCGCGCGCAGGCGCCCGACGTCAGGAGCGCGCCGGCGAGCGCGATGCGGGCGGCCCGGGAGTCATTGAGCATGGATCTCTCCTTGCGAAGCGGAGGGAAGCGGCGTTCCCACCGCGAGCTCGAGCTGCGCGGCGGCATCGTTGGCGGCCCCGAGGGCCTGCGTGAGCTGCGTGGTCGCGGCGAGGAGCGCCGAGCGCGCGTTGATCAGGTCGACGGCGGAGGACCCGCCGAGGGAGTAGCTCTCCGAGGCGACGTGGTAAGCGTCGTTCGCCTCGGGGAGCAGCTCGTCGCGGATCCAGATCGCCTGGCGGCGCGCGGCGTCGGTGGTGGCCCACGCGGTGCGGACGTCGAGCTCGACCTGCGCGCGCGTCACCGTTTCGTTCGCCGCGAGCTCGACCTGACGGGCGTCGGCGGCGGCGACGTCCCCCTTGAGGTGCTGCCAGAAGAAGAGAGGAACGCTGATCGATCCGACGGTGGAGTAGGAGTCGGGAGCCCCCACCGTGTAGTTCCGGAAGAGGGTGAGGCTCAGATCGGGGAACCAGAACTCCCGGGCGAGCTTCGCCGAAAAGCGCGATCCTTCGCGCTGGGCGACGATCGACGCGATCTCAGGGCGGTGCTCCGCCGCGAGGCGAACGAGCTCCGCGAGCTCCGGCGGCGCCGGTGGGACGTCGAGCGCTCCCGCGAGCTCGGTCGGCGCGCCGGGCGGCCGCGCCAGCAGCCGGTTGAGCGAGGCGAGAGCGGTCATCCGCGCGCGTTCGTCCGCGATGGTCTGGTTGCGCGCCTGGGCATAGGCGACCTTCGCCTGGAGCACGTCGAGGCGGGCGACCGTCCCGGCGTCGAATCGCGCCTGGGTCTTTGCGAGGACGTCCTGCGAGATCCGCTCCGCCTGCCGGTCGTTGTCGAGCTGGGCCCGCGCCACGAGCACGGCGTCGAACGCGGTCGCGGTCTGGGACGCGATCTGCTGCTGGACCTGCGACCAGTTGAGCTCCGCCGCATGGAGCGCGGCTTCGGACACGCGCTTGTTCAGCCGGAACTTGTCGGGGAAGGGAACGGTGAAGGCCGCGCCGATGTCGCGCGACTGGGCGGACCGGAAGTTCGTGAGGCTCGACTGCTGTTCGTAGTCCCAGGAGAACGCCGGATCGGGGAAAGCGGTGGCCTGCGCGATCCCGGCCCGCGCCTCGTCGATCTGCGCCCGCGCGACCGCGATCTGGGGATTCCGGGCCAGCGCCTCCGAAACCGCCTGGGAGCGCGAGACGGGCGAAGCGTCGTCGGCCGCGGCGGCGTGGCCGACGGCGATACCTGCGAAAGCGAGAAAATACGGGACGAATCCCGACCGCAATGCGACCTCCTCTCGAAACCGGAAAGAGACGGGGGAGCGAGGGTCAGGCGGTCGGAGGAGGGCGGCTGTCGACGGAAGCCCGGGGCGCGACGAAGGGGCGGACGGGGATCCGCGAAGTCAGCCGTTCCGCGAAGCAAAGGAGGCCGAGGGACGGCGTGACCGTGGTCCGCACGCCGGCGAGACCGTCCAGGGCGCACGCCGGGCAGGTGTCGGCGCCGGAACCCGGCGAATCCAGGGCGATCCGGGAGTCGGCGCCGACCCGCGCCAGATCGTTGTCGGCCGCCGAATGGAATGACGCCACGACGACCAGGAAAAGCATCGTTCCGAGGAGCGCGAATGCCTTTCGGGGACGGGTGCAGGCGGCGAACATGAACGACGACCTTACCAGATTTCGTCGGCGTTTCAACGGAATCGACCCGGTCGCCTCCCCCGGCCCCCGGGGGGAGTCCCCCCTCTGCGCCCCCTTCAAATCGATCGGGTTCTGGCGAGGGGTGGCGTACACTGACGGTCATGTCCGGGTTGATCCCTCTGCGGATCGGATCTCTGAGACGGCGACTTCGCACCGCGATCACGCTCGTCGTCCTGGGGTCTCAGGTCGCCGTCGCGACCGCCGTCCACCGCCACGACCCCGGAGAGAACGGCGTGGCCGACGATTCGGGCGGCCCGCGCCTGATCCACGAGATCGCCTGCCGAACCCCGAACGCGATCCACTGGCATCCCGACCGGGTGGTCGAGGTCGAGCCCTGCCTCGCCTGCCTCCGGCAGCATCTGGCGGGCGTCCATGTCGACCCGCCGGCCCGGATCGGCGTTCCCGCCGTGGCGACGCTCGACCCCGATTCTCCGTCCTCTCCGGTTGCCGGCTTCATCCTCGACGCTTCCTCCCGGGGCCCTCCTTCCGCCGTCTGACCCCGACCCCAGAGACGAACTGAAACGAACCCTGCGTCGCGCGGGATCGCGCGCCGGCGGGTTCCATTCTGCGGAGGGCCATTCCATGACCTCTCGGACCCTGATTCTCGTGTTGAGCATTTTGATTTCGTTTTCGCCTTTCCTGGCCGTGCCCGTGCATGCGGCGGTCTCGGCCGGCATCGTTCGCGGCGTCGTGACCGGACCCGACGGGCAGCCGATGCCGGGCGTCCCTCTCGTGCTTCGCAACGACATCACGGGCTTTCACGCGGAGACGACGACGGATTCCCGAGGCGGCTACGCCTTCTTCAACGTCCCGTTCAATCCGTACGAGCTGCACGTGGAGGTGCAGGGATTCGTGACGCAGCATCTCGCCGTCGACGTTCGCGGGTCGGCGCCCGTCGAGAAGGCGATCGCCCTGGCGCTGCAATCCGTGACGGCAAACGTCAAAGTCGAAGCGGAGAAAGCAGCGGCGGTGCTGGAAACCGATTCGTCCCAGTCCCACGTCGACATCGACAAGTCGTCCATCCAGCGGGCACCCGCGCCGACTCCCTCCCGCGGCATGGAGTCCCTGGTCATTCAGGCGCCCGGTTTCTCGCAGGACGAGAATGGCCGCTACCATTTCCAGGGCGCGCACAGTCAGCAGAGCTACATCGTGGACGGACAACCGATCTCGGACCAGATCGGGACGACGTTTTCGAACTCGATCGATCCCGGGATCCTCCAGGACGCCACCGTGATCTACGGCAACGTCCCGGCCGAATACGGCGAGAAGATCGCGGCGGTCATCGACCTCACGACGAAGTCGGGCCTGGGGACCGGCGGTCCGCACGGCGATTTCCACGCCGGCGGCGCCCAGTTCAGCACCTACGACGTCGGCGCATCGATGGGAGGCGGCTCGTCCACGCTCGGCTATTTCGGGTCGGTGGACGGTTCGAAATCCGACCGCTTCCTGGATCCGGTCAACTTCGACAACCTTCAGAACCACGGCGACACGGAACGGGCGTTCCTGCGGCTCGACGGCACGACCCCGGAAGGCGCCGATTCCGTTCGATTCACCGGGTTGATCGGGAGAACCCAACGCGACGTTCCGAATACATTTTCGCAGGAGGCGACCGGGACCCAGAACGAGGTTCAGACGAACGACTGGAACGCGAACGCGGGCTGGCAGCACGTCTTCGGGCCCGACGTCGTGATCGACACCACGTTCTTCGCCCGGAACAACCGATTCACCTATGACGGCTCGCCGCTCGACCCGAGCGTGATCACGGACTCGAAACGTTCGCTCGACAACTACGGCGTCCAACCCACCCTCTCGGTTCTGGCCGGTGTCCACGAGCTCAAGTTCGGAGCGATCGCCAAGTTCTATCCGATACAGGAGCGGTTCTCCTTCGGGATCACCGATCCCAACCTGAACGACCCCGCGTCTCCCGATTACAACCCGAACCTGGCGCCGTACGACCTGACGCGGGGCGGGACGTTCTTCCGATTCGAGGATTCGAAGACGGTCACCTATCTGGCAGGCTTTGCGGAGGACACGATCCGCCTGTCGAATTTCACCGCGCAGGTGGGACTCCGGTACGACCACAACGACTTCCCCTTGACGGAGTCGCAGCTTCAGCCCCGAGTGGGCCTCTCCTATTACATTCCCGCGACGAAAACGGTCCTCCGCGCCTCGTACAACAGGATCTTCGAGACTCCCGAATACGAGAACATCCTCTTCTCCTCCTCGCCCGAGGCGGCGTCTCTGGCGCCGCCGGACGTCCAGGACTCGCGCCAGCTCGGGAACGGCCTGCTGCACGTTCCGTCCGAGCGGCAGAATGCCTATGACGCCGGCCTCCAGCAGGACATCGGCGGGGCGCTGCGTCTCGACGTCGATTTCTGGCGGCGTGACTCGGATTTCGCGGGCGACCAGGATCAGTTCCAGAACACGGGCATCGTCTTTCCGCTGGCGTTCGAGCACGGAAAGCTCCACGGGTGGAACGTGCGCCTCGACCTCGCGCCGGTCGCCGGCTTCCGCGGCTACGCCTCGCTGGGACACACTCGCGCCATCTACGTTCCTCCGCTGGCCGGCGGGTTGTTTCTCGATTCGAGCGCGCTGGACGCCATCAACGGCGGTCCGTTCGTGATCGACCACGACGAAGATCTGCAGATGCAGAGCGCGCTCAACTACGACATCGGAACGTCGGGGGTCTGGGTGGGGACCCAGGTTCGATACGACTCCGGTCTCGTGACCGGCGCCGATCAGACGATCCTGCAGGACCCCGACAATGCCTTCGCCTACCCGTACATCGACTTCACCTCGAACACGAACCTCGACCCGAATCGCGTGAAGCCGCGAACGACCTGGAGCTTCTCTCTCGGCGCCGATCTGACCCGATACGGAGTTCCGCTCTCGGTCCAGGCCGACCTGCTCAACGCCTTCGACGAGAAGGGGCTGTACAACGTGCTTTCGACGTTCGGCGGCACTCATGTCATCCCGCCGAGAACGTTCGCGGCGAGGATCCGTTACATGTTCTGATTCACCCTCGAAAGACGGAAAAGGCCCGGTCCCGCGAGGGGACCGGGCCGCGTTTCGGCGGGGCCGAAACGTTCAGTCTTCCGATTCGATCGAGATCTTCGTCGCCAGAATGCTGCCGTCGCCCTGGAGCACGCCTTCCACCTCGACCGCCGTCCCGTCCGCGAGATCGGCGAACGTCATGGCATTGTGGTGCTCCTGGATCACGGTCGAAGAATTGACGTCGATCGTCACGTCTCCCTGATCGGTCGTCAGGACGAACGTCATCGTCGTGCCGTCCGGCGCTCCGCTGATCGTGCCGGAGACGTCGACCTCCTCGACTTCGGGCGCCTCGAAGCTCACCTTGCAGGCCACGATGCTGCCGTCGCCCTGGAGGGTGCCCTCGATTTCGGCGGCATCGCCCGCGGCGACGTCGCCGCAGGTCGCGGAGGCGTGTTTCTTCCCGAAATACGCCGTCGTGTCCGTCAGCGTCACGTCGACGTCCCCGGAGCCGGTCGTGACGACCATCGTTCCCCCGGCGCAGTCGGGCGTTGCCTTGACGGTGCCGGAGATCTCGTCGTCGCACGACTTCGGCGGCTGGAAGCTCACCTTGCAGGCCACGATGCTGGCGTCGCTCTGGAGCGCGCCTTCGATCTCGACGGCGTCGCCGTCCGCGAGATCGGCGCAGGCGGCCGGCGCGTGATGCGGCCCGAAATACTGCGTGGCGTCGGTCAACGCGATCGTGACTTCGCCGGAGGCGTCGGTCATGACGACCAGGGTGCCGGCGCCGCAGTCGATCGCGCCGGCGCTTCCCTGGACTTCGGTGTCGCACTCCGTTCCGGGGCCCGGCGATCCTCCGGTCCCGTTGTTCTGGACGAAGACCGCGGCCGCGAGGTATCCGCCGCCGTCCTGGGGCGACGCCTTGACGTGAACGCGGGCGCCCACCGGGATCTGGTCGAGCGTCAGGACCGTCCAGCCGTGCCGGATGACGGTCGAATCGTCGACGGTGACGACGACGGGGCCGAGGTCGTCGTCCGTGATCGAGATCGTCCCGGCGCCCGTGTCGACGGCGGTGACGAGGCCTTCGATTTCGGTGCCGAAGTGGCCGTGGCCGTCGGCCGGGGCGAGCCCAAGATCGCCGTGAGCCGGAACCGGGACCCGGACGTGCCCGCGGTCGGCCATCGCGGGGCCTGCCCCGACCGCGCAGAGAAAGGCGAGGCAGACGCCGATTGCGGAGAATCGGTACCTCGAAAACATGGGGATTCCTCCTGGGGTTGGACTTCCGGAGGACTCTGCAATTCCCTTTCGGGGAATTCCGATCAAGGGGATTTCAGAAACCCACGGACGTCGGCGGGAATTGTAGCAAAATCTCCGCCGTTTCACCCTGCCTTGAGGAAGAGCGAAACACCCAGAAGGATCGCGAACCCGGCGACCGTCGACAGGGCGACGGGGATTCCCGAGCCGTTCCGGTGCGCTTCGGGAAGCAGGTGGGCGGCCCCGAGGTACAGGAAGAAACCGCCGAACAATCCGAGCGCGGGCGCGAGAAGCACCGGCGGGAACTTCCAGAGGAGCGTCGATGCGGCGCCGACGCACGGCGCGGCGGCGTCGGCGATGAGCCAGGCGTTCGCCCGGGAGTCGCTCTTTCCCTTGAGCATCATCGCCGTGTTGAGCCCGTCCGAGAAGTCGTGCGCGATCACGGCCGCCGCGACGGCCGCGCCCGCCGACGGCGAGACCTGGAAGCCGACGCCGATCGCCGCGCCGTCGAAGAAGCTGTGGATCGTGACGGCGAGAGCGCCGAGATCACCGGCGTGCGAGTGTCCCGGCTCACCGTAGTGCGGCTCCGGATGAGAGTGGAAGGCCAGGAACTTCTCGAGCAGGTGGAAGGCCAGAAAGCCGCCGGCGGCGAAGCCCGTGACGAGAACCGGCCGGCGGCCGAGCGACTGGGCGATCGCGAGACCCTCGGGCAGGAGGTCGAAGAGCGCGGCGCCGATCAGCATCCCGGCGGCGAGGCCGAGCACGAGGTGCAGCCGTTTTCCGGAGCGGCGGCCGACGATGCCTCCGGCCATCGTCGAGAAGAAGGTCAACAGCGCCAGGATGATCGCCATTTGCCGCGATCATATGCTCCCGCGAGTTGCCAGTTGCGAGTTCCGAGCGGCGGGAAAGAGAAGAACTATCCGCCGGCGAGGACCATCGGACCCGTCGGCTGAGGCATCCCGCCGCGCGGCTCGATGGTCACGGCGAACTTTTCGACGGAGGCGATCGTCTCGGGAAGGAGCGCCGACTCGAAGACGGTCGCGTGTCCCTTGGCCGCATCGAACGTTCCCGCCGGAATCGGCTTTCCTCCGGCGAGAAACCAGAGCTCGTACTGTCGATCGGCGGGAATCGCCTCGAGGCTCGCGGCGACGAAGACCGCCCGCCGCGCCCTGGGGCTGAAGATCACTTTCCCGCGGGCGTTCGGCTGCGGACCGAGACCGGTGAGCAGGATCGCCCGGACGTCCGGATCTTCGAGGAACCGGGCGCGCATCTCCCGCTCCGCGAGGGCCCTCCGCGCCTGCGCGTTCTCCGCGGACAGTCTCGCGATCGTGCGCGTGCGATCGTCCGCGGTCCGGCGGCGCACCATATCGTCGGTCGCGGCGACGATGAAAGCGAGGGAGGCCGCGACGGCGAGCCAGGGCGACAGCCGCGTTCCGCGGCGGGGGATCGGAACGAAGCGGGCTTCCGCGGCTTCGAGGATCCGGCGTCGCGCGCCTTCTCCGGGAGCGACCGGCACGACGGAACGGCCGAGCGCGGAGAGGTCGTGCCGCCACAGGCGGACGTCCCGCTCGCACGCCGCGCATCCCGCCGCCAGATGCGCGCGGAAATCCTCCCGGTCCGAGCCGTCGAGCGTGTCCAGCGCCGCGAGGGGCGCCAGCTCGCCGAGCCGCTCAGAGTGACGCAAACGTCTCTCCACCTTCGGAATACGTCCGGAAGCCGTCGCGCAGTTTCATCATTCCCTGCCGAAGGCGCGTCTTGACGGTGCCGAGAGGGGCGCCCGTCAGCTCGGCGATCTCCGACTGGGTGTATCCCTCGAAGTACGCGAGCTCGAGCGCGCGGCGCTGGTCCGCCGGGAGTGTGGCGAGCACCCGGCGAATGCCGTCGGCGTCCTGGGAATTCTGCGTCTCCCGCTCGAGATCGCCGGAGGCGGCGACGACCACGTCGGCGATGTCGACGTGCCGGTCCCGCCCGCGGCGGCGCAGGGCGCGAAGGCGGTCGATCGCGCGGCTGCGCGCGAGGACGAGGAGCCAGGTCAGCACCGAGCCCCGCGAGGCGTTGAACCGCTCCGGCGCGCGCCAGATCTGGAGGAACACTTCCTGGAGGACGTCCTCGGCCTCATCCCTGTCGGACAGGATCCGGGCGGTCAGGCCGAGCACGCGCGGCGCATGGCGGTCGTACAGGACGCCCAGGGCGTCGGCGTCGCCGCGCGCGATCCGCTCGAGGAGGGGGGCGTCGGAAGGATCGGAAGTCATCGTCGCCTAAGGCCGTTCGGCGACGATTTCGTCGCGCTCGGAGGACACGATCAATGCGAGGCCGCCCGTTTCGGACCGGGTCCCGAACTCCTCGGTCCCGGGCTCCGACCGGCAGTAGTCGCCGGCGAGGAGGAGGACCCCGTTGACCTCGACCGACCCTTCGAGAAGGAAGATCTCCTCGGTCCCCGCATGACGATGCCGCGGGTATCGTGCGCCGGCGGCGAAGCGCACGAGTTGAGTGCGCGTGCCGCGTTCCGGGTCCCGGGCGACGAGCTTGTACTCGATTCCGGGAATGGGCGAGGAAAGCCAGGAAGCCGTCGATGTCCGGACGCCCGTGACGCCCGGGTGAACCTCGAAGAATCCCTCCGGGCGGCGCGCCGCCCCTTCCGCTCGAGCCGCCGAGAGCAGACGCTCCCGAGCGCCCGCGCGCGGCTCGACCGGCGCCACGGCTCGGGCGAGCGACGCGATCAAGGCGTCGTCGAGATCTTCCCCCCGGCGGTCATGGAGTCCTGAAGGAGTCCGGCATCGCGGAAATTATACCGGCCGCCGGAACGCGAAGGGGATGCGCCGGGGCCGCGCGGTCCGCCGCATCGCCGATCCGGCGAGGTCGCCTTCCCTATTTCTTCCCCACGATGTCCGGATTCACGGCGTGGGACGCGGCCGCCGTCCGAACGGATTCAATGCAGCAGGCCTTCGGCGACCGCCGTGTGCCAGGCGTAGAAGACGCCGAACCCGACCGAGCCGACGCCCGCGAGGAACTGGATCTTCCCGGCCAGTCCCGAGACCGTCCGTTGCGCCAGCGCCAGCGGAAGACCGAGAAGCGTGGACATGACGAGCATGCCGCCGATCGTGCCGGCGCCGAAGACGACGACGTAGAGGACGCCGAGCCAGGGATTGGAGATCGTCGAGAGCACGAAGAGCATGAGCGCGGCGCTCCCGGCGAGGCCGTGGACGAGCCCGATGACGAACGGCCGCTTGCCGACGCCGGCGGGATTCCCGCGAGGCGCGGCCGGAGGCGGGAGGACGCCGGGATGGACGTGCCCGCCGCGGGCCGGATCGTGCGAGTGGGCGGCGATTTCGCCGCGCAGCACGCGCCGCAGGAGGTCGAGGCCGAGGAGGACGAGCATCGCGCCGACGGCGACCTCCATTCCCGCCGCCGCGCGCGGAGAGATCGTCCAGCGGAGCAGGATGACGGCGACCGCCGCGACGAAGAGCGAGGCCGTGTGTCCCGCGCCCCAGACGATCCCCACGAGGGAGGACTTCCAGATCGATTTCTCGCGTCCGACGATCGTCGAGACGGCGACGAGATGGTCGGCGTCGAGGGCATGCTTCAACCCGAGCACGAGTCCGAGAGCCAGGGTTCCGAGCAGAGATCCGTTCATCGATTCACCTCGCGAGGAAAAGGCGGTGGACGTCGGGGAGGGCGCGGACGGCGATCACGGCGCCGAGGATTCCGATGAGGAGGGCGGAGAACGCAGGGAGGCGGCGCATCCAGGCGCCGGACGGGCGGAATCGGGAGAGCGCGGCGCCCGCCCGGACGACGAGGATTCCGATCCCCGAGAGGACCGAGGCGAGGCCCGCGGAGAACGCGACGATGAGGAGCAGGCCGAAACCGACGCGGTGGAGCGCGATCGCCGAGAGCAGCACGACGAGCGCGGAAGGGCAGGGCAGGATTCCGCCGGAGACGCCGAGCGCGATCAACGCGGAAGCGGCCGGAGCCTCTGCCGGGATGTCGACGTCGTGCGAGTGGCCGTGCGCGTCCGGATCGGCCGTCCGCAGGCGGCGCAGAAAGAGCCCGACGCCGGTCGCGACGATCGCGACACCGGAAAAGAGCTGGATGGCGGGATATAGCGCCTCCGGCACGATCGCCCGGGAGAGGGCGAGGGTTACGAGCCCGAGGGCGAAGACCCCCGCGGTGTGCGAAGCGGTGACGACGACGCCGAGGAGGAGGGCGTGTCGGGCCTTGCCCCGCGAGCCGACCAGATAGGCGGCGACGACGGTCTTCCCGTGCCCGGGCGAAAGGGCGTGCAGGCCGCCCAGCGCGAACGCGACGGCGAGCGACAGGAGAACGAGCGTGGGGGTGAGCCGGCGCGCCGCGACGAGCTCGGCGAATCGGTCTCGCCGGCCGCCGCGGGACGTCTGACCCGGAGGCGGCGCGGCGATGCGGACCGGGAGAGTGGATTCCCGGGCCGGCGCGGCCTCGCGGGGAGGGTCGCGTCGGGTCGCGCGGGGGACGAGCCCTTCCGCCCGAAATCGCGCCCCCACCGCGTTCGGAACGTCCGCGGTCGGATCGGCCGGATAGCGCGTCAGCGCCGCGCTTCGATCCGTCGAGTCGACGTCGGCGCCGCGGACGACCACCCCGGCGAGGGGCCGCAGGACGACCTCGCGCCAGCCGAGCCGATCGGGAGCATTCGAGTCGTCGTACTGGACCGATGCCGCCGACCCGTCCCGCCAGGGAGCTTCGAGGAGGAGCGAGAGCTTCATCGTCGGAAGCCCGGCCGCCCCTTCGGCGAACTTCAGGGAGCGGGAGCGGATTCGGAGCGACAGCCGGACGCCCGCGTCGCGCACCGAGAGCCCGGAGATCCACTGCCGGGCGAGCCTGCCCGCGAGGCGGGCGGCATCCGGGGAGGCGTCGAGAGCCGCGGGATCACGTTCGGCGGCGAGCGGGGGAAAAATCGAGGTTTCCTGGAACGTCGGGATCTCGGCGAAGTCCACGAGGTAGACGATGCGGAGACCTTCCCGCGACGGCTCGAGGCGCGCGTAACGATTGACGCTGAAGTTGCCCATCGGGTGCGCGGCGGCGGCCCCTGCCGCGAGGACCGTTGCGGCCAGGAGAAGGGTCTTCTTCATCGGGCGATCCCGAGGGGGGGCGCGCCCGTTCCCTCCGGCGCCAGGCGTTGCGCGTCGATCCGGACCTTGCTCGCGGCCACTTCGCGCGCGAGAGAGGGAAGGAGAGCCGAAGGCATGTCGGCGGCGGACCGCAGAAGCCGGGAGGCATCGGAATTCCCCGCCGCGGCGAAGATCAACCCGGCATGCGCCCCGAGCACCGGGTCCTGCGTGCCTTTCGCGAGGGACTGTCTCGCGGCGTCGGCCGCTTCGGAAACCCGTCCGGCGCGATAAAGGACCCACGCATAGGCATCCCATCCGTACACGTCCTTCCGCGAGGCGAGCTCTCCGGCCGCCATCGAGACGGCGCGTCCGGGGTCGCCGTTGTCCGCCTCCCAGAGGGCGAGCACGCGGTTGAAGAGGCCGGCCTCGTTTCCGATTCGCTCGATAGCGTGCAGGACGCCGTCCCACCGGCGCACCTCGTCGAGGCGGTTCCGGGCGGCCGCGGTCTCGCGCAGTTCGACGGCATATTGCGGCCAGGGAACGATCTCGAAGGCCTTTTCGAACGCGGCTTCCGCGGATCGCGCGTCTCCCCGCGCGAGCGCCGACCAGCCGATTCCCTCCCAGGCGTACGGCGAACGGGGGAAGGCGGACCGGGCGCGCTCGAAGCGGCGGACGGCCTCCTCGGCGAGCCCCGCTTTCCGGCAGAGAAGGCCCGACCGGGCGAGGCACCATGCGAGCCCCTCGGGGTCGGCGGGGTCGGCGGCCGCGATGGCCGCGTCCATCGCCCGGAGGGCGCCGGCGAGATCGCCGAGGATTTCCCGCGCGTACGAGACCCGCGTGTAAGCCGGCAGTCCGGGACGCCGGTCGACCATCTCCTGGATCACGGCGAGCGCCTCGGGATACTTTCCGGATTCCATCCGGGCGTCCGCGATCATCCCGAGCACGTCGGTGTCGGCCGGGCGCTCCGTCTGCAGAACGGTCGCTTCGCGATCCACTTCGTCGAAACGGTGCTCGACGAGATGGATCGCGGCCCGGAATCGACGGGCGTCGAAGTCGCCGGGCGACAGCGCGAGCGCGCGGTCGACGCATTCGCGCGCCGATGCGAGGGTCTCCGCGGCGTGGGTCACCCGATAGCTTCGGAGCTCGAGCGCGGCGAGCCGATCGAGGGCCGCAACCGAGCCGGGGGCGCGCCGACAGGTCTCCCGGGCGGCGCGCAATCCGTCTTCGAGGGGATCGGCCGCCACGGAGCGGAGCCCCGCCGTCCCCCACGTTGCGGCGATGAGAAGGAGGAGACCGCCGGGGCGCAGGGCGCCCCGGCGGGAAGAAAGGCGGATCGTTCGCGGCTCCATCGTCGCTCAGTCGTGGGTCGGCCGGGCCGGCCCCGCGTGCTGGTCGTCGAACGCCGAATACGGGGTCCGCATGAAGGGAAATCCGGGGGCGCAGGCAGGATCGGGCGTGTCGACGCCGTCCCCGAGCTCGTTGTTGGGAGCGACGTCGAATCCGTCGACGAGCACCCCCGCCACGACCCGAAGCTCGATGTCCACGACGTCGTCGCACGGGCGGCGGCCGTTCGGGAATCCGGCGAGGTCGCCTCCCAGCACGCCGAGCGAATTGGCCTCGGCGATCGGCACCGGCGGGATCGCGACGTTCAGCCGGATCTCGTCGGCCTCCTGCTCGCCCGGGCGGGAATTGAGTCCCGGAATCCCCGTGGCGAGCGCCGCCACGATGTCCTCGCGCGGCTCGGCGGGGACGTTCACGCCGAAGAGCGCGTGGAGGGTGGCCGCGAGCCCCGGATGGCGGTAATACTCGTCGACGAACGCGGCGTCGTCCTTCGGAGACGTCGCGTTCCACCGGTCCTTGTCTCCGAGCGCGATCAGCACTTCGTTGATGAGCGGCTCGCCGAGCCGCGAAACCTGCACGAAATCGCCGGACTCGGTCGTCGTTCCGTCGCCGTTGAAGACGCGCATCGTCCGCCGGCTCGTGCTCGACCAGAGGCCCAGGACCGCGTCGGGGTCGGACGCGGTCGCCGGCCGGTCGTGTTTCCGCGTGAGGTTCTTGACCGGCACCTCCATCATGATCGCCATGACGTTGAAGCCGTTGAGGGTGTTCTTCCCTCCGCCGTGGTTCCCGAGACCCACTCCCGGCCTGCCGGGGGCGTCGAGATTGACGAGGTCGAAGATCATTCCGAGATCGACGAAGAAGGGATCGGCGCGCGGCGCCGCCGCGACCTTGACTCCGTCCACCGTCTCGTAGATCCCGTCCGTGAGGGAATGGTAGGCGCCGTTCGGATACGACTTCGGACCGACGTTCCAGGGCACCGTGTAGAAGGGCGCCGCGTCACCGCCGCCGACGACGGTGACCCGGCTCGGCGAGGGGTTCGCCGACGGCCCGACGATCTTCTCGATCGTGTACGTCTGGTAGACGTTCAGGTTCGGATCGGAGACGCTCGCGATCGGTCCGGTGTTGTACAGGAACGTCTCGTCGTTCCGGCGATGGTTCGTGAACTGGAATCGATACGTGACGTCCTCGACGCCGTCGCCGTCGTTGTCGATGTGGAAATCGTAGCGGGCGTTCTCGGCGAAGCTCTTGTAGTTGGGACCGGAAGCCGGGTTCGAGAGCCCGTTGAACGTCGCGAGGAGGACGGCGTTTTCCGGGTGCCCCGGGTCGAGGAAGAAATAGACGTCGGCGTTGTCGACCGAGGGATCCAGGGAGATGAGGGGCGCCTCGCTGTGGCTCGACGCGCGCGCCGGGCGCGGCGGGACGACGGCGAGCCCGGCCGCCGCCGCGAGCGCGAGCGCGAGACCCTTGTGCGGGGAACGATGCATGGGGTTCCTCCTTCCGGACGCTGGAGCGGATCGCCCGGCGTCGCTTTCTGATACGCCGCGGAGGGAGGAACGGATTTCAGGGTCCGGAATCGGGTTCGGGGTCGGGTTCCACGGCCGACGGGGCGAGAGCGGCCATCCGGCGGACGAGCGTCTCCTCGAGCTTCAGGGGCGGGACGGGGCGGCAGAGGAGGAAACCCTGGGCATGGTCGCAGCGGTGCCGGCGCAGAAACGCGAGCTGGCTCTCCGTTTCCACCCCCTCGGCGGTGACCGTGAGCTTCATGCCGTGCGCGAGCACGATCACGGCGCGCGAGATCGCCGCGTCGTCGACGCTCGTGTCGATGTCCCGGAGGAACGCGCGATCGAGCTTCAGGGTGTCGATCGGCAGGCGTTTGAGCATCCCGAGCGAGGAGTAGCCGGTGCCGAAGTCGTCCATGCTGATGCGAATGCCGAGATGGCGGATCGCGTAGAGGACGCTCAGGCTTTCTTCCGGGTTGTTCATCGCGACGCTTTCGGTGATTTCCATCTCCACATCCGACGGATCGATGCCCGCGTCGCGGATGGCCCGGCCGACGTCGGCGGCCAGCGTGGGGACCGCGAGCTGACGCGGGGAGAAGTTGATCGCGACCCGCGGCGGGCGGAGCCCGGCGTCGCGCCAGCGCCGGATCTGCGCGACGGCCGTCGCGAGCACCCAGGCGCCGAGAGGCGCGATCAGGCCCGTCTCCTCGGCCAGGGGGATGAAATCCGACGGCAGAACGAGCCCCCGTTCCGGATGCTCCCACCGGACCAGTGCTTCCATCGCCGTCGTCTCGCCCGTCGCGAGATCGACGATCGGCTGATAGTGGAGCCGCAGCTCCCCGTTCTCGACCGCGCGGCGGAGCCGGGTCTCGACGGCGAGGCGGTTGACGGACCGCGCGTTGAGGACCGGCGTGAAGAGCTGAAAGTTGTCGCGCCCCTGCTCCTTGGCGCGGTACATCGCCGTGTCGGCGTTCTTGATCAGCGTCTCCCCCGAATCGCCGTCGCTCGGGAAAACGCTGATCCCGAGGCTCGTCGTCACGAAGAGCTCCTCTCCGCCGAGATGGAAAGGGAGTCGGATCCCGGAGACGATCTTCTCGCCGATCCGGGCGGCGTCCTCGACCTGCTTGAGATCGGAGAGGACCACGACGAACTCGTCGCCGCCGAGCCGCGCGACCGTGTCCCCCTGCCGGACGACGCTCGTCAGCCGTTCGCCGACGCGCTGGAGCAGCCGGTCGCCCATCGGATGTCCGAGGCTGTCGTTGACGACCTTGAACCGGTCGAGGTCCAGGAACAGCACGGCGATCGACCTTCCGTCGTGCCGGGCGCGGGAGATGGCGATCTCCAGGCGGTCCTGGAGGAGCGCGTGGTTCGGCAGCCCGGTCAGGGCATCGTGATAGGCGAGATGCTCGATCCGCTCCTGCGCCCGGCGCCGGTCGGTGATGTCCTCCCCGGTTCCCGCGAGGCCGATCACGCGGCGGCCGGCGAAGAGCGGCGCGATCGAGAAGGTGATCGGCGCGAGGGAGCCGTCGCGGCGGACGAGGTCCGTTTCGAAGAGCGCGACGGGCACGCGGTCCCGCGCCGCCTTCCGGAACTGCGCGCGCGCTTCCGCCAGCCGCGAGAAGGGGATCAGGCGCTCCGCGGGAAAGCCGATCAGCTCGTCCGTCGCGTACCCGGTGATCTCGCAGGCCCGGCGATTGACGAGCGTGAACCGGCCCCGTCGGTCCAGGGCGAAGATCGCGTTCGTGGCGCTCTCGAGCACGCGTTCCCGGAACTGGTCCGCGCCCCGGAGGGCTTCGGCGGCCCGGCGGCGCGCGATCGCGGAAGCGATGTGCCGGGACACGAACATCAGGATGTCGCGGTCCTTCTCCCCGAATCGCCGCTCGGGGGTGTAGCTCTGGACGACGAGCGCGCCGAACACGTCTCCTTCGGTCCGGAGCGGAGCGCCCAGCCAGTCGAGCGACGGGGCGCCCCGGGCCGTCACCGCGCCCCGGCGCACCAGCGCCTCGAACTCCTCCGGAGAGGCGAGCAGCGGCTCTCCGGTCGCGATCACGTAGTCGGTCAGCCCCCCGGCGGCGGCGGTGGGCGGAGCGGTGTCCGCCTCGTCGGCGAAATACGGAAACGTGAGCCGCCCGGTCGCCGGATCCCGGAGCGCGACGTAGAAATTGCTCGCGTCCATCAGCTCGCCGACGATCAGATGGATCGCGGTGTAGAACTGCCTCAGGTCGTCGACGGAGGAGGCGGTCTCCGCGATCCGGTAGAGCGCCGACTGCAGCCGTTCCGCTTCCTTCCTCTCGGTGATGTCGCGCCCGATGCCGATGAGGCCGACGACCGCGCCGTTTCCGTCGCGGATGGGCGAGGCCACGAGCTCGACGGGGATCTCCCGGCCGTCGCGCGCGATCGTGGCGACCTCTCCTTTCCAGCCCGAACGGCGGCTTTCCCGGAAGATCTCCTCGATCCGGGACCGCGGCGTGCGCGGAGACCAGAGCGCGTCGACCGGCTGCCCCAGGATTTCGCCGGGGCGGTAGCCGTAGGCCTCGAGGAACGCGGCGTTGACGAAGAGGAGGCGGTCCTCGAGATCGGTGATCCGCACGAGATCGGAAACGCTCCGCATCGCATCCTGGAGGAGGCGGAGCTCGCGTTCCGTCCGGTTCCGCTGCGTGATGTCCCGGAAGTTGACGACGAGGGCGTCGATCCCCGGTTCGCCGAAACGGTTCGTCGCGGTGCCTTCGATCTCGCGCCACGAGCCGTCGCGATGGCGAACGCGGAATTCCGTGACTTCCGTCCGGCCGGGATGCTGCATCAGCTCCGCCAGACCGGTTCGCGTGCGCTCGAGATCGTCCGCGTGGATCAGGGCGAACCCGTCGCCTCCGGCGATCTCGTCGGGCCGGAAGCCGAGTACGCGCTCGATCGGAGCGCTCGCGAACGCGACGCGGCCCTGGCGGTCGAGCAGCGCGATCCCGTCCGAGCTGTTTTCGACGAGCGCCCGGAAGAGCTCGCCGCCGCCCTCGGGCGGCGGATTCGGTCCGGAGCTCATGCGTGTTGCGGCATCTTCGCACCCGGGCTCAGTGGCGGGCAAGGGGGGCGCATTCCGCCGGCTCCCGGACCTCGATCTGGATCGTCGCGTGCTCGACGTGATGGTCGGCCCGGAGCTTCGCTTCGACCTCGCGAAGGACGGCCGACGCGTCGCTTCCGGGCGCGATCGCGACGTGGAGGCTCGCGCAGTGTACGCCGGACGTGAGCGTCCAGACGTGGAGGTCGTGGATGGAGAGCACGCCCGACAGTCCCTGCAGGCCGACGGTGAGCATCGGCTGGTCGACCTCGGCGGGCGCGCCCTCGAGGAGGATGTGCGCGGACTGGCGGAGGAGGGAGACGGTGCGGGGGAGGATGAAGACCGCGATCGCGGCCGAAAGGGCAGGGTCGATCCACTCCCTGCCGGTCACCGCGATCACGACGGCCCCGACGACGACGGCGGCCGCCGCGAGCGCGTCGGCCGCGAGCTCGAGGTAGGCGCCCTTCACGTTGAGGCTCTCGTTCCGGTGGGGATGGAGAAACCGGACCGACGCGACGTTCGCCGCGAGCGCGACCGCGCCGAACGCGAGCATCGGGATGGGCGCGACGGGCGCCGGCCGCTCGAGCCGGCGCCACGCCTCCCAGAGGATCGCGGCGCAGACGACGAGCAGGATCTGCGCGTTGATGAAGGCGGCGAGGATCTCCGCGCGATACAACCCGAAGGTGTGCTTCGCGCTCGCGCCCCGCTCCGCGATCCGGACCGCGATGTAGGAGAGCGAAAGCGCGGCCGCGTCGGTCAGGACGTGTCCCGCGTCCGCCCAGAGAGCCAGGCTGTGCGCGATCGCGCCGCCGGCCGCCTCGACGACGACGAGCGTTCCCGAAATGGCGAGCGCGCCTCCCAGGCGGCGTCGGGTCTCGGCGCGCGAAACGGGTCCCATCGGTCGGATTATCCATCGCCGGCGGCCTTTCTTTCGCCCGTGTCCGCGCCCCGCCGGAGCGAATATGATCGCCCGATGGACGTGACGGAGTCGAAGAAGGGGCGCGGGACCGGAGACGAGGAAGCGTTCGCGGAGCTCCTGGCGCGATCGGCGGAGGATCTCGAGCCCCTCTTCGCCATCACCCGGGAGATGAAGAAACGCGGGGAAAAGGAGAAGCCGCGCGCTCTCCTGGCGCGTCTCGCGGCGGCGCAGGGGGACCAGGGCCTCTACGGCGCGCGCCTGGAAACGCTCCTGGAGATCGCTCGCGCCTTTCCGAACAAGGCCGCCTCGCCGGAGGAGATCGCCGACGCGTTCCGTCTCGCGTGGCCGGACCATCCGTCGCTCGAGGGGCTGATCGGGCACTTCCTCCCGCCGCGAGCCAACGTCCTCGAGGCCGCGGAGCGCGTGCGCCGGTGGGTCCGTTTCGCGCCCGGAGATGTCTACTTCTTCGCGGGGCACGGCGCCGGCCGGGTCATCGAGCTCTCTCCGGCCATCGACGCCGTGCGGTTCGAATTCGAGGGAGGCGAGAAGCTCTCCCTCCCTCCCGGGGCCGCGGCGAAGAACCTCATCCCGCTTCCCCCCGGCGATTTCCGGCGGGAACGGCTCGAGAACCGCGATGCCCTCCGGGCACGGTCCCTCGAGGATCCGCCCGGCGCGGTTCGCCATCTGATCGAAAGCATGGGGCGTCCGGTCACGGCCGCGGAGATCAAGGACGCCTTCGCGCCCGTGATCGCGGCCGATCGCTGGGCGTCCTTCTGGAACGCCGCCCGCAAACACCCCCAGCTCGTCTCGTCGGGGAGCGGAAAGAATGCCGGCTACCGCTGGCAGGCGTCGGCCGAGGCGGCGAGCGATTCCGTTCGGGACGAATTCGAGGAGGCTTCCGTGGCGCGCCGCCTGGAGATCGCCCGGAAGAACCTCCGGCGTCCGGAGCTCCTCCCGTTCTTCGCCGCTTCCCTCGCGGAGGAGGGGTGGGGACGCGCGACTCCCGCGGAGCGCCTGGAGATCGCGATCTTCCTCGAGGAAGGAAAGAGCGGAGTCGCGCCGCCCGTGCCTTCGGCGGACATCGCCGCGGCGCCCGGCGGGGTCGAAGTGTCGCGGGCGCTTCCCGATCCGGCTCTCCGATGGAAGGCCTACCGGGCGATCCGCGAGCGCGATCCTCGCTGGGCCGAGGTCTTCGCCGGTCTCTTCGCGGGAGAGGACGACTCCCGAACGCTCGCGGCGATCGACGGGGCGCTCGCCGAGGGCGCGCCCGCCGTCCGGACGGCGCTCGCTTCCCGAATCGTCGCGAATCCGCGCACCGCGCCGCGCGCGTTCCTCTGGCTCGCGGAAAAGCGCGCGGAGCTGGCGCACGTCCCGCCTCTCCTCGGAACGGCCACGCTCTTCGCGCTGCTCGAGGCGCTGCGGCTGCCGGAGTTCGCGCCCCATCGGGCCCGCGTCAAAACGATGTTCGACCGCGGGGGTCTCGCGCTCGAGCTCGTCGCGAAGGTGTCCGACCAGGAAGAAGCCCGCCGGCTCCTCACGTCGGCCGAGCGCGCGCCGGGCCTCGAGGAGTTCCGGCGCGACGACCTGAAGCAGGCGTTCCAGCGGCGTTTTCCCGACCTGCGCGGCCCCCGGGTCGAGCCCCTCTACGTCACGCCCGAGTCGCTCGATGCGCGGCGCGCCGAGCTCGAGCACCTCCTCACCGACGAAATGCCGAAGAACGGCCGCGCGATCCAGGAGGCCGCCGCGATGGGCGACCTGCGGGAGAACTTCGAGTACCACTCCGCACGGGCGCGGCAGGAATTCCTCGCCGCGCGCGTCTCGACGCTGCGGAGCGATCTCGCGCGAGCCCGCCCGCTCGATCCGGCGCGCGTCGACGCCTCGGAGGTCCGCGTCGGAACCCGCGTGGTCCTCACGGCGGGCGCGAGGTCGCGGGAGGCCGCGGTGCTCGGCCCCTGGGACTCCCGCCCTGAAGAGGGCGTCTATTCCTACGAGTCGGAGTTCGCCCAGAAGCTCCTCGGCGCGAAGCCCGGCGACGCGATCCTGATCGACGGCGAGCAATGGCGCGTCGGGACGATCCGGCCGTGGAGAGAGGCCTGAGGGGAATCGTCGCGGCGTTCCCGAAGGCGGCGTTCCTCGCCGCCCTCGCCGGGGTTGCGCTCCCGGCCGCTCCCGTCGGCGCGGAGAACCCGGTCGTTTCGTTCCCGCCGGGATCATCGTCCGCGGAGTGGACCGCCCTCCTGGCGAAGTACGTCGACGAGCGCGGGCTCGTCTCTTACGGAAAATGGAAGAACGACGGCGGCGACCGCCGCCGGCTGGCGGCCGTTCTCACGGCCGCGGGGGAGGCGGGCCCGGAACCTTCGCGGGACGCGAAGCTCGCGCTGCTGTTCAACGCCTACAACGCGTTCATCGTCGAGACGGTACTCGATCGCTATCCGGTGGACTCGATCCGCTCGATTCCGGGCGCGTTCACCGCGGAGAGCCATCCGTTCGGCGGACGGCGCTGCTCGCTCGACGAGATCGAGCACGCCGCCGTGGCGCTCGGAGGCTACCGAGCGCACGCCGCGATGGTCTGCGCCTCGCGCTCCTGCCCGCCGCTCGACCGCCGGGCTTTCGATCCCGACGGTCTCCCGGCGCGGCTCGACGAGCGGATGCGGGTCTGGCTCTCCCGTTCCGATCTCTGGCGGTTCGAGCCGGCGGAGAACCTCGTCCGGGCGCCCCGGTACCTGGACTGGTACCGCGCCGATTTCGAGCGGGCCGGCGTCGCCCGGGTGTTGTCGACGTACGCGCCGGCGGAGTACCGGCCGTGGCTCGCGCGCGGCGGATTTCGCGTGGAATATCTCGACTATGATTGGTCCCTGAACGATCGGACGGCGGAGCGCGGACGGGAATAAGCCGGGGCGCTTTCGCGTTGTCCGGCGGTGGAGGAATCGGAATGTCTGACAAGGTCCGGGAAGTTTCCGACGATTCGTTCGAGACCGAAGTCGTCAAGAGCGCGACCCCCGTGTTCGTCGACTTCTGGGCGCCCTGGTGCGGCCCGTGCCGGTCGGTCGCCCCGATCGTCGAAGAGCTCGCAAGCCAGTACGACGGCAAGGTCAAGGTCGCGAAGATCAACGTGGACGACTCTCCCGGGGTGGCGCAGAAGTTCATGGTGACGTCGATCCCGACGTTCATCCTGTTCAAGAACGGCGAAGCCGCGGATCGCACGATGGGAGCGATGCCGAAAGGCCAGTTCCAGCAGTTCATCGACCGAAACCTCTGAGCCCGACCCGCTTCCGGCAGTCGCGCGCCCGCTTCGGCGGGCGTTTTGCTATCCTCCCGCCGAAAACTCTCCGTGACGCACCCGCTGCTGGCCACCCACGCGATCGCCGCGGTCGAGCATTACCTCGAGCGGGAAACCGTGGTCGGCGTGTTCGTCCTGCTGTTCGTCGGCGCCTTCGGTCCCAGTCCTCCGGAAGAGTCGATTCTCCTGCTCGCGGGATACGTCGTCTACCAGGACCTCGCCCGGTTCTGGCCGATCGTGCTCTCGGCGCTGGTCGCCGCCGTCATGGGAGACACGGCGCTCTACGGCATCGGCCGGCTGCTCGGGGGGAATCTCGAGAAGCGGCCGTGGCTCGCGAAGATCTTCCCGAAGGAAAAGATCGAAGAGGTCAAGGCGCGCTTTCGCAAATACCAGTTCCGGGCGATCGTGGCGGGTCGCTACGTTTACGGCCTGCGCCCCGTCCTGTTCTTCACGTCGGGAGCTTCCCGGATGCCGCTCTGGAAGTTCCTCGCCGCGGATACGACGGCGGCGCTCGCCAACGCCCTCGTCTGGATCTTCCTCGGAGACCGGTTCGGCGGACGGATCGGAGACGTCCTGCACTGGGCGGAGCGCTCGGAAACCGTCCTCCTCGTCCTCGCCGGGGCCCTGATCGGATACTTCGTGCTCGAGAGCGTGCTCGTGCATTCCCGGAAATGGAAGCCGACCGCCCCATTCGTGCGGTGGGCGACGGGATGGAAGATCGCGGCGATCGCCGGCACAGTGCTGTTGCTCGTGTACCTGGAGGCCTCGCTGCGGGCCCGCGGCATCAGTTTCCGGCGACTCTAGGCGCGTCGATACGCGCCGTTATGCGGGCCCGGCGGCCCGGCCGGCCGGCACGACGTACGTTCTCAGTACGCCTTAGCCGCCGGCCGGCCCGCCGAACCCGCCTTCCAGCACGTCTCGCCGCGCCTCGTCGTCAAGGTAACGACAGCGTCGATGCCGAATGATCCTCGCCCGGCCATTTCCGATTTTGAGCCTTCGATTTGTTTCGGATTTCGGATTTATCCTTTCACCGCCGCCCGGATCCAGAGGAGCCCGGCCGCCGCGATCACCGCGGGGATCAGCAGAAACGCCGTCGCGAGCGAGGTCGCGTCCGAGATCGCTCCGAGGAGCGGCGGGGAGGGGACGTCGCCGAAGAGGTGGATCGCAAACGTCGAGAGCGCGATCGCGGACGCGCGCCGGTCGGCCGGCACCGCGTTGACGATCGCCGAGTTGATCGGTCCCGTCGAAACGAAGAGCAGGGTCTCCGCGATGACGATCGCGGCGACGTAAACGGGGCGGGAGTCGGACGTGAACGCGACGAGAGCCGCCGGCGCCGCGAGCAGGGTCGAGACCCCCGAAACCCACAGATAGGCGTTCGGGGTGCGCCGGAGGAGGCGGTCGCCGATCCATCCGCCGGCGAACGTTCCGGTGAATCCGGTGACGACGGCGATTGCGCCGAAGAGGATCGTCGCCTGGGAGTGGGGAACTCCCCGGACCCGTTCGAGAAACGCGGGCGTCCAGAAGGCGAGCGCGCCGAGGGCGAACGTGTACGCCGCGTAGCCGAGAACCGCCCGCCGGTAAGGGGCGATCCGGGCGATCCCCGCGAAGCGGGCGATCGCCGACTCCGGGCCCCCCGGAGCCGCCGCGGACGGGACGCCGTCGTCGCGCCGCGGCGGGTCGGCCAGCCGCGCGGCGAGAAAGGCGAGGACGAGCCCGGGGGCGCCCGCGAGAAGGAAAGCCGCTCGCCATCCGAAGCGCTGGTCCATCCATCCGCCGAGGATGTAGCCGAGCGCGGAGCCGATCGGGATCGCGCAGAAGAATACGGCGAAGACCCGTCCGCGCTTCTCCGCCGGAAAAGCGTCCGCGAGAAGTGCGGGGGCGATCGCCCCGTACGACGCTTCCCCGACGCCGACGGCGGCCCGCGCGGCGAAGAGCGAAAGGAAGCTTCGGGCGAGGCCTCCCGCGGCCGTCGCGACGCTCCAGATCGCCACCCCGATTCCCAGGAGCGGCGGCCGGCGGCGGCGGTCGCCGAGGACGCCGAAGACGGGAGAGGAGCACATGTAGACGACGACGAACGCCGTCACGAGCGAGCCGAGCTGGAGATCGGAGGGGTGGAGCTCGGAGCGTCGGAGGCTCTCGACGAGCGCGGAGACGACGTAGCGGTCGAGGTAGTTGAGCAGGTTGATGAGCGTCAGGATCGCGAGCGCGCCGCGGGCGGAGCGGAAAAGTCGGGAACGGCGCGGCATGGCGGCGCGGCGATGGTAGCAGGCTGACGAATGAGGAGCCGCATCTCGGCCGCGGGCGGGCTCGGCGGCATCCCGAGGAAGGGCTCTCCCGGCGCCGGCGAGGCGGTAGTATGGGCGTCGATGACGCGGCGCCGGGCTCTCCTCGTGTTCACCCGGAGCCCCGCCGCCGAGGCTCGGGCGAAGGGATTCCGCGTCGACACCGGTGCGCCGCTCTTCCATGCGTTCCTCGCGTCGTGGGTCCGTCTCGCCCGCGAAACCGGCACGGAGCTGCTGCTCGCCGCTCCCGCGGCGTGCCGGCGCCGTCTCGAAGCGAGCGATCTGACGGGAGGCGCGCTCTTCCTGACGCAGCGGCGCGCGCCTTTCGGGGAGCGGGTGGCGGCGGCGGCCGGCGGCGCCTTCGCGCTCGGATTCGAGTCCCTCGTGATCGTGGGCGGAGACGCGCCCGCGATCGGGGCCGCCGACCTGCGCCGGACGTTCGAGGCGATCGAGTCGGGGGTGCTGGCCCTCGGCCCTGCCCGGGACGGGGGCGTTTCGCTCATCGGGATCGATCCGCGCGACGCGGACATCGGCCGTTCGATCCGTCTTCGGGATCCGCGCGCGCTCGCGAGCCTGCTCGCGGAAGCGGCCCGTCGCGATCGCGGCGTCACGCTGCTCCCCGCGCGTCCCGAGGTCGATTCGCCGGAGGACGCGGCGCGTCTCCGGCATTCCCCGGGAAACGAAGCCGAGTGGGCCATCTATCGCTTCCTCCTCGCCCGCGCGCTCCGCGCCGGACCGCCGGCCCCGCGTTTCGAAGCGGCGCGGACGTCAACGCCTCGTCTTCGCCGGCGCGCTCCGCGCGGCCCTCCCGCCGCCTGACGTCGGTCGCGCATCGTTCGACGAGCCGGCCTCCGCGGCCGTGTCGTCGAGGAAGAGGCCCGCCCGGGCGGGCGCCTGCGAGGAGGTCGATGGAAAAATCGGAGTTCCCGAGCGTTCCTTCCCTGTCTCTCGACACGGTCTGGTTCCAGGTGGCGGGGACGCTCTGCAATCTCGCGTGCACGCACTGTTTCATCTCGTGCTCGCCCTCCAACCGGAGCCACGGGATGCTCTCGCTCGAGGACGTCCGCGCGCGGCTGGCGGAGGCGGCCTCCCTCGGGGTACGGGAGTACTACTTCACCGGCGGCGAGCCGTTCCTGAACCGCGACATGGTCCCGATCCTCGAGTTGACTCTCCGGCAGGGGCCGGCGACGGTCCTGACCAACGGTGTCCTCGTCACCCCGGAGCTCGCCGCGCGTCTGAGAGCTCTCGGCGACGCGTCCGAATACTCGCTCGATCTGAGGATCTCGATCGACGGCTGGGACGCGGCGACCAACGACCCGATCCGGGGAGAAGGCACCTTCGAGCGGATCGTCGAGGGGGTCCGGAATCTCGCCGGGGCGGGGGTCAACCCGGTCATCACCGTGACCGAGGCGTGGACGCCGGCCGCGTCCGCGGAAGGCCGCTCGGCGTTTCTCGATTTTCTGAGGACGATCGGTCTCGGCCGGCCGCGCCTGAAGGTGCTGTCGCTCTTCCGGCTGGGAGCGGAAGAAACCCGGCTTCGCGGGTACGAGCCCTGGGAGACACTCCGCGGCCGCGAGCTCTCCGACGAGGAAACGGCGGCGCTCCAGTGCTCCTCGTGCCGGATGGTGACATCCCGGGGCGTCTTCGTCTGCCCGATCCTGATCGACCGGCCGGAGGCGCGGATGGGGGAGACGCTGGCCGAGACGCTCCGGCCCTTTCCTCTCCGGTTTCCCGCCTGCTTCACCTGTCACGCCCAGGGCGTGACGTGCCGGACCTGAATACCGAAAAAAGGAGAACGCCCATGCCGAGTTACTACCTCTCGGAAGACCTCGCGCGATTCGGCGAAATCGCCAAGACCACCCCCGCGCTCTTCGACCGTTTCCTTTCCTGGTACTCCGCGGCGATGGAGAAGGGCGCGCTCGACGAGCGGACGAAGAAGCTCATCGCATTCGCCGTCGCGTTCGCGATCCAGGAGCCGTACTGCATCGATTCGTATGCCTCGGCCTGCGCCGATGCCGGCGTCTCCCCCGAGGAGATGGCGGAGGCGGTCAACGTGGCGGCGGCGATCCGCGGCGGCGGAACGCTCGCGCACTGGGTCCAGGCCTGCAACAGCGCGGCGCGCCGGGAATGAGCGTCTCGCGCAAGCGCGTCGTCGTGGTGGGAGCGGGTCCGATGGGGCTCGCCGCCGCGCTCGGCGCCGTCCGGCGCGGCTTCGACGCGACGGTCCTCGAACGCGGCGCCGTCGGCGAGTCGATGCGGGGATGGGGAGAGACCCGGCTCTTCACGCCCTTCTCGATGAATGTCTCTTCCGAAATCCGGGACGTCCTCGGCGGGGGGTGCCCGCCGGAGGACGCGCTCCTGACCGGGCCGGAGATGGCCGACCGGGTGCTCGTTCCCCTCGCCGCATCGCCGCCGCTGTCCGGGCGGGTGAGGGAACGTTGCGCCGTCGTCGCCGTCGGCCGCGACGGGTTGACGCGCACGGATTTCGCGCGCCACCCCGTGCGAGGCGAAAAGCCGTTCCGCATCCTGGTCGAGTGCGGCTCGCGCGAGGAATTCCTCGAAGCGGACGTCGTGCTCGATGCTTCCGGCTGTTCGCGGGCGAATTTCGCGGGTCGCGGCGGGTTGCCCGTCCCCGGGGAGCGAGCGCTCGGGACGCGAATCGTGCGCACGCTCGGGGAGCTCGCGAAGCGGCGCGGCTCGTTCGCCGGGAAGGCGGTGCTCGTCGTGGGCCACGGCCATTCCGCGGCGCATGCGGTGCTGGAGCTCGCCGGGAAGGAGAGGGAGGAAGCGGTTTCGCGCGTCGTCTGGGCGGTGCGGATCGCGAACCGGCGTCCCTGCGAAGAGGTCGCCCGGGACCCCCTGCCGGAACGCGAGCGCGTCGCCCGTTCGGCGAACGATCTCGCGGCCGATCCGCCGTCCGGTCTCTCCCTCCGGCGCCGGACGTCGCTCGCGGCGCTGGGGGCGGAGCGAGACCGGATCCGGGCGACGTTCTCGGACGGAGACGAGGAGACCGTCGACGAGGTCGTCGCCCTGACGGGATACCGGCCGGACTTCTCGCACCTGTCGGAGCTCGCGCTCGAGCTCTCGCCCGTCACCGGGGGCGGCGGACGGCTCGCGCGCGCGCTCGCGGGGGTCAGCGATTGCCTTTCGACGCCTTCCGTCCGCGCCGACGATCTCGCGAGCGGCGAGCCGGGATTCTTCTTCGCGGGATCGGCCGGCTACGGGCGCAATCGCACGTTTCTCATGCGGTCCGGTCTCGCGCAGATCGAGACCATCCTCGATTCGATCGCATGACCCGCCTCGCGTTCTTCGGCGGCATCTACAGCAACCACCTCGCCCTCGGGGCGGCCCTGGCCGCAGCGCGCCGGAAGGGGGTCGACGCGATCCACGCCCTCGGAGACTTCGGCGCGTTCGGCCCGCACCCCGACCGGACCGTCGAGATCCTCCGTTCCTCCCCGATCGAGACGATCCAGGGCAACTACGAGGAGGCGCTGTCGTCTGGCGCCGACGACTGTCGCTGCGGCTACACGGATCCGCGCGACAACGCTTTCGCCGCCCTCTCGTACGCGTACACGGCGGCGAAGACTTCCCCGGAGCACAAACGGTGGATGGGGACCCTTCCTCGAGAGCGCCGTTTCGAGGCGGCAGGCCGGCGGGTCCTCCTCGTCCACGGGAGCCCGAGACGCATCAACGAGTTCCTGTGGGAATCCACGTCGCCGGTCGTTTTCCTGGAGAAGCTCCTTTCCGACTCCTCCGCCGACGTCCTCGTGTGCACGCACACCGGTCTTCCGTGGTGGCGCCGCCTCCCTTCGGGGAAGGTCGTCGTCAACTGCGGCGCGCTCGGACGCCCCCCGAACGACGGCCGCCCCGAAGTGCGCTTCGCGGTCGTCACGTTCGGGCGTGGCGTGGACGTCGAGCTCGTGCCGCTCCCGTACGATCAGGAAGGGCTCGCGCGCGAGATGGAGGCTGAGCGGCTGCCGCCGGAGTTCGTCGAGACGATCCGCACGGGCTGGTGGACCACCTGCCTCGAGATCCTCCCGGCGAAAGAGCGCTCGCGCGGCCGATTCTGAGCGGGGACGGCGTCGCGATAAGATCGCGGCCGCGTGAACAGGAGATGGAACGCCGCGGGCGTCACCGACGTGGGACGCCTCCGGCGACAGGACGAGGACGCCTTTCTCGTCGACGCGGAGAACGGTCTCTTCGCGGTCGCGGACGGCGTCGGCGGAAGCCGCGCGGGGGACGTGGCGAGCCGCCTCGCCGTCGACACGGCGGAACGCGTCATGCGGGAAGCGCGGGCCGATGCGCCGGAGAATCCGGCCGACTTGCTGCGCCGGATCTTCGAATCCGCCCACCGCGCGATCATCGAGCGCGCCGCCGCCGATCCGCGCGTCTCCGAGATGGCGACGACTCTCGTTCTCCTCCATTGCGACGGGACGCGAGCCTGGACCGCTCACGCCGGCGACAGTCGGGTGTACCGCTGGCGAGGGGGAGCGCTCGAGCGTCTCTCGCGCGATCATTCGTTCGCCGAGGAGCTCGGGAAGGCGGCGGGCCCGGAAGTCCGAGCCAGATCGCCGTTCGGGCACGTGCTGACGCGCTGCCTCGGCCGCGAAGGGGCCTGGGAGCCGGAGATTCGCGAGATCGATTTCCGGTCGGCCGACCGCTTCCTCCTCTGCTGCGACGGCCTCACCGACATGGTCGACGAAAGCGATCTCGCCGCCCTGCTCGCCCTCGGCGTTTCCCCGGAAGAGACGGGACGCCGCTTGATCGAAAGCGCGAACGCCGCCGGAGGCAAGGACAACATCACGGCCGTCGTCGTCGACATCACCGCCTGATGGATCGGTTTCTCTGGGTCTGCCTCGGCGGGGCCGCAGGGACGGGGGCCCGCTACTGGCTCTCGGGATGGGTGCAGCGGCACGCCGGGCCGGGATTTCCCGCGGGGACCCTCGCGGTCAACGTGATCGGATCGTTCGTTCTCGGCGCCCTGATGGAGATCGGGATCACGGGAGGATTGCTCGCTCCGACGCTTCGTGTGGCGCTCACGACCGGCGTGGTGGGCGGATTCACGACCTACTCGACGTTCAACTACGAAACGATCGAGTATCTCCGGGAAGGCGCCTGGGCGCTCGGGATGGCAAACGTGGCCGCGACGGTGGTGGTCTGCCTCGGGGCCGGAATCGCCGGCATCGCTGCCGGACGCGGACTGATCGGGAGGTAGGGATGCGCGCTCTCGACGGGGAACAGATGCTGGTGCGAATCTTCATCGGGGAGTCGGACCGCTGGCGCCATCGGCCTCTCCACGCGGCGCTCCTCGAGCGCCTCCGGGCGGAGGGATTCGCCGGGGCGACGGTCTTCCGCGGGATCGCGGGATTCGGGGCGCGGAGCATCGTGCACACGTCGCAGATCCTCCGCCTTTCGGAAGATCTCCCGGTCGTCATCGAGGTGGTGGATTCGGAAGAGCACGTTCGCCGGCTCCTGCCCGTCCTCGACGAGATGGTGACGGAGGGGCTCGTCACGGTGGAGAAAGCACGGGTCGTCAAATACGCGCCGGGAGCGCGCTGAGCCATCTTTCCCGTCGCCCCGGTTCGTGACAGAATGCTGCCGCCCCGGGAAATGGATCTTCTTCCGTTCGATGGAGAGCGATTCGTCCAATGACCTCGGAGAAACGATCGATCCTGGTGACCGGCGGGACGCGCGGGATCGGCAACGCGATCGCCCGCCGCTTCGCGCGCGAAGGATGGAGCGTGGTGATCTCCGGCCGCACGCTCGAGAGCGTCCGGAACGCCGTCGCCGCGTTCGGGCGGGAGGGGCTCTCGGTCGAGGGGAAGTCGGGCGACTCCCGCAAGGAAGACGACGTCCGCGAGCTGGTCGAGTACGCGGCGGACCGGTTCGGCCGCCTCGATGCGCTCGTCAACAACGCCGGAATCGGGATCTTCGACGCCGTGTTCGAGATGGACCCGAAGGACTTCCGCGCCGTGATCGAGACGAACCTCCTCGGTCCGTTCTACGCGATCCGGTACGCGGCCCCGATCATGAAGAAAAACGGCGGAGGGTTCATCGTCAACGTCGGCTCCCTCGCGTCCGTGAACGCGTTCACCGGAGGGGCCGCCTACAACGCCTCGAAGTACGGTCTGCTCGGCCTTTCCGATTCGGCAATGCTCGATCTCCGGCACGACGGCATCCGCGTCGCGATCGTGATGCCCGGGTCCGTGGCCACGGAATTCGGAGGGCAGCCGGGATCGGGCGACTCGTGGAAACTCTCTCCCGAGGACGTCGCCCGGGCGGTCTACGATCTCGTCCGCTTCCCCGATCGGGCGATCCCTTCCCGGATCGAGCTGCGCCCCTCCCGCCCGCCGAAGAAGAACTAAATCTAGTGTCCCGCCGCGGCGGCGGAAGTTTTGCATTGATTGTATTGTTCCCGTAACGGGATCCTCCGGCGCCGCGATTCGGCCGGAATGGTCCCGCCCGGACGCGCCCGGCGCCGGAATTCGCCGGGGGGCGCGTTCTCCCGGACAGCAGAGGAGGCCTCAGGGTGAAGAAGAGCCGAGTCGGAATCGCCGTCGCCGTCGTGGCGGCGGGGATCGTCGCCGCGATCCTCCTCACGCGCGGGCGCGAGAAGCCGCAGAAATATCGGACGTCCCCCGTCGACCGGGGTGACGTGACGATGACGGTCTCGGCGACCGGGGCGATCTCGGCCGTGACGACGGTTCAGGTCGGCAGCCAGGTCTCCGGGATCATTGCGAAGCTGCACGCCGACTTCAACAGCCAGGTGAAGAAAGGGCAGCTCCTCGCCGAGCTCGATCCGACTCCCTTCGAGCAGGCGATCGCGCAGCAGCGGGCGAACCTCGACAAGGCCAGGGTCGACGCGGCAAATGCGAAGATCGCCTTCTCGCGGCAGCAGAAGCTCCTCCAGCAAGGGCTCGCGGCGCAGGCGGATTTCGACAACGCGAAGGCCGCGGCCGACGACGCCGCCGCCCAGGTCGCTCTCGCAAACGCGGCGCTCGGGCAGGCGGAAACGAACCTCACCTACTCGAAGATCGTGTCGCCGATCGACGGCGTCGTCGTCAACCGCGCCTACGACGTGGGCCAGACCGTCGCCGCATCCTTCCAGGCGCCGACACTCTTCACGATCGCCCAGGACCTGACCAAGATGCAGGTCCAGGCCGACGTGGACGAGTCGGACATCGGGCGAGTGAAGGTCGGGGAGCCGGTGCACTTCACGGTCGACGCCTACCCGGACCGCACGTTCCAGGCGAAGGTCTCTCAGATCCGCCTGAACGCGACGGTCAACCAGAACGTCGTCACTTACCCCGTCATCGTCGCGGTCGACAACCCGGACGAGAAGCTCCGCCCGTCGATGACGGCCAACATCACGATCGACGTGGCGACGGATCACGGCGTTCTGCGGGTGCCGAACGCCGCGCTCCGGTTCAAACCCGCTCCGTCGGAAGGGGGCGCGAGCGGCGGGACGGCCGGCGCCGGCGGGAGACCGGGAGGTGGCGGCGGGAGCGGGGGGGGCGCCCCGGGCGCCGGCGCTCCTCCGAGGCCGACCCTCGCCGGTTCGCTTCCCCGGACCGGCCGGCACGAAGCCGGACCGAGCGTCTACCTCCTGCAGACGGACGGGACGTTGAAGCCCGCGCGCGTGCATCCGGGTATCACCGATGGACAATACACGGAAATCCGCCCCGACGACCTGAAGGAAGGCGACCTCGTCGTGACGGGACTCGCCACGACGAAGGCCGATGCGCAATCGGGGCCGCGCATGAGGTTCTGATGGTCGGCGAAGTCATCCGGGTCACGGACCTCGTCAAGATCTACCGGATGGGGGACGTCGAGGTCCGCGCCTTGAATGGCGTGACGCTCTCGGTCGCGACCGGCGAGTTCGTCGCCGTGATGGGGTCCTCGGGCTCGGGGAAATCGACGTTCATGAACATCATCGGGTGTCTCGACCGCCCGACGTCGGGCAAGTACTGGCTGGACGGCGAGGACGTTTCGGAGCTTTCCCGTGACGCCCGCGCGGAAATCCGCAACGCGAAGATCGGCTTCGTCTTTCAGTCGTTCAACCTGCTGTCGCGCACCTCGGCGCTCGAGAACGTGGAGCTTCCGCTCCTGTATGCGCGCGACACGCACGCCGCCGACCACCGGATGGAGAAGGCGCGCCGGTGCCTCGCCATGGTGGGGTTGACGGGACGGGAGGATCACCTCCCGAACCAGCTCTCCGGGGGACAGCAGCAACGCGTGGCGATCGCCCGCGCGATGATCAACGACCCCGCGATGGTTCTCGCCGATGAGCCCACGGGCAACCTCGATTCGCGGACGTCCGAGGACGTCATGGCGGTTTTCCAGGCTTTGAACGCGCAGGGCCGGACGATCGTCCTCATCACTCACGAGCCCGACGTCGCCCGGTTCGCGCGCCGCGTCGTGGTCTTCAAGGACGGGTGCGTGCTCTCGGACGACCGGGTCGAGCAGCGGCAGGCGGGATCGGCGACGCCGGTCTCCGCCGCGGGAGCGGCGTCATGAAACGTTTCGCGATGATTCTCAAGGTCGGGGTCCAGGCGATCCTCCGCAACAAGCTTCGTTCGTCGCTCACGATGCTCGGGATCATCATCGGGGTCGGTTGCGTGATCGCGATGATCGCGATCGGCGCCGGGGCCTCGCGCTCGATCCAGTCACAGATCGAGTCGCTCGGTTCGAACTTCCTGATGATCTTTCCGGGGGCCTCGACGCAGGGAGGAGCCCACCTCTTCAGCGATCAGTCGATGCTGACGGAGGACGATGCGAACGCGATCAAGGCGGATTGCCCGTCTGTCGCGTACATGAGCCCCGTCGTCCGGTCGAGCGGCCAGATCGTTTCGGGCGAGACGAACTGGGGAACCTCCATTCAAGGCGTCGGCGTCGAGTGGCCGCTGGTACGGACGTGGAACACCGTCGCGGGCTCGTTCTTCTCCGACGCGGACGTGAGGGCGGCCGCGAAGGTGTGCATCCTGGGCGGCACGGTCGACGACAATCTTTTTCCGTCGGGCAATGCGGTCGGTCAGACGGTGCGCATCAAGAACGTTCCCTTCAAAGTCGAGGGCGTCCTCGAGAAGAAGGGCGGTTCGATGATGGGCGATCAGGACGACGTCGTGGTCGTTCCTTACACGACCGCCATGAAGCGCCTTCAGGGTCTCACCGCCAAGAACAAGCTCAACAGCATCTACGTCTCGGCGGTCTCGGTCGGCGCGGTCGAGCAGGCGGAAAACGAGATCACGGCCCTGCTCCGGCAGCGTCACCACCTCGGACCGAATCAGGATTCCGATTTCACGATGCGGTCGCAGCAGGAGTTCGCTGCAATGTCCGAGCAGTCTTCGAAGACCCTGTCGATGCTGCTCGCTTCCGCGGCGGCGATTTCCCTCCTCGTCGGAGGCATCGGCATCATGAACATCATGCTCGTTTCCGTCACGGAACGAACGCGCGAGATCGGCATCCGGATGGCGATCGGCGCGAAGGGGAGCCACGTGCTCGTTCAGTTCCTGATCGAGGCCATCACGCTCGCCGTTTTCGGAGGGCTCATCGGAATCGGCCTGGGCGTCGGCGCGTCCGCCTTCGTGTCCCGGAAGGCGAATCTGCCGGTTCACGTCGCGCCGGAATCGATCCTGCTGGCATTCGGTTTCTCGGCGGCGATCGGGATCTTCTTCGGGTTCTACCCGGCGCGAAAGGCCTCACGGCTCGATCCCATCGACGCGCTTCGTTACGAGTAAGGGGGCGCGGAGGCCGCGCGGGTCCTGTCGCCCTGCCGCCCGGCGTTGCTGCCCGGCGCATGCCGAGGAGGGGTTGCAGGACGGTGCGCGGCGGGCGGACTCCGCCGGGAACGGCGGGGCGCCACCCGCGCAGAAGACTCGCTCTGAGAGGGAAAGTTTTTTCATCGATCCGCTCGGCACGCGGTTGAACCACTTCGAACGGGGTGCTCTTGAGGAGGCGGTGCTTCGCGCCGCGACCGATTGTCTGGTCGGGTTCTACCCGGCGCGAAAGGCCTCGCGGCTCGATCCTATCGACGCGCTTCGTTACGAGTAGGGGGCGCGAAGGCCGCGCGGGTCCCGTCGCCCTGCCGCCCGGCGTTGCTGCCCGGCGCATGCCGAGGAGGGGTTGCAGGACGGTGCGCGGCGGGCGGACTCCGCCGGGAACGGCGGGGCGCCACCCGCGCAATCCTCAATTTCGTTCCGCTGCGGGGAACCGCAGCGGTTGGCGAGGGGAGGGGGTCGATCGTCGGAATTCCCGCCGAATTTCCTTGCCCGCCTCCGGACCGGCGGCGACAATGCCTCGATGATCCGCCCGATCGCCGTCGCGGCGATGCTCTCGTTTCTCCGCATGCTCATCGCGTACGGGTTCTCCCTCGTGTTCGCGGTGGCGTACGGGGTGACCGCCGGCCGGTCGAAGCGGGCGGAGCGCGTGATGATCCCGCTCCTCGACGTGCTGCAATCGGTGCCCGTCCTCGCGTTCTTTCCGGCGGCCGTCTACTTCTTCATCGCGATCGCGCGGGGCGGCCGGCTCGGCGTGGAAATGGCGGCCGTCTTCCTGATCTTCACGGGTCAGGCCTGGAACATGGCGTTCGGCGTCTACGAGGCGATGACGACGCTCCCCTCGGATTCTTCGGAAGCCGTCCAGGCGTTCGGCCTCTCTCCCTGGCGGAGGTTCCGCCGCCTCGAGCTCCCCGCATCGGTCCCGAAGCTGGTCTACAACTCGATCCTTTCCTGGGCGGCCGGCTGGTACTTCCTGGTCGCGTGCGAAATCATCTCGATCGGCAAGAGCTCGTACACGCTGCCCGGTCTGGGCTCCTTCATCCAGTCCTCGATGGAAGCGGCGAACATCCCCGCGATGTTCGCGGGAATCGGCACGCTCGTCGCGATCGTCGTCGTGCTCGACGTGCTGGTCTGGCGTCCCCTCACGGTCTGGGCGGAGAAATACCGGTTCGAGTTCACGGCCGCCGCGGTCGGAGAGAGCCGGGTCTTCGATGCCTATCGCGCATCGGGAGTCGCCGGCCGGCTCGGCGCGATCTGGGATTCCCTCTGGTCGGCGGCGGACCGTCCGATCGAGCGGATCGAGCAGGTGCCGGTCGACTCTCCCCGCGGACGCCTGCGACACGCGTTCGCGATCTTCGCGAGGACGCTCTTTCTGCTCGCCGCGGGCGCGGCGGCCCTCGCGCTCCTCGTCCTGGTCGCGGCCTATCTGCGGCCGCCGATCCCCGCCGAGGCGGCGCGGATCCCGGCGGCGCTCTTCTTTTCGTTCCTGCGGCTGCTCGTGGCGTACGCGATCTCCCTCGCGTGGACGATCCCGTTGTCCCTCTGGGTCGGCGAAAACGACCGCGTCGCCCGGATCGCGACGCCGATCGCCGAGGTCGCCGCGTCGATTCCGGCGACGGCGTTCTTTCCGTTGATCGTCTTCCTGGTCGTGCGGGCGCTGGGGAGCGTGAACCTCGCGGCGGTTCTCCTCGTGCTCACGGGGATGCAGTGGTACATCCTCTTCAACGCGCTGGCGGGCGCGCGCCAGGTCCCGGGCGAGATGAAGGAAATGACGCGGTCGTTCGGCCTGACCTTCCGCCGCCGAGCGAAAGTGGCGATCCTCCCGGCGATGGCGCCTTCGCTGGTCACCGGCAGCGTCACGGGATGGGGAGGGGGATGGAACGCTCTGATTCTCTCGGAATACGTGACCTACGGCCACCGGGTCTACGAGGCGCCGGGCATCGGCCAGCTCCTCGTTCATGCCACGGTCAAGGGCGACACGCGGCTTCTCGTGTGGTCGATCGTGTCGATGGTTCTCGTGATCGGGCTCCTCAACCGGTTCGTGTGGAGGAGACTTTACGCGGCGGCTTCCGTAAAATTCAGGATCGATGCTTGAAACGGCGGCGGTCCGGGCGGGGGAGCCTTCGGCGGCGAAGGCGAAACGGCCCGTCTCCGTCTCCGTCCGCTCGGTCTCGAAAGAGTACGAGCTGCCGACCGGCCCTCTCGTCGTGCTCGAGAACATTTCGCTGGAGGTCTCGTCGGGCGAGTTCCTCGCCGTCGTCGGGCCTTCGGGATGCGGCAAGTCGACTCTCCTTCGGATCATGGCGGGACTGATTCCGCCGACGTCCGGCGACGTGCTCTACAACGGGGAGCCGTTGCAGGCGGTCAATCTCGACTGCGCGATGGTGTTCCAGTCGTTCGCGCTCCTGCCGTGGCTGACCGTCATCGAGAACGTCGAGATCGGCCTCGAGGCGCGCGGCCTCCCGCCCGAGGAGCGCCGCCGCCGCGCGAACTTCTACATCGACAAGGTCGGGCTCGACGGCTACGAAGAGGCGTATCCGCGCGAGCTGTCCGGAGGGATGAAACAGCGCGTCGGGTTCGCCCGCGCGCTTGCCGTCGAGCCGCAGGTCCTTCTGATGGACGAGCCCTTTTCGGCGCTCGATGCGCTGACCACGATCAACCTGCGGGAAGAGCTCATCGACCTCTTTCGCGATCCGGAGATCCGCATTTCGATCGCGGTGCTCGTCACCCACACGATCGAAGAGGCGGTGGAGCTCGCCGACCGGGTGATCGTCCTCTCCTCGCATCCGGGCCAGATCGTCACCGACCGGCGGATCGATCTTCCGCGGCCTCGCGACCGCCGGGACGCGGCGTTCAATGAGATCGTGAGCGAGATCTTCGCCCTCATCACGTGAGATGAAAGAAGAAGAAGAGACTCCCGCCGTTCCGTTCGACATCGAGCCGCTCCCGGCGTGCGGCATCTCCCGCGTGCTCGGTCTGCTCGAGACCCTCGACGACCGCGGAGGGCGGGAGCCGATCGGCCGGCTCACGCGCGACCTGCACATCGAGTTCGGAGAGCTCCTCTCCGTCGTGAAGGCCGCCGAGATGCTCGGCCTCGCCGACACGCCGGGCACGGACGTCGTCCTCCAGCCCGCCGGAAAGCGGACGATGGAGCTGCCGATGAACGAGAAGAAGAAGACGATCCGCGAGCGGATCCAGAAGCTCCCGCTCTTCGCGGCGATCGAGACGCTTCTTCGCCGTCAGGAGGACCGCCAGCTCCCGAAGGACGTCCTGCTCGAGGAGCTCGCCGTCTGGCTTCCGGACGAGAACCCCGAGACGATGTTCAAGACGATCGTGAACTGGGGCCGCTACGCGGAGCTCTTCGCCTACGACGCCGACGAAGAGCGGCTTTCGCTCGACGTCGCCTAGCAGGCTGCTGAAAAACCCCGCGGATCGCGCGCCAGTGGCTTGTGGGCGAGAATAAGGCGCGAGGAGAGGACAGATGCCAAAGCGATCGGACTCGACGAGCAACGCCGAGATCGTTCACAATGTCCTGGCGCCCGGAGGGTTCGGGCGGCGCCGGGCCGTCTGCTTCGTTGCCGCTCCTCGACGATACTCCGGCATCGCCTGCGTCGCGGACGCCTTGCATCCGGCTCGGCGGCGCTCCGAACGCGACCCGTGCGGTTTTTCAGCAGCCTGCTAGTGTCCCGTAACGGAAATAGCTGCAGCGTCGCGCCCGCGGCTCGCGGACGAGATCAAGGCGCGAGGAGGGGACAGATGCCGGAGCGATCGGACCCGACGAGCAACGCCGAGATCGTCGGCAATGCGCGGGCGCCCAAAGGGTTCGGGCGGCGCGGAGCGATCTGCGGCGTTGGCGCTCCTCGACGATACCCGGGCATCGCCTGTGTCGCGCCGCCTTGCATCCCGCCCCGCGGCGCTCCGAACGACGCGAACGCGATTTCCGACTCGGGACACCCGTGATCGCCCGCATCTGGGAGATCTCCGTCGATCCGGGGGCGGCGCCGGAGTTCGAAGCATTCGCCGGCGAATGGGCCCTTCCGATGGTCCGGGGGCGGATGGGATGTTCCGCCGTGCACGTCCTCCGGGACGGCGAGGTGCCCGGGCGATACGTCTGGATCACCCTCTGGCTGTCGCGCAAGGCGCTGGCGGTCGCCGCGGCCTCTCCGGAATGGGAAGAGGCCGGTCGCCGATTCGCGCGATTCGGCATCCCGTTCGCGCTCGAGTCCGCGCGCGCGCTCGAGACGATCGCGTCCTTTCGCGCCGGAGACGCCGGCTGAAGCGTCCCCGGCTCGACGAGTGGATGGTCGCGGAGGGCGCGGCCGAGTCCCTCCCCGCGGCGCGAGGCCTGATCCTGGCCGGACGGGTCTCGGTCGACGGCCGGCGCGGCGACAAGGCCGGAGAGCGGGTTCCGGAGGGCGCGCGCGTCGAGGTCGCGGAGAAGGAGCACCCGTTCGTTTCCCGGGGCGGCGTGAAGCTCGCGGCCGCTCTCGACGCCTTCGGAATCGACTGCCGGGGGAAGACCGCGCTCGACGTCGGCGCTTCGACGGGCGGATTCACCGACTGTCTGCTCCGCCGGGGCGCCGCCAGAGTGCATGCCGTCGATACCGGGCGCGGTCAGATCGACTCCCGGCTGCGCGGCGATCCCCGCGTCGTCCTGCACGAGCGAACCAACGCCCGGCGGCTCGACGCCGGGACCATCCCGGACGCGATCGACCTCGCGGCGATCGACGTCTCCTTCATCTCGGCCCGAAAGGTCCTTCCCGCCGTCGCCGGGCGGCTGGCGCCCGGCGCGAGCGTCGTCGTCCTCGTGAAGCCGCAGTTCGAGGCGCGGCGGGAGGAAGTGCGCCCCGGCGGCCTCGTGCTCGACGCCGGGGTGCGCGCGCGGGTCGTCGAGGAGGTCGCGGGCGCCGCCGAAGCGCTCGGGCTCGTCCGGATCGGAGTCCTGCCGAGCCCGATCGCCGGCGCGCACGGAAACGCGGAGGTCCTCCTCGGCCTCGCGCGGCGCGGCTGAGAGCCGCCGAGCCCTTCCGCGTTCCGCGCGGGGCTGTTAGAGTTTTCCCGTGAAAACCCCTCGGATCGCCCTTCTCGCCAAGCGCGAAGCGTCGGCGCGTCGGCTCGCCCGCAGGCTCCTCGACGAGTTCTCGCGCCGCGGCGTGGACGTTCTCGTGGACGAGGAGACCGCGCTCTCGCTCGGGAACGCGGGCGGATTCCCGCGGCGCAAGATTCCCCGCGATCGCGGGCTCGTCGTATCCCTGGGCGGCGACGGGACGCTCCTGTCCGCGGCCCGCGCCGCGAGCGACGGGGCGGAGATCCTGGGCGTCAATCTCGGAACGCTGGGTTTCCTGACCGGGGTCTCGCGGCGTGAGGCGCGAACGCTCGCCGAGTCGGTGCTCGCCGACGACTTCGACCGGGACGTCCGGCGGCTGCTGGAGATCACGATCGCGGAGTCGCGAGGGCGACCCCGCCGGTTCCGGGTACTGAACGACGCGGTCCTCAACCGCGGCGCGCTTTCGCGCATCGCTCGCTTCACCCTCCGATTCGACGGGAAGCCGTTCTCGTCGATGCGCGCGGACGGGCTGATCATCTCCAGCCCGACGGGATCGACGGCGTACAACCTCTCGGCCGGAGGGCCGCTGCTCCATCCGCACGTGCAGGGCTTCATCGTCACCCCGATCTGTCCGCACGCGCTGACGCATCGCCCGATCGTCCTTCCCGCCGGGAAACGGCTCGAAGTGGCGTTCGAGGCGGGGACTCCGGAAGGGATCTATCTCACGCTCGACGGGCAGGAGGGATTCCGGCTCCCGTCGGGGTGCGTCCTGAGCGCGGGCGTCGCGCGGCGGACGGTGACGCTCCTGCGGCGCCCGCAGAGCGATTATTTCGCGACCCTCTCCGAGAAGCTCAACTGGGGCGTGTGAGCGCGCCGGAAGCGCCCCCGCCGCTCGCCCGGATCGCCCCGATCCGGCTGTTCGGACTCCTCTTCCTGTTCGCGGCGGCCTGCGGCTACGCCGTCTACCGGTCGGAGCGTTTCCAGCGGGCGACGCGCGCCTGGATCGTTCGAACGGCTTCGGCGGCGCTCGACCGGCCGGTGTCGTTCGACTCGATTTCCGTCTCCCTGCTCCCTCCCGGAATCGCCGTCAAGGACGTCCGCGTCGCGGGAGCGCCCGGCGAAACCGTCCCGTTCTTCGAAGCGTCGGAGGCGGTCATCGGGGGGCGACTCACCCTGATCGGCCGCACCCTGACGATCGGCTCGCTCTCGCTCTCCCGCCCCCACCTGCACATGACGGTGTTTCCGGACGGCTCGGACAACCTCCCGCCGGGGCTCCGGAAAAAGGGGGGAGGAGGGCTGAAGGTGCAGGTCGGGAGGATCGCGGCGATCGGCGGCTCGTTCTTCCTCAACGAAACCCGGATTCCGCTCGATCTGCGCCTGCGCGGTTTCGTGGCCGAGCTCTCGGTGGCGGGCGCCCCGAACGCGTTTCGCGGGCGCCTCGGCTGCCGCGTCGCCGGTCTCGGTCTCGGGAACGCGATCAAGATCCCGTTCGATCTGGACGCCCGGTTCGATCTCGGCGGGGGAAGGCTGCACGTCGACCGGCTCTCGATCTCGGGGGCTTTCGGAAAGCTGCAGGCGATCGGGCAGATCCCGGACCTCTCGTCGCCGGTCGCCACGGCATGGATCGACGGCAGCTTCGACCTCGTGTCCGTCGAGCGCCTCTTCGGGCTCAAGCTCCCGTTTCGCGGCGCGGGCACGATCGGGGTGCAGGTTCGCGGCGGAAAGGGCGTTCCGTTTCGCGTCGCGGGCCGCGCCGCCTTCCCGCGACTCGCGGCCCAGTCGTTCGTCTTCGAAGGCGTCTCGACCGTCATCGCGGCCGGAGTCGACGGGGCGACGATCGACATCGAGAAGGGCGGCTTCGACGGAGGCGACCTCGAGGGCGCCCTGACGATCTCGCGTTTCGACCGGGCGCCGCTGGAATTCGGGCTCGTCGTCGACGCCCGGCGCATCTCGGTCGATCGGTTCTTCGCGAACATCGGCCTCTCCGGCACCCGTCTCGCGGGAGGCGCGGACGTCGCGCTCGCGCTCCGCTGGCGGGGCGGCGACATCGAACAGGCGGACGGCGGCGGGCGGCTCGAGATCGCGCTGGCGGGAGCGGGCGTCCCCCTGTCCGGCGGCGGACCGGTCGCCGTTCGGAAAGGGTTCATCGACTTCGAGAACGTCCAGCTCCGTTTCCCCCGGTCCACGCTCGCGCTCGGCGGGGGGTTCGCCCTCGGCGTCTGGAACCCGCGCCTGCGCTTCACGATCACGTCCGACGACCTTCGCTCCGTGGACACGGTCGCGACGAATTTCTCCCGCGCCATCTCCCGGCGGCCGACGGCGCCGTTCGGGCTCTCCGGCTCGGGACGGATCGAGGGCACCCTCGGCGGCACGTGGAGCCTCCCGGTGGCCGAGGCGCGGATTTCCGCCGAGAACGCCGAGTACGCGGGTCTGCGGCTCGGAACCGTCTACGCGGACCTCTCGGTCGCCGACGGCGCTTTCGATTTCCATCCGCTCCGGAGCTACGACGGAGACGCTCGCCTCTCCCTCTCGGGAATCGTCCGGTACGCGCCGAAGCGAGGAAGTCCGGATTTCGCCGTGACCGCGGACGCGGGGAATTTCCCGGTCGAGCGCCTGCTCAAGTTCTTTTCGCTCGACTTCCCGGTCCGGGGAAGGGTGACCGGAATCCTGCCGGTTTCGGGAACGAAAAACGCGCTCACGGGAGGCGGCAGCGTCGTCCTCGACCGCGGTTCCGTCTGGGGGCAACCGGTCGATCGCGTTTCCGGGAGCCTGGAATTCACCCCCGGCGCCGTCGCCCTTCGATCCCTGCGCGGCCAGATCGGCGACGCGGCGTTCGCCGGGGAAGGGACGTACGCGTTCGAGGCGGGGAATTTCTCGTTTCGCCTCTCCGCCGACGACCTGCCCCTGTCGAAGATCGAGCTCCTCTCGCCGTCCGACGACTGGTCGGGCGACGTGTCGTTCCATGCGGAGGGGAGCGGAACGATCGAGCGGCCGACGATCACGGCCGCGCTCCAGACGCGGCACGTCCGCGTTCTCGGGCGAACGGTGCCCGACGCTCTCGCCCCTTCGGCGAAGGTCTCGATCGAACGCGGCGCGCTGGAGCTCGAGGCGGGAGCGCCCGGGCGGTGGACCATCCGGGCGCGAGGGCCGTTGACCGGACGCGACCGGCGGATCGAGGTCTCCGTGGCGCTCCCCGACCTGACGGTGCTGTCGAGCCTTCTCCCCGATTTCCCGCATGGACTCGGCGGCGAGATCGCCGCGGAGGGCGCGCTCGACCTCGTGCCCGACCGGTGGGACGTGCGCTCGGCGCGGCTGGCGGTTTCGCGGTTCCGCCTCGTCTCCGGAGACACCTCTCTCGCCGCCCGCGCCCCGTTCGGGGTGGCGTACGCGGGCGGGAAGATCTCGGTCGAGAACGCGGTCCTGGACGGCCCCGGCACGAAAATCGAGGCGGCGCTCACGATCGACCCCGCGCACGGCGGCGCGCTCGGAGGCGCCGTGACGGCCGACGCCGATGCCTCGAGCCTGGAGCGGCTCGCGGGCGCGGAAGCGGTGCTCTCGGGCAATCTCCAGGCGCGGCTCACTCTCGCGGGGACGGTCGGCCGTCCGCTCGCGACCGGACGCGTGACGCTCGCCGGCGGCCGTTTCAAGTCGGCCGATTCGCCATACGTGCTCGATGCGATCGGGGCCGAAGTGTCGTTCGCGGGCCGCCGGATCTCGCTGGAGGCGTTTCACGCCCGGCTGGGCGGCGGCGACCTGTTCGTGACGGGCGACGCGGAGGCGGAGGGTTATTCGGTGAAGACCTTCCGGCTCGCGGCGCAGGCGCAGAACGTCACCTTCCGGTCCTTCGAGGACCTCAACCTCCAGGCCAACGCCGACCTTACCGCGGTCGGAACTCCCGACGACGCGACCGTTCGCGGCGAGATCACGCTGATCTCCGGGACCTATACGAAGGACTTCGCGCCGACTCTGGCGAGCCTGTTCGGAAAGAGCCGCCCTTCCGGGTTCGAGGCGGCGCGCGAGACCTGGCAGGACCGGGTCGCGCTCGACGTGCACGTGGTTTCCGCGGCGTCGCTCGAGGTGCGGAACAATCTCGCCCGGCTGACGGCGTCCGTCGATCTCCTCGCGCGCGGCACGATCGCGAACCCGGTGCTGGTCGGGCAGGTCTCGATCGACGAAGGGGGAAGGATCACTCTCCAGGACGTCAAGTACGAGATTCTCTCGGGCAGCATCACGTTCGGCAACCCCTCCCGCACGGAGCCGGTCATCGACATCACCGCGACCGCGGAGGTCAAGGGATACGTGATCAACGTGCAGGCCGTCGGAACGCTCGGGGGCCGCTCCCGCGTGCAGTTCGATCTCTCGTCGGACCCGCCGCTCTCCAACGATCAGATCGCGAACCTCCTCCTGACGGGGACGTCGCCCGAGAGCGCCAACGCGAAGGGAGGCGAGAGCACGTCGGCGTCCTCGGTCGTCGGGAGCATCGCGGGGCTCGCGATCCGCCCGGTGACGTCGCGCGTCCAGCAGCTCTTTCGCCTCGACCGTTTCCAGGTGGATCCCGTGCTCCAGTCCGCTCCCGGCTCTTCCGGGGGAGCGGTGATCACCATCGGGAAGAACCTCTCGAAGGATCTCTCGGTGACGTACTCCTACTCGGCCGAGACCAACGCGCAGTCGGTCATCCTCGTCGAGTACCAGATCGACGCGAACAAGCTGCTCCAGGCGAGCAAGGACGAGAACAACGTGTTCTCGATCGGCGTGAAGTTCCGGAAGCGGTTTTGAGGACTTTCCGGGCGCTCGCGGCGGCGGCCGCGCTCCTCTTTCCCCGGGCCGGCGTCGCGGCCGATGTTCCGCTCGCCGGCCGGACGATCGTGTCCGTGGCGTGGGACGCCGACGGTCCGGTGGACGGCCGGGAGATCGCGCGCCTTGTCGAGCTCCGCGCGGGTGTTCCGCTCGACGAGGACGCGGTCCGCCGTTCGGTCCAGAACCTCTTCGCGACCGAGCGGTTCGCCAACGTCGAAGTCGAGGGAGACCCGGCCGGCGCCGACGGTGTGGCGGTCATCGTGCATCTCTTCCGCGCGTATCGCGTGCAGGCGATCCGGTTCGAAGGCCGCCCCGTCGCCGCCGACGCGCTTCGCCGCGCGCTCGGGTTTTCGATCGGCGGCCCGTACCAGGAGCCGGAAGTGCAGGAAGGCATCGGCCGTCTCCAGCGATTCCTGACGACGGAGGGATACTCCCAGGCCGCCGTTTCCTCCGCGACCGAGTTCGACCGCGCGCGCTTCGAGGCGCGGGTGATCTACCGGATCGCGGCGGGAGCGCCGACGCGGCTCGTCGCCCCGGTCTTCGACGGCGAGGTCGTGCCGTTCACCGCGGAGAAGCTCGCCGCCGAGTCCCGTCTCAAGCCCGGCCAGCGATACCAGGAAGACCGTGCCCGGAAGGGGGCGCAGGCGATCCAGGACTTCCTCGTGCGCGAGGGGCGGCTGAAGGCCGAGGTCCGGCTCATCGGCGTCGACACGCAGGACCGGACCGCGGCCCCCGTTTTTCGCGTCGAGGTCGGGCCTCCGGTCGTCTTTGAGACCGTGGGGGTCGAGGAGAAGAAGGTTCGCAAGGATTTCCTGGACCTGCTCAAGAACCAGGTCTTCCAGGAGGACCTCCTGATCCGGTACGTGGCCGACCTGCGCCGGCAATACCAGGAGATGGGGTACCGCGAGGCCCGCGTGGACTACACGATCAACGAGAGGGCCTCGCCGGTCGTCGTCACGCTCACCGTGCAGCGCGGCCCGAAGGAGTACGTGTCGGCAGTCACGGTCGAAGGCGTCCACGGCGTTCCGGAAGAACGGGTTCGATCGCTCCTCCTCACCCGACCCCATTCGCTCCTCCATCACGGCCGGCTCGTCGATTCCGTCGTCGCCGACGACCGCGCGGCGATCGAAGGCTTTTACCGGACGCAGGGCTACACGGAGGCGCAGGCCCCTCCCCCGGAGATCACGTCCGGAAAGGCCGCGGGCGCGCTCGTCGTCCGGTTCCGGGTCGAAGAGGGACCGCGGACCGAAGTCCGCGCGAGCGACATCGACGGGGTCGTGATGGGCGATCTCGCGGCCCTGCGGAAGCGTCTGACGCTTCGGGCCGGCGCCCCCTACAGCGCCCAGAAGGCCGCGGACGACCGGGCCGAGATTGTCGCGTGGTACCGAGACCGCGGCTGGACCTCCGCCGGCGTCGACACGCGCGTCGCGACGACGACGGACCGCGCCTTCGCCGACGTGACGCAGCTCGTCCGCGAGGGCCCGCGGGAGTTCTTCGGCAAGACGATCGTGCGCGGAAACGCCGGAACCGACACCTCCCGGCTCCTCCTGCCGGTCCGGTGGCACGAGGGGGATCCGTTCTCCGAGACGAAAGTCCTCGACGCGCAACGCGACATCTCCCGGACGGGAGCGTTCCAGAAGGTCGACGCCCGCCCCGGCCTCCCCGATCCCTCCACCCCCGAGCGAAACGTCCTGCTCGACGTCGTGCCGGGCAGGCCGCTCTCTCTCGTGTACGGGTTCGGCTATCAGTACGACGCCGAGACGGGAGACCAGAGCCCGTACGTGCTGCTGGGGATCGCCCACAACAACCTTTTCGGGACGCTGCGGTCGCTCTCGCTCGAAACGCGATACGCGCCCGAGACGAACCAGGGGCGGATCTTCCTGAACTATCGCGATCCCTATTTCTTCGGCCCGGAAGTCCCGGTGATCGCTTCCGTGTTTTACGCGCACGAGCCGATCCAGAAGATCGACGTCCGGCGATGGGGAGGTTTCGTCGAGACGACGCGCCAGGTGACGACGACCGTCCGCGTGGGGCTCCGCTACGAGATCCAGCGGATCGATACCGGGCACGCGGATCCCCTCGAGCTCGCGACCATCGAGCCCTTCAACCGGGACATCGCGGAGCAGACGATCGGTGGAACGCTGCTCTACGACACTCGCGACGAGATCATCGACCCGCATCGGGGCGTCTTCTTCAGCGCATACGCCAAGCAGGCCTTTCCCTCTTCCCTGTTGAACGCGGACGCGCGGTACGTAAAGGCGTTCGGCCAGCTCTCGGGTTTCGTCCCCGTCCCCGGCGGGGTGCTCGCGGGATCGGCGCACGCCGGGAAAGCGTGGGTGCCGGGCGGGTGCGCCGTCGACGGAGAGTCGGCGGCGTCGGCGTCCTGCGTGCCGATCGCCGAGAGGTTTTTCGCCGGCGGCCGGACCTCGAACCGCGGCTTCGGGTATGCGGTGGAAGGCATCTCCCGGGAGACGGTCGACTACTCCGTGATCGAGGTCCCGGTGAGTCCCGGCGAGGAGGGAAAGGGAACGTGCCGCGGAATCGACCCGGAGGGGGGGGCGAACTTCAACTGCGACTTCGGGCCCCGCGTCGTCGGGGGCTCGTCGACCGCCGGTTTCAGCGTCGAGTGGCGATTTCGGATCGCCGGCGACTTCGGGGCCCAGCTCTTCTACGACGCGAGCCAGGTCTGGGGAGACGGGAGCTTCCACCTCGGGTTCGAGGGGGACCGCGGGCTCCGCCAGACGGTCGGGTTCGGCGTCCGGTACCTGACGCCCGTCGGGCCGCTCCGGTTCGAGTTCGGCCGCGTGCTGCATCCGCAGACGATCGAAGCGCCCCTGCTGTTGTTCGACGAGGCCACGGGGAACGTGGCTCCGATCGACCATCGCACGGTCATCCAGCAGGAGCCCTCCTACAAGCTCTTCCTGTCCATCGGGTACGCGTTCTAGTCGCCTTTGCGACGCTCGCGGAGCTCGGATCGCAAAGGCTCCCGCCGCGCGGACCTCCTCCCTGCGGTTACTCGGGAGACTTTCCGCGCGGCGACCTTTCGCGGCTCGGGCCTGAGGCCCTCGACCGCTCCGGCGCCCGACGAGGGCAAGGGAGGGCCCGCGGGAGTCGCGGTGGCGACGCCTGCGGAGATCCGTCGGCCGCGCGGCGCGCTCCGCTGGAACCGCGCGGCGTCCCACGGCGCGATCCTCCTCCGCTCGGTTACTCGCGGAGACTAATCGCGCCGTGACCTCCGCGGCTCGGGTAAACCCTCGACCGCTCCGGCGCCCGACGAGGGCAAGGGAGGGCCCCGGGAGTCGCGATTGCGACGCTCGCGGAGCTCGGATCGCAAAGGCTCCCGCCGCGCGGACCTCCTCCAAGGATCTGCTTCGGTGGCCAGCTCCCCAGACCGGATGAGCGGCATGACGAATCCGTCATAAAATACAAAAAATGCCGACCCGCGCCGCCCTTTTCGAGCATCCCGAGATCTTCTCGAAGAAGGTCCGGTACGACTACCTCTTCGAGCTCGAAACGTGGATCAAAGGTCTCGAGGCGTTCCTCCAGGTGGAGAACCTCCCGCTCTCGCTCGAGGAGCGGGGGAGGGTGGCGATCCGGAATTACGTCGACGAGGTCGCGATCGCGCGGGACACGCTGGCCTACGTCGGGCGCGTCACGCAGAAGCTCCTCGGCGAGGGGAAGGAGGACTTTGCCTCCTTCATCCGTTATCTGGAGCGGCAGATCTCTCCTGCTTCCATCGACGGCCCCCGCCGCGAGCTGCGTCTGGCGCGCGCCGAGGTCGAGATCGCCGAGGCGGCCGAGAAGATCGAGGACTTCGTCCGGGTCTTCGACGAGCTTGCGCGGTCGACCTACATCGGCCAGGCGACCTACGTTTCGGCGGGTCGCGCGCTCCTCCGAAGCCTCCGCGACGATCCGAACCTCGGCGTGTTCTTCCGCGAGGACCTCCTGCCGCTCTTCAACACGGCCGACAAGCGGGCGCTCTCGCGCATCGTCGAGCGCGTGGCCGACCGCCGCGCCCGGCGCGAGCTCGGCACGCTCTTCGTCGGACTGTTCAAGGGCCTCCACTATGCCGACGTCGCGAGCGTGACGATGGTGCGGGCGGCGTCGCGGCGGCGCACGCTCGTGCTCTTCTCGAGGATCTGGTCCCTGGCGCATTCGCTCTCCGAATACATCCGAACGCGCCTCCTCGACCAGGAGCCCGCCGATTCCGCGCGCTCCGACGTCCTCGACCGGCTCCTCTTCTCGACCGAGATGGAGCTCCGCAAGGTCCTCGAGGGCGAGCTCGTCGACGTCGCGCACCTCAAGGAGTCGAGAACGGCGCAGGAACGGATGGAGAATGCGTGCGGGATCCTCCGGGACCTGTTCCAGCAGAACATCCTCGCCCTCGCCGAGAGCTACTCGGGCCCGGTCGATGCGCGACGGATCTTTCCCGAGCACGTCACGCGCCGGCAGCAGTCGCTGCGGCTGCGGGAGGAGCTCTGGGCGCTCGTCGTTTCGTGCCGCCGGTTCCAGGAATCACCCGATCGGAAGCGGCTGGAGACGTTCGCGGACGATCTCGCGGCGTTCCGCCGCGGGGCGATGCGGTACCTCATGTTCAAGGACTGGTCGGCGTTCGACCGTTTCGCCTCCGGCTTCGCGCGGGACTGCTCGACGAAGACTTTCCTTTCCGCCGCCCATCAGTTCGAGATCTTCACGAAGACCCTGATCCGCGAAATCGGGAAGCGTCAGGTGCTCGCCGACCAGCCCTTCGCGCCGAAGGGGCTCGAGAGGGCCGAGGCGGAGGCGCCGTGAGCGCGAGAGGCGAAGGGAAGGGCCCCGAAGCGGTCGAGCGGGCGATCGCGGAGCTCCGCGCCGGAAAGTTCGTCGTGATCGTCGACGACGAGGACCGGGAGAACGAAGGCGATCTCGCGATCGCGGCGGAGCGGGTCACCCCCGAGGCGATCAACTTCATGGCGCGCGAGGGCCGGGGCCTGATCTGCCTTTCCCTCACGTCCGAACGCTGCGACGCGCTCGGCCTTCCGCCGATGGTCGAGGACAACACTTCGCCGTTCGGAACCGCGTTCACGGTCTCGATCGAGGCGCGCGGCCGGGTGACGACGGGGATCTCCGCCGCCGATCGGGCGGCGACCGTCCGGGTCGCGATCGACCCTGCGACGAAACCCGCGGATCTCCTCCGGCCGGGGCACATGTTCCCGCTCCGGGCGGCCCCGGGGGGGGTCCTCAAACGCGCGGGTCAGACGGAGGCCTCGGTCGATCTCGCGCGGATCGCGGGAATGACTCCCGCGGCGGCGATCTGCGAGATCATGAACGACGACGGCACGATGGCCCGCCTGCCCGACCTGAGGCGATTCGTCGAACGCCACGATCTCGTGCTCATCACGGTCGCCGATCTCATCCGGTACCGGATGCAGACCGAGCGCCTCGTCCGCCGCATCGCGGCGCCCGTGCTCCCGACCGAGTACGGCGATTTCCGCGTCGTCGCCTATCGGAGCGACGTTACCCACGAAGAGCACGTCGCCCTCGTGGCCGGGGAGATTCGCGAGGAGGAGCCGGTGCTCGTCCGGGTGCACTCCCAGTGCCTCACGGGCGACGTCTTCGGCTCGTCGCGCTGCGACTGCGGAGAGCAGCTGAAGCTCGCGATGGAGAAGATCGCCGCGGAAGGACGCGGCGTGCTGCTCTATCTCCTCCAGGAAGGGCGCGGAATCGGGCTCTTCAACAAGCTCAAGGCCTACGAGCTCCAGGACCAGGGCCACGACACGGTTTCGGCCAACGAGAAGCTCGGGTTCCCGCCGGACATCCGTGACTACGGCGTCGGCTGCCAGATCCTGAGAGACCTCGGAGTCCGGAAGATGCGCCTGATGACGAACAATCCGTCCAAGTACGTCGCGATCGACGGTTACGGGCTCTCGATCGTCGAGCGCGTGCCCCTCGAGGTGACCCCGACCGAGAACACGAAACGGTATCTCGAGGCCAAGAAGAACAAGATGGGGCACCTCCTGAAAATGGTTTGACGCCGCGTCTCCCGCGGCGTCAAACCATCCTGAGCCCGTGAGGGCGAAGGATCTCTCGAAATGCGCGCCGCGTCTCCCGCGGCGTCAAACCATCCTGAGCCCGTGAGGGCGAAGGATCTCTCGAAATGCGCGCCGCGTCTCCCGCGGCGTCAAACCATCCTGAGCCCGTGAGGGCGAAGGATCTCTCGAAATGCGCGCCGCGTCTCCCGCGGCGTCAAACCATCCTGAGCCCGTGAGGGCGAAGGATCTCTCGAAATGCGCGCCGCGTCTCCCGCGGCGTCAAACCATCCTGAGCCCGTGAGGGCGAAGGATCTCTCGAAATGCGCGCCGCGTCTCCCGCGGCGTCGAACCATCCCGAGCCCGTGAGGGCGAAGGATCTCTCGAAATACGCGCCGCGTCTCCCGCGGCGTCGAACCATCCCGAGTCGAAGGACCTCCGGCGAAGTCGCCCTTCGCACCCCGGCACGGCATCGCCGGCCGTCCGATGCCCCCCGGGGCCTTTCCCCGGATGCTACGATCGCCGCGCGGAGGTGAAGATGAAGATTGCAGCCGTCGCCCTCTTCGCCGGTGTTTCCGTCGCGGTCATGGCGGCTCCTCCGAAAGCCCCGGCCCGTTCCGAGACGGCGGCAGGGACGGCCGCGGGCGGCTCGGCGGCCCCCGCCGCAGGCTCGCTCGTCGAGCGGGGCCGCTATCTCGTCCACGACGTCGCCCTCTGCGTCCAGTGTCATTCGCCTCGCGACGAGAACGGGAATCTTCTCGGAACGAAGCTCCTCTCCGGAGCGCGCATTCCGTTCGACTCGCCGTATCCGGATCTGTCCTGGGCGTACCAGGCGCCGAACATCCGGGGAATGATCGGGTACACGGAAGACGAGGGGGTGCGCCTCCTGACCCGGGGAATCGCCCGGGACGGCTCGCCCCCGCGCCCGCCGATGCAGCAGTTTCACCTGACGACGGAAGACGCGCGCGCCGTCGTGGCTTACCTGAAATCGCTCCCCTGAGTATTCCGGGGGTCACCGGCGTGATTCTGGCGGGCGGTCGGTCGCTCCGAATGGGCCGCGACAAGGCGTGGCTCGAGTTCGAAGGCCTCCCTCTCGTCGTTCGGCAGGCGAACCGCCTCCGCGAGGCATTCGACGACGTCGTCGTCGCCGCGAAACGGGCCGCGCCTTTCGCCGCGTTCGGTCTCCGGGCGATCGAGGACGTCGAGAGCGGGTTCGCGCCGATCTTCGGTATCCGGGCTGCTCTCGCGGATTCGGGGAGGCCGATCTTCGCGCTGGCGGTGGACCTGCCGCGATTCCCGGCGGCGCTCGCGGAAGCGCTCGCGAGCGACCTCGTCGGGAAGAACCTCCCGTGCGTCGCTCCGGTTCTCGAGGGGCGAGTCCAGGGACTCTGCGCCGCGTACGCGCCCTCCGTCCTCGCGGAAGTCGAACGCGCGATCGGCGCGGGCCGGCTCGCGGTCCGGGACCTTGTGGCAGAATGCGGGGGAGCGCTTCGGGACGAGGGTTTCTGGGGGCGCTGGGGCGGGCGCGAGATGTTCGAGAACTGGAATCGCCCGGATGACCGTCCGGAATCGTCCAGAGGATGAGCCCGGCGCGGGCACTCGAGACGTTCTGGCTCGCGATTTGCGAACTGCTCCGAAGGAAGGGAGAGTCGAAGATGCTGAACGTCGGCGATACCGCCCCGGATTTCACCGTCCAGACGCACCAGGGACAAACCGTCACGCTCTCCGATCAGAGGGGAAAGACGATCGTCCTCTGGTTCTACCCGAAGGCCGATACCCCCGGTTGAACGCTCGAAGGTTGCGGGTTCCGCGACCTCTATCCGGAATTCCAGGAAAAGAATGCCGAGATCTGGGGAATTTCCTTCGACACCCCGCCGGAGAACGCCGATTTCGCGAAAAAGTTCGACTATCCGTTCCCACTGCTCTGCGACATGGACCGGAAGATCGGGATGACCTACGGCGCGGCCGATTCCCCGCAGGCGGTTTTCGCGAAACGGATCACGTACGTCATCGGTCCGGACGGAAAGATCGCGCAGGCGTACCCGAAGGTCGACCCGAAGAGCCACCCGAAGACGATTCTCGAGACGCTCTGACGGCCTGACGCACGGCTCGCGGAAAGTTTGAGGCGGGCTTGCCTGGGGCCCGGTTCCCCGGAGCGGTCGAGCACACAAGGCCGCGAGCGAAGCGAAGCCGCCCCGCTACTTCTCCCGGCGGGAGAAGGTGGCGGCCAACGGCCGCCGGATGAGGGAGCCCGAGCGACGAAGGGCAGATCGCGGAAAGTGTGAGCGCAGAGCGCGCATCCACATGCGCGCGGCGCGCTCTCTCCTGAGCGAAGCGAAGGACCTGCCACGCGAGCAGATCCTTCGTCGCTGCGCTCCTCGGGATGACAATGCTCCGGAGGTCCGCGATCTGAGAGGCCGCAGCGGCCGAGCGCTTCGAGCGCGAGCCGCGAGGCCGACGAACTAGGCGAGCTCCGCCATGATCGCGTCGAGCGCGGACTTCGGGGGCCGCGTCCTGGATTCCGGGAGCGTCGCGAGCGGCTCGTCCACCATGTGGAGCTGCGTGAGGAAGTCGGGGGTCTGCTCGTTGATGTAGATGAGCCCGGTGAGGAACTCCTGCTTCTCGCGCGCATCCGCCAGGAGATCCACCGCCTTGCGCCGGTCCGTCGGGTCGTAGTCGGCGCGCAGCGCCTTCAGGCGAAGCCTCGATCCGTCGTGCATCTCCACGTCCTGGGTCTCGCCAGGCTGCTGCTCGACCGTGACGTCCTCGAAGTAGGGGACGAAACCGATCTCCTGGATCGGCTCCTCGTGGTCCTTCGACCATTTGTACGACTTCGTCGATCCGTCGTGGTTGTTGAAGGTCACGCAGGGGGAGATCACGTCGAGGAGAGAAGTCCCGCGGTGCGCGATCGCGGCCTTGAGCAGCGCGACGAGCTGCTTCATGTCGCCGGAGAACGACCGCGCCACGAAGGAGCAGCCGAGCTCGATCGCGAGGCCGCACAGGTCGATCGGCGGAAGGTCGTTGATGACGCCGTTCTTCAACTTCGATCCGAGGTCGGCCGTGGCCGAGAACTGTCCCTTCGTCAGGCCGTACACGCCGTTGTTCTCGACGACGTAGATCATCGGGATGTTTCGGCGCAGAAGATGGACGAACTGGCCGGCGCCGATCGAGGCCGTGTCGCCGTCGCCGGAGACGCCGATCGAGATGAGCTGGCGATTGGCGAGCATCACGCCGGTGCCGACCGCCGGCATGCGCCCATGGACCGCGTTGAAGCCGTGGCCCCGCTCGACGAAGTAGGCCGTCGTCTTCGATGAGCATCCGATGCCGGAAAGCTTGGCGACCCGGTGCGGCTCCACTCCCATGTCGTAGAAGGCCTGGGTGATCTGCTTCGTGATGACGTCGTGCCCGCAGCCGATGCAGAGCGTCGACTTCAACCCGCCGTACTCCTTGACGGCCAGGCCGAGGCGGTTCGTCGGGGGCGTTTTAGGTTCCGTCACGCTGCTCACAGCTTCACCTCGCCGAGCTCGATGCCCTCGACGACGGTCTGCGCGTCGAGGGGCAATCCGTTGTAGTGGAGGATCGAGCGCAGCCGTCCCGAATCGGCGCCGAGCTCGATCGTGAGGAGACTCTTCATCTGGGCGTCGCGGTTCTGCTCGACGACGTACACGCGCTCGTGGGCGCGCACCCAGTCGAGGAGACCCGCGGTGAACGGGAGCGCGCGCAGGCGGAGGTAGTCGGTCTCGAGTCCGCCGGCCCTCAGGAGGTCGCGGGCTTCCATGACGCCGTAGTGCGACGAGCCGAACGCGAGGATCCCGACGGGGGACCGGCCGTCTCCGAAGGTCTCCGGCGCGGGCACGAGCGTGCGCGCGGTGTCGTGCTTGCGCGCGAGGCGGTCCATGATCGCGACGTAGTCCTCCGGGCGCTCGGAATAGGTCGCGCGGTCGGTGTGTCCCGATCCGCGGGTGAAATAGGCGGCCAGGGGATGGTTCGTGCCGGGGAGCGTCCGGTACGGGATGCCGTCGCCGTCGACGTCCCGATACCGCGCGAAGCCGCCCCGCTCGGCGACCGCCGCGGCGTCGAGGACCTTTCCTCGCGCGATCGGCTTCTCGGGATAGGGGAACGGATCGCTCGCCCAGTTGTTCATGCCGAGGTCGAGGTCGCTCATCACGAAGACCGGGGTCTGCAGCTCCTCGGCGAGATCGAACGCCTCCATCGCCATCGAATAGCACTCGAGCATGGATGCCGGGAAGAGGAGGACGTGGCTCTTGTCGCCGTGCGAGAGGTAGTAGGTCGAGACGATGTCTCCCTGCATCGTGCGCGTCGGAAGGCCGGTCGACGGACCGACGCGCTGGATGTCGAAGATCACGGCCGGGATCTCGGCGTAGTAGCCGAGGCCGACGAACTCGCTCATCAGAGAGATGCCGGGCCCGGACGTGGCCGTCATGGCCCGAGCTCCTGCCCAGGCGGAGCCGAGGACCATGCCGACCGCGGCGAGCTCGTCCTCGGCCTGCACGATCGCGAACGTCGCCTTTCCGGTCTCCGGGTCGAGACGGTGCTCCTTCATGTAGTCGATGAGCGACTCGACGAGGGAGGAAGAGGGGGTGATCGGGTACCAGGTGACGCACGTCACGCCGGCGAACATGCAGCCGATCGCGGCCGCCGCGTTCCCGTCGAGGATGATCTTCCCCTTCGTCTGGTCCATCCGCTCGAGCCAGAAGGGGTCTTTCTTCTGGAGGTTCTCCGAGGCCCATTTCCATCCGCCGGAGATCGCCCCGACGTTCAGGTCGACCGCCTTCGCCTTCCCCTTGAACTGCTTTCCGGTCGCCTCGGCGATCTCGGCAGGATCGAGGCCGAGGAGCCACCCGAGCACGCCGACGTAGATCATGTTCACGACGAGCCGGCGCAGCTTGCCGTCGGTGCAGAGCTCGAGGACGAGTTTCGAGAACGGCACCGGATAGAAGATCAGGTCCTTCCGCGTCGCGTCGAGCTTGAGCGACTCTTCGTAGACCACGGCGGCGCCGGGCGCGACCGTCCGGACATCCTCGTGGGCCGTCTCGGAGTTCATGCAGACGAGGACCTGCACGTCGCGGCGCCGGGCGACGTAGCCCTGTTTCGAGGCGCGGATCGTGAACCACGTGGGGAGGCCCTGGATGTTCGAGGGGAAGAGGTTCTTTCCCGACACCGGAATTCCCATCTGGTGGATCGTCCGCATCAGGATCGTGTTCGACGACTGGGAGCCGGAGCCGTTGGCAGTCGCGACCTGGATCGAAAAGTCGTTGACGATCGGCTGATCCGGCCGCGCGGCGGGGACGAGGCTTTCGCGGGTTACGACGCTCGACATGAGTCTCCTTCATCAAGCCTGACGGCGGGGAAGACGGGCTTTTTCCTCAAAACCGGTCGAGTATATCGACTGGGCGATTCCGGCCGCAATCCGGCAGGCGCGCCGGTTCGTCCGCCTTCGCCGCGGCCGTTCCCGCGCTGTCCCGCGATAGGATCCCGCAGGAAGACCCGGAAAAAGTTTTGCGAACGAAAGGGGACACCGTGAGGACTCTCTCCGCTGCCCTGGCCACCGTGTTCTTCTCCGCGATTTTCGCCGGAGCCGGCGAGCTCCATCGCCTCCCCTCCGACGGCACGACGGTCGGCGATATGGTTCATCGACTTCGGGCCGCGTCGTCGCGCCCCTCGACAGTGCGTCGGCGACAGGCCGTCTCTTTCGACACGGCCCTGCCGGCGTTCATTTTCCAGGGAGCCGGATCCCTCGCGGGCAAAGGGGGCACCTTCTTCCATTCCGACGTGATGATCGCCAACTACCGCGCCGCGACCCAGAAAATCGGCATCGCATGGCTCGCGCAGGGAGTCGACAATTCGAGCGAGCCCCTTCAGCTCTTCACGCTCGATCCGAACAGCACCAGCGCGCTCGACGATTTCGTGGCCGCGACGCTCGGGCGGTCGGGTTTCGGCGCCGTTCTCGTCGCCGGGCTCGACGCCCAGGGCAACGTCGATCTCTCGGCGACGCTCGACGGCCAGTCGCGGATCTGGACCTTCCAGCCCGGCTCTTCGGGGAAGGTTTCCCTGGGCCTTCCGGCGGTCGACGTGGTCGACGCCGTCGGAAGCTCCCCGGGCTACGGACTCGGGCTCCGCCACGATTCCTCGTCGCGAACGAACATCGGCATCGTGAACCTGGACACCGTCTCGCATACCTGGACGATCCGCGTGACGGGGGTTTCCAATTCCGCGACGTTCAATGTCACGGTTCCGGCGACTTCGGTGATCCAGGCGGCGGTGCCCGATGGGAGCTACGGGGACCTCTTTTTTACCGCCACTCCGGACGCCGACGGATTCGACTGGAGCGCCTATGGCGTGTCGGTGGACAACGTCACCGGGGACAGCTGGGTGTCGCACGTGAACCAGCCCCTCGTCGCGCCGTGAGGAATGAGGGGCAGCCCGGCCGGGCGCCGTCCGGCCGGCTCTGCTCTCGCGGATACAATACCGGCTCTTTCGGAGCGGGAGGACCATGGACGAACCGTCCCCGCCGGAGGAGTCCGGCGAAAGCGAGCTGATCCGCAACCGGCGGAAGAACCTCGAGGCGATCGGCGCGCTCGGTCATCGGGCGTATCCGAATTTCTTCGCGGAGAGCCGCTCGATTTCGGCGGTCGTGGCGGAGCACGCTTCGCACGACGGCGCGCACCTCGAGACGCTCTCCGACCGGGTCGCGACGGCCGGCCGGGTCCGCGCCCTGCGCACCGCCGGCAAGGCGGGATTCCTCGATCTCTCGGACGGCTCGCAGAAGATCCAGATCTACGTCCGGCGGGACGTCGTCGGCGAGGACGGGTTCGCGCTCTACGGCCTTCTCGACCTCGGGGACTGGATCGGCGTCGAGGGCCCCGTCTTCCGCACGCGCGCGGGGGAGCTGTCGATCAAGGCCGAGAAAATCGCGTTCCTCGCGAAAGGGCTCCGGCCGCTCCCCGACAAGTGGCACGGCCTCCAGAACCTCGAGGAGCGCTACCGGCGGCGATACGTCGATCTCGTCGTCAACCCCGAATCGCGCGGCGTCTTCGAGCGGCGGGCGAAGATCGTCTCGTTCCTCCGGCATTTTCTCGACGGCCGCGGCTATCTCGAAGTCGAGACCCCGATGATGCAGCCGATCGCGGGAGGCGCCGCCGCGCGGCCCTTCGTCACCCGGCACAACGCGCTCGACATGGAGCTCTACCTGCGGATCGCGCCGGAGCTGTATCTCAAGCGCCTCGTCGTGGGCGGAATCCCCCGGGTGTACGAGATCAACCGCAACTTCCGGAACGAGGGAATCTCGACGCGCCACAATCCCGAGTTCACGATGCTCGAGTTCTATCAGGCGTATGCGCGCGCCGAGTCGCTGATGACGCTGACCGAGGAGCTCTTCTCGCAGATGGCCGCCGCGGTGACCGGATCGGAAGAGACGTCGTGGAACGGGAAGGCGATCTCCTGGAAGGCGCCGTTCGCCCGCTACACCATGCGCGAGGCCGTGCTCGCGTTCTCGAAGAGCCATCCGAAGGGCGCCGTCGAGGCAGGCGAGCTCGAAACGGCCGACGGCCTGCTCGCCGCGGCGCAGCGGATCGGAACGGAGAGGCCGAATCGTTTCCGGGGCCAGAAGGGGAAACTCCTGGCGGAGGTCTTCGAGGCGGTCGCAGAAGATCATCTCGTGCAGCCCACGTTCATCCACGAGTTTCCGACGGAGATCTCGCCGCTCTCCAAGCAGCGCCCGGACGCCCCGGAGTGGGTCGAGCGATTCGAGCTCTACGCGGGAGGCATGGAGATCGCCAACGGCTTCTCCGAGCTCAACGACCCGGACGAGCAGGCGCGCCGCTTCCGCGAGCAGATGGAGGCGAAGGCGGGCGGGGACCTGGAAGCGATGCCGTACGACCAGGACTACGTCGAGGCGCTGGAATTCGGGATGCCGCCCACCGCCGGCGAAGGGATCGGCGTCGACCGGGTCACGATGCTGTTCACGGACCGGAGCTCGATCCGCGACGTGATCCTGTTCCCGTTGATGCGCCCCCGGTAGCAGCCCTCCCGTCGTGCCCCGGAGCGGTGGCGCGCCTCGGGTCGCCCGGCGGAAAGGTCTCGCGACGAGCGGTCCCCGCGCGACTTTGCCCGCGTAAACCGGCATAATCGGGCACATGCGAAAAAGAGAATGGATCGTTCCCGCCGTCGGCCTGCTCGCCGCCGCGTTCTTTTCCTCCGCCGCCGCCCCGGCGGGAGGGCCGCCTCCCGGCCAGGCGAAGCGCATCGAGTCGGTCGTCGACCAGGCCGCGGCGCTCGTCGCGGAGAAGGGAGAGAAGGCTTTCCCCGAGCTCCGGGTCCGCGGAAGCCGCTGGTTCAACGGCTTCACGTACGTCTTCGTCGACGACATCGCGATGGTGAGCCTCGTCAACGGCCCGCGCCCGCAGCTCGAGGGGCGAACCGTCATGGATCTCAAGGACGCGAGCGGTCGCGCCTTTCACCGGGAGTGGGTGAAGCTCCTCGAAACGCAGGACTCCGCCTGGGTGAGCTATCTCTGGCCGCGTCCGGGCGACCATCGCCCGGTGCGCAAGTGGACGTACATCAAGAAGGTCTCTTCGGGCGGCCGGACTCTCGTCGTCGGGGCGGGCGTCTATCCGAAAGGGGCGAAATGAATCGCGACGTTCGGCGGCGAATCGCGGTGCTCCTGGTCACGAGCGCCGTCGCCATCATCTTCTTCGCCCGGACGCCGGGCTCCGAATCGGTCCGCTGGGTGCAGATCCTCCTTCTCTTCGCCGCCGGGGTGAGCGCCGGCGTGGCGCTGGCGCTGTTTCGCAACTTCCGCCGCATCGGGAGGGAGTAAGCCCGTGCAGGGCATCAAGCTCGTCGCCGTGATCCTGATCGCCGCGGGAATCCTGGCGCTCGTCTTCGGAGGGTTCAGCTTCACGAAGGCGAGCCACTCGGCCCGCGTCGGGCCTCTCGACTTTTCCTTCAGCGAGAAGGAGCACGTGAACGTTCCGGTGTGGGCGGGTGTGGCTGCGATCGTCGTCGGGGCGGGCATCCTCCTGACGCGCAAGCCGAAGTAGCAGGCGCGGCGATCCTCCTTCGCTCTCGCGAGCTTCGGAGGATGGGCGCTGAGATCCGCCGAAGCCTTGGCGAAGGCGGATGCATCGAGCCGGGCGGGCGGGTGCCGCCCGCCCCGCCTTCGCCGTACGAGACCTGGTACGACTCAGGACCTGGCGCGCGACCCCCATCCCGCCGGGCTCGCGCCTCCCCACGCCTCCGCGTGGGCGTCGGCTTGCTTTTTGCCGGTAAGCCGAATTGAGGGCGCTTTCCCTCGTGGGCCTGCTGGCGATGGCGGCCGGAATGATCGGCCTCTGGAAGACGGGGGCTCTCCTCTCGCCGAGCCCGGCGGCGATCGCCGTCCAGGCCGCCGCGGTCGTCCTGTTCGTCTGGGCCCGCGCGACCTTCGGGCTTCGGAGCTTCCATGCGGCGGCGAATCCGACCGAAGGAGGTCTCGTGACTTCCGGCCCTTACCGCCGCCTTCGCCACCCGATCTACGCCGCGATTCTTCTCTTCGCGGGTGCCGGAGCGGCGGCGCGACCCTCCGCCGGCTCCCTCTTCTTCCTGCTCGCGGCGGCGGGCGTCGGTGCGCGGATCGCCGCGGAAGAGGCGCTGATCGTCGAGCGCTATCCCGAGTACCGGGACTACGCGCGGCGGACGAGCCGGCTCGTCCCGTTCCTGTTCTGAGCGCCGGCGTCGCTCCTCGCCGGGTCACCGCCGGGCCGGCTCGATCCGGAACATGAAGCATCCTTCCGCGGCGTTGCGCGCGTGCACGAAGGCGGTTCGCGCGTCCGCGAGGAGCGCGGCGATGACCGCGTCGACCCCCTCGTCGCCGACGAGTCTCGATTCGACCTGGGCCTCGGCCGCGTCGTAGGCGCGGAGCACGGCGCTCCTCTTCGGAAACCCGGGAGGGTAGGGGCCGTCGTCGGGATAGCGTGGGCATTCGCGCTCGTGGACGAAGACGGGGCCGCGCTCCGCGAAGGGATGGTCCGTTTCGAAGGGGCGGTGGGAGGCGAGGAAGACGGCCTCCCCGGGCAGGGAGAGCGTCAGACAGTGGCGGCACTGGTGCCGCGCCCCGTCGAGGGTCCGGATCGACGGGACCTCACCCGAACGGATGGAGGAGGCGAATTCGGAGCGGACGGCGACGATTCGGTATTTCGGTCGGTTCATGCGCCGAGAATGGCGCGAAGCTCTTAACGTTTCCGGCCGTTTTCGGACGCGGCCGTCAGCGCTTTTCGAGGGGCGCCAGATGCCGCTCGGGGAGCCCCGTGTACACCTGGCGGGGCCGGGCGATCTTCTGCTCGGGATCGAGCAGCATCTCTTCCCACTGAACCATCCAGCCCATCGTGCGCGCGATCGCGAAGAGGACGGTGAACATCGAGGTCGGCAGGCCCATCGCCTGATAGATGATCCCGGAATAGAAGTCGACGTTCGGATAGAGCTTTCGTTTCACGAAATACTCGTCCTCGAGCGCGATCTTCTCGAGCTCGAGCGCGATCTCGAGCAGCGGGTTCTTTCCGGTCACGGCGAAGACGTCGTCGGCGATCCTCTTGATGATCTTCGCGCGCGGGTCGTAGTTCTTGTAGATGCGGTGGCCGAAACCCATCAGCCGCTTCTCGCCGTGCCCTTCCTTCACTTCCTTGATGAAGGCCGGAACGCGGTCCTTCGTGCCGATCTCGGCGAGCATCTTCAGGACCGCCTCGTTCGCCCCGCCGTGGAGCGGGCCGTAGAGCGCCGCGCAGGCCCCGGCGACCGCCGAGAAGGGATCGGCGTGCGACGAGCCGATCGCGCGCATCACCGACGTCGAGCAGTTCTGCTCGTGATCGGCGTGGAGGATGAAGAGGACGTCGAGCGCCCGCGCGAGCGCCGGCTCCGGGCGGTACTTCACCTCCGTCATCTTGAAGAGCATGTTCAGGAAGTTCTGGGTGTAGGTGAGGTCGTTGTCGGGGTAGGCGTAGGGAAGCCCGCGGCTGTGCCGGTAGGCGAACGCCGCGAGCGTGGGCATCTTCGCGACGAGGCGGTAGATCTGCGTCCGCCGGGACGCCTCGTCGTGGATGTTGCGGGCGTCGGGGTAGAAGGTCGAGAGCGCGCCGACGGTCGCCACGAGAATCCCCATCGGATGCGCGTCGTAGGCGAATCCGTCCATGAACTTCTTGATGCTCTCGTGGAGCATCGTGTGGTACGTGATCTGGCGCGTCCATTCCTCGTTCTCCGCCTTGCCGGGGAGCTCGCCGTGCAGGAGGAGGTAGGCGACCTCGAGAAAGGTGCAGCTCTCGGCGAGCTCTTCGATCGGGTATCCCCGATACCGGAGGATCCCCTCGTCGCCGTCGATGAAGGTGATCGCGCTCCGGCAGGCGGCGGTGTTCATGTAGGCCGGGTCGTAGACCATCAGCCCCGGGTCGTCGGCGGACGACTTGATCTTCTTCAGATCGGTTCCCCGGATCGTTCCGTTCTCGATCGGCACGTCGTACGACTTCCCGGTGCGCTCGTCGACGATCTTCAGCTTGTCCAGGGTCGCGGTCTCGACTTCCATCGGTCTCTCCACGGTCAGCCGCATCGCCGCCTCCACGAAGATATCTCAACCTCGTTCGCGCCGCCGTCGGCCCCGCCGTGGCGGGTCGTTTGCAGGTCGAATGGGTTCGTTCGGAAACGCTCTGGTCGGCGGTATCCTCTCGGCTCCGGGCTTCCCGGACGCGCGCGGGGACGTCGAGCCGCGGCCGCCCGATCGGCGACTTCCGCGCCGTCGGACGGGGCGGGGTCGACTCGGCCGTGGCCGGCGGTTCCGGAAGGGGGCGCGAGGTGAACGTCCGGGAGCGAAGGGAGACGAATGCCATGTCCGCCGGGAAGGATCCCCACGAGGGCGCCGAAACGACCGAAGCCCAGATCGCGGTGCACTGGAAGGAAGAGGAGTACTACCGGCCCGATCCGAAGTTCGTCGCGCAGGCCAACCTCGCCGACCCCTCCGTGAACGAGCGGTTCTCGGAGAAGAACTTCCCGAAGTGCTTCGAGGAATACGCCGACATGCTGACGTGGCACCGGCGGTGGGACACGGTTCTCGACGCGGACGACCCGCCGTTCTGGAAATGGTTCGTCGGGGGAAAGATCAACGCGTCCTTCAACTGCATCGACCGCCATCTCGCGAAGCACAAGAACAAGGCCGCGATCATCTTCGTCCCGGAGCCGGAAAACGAGGCCCCGGTCGCCCTCACTTACCGGGAGCTCTACGTCCGGGTCAACGAATTCGCGGCGCTCCTGCGCGATTTCGCGGGGCTCGAGGCGGGCGACCGCGTCACGATCCACATGCCGATGGTCGCCGAGCTTCCGATCACGATGCTCGCGTGCGCCCGGCTGGGCGTCATCCACTCGGTCGTGTTCGGCGGGTTCTCCGGCGAGGCGTGCGGCCTGCGCGCGGCCGATTCCGGGAGCAGGGTCCTGATCACCATGGACGGGTACTTCCGCTCCGGCCGGATGATCGATCACAAGGCGTCGGCCGAGATCGCCGTCGCGACCGCGGAGAAAGAAGGGCAGAAGATCGACCGGGTGCTCGTGTGGAAGCGGTATTCCGGCCGGTACGCCTCGGCGACGCCGATGGCGGAAGGCCGTGACTTCTTCGTCGACGACCTCCTGAAGGACTTCCGCGGCCGGACCGTCGAGCCGGTGCCGATGGACGCCGAGGCGCCGCTCTTCCTGATGTACACGAGCGGAACGACGGGCAAGCCGAAGGGATGCCAGCACCGCACGGGCGGATATCTCGCGTACGTGGCCGGGACGTCGAAGTACATCCAGGACATCCATCCCGAGGACGTCTACTGGTGCATGGCGGACATCGGGTGGATCACCGGGCACTCCTACATCGTCTACGGCCCGCTCGCGCTCGCCGCGACGTCGGTGATCTACGAAGGCGTTCCCACGCATCCGGATCCTGGACGCCCGTGGAGGATCGCGGAGCGCCTCGACGTGAACATCTTCCACACCTCGCCCACGGCGATCCGGATGCTCCGCAAGACCGGTCCGGACGAGCCGGCGAAATACGGGTATCGCTTCAAGCACATGACGACCGTCGGCGAACCGATCGAGCCCGAAGTCTGGCACTGGTATTACGACGCGGTCGGCCGGAAGGAAGCCGTCATCGTCGACACGTGGTGGCAGACGGAGAACGGCGGATTCCTGTGCAGCACGAAACCGGCGCTCGATCCCATGAAGCCGGGGAGCGCCGGACCGGGAGTTCCGGGCATCTACCCGGTGATCTACGACGAGCAGGGAAAGGAAGTGGAGGCCGGTTCCGGGAAGGCCGGGAACATCTGCATCCGCAACCCGTGGCCCGGGATCATCCAGACGGTCTGGGGCGACCGGGACCGCTTCGTCCGCCAATACTACACGAAATATTGCCGCGACCCGAAGAGCCGGGACTGGCGCGACTGGCCCTATTTCGCGGCCGACGGCGCCGTGCTCGCGGCCGACGGCTATTTCCGGATCCTCGGGCGAGTGGACGACGTCATCAACGTGGCCGGCCACCGGCTCGGGACGAAGGAGCTCGAATCGGCCTGCCTGACCGTGGAGGAGGTCGCCGAGGCGGCCGTCGTGCCGGTCGTCGACGAGATCAAGGGGCGCGTGCCGGAGGTCTACGTCGCGTTGAAGCCGGGATATCCGCCGGACGACGCGATCCGGGCGAAGGTGACGCGCACGATCGAGACGATGATCGGAAAGATCGCGAGGCCTCGGGCCGTGCACATCGTCCCGGACATGCCGAAGACGCGTTCCGGGAAGATCATGCGGCGGGTCCTCGCGGCGATTTCGAACACGATGGCGACGGGGGACATCACGACGCTCGCCAATCCCGACGTCGTCGAGCAGATCCGGCGGGCGGTGCAGGGCGAGGAGATGGTCGTCGTCAGGGACGTTCCCGAAGACCTCCGGCAGTTCGGCAAGGAGGATTGACCGATTGCGGGCGGGCGCCCGCGAAGCGCCCGCCGTCTTCGTTCAGGCCGTACGGCGGCCCGCGGGAACGATCTCGCGGAAACGCTCCGCGAACGCGCGGATCTCCTCCGGCTTCCCGACCGACACGCGCAGCCACGTCGGCATCGAAGCGAACCGCCGGCCCACCTGGATCCCGCGGGCACGGAAAGCCGCGATGACGGGCGCGACGTCGCCGCCGGCGTCGATCATCAGGAAATTCGCCTCCGACGGGATGTAGCGGCGCCCTTCCCGATCCAGCTCCGCGCAGAGCCAGCGACGCGTGCCGTTCATCAGCCGCCGCCGCTCGGGGACGAGGCCGGCCTCGCGGAGCGAGGCGAGCGCCGCCGAGAGCGCCGCCGCGTTGACGTTGTCCCACGACGCGAACTCGCGCAGGCTCCGGATCCTCTCCGGCGAGCCGACGGCGTACCCCAGCCGCATGCCGGCCATTCCGTAGATCTTCGAGAACGTTCGCGCGACGACGACGTTCGGAAAATCGGGGATGAGCTCGAGGGCCGTGCGATAGCCGGGATCCTCCACGAAATCGTGGTACGCCTCGTCGACCAGCACCGTCGTCGTCTTCGGCACGCGGCGGACGAACGCGGCGAGGTCTCCTCCGGAGACGACGGTACCGGTCGGGTTGTTCGGGTTGCAGACGTACACGAGCCCGGTCGCGCCGTCGCAGGCGGCGGCCATCCGGTCGAGATCGTGACGGAACGACGCCGTCTCCGGCACCTTCACCGCCTCCGCGTGGAGGACGGCCGCGTATGCGAGCACCGCTTCGAACGTCGGCTCCGCCGCGACCACCTTCTTTCCAGGCCCGAGGAACGCCGCGTCGGCCATCTGCAGGATCTGGGACGACCCGCACCCGAGGACGACCGTCTCCGCGGGGACGCGATGCTTTGCCGCGATCGCCGCGACGACCTCGTCGGCGAGCGCATCGGGATAGCGGTGCCCGATCGCCGCCGAGCGGGCGATGGCGTCGCGGGCGGCGTCGGAAGGCCCGTACGGGTTCTCGTTCGCGGAGAGCCGGATCGGCCCCGAGGCGGCGGGAACCGCGGCCGCCGCCTTCGCCGTGGCCGCCGCGACCGGGCCGATCCAGGAAAGGCTCAGCGCGGCGCCGATGCCGCCCGCCAGATGCCGGCGCGTGATTTCTTCCGTCATCGTCGTTCTCCTGCGGCGGAGCTTATCGCGGTCTGGCGGCGCGCGAGGGGCCGCGATAAACTGGCGCGCATCCGAATCGTTCTTGAAGGAGGAACCATGCGATCCCGGACCACCGCCCTCGCTCTCGCCGCGCTCTTCTCGCTCCCGGCACTCGCCGCCGAGCACAAGATCCGGCCGGGGCAGTACGAGCTGACGACCGAGATGAAGATGGAAGGAGTCGATCGGCAGATCCCGCCGACGACGATCACCCACTGCTACACGGATCAGGACGTGCAGGACTACCGGAAGATCGCCCAGGACGGCCAGGGCCGGAATCGCGACTGCGAGATCAGCGACATGAAAGAGAGCGCCGGCCACGTCTCCTACGCGATGAACTGCAAGTCGGGGACGAAGGGGACGGCGGAGATGGCCTTCTCCGGCGACGGCTACGAGATGACGATGAACTTCGAGACGTCGGGCGGGCCGCACGGACCGATGAAGATCAAGATGCACACGACCGCCCGCCGCACCGGAGACTGCTCGAAATAGGGCGATCCGGACGATGGTGAGCCCGATTTCCCGCCGGTTCCCCCGGGCCCTCGCTTGACGCGCGCCGCGGGCTCCCGCGTGGGACCCTACGAGCTCCTCGACCTCCTCGGCGCGGGAGGAATGGGGGAGGTCTACCGGGCGCGAGACACGCGTCTCCATCGCGACGTCGCGATCAAGTTCCTCCCCGAGAGCGTCGCCGGGGACGCCGACGCCCTCGCCCGGTTCGAGCGCGAGGCGCGCGCGGTCGCGGCGCTGTCGCATCCGAACATCCTCGGCATCTTCGATTTCGGGAAGGAGGACGGGTCGGTCTACGCCGTCACCGAGCTGCTCGAGGGAAGCACGCTCCGCGACGAGATCTCCGCGGGAAAGCTGCCGTTGCGCCGGGCGACCGAATACGCGATCCAGATCTCGCGCGGTCTCGCCGCCGCCCACGAGCGCGGCATCGTCCACCGGGACCTGAAGCCGGAAAACATCTTCGTCACGCGGGACGGCCGCGTGAAGATTCTCGATTTCGGGCTCGCGAAGCGGCTCGAGAGCGCGGACGATTCCGCCTCCGGCATGCAGACTGCTTCCCACCACACCGAACCGGGGACGGTGATGGGGACGGTCGGCTACATGTCGCCGGAGCAGGTCCGGGGCCGGCCGGTCGACGCCCGGACCGATCTCTTCGGGTTCGGCGCGATCCTCTACGAGATGCTCGCCGGGCGCGCCGCTTTCCGGCGCGAGACCGCGAGCGACACCATGGCCGCGATCCTGAAGGAGGAGCCGGCGGAGCTCGCCGAGGCATCGGGGCGGCGCGTGCCTCTCGCGCTCGACCGCCTCGTTCGCCACTGCCTCGAGAAGGATCCGGAACGACGATTCCATTCCGCTTCGGACATCGCGTTCGATCTCGAGGCGATCGCGCAGGGATCGGAGGCTTCCACGGCTTCGGGCTCCGCGACGGCGCTCCCGGGAAGCATGCGCCGCCGCGTGCCGCTCGTCGCTCTCGCCGCGGCCATTCTTCTCGTTCCGATCGCCTGGTGGCTGGGAACCCGGCGCAATCCGCCGCCCGCCAACGCCGAGTTCCATCGTCTGACGTTCGAGCGCGGGACCGTGACGGGGGCCCGCTACGGTCCCGACGGCCAGACCATCCTCTATACGGCGGCCTGGAACGGCGAGCCGACCCGGATCTTCTCGACGCGGGCGCAGGCCGCCGGAAGCACGCCTCTCGCGATGCCGGACGCGAGTCTCTTCTCGATCTCGAAGGCGGGCGAAATGGCGATCGCCGTCCGGTTCCGCTCCGTCAACTCGCTCTACAGCGCGGGGACCCTCGCCCGCGTCCCGATCTCGGGCAGCGCGCCCCGGGAGCTCCTGGAGAACGTGATTTCCGCTGACTGGTCCCCGGACGGCTCCGAGCTCGCGGCGGCCCAGATCGTGGGGGGAAAAGTCGTCCTGCAGTATCCGATCGGAAAGACGATCTACGAGACGGGGGGCTGGATCAGCCACATCCGGGTGTCCGCCGACGGGCGCTCGGTCGCGTTTCTCGATCATCCGGGCGGCAGCGACGGCGGCTCGGTCTCCATGGTCGGACGGGATGGTTCGACGAAACGGGATCTCTCGAAAGGGTGGATCTCGACCGAAGGGCTCGCCTGGTCGCCGGACGGCGCGGAAGTCTGGTTCACCGGCACCCGTTTCGGATCGGCGACGAAGCTCTACGGCGTCACGCTCTCCGGAAAAGAACGGCTCATCCTCACCACGCCGAACGAAGACACGCTCTGGGACGTCGCGTCGGACGGCCGGATCCTGATGACCGAGGACGACTGGCGGGCGCAGATGTCGGCGCTCGCCCCGGGAGCCGCGCAGGAGCGCGATCTCTCGAACCTCGACTACGCTCTCGTCCGAGGCATCACGCCGGACGGGACCCGGATCACCTTCGACGAGACCGGTGAGGGCGGGGGGGACACGGGCGGTGTCTACCTGAAGAAGACCGACGGTTCGCCCGCGGTGCGTCTCGGAGACGGAGGCGCCGGCACGATGTCCTCCGACGGACGATGGGTCTGTTCCTACGCCATCGACCAGACGAAAATCGTGCTGTTGCCCGTCGGCGCCGGCCAGCCGCTCTCGATCGCCACGGCCCCCGCCAGCGCGACTTTTCCGGCGTTCCTCCCCGATGCCCGGCGAGTCGTCTTTCGCGGCAGCGAACCGGGGCGCAGCGAGCGGCTCTGGATCGTCGCGGTGGACGGCGGCAAGCCGCGCCCGATCTCTCCCGAAGGAGTTCCCTATTCGCCGCTCGTTCCGTCGTTCGACGGCCGATTCGTCATGGCGCTCGGGACCGACGGCCGCCCGACGCTCTTTCCGGTGGAAGGCGGGACGTCGCGCGCGATTCCGGGAACGGCCCCGGAGGACGTCGGGACGCAGTGGACGGCCGACGGGCGGGAGGTCTACGTCTCCCGCGCGCAGGGTCCGGCCGTGAAGGTGACGATCGTCGACGTCGCGACCGGCGGTGCGAAACCGTGGAAAACCATCGAACCGGCCGATCCCGCCGGCGTTCATGCGGTCGCGCGCGTGTATCCGACGCCCGACGGGCGCGGGTACGCCTACAGCTTCGTCCGGATCCTTTCGACGCTGCTCGAGGTCAAGGGCCTGCGCTGAGGGCCCGGGCGGTCAGCGCCCGGGGCCGACGATCGCGGGAGAAGGCGTTGGCGAGGTGCAGACCCCGCCGCGCGAGCCCTCCGGAGCCGGCCCGGCGCACGGCCGCCTCCCGCCGACGGGCGATACCGCGATCATGTGCCCGAGGTTCTGGGCGTACACGACGCCGTCGGGCCCGATCCCGACCGGCGTGTACGCGGCGCCCGCCGCCGAATCGAGGAACGTCCGCGCCGTGAGCTCGCCGGCCGGATTGACCGCGTACAGGTTTCCGTCCTCGCTGTTGGCGTAGACGGTCCCGTCCACGTCGACCGCGGGGACGTTGACGCAGTATTCGAAGCCGCCCGGATGGTCTTCGACGCAACTCACCTGGCCGTCGTCGGCCCGCACGCACGACTCGGTGTTGAAGTTCTGGAACTGCGACTCCACGGCGAGCGAGGAGCTGAGCCGCGTCAGGAAGTACGCCTCCGGGTCCGTCGGGGTGACGACCGACCGGGGCGTGGGACAAAGAGTCGAATCGTTGCAGTAGGAGCCGGCTTCGTAGTGGTTCTCCTTGAGCACGATCGAAATCGTCCCGTCGTGGGGCGCGAGGGCGGGCGTCGAATCCCACCCGAAGCCGTAGGCCCCCTCGAAATTCCCGTCGGCCCCGAACTTCATGAGGTGCCCCTGCGAGTGGTTGTAGCGCGTGTGGGCTCCGTAGAGAGCTCCGCCGCCCGGAAGAGGGACCGGGCCCGCCGACGAGGTGTCGTCCACCCGCCCGGCCGGCGCCGCGTTCGTCGCCGGATCGACGCCGGTCGTCGTCCCCGCGCGGCAGCCGCCCGGCGCGCCGTTTGCCGGAATCGTCACGCCGCAGCCGTCGGCGAGGCGGCCGCGAAGCGACGCGGCCCAGCGAAAGCTGAGATCGGGATTGAGCGAGACGACATATCCATAGCGCGCATTGAATTGGGCGCGGCTCACGAGGTACACCCCGCCGTCGGCGCCGACCGCCGGCCCCGCACCGACCGCGGGCCGCTGCGCGCCGCACGGGAGGCTCGGCGCGACGGCGGCGGGCGAAGGCGGCCAGGGGAGCGTGGAGGCGCTGAACCGGACTTCGCAGGGCGCGTCGGACGCCGGCGCCCCGAGCGGAAGAGTGTCCCACGCGACCTTTGTCACGCCGCCGTCGGCATCGATGCGGACGAGCCAGGCGCCGGCGGCGTCGGCAGCCCATGCCTGTTCGGGGTCGAGCGCGATCGCCGTGTAATACACGATTTCACCGGCCGCGGCCGGCGGCCCGACGAGGAAGACGGAGGCGTCGTCCCCGAACGGCCGGATCCGGCGGACGAGCGCGCCGTCCGATTTCCGGATCTCGTCGACGCCTCCGTGCGCCGCCGGCACCACGAGGAAAGCTCCGGCGGAGACGGGCTGGAACGCCGGCTCCCACGCCGGGCCCACGCCATCCGGGCTCGCGTCGAACTGTTCGTAGGGGACGGGTTTCCAGTCGCTCCACCAGGTCCATCGCTCGGCGAGGCCGCCGTCCCGCCAGTCCCACCGGCGGGCCCCCCAGGTCTGCGTTTCCCAGGTCGAGAGCGTCGTGTACGTGCCGGCCTTGACTTCGGTGTACACCGAGTCGCGGTCGGCGATCGGCGTCCCGTAGTGCGCCAGGACGTCGCCGTTCTCGGCGAGATTCGCGGTCGCATTCGGGTCGAGCACGACGTCGGCCAGGATGTCGGACGCGACGGCCGGAGCCGCGAGGGCGGCCGCGACCGCCGCGGCGGCCGCGAGAAGAAGGCCCCGGCGCCGCGTCAAGCGGCGATCTCGTCGAGGGCTCGGGCGAGCCGGTCGAGACCCTCCGCGACCATGTCGGGATCGCCTCCGATCCCGATGCGGAAATGCTCTGGCATCTCGAAGAATTCTCCCGGCACGACGCTCGTATCGTACTCGTTCCGGAGAACGGCGCAGAGGCGGTCGACCGAACCGGCGCGCAACCGGGGAAAGCAGGTCGTTCCGGCGGGCGTCCGGACGACGTCGAGGTCGCGCCGCCGGTCGAGGAACCGGCCGAGCGCCGCGCGATTGCGCGAGAGGATCGTGTTCGCCCGCTCCGCGACCGCGCCGAGGTGGTCGAGCGCGACGACGGAGAGGAGCTCGGCGGGATGCACGGGAGTCGATCCGTAGAGGTCGTTGATGCGCCACATCCGGTGCGCGAGCTCCGGCGGCGCGACGATCCAGCCGCAGCGGAGCCCCGACAGACCGTAGGCCTTCGTCAGGCTGTCGGTCACGACGAAATTCGGCCCGTGGAAAAAAGCGGAGCGGGCCTCCGGCACGCATTCCCGATAGACCTCGTCGACGAGGACGTGCGCTCCGGCCGCGGCCGCGATCGCGCCCACTTCCCGCAGGTCGGCGTCGTCGGCCCGGGCGCTCGAGGGATTGTGGAGATTCGTCGCCACGACGAGACGCGTTCCGGGACGGATGGCGCCGCGTACCGCGGCGGGATCGAGCCGGAATCCGTCTTCGGCGCGCCGCGGGAAGCGCCGGATCGACGCGCCGAGATAGGCCGCGGTCGAGAGGAGGAGCTCGTACGTGGGGTGTTCGATCAGCACGTCGTCGCCGGGCTCGATCAGGGCGGCGATCGCGAGGTGATTGGCCATCGAGGTTCCGGCCGCGGCGACGATCGATTCGGGAGGCACGCCGGCGCGGGCGGCCAGGCGTTCCTGGAGGGGGACGTAGCCGTAGACCGTCGGTCCGTTGATCTCGAGATCCTCGACCCGGATCGGCAGCCGCGCGAGCGGGTAGTCGGCGACGCCGCTCGTCGCGAGGTTGAACCGCGCCCGCGACCGGAGCTTCGCCCATTCCATGTAGGGCGATCCGGCGACGCGCCGGCCGCTCACGGCGCCGGGCTCCGGCGGCTGCGGCGTCTCCAGACGAGATAGACGGGGACTCCCGCCGCGAGGATCCCGAAGCCCACCGCGGTGTCGCGCGGGTATTTGACGATCGTGCTCAGGACGACGAGCCAGGACGCGGCGACGAAGAGCACCGTCGTGACCGGGTGCCCCGGCACCCGCGCGAGCGGCGCCGGGGGAGCCTCGCGCCCGTCCGCCGGGGCGCGGCGGCGGAAAACGAAAAGGCAGGTGGCCGTCAGGCCGAAGAAGACGAAGTCCATCGACACCACGTAGCTGAGGATCTGATCGTAGCGTCCCGAGAGCGCGATCACGATCGCCATTGCCGCCTGCAGCAGGATCGCGACGGTCGGGACTCCGCGGCGAGGATCGATCCAGGCGACCGACCGGAAGAAGAGCCCGTCGCGGGCCATCGCGAAGTAGACGCGCGGAGCGGTGAGGATCGACTGCGAGAGGAAGCCGAGGGCGGAGATCGCGACCCCGACCGCGATCCACTGCGATCCCCGGCGGCCGAGCGCGCGCTGCATCACGGCCGACGCGGGCGTCGTCGTGGCCGCGAGGCCCGACGGCCCGAGCACCGCCACACAGACGTAGTTGACGCCGAGATACAGGACGATGACCCCCACGACGCCGAGCACCAGCGCGCGCGGGAGGTTCCGGCGCGGCTCCCGGATCTCGCCGGCGACGAAGTTCGCCGTCTGCCACCCGCCGTAGGCGAACAGGACCGGCACCATCGCGACCGCGAGCGACCGCGCCATCCCTCCCGGGACGGCCCGGACCGCGGCGTCCGGGTGCGGCGCGGGATGGGCGCCGCCGTGGAGAAACCACCATCCGGCGGCGATCAGCGCGCCGATCGCGACGATCTTGAGCAGCATCAGGGCGCTCTGCACCGTGCTCCCCGTCCGGACGCCGAGGCAGTTGACGATCGCGAGGAGGGCGAGGACCGAGACCGCGACCGCGGGGGCGGAAACGGCGGGTCCCGCGAGCTCCCGGAAGTACGCCGCGAACGTGACGGCGACGGCCGCCATTCCTCCCGTCTGGATGACGAGGAGGAGGACCCACCCGTAGAGGAACGCCACGGCGGGGTGATACGCCTCGCGGAGATACGCGTACTGTCCGCCGACCTCGGGCATCCGGGCCGCGAGCTCGGCGTAGATGAAGGCGCCCGCGAGCGCGAGCAGGCCTCCGAGCGCCCAGGCTCCGAGAATGAGCGCGGGAGTGCGGACCTGCCGGGCGACGACGTACGGATTGATGAAGATGCCGGATCCGACGATTCCGCCCATGACGAGCATCGTCGCGTCGAAGAGCCCGAGCCGGGAGGAGGAGGATCGGATCGCGAAACTCTATCAGGAAGGAGTCGCGACGTCGGAATCGACGGGCCCGCGGCCGCCGATCAGCGCGTCGGCGAGAGACGAAGGAGGAGCAGCGCGGCGCGCTCCGCCTGCGTCGGGAGTGTGGCGAGGTCCGCGGTCTCGCGATCCGTGTGGTCGTCGACGCCGCACAGCCCGACGCCGTCGATCGCCATCCTCGCCTTTCCGGCCGCAAAGGCGACGTCCGCGGCGCCCGCGTGCATCGGATCGGTCGCGACGACGGGACCGAGCCCGAGATCGCGGCTCGCCCGGTCGTACAGCGCGAGCAGCTCCGCGTTCCCCGCCGTCGGCGCCATCGGCGGATAGCTGTCCCGGAACTCGATTTCGGAGCCGGTGCGCGGCAGATGCGACGCCCCGATCGCCCGCATGCGTTCCTCCGCGGAGGCGAGCTGGTCGGGCGAAATCGTGCGCAGATCCCCGTGGACCTCCGCGGTCCCGGCGACGACGTTCGCCTTCCCGAAGGCCTCCCCGCGGCTCTGCGCCGGATCGTACGTCGCCGTCGTCCCTCCCACGATCGCCCCCGGGGACAGAGTCAGGTAGCGCTCCCCGGAAAGGTCGCGATAGAACCCGTCGAGGATGCGAGCGGTTTCGAAGATCGCCCCGGCGCCGACGTCCTCGCGGAAGATCTGCGAAGAGTGTGCCGGCGTTCCGGTCACCCGGAGGATCCAATCCGTCGAGCCCCGGCGCGCGGTGATGGCCTCGCCGGGCCGCCCGGCGCCGTCCTCGAAGCCGATCGCGGCATCGCAGCGGGAGGCGATCTCGATCAGATCCTTCCGGGCGAGCGCGAGCGGCTCTCCCGCCTTTTCTTCGTCCCCGGAGAAGACGAGCGAGATGTTCATCCCCTCGAGGGCTCCGGCATCCCGCAACGCTCCGAGCGCCAGCAGCGCGATGACATCGCCCCCCTTCATGTCGATCACCCCCGGGCCGTGCGCGCGCCCCCCGGGTAGCCTCTCGAAGCGCTGGAAGGGGCTGTCCCTCTCGAAGACCGTGTCGAGATGGCCGATGAGGAGGATCGGCCGCCCGGCGCCCGGGTGCTCCGCGACGAGATGCCCCGCCCGCGCGAAGGGCGCTCCGTCGATCCACCGCGTTCGGAATCCGAGGGCGTCGAGCTCGCTCCGGAACATCGCCCCGACTGCGCGGACGCCGGCGAAGTTCATCGTGCCGCTGTTGACGTCGACGGCCCGTTCGAGAAGCGCCTCCGCCGCGCCGCGCCGCGCGCCGATCGCGCGGACGACCCGCCCTTCGAGCGGGGAGAGCGGGTCCCGCGCGGCGGCGAGCGCGAGCACGCCGAGCGAGAGGGCCGCGATCCGGGCCATTCGTGGCATGGCCCTCGCAGCCTATCGCACGAGCCGCGGCCGGGCGGGGTATGGTTGCATCCGTCGCCGCTCCCGAGAGGGCCCGGACGAGCGCGGCGTCGGCACGGGGACGGTTTCTGTAACAACTTCCCCTGTTCCGCCGTAAATAGCGGGGAAGAATGGCCCTGGCAGGTTGCTGAAAAACCCCGCGGATCGCGCGCCAGTGGCTTGTGAACGAGATCAAGGCGCGAGGAGAGGACAGATGCCAAAGCGATCGGACTCGACGAGCAACGCCGAGATCGTTCACAATGTACTGGCGCCCGGAGGGTTCGGGCGGCGCCGGGCCGTCTGCTTCGTTGCCGCTCCTCGACGATACTCCGGCGTCGCCTGCGTCGCGGTCGCCTTGCGTCCGGCTCGGCGGCGCTCCGAACGCGACCCGTGCGGTTTTTCAGCAGCCTGCTAGTGGAGACGGAGGCTCGACCATGACTCTCGAACAACCGGAGCTGCCGCCGAGCGAGATCGAATCGCGGCCCCTCCTGACCGCCGGGAGCGCGCCCGTTCCGCGGCGCCGGCGCTTTCTCTGGGCGATCGTCGTCATCGCGATCGCCGTCGCCGCCTGGCTCGCCCTTCGCGGATCGGGAAAGAGCGGCGAGAAATCCGCCGCGGCCCGGGGAAAGTCCGCCGCGCCGAGGGCGATTCCCGTCGTGGCCGCCCCGGCGACGACCGGGGACATCGGCGTCTACGTCGACGGACTCGGCACGGTGACTCCGCTCAACACCGTGACGATCCACAGCCGCGTCGACGGACAGCTGGTCGACGTGGCGTATCGGGAGGGCCAGATCGTCCATCAGGGCGACGTGATCGCCCAGATCGATCCGCGGCCGTTCGAGGTCCAGCTCACCCAGGCGGAGGGTCAGCAGGGAAAGGACGAAGCGGCGCTCCAGAACGCCCGCGTCGATCTCGAGCGTTACAAGGTGCTCGCCGCGCAGGAGGCGGTCCCCCGCCAGCAGCTCGACACGCAGGCGGCGACGGTTCGCCAGGACGAGGCCGCCGTCAAGAGCGACCAGGGACAGGTCGACGCCGCGAAGCTGAACATCACCTACAGCCGGATAACGGCGCCGATCACGGGACGGGTGGGGCTGCGGCTGGTCGATCCCGGGAACATCGTCCACGCGAGCGACTCGGGCGGCCTCGTCGTCCTCACGCAGCTGCAGCCGATCGCGGTCGTGTTCACGATTCCCGCCGACCAGCTCCCCCCGGTCCTCGCGCAGATGCACGCCGGGCAGAAGCTCGCCGTCGACGCCGAGGACCGGGAGAGGAAGGTGAAGCTCGCCAGCGGAACCCTCGTCGCCGTCGACAACGAGATCGACACGACGACGGGAACGGTCCGTTTGAAGGCCCAGTTCGACAACGAGGACGGGGCGCTCTTCGCCAACCAGTTCGTGAACGCGCGCCTCCTCGTCCGCACGCTGAGCAAGGCTCTTCTGGTGCCCGCCGCGGCGATCCAGCGGAGCCCGCAGTCCACCTTCGTGTGGGTCGTCCTGCCCGATTCGAAAGTCGAGACGCGCAACGTCACGGTGCTGCTGACCGAAGGGGACCGCGTGGCGATCTCCGGGCCGGTCCAGCCGGGCGACCCCCTCGTCGTGGACGGCGTCGACAAGCTCCAGCCGGGATCGACGGTGACGGTTTCGGCCCCGGGCGCGCCGGCCAACGCCCCGGCGGCCGCGTCGGGAAAGGCGCCGTCGAACGCCCCGGGGACGACGCCGTCGAACGCCTCGGGAAAGACGTCGTCGGGGCGCAGGAAGGCCAGTTGAGCGTCGACGCGGCGGTCCGGAAGGCATGAACCCGTCCCGGCCCTTCATCCTCCGGCCGATCGCGACGTCGCTCCTCATGGTCGGCATCCTCATCGCGGGAGCCATCGGCTTCAAGGAGCTCCCGGTTTCGGCTCTTCCACAGGTCGACTACCCGACGATCCAGGTGCTGACGTTCTATCCGGGCGCTTCGCCGGACGTGATGGCCTCGGCCGTCACGGCGCCCCTCGAGCGGCAGTTCGGGCAGGTGCCCGGCCTCAACCAGATGACGTCGAACAGCTCCGAGGGGAGCTCGGTCATCACCCTCCAGTTCGTCCTGAACCTGAACATCGACGTTGCCGAGCAGGAGGTGCAGGCGGCGATCAACGCGGCCGGGACCTATCTCCCGTCCGACCTGCCGAATCCGCCCATCTACAGCAAGACGAACCCGGCCGACGCCCCGATCCTGACGCTCGCGCTCACGTCCGACACGATGCCGCTGACGAAGATCGAGGACCTCGCGGACACGCGGTTCGCCCAGAAGATCTCGCAGGTTCCGGGTGTCGGCTTCGTCAACATCTCGGGAGGCCAGAAGCCGGCCGTCCGGGTTCAGGTCAACCCGACCGCGCTCTCCTCCTACGGCCTGACGATGGAGGACGTGCGCACGGCGATCGCGCAGGCCAACGTCAATCAGGCCAAGGGAACGTTCGACGGGCCGCGACAGTCCTACCAGATCGCCGCCAACGACCAGCTCCTGTCGAGCGAGCAGTACAAGCCGATCGTCGTCTCCTACCGGAACGGTGCGCCCGTGCTCCTCTCCGACGTCGCATCGGTCGTCGACGGAGCCGAAAACGTCAAGCAGGCCGCGTGGATGAACTCCACTCCCGCTGTGATCCTGAACATCCAGCGACAGCCGGGGGCCAACATCATCGCGGTCGTGGATCACGTCAAGAGCATCCTGCCCCAGCTCCGGGCGTCCCTTCCCACCTCGGTGAAGGTCTCGATCCTGACCGACCGGACGACGACCATCCGCGCGTCGGTCGAGGACGTGGAATTCGAGCTGATCCTCGTGATCGCGCTCGTGATCATGGTCATCTTCCTCTTCCTCCGAACGCTCGCGGCCACGATCATCCCGAGCGTCGCGGTGCCGATTTCGCTCATCGGCACGTTCGGGGTCATGTACCTGCTCGGATACAGCCTGAACAATCTGACGCTGATGGCGCTCACCATCTCGACCGGGTTCGTCGTCGACGACGCCATCGTCATGATCGAGAACATCACGCGCTACATCGAGGCCGGCGACAAGCCGCTCGACGCCGCGCTGAAGGGCGCCGAGCAGATCGGGTTCACGATCGTTTCGCTGACCCTCTCCCTGATCGCGGTGCTGATCCCGCTCCTCTTCATGGCCGACGTCGTGGGGCGGCTCTTCCGCGAGTTCGCCATCACGCTGGCGGTGACGATCCTGATCTCGGCGGTGGTCTCGCTGACGCTCACGCCGATGATGTGCGCGAAGCTCCTCAAGCACAAGAAGGAAGCGGACCGGGGGAAGTTCTACCAGGTGTCCGAGCGCATGTTCAACGACGTCATCGAGTTCTACGGGCGCACGCTCCGGTGGGTGCTCGGCCACCAGCCGGCCACGCTGGTCGTCGCCATCGCGACGCTGGCGGTCACGATCCTCCTGTACGTCGTCGTCCCGAAGGGGTTCTTTCCGGTCCAGGACACCGGCGTGATCCTGGGGATCTCGGAGGCCTCGCAGGCGGCGTCGTTCGCGGAGATGTCGGACCGGCAGCAGGCGCTCACCCGGGTGATCCTGCGCGACGGGGGCGTCGAGAGCCTCTCGTCGTTCATCGGGATCGACGGCACCAACACCACGATGAACAGCGGACGGATCCAGATCAACCTCAAGCCGCTCTCGGATCGGCACCACGATTCGGCGACCGACATCATCCGCCGCCTCCAGCCGGAGTTCGCGAAGGTTCCCGGGATCACGCTGTTTCTGCAGCCGGTCCAGGATCTGACCGTCGAGGACCGGGTGAGCCGGACGCAGTACCAGTACACCCTGGAAGACCCGGATGCCGCGGAGCTCGCGCTCTGGGCGCCGCGGTTCGTGGATCGGCTCCGGGAGCTGCCCGATCTGCGGGACGTCGCGAGCGACCAGCAGAACGCGGGGCTCGAGGCCCGCCTCGACTTCGACCGGACGACCGCTTCGCGCCTGGGGATCACCCCGCAGATGCTCGACAGCGCCCTGTACGACGAATTCGGACAGCGGCAGGTGTCGACCATGTTCACGCAGCTCAACCAGTACCACGTCATCCTCGAGTCGGAGCGCGGGTTTCAGACGCGGCCCTCCGATCTCGCGAGCGTCTATCTGCGCCCCGCGGGAGCCTCCGGAGCGCCGGCGGGGTCCGCCCCGGCGCCGAGCGGGACGGGCGCTTCCGCGGCGGCATCCCCCGGGAGCACGTTCAATCCGCTGGCCCCGGCCGGCGCGTCGTCGTCCGGGGCGAATTCCTCGGCCGTTTCCGTTCCGTCGGCGACGCCGGGCGGAGGCACCGTTCCTCTCGGGGCGTTCAGCCGGATCGAGACGCTCTCCGCGCCGCTCTCCGTCAATCACCAGGGACAGTTCCCCGTCGTGACCGTCTCGTTCAACCTCGCGCCGGGCGCCTCCCTCGGTTCGGCCGTCAAGGCGATCGACAAGGCCCGGCTGGACCTCGGGCTTCCGGCGGGAATGCAGACGGCTTTCCAGGGCACCGCGCAGGCCTTCCGCGCCTCGCTGACGAACACGCCGCTCCTGATCCTGGCGGCGCTCGTCACGGTCTACATCCTGCTCGGCGTCCTGTACGAGAGCTACATCCACCCGATCACGATCCTCTCGACCCTGCCGTCGGCGGGTGTGGGCGCGCTGCTGTCGCTCATCCTCTTCCGGACCGACTTTTCGGTGATCGCGCTCATCGGGATCATCCTGCTGATCGGCATCGTGAAGAAGAACGGGATCATGATGGTCGACTTCGCCATCGAGGCCGAGCGCAACGAGGGGAAGAGCCCCGAGGACGCCATCTTCCAGGCGTGCCTGCTCCGCTTTCGTCCGATCATGATGACCACGATGGCGGCCCTGCTGGCGGGCATTCCGCTCGCCGTCGGCACCGGCATCGGCGCGGAGCTGCGCCGGCCGCTCGGCATCGCGATCGTCGGAGGGCTGATCTTCTCGCAGGTCCTGACGCTCTACACGACGCCGGTGATCTACCTCGCCTTCGACCGCCTCGCGCGCCGCCTCGCCAGCCGGCGCGCGCGCCGGAAGGGGGCGGCGGCTCCGTCGGCGCTCCGCCCGGAGGAGGCATGAGCGCCCCGGGCGAACCGGGCGAGCCGCGCGACGCGCCCGGGGGCGCCGGCCTCGGGGCGAGCCTGTCCTCGCCGTTCATCCGCCGCCCGATCGCGACCACGCTCCTCACGGCGGCGATCGCGATCGCGGGCGGGATCGCCTACACGCTCCTGCCCGTTTCGCCGCTGCCGCAGGTCGAATTTCCGACGATCAACGTCAACGCGGGACTCCCCGGCGCCTCTCCCGAGACCATGGCGTCGTCGGTCGCGACCCCGCTCGAGCGGCAGTTCGGCCGCATCGCCGGTGTCGCCGAGATGACGTCGTCGAGCACGCTCGGCTCGTCGAACATCACGCTCCAGTTCGATCTGGATAGGCAGATCGACGCCGCCGCGCGGGACGTGCAGGCCGCGATCAACGCGGCGCGCGGCCAGCTGCCCGCGAATCTCCCGAGCAACCCGTCGTACCGGAAGGTCAACCCGTCGGACGCGCCGATCCTGCTCCTTTCGCTCACCTCCGATCTCGTCGAACGCACGAAGATGTACGACGTCGCGTCGTCCATCCTGCAGCAGATGCTCTCCCAGGTGCCGGGCGTCGGGCAGGTGATCGTGGGAGGAGGCGCCCTCCCGGCGGTCCGGGTCGACGTCGACCCCTCCGAGCTCAACCGCAACGGCCTGAGCCTCGAGGACGTGCGCGCGGCGCTCGGCGCCGCCAACGCCAACCGCCCGAAGGGGGAGGTCGGCAACGGACAGCGCTCCTGGTCGATCTCGACGACCGACCAGCTCCTGACGGCCGCCCAGTACCGCCCGATGGTGATCCATTACCAGGATGGGGCGGCGCTGCGCCTGGCCGACATCGCGACCGTGACCGACTCCGTGGAGGACATCCGGACCGGAGGGATCTCGAACGGCAAGCCCGCCATCATCATCATCGTCTTCAAGCAGCCGGGCGCCAACATCATCGACACGGTGGATCACGTGCGGGAGATCATGCCCCGGCTGCAGGCCGCCGTGCCGCCGACCGTCAAGCTCTCCGTCGTGATCGACGCGACGCGCACGATCCGCGCGTCGGTCAAGGACATCGAGATCACGATGATGATCGCGATCATTCTCGTGATCCTCGTCGTCTTCCTCTTCCTCCGCAGCGCCCGGGCCACGTTGATCCCGAGTGTCGCGGTTCCCATCTCGCTCCTCGGAACGTTCGGCGTGATGTATCTGCTGGGATACAGTCTGGACAATCTGTCGCTCATGGCGATGACGGTCGCGACGGGCTTCGTCGTGGACGACGCCATCGTGGTCCTGGAAAACGTCACGCGGCACCTCGAGGAGGGGAAATCGCCCATGGAGGCGTCCCTGCTCGGCGCGAAGGAGATCGGCTTCACGGTGATGTCGATCAGCATCTCTCTCATCGCCGTTTTCATCCCCATCTTGCTTATGGGAGGGATCGTCGGCCGGTTGTTCCGGGAGTTCGCGGTGACCCTCTCGGTCGCGATCTTCGTCTCGATGGTGATCTCTCTGACGACCACGCCGATGATGTGCTCGCGCCTGCTCCGATCGGAATCGAGAGAGTCTCGCGGGAAGCTGTTTCGCGCGAGCGAGAAGGGCTTCCAGGCGATCCTGAAGGGATACGAAAGATCGCTCTCCTGGGTCCTTCGACACCAGCCGGTCATGCTGACGGTCATGCTGGCGACGATGGCCGCCACGATCTATCTGTACGCGAAGATCCCCAAGGGCTTCTTCCCCCAGCAGGACACGGGGAGGCTGACGGGAGCGATCCAGGCCGATCAGGACACCTCGTTCCAGGCGATGCAGAAGAAGCTCGGGAGATTCGTCGCCACGGTGATGCGGGATCCGGCCGTCGAGAGCGCCAACGGCTTCGTGGGCGGCGGGACCGCCAACACCGGCCGGATGTTCATCTCCCTGAAGGACCCTTCGAAACGGAACGTGACCGCCGACCAGGTGATCGGGCGTCTCCGCGGAAAGCTCGCGCACGTGCCGGGGGCGACCCTCGTGCTCCAGCCCATCCAGGATGTCCGGGTCGGCGGGCGCGTGGGAGCGGCCCAGTACCAGTACACGCTGCAGGGCGACGACGCCACCGAGCTGTTCGCCTGGGCGCCGAAGGTGCTGGCGCGCCTGAAGAAGCTCCGCGAGGTGACCGATGCCAACAGCGACCAGCAGGATCGAGGCCTCGAGGCGTCCCTCGTGATCGACCGGAGCACCGCGTCGCGTCTGGGGATCACGCCGCAGGCGATCGACAACACGCTCTACGATGCCTTCGGCCAGCGGCAGGTGTCGACGATGTACACCCGGCTCAACCAGTACCACGTCGTCATGGAAGCGGAGCCGCGGCTCTGGCAGGATCCCGACGGGCTCAAGACCATCTACGTCCGGACCACGTCGGGGGCGATGGTCCCCCTGTCGGCTTTCACGCGATACGAGCCCGCGACGGCCCCGCTCTCGGTGAACCACCAGTCGCAGTTCCCCTCGGTGACGCTCTCGTTCAACCTGGCTCCCGGCGTGGCGCTCGGGCAGGCGGTGGACGCGATCCAGCGGGCCGAGTCGGAGATCCACCTTCCGGCGGCGATCCGCGGGCGTTTCCAGGGGACCGCCCAGGCCTTCCAGGCTTCCCTCGCCAACGAGCCGGTCCTGATCCTCGCCGCGCTCGTGACCGTGTACATCGTCCTGGGGATCCTCTACGAGAGCTACATCTATCCGATCACGATCCTCTCGACGCTTCCCTCGGCGGGAGTCGGCGCGCTGCTCGCCCTCCTGCTCACGCACAACGATCTCTCGGTGATCGCGCTGATCGGGGTGATCCTCCTGATCGGGATCGTCAAGAAGAACGGGATTCTCATGGTCGATTTCGCGATCGAAGCGGAGCGGGGGAAGGGGAAGAGTCCCGAGGACGCCATCTTCCAGGCCTGCCTGCTCCGGTTCCGGCCGATCACGATGACCACGATGGCCGCGCTCCTCGGGGGGCTCCCGCTCGCGATCGGCGGCGGCACGGGATCCGAGCTCCGCCGTCCCCTCGGCATCGCGATCGTCGGCGGCCTGATCTTTTCCCAGATGCTCACGCTCTACACGACGCCGGTCGTTTATCTCTATCTGGACCGGTTCCGGATGCGGTGGTCGCGCGTTCGCGGCCGCCACGCGCAGCTGTCGCCGGTCGAGGAGGGGGCATGAAGAAAGCGCTTCGGGTGGCGGCCGCCGGCGTCCTGCTTCTCCCGGCGGCGTGCGCGGTCGGGCCCGACTACCGGAAGCCCGGGGTCCCCGCGTCGGAGCGATGGAAGGAGGCGCCGCCTCCGGACTGGGAGGTCGCGGCCCCGGCCGACGGGATCGCGCGGGGCGCGTGGTGGAAGATCTTCGGAGACGGCGGGCTCGACGCGCTGGAAGACCAGGTCGCGATCTCGAACCAGAACGTGCGTCAGGCGGAAGCGGCGTACCGGGTCGCGCGCGCGGTCGCGCGCGGCGCCCGCGCGGATTTCTTTCCGACGATCGGGGCGAGCGCGGGCGCGACCCGTTCGCAGGGAGCGGCGCAGGCGACGACCGGCCACGTCGCGACGCCGGGCGTGGTGGATTTCTACAGCGTCTCCGCGGACCTGACGTGGGAGATCGACGTCTGGGGCCGCATCCGCCGCAACGTCGAGGCCAACGTCGAGGCGGCGCAGTCGAGCGAGGCGGATCTCGAGAACGCGCGGCTCTCCTTCCAGGCGGAGCTCGCCTCCGATTATTTCGCCCTTCGCGAAGCCGACGCGGAGAAGGCGCTGCTGGACACGAACGTCGAGGCCTACCAGAAAGCTCTCACGCTCACGACCGACAAGTTCCAGCAGGGAGTCGTTTCCGGCGTCGACGTCGCGCAGGCGCAGACGCAGCTCTCTTCGACGCGCGCGCAGGCGACCGACGTGGCGCTCCAGCGCGCCCAGCTCGAACACGCGATCGCCGTGCTGATCGGCAAGGCGCCCGCCGATCTCTCCGTGCCGGCGGCGCCGCTGACGGCGAATCCTCCCCCGATCCCGACGGTCCTTCCGTCCGAGCTCGTCGAGAGGCGGCCGGACGTCGCGTCGGCCGAGCGCCAGGTCGCCGCCGCGAACGCGCGCATCGGCGTGGCCATCGCGGCCTTCTTCCCGACGCTCGGTCTTTCGGCGTCGGGAGGATACGGAAACTCGGTGATCGGGCAGCTGTTCTCCCTTCCCGACCGGTTCTGGTCGATCGGGGCCTCGCTCGCCGGCACGCTCTTCTCGGGAGGGAAGCGCCGCGCCGCGAAGGAGCAGGCCGAGGCCGCGTACGACATGTCGGTCGCCGCGTACCGGCAGTCCGTCCTGACGGCCTTCCAGGACGTCGAGGACCAGCTCGCGGCGCTGCGCCTTCTCGAGGACGAGGCCCGCGACGAGGCCGACGCGGTGACCGCCGCCGAGCGGGCGCTCTCGCTCGCGCAGACCCGCTACACGGGGGGAATCACGAGCTATCTCGAAGTGATCACGGCCGAGGCGACCGCCCTCGAGAACGAACGGACCGCGGTCCAGCTCCGGAATCGCCGGATGGCCGCTGCGGTCGCTCTCGTGCGGGCGCTCGGCGGCGGCTGGCGCGCCTCGGACCTCCCGTCGGGCAGCCAGGTCCTCTCGCATTCGGAACCTGCCTCGCCGCCGGAGGGCAACCCTCAGCCCTGAGGTGGGCGGCGGCGGCCGCCGGAACGGCATCTCCGTCCTCGTCTTGAGCGCGGGGATATTCTTTCCGCATGAGACTCGCGGCGCCGGCGATTCTCGCGGCCCTGATGATTTTCTCCGGATGCGCCACGATCGGAGAGCTCGACCTGTCCGACGAGAAGTGCGCCGCGGACTTTCGCTCGCAGATCGCCGCGATCCTGGTCTCGCAGGGAGAGAAACGGGAGGAAGCGGAGGCGCTCGGCCAGCGCGCCGCCGTCGAAATCGGGTTCGGCAATCCGGGGCTCCGGCCCTTCGTCGTCGGTTCCCGAACGACCGACTACACGTTCTTCGTCCAGAAGAAGAGATCCGGGTGCCTGTTGCGGCTCCTCTCGCGGCAGCGCGGCTTCACGGCGTACACCAACGACGTCACGTACATCGAGACGCGAACCTTGCCCGCCTGCCGCTGCAGCGGGGAATAGGGGAAGCCGGCGCGACGATCCTCCTTCGCTCTCGCGAGCTTCGGAGGATGGGCGCCGAGATCCGTCCGAAGCCCTGGCGAAGGCGGACGCATCGAGCCGGCCGGGGGCGTGGCACGTCGGCCTCGCGCGCGCCGCTGCGCGGCTGGAACGCTCCGGCCTCCCGGATCGCGGACCTCCGGAGCATGCCATCCTGAGGAGCGAAGCGACGAAGGATCTGCTCCGGTTGCCAGGTCCTTCGCTTCGCTCAGGAGAGAGCGCGCCGCGCGCATGGAAGTGCGCGCTCTGCCCTCACACTATCCGCGATCTGACCTTCGCGGCTCGCCTCTTCGGCTCGGCCGCTTCGGCGCCGACCGGGGCGTCCGGAGATTCCATTCCGGGGCGCGTCGCGGTCGACCCGCATCCCGGCGGGCTCGCGCCTCACCGCGCTTTCAACTCGTTCCGGAGAGCGTCGATAACGAGGCGATGAGTCCCTCTACCGGGCCCGAGGACCACGTCGATTCACGAACTCCGTGAGGGCCGCGGAGACGATGTATCCGCGCGACTCTCGCCGATCTTGACCGGGCTGCCGAGCAAAGCCAGATGGAATCCTTCCAGCGCCGCGTTGTCGAACTGGTTCCAGCCGTCGCAGCCGGCGTGTTCGCGCGTCTCGACGTCGCAGCAGATCTCGGCGCCCGTCGCCGCCTGGCGGCCGGAGTGGTACAGCGAAGCGAGCTCCTCGAGCCGTTGGCGGGGAGCCCCGCGGTGGTTGCGCGCGATCCAGGCGAAGCGCGAGAGGAGCTCAGCATCGGAGTCGCCCCGGAATCCCTTGCAGAAGATCCCGAGCCGGCCGACGGCCGTGCAGAGGCAGTGATCGACGTCGGCGTAGCCCTTCAGCGTCTCTCTCAGGCGTGCGATGACGTCGGGACGCGAAAGATGCTCGATCCGAAGAACCGTTTCCGATGAAGTCCTGGCGGCGTCCATGTCTCCCTCCTCCTCCGAATATCGGCGGGGGCGAGAGCGCCGTGCCGCCGGCGACGACCCGGATTCCGGGCGCCCGGGCATTCCCGGTGGGCGCCGTTCGTCGACTCACAGTCTGGAGCGCCGTTCACGGGGGCGAAACCTCCAAATGCATCATTCCGTGCTTCCGGACCGGAGGGATGCATCGGCCGCCCCGATCCGCCCTGCGTGATAGGTTTTTCCCGATGGCCGCCACGCGCGTCGGAATCATGGGATTCGGCCAGACGGGCCGCAACGTCTTCCGGATCATGGCGGGCCGGTCCGACGTCGAGATCGTCGCGATCTGCGACGCGGTTCCCCCCGACCAGCTCCTGTATCTCCTGAGGTTCGACACGCTCTTCGGGAGATTCGAAGAGCCTCTCGCGCTCTCGGAAGGGGGCCTTCGCTTTCGCGGCCGCGACATCCGGTTCTGGGCGCCCTTCCCGAAAGGGGACGTTCCCCCCTGGGGAGAGGCGAAGGTGGACGTCGTCCTCGAGTGCACGGCGCGGGCGCTGACGCGCGCGGAAGCGGCGTCTCACCTCGCCGCCGGCGCCGGACGAGTCGTCACCTGCACTCCGCCCGCCGACGCGCTCGATTTCACGTTCGTCCGCGGATGGAACGACGAGGAGCTCAGGCCGGAGCACCGGTTGATCGACCTCGCCTCGCGGACCGTCTCGTGCATCGCGCCGATCCTCGCGACCCTGAAGGACGCGTTCGGAATCGAGCGCGCATTCTTCGACGCGATCCACGCCTACACGAACGCGCACCGCCTCTCCGACGTCCCGCTCTCCGACAAACGCCGCGGACGGTCGGCGGCGGAGAACATCATTCCGCAGGAGTCGCGGTCGGAGGCGATGCTCGAGCGCCTCTTTCCGGATCTCGCCGGAAAGCTGACCGGCTCCGCCGTCGACGTCCCGGTCGCCAACGGCTCCGTCGTCGACCTCACGTGCTGGCACAGCCGTCCGGCTTCTCCGGAGTCGATCGCCGACGCGGTGCGCGCGGCGGCGGCGGGCCGCTGGAAGGGGATCGTCGCTTGCGAGGAGGAGCCGATCGTCTCGAGCGACGTGACCCGAAGCGATTATTCGTGCGTCTTCGACGCGCCGGCGACGATGATGCTCGGCGAGCGCCTCTCGAAAACGCTCTCCTGGACCGACGCCGGCTGGGCGTTCGCCGTCCGCATCGCGGAAGTGGTTTCAGCGCTTTCGCGCCTCGACGCGCCCGGGACGCGCGTCGTCGGGGCGGGGGAGCGCGCGTGACGGTGCGCGTCGGGATCAACGGTTTCGGCCGGATCGGCCGCACCGTTTTCCGGATCCTCGCGGGGAGGCCCTCGATCGAGGTCGTCGGGGTCAACGATCTGTTCGACGCCGACCAGCTCGCCTATCTCCTCCAGTACGACACGGTCATGGGGCGCTACCCGGGCGCCGTCGTCGCGGAGGACGGCGCGCTGACCGCCTCGGGAAGGCGCGTCCGCCTTTCCCACGAACGCGACCCGGGCAGGATCCCGTGGCGGGAGTGGGGCGCCTCGATCGTGATCGAATCGACGGGGGCGTTCCGAAAGCGCACGGAAATCGCCCGGCACCTCGACGGCGGCGCCGAACGCGTCATCCTCACCGTTCCGCCGGAGGGCGACATCGACGCGATGGTTGTGATCGGCGTCAACGACGACATGCTCCGTCCCGGGCACCGGCTCGTGTCGAACGCGTCCTGCACGACGAACTGTCTCGCGCCGATCGCGCAGATCCTCGACGACGCGTTCGGGATCGAGGACGGGCTCATGTCGACCGTGCACGCGTACACGAACGACCAGCGGCTGGCCGACGTTGCGCACAAGGACCTCCGCCGCAGCCGGGCCGCCGCCCTGAACATCATCCCGACCTCGACGGGAGCCGCCCGCGCGGTGGGCAAGGTTCTTCCGAAGCTCGCGGGGAAGATCGACGGCATCGCGATGCGCGTTCCGGTCCCGGACGGGTCGATCGTCGAGCTCGTCTGCCGGATGCGCGGCCGTCCCTCCCGCGACGACGTGAACGCGGCCGTCCGGAACGCCGCGATGGGGCGCCTCGCGCGGATCGTCGAGTACAGCGATGCGCCCCTCGTCTCGACCGACATCATCGGAAATCCGCATTCGGCAGTTTTCGATTCCCTCTCGACCCGCGCCGGGGGAGACGGGTACGTCCGTGTCCTCGCCTGGTACGACAACGAGTGGGGCTACTCGGAACGGGTGGCGGACCTGGTGGAGATTCTGTCGCGCCTCCGCCCGGCCGCTTGAATGGGCGGGTCTCGCGATACGCACGGTCATGCGCGTCCGGCCCCCCGGGCGCCGGCTCGACGTACGCTCCCGGTACGCCTCCGCCGCCGCCCGGGCGGCCGAACGCACCTTCCCGCACGTCTCGCGATACCTCGTCGATGTCTCGATGATCTTCGATCGCGCTCACGGCCGCGAGCGGCCGGCGAGAACCTTCTGCGGCCCGGGACGTAGCTCCCGGTCGGGGAGGCCCGGTGTGAGGAAGACCGCTGCCCGCATCCTGATTTCGCTCGTCGCGTGCTCGTCGGCGTGGGCGCCGGCCTTCGCGGTGCCCGCGGCGGACGGTCCGGAAGGGACATCCCCGCGCCTCGAGAAGCTCGCGGACGGCGTCTGGGCCTGGATTCGCCGCGATCCCCCCGGGCTGATGGTGGATGCCAACAGCCTCGTGATCGTCAACGACGACGACGTCGTGATCGTCGACGCGCCCGAAGCGAGCCGGGACCTCCTCGCGGAAGTCCGCAGGGTGACGGCGAAACCGGTGCGCTACGTCGTCCACACGCACTGGCACGACGACCACATCGCGGGGGATCACGTCTGGAAGGACGCGTTTCCGGGAGTTGAGCTCGTCGGGCACTCGGCGATGCGCGCCTATCTGCCCACGACGGGCGCGGCCAATCGCCGCGAGATGGTCGAGGGCGCCCCTAAATTCGTGAGCTCTATCCAGAAGCTCGTCGCGCAGGGGAAGAGTCCCGCGGGCGGGCCGCTGACCCCGGAAGAGCGGCGCGGCTACGAAAGCGATTTCGCGCTCGTCGACCGGTACATGCAGGAAGTCCCGAAAGCCCCCCTTCTCCTTCCCACACTGACGATCGACGACGCGCTGGTTCTGCACCGCGGGGAACGGACGATCGAGATCCGGCATCTCGGCCGCGGGCACACGAGCGCGGATCTGGTCGTCTGGCTGCCGAAGGAGAGGATCGCCGCGGTCGGAGACCTCGTCGGGTCTCCGATTCCGCTCGTGGGCAGCGATCAGTCGCACGTGGGGGACTGGGGGAAGACGCTGGGCAGGCTCCGCGCTCTGCGGCCGGCGATGATGGTTCCCGGGCACGGCCCGGTGCTGCACGACGACTCCCAGGCTTCGCGCATGGAGGACCTCTTCGACTCGATCGGGGCGCAGGTCGCGGCGGCGGTCGGCAAGGGCCGGAATCTCGAAGAGACGCGGAAGGAAGTGGATCTCGCCGCCTTCCGCCGGGAGTTCGCCGGCGACTCGAAACATCTCGGGTTCCTCTTCGACACGTACGTGACGGGCCCCGCCGTCGATTCGGCGTTTCGGGACCGGACGGGGACGAAGTGAGCCGAGTTTCTCCGGCGCTCCGCCGGGCCTCCCCGAGCCGATCGACAAAGAGGTCCGGTGCGGCGGCGGCGATTCTCGCGGTGGCGATCGGGTGCTCCGCGGGGCGGGGTTTGCTTTCGAATCCGGCGACGGCCGATCCGCGCGCTCCCGACCGATTCGTCGCGCGATTTTCGACGAGCGCCGGGAGCTTCGACGTCGCGGTGACGCGGGCCTGGGCGCCGCGCGGCGCGGACCGGCTCTACCGCCTCGTCCGGGGCGGGTATTTCGACCGCTCGAAAGTCTTTCGGGTGATCCCGGGCTACATCGCCCAGTTCGGGATCGCGGGAGAGCCGGCCGTCGCGAAGGCGTGGCGCTTCGCCTATTTTCCGGACGACCCGCCGGGCCGGCCGTGCGCGCGCGGAGCGGTCGCGTTCGCGGATCAGGGGCCGAACACGCGGGCGACGCAGGTCTTCGTGAACCTCGCCGACAACCCCGCTCTCGACACGGGCGAATTCGCGCCGTTCGGGCAGGTCGTCGCCGGGATGGACGCGATCGACCGCCTGCGCGGTTACGGGCGGGCCGGTCCCCAGGGCGAGCGGACGGATCAGGGCGCCATCTTCGAAGGAGGAAACGCGTATCTCGAGGCGCGCTATCCCGCGCTGGAAACGATCCGGCGCGCGACGATCGTCGACGGGGCGGGGCGGCGTTAGACTGGCTTTCCGGTCAAGGAGGAAGGCATGGACGGAGTCGAGTATCTCCGGGAGGTCGCAGCCGAGCTTCGCCGATACAGGGCTCTGGCGGAGAAGGCGCTCGACCAGGTGGCGCCGGATCGATGGGCTTTCGAGCCGGCCCCCGGTTCGAACAGTCTCGCCGTCGTCGTCAAGCACGTGGCGGGCAACCTCCGCTCGCGATGGACCGATTTCCTCACGACCGACGGCGAAAAACCGGACCGCGATCGCGACGCCGAATTCGAGACGCGCGCCGGCGACGACGCGGCGGCGCTCCGCGCGGCGTGGAACTCGGGATGGGAGACGCTCTTCGCCTCCCTCGACGCCCTGCAGGGCGACGATCTCCCGACGTCGGTGCGGATCCGGGGCGAAGAGTTGACCGCATTGCAGGCGATCCAGCGGTCGCTCACCCACACCGCGCTGCACGTGGGACAGATCGTCTACCTGTCGAAGATGCTCGCGGGGGACCGCTGGACGACGCTCACGATCCCGCGCGGAGGATCGAAGGCCTTCAACGCGGCGCCGAAGCCCTACCGGGACTTCCGCTGACGAGAATGGCCGTTCTCGGCGCAGTCCTCGCCGCGGCCTGGGCGGCGCCGGCCGGGGCCGGACCGACGTGCCGGACGGCGAGCCCCGAAGTCGAAAGCGTGATCGCGGCCCGGGCGAAGGAGCGGTCGATGACGGAGTACTGCCAGTTCCGGCGGTACGACGCGCTCGATGACGTCGACGGGGACGGACAGGGGGACTTTCTCGTCCTCTTCACGCTCGAAGGCCCGAACGGGGGCAATCGCCACGTGAGCTTCCTCGCCTGCTTCCCCTCCGGCGGAGGGCGGCCCTCGATCGTGCCGGCGGGCGAGCGCGGCGAGCGCGATCCCGTCGAGATCCGCGTCGAGCGCGGAAAGATCGTCCTGGCGACGCGGGAGTACCGTCCGGGCGACCCGATGTGCTGCCCTTCGGGAGCGGGAGAGCTCGTCTACGAATGGAAGGGCGGACGCCTGCGGGGCGGCCGCTGAAACCGCGGTCCGCGCCGGCGCGAGCGAGGAAGGCGGGGGTTTCGTCCTGACGAAGATGCCGGATTTCACGGTCGTGCCCGGCGAGTGGGCGGTGGTGCGCCTCGAGCCCGATGTCCCCGTTCCCGAATGGGCGATCCGGCCGGCGCCCTTTTCTTCGATCACGAGAACCGCCGACGAGCTCTCGATCGTGTGTTCGGCGTCCGCCGTTGCGCCGGACGCGCCTGCAGAGAGGGGATGGGCGATGCTGAAGCTCTCCGGCCCGTTCCCGTTCACCGCGACGGGAGTGCTCGCCTCCGTCGTCGGTCCGCTCGCGCGGGCCGGGATCTCCGTCCTCGCGGTGAGCTCGTTCGACACGGATCACCTGCTGGTGAAACGGGAGACTCTCGGCCGCGCGATCGAGGTCCTCGCGGAGGCGCGGCGGAGCGGACGGGAGGGGCGAGTCGTCGGCTCGAGCGGGTGACGCCGCGGAAATTCGTGTATTGTGCCCCCGGGTCGGATTCCCGGGGGGACGCCGGGCGGCGGCAGGGTTCGTCGGGCGGGGAAGGGCCGTCGCGCGGGTCGGGGAGAGGGAGGGGCGCGGAATTCTCCGCTCCCGACGCCGCGCGAGGTTCCCGCGTCGTCCGTTGCGGTAATCTCCCGGCCGTGCCCCTCGAGCTCTCGATCGCCTGGCGGTATCTCGCCGCTTCCCGAAAGCGCGCGCACGTCGCCGTGGTCTCGGCCATCGCCTTCGGAGGCCTCGCGGTCGGGGTCGCGGCGCTCGTGCTCTCGATCGCCCTCCTCACCGGATTCCAGGATCGGATCCGGGAGCGATTGTCCCGCGATACGCCGCATCTCGTCGTGCTTCCCGCGCGCGGGACGTCGCTTTCGGCCGCGGCCTCGCTCGCCGCGGAGATCGCGCGCCGGCGGGACGTCGCGTCGGTCTCGCCCTTCGTCGACGGCCGGGGATGGGTGACCGATCCGGGGTCGCGCAGCGCGCTTCCGGTCCGCTTCCGGTCGGATCCTTCGGTCGCCGAAGGCGAGGTCTCGCTGGCCGGCGGGATCGCGGGGCAGATCGGAACGGGGCGCGGCGGAGAGGTCCGGATGGTCGCCGACCGGACGCAGCTTTCCCCGCTCGGCGCGATCCCCGTCTCGCTCTCCCTCCGGGTCGCCGCCGTGACGAACGTTCCGCCGTCGGGCGCGGTGCCGGAGGCCGCGCTCTCGCTCTCCGACGCGCGGACGCTCGCCGGCGACGCGGCCGCGGTGTCGGGCCTCGCCGTGCGGCTCGCCTCTCCCGCGAGCGCCGGCGCCGTCGCGGCCGCTCTCGTCCCGCGCCTCGGGGCCGGCGTCCGGATCCGGACGTGGGCCGAGTCGAATCCCGGGCTCACGTTCGCGCTCCGCCTCGAGAAGGTTCTGATCTTCGTGACGGTCTTCCTCATCGTGGTCGTCGCTTCGCTCAACGTCGTCTCGAACCTCGCGCTCCTCGTCGTCGAGAAACGGCGCGATCTCGGCATCCTCGCGACGCTGGGCGCGCCGGGGGCGTCGCTGTCGCGGATCTACTGGTGGCTGGGCGCGGCGATCGGCGGCGCGGGGACGCTTGCGGGCGCCGCCGGCGGCGCCGCGGCGGCCTGGGCGCTCGACCGTTTCGCCCTCGTCCCTCTTCCCCGCGACGTGTACCTGATGTCGCACGTCCCGTTCGCGCTCCATCCGCTCGACCTGATCCTCGTCGTCGCGTTCTCGCTCGCGGCGGCGGCCGCCGCGGCCGCGCTTCCGGCGCGCTCGGCGGGCCGGGTCGGTCCGGCCGAAGCGCTGCGTCTTTCCCGATGAGCCTCCCGATCGTCCGCGCCGAGGGGCTGACGAAGGTCTACGGAAGCGGAACCGCGGCGGTGCGCGTCTTCGAAAACCTCTCGCTGGAAGTCTCCGCCGGAGAGTTCGTCGCCGTCGTCGGACCTTCCGGGTGCGGGAAATCGACCCTCCTCCACCTTCTCGCGGGAATCGATTCTCCCGATTCCGGGTTCGTGGAGATCGATGGCGTGCGGATGTCCTCTCTCGATGGCGCGGAGCGGGCGAGGCTCCGCAACGAACGGATCGGGTTCGTCTTCCAGTTCCACCATCTCCTGCCGGAGTTCTCCGCCGCCGAGAACGTCGCGCTGCCGCTCCGGATCGCGGCGGTCCCCCCGCGCGAGGCGCGGCGGCGGGCGGCGGAGATCCTCGAGCGCGTCGGTCTCGCCGGGCGCGCGGACCACTTTCCCGCCGAGATGTCGGGAGGCGAGCTGCAGCGCGCCGCGGTGGGACGGGCGATCGCGCGGAGCCCGAAGGTGATCCTCGCGGACGAGCCGACCGGCAATCTCGACCGGGCGAACGCGGAGCGCGTTTTCCTGCTGCTTCGCGACGTGCAACAGGAGAGCGGCGGGAGCGTGATTCTCGTCACCCACGACCCGGATCTCGCGTCCCGCTGTGATAAAATTTTCTCGATGTCCACACAGGGAATCGGCCAGGGAAGCGCCCCCCGCCTCACCGGAAGCCCGGATGTTTGAGAAATACAACGAGAAGGCGAGGCGCGCCCTCTTCTTCGCCCGCTACGAGGCGTCGAAGCTCGGTTCCAAGGTCATCGAGTCGGAGCACATCCTCCTCGGCATCCTCCGCGAAGGGGAGGACGTCATCAAGGAGATCTTCTCGCGCTTCAACGTCAAGCCCGAGGAGATCCGGCGGGAAATCGAGGGAGACCGGATTTTCGTCGAGCGGATCTCGTCGACCGCCGAGCTCCCCCTGTCGGAAGAATCGAAGAAGATCCTGGCGTACGCGAGCCACGAGGCGGAGTCGATGGTGCATCCCTACGTCGGGACCGAGCACCTGCTCGTCGGGATCCTCCGCGTGGACGGCTCCGTGGCGGGCCGCCTCCTCACGGCGCGCGGATTCAACCTGTACGGCGTCCGCGAGGAAACGATTTCCCTCATCAAGGAGCGCGAGGCCTCGAAACAGAAGAAGGAGCTCCCGTTCCTCGCCGAGTACAGCCGCGACCTCACCGCGGCGGCGAACGGCGGCACCTTCGACCCGCTGATCGGCCGCGACAAGGAAGTCGAGCGGATCATCCAGATCCTCTCGCGTCGCACGAAGAACAATCCGATCCTCCTCGGCGAGCCGGGCGTGGGCAAGACGGCGATCGTCGAGGGACTCGCGACGCGGATCGTCGAGGGCGCGGTGCCGCTGTTCCTCTCGACGAAGAAGATCCTCGCGCTCGACCTCTCGCTCATCGTCGCCGGGACGAAATATCGCGGCCAGTTCGAGGAGCGCCTGAAGGGAATCCTGAAGGAACTCCGCGAGAACAACGACATCATGATCTTCATCGACGAGATCCACTCGCTCATCGGCGCGGGATCCGCCGAGGGCTCGCTCGACGCCGCGAACATCCTGAAGCCCGCGCTCTCCCGGGGAGAGATCTCCTGCATCGGCGCGACGACCATGCGCGAATACCGGAAGTACATCGAAAAGGACCGGTCGCTGCTGCGCCGCTTCCAGGCGGTCACCGTCGCGCCGCCGACCGAGACCGAGACGTTCGAGATCCTCGAGGGTGTCAAGGAACGTTACGAGCAGTTCCACAAGGTGCGCTATTCCTCGGAGGCGATCAAGACCGCGGTGTACCAGTCGAACCGCTACATCACCGACCGGTTCTTCCCCGACAAGGCGCTCGACCTTCTCGACGAGGCGGGCGCAAAGGTGAAGTTGAAGCGGGTCGCGGACACCCAGAACCTCCGGAAGCTCGAGACCGAGATCAAACAGATCGTCAAGGAGATGAAGAAAGCGATCTCGGACAAGGATTTCGAGAAGGCGGTCTTCCTGCGCGAGCGCGAGATCGAGCTCAAGGAAGAGATCGAGCGGGTGAAGGCCGCCTCCTCCGAGCGCCCCGACGCCTCCCAGGAAGTCACCCGGCGCGACATCGAAGAGATCATCTCGTCGTGGACGGGCATTCCGGTCTCGTCGCTCCAGATGGAGGAGGCGGAGAAGCTCCTCCACATGGAAGACGCGCTCAAGAAGCGAATCGTCGGGCAGGAGCCGGCGGTCACCGCGATCGCGAAGGCGATCCGGCGCTCGCGCCTCGGCGTCAACAACCCGAACCGGCCGATGGGCTCGTTCATCTTCCTCGGCCCGTCGGGCGTCGGAAAGACGGAGGTCGCCCGCCGTCTGGCCGAGTTCCTGTTCGAGAACCAGAAGGCGCTCGTCCGATTCGACATGTCGGAGTTCATGGAGAAGCACGCCGTCTCGAAGCTCATCGGTTCGCCCCCCGGCTACGTCGGCCACGAGGAGGGCGGACAGCTCACCGAGAAGATCCGGCGCAATCCCTACAGCGTGATCCTCCTCGACGAAATCGAGAAGGCGCATCCGGACATCGCGAACCTGCTCCTCCAGATCCTCGAGGACGGGATCCTCACGGACGCCTACGGCAACGTCGTCGACTTCAAGAACACCCTGATCATCATGACGTCGAACATCGGCACGCGGCACCTCGTCAACCAGACGCGGATGGGGTTCGGCGACGCGAAGGAGCCGCGGACGCACCGGGAAATCGAGGACCTCGTCCTGAAGGAGCTGCGCCGCGACTTCTCTCCCGAATTCATCAACCGGATCGACGACGTGATCGTCTTCCATCCGCTCTCCCACGAGGAGCTCCAGCGCGTCTGCCGCCTGCTCATCGACGACGTCAACGAGGCGCTCCGGTACAAGAACGTCACCGTGGAAATCGACGCCGGAGCGGTCGAATGGCTGCTCGCCCGCGCGGGAGAAGACCCGCACATGGGGGCGCGCCCGCTTCGCCGGGCGATCCAGAAGTACGTCGAGGACCGGATTTCCGAATCGCTGATCGTGGATCGGGAAGAGAAGATCTCGAGCTTCACCGTCAGCGTGGAGGGTGACGAGCTCTCGGTCGCGGCGCGCGACAAAGAGACCGTGAGCCAGGTAGACTGATCGTTGAAGCGGCTGGTCGAGATCGCCGCGACGGGTGTGCTGTGTCTGTGTGGAGCCGCGGCGAGCGGCCAGACCGCCCCGCCGCCCCCTCCCGGACCCGCGCCCGCGGCTGAGTCCGCTCCCGCGTCCGGGGCGCCGTCGCCTGGCGGCGCGGCGGGTTCTTCTGCACCGTCGCCTGGCGGCGCGGCGCCTTCCTCTGCGCCGTCGCCTGGCGGCGCGGCGCCTGCTCCCGCATCGGCGCCTGACACCGCGGCGTCCGCCCCGCCGGCCCCGGCCGCGGCGGAAAAGCCCGCCCCGGCTCCGGCTCCGCCCTCTCCGGCCGTGCCGTCGAACGCGCCGAAGATCGTCGGCGTTCGCGTGCTCGGCGCGACGGGAGTTTCCCCCGACACGGTCCTCTACTATCTCGGCGTCCACGTCGGAGAGCCCTACGACCCGGCGAAGATCCGGAAGAACTTCGAGAACCTCTGGAGCTCGGCGCTCTTCGACGACATCCGGATCGAGGCGGACACGACCCCGGAGGGAATCACGCTCTTCGTGACCGTCACCGACCGGCCGACGGTCACGTCGGTCGACTACACGGGGAACAAGAAGCTCTCGGTGTCCCAGCTGAAGGACAAGATGACGCAGGAGAAGGCCTCCATCAAGACCGGCGCGCCGCTCTCGATGAAGGACGTCGCCTCGGTCGCGCAGGCCATCCGCGACGCCTACGAGGAGAACGGCTTCCGGAGCGTCTCGGTCGACTGGAAGGTCGAGGGGAAGAGCCCGACGGACCAGAAGCTCACGTTCGTGATCGACGAAGGCGAGAAGATCAAGATCGCGTCGATCCACTTCACCGGCAACCACGTCTTTTCGGAGGACCACATCCGCCTCGCGATGAAGAAGACGAAGGTCAATACCTTCTGGAGGCTGATTTCGGACAAGACCGTGTACAACCAGGCGAGCTTCGACGAGGACATCGAGTCGATCAAGCACCTCTACCAGGACGCGGGGTACAAGGACATCGTCGTCAAGGAGCCGAAGCTCGAGATCTTCGCGACCAACCCGGCCGAGAAGAACCCGAAGAAGGCCCACAAGCGGATCCGGATCACGATTCCGCTCGTCGAAGGGGAGAAGTTCTACTTCGGGAAGATCGACGTGGCGCTCGAAGAGGGCGAGCCGAAGGTGTTCCCGAAGGTCGAGCTCCTGCACGAGTTCCGCTACTGCCACCCGGGGTCGATCCTGTCGCGCGCGCGCCTGACGGAGGCGCTCTCGACGATCGAATCGAAATACAAGCAGAAGGGATACATCTACTGGTACGGCGAGCCGCAGTATCAGTCGCAGACGAAGGACCGCCGGGTCGACGTCGTCATTCGCATGTACGAGGGAGACCCGTTCCACCTCGGCCGGCTGGAGTTCACCGGCAACACCGGCACGCGCGACAAGGTGCTCCGCCGGCAGGTCGCGATCGACGAGGGCCAGGTCCTCGACATGGACGCCTTCAAGAAGAGCGTCGTCAAGATCTCGCAGCTCGGATATTTCAAGCTCGGCGAGGACCCGGCCTTCCTGCCCGACAACACGAAGAAGACCGTCGACGTCAACGTGAAAGGGGAGGAGACCTCGCGCAACGAGCTGAATTTCGGCGCCGGATACTCGGGATTCGACGGGTTCTTCGGCCAGTTCTCGTTCTCGACGCGGAACTTCCTCGGGCGCGGCGAGATCATTTCCGCGTCCGTGCAGCTCGGGAAGGTGACGAAGCTCTACGACGTCGGTTACACCATTCCCTGGTTCCACGACAAGGATCAGACCGTCGGCGGGCAGGTCTACAGCCGGCAGTCGACCTACCTCGACATCGACGACCGCCGGAAGGGCTTCTCGATCTTCTACGGCCGCTCGATCGGGATCTTCGACTCGTACTCGGTGACGTACGGCCTCGAAGCCATCCACTCGCGGTATCCGGTGCAGCCCGCCCCCGTGCCGCCCGGCGCCCCCATCCCGCCCCTTTCGAACTCGCTCGTCGAGGGGACGACGTCGTACATCACGCCCAGTTACCGGTTCGATTCGACAGACGACCCGATCGATCCGTCTCACGGGCATCGCTTCTACGCCGCGGTCGAGTACGCCGGGCTGGGCGGCTCGAACTACTTCGTCAAGCCGAGCGCGGGCCTGACCGCGTACATCCCCTTCCTCCACAACAAGTACTTCGGCGTGCACCTCGAGGGGGCCTGGGCGGTTCCGATCGCCGGGCAGGAGCTCCCCATCTTCGAGCGGTTCTCTCTCGGCGGCGAACAGAACGTCCGCGGGTTCCCGATCGGGTCGATCGTTCCGCTCGACAGCAGCCATCACGTCTTCGTCGACGCGGAAGGCCGCATCCTCGGCGGCGACAAGTATGCGGTGATCAACATCGAGTACATCTTCGCGAGGCTCGGCCCCGTGAAGCTCCTGAGCTTCTTCGACGCGGGCAACGCCTACATCGAGCACGAGCAGTTCTCGCTCGCCGACGTCCGGAGCTCGGTCGGGCTCGAGATGCGCCTCGTCCTCCCGATCTTCCAGGCGCCGCTGCGCTTCATTTATTCCTGGAATCTGCACACGATCCAGCCGCTCGACCAGTACAATTTCCCGATTTCCCGGCTCAAGGAAAAGCACAGCGGATTTGACTTCTCGGTCGGCACGACCTTCTGATATCCTCCCGCTTTTGCGGGAGTTGGACCGTTCATCCGCAGGCGCGCGCGTGTCGCGCCGCAGCAAGGAGAAGGCATGAAGTTCTGGGCAATCGTCACGGCGGCCGGCGCTCTGGCGCTTCCGGCCGCGGCGCAGACGCCGGTTCCGAAAATCGGCGTCATCGACGTGCAGAAGCTCGTCGTGGAGTCGGCCGCGGGCAAGGAAGCCCAGGGCCGGGTCAAGAAGATCATCGACGCCAAGCAGGTGGACGCCGACAAGCTCCAGAAGGAGCTCCAGGGCCTCCAGCAGCGCCTCACGGACCAGGGTCCCTCGATGACCGACGAGAAGAGGGAACAGCTCAACAAGGAATACCAGGAGAAGGGAATCTCCTACAAGCGGTTCCAGGACGACGCGCAGCGCGAAGTCCAGGAAGCGCAGCAGCGGGAGCTCTCGGAGCTCGAGAAGCGCGTGCTCCCCGTCATCAACCAGGTCGGGAAGGAAAAGGGCTACACGCTGATCTTCAACAAGTACGCCCCCGGCATGCTCGTCTACGCCGACGATGCCGTGGACATCACCGACGACGTGCTGCGCCGGTTCAATACCCAGGTCACCGCCCCTCCGGCGAAGGAGCCCGCGAAAGCGCCGACCGCCGCGAAGCCGGCCGCGCCGCCGAAGACGGGCGCGAAAACGCCGCCTCCGCCGCCCGGCGCCAGCCATTGATTCGGTGAAGCCGTTTTCCCTCGCCGAGATCGCCGGGGTCACGGGCGCGACCCTGGCCGGCCCCGGTGAGCTCGTCTTCCGGGGATTCGCCCCGCTCGCCGAGGCCGGCCCGGAAGAGATGAGCTTCGTCGCCGGGGCGCGGAACGCGGCCGCGGCTCGAGCGAGCCGCGCCGGCGCGCTCATCGTCACCGCCGCCGATCTCGCCGCAGGCCGGCCGGCGTTGATCCACCCGAACCCGACCGCGGCCTTCGCCGCCGCGCTCGCGCATCTCCACCCCGAGGTCCCGCCCGAGCCCGGCCGCGCGGCGACGGCGGTCGTCTCGCCGGAGGCGAGGATCGGCGCCGGCGCGTCGATCGGTCCCGGCGCCGTCGTCGAGCGCGGCGCGGTGATCGGCGACCGCTGCGCGCTCGAGGCGAACGCGTTCGTCGGCGCGGGAGCGGAGCTCGGCGACGACGTCCGGCTCGGCGTCGGGGCGGTCGTCGCCTCGGGCTGCCGGGTGGGGTCGCGCTGCCGCATTCTCGCGGGCGCGGTGATCGGGGGAGAGGGGTTCGGCTACGTCTGGGACGGCGACGCCCATCGACGGATCCCGCAGATCGGAATCGTGGTCCTCGAGGACGACGTCGACGTCGGCGCGAACGCGTGCATCGACCGCGCGGCCCTGACCGAAACCCGCATCGGGCGCGGCACCAAGGTCGACAATCTGGTCCAGATCGGCCATAACGTCGTCATCGGAGAGCATTCGATCGTCTGCGGACAGGTGGGGATCGCCGGGTCGGCCCGGATCGGCCGCGGGGTGACCCTCGCCGGCCAGGCCGGAATCGGCGATCGGATGGTCGTCGGGGACCGGGCGACCGTCACGGGGCAGGGTGGCGTGATGCGCGACGTGGAGCCGGGCGCGGTCGTCTCCGGGATGCCCGCGGAGCCGCACGCCGACTTTCTTCGCCGCGAAGCGGCGGCCGACCGGCTGCCGGAACTGTTCGATCGAGTGCGCGCTCTCGAGGCGCGGAAGGCCAAGGAGGAGTGATGGAGCTGTCGATTCACGACATCCTTCGGATCATCCCGCACCGGTATCCGTTCGTCCTCGTCGACCGGATACTGGAGATGGAGCCGGGAAAGCGGGCGGTGGGCCTGAAGAACGTCTCTTTCAACGAAGAGTTCTTCCAGGGCCACTTCCCCGGCAACCCCGTGATGCCGGGCGTCCTCGTCGTCGAGGCGATGGCCCAGACCGCGGGTGTGTGCCTCCTCGCCTCCGTCGAGGACCGCGCGAACAAGGTCCCGTTCTTCACCGGGATCGACGCCTGCAAGTTCCGGCGGCCGGTAATTCCGGGAGACCAGCTCCGGCTCGAAGTCGAGATCCTCGCGGCGAAGCTCCGCCTCTGCAAGGCGCGCGGGCGCGCGCTCGTGGACGGCAAGCTCTGCGCCGAAGCGATCATCCTTTCCTCGATCGTCGAGTCGCCGAAGGCATGATCCATCCGACCTCGATCGTCTCGCCGAAGGCGGAGCTTGCCGACGGCGTCGAGATCGGCCCGTACGCGGTCGTCGGCGACGGCGTGGTCCTCTCCTCCGGATGCCGCGTCGGGGCGCATGCGGTCCTCGAGGGGCCGGCGTTCTTCGGCGAGGACAACCGGATCTTCCCGCACGCCGCGCTCGGTCTCGCGCCCCAGGACCTGAAGTACCGGGACGAGAGGACGGAGCTCCGCGTCGGCGCCCGCAACGTGTTCCGGGAGTTCCTGACCGTCCACCGGGGCACGGCCGGCGGCGGCGGCGTCACCTCCGTCGGGGACGACAACTACCTGATGGCCTACATCCACATCGCGCACGACTGCCGGGTCGGTTCCCGCACGATTTTCGCGAATTACGCGGCCCTCGCCGGCCACGTCGAGATCGGGGACGACGCGATCCTGGAGGCGTTCTGCGCCGTGCAGCAGTTCTCCCGCGTCGGGCGGCACGCGTTCGTCGGCGCGATGACGCGCGCTTCGCAGGACGTCCTCCCGTTCGTGAAGACGGTCGGAACGGACGTCGTGAAGACCTACGGCGTCAACACGATCGGCCTGAAGCGAAAGGGCTTCCCGGACGATCGCGTGGAGCGTCTCCGGGAGATCTTCCGCCGGCTCTCGTCGCCCCGATGGAACACCTCGCAGGCGCTCGAGCGGATCGAGGAGGACTTTCCGGGCGACGCGGACGCGGCGTACGTCGCCGAATTCGTCCGAACCGCGAAACGGGGCGTTCACAAGTGAGCGATGCTCTCGCGATCGGCGTCGCCGGGGTGGGCTCCCTCGGGCGCCATCACGCGCGCGTGCTCGCCGGGCTGGAGGGAGTTCGGGCCGCGGGCGTCTACGACGTGCAACCGGCCCGCGCCGCGGAGGTCGCGGCCGAGTTCGGCGTTCCCCTCCGCGGGTCCCTGGAGGAGTTGATCGAGTCGTCGGACGCCGTCGTCGTCGCGACGCCGACGGTCGCGCACCGCGAGGTCGCCGCCGCGGCCCTCGGCGCCGGGCGCCACGTGCTGGTCGAAAAGCCGATGGCCGCGACGCTCGAAGAGGCGGACGACCTGATCCGATGCGCCGCCGCGCGAGGCGTCGTGCTGCAAGTGGGGCACATCGAACGCTTCAATCCCGCCGTCGAGGCGGCCCTGCCGCTGGCGGCCGGCGCGCGATTCATCGAGACGCACCGGCTGGGGGTCTTCACGCCGCGTTCGCTCGACGTCGACGTCGTCCTCGACCTGATGATCCACGATCTGCAGATCGCCCAGGCGCTCGTCGCGCGTCCGGTCGTCGAGGTCCGCGCGGTCGGAGTCGCGGTGCTGACTCCGCGAATCGACATTGCCAACGCGCGGATCGCGTTCGAAGGGGGCTGCGTCGCGAACCTCACCGCGTCGAGGGTTTCGGGGGACAAGGTCCGGAAATTCCGGGTGTTCGCACCGGCTCACTACGTTTCGATCGACATGGGGACCCAGGAGATCGGCGCCGTGCGCCTGAGCCCGGGGCCGGACGGGCGCCCCGCGATCGTTCCCGCTTCGGTCGCCGTCGTGCGCGAGGAGCCGCTCCGGAGGGAGCTCGCGGGGTTCGCCGCAGCGTGCCGGGGCCACGCGCCGCCGCTCGTGTCGGGCGAGGATGGCCGGGCGGCGCTCGCCCTCGCCCTCCAGGTCGTGGCCGCGATCGAAGAGCACCAGAGGACGCTGGCGTGAAGCGGCTCCGGGACGGGAACGCATGGAGGAAACGGCGATGACGAGCCGCGTCGGGATACTCGGAGGAAGCGGGCTGTACGACATGCCGGAGCTGAAGGGGAGAGAGGAGCGGCAAGTCTCGACCCCCTTCGGCGATCCGTCGGACGCGTTCGTCCTCGGCGAGCTCGCCGGGGTTCCGGTCGCCTTTCTCGCCCGCCACGGACGCGGACACCGGTTCTCGCCGTCGGAAATCCCGTACCGCGCGAACGTGTACGCGCTCAAGACCCTCGGGTGCGACGCGATCCTCTCCGCCTCCGCCGTCGGGAGCCTCCGCGAGGAGCTCGCACCGTCCCACGTCTGTGTCCCGGACCAGTTCATCGACCGGACGCGGTCCCGCGCCGACACGTTCTTCCGGGACGGGATCGTCGCGCACGTCTCGCTCGCCGACCCGGTGTGCCCGGTCGCTTCCGCCGCGCTCGCCGCGTCGGCGCGCTCGGCGGGGGCGGTGGTCCACGAGGGCGGGACGTACGTCTGCATGGAAGGCCCGCCCTTCTCGACGCGGGCGGAATCGAATCTCTACCGGTCCTGGGGCGCTTCCGTCATCGGGATGACGAACCTCACCGAAGCCAGGCTCGCCCGGGAGGCGGAGATCTGCTACGCGACGATGGCGCTCGTCACCGACTACGACTGCTGGCGCGAGGCCACCGAGAACGTGTCGATCGAAGCGGTGCTCGCGGTCCTCCACGGGAACGCGGAGATGGCGCGGCGCGCCCTCCTCGACGCGGTGTCCCGCGTCGACCCGGCGAGGCGGTGCGGCTGCCGCGACGCCCTCCGTTTCGCGATCATCACCGATCCGGCGCGGATTCCGGCTCGCGTCCGCGCCGATCTCGCCCCCATCCTCGGGAGCCGCTTGTCGTGACGAGCGGCAGTTCCGTCGTCGTCACCGGGAGCGTCGCTTACGACTACCTGATGACCTTTCCGGGGCGATTCCTCGAGCACTTTCTCCCCGACCGCCTCCACCGGATCTCCGTCTCCTTCCTCGTCGACGACATGCGCCGGGTGCGGGGCGGGTGCGCTCCGAACATCGCGTACGGGCTCGCCCAGTTCGGCGACCGCCCGAGGATCGTCGCGTCGGCGGGCCGGGACGCCGCCGACTACCGGGAGTGGCTCGCGGGCCAGGGCATCGACGTCTCGGGCCTCCGGATCCACGACGACGTCTTCACCGCCTCGTTCTTCGTTTCGACCGACCGCGACCAGAATCAGATCGCCTCCTTCTATGCCGGGGCGATGGGACGCGCCGGGGAAGCGCCGCTCTTCGACGGAAGCGCCCCGCCCTCCTGGGTGATCGTTTCGCCGAACGCGCCGGAGGCGATGGCCCGGTACCCGCGGGAGTGCCGGTCCGCCGGGGTGCCCTTTCTCTACGATCCCTCCCAGCAGGTCGCTCGCCTTTCCGGAGAGGATCTGCGGGACGGCCTCGAAGGGGCGGCCGTCCTCATCTGCAACGACTACGAGTTCGGAATCGTGTGCCAGAAGACCGGGCTCTCCGAGGACGAGCTCCTCTCCCGCGTGGGGGCGCTGATCGTCACCCACGGATCCGAGGGCTCGACCATCCGGACCGGCGAAGAGCGCCGGGAAATTCCGGCGGCGAAAGTTCGCGGCGAGGCCGTGGACCCGACGGGGGTAGGAGACGCGTACCGCGGCGCCCTGCTCGCCGGGATGCTGAGGGGGTTTCCCTGGGAGCTCTGCGGCCGGGTCGCGTCGGTCGCCGCGGTCTACTGCCTGGAGGCGCTCGGCCCCCAACCGCCCCGATTCGTCCCGACCGATTTCCTCGGGAGATTCCGCGAGAATTTCGGCGGCGCGGAAGGGATCGGCTCGCTCTTTTCGCGCGCGGCCGACTGACGGCGTCCCGGCGGGGCGTCTGCTACAATCGCGTCCGCGCCGGATGCGAAAAGGTTCATTGCCAGACTCCGAATCTCTCGACGCGAGAGGCCTGACCTTCGCGGTCGTCGCCGCCCGGTGGAACTCGGACGTCACCGACCGGCTCCTCGACGGCGCGCTGTCGGCTCTCCGCGAAGCCCGCGCGCGCGACGTTTCCGTGGTCCGCGTCCCGGGCTCGTTCGAGCTCGTTTCGGCGTGCCGATGGGAGGTCCGGCGCTCCCGCTCCGCCGTCGTCTCGCTCGGCTGCCTCATTCGCGGCGATACGCCGCATTTCGACGTTCTCTCGCGCTCCGTCGCCTCCGCGCTCGCGCATCTCAACGCGGAGCAGGACGTCCCGATCGCTTTCGGCGTGCTCACCTGCGACGATCGCGCGCAGGCGCTCGAGCGCGCGGGCGGGAGGGGCGGAAACGCGGGAACGGAGGCCGCGCGCGCCGCGATCCAGATGGCTCGGCTGCGGCCGGGCCGTTCGCCGACCCGTTCCCGGGCGGGAGCCCGCTGATGGGCTCTCGGCGTCGCGCCCGAGAGCTGGCGCTCCAGATGCTGTTCGAGAACGATCTCACGGGGGCGCCTCCGGAGGAGATGTTCGGCCACTTCCAGGAATGGCGGCACGCGGCCGATTCGACGCGGGAATACGCGAAGCGGCTCGTCGTGGGCACGCTCGAGCATCGTCCGGAAATCGACGAGCTGATCGTGCGGCAGGCGGACAACTGGCGGATCGAGCGGATGCCCGCGGTCGACCGGAACATCCTGCGGATGGCGCTCTACGAGATCCGCCACGAGCCGGAAACGCCCGCGCCCGTCGTGATCGACGAGGCGCTCGAGATCGCGAAGCGCTTCTCGACCCCCCGGTCGTCGCAGTTCATCAACGGGATCCTCGACGGGGTGCTGAAGTCGCCGGCGGGAGCGAGCGGCCCGTGAATCGGCTTTCGGCGGCGGCCGCCGCGTTCGCCGCGGGCGCGGCCGCGTCGGCGATCGCCGCGCCGGCGGCGGCGTCCGGAGGCACGGCGGTGTATTTCGCCCGCGGGCGCGACGTCTCGCTCTTCGACCAGGTCGACGTCGACGGCTATTCGCTCCTGGCCTTCCCGGAGCGCGCGGGCGTCCGGCTCGTCGTCAAGGCTTCGCCCGGGCGACCCGCCAGCCGGGCGCCGCGCTCGGCCGACCGCGAGGGCTCGCCGTCGGCGCCCTCCCCGGACCGCGACCGGGTCGCGACCGAGCTCGTCGCCGGAAAGCGGCTCCAGCGGGAGGCCGCCCGCGCGATCCTCGAATGGGTCGGCCGCTCCGTGCGCTACGACCCCGACCGCGCCCTTCCGCAGGATCCTTCGGCGGTGTTCGCCTCCCGACGCGCGTACTGCGTCGGCTTCGCCGAGCTCGCCGTCGATCTGCTCCGCCGCGCCGGGATCCCCGCCGCGACCGTGCAGGGGGTCCTCGTGACCGACGCCTCCGCGCCCGGCTACGCTCCGGAGCTGTCCGGGGTGTACCACCGGTGGGTGGAGGTCTTCTATCCGGACACCGGCTGGAGCTTCGAGGACCCCCTCGCTCCGGAACGGCCGGTCGACGCCCGCTACGTCGCTTTCGCGCGGCGGTCGTGGACGCGGCCCGGCGACCTTCGCCTCGACGTCGTTACCCCGGAGGCGAGGTGATCAAGCGCGTCCTCGTCGTCGAGGATTCGGACGCCACGCGATCGATGATCGTCGCGGCGCTCGACGATCCGGACCGGCGGGAGGTCTTCGAGGCGTCGTCGGGATTCGAAGCCCTGCGCCTCCTTCCGCGGCACATCTTCGACGCGATCGTGACCGACGTGAACATGCCCGACATCAACGGCCTGGAGCTGATCGGGTTCCTGAAGAATCATCCTCAGTACCGGACGATTCCGATCCTCGTCGTCTCGACGGAAGTCGCGGAGGCGGACGTCCAGCGGGCGATGGCGCTCGGATCGCAGGAGTACGTGCGCAAGCCGTTCACGCCCGAGGAGATCTCGGCGGCGGTGGAGAGGCTCCTCGCTTCCCCCCGGCCCGCATGAGGCGAGACTCCGTCGATTTTTCGGCCGAGGCGGGCGAGCGGATCGAGACCGTGCGGGCCGTGCTCGCCCTCGGCAGGACGCCGCGGATCGGCGAGATCAACGAGCTCTTCCGAGCGGTCCATTCGCTGAAAGGCCTCGCGGGGCTGAAGGGGTTCTCGCGCTTCGCCGGCGCGCTGCACGAGGCGGAAAGCCTGCTCGACGCGATCCGGCTCTCGAAGATCTCCTGGAGCGCGGAAACCGGAGAGGTCCTCGAGCGCTTCTTTTTGCGTTTCGAGGCGGCGGTCGCGACCGCCGCGCGATCCGGGACCGACGAGGGATTCTCGGCGGGAGACGCGCTCACGCCGCTCGCCGCTCTCCGGCAGGCGGCCTCCGCGCCCGCGCGCGCGTCTCTCTCGGGCGACGTCGACCTCCCCGAGCGCACGCTCTCGTGCCTGTCGGAATACGAGGAGAGCCGCCTTCGCGCCCACCTGAAATCGGGCACGCCGATCTGGACGATCGACGTCGGATTTCCGCTCGACGACTTCGAGGCCGCGCTCAAGGCGCTGGGGGCCCGCGTGAACGTCTCGGGCGAATGGATCGCGACCCTGCCGCAGGCCGACGGGTTCTCCTCCGAGCGCCTCGCCGTCCAGCTCCTCGTGGCGCTGGACCAGCCGCCTTCCGGCCTTCCGCCGGACGCGAGCGTTCGCCGGATCTCGCGGGCGCCGGAGTCGGCGCGCGCGGGGGACGACGCGGCGCGCTCGGCGCCCGCCCGGACGATGCGTCTCGAGGCGCCGCGCGTCGAGAGCCTGCTCGCCGAGGTGGACGAAGTCCGGGCGCGTTTCCGGGCGCTCGCGAGCGAGCTCTACCGTCTCGAGCGGGAACTGCCCCCCGCCCGCCGTGTCGCGGCGGAAGGCCTTCGCGGGGCGCTCGAGGGATCGGTCGAGCGTCTCGCCAGGCACGCCGCCGTCATCCGGACGGTGCCGATCTCGGCCCTCGCCGACCGCCTGAGCCGAGCCGCGCGGCGGATCCTGGACGCGTCGGGCAAATCCGCCGTGTTCCGCGTCGTCGGAGGGGAATCGGAGATCGACCGCGCCCTCGCGGACGACCTCGCCGATCCGCTCCTCCACATCGTCCGAAACGCCGTGGACCACGGAATCGAGACGCCCGCGGAGCGCCGGGCCGCGGGAAAGCCGGAGGCGGGGACGGTCACTCTCATGGCGAGGGCGCGCAGCTCGAGGCTCGTCCTCTCGATCGCCGACGATGGGCGCGGCATCGACACCGGCGCCGTCGTCGCGCGCGCCCGCGAGCTGGGATGGGTCCGGCCGGGCGAATCGCCTTCGGAAGAGCAGGCGCGCGCGTTCCTGTTTCGTCCCGGGTTCTCCACCGCCGCCGCGGTTTCCGAGATCTCGGGCCGCGGCGTCGGCCTCGACCTCGTCGCGGAACGGGTCGCCGCGCGCCGGGGCGAAATCCGCGTCCGATCGACGGCGGGCCGCGGAACGCGCTTCGAGATCGAGATCGCGATCGCGCAGGCCGTCTTCGACGCGCTCGTCGTCCTGGAAGGAGGCCGGCCTTACGCGTTTCCGCTCGCGGCGATCGCTCGGGTCGACCGGGCGTCGCCGGGGGATCGCGCCGTCCCGCTCTCGCGGCTCATCGCCGGCGACGAGCCTTCCCCGGACGCGCGGCGGATCAACGTCTTCCTGCCGGATGCCTCGGCGATCTCGGTCGCCCAGGTCCTCCGCCAGGAGATGCTGGTCGTCCGCCCGGTGGAAACGCCGAATTCCCCGCCCTACCTGATCGGCGCCTCGCAGGGACGGGGAGAGGAGGCGGTCCTCGTGCTCGATCCGAAACGCGTGCTCCGGAGCGCGCTCCGGTCCGTCCCCGCCGGAGGCGCGCCGTGACGACGGCTTCGGACGCGATCCTCCGTTTTTTCCGGGAGCCGCCTCCGCGGGCGCCGAAGGACCTCGGCATCGTCTTCACGTCGAACGGCGCCGAGCGGTTCGCGCCGGCCGAGGCGATCGTCGAGATCACCCCTCCGCTCGTGGTCTCCGCCCTCCCCGGATCGCGCCACGGCGTCGCGTTCTGGCGGGGGAGGGCGTACGAGGTGCGGGGGGACGCCTCGCGCGCCGCGGGTCTGCTGCTGCTCTCCGGGTCTCCGTCGCCGTTCTTCGTCGTTTCCGAGTCCCGCCCGCGGGCCGTTTCCCGGGCCGCCGTCCGCGAGGTCCGGGACTTCCGGGAGGACGATGGAGAACGATGAGCTGATCGCGGCGCTGCGCCGCGACTCCCGCGATGAGAGCTCCGACGTGCGGCAGAAGGTCGCGCGCATCCTGATGGAGCGTTCCGATCCCGAGGCGCTCGACATCCTCGTCGAGCTCGCGGGAGACCCCGACTGGCGCGTTCGGAAGGCGGCGATCGAAGGGCTGGAGGCGAACCCGACCGAAGGCGTCGTCCGGTCGCTGATCCCGGCGCTGCACGATCAGGCGAACGCCGGAAGGAGGAACGCCGCCGCCGAGGCGCTCCGGGTTTTCGGCGCGCGCGCCCTGCCGTACCTCCTTTTCGAGCTCGGCCGGACCGCGGACGCCGACGGCCGGATCGCCCTCGCGACGATCCTCGGCGACATCCCGGCGGAGGAGAGCGCCGCCGCCCTCGCGGGATTGCTCGAATCCGACGACGTGAACGTCGCTTCCGCGGCGATCGTCGCGCTCGGAAAGATGCGGCGGCCCGAAACGATTCCCGCCCTCGTCCGGGTCCTTTCGGGCGACAACGCCTGGCTCCACTATCACGCGATCGAGACGCTCGGCCGCATGCGGGCCGTCGAAGCGCTGCCCGCGATCGTCGCGCGCGACCAGAATCCCGCGCTGAAGAAGGCCGTCCTGGAGGCGGCGGGCGCGATCGGAGGATTCGGGGCGATCGATCTCCTCGCGGCCCGGCTCGCGACCTCGCCCGTTCCGGATTTCGCCCTTCTCCGGGCGCTCGTCGCTCTCGACGACGCCCCGCGCCCGTCTCTCCTCGCCCGCCGCGAGCGCGAGTATCTCCGGCGGAAATTCCGGGAGAACGCTCCGCCCGGGGCGGCGTCGGCATTCGCGCTGGCGCTCAAGAGGACCGAGAGGCGCGATCGGAAGTCCGACCTCCTGCGGGCGCTCGGCTGGGTCGGAGATCCCGATTCGCTCCCGCTCCTCGTCGCCGAGCTCTCGCGGGATTCGGCGGATGCGGCCGAACGCGGCCTCGAGGATTTCGGCGAATCGGCCGTCCCGTCGCTGACCGCGCTCCTCTCTCCGGCGGCGGACGAACGGAAGATCGAGCTCGCGATCCGCCTGCTGGGACGGCACGCTTCGGCGGCGATGGTCTTTCCCGTGCTCGCGGTCCTGGAGCACGATTCCCCGCCGGTGCGGCGCGACGCCGTCGAGCTCCTCGGGCGGATCGCCGACACCCGGGCGCTCGATTATCTCGTCGCGCACCTCGGCGACGGAGACGCCGGGGTCGACGTGGCGGCGGTCGAAGCGGTCGAATCGATCCTGCGTTCCCATCCTGAAGCCCGCGAATCGCTCCGGAAACGGCTGGCGCGGACCTTCGCGTCGGCGGACGGCCTGACGCGAGCCAACGCCCTCGCCCTTCTCGCGGGTCTGGGTGGCGACGAATACCGCTCGCGACTCTTCTCCGCAAGCAAGGACGAGGACGCGGTCGTCCGCGGGCGTGCCGTCGCGATCGCGTCGCGAGAGGACGATCCCGCGACGGCGCCGATCCTCGAGCACGCGCTGGCGGACGAGAGCGCGCACGTGCGTCAGGCGGCCGTGCAGGCGCTGAGCGCCGCGGGACGGGCCCCGATGCACCGGGAAGCGATCTTCGCGTCCCTCGAGGACGACGACCTCTGGGTGCGCGCGGCGGCGTGCCGCTGTCTGGGCGCGCTCGGGGGCGACGAGGCGGCCCGGCGGCTCCGGGAAATCGCGGCCCGCGCCGAGCCGCCGGAGCGGATCGCGGCGCTCGAAGCGCTCGGCGCGATCGGAGGCGCGGAGGCGTGGGAGGCCATTCATGCGGCACTGGACGACGCGGACGCCGAAGTCCGGCAGGCCGCCCTCTCCGCCGCGGCGGAGTCCCGGGAGCCCGCGGCGGAGAGGGAGATCGAGCGGCGGACGTCCGACGCCGACTGGCGCCTTCGCGCGACGGCCCTGGAGGCGATCGGGAGACGCGCGCGGTACGACCGCCGTCCCGTGCTGCGGCGCGCCCTTCTCGAAGACCCCGACGATCTCGTCGCCCGGTCGGCGCTGACGGCTCTCGAGACGATCGCGGTGGAATCGGACGTGGACACCGTCGTCGAGGCGCTCTCCCGCGAGCCGATCGCGGAGGAGCTCGCGGCCGCGCTCCTGCGATTCCGCCGGAAATTTCCCGGCGCCGTCGAACGGGCGTGGAGGGAAGCCGACCCGCGGCGCGCCGCGATCCTCTCCGAGGTGCTTCGGGCCGACGCGTCCCCGTGACCGCCAACGGCCACGGGCCGTTCCCCAACGATCTCTACCGGGTATTCGCGGACATGATCCGCGCCCGGAGCGGGATCGACTTCGGAGACTCGAACCGTTTCCTCCTCGAAGGTCGCGTCCGCCAGCGCGTGGAGGAGCTTCGTCTCGACGGTCCCCGCGCTTATCTCTACCGCCTTCGCTACGGGCCGGGCGAGGAGACCGAGTTCGAGGCGCTGATCGACCGGGTCACGAATCCCGAGACCTATTTCTTCCGCGAGTCGGAGCAGCTCGCGGCGTTCACCGAAGACCTCCTGCCCGAGTGGGAGTCGGAAGGGGAGGCGGGCCCGCTGCGCGTCTGGAGCGCCGGCTGCGCGTCCGGCGAGGAGCCGTACACGATCGCGATGCTGCTCGAGGAGAAAGGCTTCTACGCGCGCCACTCGGTCGAGATCTTCGGGAGCGACCTGTCGCTCGGCAGCCTCGGGCGGGCGCGAGCGGCGCTCTTTCGCGAGAACGCCTTCCGCCAGACCTCTCCGGAACGGCGCGCCCGGTTCTTCGAGGAAGAGGCTCCGGGGCGCCTCCGCCTGCGCGAGGAGATCCGGCGGCGCGTCGGCTTCGGACGCGTGAACCTGATCGAGACCGCCCGCCTCGCCGCGCTGCCCCGGTTCCACGTCATCTTCTGCCGCAACGTCCTCATCTACCTCGCGGAGCCCGCGAAGCGTTCCGTGATCGCCTCGCTTCACGAGCGCCTGCTCCCCGGAGGACACCTGTTCCTCGGCCGCGTCGAGTCGCTCGTCGCGTTCTCGACGTCGTTCCGGCTTCGGCATCTGCCGCACGACCTGGTGTACCGCAAATGATCCGGGTTCTCGTGGTCGACGACAGCGCGTTCTCCCGCGTGACGATTTCCCGCATGATCCAGACGGATCCCGAGCTGAAGGTCGTCGCGACCGCGACGCGCGGAGAGGAAGCGATCCGCCTCGCGCTCGCGCACCGGCCCGACGTGGTCACCCTCGATCTCGAGATGCCGGGGCTGGACGGCTTCGCCGTGCTGCGGTGGCTCGCGGCGAATCTTCCCGTTCCGGCGATCGTGGTCTCGTCGAGGCAGGGCCGCGACGACGTTTTCCGGGCCCTGGATCTCGGGGCCCTCGATTTCGTCCTGAAGCCGCAGGCGCACGCCTCGCTGGAGTACGAACGCCTCGAGGCGGTCCTGATCGCGAAGATCCGGGGCGCCGCGGAATCCCGGGGCATCCGGACGCCCTCCGCCCCTTCGTCCGCTCCGCCGGACGCCGCGGCGGCGCCGATCGCTTCCCCTGCCTCGGCCGTCGTCGTGATCGGCGCGTCGACGGGAGGTCCCGCGGCGCTCACCGCGATGTTCGCGGAGCTGCCGCCGCTCGCTTGCCCCATGGTGATCGCCCAGCACATGCCGGCGGGGTTCACCGGCCTCTTCGCGGAGCGGTTGACGCGGGTCGCGCGATTCCCGGTCGTCGAGGCCCATGCCGGCCAGGTCCTTCACCCCGGGCGCGCCTACGTCGCGCCGGGCGGATCCCATCTCGAGATCTCGCGGGAGGACGGGTCGTGGAGGGCCCGGCTGCGGGAACGGGCGCCGCGCGATCTCTTTTCGCCCTCCGTCGACCTCCTCTTCCGGAGCGCCGCGGCGGCCGCCGGGGCGGGGGCGATCGGCGTGGTGCTGACGGGAATGGGCAGCGACGGGCGCGAAGGCGTCGTGGCGATCCGTGCGTCGGGCGGACGCACCATCGCCGAATCGGAGGAATCCGCGGTGGTCTTCGGGATGCCGCGCGAGGCCGCGCTGTCGGGGGCCGTCGACGAAGTGCGGCCCCTCGGCGAGATTCCCGGCGTCATCACGCGGCTCCTCGGATCGCCGGGACCGGGAACGGTTCCTCCCCCCGCGTCGGCTTGAATCGCCGGGCCGCGTCGCTTAGATTGGGCGGCTCATGTCCGAGATTCAGGAAATCGAGGCGAAATGGCGCCGCCGCTGGGAGGAGGAGCGGGTCGCGTACGTCGACACGGCCGATCCGGCCGTCCACGGCGTCTACCTGCTCGTCATGCTTCCCTATCCGTCGGGAGACCGTCTCCACGTCGGGCACGCGCGCACCTATTTCCTGACGGACGCGCTCCATCGATTCCGGCGGCAGCGGGGAGAGACCGTGTTCTGTCCGATGGGCTGGGACGCGTTCGGCCTGCCGGCCGAGAACTACGCGATCCAGGTCGGCATCCCCCCTCGCCAGTCCACGCTCGCCAACATTGCGGCGATGAAGGAGCAGTTCCGCTCGTGGGGCGTGCTCTACGACTGGAGCAAGGAGATCGCCACCTGCGAACCGGAGTACTACCGGTGGAATCAGTGGTTCTTCCTCCGAATGTGGGAGCGCGGTCTCGCCGTCCGCAAGAAGGCGCCGGTCAACTGGTGTCCGTCGTGCGAGACCGTGCTCGCCAACGAGCAGGCGGAGGGAGGGTTCTGCGAACGATGCAAGAGCGCCGTGGTGCAGCGGGAGCTCGAGCAGTGGTTTCTCCGGATCACCGAGGAGGCGGAGTCGCTGCTCGCGGGCCTCGATGCGCTCGAGGGGAAATGGCCCGAGAAGGTCCTGACGATGCAGCGGAACTGGATCGGCCGGAGCGTCGGGGCCGAGGTCGATTTCCGGGTTCCCGAGACGGGCGAAACGCTGACGGTCTTCACGACCCGTCCGGACACGCTGTACGGCGCCACCTTCCTCGCGCTCGCGCCCGAGCATCCGGTCGTCGCGCGGCTCGCGGAGAGGAGCCCCGACCGCGCCCGGATCGAGGAATTCGTCGCGCGCGTCCGGCGGGAGTCGCGGATCTCGCGCGAGGCCGAGAGCGCGGAGAAGGAAGGGCTGCCGACCGGGATGACGGCGATCAATCCGGTCAACGGCGAAGCGCTCCCGATCTGGCTCGCCAACTTCGTGCTTCCCGACTACGGCACCGGCGCGATCATGGGCGTTCCCGCCCACGACCAGCGGGACTTCGAGTTCGCCCGCAAGTTCCGCCTTCCGATCCGGCCCGTCTACCGCGCGGCGGAAGGCGAAATCGATCCGGGGGAGATGACCGAGGCCTCTCCGGACGCCGGATTCCTCTGCGGCTCGGGTGAATGGGACGGAACCCCGAACGGTCCGGCCGCGATCGCGAAGGCGATCGCGACGCTGGAGCGGGGCGGGAGCGGCCGCGCCCGGGTCACGTACCGGCTTCGGGACTGGCTCATCTCCCGGCAGCGCTACTGGGGAACGCCGATTCCGATGGTTCGCTGCGAGAAGGACGGCTGGGTCCCGGTTCCCGAAACGGAGCTGCCGGTCGTTCTTCCCCCCGAGGCGCCGTTCACGGGGAAAGGGGGAAACCCTCTGGAGAAGGTCGAGGCGTTCGTCCGCACGACGTGCCCCGCCTGTGGCGGCCCGGCAAGGCGCGAGACGGACACGATGGACACCTTCGTCGATTCCTCCTGGTACTACGCGCGCTATCTCGATCCGCACGACGACGCCGCTCCCTTCGACGCGGCCATCGGGCGGCGATGGACGCCGGTCACTCAGTACGTCGGCGGGATCGAGCACGCGATCCTGCATCTCCTGTATGCGCGTTTTTTCGCGCGCGTGATGCGGAAAATGGGTTTGATCGACGCCGACGAGCCGTTCGCGGCGCTCTTCAACCAGGGGATGATCACCCGGATCAGCCCTTCGGGACGGATCGAGAAGATGTCCAAGTCGCGCGGCAACGCGGTGTCGCTCGATCCGCTGATCGAGGCCAAGGGCGCGGATGTGGTCCGCGCCTACGTGCTCTTCCTCGGGCCCGCGGAGTTCGAGGCGGAGTGGAGCGATCAGGGGATTGCGGGCGCCGAGCGGTTCCTCGCGCGCCTCCGGACGGTGGTGGACCGGCTCGTCGATCGCTTCGCGCCTCCCGCGGCGGGGACGGCCAGCCCGGACTCTCCCGCGGAGCGCGCCCGCCATTCGGCGATCCGGAAGGTGACCGAGGACTTCGAGGCGTTCTCCTTCCACACCGCGGTCGCGCACCTGATGGAGTACCTGCGGGTGGTCGTCGACCTCGTCGCGGACGACGCCGCGGGGCCGGCCGAGAAGTACGCCGCCGCGCGCACGATCGTCGCGCTCGCGCACCCCGTCGCGCCGCACCTCACGGAGGAGCTCCACGAACGGCTCGGCGGGACCCGGACGCTCCTCGCGGGGAGCTGGCCCGCGTTCGATCCCGCGCTCGCCCGCGACGAGACCGTGGAGTTCGCCGTCCAGGTGAACGGCCGCCTGCGCGGCCAGGTCGCGCTTCCGCGCGGCGCTCCGGAAGCGGATGTCCTGCGCGCGGCGGAGGCCTCGGAACCGATCGCGAAGTGGATGGCGGGGAAGGAACGAGTGAAGGTCATCTTCGTCCCCGACCGCCTCCTCAATGTCGTCGTCCGGTGAGGACGACAAATGATCGTCCGGTGAGGACGACAAATGATCGTCCGGTGAGGACGACAAATAATCGTCCGGTGAGGACGAGAGATGATCGTCCGGTGAGGACGACAAATAATCGTCCGGTGAGGGCGAGAAAGGATCGTCCGGTGAGGACGACAAACAATGGCCCTGTGAGGACGTCCGGTCGCCGGCGTTTCGCCTGTGCCGTCCTCGTCGCGTCGGCGGCGATCTCCGCCGGATGCGGGTACTCGCTCGTCGGCCGCGGAAGCCTCCTGCCCGACACGATCAAGCGGGTCGCCTTCCCGCCGTTCAAGAACTCGACGTCCCGCATCGGCCTGGAGCAGCGCCTCTCGGCGGCCGTCGCCCGCGAGCTCGCCGCGCGGGGCCGCTTTTCGGTATCCGCGAAAGAAGGCGACGGCGACGCGGAGCTCTCGGGCGACATCGTGGGATTCGCCCTGAATCCGGTCGCCGCGGACAGTCTGGGGAGGGCGACGCGCTACCAGATCGAGATCACGGCGAAGGTGGCCCTGACCGAGCTCCCCTCCGGGAAAACGCTCTGGAAGAACGATGCGTACACGTTCCGGGAGAACTACGACGTCGCCGGAGGGGGGGTCGGCGCGTCCAATTACTCGGACCTCGAGAACGTCGCGATCGACGCCGAGGCCGACCGTTTCGCCCAGTCGCTCGTCACGAGCGTGCTGGAGGGCTTCTGAGCGCTCCGGCGATCAGCGCGGCCGAGGCCGCGGCCCGGCGCGGACGGCCCGGCGTCGTTTTCCTCGACGTCCGGGAACCGGCGGAGCACGCGGTCGCGCGGATCGAGGGCGCCGTCCTCGTCCCGATGCGCGAGGTCCCGGCCGGCGCCGGAGGGCTCGACCCGGATGCCGAGATCGTCGTCTTCTGCCACCACGGGGCGCGCTCCGCGATGGTCGTGGAGTGGCTCCGGCAGAACGGATTCCCGCGGGCGGTCAATCTCGCTGGCGGGATCGACGCCTGGTCGTGCGAAGTGGATCCGGCGGTTCCGCGGTACCGTTAGACGAGCTGCGAGTCTCGGGTCGGACCGCTCGACACCCGCCACTCGTCACGCGAAACTAATCCTCCGGCAGATCCGCCAGCCAGGCCTCCCCGGAGACGTCGGCGGGCATTCGCCAGTCGCCGCGGGGGGAGAGCGCGACGGTTCCGACCTTCGGACCGTCCGGCATGGCGTTTCGCTTGTACTGGTTCGCGAAGAAGCGGGTCAGGAAGGTGCGCAGCGTCTTCACCCGCACCGCTTCCGGATAGACGCCGTCAAACGCGCGGCCGGCGAGGAACAGGAGCTTCTTCGGCGGGTCGCCGGCGCGGAGGAAGTGGTAGAGGTAGAAGTCGTGGAGCTCGAACGGGCCGAGGATCTCTTCGGTCTTCTGGTGGATCGCGCCGTCCCTCACGGGAAGGAGCTCGGGAGAGACGGGCGTTCCCAGGATGTCCTCGAGGACCGACGCGAGCGCCTCGGAGCCTCGCCGCGCGAACCAGGCCACGACCTGGCGGACGAGCGTCTTCGGGACGGAAGCGTTCACGTCGTACATCGAAATGTGGTCGCCGCCGTAGGTCGACCAGCCGAGCGCGATCTCGGAGAGATCGGCGGTCCCCACGACGATGCCGCCTTCCGCGTTGGCGAGGTCCATGAGGATCTGCGTGCGCTCCCGGGCCTGCGCGTTCTCGAAGGTCCGGTCCGGCTCGCCGACGTGCCCGATGTCCCGGAGGTGGGCGGCGACCGCCGCGTCGATTCCGATCTCGCGCAGCTCCGCTCCGAGCGCGCCGGCGAGCCGGCGCCCGTTCTCCCGGGTTCGATCCGACGTGCCGGGGCCCGGCATCGCGATCGCGAGGAGCGCCCTCGGCTCGACGTCCATTCCGGCCAGCGCTCGCGAACAGACGAGCGCCGCGAGGGCCGAATCGAGACCTCCCGAGAGGCCGACGACCGGCCGAAGCTTCGAGAGATGGCGAAGGCGGCGAACGAGCCCGCCCGTCTGGATCTGGACGACCTCCTCGCAGCGGACGTCGAGCGTCGCCGGGTCGGCCGGGACGAAGGGCGCGGGCTCGATCCGCCGCGTGAACCGCCGGGAAGCGAGGCCTCTCTCGGAGATCGTGACGGTGCGGAAGCGGACGACCGCCGCGGCGGCGGCATCGGCGAAGCTCCCGGTCCGGTCGCGGTCCGCGGTGAGCCGGTCGACGTCGAGGTCGGCCACCGTGAGTGTGGGTCCCTCCTGGAATCGGCGGTCCTCCGCGAGGATCGCGCCGTTTTCCGCGATCAGCGCGTGCCCCCCGAAGACGAGATCCGACGACGATTCACCGGGGCCGGACGAAACGTAGACGAGACCGGCCAGGCACCGCGCCGACTGCGCGGCGACGAGATGGGTCCGCCGATAGTCGCTCTTTCCGATCGTCTCGTCGGAAGCGGAGAGGTTCATCAGGATCTGCGCGCCCGCGAGCGCCTGCGCCGAGGAGGGAGGGGTCGGGACCCACAGGTCCTCGCAGATTTCGATCCCGAAGAGGACCTCTCGCTCCCATGCGGCGCGGAACAGGAGATCCCGGCCGAAGGGAACCGGCTTTCCGGCGACGTCGCATTCGCCGCCGTCGACGGCGGCGCCCGAGACGAACCATCGCTTCTCGTAGAACTCCTTGTAATTCGGCAGGAACGTCTTCGGAACGATGCCGGCGAGGCGGCCGCCCGAGAACACGAGAGCCGCATTGAAGAGCATTCCGCGATATCGCCACGGCGCACCCACGACCGTGACGAGCGCGCGGGGGAGGGCCCCGGAGAGCTCCGCAGCGGCGGAACGGACCGACTCCTCCAGCCGCTTCTGCAGGAAGAGGTCTCCGCACGTGTAGCCGGAGATCGCGAGCTCGGGGAAGACGACGAGGCGCGCGCCGTCTTCCTCGGCCTTCGCCGCCAGAGCCGCGATGCGTTCGGCATTGACGTCCGGACGCGCGGGCGCGCAGAGCGGCACCGCGGCGCCGACGCGCACGAACCCGAAATCCGCGGGAGACTGCACGGCCCGATTATTTCACGCCGATCCGCGTCCTTCGTGAACGAACCGATTCTCCCCGCGCGGAACCCGGGTTCGGCGCGGAGGAGCGGTCCGGGTGAACCCGCTTAGAATCGGCGTCATGGCGCGGCAGAAGCACGTGGACGCGCGGGGGAACGCGCGGATGGTCGACGTGGCGGAAAAACCGGTGACGCGGCGGGTCGCGGCGGCCCGCGGCGAGGTTCGCCTCTCCCGCGAGGCCTATGCGGCGCTCGCCTCGGGTTCGCTCGCGAAAGGAGACGCGCTCGCGGTCGCCCGCATCGCCGCGATCCAGGCCGCCAAGCGGACTTCCGAGATCGTCCCGCTCTGCCATCCCGTTCCGCTCGACGGGCTCTCGGTCGAGATCGCGCTCGATCCGGCCGGGAGATCCGTCCGGATCGCGGTGCGCGCGACGACCGACGCGAGGACGGGTGTCGAGATGGAAGCGCTCACCGGCGTCGCCGCGGCGGCGCTCGCGATCTACGACATGGTCAAGGGCATCGATCGGGGCTGCCGGATCGCGGAGATCGCGCTCGTCGAGAAGCGCGGCGGGCGATCCGGAACGTGGCTCGCGCGCCGCGGGAGTCCCGGGGGCGCGGTCCGGAAGAAGCGATGATCCGCGCGGCGGTCCTCACCGTTTCCGACGGCGTCGCGGCGGGAGAGCGCGAGGACGCGAGCGGCCCCGCGCTGGCCGCCGCGTTCCGGGAGGCCCTCGGCGCGGAAGTCGCCGAGCTCGCCGTGGTCGCCGACGATCGCGAGGCGATCGCCGCGAAGCTGCGCGGCTGGAGCGCCGCGGGCTTCGATCTCGTCCTCTCGACCGGCGGCACGGGCGTGTCGCCGCGCGATCGCACGCCCGAGGCGTTTCGGGACGTGATCGACTTCGAGATTCCCGGCCTCCCGGAGAAGATGCGATCGGAGGGGGGCGGCGCGCTGCCGGCCGCGTATCTTTCCCGCCAGGTCGCGGGAATCGCCGGATCGACGCTCTGCATCGCTCTGCCCGGCTCCCCGTCGGGCGCGGTGGAGTGCTTCCGGTCGATCGCCGGTCTCCTTTCCCACGCGATCGCGCTCGCGCGGGGAGACCGACCGGATCATCCCCGGCTTCAGCCCCGCGGCGGCGGATAGAGTCTTTCGGCCCGGACGAACTCGTCGAAACGGTCGGCGGGGACCGCCTCGCCGAACAGATGCCCCTGCATCACGTGGCACGCGCGGCTCCGGAGGAACTCCACCTGCTCGGGCGTTTCCACGCCCTCGGCGATCACGTCGATCTTGAGCTCCTGGGCCATCACGATCGCGGCCCGGACGATCGCCGCGTCGTTGGAATCGAAGCAGACGTCCTGGACGAAGGCCTGGTCGATCTTGATCGTGTCGATCGGGAACTTCTTCAGGTAGGAGAGCGAGGAGTATCCGGTGCCGAAGTCGTCGATCGTGATCCGGACGCCGAGGTCCTTCAGGGCCCGCAGCGCGACGACGCTCGCCGCGACGTCCCGCATCGCGACGCTCTCGGTGATCTCGAGCTCGAGCGTCTCCGGGGCGAGGCCGGTCTCGCGCAGGACGGCGTCCACCCGCTGGGCGAGCTCCTGCTGCTGGAATTGGCGGGCCGAGAGGTTCACCGAGAGGCGCAGCCCGGGGCGTCCGCCGACGTGCCAGCCCCGCATGCGGGCGCACGCCGCGCGGAGGATCTGCTCGCCGAGCGGAACGATGAGGCCGGTTTCTTCGGCGACCGGGATGAACTCCGACGGAGGGAGCCGCCCGCGCAAGGGGTGCTCCCAGCGCGCGAGGGCCTCGGCGCCGACGAGCGCCCCCTCTCGGACGTCGACGAGCGGCTGGAAGTGCACGCCCACTTCCTCCTGGTCGAGCGCCTTCCGGAGGTCCGTTTCCAGGGCGAGGCGTCGGATCGCGTCGTGCGTGTGCTGCGAGGTGTGGAACTGGAAATTGTCGCGCCCTTCCTGCTTGGCCCGGTACATCGCGATGTCGGCGTTCTTGACCAGCGATTCCCGGTCCTCGCCGTGGCGCGGAAAGAGGCTGATGCCGATCGACGCCGTCACGTAGAGCTCCCGCTCGCCGATGATGAACGGCCGCTTGAAGAGGCCGAGCACGTTCTGCGCGACCCGGGACGCGTCGTCGTCGTGATTGATCCTCGCGAGCAGGATGATGAATTCGTCGCCGCCGAGCCGGGCGAGCGTGTCGCCGCCGCGGATCAGCTGCGAGAGGCGCAGGGCGACCTTCTGCAGCAGGAGGTCGCCGACCTTGTGCCCGAGGCTGTCGTTGACGACCTTGAAGCGGTCGAGGTCGAGGAAGAGGATGGCCAGCCGATGTCCCTCCCGGCGCGCCTGGGAGAGCGCGATCTCGAGCCGGTCGGCGAAGCGCGCGCGGTTCGGGAGGTCGGTCAGCGCGTCGTGGTACGCGAGCCGCTCGATCTCCAGCTTCGCGCGCTTGCTCTCGGTGATGTCGCGGCAGACCGAGAGGATCGCGCGCTCTCCCCGGTACTCGACCACCGACGAGCTCACGAGGAGATCGATCGGCGTTCCGTCGCGGTGGAAATGGACGGTCTCGAGATTCTCGGAGGCGCCCTCGCGGAGGATCCGGCGGATCTGCTCCTCGCTGCGGGGGACGTCGCGCGTGAAGTTCTTGAGGCTCATGCCGACGATCTGGTCGCGCGGAAGGCCGTACATTTCGGCCGCCTTCCGGTTCACCTCCAGGATCATCTGGGACTCGGGGCGGAGGATCAGGATCGCGTCGTTCGCGCTCTCGAAGAGGTCCCGGTACTCGCGGGCGGAGCGCCGGAGCGAGTCCTCCGCGCGCTTGCGCTCGGTGATGTCGGTGATCGCGCCGAGCGTGCCCACGATGCCGCCTTCGGCGTTCCGGAACGGGATCGCGTTGACTTCGGCGAAGAACCGCGACCCGTCCTTCCGGCGCATCTCGACCTCGTAGCGCTCCGATTGCCCCCGCAGCCGGCGGCGGTTGCGCTCGTCGATGGCGGGCCAGTCCTGCGGGGCGAGGAACAGCTCGCTCGCGGGGCGGCCGGCCATTTCCGGCACCGGATACCCGGTCATGGCGGACATCCTCTCGTTGGAGAAGAGGATGCGGTCGTCGCCGTCGGTGATCAGGAGGCCCTCGTTCAGCGTCTCGACGACCGCTCGATGCCGCTCCTCGCTCTCCCGCAGCGCGGTCTCGGCGCGGTGCCGCTCGCTCACGTCCCGGAAGCTCCACACCCGGCCCACGGGGCGGCCGTCGACGCGCTGGGGGATCGAGTACCGCTCGAAGACGCGGCCGTCCCGGAACTGCAGGACGTCGAAGCTCTCCGCGTCCGGCTGGGCGTAGAGATCGCGGACCTTCCGGAGGAAAGCATCCGGGTCGGAGAGCTGCTCGAGGACGACGGAGATCGCGGCGTCGTCGTTTCCGGTCGCGAGGACGGATTCGGGGATCCGCCACATCCGGACGAACCGGCGATTCGTGCTGACGACCTTCCCCGCGGCGTCGACGACGAGGAGGCCATCGGCGGTCGATTCGAGCGTCGCCGAGAAGAGGGAGAGCGTCTCGCGGAGCTTCTGCTCGTCGCGCTTCCGGGAAGTGACGTCCCGGACCACGGCGATCAGCTTCGGCGTGCGGAGGCCGCCGAACGGCTTGAAGACGATCTCCATTTCGACCCGCTCGCCCGCCTTGTTCAGGATCGCCGTCTCGAACGTGTACTTCGGGGAAAAGGCGACGCGCCGGGTCCGGAGCTGGCGCCGGAGCCCCCGGCGCTCTTCCGCGGGAACGAGCTCGAGGAGCGAGGGAAGCGCGTGCAGCTCCTCCGCGCCGTACCCGGTCAGCCCGCAGAACGCCTCGTTGGCGGAGACGAGCCGCTCGCCCTCGGCGACGAAGAATCCCTGGCCGAGATCGCTCTGCGCCTGGAGAAGGGCTTCCAGCTCGGAAACGATGTCTTCGGAGGACGGCCGCTCCGGCGCCGGGCTCGGCTCGGTCATTTCTTCGATTGTACCCGATGCTATTCTCGGAACATGTATGCGATCGCGATCATCCGCTACCGGCGCCCGCTCGACGAGATCCTCCGCGTCCTCGACGAGCATCGGGGATACCTTCGCGGCCTGCGCGAGCGCGGGACGCTCCTCGCCTCCGGGCCCCTCGAGCCCCCGAGCGGAGGCGCTCTCCTCCTCCGCGTTTCCGACGAGTCGCCGGCGGAGGACCTCGACGCGATCCGGGACGGCGATCCGTTCGTCGCGCAGGGGATGGCCCAGTACGAGCTGCAGCTCTGGCAGCCGGTGATCGGCCGGGAAGCGCTCGACGCCCTTCGCTGACAGGAGCTTCCCGCCGGCCCGATCCTCCCGCTAGTCGCGCCGGAAGATCGCCAGGACCCATTGCGAGAGCCCGTAGGCGACCAGTCCGGCGGCGATCGCCGCGAGAAGCCCCGACCCGAAGGGGAGCCGCTCGACCTGGCGGAGCGCCCCACCCGAACCGACGACGTCGCGGGGATTGCCTTCGAGACCCGCGCGGGCGAGAAAGACCGCGATCACGCCGACCAGCGCCCCGTGGGCGGCGATCCCGACCCGCGCGATCGCTACCGCCCAGCGGCGCGGCTGCCGTCCGAGGGCGCGTTTCCGGAACCGGTCCCTCAGCCTGCCGGTCGCGGCCTGCGCGATCTCGAGCAGGGCCACGATTCCCGCCACCGCCCCCGCGCCGACCATCGCCCGCGGACCCCACGGCCGCGCGAGCACCCACGCGACCGCCGTCCGGAAGACGGGCGCCCCGGTGCGGTGGATGCGGCGCCCCACCTGCAGCGCCGTCACGCCGAGGAGGGCCGCGCCGGCGGCGCGCGCGGCCGCCGCGGCCTTCCCGGAAACGGATCGCCGGGTGAGCGCGTCGATCGCGCGAAACAGCGCGTCCGCAAAGAGCCCGCCGGCGACGAGCGCGACCACCACGGAACCGTGCGGCCCCCCGATGACCCAGCGCAGCGCGCCTCCCGGGCCGGTGGCCGAGCCGGATCCGGAGGCGAGCGCGGCGCGGGCCGCGAGGAATCCCATGGGGACGTAGACCAGCCCCCGCGCGGCGTCGCCGAGACGGCCGAGGAACGCCAGCGGGCGCGCGGCGGGGGCGAGCCGGTCAGGCAAGCCGCTCCTCCAGCCAGCCGATCGCGAGCGCTTCCGCCCACGAACGGAGCGCCCAGGGCGGCCCTTCGGGAAACCCGAGATGGCTTCCCGATTCCGTGACCCGGAAGTCGACCGCGCCGGAGGCGGCCGCCCGCGCCCGCTCGACCGCTTCCCCGGGCAGGAACGGGTCGTTCTTCGCGGTGACGCAGAGAGCCGGCACGCGGATCCGCGGAAGGAAGGCGAGCGAGCTCGACCGCGCGTAGTAGTCGGCCGCTCCGGCGAATCCGTGGAGCGGGGCCGTCGCGGCGTCGTCGAATTCGAAGAAGGTTCGGGCGTCCGCGACGCGATCCGGGTCGATCCGCCGGGCCGCCTCCGGAAAGCGCGCCCGCACCGCGAGCGCCTTCGGCCGAAGGCTGCGCAGGAAAACCCGGGTGTAGATCGGTCCGAGGCCACGCTCGAGATGCCGGGCGCAGGCGAGCAGGTCGTACGGAACGGAAATCGCCGCAGCCGCGCGGAGGCCCTCGCCCCCCTCGCCGAGCCACTTGAGAAGGACGTTTCCTCCGATCGAGGCGCCCGCCGCGACGAGGGGGGCGGCCGGTTCCCGCTCCCGAAGGGTGCGGACGACGAAGTCGAGGTCGCCGGTCTCGCCGGAGTGGTAGAGGCGCGCGGTCCGGTTCTCGATCCGCCGCTCGACCCGCTCGGGATCCCGCGCGCAGGAACGGAAGTTCAGGACGGTGACGTTCCAGTGGCGGGCGGCGGCGAGAGTCGCGAGCCCCTGCGCGTAGGAGGAGTAGGAGCTTCCCTCGAGACCGTGGAGGACGAGGAGCCGCGGACGGCCCGCCTTCCCCTCTCCGGCGTGATCGAGGAGGAGCTCGTCGCCGTCGGCGGTCGCCAGCGTCTCGCGCCGATAAAGGATGCGGCGGCGCGGCCGAAGGAGAGCGCCTCCGGCGAGCTGCAGGTGAGCGTTGCGGAGCCAGAACGGAGGGCGGAAGGGAACGGTCACCGGCGGATCTTATCGGCCGCGGGACCGGGGCGGCGGCGTGATTAAATCGCGCGCATGACGATCCGACGCCTTTTCGCTCTCGCCGTTCTCCTCTTCCCGCTCGCCGCGGCCGCCCAGAAAGCGGAGCCGCTCCCCTCGATCGCGGAGCGCGCCGCCGGTCTCGCGCGGCGCGACGGCTTTCTCCCGTTCTACTGGGACGCGCGGCGCGGCTCGCTCCTCCTCGAGATCTCGCGATGGAACGAAGACTTCCTCTACGGCGCCGGCCTCGCTTCGGGAGCGGGTCTCGTCGATCCGACGCTCGACCGCGGCGAGACCGGAGCGCTGGGCCTCTGCCACTTCGAGAGAGTCGGCCCGCGAGCCCTCCTCGTCCAGAAACAGACCGAGAATCGCGGGGAGAGCCCGGACTCGGAGCAGCGGAGGGTCGTCGCCGAGTCCTTTCCGACGTCGATTCTCGCGGCGCTGCCGGTCGTCGCGGAGTCCGGCGAAACCGTCCTGGCGGACGCGACCGACCTGCTCGTCCGCGACACGGGAATCGCCACGATCCTGAAGAACGCGAAACAGGGGGAGTGGCGCGCGGATCCGGCGCGCTCGGTCCTCTCGCTCGACCGCACCGGCGCGTTTCCGCGCAACACGGAGATCGAAGCCCAGGTGACCGTCGCGTCGGAGGATCCTCCGCCGGCGGTGGCGTCCGTCCTTCCCGACGGAAAGACGATGACGCTCCGCGTTCACCACACGTTCCTGAAGCTCCCGGACCCGGGGTTCGCGCCGCGCGCTCTCGATCCCCGGATCGGCTTCATTCCGCTCTTCTTCCGCGACCACACCGCCCCGTTCACGGAGCCGCTCGAGCGTTATCTGGCCTGCCGGTGGCGCGTCGACCCGTCGCATCCAATCGTGTATTATTTGGACCGCGGAATCCCGGAGCCGGAACGCTCGGCGATGCGGGAGGCGGCGCTGTGGTGGAACCACGCGTTCGCGGAAGCGGGGCTTCCGGGAGCGCTCGTGCTGGAGGACCTTCCCGAAGGCGCGACGTTCCTCGACGCGCGCTATTCGGGAATCGAGTGGGTCGATCGGGCCGACCGGAGCTGGTCGTTCGGCGAGATCCAGGTCGATCCTCGCACGGGGGAGATCGTCCACGGGGTCGCGCGGATCGATTCGTACCGCTGCCGGACCACCGCCCGGATATGGAACAACTTCCTCGAGCCCCCGGCGAAGAGCTCGCCGCTCGCCTGCGCGGCCGGCGACGCGCCGGACGTTTCCTGGCTCGCGGCCGGCGGCGATCCGGGGATCGCCGAAGAGGAGCTCGTCCTGGAACGGCTGCGCTATCTCGTCGCCCACGAAGTCGGACACACGCTCGGGTTGATGCACGACTGGGCCGCGACGACCTTCGGGTGGGGCTCGGTCATGGACTACCTCGCTCCCCACGTCGAGGCGAAGGACGGCCGCCTCGACTTCTCCGACGCGTATCCCGCCGACATCGGCTCGTACGACCGGCTGATGATCCGGTGGGGATACTCGGCCGACGGAAGCCGCGCCGCTCTCGACGCGATCGTCCGGAAGGGTTACGCGGAGGGAAACGTCTATCCGCTCGAGAGCGACCCGCGATGGGCCGAATACGACTGGGGCCCGGACCCGGTCTCGTGGCTCGAAACGACGATCCGCGTGCGACGCGTGATCCTCGACCGGTTCGGCGTCGGACAGCTCTCGCCGGGAGAGCCCGTCTACGATCTGCAACAGCGATTCTCGCTGGCGTACCTCTACCACCGCTTCGCGATCCGCGCCGCCCAGCAGTTCGTCGGCGGCCAGTTCCAGACCAACGCCCTCGCGGGCGACGGGCAGAAGCCGGTCGCCTGGGTGGGCGCGGAGCAGCAGAAGCGCGCGCTGCGCCTGCTCGGAGAGGCCCTTCGCCCCGAAAACCTCGACGTTCCCGACCGCGTGGCCGCGGCGCTCGTCGCGGCCCCGCAGGGCGAGAATTCGACGCGCGAGCGATTTCCTTCCGATGCGGGCGACACGTTCAGCCCGCTCACGGCGGCGCGGACGCTCGCGGGGCTCATCGTCGCGCCCCTGCTCGACCGGGAGCGGGCGGCGAGACTGACGCTCGACCGCGAGCCGGGAGCGCCGACGTTCGACGGCGTGCTTCGCGATCTCGTCGCGGCGACCTGGGGAGGCGGTCCGGACGCCTCGCCGCGCCTCGCCGCGCTCCGGCGGGTCTCCCAGCGGGTCGTGCTCGACCGAATGATGGACCTGGCCGCCGACGATCGGGCTTCGCCGGAGGTGCGCGCAGATGCGACCGCGGCGCTCACGGATCTCCGGACACGCCTCGCCGCGGGCGGCGGCGGGGAGGCCGCGGCCCGAGCGCACCGGCTCCTCGCGCGCCGGGACCTCGCGGAGTTTCTCGACCGGCCGGAAACCCGCGCGCGCCGGCATCCGGCGCCGGAGCCGCCTCCGGGCCGGCCGATCGGAGCCGGGCCGCGGTGAGTGGCGCAGATCGCCACCTGGCAAGTGGCGCAGATCGCCACCTGGCAAGTGGCGTGGATCGCCACCTGGCGAGTGGCGCGGATCGCCACCTGGCGAACGGCGCCGCGGGCCCCGCGTGGATCACGCGGGACTCGATCGCCGAGGTGTCCCGCGAGGCCGCCGCTTCTCCGCGGCTCCGGAAGAACCGGAATCTCCACGCGATGGAAGACCCGGTGCACCGGCTGTTCAACGCGATGGAGCCCGGCACGTACGTGCGTCCCCATCGCCATCTCCATCCGCCCCGGAGCGAGACGGCGCTCGTCGTGGCGGGGAGGATCGGCATCCTCTTCTTCGACGAGGCCGGATCCGTGATCGATCGGCGGGCCCTGGATCCCGACGGCGAGACGATCGGCGCCGATTTCCCGCCGGAAGCGTGGCACACGCTCCTCGCGCTCGCGCCCGGGAGCGTCTTTTTCGAAACGAAGGCGGGGCCCTACGTTCCCCCGCCGGAAGGGGATCTCGCGCCCTGGTCCCCTCCGGAGGGGTCCGGCGAGGCGGCGCGGCTCGAACGCCACTGGCGTGGTCTCTTCGACCGCGGCTGACGGCGCGGCCGGTCCGATCGCAGGCCGCGAGTCGAAGGTCGAAAGTCCGGGTACCGCGCGACTTTGGACGGGAGGGCTCGCGACTCTAGCTGGCCGCGGGGGTCCGTTTGACGACGAGGATCGACACGTCGTCCTCGGGAACCGCGCGGCCGCAGAACCGCACGACCGCCGTCGCGAGCGCTTCGACCACGTCCGACGCGGCTCGCCCGGCATTGGCGCGGACGATCGACGCGATGCGCGCATCGCCGAACTCGTCGCCGTCGTCGTTTCTCGCCTCCGCGAGGCCGTCGGAACAGAAGACGAGGAGCTCGCCGGGTCCGATCAATCCCGGGATCGCCGGCCACGCGAGGCCGCCCTTGATGCCGAGCGGGTAAGCTCCTTCGCCGACCTCGCGGCGAACCGCCCCTTCCGCGTCCGTGAGGAGGAGCGGCGGATGGCCAGCCACGGTGGCCGTGAACGCGCCGTCGGGCCCGAGCATCACGTACACGCACGAGAAGAAAGACCGGGCGCTGCCCGTCCGGCAGAGCGTGCGGTTGAGCGCCCCGACGAGGGCGGCGGGCGACGGATCCGCGTCGAGCTGGGTCCGGAATGCGGCGTGCGCGACCGCCATCACGAGCCCCGCCGCCATGCCGTGGCCCGACGCGTCCCCGAAGAGGATCGCCAGGCGCCCGTCGGGGAGCGGAGCGAAATCGTAGAGGTCGCCGCCGACCATGTTCGCGATCCGGTTCCAGGCGGAGACCTGGAATCCCGCGAAGTCGGGCACCGCCTTCGGGAGGAGGTCTCGCTGCAGGTCTCGCGCGAGAACCAGCTCGTCCCGGAACTGGAGCTTGTCGACGAGCTCCATCGCGAGGAGGAACGCCATCAGCAGGAACGCCGCGAGGAGGAAGTCGACGGTATGGGACGCGAGACGCCAGTACTCGACGTCCGATCGGTGGCCGGACGACATCTGCAGACCCTCGATCAGCGACCCGAGGAGGAACAGCCCCGCGATCGCGAAGACGAGCCGGCGCGGAGGAGCGAGGCGCTTGACGAGGCCGAACGCGATCGCATTGACGACCCGCACGAACCGTTTCAGGCCGTTTCGGGTGCCTTCGATCTCGTCCCGGTGCTCGGACACGAGCTGTTGACGGGCGGATTTCCACTCGCGCGAATAGAGGCCCACGACTTCGTCCCGGCGCAGGGAGCGCGCCGTTTCCTTCGCCATCGCGATCCAGTCGCGAAGGATGGGCATGCCCGAGGATACGAAAAACCGCAGCAGTTGTTCACGTCGCGTCGTTCCGGCGACGGACTAAGATTCCTCCGTGTTCTGCTTCGGCATCGACGCGCTCGAGACGGATTCGGCCGCCGTCGAGGGGAGCCGCGTCGCCCTGCTGTCGCATCCGGCGGGGGTCAACTCGGCGGGCGAGCCCTCCTGGCAGGTCCTCCGGCGGATACCGGGCTGCCGGCTCGTGCGCCTCTTCGGGCCGGAGCACGGCATCGACGGGAGCGCGCAGGACATGGCCTCGGTCGGAGACGAAGTCCATCCGGCGACCGGGCTCCCCGTGCGATCTCTGTACGGGACGGACCTCGCTTCCCTGGCCCCGGCTCCCGCCGACTTCGACGGCGTCGACGTGCTCGTGTGCGACCTCCAGGACGTCGGCGCGCGGTACTACACGTTCGTCTGGACCGTCTGCCTCGCGATCGACGCCGCGGCGCGCGCGGGCAAGCGCGTCGTCGTCTGCGACCGCCCGAACCCGATCGGCGGCGGGACCGAGGGGGAGCCGCAGGCCCCCGGCTTCACCTCCTTCGTCGGCTGGAGACGCGTGCCCGTGCGGCACGGCCGCACGGTCGGGGAGCTCGCGCTGCAGTATCGAGACGAGGCCCGGCCCGACGCGAACCTGACGATCGTCCCGATGCGCGGGTGGGGGCGCCGCCGCGCGTGGCCCGCGGGAATCCCGTGGATCTCGCCGTCGCCGAACATGCCGTCGCTCGCGACGGCGCGCGTCTATCCCGGAGCCTGCCTCTTCGAGGCGACGAACCTCTCGGAAGGCCGCGGGACGACGCGCCCCTTCGAGCAGGTCGGCGCCCCGTGGCTCGATGCGGAGCGGCTCGCCGGCGCCCTCGCGGAGCGGGAGCTTCCGGGCGTGCGGTTTCGCGCCGTGCATTTCCGTCCCACGTTCCACAAGTTCGCCGGTCAGACGTGTCACGGCGTCTTCCTGGACGTCGTCGATCCGGACGCCCATCGGCCTTACGAAACCGGACTGCGCGTTCTCGAGATCGCCGCCGGGCAGGCGCCGGAGGCGTTCCGCTGGCGGCCGGAGCCTTACGAGTTCGACGCGCGGCCGGCGATCGACCTCCTGACGGGCTCGCCGGAGTTCCGGGAGACGCTCGAAGCGAGCGACGACCTCGAACCGTTCTACGCCCGTCAGAGGGAGGTCGCCCCGTCGGCCCCCGGGAGCCGGCTCTATCCCGACGAATGGCCGGTCGCCGTGGGGATCTCGGGAAGCCACGATTCGGGCAAGACGACGGTCCTCGAACGTCTCGTTCCGCTCCTGCGCGCCCGCGGGTTGTGCGTGGGGACCCTCAAGCACACGCCGCACGACGTCGTCGACGACTTCCCCGGAAAGGATTCGACGCGCCACGCGGCTTCGGGAGGAGATCCCTCGGCCTTCGTGCGCCCGTCCGCGACGACCGTGCGCCGCCGCGAGTCGGTCGGGCTCGACGCGATCCTCGAGCGGGACTTCGGCGACTGCGACCTCGTCCTCGTCGAGGGGTACAAGTCGCTTCCGCTCGCCCGGATCGACGTCGGCCGCCTCCGCCCGCGGTCGGTGGAGTTCGGCGGCGGGGAGTTCACGGACGATCTCGGGGGTCTCGCCGAGGCGCTGACGAAGACGGCGCGGTTCTCGCGGTGACGATCCGCGCGGTCGTCTTCGACCTCGACGGGACGCTGATCGACGGTTACGAGGGAATTCACGATGCGCTCGCCTTCGCGATGACGCGTCTCGGCCTCCCCGTGCCGGATCGGGCGCGGATCCGCGAGATGGTGGGCCACGGCCTCGAGAGCCTGCTCGACCGGGCGGCGGGCCCGGGCCTCGCGGCCGAGGGAGTTCGGCTCTTTCGCGAGCGGTACCGGGACGTGGCGGTCGACGGCTCGCGCGTCCTTCCCGGCGTGGACGAAACGCTGCGCCGGCTCGCCGACGGCGGCCGCGTCCTCTCCGTCGCTTCGAACAAGCCTTCGCGGTTCTCCCGGATGATCCTCGAGGCGAAGGGAATCGCCGGACGTTTCGCGGCGATCGTCGGGCCGGATCCGGCGCATCCCCCGAAGCCGGATCCCGCGATGCTTCGGTCCCTCCTGCCGGCGATGGGCGCCGAGCCCCGGGAGACCGCCTGCGTGGGAGACATGGAAGTGGACGTCGAGTTCGCGCGGGCCGGCGGGTGCCGCGCCGTGGTCGTTCCTTCCGGATCGCGCTCGGCCGACTTCCTCCGCGGCGCCGGCGCGGACGCGATGATCGACTCGATCGCCGAGCTCCCCGACGCGCTGGCGCGCTTCGTTTGACAGAACCCGCCGCCCCGGAAAGAATCGTTTTCATGAGCGACAAACCGCCTTACGCCGGCTCGATCAAGTTCTTCCTGCCGGGTCCCGTGTGGGTCCGCCCCGAGGTGCTCGCGGCTCTCTCGAAGCCGATGATCGGCCATCGCGGGAAGTCGTACGCGGATCTGCAGGAGCGGATCGAACGGCGGATCCCGACCGTGTTCGACACAAGGAATTTCGTGCTCCTCGCGACGTCGTCCGCGACGGGCCTCATGGAAGCCGGCCTCCAGAACGCCGCGCCCGCCCGCGTGCTCTCCGTCGCGGTCGGCGCGTTCTCCGAACGCTGGCACAGGATCGCGACGGACAACGGTTTCGAAGCGGACAAGCTCTCGTTCCCCTGGGGCGAGGCGGCCGATCCGGACCGGATCCGGGCGGCGCTCCGCGAGAAGAAGTACGACGCGGTGACGGTCGTCCACAACGAGACGTCGACCGGCGTCATCTCGCCGCTCTCCGGGATCGCGCGGGCGGTCCGGGAGAGCTCCGACGCCTTCCTCCTCGTCGACGCCGTGACTTCCCTCGCGGGCGCGCCCGTCGAGACCGACGCCTGGGGGATCGACCTGGTCCTGGCCGGCTCGCAGAAGGCGCTCGCGCTCCCTCCGGGGCTCGCGGTCGGCGCCGTTTCGGAGCGCCTCCTCGCGCGGTCGCGCGGCGCCGGGATCCGCTCCCATTACTTCCGCTTCTCGGAGTACGAGGAATTCTCGAAGAAGCATCACACCCCCACGACACCCTCGATTCCGCACCTCTACGCGCTGGACGTCCAGCTCGAATTCCTCGAGCGCGAGACGATGGCCGCGCGATTCGAGCGCCACCGCGCGCTGCAGCGGATGGTCGCGGAATGGGCCGGCCGGAGCGGCTGCGCCTTCTTCGCCGCCGGAGCGGAGGATCGGTCCCCGACGGTGTCCTGCCTGCGTCCGCCGGAAGGCGTCTCCGCCGAGAAGCTCAAGAACAATCTTTCCTCGGCCGGATGGACGATCGGGGGCGGCTACGGGAAGCTCAAGAGCGAGACGTTCCGGATCAGCCACATGGGGGACATCGACCCGGATTCCCTCGCGAACCTCCTTTCCGCGATCGACACGGCGATGCCGGACAGCCGCGCTTGAGCCGGATCGTCGTCGCGGAGAAGATCTCCCCATCGGGGATCGAACGGCTCCGGGACGACGGCCACGAGATCGTCGACGCGGTCGGCTGGCCGCGCGAACGCCTGCTCCCCGCGCTCGCCGACGCCGAGGCGCTCCTCGTCCGGAGCGGGACGAAGGTCGACGCGGAGCTCCTCGCCGCCGCGCCGCGGCTGGCGATCGTCGGAAGGGCGGGGGTCGGCGTCGACAACGTGGACATGGCGGCCGCGACGCGGCGGGGCGTGCTCGTCATCAATTCGCCGACGGGGAACGTCGTGTCGGCGGTCGAGCACACCTTCGCTCTCCTCTTCGCGCTGCTGCGCCGCGTCGTCCCGGCGGCCGCTTCTCTCGCGGCCGGAGAATGGGACCGCGCCTCGTTCGTCGGGGTCGAGCTCGAGGGGAAGGTCGTCGGGATCGTCGGGCTCGGACAGGTGGGCTCGCGGGTCGCGACGCGCGCGCAGGCGTTCGGCGCCACGGTCGTCGGCTACGACCCGTTCCTTCCCCCGGAGAAGGCGCGCGAGATCGGCGTCGAGCTCCTCCCGCTGGAGTCGCTCCTCGGGCGTGCGGACGTCGTGACGCTGCACGCGACGGCGACGGATTCGGCCCGCAAGATCATCGACGCCGGGGCGCTCGCGGCGATGAAGCGGGGGGCGTTCCTGGTCAACGTCGCGCGGGGGAGCCTCGTCGACCTGGACGCGGTCGACTCCGCCCTCGCTTCCGGGCAGCTCGGGGGCGCGGCGCTCGACGTGTTCGACCCGGAGCCTCCCGACCGGTCCCATCCGATCTTCCGCCGGGGAAACGTCGTCGCGACTCCCCACCTCGGCGCTTCGACGCAGGAAGCGCAGGAACGCGTCGCGGCCCAGACCGTGGACGCGGTCCGCGAGGCGCTCGCGGGCGCGGCGTACGTTCCCGCGGTCAACCTGCCGTTCCGGAAGCTTTCCGATCCCGGAGGCGCGGCGGCGTGGATGGATCTCGCCGAGCGGGCGGCGCGGTTCCTGCGGGGGATCACGGACGGGTTCGTGCGGGAGATCGCGATCGACGCGTGGAACCTCCCGGCGGAGTTCCTTCGTCCCGCGGCGCTCGCGGCCGTCAAGGGCGTCCTTTCCGGGACGTCGCCGGAGACCGTGAATCTGATCAACGCGCTCCCGGCCGCCCGCGACCGGGGAATCGCGATCGCGGAGACCTCGCACGAGGAGAAGGGGGACTACGCGAGTCTCCTGCGGGTGACCGCCGCGGCCGGCGGCCGCCGCCGGTACGTCGACGGGACCGTCTTCGGGCGCGGCGACGCCCGGGTCGTCTCGATCGACGGGCGCGCGATCGAATTCCGGCCGAGAGGAGTCGCGATCTACGTCGAGAACGACGACGTCCCGGGCGTCGTGGGACTGATCGGGACGATCCTCGGGAGCGCCGGGATCAACATCGCGGAGCTCGCCCTGTCGCGGCGCGAGGGGGGAGAGGGCGCCGTATCGGTGCTTTCGGTCGACACGCCTCCTCCGCCCGACGCGATCTCCGCGCTCGAGAGGGCGCGTCCGATCCGATCGGTCCGCGTCGTCGAATGGTGAGGACGCGGGTCGCGGTCGTCTTCGGCGGCGCGTCGGTCGAGCGGGAGGTCTCGATCGTCTCCGCCCGCACGATCGTGGCGGGCTTCCCCGCGGACCGCTACGAGACGATTCCGGTCGCGGTCGATCCCTCGGGCAATTTCCGGAACGACGCCGACTCGCGCGCGATCCTCTCCGGAGGATTCGACGCGGCGGGCGCCGCGGCGGCGCGTCTCCCGCCGGGACGGTTCGACGCCGTCGATCTCGCGTTTCCTATCGTCCACGGCGAGACGGGGGAGGACGGCACGCTCCAGGGCTTCTTCGAGACGATCGGAATCCCCTGCGCGGGGGCCGACGTCGCCGGGTCCGCGCTCGGAATGAACAAGGCGGCGTTCAAGGCGCGGATGCGCGAGGCGGGTCTCCCGCTCCCGCGGTCGATCGCGGTCGACGCGGCCGCATGGGAGACCGGCGCCGGCTCGATCGCGGACCGGGTCGCCGGACGGCTGCCGCTCCCGATCTTCGTGAAGCCGTCGTCGGGCGGCTCTTCGCTCGGCGTGACGAAGGTCAAGGCCTGGGAGAGTTTCGCCCCCGCGGTCGCGGCCGCCTTCGCTTACGACCGCACGGTTCTCGTCGAGGAAGGGATCGACGCGCGCGAGATCGAATGCGCGATCCTCGGCAACGATCGGCCCGAAGCTTCCGGCTGCGGCGAAATCGTCCCCGGCCGCGAATTCTACGACTACGAGGACAAATATCTCTCCGCCGGAGCGCAGCTCCTCGTGCCCGCGCCCCTCCCTCCCGAGACGGCCGAGGAGGTCCGGGCGATCGCCGTTCGCGCTTTCGCGATCGCGGGGTGCTCCGGCTTCGCGCGCGTCGATTTCTTCGTCGAGAGGAGCTCCGGCCGGGTTCTGTTGAACGAAGTCAACACGCTTCCCGGTTTCACGGCGATCTCGATGTTTCCGAAGCTGTGGAACGAGGCCGGGGTCCCGCTCGGGGAGCTGCTGGATCGCATCGCGCGGCTCGCTTTCGAGCGGAACGAGGCGCGCGCGCGCGCCGCCGCGTCCCGCCCGAAGCCGGCCCGTCTCGGAGCGTGAAGGCCGAAGGCGTCCTTTCCGAGCCGCCCGGGCCGCGCGGCGCGGCCGGCGAAGCGGCGGGCGCGCGCCCGAACCGTCGTTGACACCCGCCGTTCCCCCCTCTTAGAATTCGACGATCCGTTGAGGACCACACCGGATACAAGCGAATGAGCGAACGCGTCGACAACATCCCGAAGGTTTCCCGCCTCGGCCGCTTCGAGATCCTGAGCGAGCTGGGGAAGGGCGCGATGGGCGTCGTCTATCTGGCCAAGGACCCGTCGATCGGCCGCCTCGTCGCGATCAAGACGATCCGGGCGCAGGCCGGCGACGAGGACGATTCCGAGTCGCGGGAGTTCCGGGAGCGCTTCATGCGGGAGGCGCAGACCGCCGGCATCCTGTCGCACCCGAACATCGTCACGATCTACGACGTCGGCGAGGACAAGGACAGCGGCGTCTCGTTCATCGCGATGGAGTACATCGAAGGGAAGACGATCAAGGCGATGCTCGTCGAGAAGGCGAATTTCGCTCCCGACCAGATCGCGGACATCATCGGGCAGGTCGGCGAGGCCCTCGACTACGCCCATCGGAAGGGGATCATCCATCGCGACATCAAGCCCGCGAACATCATGATCACCACCGACGGGAAAGTGAAGATCACCGATTTCGGAATCGCGAAGGTGGCCTCGTCCAATCTGACGACGACCGGCCAGTTCCTGGGGACGCCGAACTACATGTCGCCGGAGCAGGTGACGGGCGCTCCCGTCGACGGCCGCAGCGACATCTTCTCGCTCGGCGTCGTGCTCTACGAGATGCTCTCCCGCCGGAAACCGTTCTCCGGCGAGAACCTGACGACGATCTCCTACAAGATCGTGCACGAAAACTACGCTCCGCTCGCCGACGGAACGAAGAACGTTCCCGAGGAATTCGACACGATCCTCTCGAAGGCGCTCTCGAAGGACCCCTGGAACCGGTTCCAGCGCGGCAAGGACTTCGCGCTCGCGCTCTACCAGGCGAAGGCCCGGTTCGAGGAGCAGGCGATCTTCCAGGACCTCGGGACCATGGTTTCCTCGGCGGAGAACCTGCCCACGTTGAAGCTCGAGCACCTCGAGGACGTGGCGCGACAGGGAGGCGACGCCGCATCGGCCTCCGCCGTCTCGCGAACCGGCGCGGGCCGCCCCGACCACGACGAGACGCATCCCTCCTCGCCGCGCGTTGCGCTCGAGACCGGGGCCGTTCCGCCCGCGGCTGCGGATTCTCCTCCGGAGGCGGCCGCTCTCCCGGTCGCGGCCGTGCCCGTGAAGGCGAAGACGCCGCCCCCTCCCTCGGTCCTGAACGCCGCGGTGAACCCGAAGTACTGGTGGAGCATCGTCGGTTTCGCGTTCCTCGCCGTCGTCGCGGTGGTCGTCGTGCTACGGATGCGGACGCCGAAGGTCGAGGCCGGCCGCGCCTCGGAGGCCGCCGAGAAAACTCAGCTCGACCTCGAGCGGCAGTTCTCGGACGGGCGGGCGCTCTATCAGAAGGGGCGCTACGCCGAGAGCCTGACGGTCTTCCGGGCGATCCTCCAGAAGGACCCTTCGATGAAGGCCGCGCGCCAGTACAGCCAGATGGCCGAGGAAGGCCTCCGGAACGAGGCGTCGAAGAAGGCGGATCAGGAAAAGTCGGCGCTCGTCGCGACGCACCTTCAGAACGGCCGATCGGCGCTCGGCGAGAAGAAATGGGATTCCGCGATTTCGGAGGCGGAAGCCGCTCTGAACATCGACGCGCAGAACGCCGACGCGCAGAAGCTTTCCGAGGACGCGCGCCGCGGGCTCGCCGACGCCAAGCACGCGGAGATGAGGAAGGCGGACCAGAAGAAAAAGAGCGACGCGCTCGCGAAGGCCGGTCAGCCCCAGAAGCCGGCGCCCTCGAATGCCTCGACCTCTGCGGCCGCCCGGCCCGCCGCGGCGGGGCCGGCGACGCTCCGGCTGACGTTCTCGAGCCCGATTCCGAAGGGCTACCTGATGGTCGCCGTCAACGATTCCATCATCTACCGGAAGACGTTCGACTTCGGAAAGAAGGATGGCGGAACGGTTTCCGATTCGATCCCCGTCAGTTCCGGAGCGGTCACGGTGAAGGTCTGGTTGACGACCCCGGATCCGACGATCAAGGGTTACCTCCCCATGAACGCGACATTCGCCGCGGGCGAGAACCGGGCGCTCACTCTGACGCTCCTGGGAAAGAAGTTTTCGGCGAAGATCTCCTGATCTCGCGAATTTTCGAAGGAGGACAAGACATGCGAAAGCTCGGTGTGATCGCGCTCCTGGCGGCGGCCCTCGCGGCGCCGGCGGCGCTCCAGGCGAAATCGAAGGACAGCCCGGGCCCCGATCGGGAGTTCCTCGGCGTCGACACGCACAAGGGCAAGTATCTCGACCTTGAATACGTGGCCGAAGGAGCGAATCTCACGGGAAAGACGATCCACGTCCATCCGTTCGAGATGAAGGCGGAGCGCCCCGACAAGGAGAAGGGCGACCTTTCCTGGAAGGAGCTTCCGGATTTCATCCAGAATGCGATCGTGGAGAACTCCGCCGACCGTTCGGGCGGCGCGGTGAAGCTCTCGAAGTCGTCCGGCTCCTATTCTCTCTACGGACAGGTGACCGAATTCCGGCCTCCGAGCTCCGGCGCCGCGTGGGGCGGCTGGATCGGCCAGGCGGCCGGATCGGGCACGATCGTCTTCGACATGAAGATCGTGGATTCTTCCGGGAAGGTGGTCGTCGCGGCGCACCACAAGCTCCTCGCCCAGGCGAGCGATTCCCTCCGCCACCGGATGGAGAACGTGGCCGGCGACGAGATCGGCCACCTCCTTTCTTCCCTCAGCAAATAAAAGAGTTCCGGCCGCACGAGGGCCCGCTTCGGCGGGCCCTCCGCGTTGCGCGCGGGAAGCGGCGATGGTAGCCTTTGCCGGGCGGAAACGCCCGGCGGAGGAGAAGAATCTCGGAAAGCTCGCAAACCGTCACGGTCCCCGAAAGCGGCGTCTCCTCATTGTTCGGGCGGCTCGACGAGAATCTTCGGGCGATCGAAGACGCGTTCGGCGTTCGGCTGAAGGCGCGGGGAACCGAGATCTCGGTCGCCGGGGAAGGGCCGAAGGTTCCCGTCGTCCAGCGCATGCTCGCCGAGCTGGCGGAGCTCCTCCAGCGGGGGCACGCGCTCCAGAAATCCGACGTGCTGACGGCGATCGCGGTGCTCAAGGAGGATCCCGAAGCGTCTCTCCTCGAGTTCTTCTCGCACGACTACCTCGGGCCGACTCTTCGCGCGGTCGTCGCTCCCCGCAACGTCAAGCAGCGCCAGTACCTGAAGACGGTCGCCGAGCGGGACGTCGTCTTCGCGATCGGCCCCGCCGGAACGGGAAAGACGTACCTCGCGGTCGCGATGGCGGCTGCGGCGCTGCTCGAGCGCAAGATCAAGCGGATCGTCCTCTGCCGGCCCGCCGTCGAGGCGGGAGAACGGCTCGGTTTTCTTCCCGGCGACATGGTCGAGAAGATCAATCCGTATCTGCGGCCTCTCTACGACGCGCTCTACGACATCCTGGGATACGAGAAGACGGGAAAGATGCTGGAGCGCGGCGTCATCGAGGTGGCGCCGATCGCGTTCATGCGCGGCCGGACGCTCAACGACGCGTTCATCATCCTGGACGAAGCGCAGAACACGACGACCGAGCAGATGAAGATGTTCCTGACGCGGATCGGCTTCTTCTCGAAGGCGGTGATCACGGGAGACGTGACGCAGGTCGACCTGCCCCAGGGAAAGGCGTCCGGGCTGCGGGAGGCGCGCCGCATCCTGTCCCACGTCCCGGAGATCGGCTTCGTCACCTTCGACGAGCGGGACGTCGTGCGGCACCCGATCGTGCAGCGAATCGTCGCGGCCTACGACGCCGAAGAGCGCGGCCGGCAGGCCGATTCCGCCGGGTCCGGACGCTGACGTGGACCGCCCGCCCTCTCCGGGCGTCTTCGCCCGGATCTTCCGCCGCCCGCCCTCGTCGCCCGACGTGACGCCGGCGTGGCGGCGTCGCACGGGCCTCTGGATGGCTCTCTATGTCCTCGTATCTGCCGCCGCGTTCTCGCCCGGCATCTCGTTCCGGGCGGCGCGCCTGAAACCGGGGACGATCGCCGAACGCGATTTCGTCGCCCCGCGCGATTTCATCCTCCCGGATCCCGAGGCGACCGAGCGCAAGCGCGAGGAGGCGGCTGCGGCCGTTCTCCCGGTGTACGACCGGGACACCCAGGCGGCCGCGCGCCTCGAAGAAGTCCTTCGGTCGGCGTTCGAGGGGGCCCGCGCGGCGGAGCGCCTCTCGCCGGACGCTCCTCTCGAGGCTTTTCGCAGGGGGTTTCCGGCGCCGATCTCCGACGGCGCTCTTCGATCGATGGCCCGCCGCCATTTTCCGGCCGACCTCGAAGCGCGCGTGATCGCGGCGGAGACCCGGCTCTACGGGGCGGGCGTCGTCGACAACAAGGAGCTCCTCCTCCAGCATCGGGAGCGGGGAGTCCTCGTCCGCGAATCGAGCGGCGCGGAGCGACAGACGGTCGATCTCTTCTCGACGGTCGAATACGGCGCGGACCTCAAGGCGGCGATGGCGGCGGACCTCGCCGGCGCACGGCTGTCCCCGGGGGAATCGCGCGAGACGGCGGCTTTCGTCGCCGGACTGATGCGGCCCAACCTCACGTACAACGCGGCGGAATCGGCGCGGCGGCGGCAGCTCGCGATGAGCCAGGTCGAGAGCGTCCTGATCAAGGTCCCGCGCGGAGAGGTCCTCGTGCGAAGGGGAGACCTCATCGGCGCGCGTTCGGCGCGGATCCTCGCGGCGATCAACGGCTCCGTTTCGCGCCCGGAGTCGTGGTGGAAGCTCGTCGGAGTCGTGCTCCTCCAGCTCCTCGCCGTCTTCGTCTTCTGGATCGACAGCCAGACGCGCATGGCGGCATCGCGCCGCCAGGCGCCGCCGCTCCTGCCGCTCCTCGCCGTCGGGATCCTCTTCGCGCTGATCGTCCGCGGGAGTTTCGCGGTCACCCAGTCCCTCGCGTCGAACTTCTCCTCGGATGCGCTCTCGTCCGACTCCTTCGCGATCCCGTTCGCCGCCGGACCGATCCTCGCGGGCCTCGTCGTCGCCGCCGGGCCCGGTCCGGCCGTGCTCTTCGCGGCGGTCCAGTCGGCGTCGATCGGCGTGCTGATGGGAATGAACTTCCCCTTCGCGCTCTTCGCGCTCGCCGGGTCGCTGGCGGGGATCTACGGCATCAAGCGACTCGGCTCGCGGAGCGTCCTCTTCGTGCTCGGCGGCATCGTCGCGGGGGCGAACGTGGCCGCCGTGGCGGTCGGCCACGCGCTCGCGGCGGACGCCGCCGGTCTCTGGGCCGACGCCGCCGCGGCGGCGATCGGAGGGCTCCTCGTCGCGGCGCTCGTCGCGTTCCTGCTGCCGGTCTTCGAGAACCTCTTCCACGTCACGACCGACATCCGTCTGCTCGAGCTGTCGAACCAGAATCTGCCTCTGCTCCGGACGCTGGCTTTCGAGGCTCCCGGCACCTATCAGCATTCCCTGATGGTCGGCCATCTCGCCGAAGCGGCGGCGGAGGCCGTCGGCGAGAATCCGTTGCTCGCGCGAGTCTGCGCCTACTACCACGACATCGGGAAGACCCGCATGCCCGATTACTTCATCGAGAACCAGCCGCGGGGATTCAACCGGCATGATCGGCTCGAGCCCTCGATGAGCGCCCTCATCATCGCTTCCCACGTGAAGGAAGGGGCCGAGCTCGCGAGGAAATCGCGCCTCCCGGACCCGATCCTCTCGGGGATCCGGGAGCATCACGGCACGAAGCTGATCCGGTACTTCTACCAGAAGGCGCTTTCGAAGGTCGAGCCCGGGTCCCCGTCGGTGCTCGAGTCCGATTACCGTTATCCGGGACCGAAGCCTTCGAACCGGGTGAATGGCATTCTGATGATCGCCGACGCGGTCGAGGCGGCCTCGCGCACGATCGCGGAGCCGACGCCCGCCAAGATCGCGGCGATGGTGCGCGCGATTTCGAACGACTGCCTCCGGGACGGACAGTTCGACGAATGCGACCTCACGATCCGGGATCTCTCGGCGATCAACGACGCGCTGATCCGCACGGTCACGACGATGTTCCATCACCGCATCGACTACCCCGGTTTCGATTTCAATCGCGAGGGGGAGGCCGCCCGGCCGCGGCGAACGACGGGAAGCACCCGCCTGACCGCGAAATGATGGTCGATTTCCGCGCGACCGTCGGCGCTCCCGGATATCCTGCCGCCCGCGCCCGCCGCTTCCTGAACCGCGCTCTGGATCTCGCCGGGGGCGCGGCGGAAGAGCTCTCGGTCGTTGTCTGCGGCGACGCGCGCATGCGGGAGCTCAACCGGCGATACCGCGGAAAGGACCGGACCACGGACGTCCTCTCGTTCCCGGCGGGACCTTCCGCCGGCGGATTCCTGGGCGACCTCGTGATCTCGGTCCCGGAGGCGCGCCGGCAGGCGAAGCGCGGAGGCGTGGCGCTGCGCACGGTGATGGAGAAGCTCCTCTTGCACGGGCTCCTTCACCTCCTCGGCTACGATCACGAGACGGACCGCGGCGAAATGGACGCGCTCGAGGCGAGGCTGCGCCGGCGCCTTGCGATTCCGGCATGATCGCTCTTCTCGTCGCCGGCCTCTGTTTCCTCCTCTTCCTCGCGCTCGAGCTGTTCGCTCAGACCCTCGAGCGACTCTCGCCGATCAAGCTCCGGGGCCTCGTCGAGGAGGACCCCGGTCGGCTGCGCATGCTCTCCGGGAAGGGAGATACCGCCGCGATGAAGATCTCTCTTCGCGTCGCGATCCAGATCCTCCTCCTGGGGGGCTTCTGGGCGCTGATCCGGGGCCTCGGAACGCTCGGCGTCCCCGCGCCGTGGATCTGGGGCGCCCTCCTTTTCTTCGTCGGCTGGCTCGCGGCCGAGGCGCTCCTCCTGCGGATCGTCTCCGCCGCCGCGCCGGAGGCCCTGCTGGTCCGGTTCGATCCGCTGCTCTCGGCGCTGACCTGGGTCATCTCGCCGATCTCCCTTCCGGTCCGGCTGGTGATCCGGCCGCGCGCCGCCGGGGAAGGCCCCGCGTCGGAGGAAGAGATCCAGGCGTACATCGACGTCGGCCGGGAGGAAGGGATCCTCGAACGCGACGAAGAGAAGCTCCTGATGTCGATCGTCGACTTCGGAGAGACGATGGTCAAGGAGGTCATGACGCCGCGGACGGACATCGCGGCCGTCGACGAGGCGGCGTCGCTCGACCGGGGAGCGGACCTCTTCGTCGAGACGAAATATTCCCGTCTCCCGGTCTACCGGGGATCGATCGACCACGTCGTGGGCATCCTGCACGTGAAGGACGTCTTCGAGGCGGTGCGGCGCGGCGCGAACGCGCGGCTGACGGAAATCGCGCGGCCGGTCACCTTCGTTCCGGAGACGAAGAGGACCGCCGAGCTGCTCCGCGAGTTCCAGCGGAAACGTCTCGCGATCGCGATCGTCGTGGACGAATACGGCAGCGTATCGGGGCTCGTCACGATCGAGGACCTGCTCGAGGAAATCGTCGGCGAGATCTCCGACGAGCACGAGGACGAGCGGGACGCCATCCTGAAGCTGTCGGACGGCGCCTACTCCATCGCGGGCCGCGCGCACGTCGACGTGCTCCGGGAGACGTTCGGCCGCGGGCCGGCCGAGGAAGAGGAGCAGTACGACACCCTCGGCGGCTACCTCGCGGCTCGGCTGGGGCGCATCCCGCGCGTCGGAGAGACGCGGGAGGAGGACGGCCTGCGCTTCACGGTCGAGGAGGGAGACCGTCGGCGGGTCCTGCGCGTGCGGGTGCAGCCGGCGGGGGATCGGGGGAACGAGATCCCGGCGGCACCTTCCGCGCCGGCCGGGGGCGAAGAAACCACGCGAAGCGCCCGCCGGTGACGCCGGAACGGGACCCCTTTCGCGCCGGGATGATCGCGGTCGTCGGCCGCCCGAACGCCGGAAAGTCGACTCTCGTGAACCTCCTCGTCGGGGAGAAGGTCGCGATCGTCTCCGACAAGCCCCAGACGACGCGAAAGCGATGGCTGGGCGTCGTCCACCGACCGGGCTTCCAGGCGGTGCTCATCGACACGCCGGGAATCCACCGGCCCGAGCATCGGATGAACGCGGCGATGGTGCGCGACGCCGTCGATGCGCTGGAGGGCGCCGAGGCGATCCTCTGGGTGATCGACGCTTCGGAGCGGGCCGGGCCCGGCGACGCCCGCATCGCCGAACTCGTCGGGCGGCGTCAGGTGCCGGCGGTCGTCGCGCTCAACAAGATCGACCGCGTCGCGAAACCGGCGCTCCTTCCGCGGATGGCGGGGCTGTCGGCGGGCGGGAGGTTTGCGGCGGTCGTTCCGATCTCCGCGGCGAGCGGTGACGGCGTCGAGGCGCTTCTCGAGGAGCTCCGGCGCGTGCTCCCGGAAGGGCCGCCGCTCTTTCCGCCGGAGGACACCGTTCCCGGAGCGCTCGCGGAAAAGGTCGCCGAGCAGATCCGCGAGCCGGCGCTCGAGCTCACGCGCGAGGAGGTGCCGTTCTCGCTGGCGGTGGTCGTCGAGGAATTGCGCAAGGACGAGGAGAAGGACCTGACGGTCGTGGAGGCGACGCTGTACGTCGAACGGGAAGGCCAGAAGGGCATTCTCGTCGGGAAGGGAGGCGCGATGATCCGCGAGATCGGGACCCGTGCCCGGGAGCGATGCGAGGAGCGTTTCGGCGGCCGATTCTTCCTCGAGCTCCGGGTCCGCACGCGCGAAGACTGGCGCGACGACGAGGGGTTTCTCGCGCGGATCGTCAACCCGGAAGTCTGAGATAGCACGCTCGGCCATAACGGCCGTTATACGGGCCCGTATGACCCGCCCGCGGGCTCAACGTACGCTTTCGGTACGCCTCGCCCGCGGGGATGGCTCGCCCGAACCCGTCTTCCGACCCTTCTGGCCGAGCGTCCATTGCGCTCGCCCGATATTGCTGCCAATCGCACGCGATCTCGAGATCGCGTGCGTGCGGCTCGACCGCCCGATCCCGCCCTCCCATTCCCGGATCCGCAGGCTACCCGCACTCCGTCGCGAAGCACCGTGCTTTGGGAAGACATGGGTTGCTGACCTGCAGGGTGCGAACCGGCGAGAGTCTCCGCGGCCGTTTCGAGCGGCGCGGAGCGACCGCTCCAACCCGGACCCGGGCGCCGAGTTCAACGGCTCTGCGGCTGCAACCCGGCGACTAGCTGTAGTACCCGGAAATGGTTCTCGCCGTGAGATTCTTCGGCGTGACCTTCACCTCGATCTTGCGCCACTTGTTGTCGGGCGACGGGTTGCTCGAGTAATAGGTCAGGAGGTACTGGGTCCGGAGCTCGTTGTTGATCTGCCGGTAGACGTTCTTCAGGTCCTTCGTCCCGTCGATGTAGAAGGTCGCGCCCCCCGAGGCTTCCGCGAGCCGGTTGAGCTTCCCCTTGACCTCGATCTCCGCCTTGGACACGTTGAGGCCGATCCCGTAGACGGCGACTCCCGCCTTCTTGACGTAGTCGAGCAGCGTGTCGAAGTCGTACTTCGAGGAGGTGTCCTTCCCGTCGGTGAGGAGGACGAGCGCCTTCTTTCCCTTCACGCCGGAGAACTGGTAGAGCGCGTACACCACGGCGTCATAGAGCGCGGTCGAGCCTTCGGCTCGCAGCCCGGCGAACGAACGGTCGAGCCGCTCCCGGTTTCCCGTGAGGCGGCAGAGCGTGTACGGCGAGTCGTCGAACGACATCGTGAAGCCGCGGTCCTTCTCCGCGATCGTGTCGTCGAGGAACTCGACAGCCGCCGCCTCGGCGGAGGGGAGGTTGTCGATCATCGAGGCCGAGGTGTCGATCGCCACCCCGACGGTCAGCGGAAGGTTCGTGACGTGCTCGAACTGCGCGACCTGCTGTGCTTGCCCGTCCTCGAGGACGGTGAAGTTCGTCTGCGTCAGCCCGTCCACGGGGCGGTTGCCCTGCGTCACCGTCGTGTAGAGCTCGACGGCATCGACGTTCACCTCGCTGATGTAGGCGGGGGCGTTGACGTACCGGACGTCCTCGGCGACGAGTCCGTCGTCGAGCGTGCCGACGACGCGGACGTACCCGAGTGATCCGCTCTTCCGGAAGGGGACGACCTGCTGCCAGGGCGGCTGGTAGAGCGTGGCAACCTTCGTCTCGTTCGAGTAGAACTCCATCTTCGCGATCGACCGTCCCTCGGGCGCGGTCGCATCGGCGAGAACGTCCGTCGGTCCGGAAGCGGTCGTGCCCCGCCTCGGCGAGACGATCTTCACCCGGAAGGACTCGCTCCCTTCGTTGATGTGGATCTCGTCCTCGCCGACCGATCGTCCGCGGGAGTCGTAGGCGACGACGCGCACCTCGTGGCGCCGCGGAAGCGGTCCGAGGTTGAGGTCCGCCTGGAACGGTCCGCGCGTCCGAGTCAGCATCTTGGTGCCGTCGAGGTAGAAGTCGACGGCGACGATTCCCTCCGCGGATTTCGTCTCGAACCGCTGCAGCCCCGTCAGGATCTCGCGCACCGGCGGAAGGATCGAGATCGACGAGGGGCGGAAGTCGGCCGGAGGCGCCTCGTTCTTCCGCACGAGAGACGCGTCCGCGAGGACCGCCGGCGGAGCCTGCGGCTCCTCCGGGACGCGCAGCGCCTCGGCGAAACGGCCCTCCGCCTTCCGGTTCGCGTCGGCGGCCTTGACCCGGATCTCGTAGTCGCCGGGGTAGAGGTAGCGGCGCAGAGTGAGCGGGAGCGTGTCGCCCGAAACTTCGTCGGTCGGGATGTCGAAACGGTACTTGAAGTTGTCGAGCATGCGGTCGTTCTGGACGATCTCCCCGACGACGTCGATGTCGTAGAACTTCTGATCCCCCAGGTCGCGCAGCGCGAGGTCCTTCCGGGGAAGGAGCAGCGACACGTCGCACGCGATCTTGCTGTCGCGCGCCTCCGGGAAGATCACGCTCTTCTCGATGGGAAGCGGGGCGGCGGAGGCGGAGACCTGCGTCGTGAGCCCGAGGAAGCGGTCGATGCCTTCGGTTTCGACCGGCGGCGGGACGAACATCTTCTCGGCCTCGGCCATCCCCGAAATTCCCGGGCCGAGCATCGCGCCTTCGTAAGAGATCGCCTCCTGGAGGTTCTGGGCGTCGAAACAGCTCTGTTGAGCCTCCTGCATGTTGGGGCCGATCGAATTGATCCCGAGCTTCTGGATCCCGTCGATCGGCAGCCAGAGCTTCCAGTCTCCCATCCCGTACACCTTGTAGAAGATCAGGTATTCCTTGTTCCGGAGCGCCTCGAGACGTTCGTAGAACCAGATCTGGGTCGGGACGAAGACCTCGGGGCAGTTCACGGGAATGACGGCGTCGGGAGGTCCGTTCAGGATGAAGACCTTCGCGGCGTCCGAGTTCAGGTTCTTGTAGTTCTCCTTCGCGTATTCGACGCGCTCCCGGAAAACCTCGCGGAAATTCGTCCGGACGCCGTCCTTGTCGATCGAGCGGCGGCGCCAGAACTCCTCGATGAATTTGTCGCGCTCGACGTTGTCGACGATCTCGAGGAACACGTCGCGCTCGCGGTCGGTCATGATGATCGAGACGTCCTCGAGCCATTCGTGATAGCGCTCGGGGAGCTTCGCTTCGAGCTCCTTGCGGTCCGCCTTCGTGAGTTTCCGGAAGGCGGGGGCCGGCGGCTCGGCCTTCGCCGAGGGAACCGACGCGGAAGCGGAGGCCGCGCCGCCGTCCACGAAGCGCGAACGCCACCCCTTCCAGTCGCCCTCCGGCGGCGCAGGAAACACGGCGAGCTTCTCGAGGCTGAGCTGAGATCCGAGGCTGCCCCGGTTCTCCAGGTCGATCAGGACCGGCCAGAGGACGTCGCATTCGTTCTTGCAGGCGACCTTCGTCGCCCGGGACCCGCAGAGGGACGCCCAGAGCGCCTTGAGCTCGCCGACGCCGGACGACGGATCGGGAGTCTGGCGGCTCATCGCCGGGCTCAGGAGCACGTCCGGACCCAGAACCGGAGACCAGAGCTTGAGCGGCCCGGTCGGAAAATCCCGGTAGAAGACGAGCTTCTCCGGACTGCCGGATGTGGGGGGGCGCTGCAGGGTCCAGATTTCGATGGGGCGATACTCGCTCGGGCAATCCAGGGTAAAGACGTTTACGGGCTCGCCGAGCGTCAGGACGATCCGTCCCGCGTCCGTTTTCCAGCCGCCGTATTTTTCCCTGGCCGTCGCGAGGCGGGCCATGTAGAGGCTCTGGAAACCCGGCCCGAACGGAGCGTGAAGGCCGTCCCGTTGGCGAATCGACCAGAACTCGCTGCGGAACGAGGCCCGCTGGGAGGGCGCCGGAAGACCGAGATAAGTCTTCTTTTCGTCGGCCGTCAGGAGGGGCGCGACGATCTCCGTGGCCCACTCCCGCTCTTCCTGCGACAGGGGCGCCGGGGTGACGGACTCATTCCGGGGAAGCGACTCGGCGGGCCGGAGCGGTGCGGAGGCTGCTCCGCCGTCCACGAAGCGGGAGCGCCATCCTCTCCAGTCGCCTTCCGGCGGCGCGGGGAGGGCCGCGAGCTTCTCGAGCTTGATCTGCGCGCCCAGGTCGCCCTGGTTTTCCATGTCGATGATCGCCGGCCACAGGACCTCGCATTCGTCCTTGCAGGGGACGTCCTGACTCTGCGGGCTGCATCGCGACGAGTAGATGCGCTGGAGGTCGCCGCGGCTCGCCGCGGGATCGGGGGCCTTGGAGAAACTGGCGGCGGGGCTCAGCAGCGCGCCCGCGCCCATGATGGGAGACCAGAGGCGGAGGGGGCCGGAGATGTAATCGCGGTAGAAGACGAGCCGCGCGGGGGAATTGCCGATCGAGGTCGGCGACATCATCCACACCTCGATGGGACGGTACGTTCCCGGACAGTCGATCTCGACGACGTTGGCCGGCTCTCCGAGCGCGATGATGATCCGGCCGGCGTCCGTCTTCCAGCCGCCATACTTTTCGTCGGCCAATTCGAGGCGGCTCATGTACGCGCCCTTGAAACCCGGCCCGAACGGCGCGCGAAGGCCGTCCCGTTCGCGGATCGACCAGAACTCGTCGCGGAACGACGTCCGTTCGGCGGGCGTCGGAAGTCCCAGATAGATCTTCTTTTCCTCGGCCGTGAGCAGGGGGCCGACGATTTCGGTCGCCCATCCCCGCTCTTCCTTCGACAGGGGGGCGGGGGTGACGGACTCGTTGCGCGGGGGCTCGTCGGCGGCGCGGAGCGGAGCCGCCCCGCCGGCGGCGAGGCCGACGATGAGCGAAACGAGCGCGATCCGCCGTCGGTCCATGAAGCCCACTGCTCACCGATCCTAACCTCATCCAGAGGCGGGCCATTCCGACTTTTTGCTCCGTTGCCGGGCCGGGAACGGTCTCCCGGAACGCTCTAGTATCCCGAGTCAGAAATCTCGTCAGCGTCGCGCCCGCGGCTTGCGGACGAGATCAAGGCGCGAGGAGGGGACAGATGCCGAAGCGATCGGACCCGACGAACAACGCGGAGATCGTCCGCAGTGTGCGGGCGCCCAAAGGGTTCGGGCGGCGCGGAGCGATCTGCGGCGTTGGCGCTCCTCGACGATACTCGGGTATCGCCTGCGTCGCGCCGCCTGGCATCCCGCCCCGCGGCGCTCCGAACGACGCGAACGCGACTTCTGACTCGGGACACTAGAATCGTCTCCGGATGATCTATCTCGACCACAACGCGACGAGCCCCGTGGATCCGCGGGTGAAGGCCGCCATGGAACCTCTCCTGGCCGAAGTCTGGGGAAATCCGTCTTCGGTCCACGCGGCGGGGCGGGCGGCGCGGCGGAGGATCGAGGAGGCGCGGGAGCACGTCGCCGCGCTCGTCGGCGCGGCGGAGCCCGAGGAGATCGTTTTCACGTCGGGAGGGACGGAGGCGGACGCCCTCGCGGTTCTCTCCGTCCGTTCGTCCCGGCGGCGCGCGGTCGCGATTTCCTCCGTCGAACACGCGGCCGTCGCCGAGCCCGCCCGGTCGCTCGAACGGGAGGGATTCGATCGGCGGGTGATGGCGGTCCTTCCGTCGGGAGCGCTCGATCTCGAGGCGGCGCTCGATGCGATCGACGATCGGGTCGCTCTCGTCTCGGCCATGTGGGCGAACAACGAGTATGGCGCGGTGCTGCCCGTCGGGGCTCTCGCCCGTCGGGCGCGGGAACGCGGCGCGCTCTTCCACACGGACGCGGTCGCGGCGATCGGACGGACGGACGTCGCGGCATCGGCCGGACCCGACATGATCTCGCTGTCCGCCCACAAGATCGGAGGGCCGAAAGGAGTCGGAGCGCTCTGGGTCCGCCGCGGCGTCGAGCTTCCGGCGCTGTTCGGCGGGGGACAGGAGCGGCGGAGACGCGGCGGCACGGAGAACGCGGCCGGGATCGTCGGATTCGGAGAGGCGGCCCGGATCTGCGGGAGAGAGTCCGCCGCTGAACGCGACGAGGTCCGGGATGTGCGGGACTCCTTCGAGCGGGGCCTCCGCGCCCTCCGGCCCGACGTCCGGATCTGGGGGGAGTCGGTCGCGAGAACCGGGAACACGACCGCGGCCGCGTTCCCGGGACGATCCGGCGAGACGATCGCGATCGCTCTCGATCTCGACGGGATCGCCGTTTCCGTCGGCTCCGCCTGTTCCTCCGGATCGGTCGGCCCTTCGCGGGCGATTCTGGCCATGGGAGCCACGGCCGACGAGGCGAAGAGCACCGTCCGGTTCTCCTTCGGCCGCGGCAACTCCTCCGGCGACGTCGGCGCGGTCCTCGCCGTCCTGCGGCGGGTCCTCGCCGGCGAATCGACCTTGATCGGCGCGCCGTCCGGGTGGCAGAATCCCTCTCACTCATGAATTTCGGGAACAACCGGATCGGAGCGGATCGTTGATCGTCGCCTGTCCGGCCTGCGCCGCCCGGTACCGCTACGACGAGGGGCGCTTCGAGGGGAAATCTTCGAAGAAAATCCGCTGCACCAGGTGCGAAACGACTTTCGACATCGCCAATCCTGCCCGAGGCGCGATCGCGCCGGCGGCGACCGACGTGCGCGCCGATTCGCCGAATCCCCCCCGCTGGTCGGCAGCGAGACCACGTTCACCCGGCGGCTGGAGACGATCGACTACCGGAATCATCCGGGCGAAGCGACCCGGGAGCATGTCGCGACCCGTCCGAAGACCGCTCCTCACCCGGCGGCGTTGCGTCTCCCCGTCGGGAAGAAACTCTCCCTCGCGGTCATCTCCGGGCCGGATGCCGGAAAGACGTTTTTGATCGAGAAGCCGCGGATGGTTCTGGGACGCGCGGGCTCGGACATCCCGCTCTCGGACGCCGAGATCTCGCGCGCCCACGCCGCGGTCGAGGTGGACGACGATTCGGTCACGGTCTTCGACCTCGGCTCGACCAACGGAACGTATTTCGGGGGCGAGCGGATCGAATCCGCTCCCCTCGACCATTACGGAGAGTTCGAGGTGGGCGGCACCACTTTGATGCTCATCGTCACGCACGACAGCTAGGCGGGGCGATGCATCGAGCCGGCCGGGCGCGCGACACGTCGGCCTCGCGCGCGCCGCTTCGCGGCTGGAACGCTGCGGCCTTCCGGATCGCAGACCTCCGGAACATGCCATCCCGAGGAACGACGCGACGAGGGATCTCGGTCGACCGTGGTCCTTCGCTTCGCTCAGGAGAGAGCGCTCCGCGCGCATGGAAATGCGCGCTTTGCGCTCACACTTTCCGCGATCTGACCTTCGCAGCTCGCCTTCTCGGCTCGACCGCCGGGGCGCCCGACCGGAGGTGCCCGGGGAGATGTCCCGGAACGCCCCGGGCCGTAAGCATCCCGGCAGGCTCGCGCGTGGCCGCGCCTCCGCGAGCGACGACCGGAGTTCCTCGTGCCGCTTTGCTACGATGCGCGCGATGAGAGTCGCCGTGGCGATGTCCGGAGGCGTCGATTCGTCGGTCGCGGCCCTCCTGCTGAAAGAAGCCGGTCATGAAGTGATCGGGCTTTCGATGCAGCTCTGGGACCATTCGGCCGACGCCGGAAGGAGCGGCCGCTGCTGCACGCTCGACGACGTCGCCGACGCCCGGCGGGTCGCCTGGAAGCTCGACATTCCCCACTACGTTCTCGGGCTCGAGAAGGAATTCCGGCAGTCCGTGGTCGAGCCGTTCGTCCGCGCGTACGCCGGAGGAACGACGCCGATTCCCTGCTCGCGCTGCAACACCGATGTCAAGTTCGCCGCTCTCGCGGAGCGGGCGCGGGAATTCGGGTGCGAAGCGGTCGCGACCGGCCATTACGCCCGGATCGATCGAGACGCCGCCGGGCGGCCGGTCCTCCGGAAGGGCGCCGACGAAGCGAAAGACCAGTCTTACTTTCTGTGGGATCTCGACCGCAACCAGCTGGCGCGGGCCGTTTTTCCCGTCGGTCAGCTTTCGAAGGGGGAGGTTCGGCGGCGGGCCCGCGCGGCGTCGCTCCCGAATGCGGACAAGGCGGAATCCATGGAGATCTGCTTCGTCTCCGCGTCGGATACGCCCGCGGAGTTCGTGGAGCGGGAAGGCGGAGCGCTCGGGATCGCTCTCCCGTCGCACGGTCGCTTCGTCGGGGCGAACGGGGCCGCGATCGGCTCCCACGGAGGCGTCCATCGGTTCACCGTCGGGCAGCGGCGCGGGCTCGGCACGGCATTCGGCGAGAGACGCTACGTCACGGCGATCGACGCCTCGAGCGGGGACGTCCGCCTCGGCTCCCGCGAGGACCTGAAGACGACCGAGGCCCGGGTGTCGGGCGTGCGTTGGACGTCGATCGACGTCCCGGAAGCCCCGGTCGAGGCCGCGGTGCGCGTGCGCCATCGGGGCCGCGAGACGACCGCAACCGTGATCCCCCTTCCGGACCGGGGCGCGACGATCGCCTTCCACGAACCGGTCACGGCGGTGGCGCCGGGACAGGCCGCCGTGTTCTACGACGGCGACGTCGTTCTCGGCGGCGGCACGCTCGTCCGGTAGCCGACGCGGCGGTGCATCGCGCGATTTGCCGTCGCGGGGCGTGCTCGGCGATCGGCGCTTCCTCGGCCGCCGGTTCCCGTCAGTTCGTCTGGCTCTCCGGCGGAGGAACGGGAACGGCGGTGATTTCGGGAATCGGGCCGAACTGGCGCTCGTAGATCGCGATGTTCTGCGCGAGCGCGTTGAGCAGCTGTTTGGCGTGCACGGGCGTGGTGAGGATGCGGGAGAGGATCTTCACGTCCGGCCTCCCCGGGACGATCCGCCCGAAGTCGATCACGAATTCGGTGGGATTGTGGAGGATGTTCGCGAAGTTCACGTAGTGGCCGGCGGATGTCGGCTCGTCGATCGTCATCTTCAGCTCGACCGGCTTCGGCTCATTCATGAGGGCGCTCCTCCGCGCAGTTTAGCAGTCCGGTCCACCTATAATGCCCGCGCGGGAGGCACGACCATGTTCAGCGCGATCCTGTTCAGCGTTCTGGCCCAGGTACACACGACGACGCCGCCTTCCCAGCCGTCGCTTCCGAACCCCCAGGAGCGCGCCATGCAGCAGCTGCGGATCGGGAATTCGATCGCGTCGGGGGACAGCCATTACCTGCGCCGGTCCGACGGACGACAGGCCGGGGTTGCCGACCCGCGCGAGATCGACGCGGCGCTCGACGACTACGCCGCCGTGATGAAGAAGAGCCGGAACGACGCGGACGCGAAGTGGAAATACCTGCGAGCGACGTATTTCAAGGCGGAGTACACCGGGCTGGCCGACGCCCAGAAGGCCGCGTTGTACGAGCGGGCGCAGCCGGTCGCCGACGACGCGATCGCGGCGCAACGCGCCCGGGCTGCGGAGAAATCGGGAGGGCGGGCGTCCGCTCTCGAGCCGTCCGAGATCGGCCAGGCGCTCGTCGGAGACGCGACCGCAGGAGAGACGTTCTTCTGGACCGCCGTCACGTGGGGACAGTGGTCGCTCGTCCACGGCAAGATGGCGGCGGTCCGGCAGGGAGTGGCGGCGAAGGTTCGCGACGACGCCCGCGTCACGATCGCGATCGACCCGAAGCTCGAGGACGCCGGGGGATACCGCGTGCTCGGACGGCTCCATGCCGTTTCTCCGAAGGTGCTGTTCTTCACGGGCTGGATCGATCGAGACGAAGCCCTGAAGGACCTCCGGGAGGCGGTGCGCATCGCTCCGGACAACCTGGTGAACAAGTTCTTCCTGGCGGAAGCGATCCACGAATATTCCGACGATCGCGCGCCGGCGGTCGACATCCTCCGCACGGTCGTCGCCGCGACGCCTCATCCCGATCATCTCGTCGAGGATCTGAAAGTCCAGGAGGATGCGAAGAGGGATCTGCAGGCCTGGGGCGCTTCTTAACCGTCGGCCGAGCGGCACGCTTCGCTGGAACCGCTCGGCCTCCCACCGCGCGATCCTCCTCCGCTCGGTTACTCGCGGAGACTAATCGCGCGGTGACCTCCGCGGCTCGCCTTCCCGGCTCGACCGCTCCGGCGCCCCACCGGGGATGCCGAATACACTTGCGGCCGCGGATCGGGCGCCCGCATCCCGTCGGCCGAGCGGCACGCTTCGCTGGAACCGCTCGGCCTCCCACCGCGCGATCCTCCTCCGCTCGGTTACTCGCGGAGACTAATCGCGCGGTGACCTCCGCGGCTCGCCTTCCCGGTTCGACCGCCCCGGCGCCCCACCGGGGATGCCGAATACACTTCCGGCCGCGGGATCGGGCGCCCGCATCCCGTCGGCCGAGCGGCACGCTTCGCCTCAGGGCCGAGACGACTCAGGCGTTTCCGGGCGATGAATGCCGATCGAGCTCCCGCAGGAGCTGGCGCACGCTCTTCCTGCTTACCGGGTGCCGCCAGCGGGGCGCGATCGCCGCGAGCGGCTCGAGGACGAAGCGGCGGCGATGCAGCCTCGGGTGGGGAAGCGTGAGACGGCGCGTCGAGAGAGTCTGGCCGTCGACGTCGAGCAGATCGACGTCGAGGACGCGAGGCCCGTTGCGGAACGTCGCCGTCCGGCCCCGGCGCCGTTCGACGGCCTGGACGGCGGAGAGGAGCTCACCCGCGGACATCCCGGTCCGGATCTCGACGGCGGCGTTCAGGAAACGGCGCTGGTCGGCGTAGCCTTCGGGATCGGTTTCGTAGAACGGCGAGACGCGAAGGACGAAGGCGAGCTTCCCGATTTCCCGAAGGGCGAACCGGAGATTGGCGTACCGGTTCCCCATGTTGCTGCCCAGGGCGAGGAACGCGGCGCGCTCAGAAGTCTTCTTCTTCCTCGCGTTCGTGGGTCTCGAGCGGCGGTTCCTCGTCCTCGAACTCCTCTTCCGGATATCCGGCGTGATCGGCCGACTCCTCTTCTTCGTCGTGCGCGTGGTCCTCGAACTCGCCGCCCTCATCGGGCGCGACGACGATCGGCGCCATCCGGCGAGGCCGGGGCGCCGCCGACGCGGAGTCGTCTGCGCTCCGCGCGTCGCGCTGGTTGGCTCCGCACTTCGGGCAAACCGATTCAGGCTTCCCCAGATCGTAGAATTTCGCCCGGCAATTGAAGCATTCGAATTTTTTCCCGAGATTCGGCATCCCACCCCCGAAGCGGGCCGAACCTATCACCCGCTTCCGGGGGCGTCAAGGATTCTCGCCGATCGGGAAATTGGCGGCGTGCTACGCTTCGCCGGCTTGAAAAATCGCGCGGAATTCTTCGCGATCGACGCGGTGGACGCCGCCTCGTCGGCCCGGAGAGGACGACTCTTTCTCTCTCATGCGACGGTGGACACGCCCGCGTTCATGCCGGTCGGTACGCTGGGGGCCGTCAAGGGCGTCGCGTTCGACCTTCTCGAGAGCTGGGACTGCCGGCTGATCCTCTCCAACACTTACCACCTGCTGCTCCGCCCGGGCCTTGAAGGGATTCGTCGCGCCGGAGGCCTGCGCGGCTTCACGGGGTGGCGCGGCGCGTTTCTCACCGATTCGGGCGGATTCCAGGTGATGTCGCTCGCGGCGCATCGCGAGATCGGGGAAGAAGGCGTGCGATTCCGGTCCCATCTCGACGGGTCCGCCGTTTTCCTCACTCCCGAGCTCGCGATGGAGCTGCAGTCCGCGTTCGGGACCGACGTGGCGATGTGCCTCGACGTGTGCCCGGCGCTCCCGTCCCCCCGCCCGGAGGTCGAAGAGGCGGTCGAGCGCACGTCGCGGTGGGCCGAACGCTGCCGGCGCGTCTGGCGGGGACCGGGGGCGCTGTTCGGGATCGTGCAGGGGGGAACCGACGAGGAGCTCCGACGGCGATCGGCGCGAGACCTCGTCGCGCTGGATTTCCCGGGATACGCGATCGGCGGGGTCGCCGTCGGCGAGGAAAAGGCGCAGATTTCCCGAATCACGCGCGATACGGCGGAGCTCCTGCCCGCGGATCGTCCCCGGTACCTGATGGGCGTCGGCACTCCGGGCGACCTCCTCGCCGGAGTCCGCGCCGGGATCGATCTCTTCGACTGCGTGCTGCCGACCCGAAACGGCCGGATGGGGCATGCCTACACGTCGGTCGGAAGCGTCGCGATCAAGAACGCGCGGCACGCCGACGACGACGGCCCTCTCGACCCCGCGTGCGCCTGCCCGGTGTGCCTCCGTCACAGCCGGGCGTATCTCCGCCACCTCTTCGTCCTGAAGGACATCACCGCGCCGGTCCTGATCTCGATGCACAACGTCCATTTCTTTCTCTCCTGGATGCGGCGGATCCGCGACGCGATCGCGGAAGGGCGCCTGGGGGCGCTCGCGGCGCCTCCGGAGGAGAGAGAGGCCGCGTGACGACCGAAAGGAGGGGCGCGTGAACGACGGAGTCGCTCTCGTCACGGGAGGAGGAACGGGACTCGGCCGCGCCACCTCGCTCGCGTTCGCCGCGGAGGGACGCCCGGTGGCGCTCTTCTCGCGTTCGGCGGAGCACGTCGAAGGCGCCGCCGAGGAGATCCGGGCGAGCGGCGGCCGGTCGCTCGCGGTCACCGGCGACGTCCGCGATCCGGCCGCGGTCGAGGACGCGGTCGCGCGCATCGAGCGGGACTTCGGCCCGGTCGCGGTCCTCGTCAACAACGCCGCGGGAAACTTCCTCGTGCGCGCGGAGGACCTGACGCCGAACGGATTTCGCGCCGTCGTCGAGATCGTCCTGCACGGAACGTGGTTCTGCTCCTCCTCGGTCGGGAAACGGATGCTCGCGCGCGGGCGCGGCACGATGATCAACGTCGTCGCGACCTACGCCGAGACGGGGATGCCCGGCGTCGTCCATTCCGCGGCGGCCAAGGCGGGCGTGCTTTCGATCACCCGAACGCTCGCGGCGGAGTGGGGATCCCGCGGCATCCGCGTCAACGCCATCGCGCCCGGCATCATGGTGACGGAAGGGGCGTCCAGAAACCTCGAGTTCGCGGACGCCGCCACCCAGCAGAGGCTCGTCGAAAGCCTTCCGGCAGGGCGGCTGGCCGAGCTCGACGAGGTTGCGCGAGCGATTCTCTGGCTCTGCAGCCCCGCCGCGGACTACGTGACCGGGACGTGCCTGACCATCGACGGGGGAATGTCGCTCCCGAGCGGCTTCTTTCGGCGGGGATAGCTCGCCGTCAACGGGCGATCTCCTCCCAGGTCGCCTGGGTGACGATCCGCCGGTTCCCGTCGCGCGCGAAGCGGACTTCGAAGCGGAAGCGGGCCGAGGGCGGGAGGATCCCTTCGAGGCCGCCGATCCGTCTCGCGGAGCCGTGGAAGTCGGCTTCGAAACGCGCGAGGTCGAAATCGGGAAACCGCTCGATCGCAAGATCGCTCACCGCGGCGTCGATCGAGCGATAAGAGGCGAAGAACCGCCGGATCTCGCCGTCGAGGTCTTCGCGGCTCATTCCCCCGGGCCCGCGGAAATCGGGGGAGAGTGCCGCCACGATCGGAGCGGCGTCCCGGCGGCCGGCCGCGCGGGCGAGGTCCCGGATCGCCTCGACGGACGGGTCGGTCGGGCGTCCCCCGCACGCCGCCGCGACGAGAGCGAGGGTCAAAACGGCGATCCGAGCCGTGGTCAGGCCGAGGCGCGGCGGGCGAATGGCCACTGTCTCCGGGCGAAGGCGCGCGCGAGGAAGAAGACGAGGCCCACCGCCATCACCGCCGCGCCTTCGGGCTTGAACCCCTTCTCCGGCGAGACGACGATGTATCCCCAGAGGATCATCGCGATCGCCGCCGGGAGGGGATAGAGCCACATCCGGAACGGCCTCGGCCGCCCCGGCTCCCGCACGCGAAGGACGATCGCCGCGACCACCTGGACGAAGAACGGGATGATCGCCCGGATGGTGACGATCGAACGGATCACCGTCGGAAGCGGCAGCAGGCAGAACAGGGTTCCGGTGGCTCCCAGCCACAGGACCGCCACCCACGGGAAGGCGCCGGCCGTGTGGAGGCGGCCGAAGATCGCGAAGAAATTCCCGTCGCGACCCGCCGCCCAGAGGATGCGGGAGTATCCGAGGATGAGCGAGAAGACCGAGGCGAGGCCGGTCCAGAGGATCAGGAGCGTGACGGCGCGGGCCGCCCGGACGCCGAGCAGGGCGCCGAGATAGTCGGAAAAGACGTGTTCCGACGCCATCGCCGTCCGCATCGGCAGAACCGAGACGAGGCAGGCGTTCATCAGGATGTACAGCACGAAAATCGCGAGGATCGAAATCACGATGACCCGGGGAATCGTCCGGGCGGGGTCGCGGATTTCGTCTCCCAGATAGCAGATGTTGTAGTAGCCCAGATAGTCGTACACGGAGAAGACGAGCGCCGTGAGGAGCCCCGCGTATCCGGCGGCGCCGTCCAGGCGCGGCGCGCGCCAGAACGCGAACGCCGACAGGCGCAGATGCGGCAGGCCGATCCCGATGATGACGCCGACCGTCGCGAGCACGCCGACCCAGAGCAGGATCGAGAGCTTGCCGAGCGTGCCGATCCGGCGCAGCAGCAGGACCGTCAGCGCGGCGCAGGCGATCGCCGCGATCGCCGGCGTCGGCCACGTGATCGACGGGAACAGGTACACGAGATACTTCGAGAAGCCGATCGCGCCCGAGGCCATCGAGAGGGGCGCCGAGATCAGGATCTGGAAAAGGAAGAGGAACGACAGGAGCCTTCCCCAGCGCCCGGGGCCGTACGCCTCCCGCAGGAAGACGTAGGTGCCGCCCGACGCCGGGAGCTCGGCCGCGAGCTCCGCGGTGACGAGCCCGTCGGAGATCGCCAGCAGCGCTCCGAGCAGCCACGCGAGCATCGCGCGGCCTCCTCCCATCGCGGAGAGGATCAGCGGGATCGTGATGAACGGACCGATCCCGACCATGTCGATCATGTTGAGAGCGACCCCTCGCCAGAGGCCGATCTCGCGGCGAAGCTCGGTCAACGGGCGTTGCCCGGCGAGATCAGGTTGACGAAGATCCGGATCGCTCCCGGAACGCCTTCCGGAAGCTCGCGGAACCACGATTCCGCGGTGAAGACGTACGAGCCCTTGCCGAGGGTCGTCGTGAGCAGGCCGCCGCGCAGCGGCGGCTCGTCCGGGTCGTGCATCGAGAGCAGCGGCTTCCAGTCGGCCGACCACTCTCCGAGGAAGTACAGTCCGCGCTCCTGGACCCACCCGTCGAAATCGCGCGCGGTGATGCGGTTGGGGCGGTTCCAGACCGGGTCATCGGGGGAGAGAATCTCGACCGGCGAGTCTTCGACGGTCACGCGCTGGTTCTCGTCGGGGAACTTCGCGGGACGGGGGAAGAAGTCGCCCGCGTTGAAAGCGCGGGTGTTGCTGTTGTACTGGACGACGAGACGTCCGCCTCTCCGCACGAAGTCCAGCAGGCGCGGATTTGCCTTTCGAAGATCGTCGCGCACGTCGTACGCGCGGGGCCCGGTGACGATCGTCGGATACACGGAGAGATCTCCTTTTTCGAGCTCTTCCGCCGAAAGGAGATGGACCCGGATTCCGATCTGCTGCAGGAATTCGGGAATCGAATCTTCCGCTCCCCGGACGTATCCGATCGAGAGTCCCGCGGGGACCACCAGATCCAGGATCTCGACGCGCGATTCGGCGGGCTTGACGAAGTAGTACGGCCCGATGTCGGGGTGTTCGATGAATTCGAGCGTCCGGCTCTCGCCGCCGGCGTCGGCGCTGACCCGGTACATGCCCGGCCGCGCGGCCGCCGGCACCGCGAGCGAAAAGTGCGCCTCGGCGGATCGGGTGTCGGAAGTGAGCGAAAAGGACGAGGCCGGCGGTTTCCCCCAGCCGGCCGGCGTCTCGAGAGAGACGGGGCCCTTCCGGTCTCCCGTCGCGTTGCCGGAAATCTCGACGGCGATCGGCACCGACTCCTTTCCCCGGCGCGAAAGGGGCACGATCGCGAGGGGCGGCGCGGTCCGGATGGAGAGGGCCGGCTCGACGGCGAGCTCGCGGGCGATCTCGCCGCGAAGGGGATCGATCGTCCGCGTCTCGACGACGGTCTCGATCTCGCCCTCGGCCTCGCCGTACGAATATCGCACGCGGGCATGGAGCGGGAAGGGAGGCAGCGGATCCCCGATCTTCGCCGGGTCGTCGACCGTGAACACCGCGTCTTCGACGGAGTCGCGGCGCCAGTACGGCGCCGTGAAGGCGGCGTCCGCGGCGACGGACACGCGGAAGAGGGACCGCGCGGTCACGCCGGCCCCGGCCTCCGGAGGCGCGGCCGTCGTGGTTTCGACACGCCAGCCCGCCGGAGAGTCGATCTCGGCTCCAAGGATCCTGATCTCCTCGGGAGAACGGTTCGAGAGCGCGACCGACACCGGGTACGCGCCGCCCGGGACCGCGACCCGGGCCGTCTCGACCGCGAAGCGGAAACCGGGGAAAGGCGATCCCGTCTCCTTTTCCGGTTCGACCCGGGCCAGAAGCGCGAGGGAAAGCGAGCGGTTCAGCGCAACGCGCAGCTGATCGCGCTTGATCGCGAGGAGGAATCGCGCCGCCTGCTTCGCGGCGGGGGACAGCGGCGCGGAATCGAGCCTCGCCAGCAGGGCCCCGGTCGCCGCCAGAGCCCGGGCGATCGGCGCCGCGCACCGCTCGGGTCGAGCGGCGTCGAAGGCCGCCGCGGCCTCGCCGACCTCGCGCGAGAGCGCGTCGAGGCCGGGGCGCAGGAACGGGGCCTTCGCTTCTTCCGCGCCGAGCCGGTCGGCGATGGCGGCGAGGCTCGTGTCGATGCCGTCGAAGAATCCCTTCTCCGGAGCGGCCTTCCCCTCGTGGTACGGGAGCTCGACCTTCCCCGCCGCGTCGAGAACGGCGGCCCCCGGGGTGCCGTCGATCCGCCGGTAGTAGACCGGGCGGGAACCGGGATCGGGCGACACCTGTCCGACCCCCTGCGTTCTCTGGTGGGCCAGGCCCTGCCACGCGAGCTGCGCGTAGGACGCGCCGATGAGCGGGTCGTAGGCCCCGACGTCCTCCGTGACGGTCCAGTCCTCGTTGGCGCGGATGATTCCGACGTAGAGCTTCTTCGGCTTCCACGGAGCTAGCCCCGCGCGGATCTGATCGGGGAACTTCGAAGGATCGCCGGCTTCTTCGAAAGCCCGCCGGGCGAGAATCGACGACGCCTCGTGATGGGCGTGGCCGTCGCGCCGGGTGCCGGAAAACCGCGCGACGAGGACGTCCGGACGGAAGCGCCGGATCACCCGCACCAGGTCGGCGACGACCGGCCCGCCGTCGGGATCGGCGAACCGCCATTTCGAGAGCGCCTCCGCGAGCGTCTTCGAGAATCCGTAGTCGACCGCGCGGGTGAAGAACTGCGAAACGCCGTAGTAACGGTCGGAGGCGAGGAGCTCCTCGGTGCGCGTCACGCCGAGCGCGTCGAAGAGCTCGGGACCGATCTTGTTCTGGCCCCCTTCGCCCCGGGTCAGCGTCACGAGGCCGACGCGGACGCCCCGGCCGCGGGCGAGGAGGGTCAGCAGGCCGCCGTCCTCGTCGTCCGGGTGCGCGGTGACCTGGAGGAACGACGCCGTCGTGGATGCTTCGAGGAGCGAACGCTTGAGCGCCGCGGCGCCGTGGTCGGCGGGAGGATCCGGAGTCTGCGCGAAAACGGCCGCGGACGCGGCGAGGACGATGAAGCCGAGAAACCGGGTGCGACCTTTCACGTATATTCTCCCCGGGCGAGGAAGGTATACGAAGAAGATCGGATAAGGAAATCGGTGGCGCGCCTCCTCCGGCCGCCGAGACCCACGCGATGTCGACGGTTTCCACGAGCTCGCTGCCGCCGCCGAGAAGCTGGCGGAAGACGTTCCGCGCGTTTTCCTACCGCGACTACCGGATGCTGTGGTCCGGCTCGTTCATGTCTTCCTGCGGGACGTGGATGCAGGAGGTCGCGCAGAACTGGCTGATCCTCGACATGACCCGCTCGACGTTCTGGCTCGGGCTCGACGCGTTCCTCGGCGACTTCCCGTTCATCCTCTTTTCGCTCCTGGGCGGCGTCGTGGCCGACCGTTACGACCGCCGGAAGATCCTCCTGGGGTCCCAGGTCGTCCAGCTGACGAACGCGTTCATCCTCGCGGCGCTCCTCCTCACGCATCACGTCGCGATCTGGCACATCCTGGTGCTGTCGTTCCTCACGGGCGTCGCCCAGTCGTTCGGCGGCCCCGCCTACCAGGCGCTCGTTCCGACGCTCGTCGACAAAGAGGACGTCCCGAACGCCGTCTCGCTGCAGTCGACGCAGTTCAACCTCGCGCGCGTCGTCGGGCCGCTCCTCGCCGCTGTCGCGTACGCGAAGCTGGGCGCCGCGGCGTGCTTCGGGCTCAACGGCCTCTCGTTCTTCGTCGTCATCGCCGCGCTGCTCCTGCTCCGGAGCCATTTCACCCGGAAGCCGGGAAAGCACCCTCCGGTGATCGAGAGCCTCCGGGAGGGCCTCGCCTTCATCGGGCGCACACCCGCGATGAAGGCCCTCATCCTCCTCGCGTTCGCCGGCAGCTTTCTCGCCTTTCCGCTGCTGACCTTCCTGCCGGTGTACGCGAAGCTGGTCTTCGCGCGGGACGTGCGGGCTTACGGCCGGTTCCTCACCTTCTTCGGCATCGGGGCGGTCCTCGGCGCGATCGGCGCGGCGCGGCTCTCGCACTCCGCGCGAAAAGGGGTGCGGGCCGTCGCTTCGCAGGTGGCGTTCGCGGCGCTGATCGTGGCTTTCGCCATCTCCCGGAATTTCCAGCTCTCGTGCGTCCTCCTCTTCCTCGCGGGCGGCGCGCTGTCGATCGTGTTCACGATGCTCATGTCCCTCGTGCAGACGATCGTCACCGACGACATGCGGGGACGCGTGGGCTCCGTCTACATGCTCGCGTTCCGGGGGGCGATCCCTCTCGGCAATTTCGCGGCGGGCGCGATCGCGGCGCGGACGGGTCCCACGGCGGTGCTCGCGGTCAACGGCGTGCTGCTCGGCCTCCTCGCCGCCACGGTGCTCGCCTTTCGGCGGGCCGACCTCGCCGCGGCGTGATCCCTGCTAGAATCCGCGCCCGATGAGCGAATCCGCCAACGAGCCAGTCGCCCCCGGCTCCCCGACGCCGGACGCCGAAGACGAACGCCGGCAGAAGGCCGCCGGGATCAATCGGAAGAGGACGGAAGAGGAGTGGCTGCGGAACAAGGAGCGCTGGATCGCGGAGAACTTCCCGGAGAAGCGCAAAACCACCGCCTGAACCTCGACCGGCAAAAAACGGTCGAGGAAATTCGAAATCCGGAGCCCGATGGTCAAAACGAGCGCTCAGCCGCGAAGCGGCCGGCCGGCGCGCGCGCGGTCTCCGTTTTCGAGACCGAATCTTGAGGATTCCGATTCGTTTCGGATTCGGTGCTTCGGATTTCGGATTCATTTTCTATCCCGTATCCACTTCCTCACCGCCGCGGCCGGGCGGGCGTTCAGGACGTGCTTCGCCTCGACCCAGCCTTTGCGGGCGACCCGCACGCCGTTCCGGTAGTAATCGAGCTCGGCGATCGAGTGCGCATCGGGGTCGATCGCGAGAGGAATGCCGCGCGAGACCGCCTCGCGGTGGAAACGCCAGTCGAGGTCGAGGCGACGCGGCGACCCGTTGATCTCGATCGCGCAGCCGGAGGCGGCCGCCGCGTCGAGAACGCGGGGAAGGTCGATGGCGATCCCCTCCCGCCGGAGCAGGAGGCGTCCGGTCAGGTGGCCGAGGATCGAGACTCGGGGATTCTCGGCGGCGCGGACGAGGCGCCGCGTCTGTTCCTTGCGGGGGAGGTCGAACCGGGAATGGACCGACGCGACGACGACGTCGAATCGCGAGAGGAAGTCGTCGCCGAAGTCGATCGCGCCGTCCGGGAGGATGTCGGCCTCCGTCCCCTTGAGGATCGCGATCCCGGGCAGGCGCTCCTGGAGGCGGTCGATCTCCGCGTGCTGTTCCTCGACGCGGCGCTCATCGAGCCCGTGGGCGTATCCGGCGATCTTCGAATGGTCGGTGATCGCCACGTAGGCGAACCCGGCGGCCGCGGCGGCGGAGACCATGTCTTCCAGAGAATCCGACCCGTCGGATGCCGTCGTGTGCACGTGGAAGAGGCCGCGGATGTCGGACGCCTCGATCAGGCGGGGGAGCTTCCCGGCGGCGGCCGCCTCGATTTCCCCGTTTCCTTCGCGAAGCTCCGGGGGAACGAAGCGAAGGCCGGCCGCGGCGTAGATCTCCTCCTCGCTCTTTCCCGCGACGGCGCCGCGCCTCGCGGCCGCGCGCCGGAGCACTTCCCCGGCATGCGCGGGCGCACCCGTTCCCGTGAGGAGGGCCTCGCCGAATTCCGCCGGGGAGCAGGCTCGGACGACCGCGCGTAGTCCGCCCGGGAAGATGGCCGAGAACCGCTCGCCCTCGCGCACGGTCTCGTCTGCGGAAGCCGAGAGCGAGGCGAGGAGAGAGAAGGCCTCGTCCGGCGAGTCGGTGGCCGCGACGATCGATGCCGCCTCCGCCGTCTCGCATCCCCGCCGGACCTCGCCGGCGACCCCGGCGTCCGATACGAGCCCGGAATCGGCGAGAACGTCGCGGAGGCGCGTCGCGAGGCCATGGGCCTCGGCGAACGGCCGTCGGATCTCGGCGCGGCGGGCAAACGCGATTCCGGCGAGAATTTTCTTTCGGGAGGCGGGGCCGAATCCGGGGACGGTCTCCAGCCTCCCGTCGCGGCAGGCGGCCTCGAGCTCCGCGAGCGACGCGATGCCGAGCCGTTCCCGGAGCGCCGCCACCTTCCTCGCGCCGAGGCCCGGAACCCGGTAGAGCGCGGAGAGGGAGGCCGGAAAACGGGAGCGCAGTGCGTCGAGGTACGGCAGCCCGCCCGTCGTGACGAGGAGGGTGATTTTCTCGAAGATCGCGGATCCGACGCCGGGAACGCTCCGGAGCGAGCCGTCGGCGACCGCCTCGGCGAGGTCGCCGCGGTACGTCGACAGCGCCTTTGCGGCCCGGGCGTAGGCCCTCGACTTGAACTCGTTCTCGCCCGCCAACCGCAGAAGCTGCCCGATCTCGTCGAGGCGCGCCGCGACTTCGCCCGGAGTCAGAGCGCTCCCCCGGGGGCGCGCTTGAGGCCCGATCCCGTCGCGATCACTCCGGTCGAGGGTCCGGCGGGGAGCCGGATCGCCGCCGCGAACGCGAGCGCGGACGTCGGCTCGATCGGGAAGCCGTCCCGCCAGGCGCGGCGCCATGCGGCCTCGATCTCCTCCTCGGAAACGACGACGGCCTCTCCGCCGCTTTCCGCGATTGCCTCCGCGATGGCCGCCGCCAGGGGAGGGTCGAGCACGGCGCAGCCATCCGCGATCGTCCGGCCGTCGCCCGGAGCGGAGGGTCGGGCGATCGGGGCGCAATGCTCCGCCTGCGCCGCGAGGAGCCGGGGAAGCCGCGGCAGCGTTCCTTCCCGGCGCATCGCCCGCAGTCCCTCCCAGAGACCGAGGAGAAGCGATCCGTTCCCGAGGGGGAGCACGACGCGCTCCGGAATCGCCTCCTTCGCCGCCCAGGCTCGGGCGAGGGTGGCCACTCCCCGGCGGAAAAGGGGATTCCGGACGTGGCTCGCGTCGTAGGAGTCGGAGTCGTCGGCGCAGGCGCGGACGGCCGCGGCGCGGTCGGCGAATTTCTCGATGCGGGCGCCCGTCGCCGCGATCAGCGCTTCCTTCGCGGGAGAGATCCCGGGCCCGACCCGGACGACGGCTTCGAGGCCGGCCCGCCGCGCCGCGGCGGCGACGGCGAGGCCCGCGTTTCCGGAAGAATCGAGCGCCACGCGGCGAGCGCCGCGCGCCGCGGCGTCGGCGACGACGGCGGCCGCGCCCCGGTCCTTGAACGAGCCGGTCGGGAGGGCGAATTCCGCGACGACCGTCGTGTCGCCCAGGCGCGGGTGGGGAAGAATCGTCGCGTCGAAGGTCGGAAACGCCTTCACGAGACGTGGGCGGCGACGATTTCGGCGTGATCGAAGGCGAACTCGAGCCTGGCGAGCTCGTGCGGAGCGAACCATCGCGCCTCCGCCGCGTCGTCTCCGCCGCGCGCCGCGCCCCCCGCGCAGCGGCAGTGGTAGACGACCGACACGGTGTGTCCCCGCGGGTCCCGGTCGGGCCGCGAATAGACGCCGGCGAGGCCCGACACCTCCACCTCGAGTCCGGTCTCCTCCCGCGTTTCGCGGACGCACGCGGCCTCGGTCGTCTCGCCCGTCTCGACGAAGCCCCCCGGGAGCGCCCACCGTCCCGCGAAGGGGGGCCGGCCCCGCCGCACGAGAAGGAGCCGCCCGTCGGCGTCGCGGGCGAGGGAATCGACCGTCAGGCGGGGTCCGTTCATCGCGCGAAAAATTCTCTCACGCTTTCCTCGGGGTCGGCCGCGACGAGCTCCGCCGGGTCGTCGTCGTACCAGTCGCGGGGCAGGTACCGGCGGTACGGATCCTCGATGAACCGGCGGCAGAGGAGAGCGACGACGCCGCGGTCGGTCTCGGAGCGGATCAGCCGGCCGGCGGCCTGGATCACGCGGGTCATCCCGGGATGGATGTACGCGAATTCGAACCCGGGCTCTTCCTGGTCGTCGAAGTAGCGCCGGAGGAGCTCCCGTTCGAACGACACCTGCGGAAGGGCGGGGGAGACGATGAAGACGCCCGAGAGCTTCTCCCCGGGGTAGTCGACTCCCTCCGCGTACATGCCTCCCGCGACCGCGAAGAACAGGAGGCCGTCGCGCGTGGGCGTCTCGAGAGCGCGGAGGATCTCTCTTTTCTCGAGATCGCTCAGTTTCTCGCGCTGCTCGATCACGCGCGCCCGCGTCGGCGGCAGCCGGGAGGCCACCTCCCGCAGGAACCGGTAGGAGGGAAAGAGCGCGAGGTCGTTGCCGGGATGCGCGTCGGCCATCCGCGCGAGGATCCCCGCGATCTTGTCGTAGTTCCGCTCGCGCGAAGCGTAGGTCGTGCGGACGGTCGGGATCAGCATGACGCGCCGGTTTTCCCGCGGGAAAGGAGGGGGAAGCGCGATCGCGTCGGTCCGCGCTTCGGACAGTCCGGTGAGGCGGCGGATCACCCCGAACGGCTCGAGTGTCGCGGAAAGGAGCACGACCGACGCGGCGGCGTTCAACGTCGGCGCGAGCGCGCGGGCGGGATCGAGACAGACGAGGGCGGCCCGCCATCCGGACGAGGTCCGTTCGACGACGCGCGCGAAATCGTGCTTCCCGGCGGCGAAGCGGAGCACGAGGCCGAATCGGACGACCGAGAAATGCAGGGCGAGGACGGGATCCTCCTCCGACTCGTCGGACGCCTCGCGTTTCCATTCGAAGTACGTGACCATCGCCGCGTCCCACCGGGCAAGGAAGTCGTCGTAGTCGTCGATCGGAAAGTGCGCCTCGCCGATCGTCTCCTCCTCCGGGAGATCCGCGCCCCACGCGGCGAGGAGCGCGCGCAGCTCGCCGAGCGCTTCCCCCAGCTCCCGCCAGACTCCGCCCGGCGAGAGGGCCGCGAGGTTCTCGAGCGCGGCGACCTCCTTCTCGCGGAGCTCGGGAGACCAGATCTGGCGGGCGCGATCGGGGAGGTTGTGCGCCTCGTCCACCACGAGGACGCACTCCCCGAGCTCGTCCCGGGAGAACGCGGCGAGCGCCGTGACGGGCTCGAAAACGTAGTTGTAATCGCCGACGAAGACGTCGGTCCGCGAGGCGAGCTCGATCTCGACCTCGAACGGGCAGACGACGTCGGCCCGCGCCTCGGCGGAGACGGCGTCGGGCGAAAGGATCGGGTAGCGCTCGAGCAGCCGGCCGAGGATCCCCGAGCGTTCCATCTTGGCGGGGTAGTCGAACGCGAAAGCGCAGTGCTCCTCGTGACAGAGGATCCGGTCGTTGGCGCACATCTTTTCCTTCGACCGCATCCAGAGGACGCGGAAGGCGTTCCGGTTCATCCTCGCGAGGGTTTCGACGACGAGGTTCTGCTGGAGCGTCTTGGCGGTGAGGAAGACCAGGCGCCGCCCGCGACGGAGAGCCTCCGCGAGAGCCGCGTGCACGGCGGCCGCCGTCTTGCCCGAGCCGGTCGGCGCCTGCGCGAGGAGATGGCGTCCAGCCGAGAGGGAGCCGCGGATCGCCTCCATCAGCTCTTCCTGGATCGGCCTCGGAGCGTCGAACGGAAAGGGGAGGGCGTCGGCGATGACCGCTTTCCGTTCCCGTTCCCGCCGCTCCGACTCGACCCTCTCGAATTTCGCTTCGAGGAGCGCGAGGAGCTCCGACTCTCCGTCGGGCCGCCGGAACGCCGCGGTTCGCTTCTCCTCGAACCGTGCGGCCCCGTCGATCAGAACGAGCGCGCCCCGGGCCGGGCCGAGGCCCGACCGTTCCCAGAGCACGCAGTACGCCGAGAGCTGGCGGCGCGCGCGGCGCTCCCGCTCGGGAGGGAATACCGCGCGGCCGTCCGGGGTGAAGGCGCACGTCTTGTACTCCTCGACGAGCCAGGATCCCTCCTCGGTCTCGATCGCGCCGTCGATCCGCCCGGACACGAGGGCGCGGAAGCGCGGGGTTTCGAATTCCGCCGAGACGAAGATTTCCGAGCGGTATCCCGGAAAGCGGTCGAATCGCGCCGCCTGCGTCCGGCGATGGGCCTCTCCCCCGAGCGCGAGCCGCCGCCAGGCCTGGCTTCGTTCGAAGCCGACGCGGTGGAAGACCTCGTCGTCTTCCACCAGTTCCCGGACGGAGATTTCCAGAACGCGGGTCGCCTCGTCGAAATGCAACGTTCGATTTTACCGCCGCGGACCAGGGGAAGAATTCATCGACCCGGCGCGTTCTTTCCGGCGAAGGGAAAATCGTGTATAATCCGATTTCGTCCGGATTGGCCCGTCGCCCGATGAAACAGAAACCGTTCACTCTGCTCGCCGCTGCGCTGACTCTGTCCTGCGGCATCGCGGGCGCGGAAGTCCCCGCGGGCCTGCGCCCCGCTCTCGATCGCGCTTCCGGGAAGGCTCCCGCCCCGCCCGCCGGCGTCTCGATCGCGATCGCCGAGGAATCGGCCGATGGGCCGATCCTCTTCGGCCTGAACGCGGGCGAGCCCCTGACGATCGCGTCCGTCTCGAAAACGTTCTCCACCGCGACCGCGCTCGCGGAGCTCGGCAAGAGCTACCAGTTCAAGACCGCGCTGTATCGCCGCGGAACGGTCGCGAGCGGCCTGCTCGCGGGATCGCTCCTCGTCGTCGGCGGGGGAGATCCGAACCTTTCCGGACGTTTCTACGACAACGACATCCACGCCGTCTTCGACCGCTGGGCCGACGGCCTGCGCGCGGCCGGCGTGACGCGGGTGTCCGGAGACCTGCTGCTCAACGCGTCGTTCTTCGACGGCGAATACCGGAACCCCGGCTGGCCCTCGGGCCAGGAGGCCCGCTGGTACGACGCGCCGATCTCCGCCCTCTCCTTCAACGACAACTGCGTCTCCGTCTCCGTGCGCCCCGGCGCGAAGCCCGGCGCCCCCGCCTCGGTGCGGTTCGAGCCCCCGACGCAATTCCTGAAGGCGGTTTCCTCGGCGCGAACCGTCGCGGCGCGGCGCGGCGCCCGGGTCGCGGTCGCCCGCCAGGCGGGGAGCAACGTGGTCACGGTCGCGGGCACCGTCCCGTTTTCGTTCGGCGGATGGTCGACGGTCATCGCGATCGACGACCCGCCGCGCTACTTCGGGACCGTCCTCAGGGAGCGCCTTGCCGAGGACGGCATCATCGTCGACGGCGACGTGCGCCTGAGCACGGTTCGCCCCGACGCCACGTGGGCGACGGTCGCCACGACGACGTCCGACCTTCTTCCGTCGATCGCGGTCGCCAACAAGAGGAGCCAGAGCTTCTACGCGGAGCAGATCTTCAAGACTGTCGCTGCCGAGAAGGGAAAGAGCGGTTCGTGGCCCGAAGCGGTGCGTCTCGAGAAGGAGTTCCTGACGTCTCTGGGCCTGGATCCGACCCGGTACGACCTTCACGACGGCAGCGGCCTGAATCCCCAGAACCGCGTGGCGGCCCTCGACATCGTCCGTTTCCTGAAGGCGATGGCGGTCTCGCCGCTCGCCGACGACTGGGTCCCCACGCTCGCGATCTCCGGCGACGGCGCGGGAACGTTGCGCCACCGGTTCCGCGACCACGCGGTCCGGGGCCGCGTTTACGCGAAGACCGGGAGCCTCGACCACGTCAACTCGCTCGCCGGATACGCGACGGCCGCCTCGGGCCGGAGCTACGTGTTCGCGATCGTCCTGAACGGGCGGCGGGTCAACGACGGTACCGGGCACGCCTACGAGGACCGGATCCTCCGCGCGCTGCTCGTGAACGGCTAAGCTCCGCTTGGTCGCTCCCGCGCCGCTGGACCCGCGGAAGTCGCTCTTTCGCAAGGTCGAAAAGGCGATCCAGACCATCGAAAAGTCGGTGGACGTCGCGTCGACGGTCGCCGCGGCGGCCGGCGCGGTGATCGAGAATTTCCAGGACGATCTCGGCGTCGTCGGAGGCCGGCTCTACGAACGCCGCGACCACGGCTACGAGATCACGCGCACCTTCGGCCAGGTCAAGCCGGTGCCGTCCGGGCTGACGGTCCCGCTCGACTACCCGCCGATCGAGAAGGTGATCGACGAGGGCGTCGTCGTCCTCGACCTCAGCGCCCCCGGCGTGGACCGCGAGTTCGAGGAGAAAATCGGCGCGGACCGGTTCGCGGCGATCGCCGTCGGGGACGACAAGTTCATCCTTTCGTTCTCGGTCGACCCGGTCGCCGCCGACGAGGACCTCCTCGTCTCGCTCGGCATCCTCCGGCACGCCGTCGACCAGAAGATCCGCCAGGAGAAGATGGAGACCCTCCTCGAGGAGGCTCGCCAGATCCAGGCCTCGATCCTGCCGAGGCGGCTTCCCCGGCTCGGGACCTTCGACATCGCGGCGCGGTCGCAGCCGGCGGAAATCGTGGGAGGCGACTTCTACGACCTGATCCCGACCTCGGAGCAGATCCTCGGAATCGCGATCGCCGACGCGTCGGGGCACGGCCTTCCCGCGGCGCTCCAGGTGCGGGACGTCTACACGGGGCTCCGCATGGGCGTCGCGAGGGATTTCAAGATCGTCAAGACCGTCGAACGGCTGAACCGGATCATCCACGAATCCCGGCTGACCAGCAAGTTCGTCTCGCTCTTCTACGGAGAGCTCGAAGCTTCCGGGAACTTCATCTACGTCAACGCCGGGCACAATCCGCCGATCGTCGTCCGCGAGCGCGAGTCGGTCCTCCTCCGGCAGACCGGAATGGTCCTCGGCCCGTCGCGCGACGCCGCGTACAGCCGCGGGTTCGTGACGCTCGAGATCGGCGACGTCCTCGTGCTCTACACCGACGGGATCGTCGAGGCCGTCGACGACCGGGATCAGGAATTCGGGATCGAACGGCTCAAGCGCGCGGTCGCCCAGAATCGCGAGGGGACGGCGGAGGAGATCGTCAACGCGATCCTTCAGCACGTCTCGGCGTTCACGCGGGGAGCGGTCGCGCAGGACGACCGGACGCTCCTCGTCGTCCGCCGGGGCGCGTCGCCGCCGCCGGAGAAGCGGCTGAGCGCCGAGATCGCGATCCCCGCGCGGGGCTGAGTTGCCCGGCTTCGCCGCGCACCCTCTCCGTCCCCGGGCCGACCTCCGGCTGCCGACCGAGGCCCTCTCGCTTCGCCGCGCGACGCGCGGGTTCTTCCTCGCGCCGACGGAAGTCGTGGCGCGCCGGCTCCTGGGCGCCTGGTTCGTGCGGACGTGGCGCGGGCGACCGTACGGCGCGCGGATCGTCGAAGTCGAGGCGTACCTCGGAGCGGAGGACGCCGCCGCGCATTCCTTCGGGGGGCGGCGAACCGCGCGCGTCGAGCCGATGTACGGGCCCGGCGGGCTTCTCTACGTGTTCGCGGTGTACGGAATGCATTACTGCGCCAACGTCGTCACCCGGGAGGAGGGCGTCCCGCAGGCGGTGCTGATCCGCGGGGCGGAGCATCCGGGCGCGGGGGAGGCGCTGTCCGGGCCGGCGAAATTCTGCCGCGCTCTCGGAATCGTCCGCTCCGATTCCGGCCGCGACCTCGCGGGGGGCGCCGGCTGGGAGATCCGGCCGGATCCGGTCGCGCGCCGCCTCGTGGAGGTTTCCCCCCGGATCGGCGTCGACTACGCCGGCGAGGCCGCCGGATGGCCGCTGCGGTTTTCGATCAGCGGAAATCCGGCGGTATCGCGGCCGCCGGCTCGATCCGCTTCCACTCGATCACGTCGTCGCGGAGGAGGCGCCGGAACACGAGGAGAACCTCGGCCTCGCGGATCGGCGAGATCTTGACGATCGATTTGACGTCCCAGCTGCCGTTGATGCGCGAGAGCACGAATCCCTCGTTCGGCGTGAAGTTGAAGCTCGTCAGCCGGTCGAGGGGGACCTTCAGCACCGGCACGCGATGCAGCTCGACGCCATCGACGGCGAGTCGGGAACGGAGCCGCTCCTCGGCGAGGCGCATCGAGTCGCGCGGCCGCGGGTCGGCCGGGTCGATCTCGGAGGCCGTCCGGAAGAGCTTCCATGCCCCTTCGGGGTCGCTCTCGAGGATCTCCCGGCCGCGGCGCAGGAGCTGTTCCGTCTCTCGGGACCGATCGCGGGGAGCGATCGGCGCGTCGACGCCGATCGACCGCTGGTGCACCGCCATTGTGCCGTCCCGGACGCCGCCGTAGACCATCTTCGCGACGACGAACTCGGAGTTGTGGGTCTGCACGGCGATCTCCTCGATCGAGCGCTGGCCGTTGAGATAGGGGACGACGAGCTTTTCCTGGTCGGACAGACGGTCGAACGCGAGCGGCCGGACGATGCGGGGGACGACTTTCATGTCGGGGAGCGTCTCGCGGATCCGTTTCGATTCGTCGTATCGGCGCAGCCCTTCCAGGATGATCCCGGTCACGTCGAGCGCGAGCGGAATCATCTTCTGGTCGGGGAGCTCGTTGTCCAGGAATTCGAAGTCCCCTTCCTCCCAGAGGAAGATGTCGTAGATGGACTCCTCGGCCTTCTTCCGCATCAGCCGCAGGAGGTCGTCCTCGGAGATCGCGTTGATCATCACGAGGATCTTGCCGAGCAGGATCGAGGACTCTTCCTGCACTTCCATCGCCATCTTGAGCTCGTCCTCGGTGATGTAGCCGTGGGCCACGAGGAAGTGGCCGAGGTACTCGCGCTGGTCGGAAGAGGAGGAGGAGGCGACCCGGCCGTTCTGGAAGTAGATGCGCTTCTCGATTCCGTGCCCTTCCACGAGCAGGGTGCCGTTCTTGGCCCCGAGCGAGAGCCACTGCAGGAGCTCGGAGAGCGCCATCGTGCGGAGATTGCCGGTGATGCCCATGCGTCAGGCTCGCGCGCCGCGCGCCGCGGGGCGCGGCGAGGCGATCCCCGCCCGAGATGCTCCCGCCCGAACGCGATGGCTCAATCGGAACTCGCCTTCTCCGGGGACCGGCTCCGCCCGTTCGGCCCGGAATCCCGCCGAAACTCCGGTCATTTTACCGGAAGTCTCACTCCATCGGCGGGTTGTACGCGGGAATGCCGGTCACCGCCTCGCCGATCACGAGGGTATGGATGTCGTGCGTGCCCTCGTAGGTGTAGACCGATTCGATGTTGGCGAGATGGCGGAAGACGGGATACTCGTTGACGACGCCGTTGGCGCCGAGCGTCTCGCGCGCGAGCTTGGCGCACTCCCGCGCCACCCAGATGTTGTTCCGTTTCGCCATCGAGACGTGCTCGGGCTTCATCGTCCCGTCGTCTTTCATCCTGGCGAGCTTCCAGGCGAGGAGCTGGCCCTTGGTGATCTCGGTGATCATCCACGCGAGCCGCTCCTGGACGAGCTGGTGAGCGGCGATCGGCCGGTCCCGGAACTGCCTGCGCGACTTCGCGTAGTCGAGCGCGGCCGTGTAGGTGGCCATCGCCGAGCCGAGACCTCCCCAGGCGATTCCGTATCGCGCCTGCGTGAGGCAGCCGAGCGGCCCTTTCAGCCCCTCGACGCCGGGAAGGACGTTTTCCTTCGGAATCCGGCAATCCTCGAACGCGAGCTGCGACGTCACCGAGGCGCGGAGCGACATCTTGCCGCGGTGCTCGGACGTCGAGAAGCCCTTCGTTCCCCGCTCGACGAGGAATCCCCGGATCTTGCCGCCGTCGAGGCGCGCCCAGACGACCGCGACGTCGGCGATCGAACCGTTGGTGATCCAGGCCTTCGCGCCGTTGAGGACGCAGGAGTCTCCGTCGCTCTTTGCCGTCGTGCGCATCCCCGCCGGATTCGACCCGAAGTCGGGCTCGGTCAGGCCGAAACAGCCGATGGCCTCCCCGGCGGCGAGCTTCGGGATCCAGCGGTCCTTCTGCTCCTTCGAGCCGTAGGCGTAGATCGGGTACATCACGAGCGCCGACTGAACGGAGACGAACGACCGCAGGCCGGAGTCGCCGCGCTCGAGCTCCTGCATCGTGAGGCCGTAGGCCACCGCGTCGAGGCCCGGGAGGCCGTACTCGTGGATGCTCGAGCCGAAGAGCTGGAGCGCCGCGAGCTCCGGGATGAGCTCCTTCGGGAACCGCCCCTCGTAGGCGCAATCCTCGATGATCGGCATCACGCGCTCGTCCACGAAGTCGCGGACCGTCTGCCGCACGAGACGCTGTTCCTCGGTCAGGAGCGCGTCGAAATCGAGATAGTCCACGCCCGGAAAAGAGGCCACGAGGCCCTCCTTTCGACAAACCGGCAGATGCTATCAGAACGCGTCGGGCCGCGCCGTCAGCGGGAGCGCCGGCCGGGGGAGAGGATGGGATTTGCGGCGGCGACGGGATTCAGCGCGTACCCGATCATCTTGTACGAGAGCTTCGCCGCGAGGAAGTCGGGGGCGCGGTTTCCGGGGATCGGGGCGTGCTCGACGAGATCCGCCCCGACGATCGGACGCTCCGCGGCGACGCGGCGGAGAATCTCGAGGGCCTGGCCGTAGGTGCCGCCGCCCGGCTCCGGAGTGCCCGTGCCGGGGACGAGCGAGCCGTCGAGAAAATCGATGTCGAACGTCACGTAGACAGGAGCCGTCAGCCTCCGGAGCGCCCGATCCATCCAGTCCCAGCCCGCGTGCATCTCGCGGTTGGACACGATCAGGAGATTCCGCTCGCGGGCGAACTCGACCTCGTCGCGGGAGATCGACCGGATGCCGACGTGGACGGTCGGACCGGCGTCGACGAACCGCCGCGCGGCGCAGGCATGGGAGTTCCGGCTTCCCTCGTATTCGTCGCGCAGGTCGCCGTGGGCGTCGAAGTGGAGGATCGAGAGGCCGGGGTGGCGCGCGGCGTGGGCGCGGATCACCGGGGGCGAGATCGAATGCTCGCCCCCGAGGGTGAAGAGGAACTGTCCTCCCGCGATGAGCCCCGAGGCCAGCGATTCGAGCTCCTCGACCATCGCGTCCGGCTCCGGGTTCTCCGGATGCCAGGAAGGCAGCGTGTGGATGCCGGCGCGGCAGGGCTCCTCGTCGAGCTCGTCGTCGTACAGCTCGACGAAGCGCGAGGCCTCGAGGATCGCCGCCGGGCCGTTGCGCGTGCCCGTTCCGTACGAGACCGTCCGTTCGTAGGGGACGGGCAGGACGAGGACCCGGGACGCCGCCCGGGGGTTTTCCTCTTCCGGGATCCCGAGGAAATTCTGGGGGAGAAAGGGCATCGCCCGGGCGCCTACGCGTCGGGAGGGAGCAGGATGCAGGCCGCGATCACCGTCGTCCAGTGGCCCTTCTTGTCGCCGACCGCCGTCTGCGAGATGTTCATCGTGCGGACGATCTGGCCCGAGATCCGCCACTGTTCCTTCCGCTCGTCGTACGACTTGTCGTAGTCCAGCTCGACCCCGAGCGTCGTCGCGAGCATGCCGGCGGCGAGGTCCTCGGCATAGTCTCCGGCGACCTTTTCGGTCTGGCCGTAGGAGTGGTGCTCCGAGAGGTATCCGTAGGTCGCGGAGTTCTTCGGGATCGCGACGCCGACCGACGCCGCGATCAGCCGATGAGGCTCGTTCGTGGCGTTCTCGCTCATGACGACGAACGTGACCGCGCCCGACTCGAGCTTCTTCGCCCCTTCCTTGCGGGAGATGATCCGGCAATGCGGGGGAAAGATCGAGGAGACGCGAACGAGATTCTGGTCGGCGATCGACGCGTCGCGGAGCGCCATCTCGAACGAGGTGAGCTTCTCGCGGTGGCGTCCGACGCCCTTGGTGAGGAAGACTTTTTTCGCTACGAACATTCCCTCTCCTCCGAAAGAAGCTCCTGCCTTATAGACGATCGACCGGGGGGAAGCAACGAATTTCAGGCCGGGACGTTCCCGCCTCGCCCGCGTCCGCCCCGGCGGCGGCGTCTCCGCCGGGCGGCGGGCGGCGGCCCGGGCTCCCCGGGAGGCTCCGGCGCGGCCCCTCGCTCGGCGAGTCGCCGCCACTCCCGTACCGTCTCGCTTCCGCGGCCGCTCGCCGTCGCGCGAAGTTCCGCGAGGTCGATCGCGGCGCCGAAATCCGGATGCGCGAGGAACCGGCGCGTCGATGCCTTCATCTCCGGGGGGTCGGCGACCCGTCCCTGGGCGGCGAGAATCGACTTGATCCGGTGCACGAGCGCGTTGGGCGCCGAAAGGGCGAGCGCGAGCGGATCGACGACCGCGTTCGTCTTCGCGACGAGGAGCGAGGGCTCGGCCCGGCCGCCCGGCCGGACCCGCGCGAGCTCGGCTCGCAGCAGCGGCAGCGCGAGCAGCGCGAAATAGACCGCCTCGTCGAACCAGCGGCCTCGGCGCCGCTCGGCGTCCAGCACTTCCAGAAGGGTCCAGAAGAAATGGCCGGCGCCCCCGGAATGCTCCGGGTCGAGCCGCCGGAGCTCTTCGGAGAGCTCCGGGAGGAGGACGTCGAGAAGTCCCATTTCGCGGAGCAGCAGGAACGTCGGGAGCGCCTGGCCCCCGCGCAGCATCGCGGCGAGCTCCTCGGTCACCCGGGGCGTCGCGGATCGGGCGAGGTCCTTCCGGTGCGAGAGGATCGCCTCGTAGTCGCGGGGAGTGATCGCGAAGGAGAGGCGCGTCGCGAATTCGACCGCGCGGAGCATGCGGACGGGATCCTCGCGGAAGCGCACGTCCGGATCGCCGATCGCGCGAACGAGGCCCGCCTCGAGATCGTCGAGACCGCCGACCCAGTCGATGACGGAGAAGTCGGCGATGTCGTAGAAGAGCCCGTTGATCGTGAAGTCGCGGCGGCGCGCGTCCTCCTCCGGAGATCCCCACGTGTTGTCGGAGGTCACGAGGAGGTCGGCGCCCTCCTCTCCGGGCGCTTCGGGTCTCCCGCGGAAGGTGGCGACCTCGATCACCTTCCCGCCGCGGAAGAGGATGTGCGCGAGCCGGAAGCGCCGGCCGATCAGGCGGCAGTTCCGGAAGATCGTTCGGACTTCCTCGGGCCGCGCGTCGGTCCCGATGTCGAAGTCCTTCGGCGTGCGGCCCATGAGCAGGTCGCGCACGCTCCCTCCGACCAGACAGGCGCGGTATCCCGTGCTCTTCAGACGGTAGAGGACTTTCAGGGCGTCGGGATCGATCGCGTCGCGCGAGATCGGATGGGCACTGCGCGGACGGACGATCGGAAATCGTCGATACTCCATCCGAACTGATTCTAGTGCTTTGACTTTTCGAGTGAGCGAAGAAATAATACCGCGTTTCGCGATAGCAAACGCAGGAGGATCGGAGGGATGAAGATGCGAAGAACGGGCATGCTCGCGCTGGCGCTCGCTGCCGCGGCCGCGGCCTGCGCGCCGGGTCGGTCGTCGAAGGAGATCGTCATCGGCGAATATGGCTCTCTCACCGGGAATACGGCGACCTTCGGGCAGTCGACGAAGAACGGAAGCCAGATGGCGTTCGACGAGATCAACAAGGCCGGCGGGCTCCTCGGAAAGCCCGTCAAGCTGATCGTCGAGGACGACCAGTCCAAGCCCGAGGAGGCGGCGACGGCGGTCACGAAGCTCATCAACCAGAACGCCGTCCAGGCGGTTCTCGGCGAGGTCGCCTCGTCCCGATCCCTCGCGGCCGCACCGATCTGTCAGGGCGCCCGGGTGCCGATGGTGACTCCCTCCTCGACGAACCCGAAGGTGACGCAGGTCGGCGACTACATCTTCCGCGTCTGCTTCACCGACGTGCAGCAGGGGGAAGCCGACGCGAAGTTCGCGGCGAAGTCGCTGAAGATGAAGAAGGCGGCGCTCCTCTACGACGTCCGGAACGACTATTCCGTGGGGCTGCGCCTCGTGTTCGCCCAGAAGTTCAAGGAGTTCGGCGGAGAGATCGTCGCCGAGCAGTCCTACTCGGAAGGGGACTCCGACTTCCGGGCACAGCTGACCCAGCTGAAGTCCGCCAACCCGGAGGTCATCTACGTCCCCGGGTACTACACGGAGGTCGGGACGATCGCCCGCCAGTCGCGCGATCTCGGCATCTCCGCGCCGCTCCTCGGCGGCGACGGGTGGGATTCGCCGCGTCTGTGGGAGATCGGCGGGAAGGCCCTGAACGGCAGCTATTTCTCCAACCACTACTCGGTCGACGACCCCTCCCCGGCGGTCCAGAAGTTCGTCACCGACTACAAGGCGAGGTTCGGCGCGACTCCCGACGCGCTCGCCGCTCTCGGCTACGACGCCGCCCGGATCCTCGCGGACGCGATGACGCGGGCGAACTCGAGCGACGGCGCCAGGGTCCGCACCGCGCTCGCGGAGACGAAGGGTTACGCGGGCGTGACCGGCTCGATCACGATCGACAAGGACCGCAACGCCGTGAAGCCGGTCGTCATGCTGAAGGTCCAGGACGGGAAGTTCGTCTTCCAGGAACGCATCGAACCGGGCGCGTGAGCACCTTTCTCCAGCAGCTCGTCAACGGGCTGTCCCTCGGCTCGATCTACGCGTTGATCGCGCTGGGGTACACGATGGTGTACGGGATCCTGCGCCTGATCAACTTCGCCCACGGGGACGTCTACATGGTGGGCGCCTACGTCGGCTACTACGCCTCGACGCGGTTCCGGGCGCAGGAGCCGTCCTATCCGCGCGCGATCGCGATCATGTTCTTCTCGATGCTCGTCTGCGCGGTCCTCGGGATCATCATCGAGCGGTTCGCCTACCGCCCGGTTCGCCGCGCCGCGAAGATGACCTCCCTGATCACGGCCATCGGGGTGTCGCTCCTCCTCGAGAACGGCGGCCAGCTCCTCTTCGGGGCGGACCCGAAGTTCTTCCCGTCGAACGCCCCGCATCGCGAGTTCAACGTTGCGGGCGTGCACGTCACCTCCGAGCAGCTCACCGTCTTCGTCGTCTCGATCGTCCTCACGGTGCTCCTCCTCGCGTTCATCCAGCGGACGCAGACCGGGAAGGCGATGCGCGCCGTCTCCTTCAACCTCGACGCGTCGAAGCTGATGGGGATCTCGACGGACAAGATCATCGGGATCACGTTCGCTCTGGGCTCCGCCTTCGCGGCCGCGGCGGGAGTCCTCGTCGCGATGGCGATTCCGAAGATCGATCCGCTCATGGGAATCATGTCGGGGCTCAAGGCCTTCGTCGCGGCGGTCCTCGGCGGGATCGGGAACGTCCCGGGCGCGCTGATCGGCGGCCTGATCATCGGGATCGCGGAGGTGTTCACCGTCGGGTATCTCTCGCCGACTTACCGCGACGCGATCGCGTTCGCGATCCTGATCGGCATCCTCCTCTTCCGGCCGCAGGGCATCCTCGGCCGGGTCGAGAAGGAAAAGGTGTGATCCGGAGGATCGCGGTCTTTGCGGCGGTCGCCGCCGCGCTCTGGGCCGCCGACGGACTCCTTTCGGGGAGCCTCATTCCCGGCGTGATGATCTCGCCCTACGTCCTCCAGGTGATCACCCTGGCCGGGATCAACATCATCCTCGCCGTCTCGCTGAATCTCATCAACGGCTTCACGGGACAGTTCTCGATCGGACACGCCGGCTTCATGGCGATCGGGGCGTACACCTCGGCCTTCCTGTCGGTGACCTTCGGCGAGAGGCTCGAGCACGCGATGGCATTCGTCCCCGAGGGGCCGCGGCGCGGCGCCGTCCTTCTCCTGGTCCTCGCCGCGGGGGCGGGCGCGGCGGCGATCGCCGGATTCCTCGTGGGCGTCCCGTCCCTCCGCCTGCGCGGGGACTACCTGGCGATCGTGACGCTCGGTTTCGGAGAGATCATCCGGGTCTTCATCCTGAACATCGACGCGGTCGGCGGCGCGCGCGGGTTCGGCGGGATCCCGAAATACTCGAACTTCGGATGGGTGTATTTCTTCGCGATCGCGTCGATCGTCGTCGTGTCGCGGATCGTGGGCTCTTCCTTCGGGCGGACGCTGCTGGCCGTCCGCGAGGACGAGATCGCGGCCGAGGCCATGGGGGTCCACACGACGCGGTCGAAGGTCATCTCGTTCGTGATCTCGTCGGCCATGGCCGGAGTCGCGGGAGGGCTGTTCGCGCACTACCTGATGTACATCCACACGAACTCGTTCACCTTCCTGAAGTCGATCGAGATCATCATCATGATCGTCCTGGGCGGGATGGGCTCCATCACGGGCTCCGTCGTCGGCGCGGTGCTCTACATCGTGCTGACCGAAGGTCTCCGGACGTTCGAGCAGTACCGAATGGTGACGTTTTCCATGCTGCTGATCCTCATCATGATCTTCCGGCCCCAGGGCCTCATGGGCCACCGGGAGCTCTTCGGCCGCAAGCGACGGGAGGCGCGCCAGCCCTCCGCGCCGTCGATCGAGGCCTGACGTGCCGCTTCTCGATCTTCGCCGCGTCACGATGCGCTTCGGCGGCCTGACCGCCGTCAAGGAGCTCGACCTCGTGATCGAGTCGCGCGCGCTGTACGGGCTGATCGGGCCCAACGGCGCGGGGAAGACGACGATCTTCAACATGATCACGGGCGTGTACCGCCCGACCGCCGGCGAGATCCGGTTCGACGGACGAACGATCCAGGGAATGAAGCCGTTCCGGATCACCGAGTACGGGATCGCGCGGACGTTCCAGAACATCCGGCTGTTCGCCGATCTCTCGGTGCTCGACAACGTCAAGGTCGCGTTCGCGAGCCGCCAGCGCGCCACGATTCTGTCGGCCGTGACGCGAGGCCCGGTGCATCGGAGCGAGGAGGCCCGGATCGAGCGCGAGGCGATCGATCTCCTCCGGATCTTCAAGCTGGACGGCTTCGCCGGAGAGGACGCTCGGAACCTGCCATACGGGAGCCAGCGGCGTCTCGAGATCGCCCGGGCGATGGCGACGCGGCCGAAGCTGCTCTGCCTGGACGAACCCGCCGCGGGGATGAACCCGCATGAGGCGCGGGACCTGATGACCCTCATCCGGTGGATCCGCGACGAGTTCAAGATGGCGATCCTCCTCGTCGAGCACAACATGAAGGTCGTGATGGGCGTCTGCGAGAAGGTGCACGTCGTCGACTACGGCCAGACGATCTGCGTGGGAACGCCCGCCGAGGTCCAGAAGGACCCCCGGACGATCGAGGCGTATCTGGGGGGCGCCTGATGCCGGGGCTCTCGACGCCGGGGGAAAAGACCGTCCTCGAGGTCCGTGATCTCGAAGTGAACTACGGCGCCGTGAAGGCGCTGCGCGGGATATCGCTGACGCTCGACCGCGGCGAGATCGTCACGCTGATCGGCGCCAACGGCGCGGGGAAGTCGACCACGCTCCGCGCGATCATGGGTCTCGTGCCGGCGGCCGCGGGGGCCGTCCTCTACCGGGGGGAGCCGCTCGGCGGGAAGCCGACCTTCCGGATCGTGCGGGAACGGATGACGCTCGTGCCGGAAGGGCGGGCGGTCTTCGCGAATCTCACCGTCCGGGAGAACCTGGAGCTCGGGGCCTATTCGCGGAAGGACGACGGGGTGGACGGGGATCTCGACCGGGTCTTCGCGATCTTTCCCCGGCTCAAGGAGCGCGTCCGCCAGCGCGCCGGGACCCTCTCCGGGGGAGAACAGCAGATGCTCGCGATTGGCCGGGCCCTGATGTCGCGTCCGGAGGTGCTCCTGCTCGACGAGCCCTCGCTCGGTCTCGCGCCGCTCCTCGTGCACACGATTTTCGAATCGATCGAGAACATCAACCGGGAAGGCGCGTCGGTCCTTCTCGTCGAGCAGAACGCCAACGCGGCGCTCAAGCACAGCCACCGCGCGTACGTTCTCGAGACGGGAAGCGTGACGCTCTCGGGACCGTCGGAGGAGATCGCGACCGACCCGAGGGTGAAAGAGGCCTACCTCGGAGAGTAGCGCTCAGCGCCGGGCGAGAGGGACCCAGGACTGCCGGTAGGTCGGCCCGAGATACTCGGCGCGCGGCCGGATGAGCCGGTTGTTCCGATGCTGTTCCATGACGTGGGCGGTCCAGCCGGAGCACCGGGAGAGAGCGAAGATCGGCGTGTAGAGGTCCGGCGGGATGCCGAGCATGTAGTACGTCGATGCGGAATAGAAATCGACGTTGCAGTTGAGCCCCTTCTCTTCCCGCACGAGCTCCTCGATCCGGGCCGACAGGGCGTACCAGCGGTCGTCGCCCGTCGACTCGGCGAGGTCCCGGGACATGCGGCGAAGATGGGTCGCCCGCGGATCTTCCGTCGTGTAGACGCGGTGGCCGAAACCCATGATCTTCTTCTTCGCGGCGAGGCGGCCGCGGATCACTTCGTCGACGCGCGAAAGATCGCCGATCTCGATCAGCAGCCGGATCACCTCCTCGTTGGCGCCCCCGTGGAGAGGGCCCTTGAGGGTGCCGATCGCCGAGACGACCGCCGAATGCATGTCCGAGAGGGTCGCCGCCGTCACCCGGGCGGCGAACGTCGAGGCGTTCAGCTCGTGGTCGGCATGGAGCACGAGCGCCATGTCGAAGGCGCGAACCATCGCGGGGGAGGGCGGCGCGCCGTTCAGCATCCGGAGGAAATCCTCCGCATGGCCCCGGGCCGGGTCGGGCGGGACGGGCTCTTTCCCCTCCCGGAATCGCCGGATCGCGGCGACGATGGTGGCGATGCGTCCGGTGAGGCGGACGGCCTTGCGCCGGTTCGCGTCGGGCTCGTTGGACGCGACGTCCGGGTCCGTTTCCGAGAGCGCCGACACGGCGGTCCGGAGCGCGTCCATGGGGATCATCCGGCGCTCCACGAATCCGCGGAGCAGAGAAAGGATTTCCTCGGGGACGGCGCGCTCGGCGCCGAGCGACGCCCGGAAGGCCGCCAGCTCCGGAGCGGCGGGCAGCCGACCCTCCCAGAGGAGGAAGCAGGTCTCTTCGAACGAGGCGTTGTCGGCGAGGTCGTGGATGTCGTAACCGCGGTAGGAGAGCACGCCCCGGACGCCGTCGATGTAGCAGATCGACGACTCGGCCGCGACGATGTCCTCGAGCCCCTCCCGGAACGCCCGGGCGTCGTTTTCCGCCGTCTTCGCCACGCCCGTCGCCGCGCCGCGCGTCAGCGGCGGCCTTCGATCGATGCGGGGATCGAAGGGTCGAGGCCCGGGAACTGCGCGAGCCACTGTTCGCGCTCGCTTCGGAGCTTCGCGATCCGGGCCGCGTATTCGTCCGGCGAATAATGCGCGCGCGGGTCGTATTTCGACAGATCGACCCCCGGGACGGACGTCGGGACCTCGTAGCCCCAGTCGGGATCGAGCTCCCAGGCGATCCCCTCCCGGGCGATCTGCTTCATGATCTCGCTCGACGCGCGGATCGTGATCTTTTCCCCGGCCGACCCGTCGCGGGCGCCGACGGCGCCGGTGTTGAGCAGGTACGCCTGCATGTCGGAGTGGTCGTGGAGGAACCGCAGGATCCGGTTGCCCTCTTCTTCCTCCGGGCCGACGATGAACGGATTCGTTCCGACCTCCCGCTTGGCCTGGCCCGCGCGCGTCGGGTCGCCCGCGGACGTTTCGATCGACTCGCCGAGCATGAAGAAGGCGGCTCCCTGCTCCGGGGTCAGGCGGGCGACGACGGGCACGACGTCGTTGCGCCGGGTGATGAACACGATCTTGTTCGCTTTCGGGAGGTCGATGCCGTCGTCCGTGCCGTGGATGAACCGGCGCAGCACCACGCCGCGCCCGTTGGACGTGAGCGTCGTGTCGCAGAAGTCGATCGATCCGTCGTCCCGCACGCTGACGTTCTCGAAGCAGGCGGTCGGCGAGGTCGCCGCGTCCCAGAGGACCCGCTGCGACGGCTCGAGGCCCTCGGTCTTGATGTAGAAGCCGTCTTCGGTCCCGAACGCGCGGCCGTCGGCCGCCAGCAGCACGACGTCGTCCTGCTTGATGACGACGCGCTCCGGGGCCTCGAGGCCGTGGTCGTGGAGGGTCAGGGTCGTCTTCCCGGTTCCGGAGAGGCCGAAGAGGAGGAAGCCGACGTCGTGGAGCTTCCCGTCGCGTCCGGTCACCCGGAGGATTTTCGATCCCGCGTGCAGGCCGAGCCCGCCCCGCTTCTTGATCCAGTACATCGCCTGGCGGAGCATCGATTTCTTCGCTTCGCCGGGGTAATCGGTGCCGCCGATGTACGTGTACCCCTCGTTCGGATCGAGAAAGATCACCCTTTCGGGCCAGTCCGGGACGTACACCGAGACGAAGTCCGGCGTCCCGGAAGGGTCGATCGGAAAGAGCATGTTGTGCCACATGGCGGCGATCCGGGCGAATTCGACCGGAACGAACAGGCGGCAGTGGAGCGACGCCTCGGGGGCCATCCCCATGCGCCGGTCGACCTGGATCAGCTCCCGGTCGGCGAGAGATTCCTGGAGCTTCCGGACCAGGTCGGCGGCGCGGTCCGGGTCCATCCCCTTCTGGTGACGGCCCAGAACGACGCCGTTTTCGACCACGTAGGTGTCCTTCGCGGACCGGTTCTTCACACGGGTGGCGTAGACGGGCGAGCCGTACGAGGAGGTGCGCTCCTCGCGGCGCGCCATATCGCGCAGCTCCTCACCCGAGAGGCCGCGGTGGATCTTTCTCGCCGTGATCTTCTTCGCGTTGACGGCTTCGACCGTGCTCATGTTCCTCCCGAGATCCGGAATTCCGGAAGGGACTTTTGTATCAGCGAGGGCTGCCGAAAGTCAAAAGTCTCCCTCCCCGCGTCATCCGGTCGCTTCGTTTCGGGGCAAGAGATGTGCCAGGATTTCCGCGCGGCTGCAGATCCGCGTCTCCCCGAATTCCGAGGTCCGAACGCTCTCCATCAGATGGAGCGCGCGGTGGGTGATGTAGGAGAAGTTCTCGCGAACTCCCGTCTCGCGGAGGTCGGCGTACATCGCGCGGAGCGCCTCCAGCTGCCGGTCGAGCGCTCGCGCCGGATCGGCCGGGCGGAAACGGGCTCCCGAAGAGGGAGCGACGCGGGCCTCCGGCTCCGCGCGGAGGAACGCGCGCTCGAGCGCCTGGAGCTCCCGCTCGGCCGGGGTCGGAACGGGGGGCGGAGCCGGCTCCGGATCCGGGGCGAGGAGCACCGGGCACCGCCGGCGGTTCGCCTCGTGGACCCGCTCGTTCTTGACGATCCACCCGAGGTTGGTGATCTGGAGGCGGCCCGAGACGTTTTCGACGAGATTCGAGACGAAAGGCTCGATCGCGGTTTCGTACGACTCCCGCACGCCGTTGAACATGTTCAGGACGTAGTAGACGCGAAAGTCCTCGATGCTCTCGCGGAGGAGGTCGAGAAGCGGATGGTCGCCGAGGCTCGCCCCGAGGTCCTCGAGAAAAACGTCGATGTTCGGGATCGAATCGTCGTACACGTCCTCGACGACGTCGAGGAGCTCGTTGATCATGCGCGGGTCGTGTGGCGAGAGCGCGGCGCGGCGGTAGACCGGGGACCCCGGCGCGAAGAGGATCCGCAGCTTCCGGAAGAGGATCGCCTTGACGATGTCCGACGCGGCGAGGGTCGCCGCGGGCAGCTGCGGCGTGAAGAGGAGGATCCCCGAGTTCGAATAGGGGAGGAAATCGATCACGTTCGCGTCGAGACCCGCCTTGAGGTCGAGGACCACGTAGGTCGCGGGTAGCCGGTTGATCGCGTCGATCAGCTTGGTCCGGGCCGCTTCGCCGAAGTTCGTGATGTCTTCGATCATGTGCCGCGGCCCCGCGACGAACCCGAAATTGCGGTAGCGGCCGGAAGGATCGAGCGACGGGGGGAGCGTCGTCACGCAATCGGTCAGCGGCGCGTCCTTCCGGAAGAAATGGTACAGGTCGCGGCCCACGGGCGCGTCGATGCCGTTGCGAACCGAGGAAGTCCCCGTGTCGAGGTCGACGAGGATCGTCGGCGCCGCGGTCGCGAGCGAGAGGGCGAAGTTCACGGCAAACGTCGTCTTTCCGACGCCTCCCTTACCGGAAGAGACCGTGACGATCCGTTTCATCGGTGGTTTCGGGCGACTATAGCAGTTTGGAAGAGACGCGATTCCGCCCGTCGGTCGTCGAATGTCCGGCCTTCGATTCGCGACTCTCGATCCCGGACTCGAGACTGCCGCTCTGCCGCCGGCGCGCCCGTCAGCCGAACGGCATCAGGGAAATTCGGCGTCGTGCAGGAGCCAGAGCCCGGAATACGCGCTGAGGAGGCGGAATCGCGAACGGACGAGCGCCTTGAGCTCTTCCGGCAGAGACTCCTCGCCCGCCTCCTGGATGAGAACGGCCAGGCGGCGGTCGGTTTCCGCGGCGAGGCGGAGCGTTTCCTCGGCGCGGGTCCGGTGGGGCGGCAGAGGACGACCCATCTTCTTCGCGCGTGTCCATTGTCCGGCGTCCTCCTCGGCTCGGACCCGGAGAGCGGCCGCCTCGAGGATCAGCCCGTCCCGCTCGGAGATCGCGCGCCCGTGGTCGGCGATCGCGCGCTTGGCCGCCCGGACCTCCCAGCTCTCGAGCCCGAGGTTGCCGATCTCCCCGTGGCCCGCGCTGCCCATCTCGACGGCGGCGAGGACCTTGTCGACCGCCTGGCGAAGGGCGCCCGCCGATTCTTCGGAGGGGGCGGACGGCGGGGCGTCGTCGATCTCGAGCGCGTCGTCGATCTCCTCGGTGTCGATGCGCCGGAGGTCGAACCTCTCGAGGACGTCGGAGATCCGGTGCTTGAGCGCGAGGAGGTCGCCGGCGCGGACGTTCGCCTGTTCCTCGAGGAGTTCGAACTGACGGCGGGATTCCCGGAACCGCTCGAATTCCGGAGGCAAGGGGCCCGCGTGGGAGATCTCGCGCTCGAGGTCGTCGATGCGTTCCGACGCTTCCTGGATCCGGTGCCGCTCCTCCTCGAAGAACTGGTGGAACACGGCCCGCGTGCGCACGTTGGCGAGCCCGACCGACGCGAGCACGCGCGGGTTCGCGAGCGCGAAGCCGAGGCGGCGCTTGATCGTCCGGATGTTCTCCACGCGCCGCTCGCGGACGAGGTCCTCGAAGGAGCGGCACCGCGCGACGTCGTCGGCGAGCTCGTCCATCGCGGAGACGAGCGCGGCCGCCTCGTCGGGATCGACGGAAGGCCAGGAGCACCCGGCGACGATGGCGTCGAACAGCCGCTCCGCATCTTCGCGTTCCCGGGGCTGCGTTCCGCCGCTTTCCGGCCGGGCGGCCGCGATCGTGACCAGGAAATCGAGCTTGTCGGCGGTGTCGTCGTCGAGCTCGGGCTGGGAGAAATAGAACCGCAGCAGGTGGTAGACGATCTTCGGGTCCTGCGGCTTGACCTTCTCGAAGAAGCGGCGCAGCAGGGAAGGCACGAGCGAGCGATCGGCGAGTCGCAGGGTGCGGGTCGCGAGCGACATCTCGGTTTCGATTCGGTCGATCCGGTCGCGAACCAGGTCCGGCGCCCCCGGCGAGTTGATCGCGGAGCTGACGTCGCGCAGCCTGTCGTAGACGCCGTTGAAATCCAGGTCGTAGGGAGGAACGTCGCCGAGGAAGGTCTGGTGAACGCCTTTGAGAAACTGATGGAACGTCCAGAGCGCCTTGAACTTCTCCGTCAGCCGGATGTAGGCTTCGTGAAGGTCCTCGATTTCGGCGACGAGCATTTTTCGGGGATCCTCCACAATTCTAAGTCAGGAGGCACCCTGGCGCGCAAGCTTTCGGACACCGTCCTCGACGAAAGACAGATCGCGTCGGGCGTTTCGCGGCTGGCCGCCGAGATCGACGCCGACCTCGCCGGAAGCCCGGTCCTCCTCGTCGGGATCCTGAAGGGCTCGGTCTTCTTCCTCTGCGACCTGGCGCGCCAGATGCGTTCCCCGGTCACGATCGACTTCCTTCAGGCTTCCTCCTACGGAAACGAAACTCGCTCCTCCGGCGACGTGCGGGTCGTCCGCGACCTTTCGACGGACGTCGCGGGCCGCCACGTCGTCGTGGTCGAGGACGTGGTCGATACGGGGAGAACGCTCGCGCGGATCCTCGCGATGCTTCGGGACCGGCGTCCGGCGTCGCTCCGCGTCTGCGCTTTCCTCCGGAAGCCGGGAGCCCGGAACGGGCCTCCGGTCGACTACGTGGGTTTCGAGGTCGAAGACCGATTCGTGGTGGGATACGGTCTGGACGTTGCGGAGGAGTATCGAAACCTCCCGTACGTGGCGGAGATAAAAGGAAAAGGAGAGGGCGAATGAACCGGATTTCGACGGACAAGGCCCCGAAGGCGATCGGGCCTTATTCTCAGGGGATCGAATCGCACGGCTTCCTGTTCACCGCGGGACAGATCGGCCTCGATCCGGGAACGATGAAGATCGTGGAAGGGGGGATCGAGGCGGAGGCGGACCGGGTGTTCGACAACCTCGCGGCGGTGCTGACGGAAGCGGGGCTCGATTTCCGGGACGTCGTCAAGACGACGGTCTTCCTCACGAGGATGGTGGATTTCGCGCCCATGAACGCCGTTTACGCAACGCGGTTCGGCGAGCATCGACCGGCCCGCTCGACGGTAGCGGTCGCCGAGCTTCCGGCAGGAGCGCTGGTCGAGATCGACGTCATCGCGAGAAGGAAGTAAGCGCGGCGATGCATCGAGCCGGCCGGGCGCGTGACACGTCGGCCTCGCGCGCGCCGCTTCGCGGCTGGAACGCTCCGGCCTCCCAGATCGCGGACCTCCTCGCCTCGGTGACTTCGGCGAGATTATCCGCGATCTGACCTTCGCGGCTCGCCTTCTCGGCTCGACCGCTGCGGCGCTCCACCGAAGCGATTCTTTTGACTGTCGCGGGCGATTCGCATCGCGACGGTCGATCGAGCTCGCGCCTCGAGGCGCCCCGAACGAGCATCAACGGGGCGGGCGCGTTTCCCCGTGGCGTGAGAAACCCTGGGGGAGCGGCCCCGGTCAGCTCCGCGCGATGCGCTCGGCCGCGGAGAGCGCCCGGTCGACGTCCGCCCGCGCGACGTCGCGGTGCGTGACCAGCCGGACCTCTTCGCCGGGATACGCGCTGCAGAGAACTCCCGCCTCCCGGAATTTCGCGACCCAGTCGGCGGCGCTTCGTCCACCGGAAGCGACGAAGATCACGATGTTCGTGTCGCACCCGTAGGGGAGCCATATCCCCGGCAGTCCGGCGAGCCCGTCGGCGAGCCGCCGGGCGAGAACGTGATCCTCGACGAGGCGATCGCGGGAGTCGAGAGCGACGAGGGCGCCGGCGGCGAGCACTCCCGCCTGGCGCATGCCCCCTCCGAAGAGCTTTCGAGCTCGTCGCGCTTCCGCGACGAGCTCCGGGGAGGCGGCGATCGCGGAGCCCACGGGCGCGCCGAGCCCTTTCGAGAAACAGACGTTGACGGTGTCCGCGCCTTCCGAGAGCTCCCGTTCGGGGATCCCGGTCGCGGCGGCGGCGTTCCAGATCCGGGAGCCGTCGAGATGGAGCGCGATGCCGCGGCGCCGGCACAGCGCGGCGAGCCGCCTCTGCGCCTCGACGGGCACGATTCGGCCGCCCCAGAAATTGATTGTGTTCTCGAGAGCGAGAATCGCCGTCCTCGGCCGGAGCGGCGCATGGGTCTGGATCCAGGGCTCGACCGCCTCGGGCGTGAGGATGCCGTCGGCCGCCGCGATCGGGCGCGGCAGGAGGCCGGAGAGGGCCGCCATCGCGCCCATCTCCGCATTGAAGACGTGGGCGCGCGATTCGACGATCACCTCGCTCCCGGGAACGGCCTGCACGCGCAGAGAGATCTGATTCCCCATGGAGCCGGTCGGAACGAAGAGCGCGGCGCCGCGCCCGAGGAGCTCCGCGGTCCTCTCTTCGAGGCGCCGGACGGTGGGGTCCTCGCCGTAGACGTCGTCGCCGACCTCGGCTTCCGCCATCGCTCGCCGCATCTCGGCCGTCGGGCGGGTGACCGTGTCGGATCGAAAGTCGGCGGGAATCATGCTACGGCGCAAAGACCAGAGCGGCGGCCGCGCACGCGAGGCCCAGCATCGTGACGCGCGAAGATCGCCGATGAAGGGCGCGGAAGCGCCGTCGCCACGGGTCGTCTTCCGGAGCGACGTCGAACGATCCCGCCTGGGCGCGGTAGTACCGCATCCTCGGCCGGAGCACCATCGACGTGTAGACGTTTGCCGCGATCGCGAGGAACGCCCCGACGGCGGTCACCGCCGCTCGTCCCGCGATTCGTCCCTCGCGCCCCACGGCCGAGAAGATGCCGAGCACGAGGAGCAGCGAAAGGACGTGCTCGATCGCCCCGAGCCTTCCGAGAATCGCCTCGAAGACGTCGCCGGCGACGTCGCGCGACGGCACGAGAGCGAAGACGCGCGGCGCGGCCACGGCGGCGAGAACGGTCCCGCCGACCCAGATCGCGAGCGGCAGGCGGATCAGGAGGATGTCCATCCAGTGCACGGCATGGAGTCTATCGTCGGAGCGGCGATTTCGAGCCGGGCGGGTGGATCGGGAATGCTCCGGAAAATCCAGGCCTCAAGCCTCAAATTCCAACAAGTGCGAATCTCCAAACGCCAAAACCGAAACCTTCCGGAGCGGGCCGACGAATCGTGTATTGTGTGAGGGCTGCGGTTGATATTTGACTCTTGGAATTTGGGTTTTGCGGTGAGGTGCGCCTCGGCGGCGGCCCGTTGGTAAACTGCCCGTGTGGACGGCACGGATCGCGATCTCATGGAGGCTCTTGACGATCTGGTTCTGGGACGCGGCGTCGCGCGGGGCCGGCACGATCTCGTCCTGAAAGGCCGGAACGTCGTTGCCGAGTTCGTCCGCCGTCTCGAGGCGAACGGCTTCCGCCCGACGACCGTACGGGCGGCGCCGATCGAAGCGGGGGAGCGAATTCCCGCTTTCTCCATTCACGGCAGCGTCGCCGATTTCGGATGGATCCGCTGGGAGATCTTCACGCCGCGCTCCCGGCGCAAGCTCTTCGCGTCGGAGCGCCGGCTCGCGCGAAACGACGAATGGGCGGTCCAGATCAATCTCTCGTCGCCGGAGAAGGTCTGGGCCGACGCTTCGCGGAAAGAGACCCACGACGTCGATGTCGTCGTGCCGGTCGCGCCGTGAAGGCGCGCAAGGACGTTCCGTGAAGGCGCGCGAGAACGTGCCGTCAAGGCGCGGGAGAACGCGCCGTGAAGGCGCGCAAGGACGTTCCGTGAAGGCGCGCGGGAACGTTCTGTGAAGGCGCGCACGAGAAACGCTTCCCTGAAGGCGCGCAGGAACGCGGGGCGCCTGTGACGCTGCGGATTGCCGAGATCCTGCCCGTCGGGCCGCTCGCCTGCAACTGCACGATCCTCGTGGACGAAGAGACGAGAATCGCCGCGATCGTCGATCCCGGCGACGAGCCGGAACGAATTCTGGCCGCGCTCGATCGCGCCGGGGCTCAGGCGGCCGAGCTCCTTCACACGCACGCGCATTTCGATCACATCGCGGGCTCGGCGGCGGTCCAGCGCGCGACCGGGGCGTCGATCCGCCTGCATCCGGGAGACCGCTTCCTCTACGCCATGCTGCGGGAGCAGGGGAGGCTGTTCGGATTCCGATTCGACGACCCGGTCGAGAACACCCGGCCGGTCGCCGACGGCGAGGAGATCCCGATCGGGTCTTCGACGATCCGCGTGATCCACACTCCCGGCCATTCGCCGGGATCGGTCTGCTTTCTCGCCGGCAGCGATCCTGCGGTCCTCTTCTCGGGAGACACGCTTTTCCGCGAGTCGATCGGGCGTACGGATCTCTGGGGCGGCTCGTTCCCGGAGATCGAGCGGTCGATCCGGGAAAAGCTCTATTCCCTCCCCGACACACTCCGCGTCATTCCCGGACACGGCGAGGAAACGACGATCGGGCGGGAAAAGCGCGGGAATCCCTTCGTGCGCTCGGAGACGATCTGACCGGGCGGCGCATTCGGTCGCGTTTGCTACAATGCGCTCCCGGAAGGACGGTGGAATGAAGCTTTCCCTTCGCGACCAGAGCCGCCTGCTCGCCGATTTCTGGAGCCAGAACCCGGTGCTCGATCCGGAATCGGGGGAGCCGATGCGGGCGTTCTACGTGGATCGCACGTTCAAGCCCCAGGTCGTGATGGTCACCGCCCGGGGAAAGATGTACCGCTTCGACCAGAAGCCCAAGCAGATCCAGTTCTCGGCCGGGCACCTCCGCGCGATGGTCAACGATGCGCAGGAGCGGGAAGCGCCGGCGTGCCCCCAGGACTTCGAGCCGCTCGTCGTCTACCGGACCCCGGCCCGGCACCTTCCGCAGCAATGGGACTACGCGTTCGTCTGCCCGAGCTGCCTTTCGTACGGCCGCTGGATCAACACCGGAAAGGTCGAGGAGGAGGCGAAGGCCAAAGCGCCGAAGAAAGAAGCGCCCGCCTTCCACGACGAGACGATCCCGCTCCCGAAGCGGATGGAGATGGCACGGGACGGCGATCTCAAGACGAAGCTCTTCGCCGCGATGGCCCAGACGGACTGCACGGCCTGCGGATACGACTGCGAGGGCTACGCCGCCGCGCTCGCCGCCGGGACCGAGAAGGACTCGAACCTCTGTGTTCCCGGCAAGGAGCCGACGGCGATCCTGCTGAAGGAGCTGCTGAAAGCGGCGGGGAAGGGGACCTGATCGGCAGTTTCAAACCCGAGCGGATCCTGGAAATCCGAAGCACGAAACTCGAAACCCGAAACAAGCACGAAATTCTAGTCTCCAATGCTCGAAACGGGACCGGACGATCCCGGTCCGGTGTTCCCGTCTCTCCGTTTCGGGTTTGTTTGCGCACTTGCGTGCGGGGCAAACACCGCGGGGGCGTTGCGCCCATGCGCTTCGCGGCCGGGCCTCCGGCGCCCGCTCGTTTCCAGCTTCGAGTTTCGGATTTCCGCGGCGCCACAGTGCCGCGGCTCTATCTCTTGAAGAAGCCCTCGTTCGCGGCCGGCCGGCGCCCGCCCGCGTGTTCCGCGAGCTGCTGATTCAGCTGCTTGATCCGGTCGTTCAACGCCGCGATCTTCTGCGTGGCGTCCTTCTGGGTGCGATCCGCGTCGTTGCGCAGCCGCGCGGCTTCCGACTCGAGATCCGCGTACCCCTTGGCCTTCGCGTCGTTCAAGCGTCGCTGGTCGTCGATTTCCTGGCGGAGGCGCGTGACCTCTTCCTGGACCTCGGCCATGCGCATCTTCCACTTCTCTTCCTGCTCCTCATAGAGCTTCTTCGTGTCCATGAGGCCGGTGATGACGGAAAAATCGTTGAACGACGGCATGGTCCCTCCTCGGAACGACTCCTCGATCTGCGGGAAGAGCTTCCGGAGCTTGAGCGACAGATCCTCCGGGTCGGTGGAGATCTCCATCGCCTTGTCGTAAGTGATCTTCTGATGCACCAGGAGCGCGAGGAGCGACTGGTTCATCGACTGCATGCGGTAGTAGCCGACCGACGATTCGATCTCCTCGAGGATGTCCTTGGTCTCCCCCTGCTCGATGTGCTTGGCGATCTTCGGGGAGTTGATCATGACCTCGACGACCGCGGTCAGGCCGCCGCCCTCGGACTTCTCGATCAGCTTCATCGAGACGATCGCCCGAAGGACGAGCGCGAGCTGCGATCGCACCTGGCGCTGAAGAGCGGGGGGACACGAGTCGAGCATCCGGTCGATCGACTGGGCGGCATTGTTCGTGTGCAGGGTCGAGAAGACGAGGTGCCCCGTCTCGGCGGCCGTGATCGCCGTCTGCATCGTCTCCCAGTCGCGCATCTCGCCGACCATGATCACGTCCGGGTCCTGCCGGACGACGTTCTTGAGCGCCTCCTGGAAGGTCGGAGTGTCGGTGCCCACCTCGCGCTGCGAGACGGCCGCGACGCCGTCGGACAGCAGGTACTCGATCGGGTCCTCGATCGTGACGATGTGGACCGGCCGCTTTTCGGTGATCTCCCGCATCACGGCGGCGAGCGTCGTCGACTTGCCCGATCCGGTCGGGCCCGTGACGATCACCATCCCGGCGGGAAGGTGCGCGAACGTGTCCAGCACTTCGGGCAGCTCGAGCTCGTCGATCGTCGGAAGCTTGAACGGGATCCGACGGAAGGCGGCCGCGTATGAGCCTCGCTGCGTGTAGATGTTCGCGCGGAAGCGCGCCACGCCCTGGAGGCCGTAGCCGACGTCGACGGCGAGGTTTCTTTCGAGGCGCTCGCGCTGGAGCGGCGTGAGGATCGGCAGGAGCATCTCCTCGAGATTTTTCGGGGTGAGCGCGTCCGTCTTCAGCGGAATCATCTTTCCGTTCAGGCGGAGGAGGGGCGGCCGCATCGGTTTGAGATGCAGATCTGACGCACCCTTCTTGGCGGTGAATTTCAGGAGTTCGGAAAGCTCCAATGCCCCCTCGCCGACGGTGCGCGAAGCGTAACCCAGCCCCCGGCAGGGGTCAAACGGCGCTTCGCCCGGCGAGCCCGGCCCGGATCTCGTCGCGGGACCGCCAGCGGCGGGTGAACCACCGATAACGGGCGTCTTCGAGCCGCCGCCCCAGCGCCGGTCCGGGCGGAATTCCGAGCCAGGACCGCAGGTCGTCGCCATCGACCGGGGCGGGCGAGACTTCGGCGCGCCGCGCCGCGCGACGAAGCTCGGCGGCGCGCGCCGATTCGGACCGGCTCGTCGCGGAGGCCTCGGCGATCCGGAGGAAGGGCGGCAGCGCGTCGCGGTAAGGAAAAAGCGTTCGCTCGGGGGGCCGGCGGGAAAACGCCTCCGCCAGGAAGCGCCGACAGCGCGCGATCTCGCGGACCTCGCCCCGGGAGAACTTCGATTTCCGGAGGGCCTCGACCATCCGGGCCTCTCCGACGCGCGCCGCGCGAAACAGGATCGCGAGGCGGCCCGACGCCGCCGAGATGGCGGCGCTCCGGCGAGCCTCGGGGAAGCGCCGCGCCGCGCGGATCACCGCCGGCTTGCCGGCGATTCCCAGGACCCGGGCGAGGACCCCGTCGGCGGCCGCCCAGGCGATCGCTCGGGTCGCTTTCCCGGCGAACAGCCGGGCGAGCTCCTCGTGAACGCGCTCGGGAGCCGCCTCTCGGACGCGAACCGCGTGGCGGGCGAGGCTGCGCCGGGTGGACGGCGCGATCGCCCATCCGCGTGTCGCCGCGAGCCGATAGGCTCGAAGTACGCGGAGCGGGTCGCTCGCGAGGTTCGCGTCCGAGATCGATCGGATCCGGCCGGCGCGCAGGTCGGCGATCCCTCCGAACGGGTCGATGAGCTCCCGCGTTCCGGCCTTCCGGGCGATCGCGTTCACCGTGAAATCGCGCCGGCCCAGATCGTCTTCGATCGCCTCGCCGCGTTCGAAGCGGGCGACGTCGATGATCGATCCCTCGCGAGCGACGCGCCACACCGGGAACGGAGATTCGGGCGGCGTCAGAGGGAACGCGGTCCCGAATCCCGCGGAGGAGAGCTCGCGCGCGAGCCGGTCCTCGCGGGCGGGAACCGCGACGTCGACGTCGGCGACCGGAAGGCCAAGGAGGCCGTCGCGGACCGCGCCGCCCACGAGATAGGCGGTCGTTCCGGCCGCGTTCGCCGCGGTCCGGATCGCGTGCTCGACCGGTCGCAGGCGCATGACGAGAGGGTACAATGGTTCCAATGACATCCATGCTCGAGAACCCGTTCCTATCGAGGGAAGGTGTCGAGAGGATCGCGCGTCTGGCTCGACTGCATCTCTCGCCCGGGGAAGCGGCGGAGCTCGCGCCGAAGCTCGAACACGTCCTCGCCCACATCGAGCGGATCGCCGGGATCCCGGACGAGGATCTCCCGGAGCCGGAGGCGCCTCCGGCGACGCCACTCCGGACGGACCGCCCGTTGGACGGAGGGGGGCAGGCGGAGCTCGCGCGCAACGCCGCCGTCACCTCCCACGGCCTGGTGCCGGTTCCGCGGGTCATCGACTCGGCCCGATGACGTCCGCCGGACGAGCCGGGCGCCCGTGAGCCCGATCGACGAGATCGTTTCCCGAGTCCGAAGCGGCGGAACGACCGCTCAGAACGTCGCTCGGGAGGCGCTCGATCGGATCGCCCGGATCGAGCCGCGGGTCGCGGCCTTCCTGAGCCGGGACGAGGAGCGCGTCCTCGCCGAAGCCCGGACGGTCGACGATCGGCTCGCGCGGGGAGAGGACCTGCCGCTCGCCGGCGTGCTCGTCGGCATCAAGGACAACATGACCGCGGAGGGCTATCCCGCAACCTGCGGCTCCCGGATCCTGGAGGGGTTCGCCCCGGGCTACGACGCCACCGCGGTCGCCCGGCTCAAGGCGGCGGGCGCGATCGTCGCGGGAAAGACGAATCTCGACGAGTTCGCGATGGGTTCCTCGACCGAGAACTCGGCTTACGGGAAGACGCGCAATCCGTGGGATCTCGAGCGCGTTCCGGGCGGCTCGTCGGGCGGGAGCGCCGCCGCGGTCGCGGCGCGGGAGATCCCGGCGGCCCTCGGTTCCGACACGGGGGGCTCCGTCCGGCAGCCGGCGGCCCTCTGCGGAGTGGTGGGCCTGAAGCCGACGTACGGGCGTGTTTCGCGCTTCGGCCTCGTCGCCTTCGCCTCGTCCCTCGACCAGATCGGGCCGATCACGGTCACCGTCGAGGACTGCGCCCGGGTCTACGCGGCGATCGCGGGCGCCGACCCGCGCGATTCGACCGCCGTCGAAGCTCCGGTCGGCGACCCGGTCGCGGCTCTCCGTCGCGGGGCGAAGGGCCTTCGGGTCGGCGTGCTTCGCGAGGCGGCGGCGGAAGGCGCCGACCCGCAGGCGCTCGAGAATTTCTCGGAAGCGGTCGCGGCGCTCGAGCGGGCGGGCGCGTCGGTCGAGGAAGTCTCGGTCCCCCGCGCCCCTTTCGCGATTCCCGTGTATTACGTGGTCGCCAACGCCGAGGCGTCCTCGAATCTCGCCCGCTACGACGGTATCCGGTACGGCCCCCGCGAGGAAGCGGCGGACCTCGCGTCGTTCTACACGGATCACCGGACCCGGGGCTTCGGGCCGGAGGTCAAGCGGCGGATCCTGCTCGGCACGTTCGCGCTCTCGGCCGGATATGCGGAGGCCTTCTACGGACGGGCGAACCGCGTCCGCGCCCTCCTTCGGAGAGATTTCGCCGAAGCGTTCGCGCGCGTCGACGCGATCGCGTGCCCGACGGTTCCCGGCCCGGCGTTCCGGCTCGGGGAGAAACTGGACGATCCGCTCGCGATGTATCTGTCCGACGTCTACACGACGCCGGCTTCGCTCGCCGGCATCCCGGCGATCTCCGTTCCTTCCGGGTTCTCGCGCGAGGGCCTCCCGCTCGCGCTTCAATTGATGGCGGCCCCCTGGCGGGAGGAGACGATCTTCGCGCTCGCCGCCTCCTACGAGGCCGAAACCCGGTTCACGGATGCCGCCCCGGCGATCGCGGGTTGACCTCCCGGAAGAGCGGTCCCGAATGAGACGGACCGGAGTGCGGGCGGCGGCGCTCGCGGCCCTCCTCGTCGCGGCGGCGGCCTCCGCGGCGGGCGACGATCCCGAGTTCGTGCGCACGGCCGTCGTTTCGCCGGAGCTCAAGGTGTCGATCGCGCGTGGCGATCTGGTCTTCCTCTTCGCGAAGCCGCTTCCGGGAGAGAGCGTCGAGGCCTTCGCGCGCCGGTTCTCGGAGGACCCGAAGACGCAGGAGAAAATCCTCTCGCTCAATCGGCGCGAGAGCGTCGGGACGGCGGGCGTCTTCCTGCGCGTCCCCTACGAGCTGCTTTCCGACAACTACAAGAAGATCGCGATGCAGGCCCTCTTCCCGGAGGACGCCGGCCATCCCGAGGCGTGGACCCACGTGGTGGCGGCGCCGGCCGGGACTCCGGAGAGCCTCTGGCGGATCGCGGAATGGTTCACCGGCGACGGTGCGCGATACACGGAGATCCGGCGCGCCAACTCCCTCGCGTCCCTCGAGACGGAGAAGGGGCAGAAGATCGAGATCCCGTCGTCGCTCCTCCTTCCCGGATTCCGGTCGGAAGCGCTCGCGTCCGAGTCGGCCGCTCTCCCGGCCCTTGCCTTCGGCTCGGATGCCTCGGGCAAGTACGCGCTCTACCGGCTCCAGAAAGGGGAGGCGCTCTATTCGGCGGTCGTCGTCCGCTTCACGGGGCTCGTCCACGCGGAGGACGTCAACGCCGAGGCCGGCAAGATCGCCGCCCGGAGCGGGATCGCGGACGTGCGCGCGATCCCGGTCGGCTTCGCGGTGAAGATCCCGCGAGACGACCTCCTCCCGGAATACCGGCCGCCCGACGATCCCGCCCGGCGCGAGCACGAACGGTCCCTCCTCGAGACCGCGCAGTTCGCCAATCGCATCCGCGCGACGGATCTGAAAGGGGTGACGGTCGTCCTCGACCCGGGGCACGGCGGGCGCGACACGGGCGCCCTCGTCGACGGCGTCGCCGAGGCGCGCTACGTCTACGACATCACGATGCGGATCGCCGATCTCCTCCGCCGCCACACGAAGGCGAAAGTCGTCTGCACCGTGGAAGACGGGGCCGGCACCGCGATCCCCGACCGCGACCTTCTCACCGCTTCTTCCGGCGGGCGCGTGATGACGACGCCGCCGTACCCGATCGAGGACACGGTCGCGGGCGTCCACCTCCGCTGGTACCTGTCCAACGCGCTCCTTCGCACGGCGGTCCGCGGCGGCGGCGACCGGTCGCGCGTCGTCTTCCTCTCGATCCACGCCGACTCCCTCCATCCGTCCGTCCGGGGGTCGATGGTCTATATTCCCGGGGAGCGGCTGCTCAAGAGCTCGTTCGGGAAATCGGGCGCGGTCTACGAGGCCCGGCGCGAATACCGGCAGGAGCCCCGCGTCTCGTTCTCGCGCCGGGAGCGTCTCGAGTCGGAGGGCGTTTCCCGGCAGCTCGCGGAGGCGCTCGTGGCGAGCTTCCGGCGCGACGCCCTGGCCGTTCACGCCTTCAATCCGATCCGGGAGAGCGTGATCCGCTCCGGACGCGAGTGGGTCCCCGCCGTCATCCGATACAACGCGATTCCCGCCCGCGTCCTGCTGGAGGTGTGCAACCTCAACAACGCGGAGGACCACGCCCTCATCCAGACGCGGAGCTACCGCGAGAACGTGGCGCGCGGCGTCGTCGAGGCGCTCTCGGCTTTCTACAGCGGCCCTCCCGCGAGGACGAAGAAGGACGCGGTCGCCGACGACTCCGCCCGCAAGGGGCGCTGAGCCCCGTCGCCTCGCGGGGCGGCTACGGCTTCTTTTCCGCGAGGAAGGCTTTCCAGTCCGCGTCGTCGGCGAGCGGCCCGAAGTTTCCGTCGGCCTCCAGCTTTCGTCGATCGAGGGGACGGATCTGCTCCTCTTCCCGCAGCCGGGCGATCGCCGCGGCGGCGTCCCCGGCGGCCCCGTAGAGGCTCGCCGAGAGCGCGTAGAGATCCGGCGCCGAGGGGTCGAGCGCGACCGCGCGAACGAGCGCCTCCTGCGCGCCGTCCCAGTCGTGGAGATGCCCGCGGGCGACGGCTTCGAAGAAGAGCGAATTCGGGTCGGGCGGCGCCGCGGCGAAATATCGGTCCCATTTCCCGAGCGCTTCGGCGTCCCTTCCCGCGGCCGTGTCCAGGCGGGCGAGCCCGGCCCAGCCGCCCGGCGCCGGGCTCGGCGGAGCGAGCGCCCGCGTGTAGGAGGACTCGGCTTCCGCCGCGTCGCCCGCGTCCTCGGCGAGGCGGCCGAGCACGAGATGAAACGGCTCGGGAGCGGCTCCGAGCGAAATCGCGGCGCCCGCCGCGGACCGGGCGCGGGGACGGTTCCGGCGGGAAACCGCGAGCTGGAACTGCTGGAGCGAAAATCCCCACGGCGGGCCGTCGGCGAGACGCAGCTCGACCGGCTCGCTCCAGATGCGCGAGACGGCGAGATAGCCGTCGGCGACGAAGAGAAGCGCCGGCGCCGCCGCGGCCACGAACAGAACCCGCCGTTCCCGGGGGCTCGCCCGCCGCGAGAAGACGGCCGCGGCGACGAGCACGGCGAGGAGCCCGGCGGCGCGAGGCCATACGGCCCGGCGCGCCTCCTCGGCGCGCCGGCGAGGACGCGCGACGGGCGGAGGTCCGAGCGCCTGGACCGCCTCGTGGAGCAGGGAACGCCCGAGATCGCTCAGGACGACGTCCTCGACGCGGCCCTCGGGTCCGGGGTTCCCGATCCGCCACTCCGTCTTCAGGTATCCGGACGAGACCGGGACGAGGAGGGCCGCGACCGCGTCCGCTCCGTCCGCCCGGGTTCCGAGCGCGAGCGCGGGGCGCGCGGGAACGGTGCGCGCCGCAAACGGCGCGCGGAACCACGCGACGACCCTCTGGACGATGGCGCGCCGCTGCCGGGGGGTGAGCCTCGGCGCGAGATCCTTTCCGACGGCCGCCGCCACGAGCGCCGCCTCGTCGAAGATGCCGGGGGGGGCCGCGGCGTCGGGCCGGGCGAGCGCTCCGAGCGCGCGTCGGGCGAGCGCCGTCGCTTCTTCCATGCGCGGGGCGTCGAGAGGAGCGTCCGCACGCGCCGCGCCTCCCGCGACGAGCAGGGCCGCGGCGAACGCGAGCGAGTTTCTCCACACGATCGTCGGGATTATAGAATCGCGGCGGGGGAACCCATGAAGAGCCGGGCCGGAGACTCGCCGACCAATTCCGTCGTGACGACCGACCCGATCCCGGGTTCGCGGAAGCGCCATCTCTCCGGTCCCGGCGGAATTCGCGTTCCCTGCCGGGAGGTCGACCTCTCGCCGACGCGATCGGCCGCCGGCGTCGAGCTGAACCCTCCGCTCGCGCTCTACGACACCTCCGGACCGTACACGGATCCCGAGATCGCGATCGACGTGCGCGCCGGCCTCGCTCCTCTCCGGCAGCCGTGGATCGAGAGCCGCGGCCCCCACGATCGCATGGCGTCCTCCTACCGTGCGATCGCCGGCCGCAGCGATGCCGGGCTGCCGCTGCCGCCGCGACGCCAGGTGCTCCGGTCGCGCGGGAACGCGACGCAGATGCACTGGGCCCGCCGCGGCGTCGTGACGCCGGAAATGGAGTTCGTCGCGCTCCGCGAAGCGGCGGAGCCCGAGCTCGTCCGCTCCGAGGTCGCCCGCGGGCGCGCGATCATTCCCGCCAACGTCAATCATCCCGAGCTCGAGCCGATGATCATCGGCCGGAGCTTCCTCGTGAAGATCAACGCCAACATCGGCAACTCCGCCGTGACCTCCTCGATCGAGGACGAGGTCGAGAAGATGGCGTGGGCGATCCGCTGGGGCGCCGACACGGTGATGGATCTCTCGACGGGGCGCAACATCCACGAGACCCGCGAATGGATCATCCGCAACTCGCCCGTTCCGATCGGTACCGTCCCCATCTACCAGGCGCTCGAGAAGGTCGACGGCAAAGCGGAGGAGCTCACGTGGGAGGTCTACCGCGACACGCTGATCGAGCAGGCGGAGCAGGGCGTCGACTATTTCACGGTCCACGCCGGCGTCCGTCTCCCGTACATTCCGATGACCGCGCGGCGCGTCACCGGGATCGTCTCGCGCGGGGGATCGATCATGGCCAAGTGGTGTCTCGCCCATCACCGCGAATCGTTCCTCTACGACCGGTTCCCGGAGATCTGCGAGATTCTCAAGTCCTACGACGTCTCCTTCTCCCTCGGCGACGGTCTGCGGCCCGGCTCGACGGCCGACGCGAACGACGAGGCTCAGTTCGCGGAGCTCGACACCCTCGGCGAGCTCACCCGGGTGGCCTGGGACCAGGACGTCCAGGTGATGATCGAGGGGCCCGGTCACGTCCCGATGCACCTCATCCGGGAGAACATGGAGAGGCAGCTCGCGGTCTGCCACGAGGCGCCGTTCTATACGCTCGGCCCGCTCACGACCGACATCGCCCCGGGGTACGACCACATCACCTCGGCGATCGGCGCGGCGATGATCGGATGGTACGGGACTGCGATGCTCTGCTACGTCACCCCGAAGGAGCATCTCGGCCTTCCCGACAAGAAGGACGTGAAGGACGGAGTGATCGCCTACCGGATCGCGGCGCACGCCGCCGACCTGGCCAAGGGGCATCCCGGCGCGCGTCTCCGCGACGACGCCCTGTCGAAGGCGCGTTTCGAGTTCCGCTGGGAAGATCAGTTCAACCTCGCGCTCGATCCGGATACCGCACGCTCCTTTCACGACGAGACGCTTCCCGCCGAAGGCGCCAAGCTCGCGCACTTCTGCTCCATGTGCGGCCCGCATTTCTGCTCGATGAAGATCACGCAGGACGTGCGCGACTATGCCGCGAAGATCGGCGCCGACGAGAAGAAGGCGCTCGAGATCGGGATGGAGGAGAAGGCGAAGGAATTCGTGGCGTCGGGGGCCGAGATCTACCGGAAGGAATAGTTTACGCAGGCTATATTAGGGATCGATGCGGCCCCTCAGGACGATGCCGCCTCTCCGTCGCGGTGCGCGAGCTCAGGCCAATCGCGACCTCATGGGACCCATCGACGAACGTTCTCCCCAAAGCCGCCGGCGAAAGATTTGGGGAAATCTGTGACAGCAAGGTTGGAATCGCCCTGGCGGAGATGTTCGGCGCGCTCGGCGACCTCTCGCGGCCTGGTAAACCTTCAATTGGGCGCGGGCAGGCGCGAGCCGGACGGGATGAGGGCGTCCGTGCCCGCGGCCGAGGCGTACCGTGGCGTACGTTGAAGCCGCGGGTCGTGGCGCACGCGCCCGTCCGGCTCGATGCATCGCCGCGCCCTGATCGCCCTTACGCCGGGATCGGCTCCAGCCTGTCCGGTCTTTTCGACAGCGCTTCGGCGCCCGTCCCGGTCACGACGACGTCGTCCTCGATCCGCACGCCGAACTTCCCGGGCAGGTAGATCCCGGGCTCGGACGTGAACGTCATTCCGGGCTCGAGCAGGATGTCGTTGCCGGCGACCATGTACGGGGGCTCGTGGACGTCGATCCCCAGGCCGTGGCCGAGCCGGTGGGTGAAGAATTCCCCGTAGCCGGCCTTCGCGATGACGGCGCGCGCGGCGGCGTCGACCTCGGAGCAGCGAACTCCCGGCCGGGCGGCGTCGATCCCGGCGCCCTGCGCCTCGAAGACGACGTTCCAGACGCGCCGGTACTCGTCGGTCGGCGTTCCGTAGAACGTCGAACGGGTGATGTCGTAGTAGTAGCCCTCGGGGTTGTCCCAGGCGTCGATGAGGACGGCCTCGTTCTTCTGGAGCATGCGCGCGCTCGCCTCGCCGTGCGGGACCGCGGCCGACGGCCCGAACTGGACGACGTTGTCGCCGCCGAACGCGGACGACACGTCGGCCTCCCGGACGCCGGGGGAGAGGCTCGAAAACGCCTTCCGGAAGCGGTCGAGGCCGGTCGCGATCGCGCGCCGCATCGCGTCGAGCTCTTCCGGCGACTTCACCATCCGCATCGCGGCGAAGACGGCCGCGCCGGAGCGCGGGGTCCAGCCCGGAGCGTGCGCCAGGAGCTTCTCGACGTCGTCGTACGCGGTCGAGGGCTCGACGCAGAGGACGCCTTTCGACGCGCCGAGGAACGACGCGGCCATTCGGAACGGGTCCTCCGTTTCCTGCCAGGTGGCGATCTTCTCGATCCCCGTCATGCCCCGCGCATGGGACTCTTCGAACGCGGGCGTGATCAGGACCGGTTCGCCGTCCCGGGGGAGCAGCACGGCCGTGAGGCGTTCGCTTCGGTGAAAGGAGATGCCGGCGAGATAGAAGAGGTTCGTCGACGGGGTGACGTAGAGGACGTCGGCGCCGGATTCGGCGAGCTTTCGGCGAGCCCGGGCGAGGCGTTCGTTCAGCGCGTTTTCGATCATGGCGGGAACATATCGCAAGTGCGTCGGCCGCGCGGCGCGTCTCGCCGCTCGCCCGGAGGGCCCCGGCGGTTGCTTCCCGCGCGTCAGGGTGGCGCGGAGTTCGGCGACGATTCGGCGCGTCCCGGACGCACCGGCCTTGCGCAACTCCAAAAAGCGGTTAGACTTCGCGCGCTCGGTAAGTGGCACTTCCGTTGCTCTCCGAGCCGGAGCACCATGATCGACGTCGACCATTTCACGATGAAGTACTTCGGCCCTCCGGCCGTCGACGACATCAGCTTCCACATCCCCGAAGGGGCGATCGTCGGTTTCCTCGGGCCCAACGGCGCGGGGAAGACGTCGACGATGCGGGTTCTCAGCGGTTTCCTTCCGCCGACCGAGGGAGACGTCCGGATCGCGGGCCACGACGTCGTGCGCGAGTCGCTCGCGGCCCGCGCGGCGATCGGCTACCTGCCCGAGAACGTCGCGATCTATCCCGAGATGCGCGTCCGCGAATATCTCGCCTATCGCGCCGATCTCGAGGGCGTCCGCGGCGGCGATCGCGCCGCCCGCGTCTCCGACGCGATGGAGCGCTGCCTGATCGCCGACGTCGCCGAGAAGACGGCGGGAACGCTCTCGAAGGGATACCGGCAGAGGGTCGGGCTCGCCGGCGCGCTCGTCCACCGCCCGCCGATCCTGATCCTCGACGAGCCGACCGTGGGGCTCGATCCGAAGCAGATCATCAAGATCCGGGAGCTCATCAAGGAGCTCGGGAAGGAGCGCACCGTCCTGCTGTCGACCCACATCCTTCCCGAGGTCGAGGCCGTGTGCGACCAGGTCCTGATCATCGACCGCGGAAAGATCGTCGGCCAGGGCACTCCGGACGAGCTGCGCCGGCGCGGATCGGGGGCGTCGGTCGTGCGGGCTGCGTTCGCGGGCGACGTTCCGGCGCGCGAAGTCCTCTCGGCGATCGACGGCATCCGCGCGATCGAGGAAACCCGCGTTCCCGGAGAGACGCGCGTGCGGATCGAGGCCGGCGAAGGAATCGACGTCCGCGAGGCGGTCTACCGCCAGGCGGTCGAGAACCGCTGGGTCATGCGCGAGCTCGTGGGAGAGACCGTGACCCTCGAGGACGTGTTCGTCCGTCTGACGACCCGCGATCAAGCCGAGACCGCCGGGGGGGAAAGCGCCCATGCGTAAGTTCTTCGCGATCGCGCGGCGCGAATGGCTCTCGTACTTCTATTCGCCGCTCGGGTACATCGTGCTCGCGGCCTTCTGGTTCGTGAACGGCTTCATCTTCTGGTCGATCCTGGGGTATCTGTCCCAGCCGGGAGCCCGCTCGATCCAGCCCCTCGCGACGATCTTCAACAACACGTTCTTCTGGATCTTCCTGCTCTTCTTCATTCCCGTGATCACCATGCGGCTCATCTCCGAGGAGCGGAAGTCGGGCTCGATCGAGACCCTCCTGACCTCGCCGGTGAGCTCGACGACGATCGTCCTCGGGAAATTCGCGGCGGCCTTCGGCTTCTATGCCGTCTTCTGGCTTCCCGTCGTCGCCTACGCGCTGATCCTGAACCATCTGATGACGATCGATCTCCGGATCGTCCTTTCGAGCCTGCTCGCGGTCCTCCTGCTCGGCGCTTACTTCCTCGCGGTGGGGACGTTCGCGTCGAGCCTCTCGAAGAACCAGATCGTCGCGGCGATCCTCGGATTCGTCATGATCATCATCATCTTCTCCGCCGGGCTGCTGCAGTCGCTCGTCAACAATCCGGCGGTCAAGGACGCTTTCTCCTATCTGACCATCTGGGATCACATGGACGACTTTTCCCGCGGCGTGGTCGACACGCGCCATATCGTGTATTACGTCTCTTCCTCGGCGCTCTTCCTCTATCTCGCGCAGGCGACGCTCGAGGCGAAGAAGGGACAATGAGCGCGCGCACCGGGGGCCGCCGACGCGCGGCAGCAGCGGGGATCTTCTCGGCCGGCGTCCTCGTCGTGATCGGGATCTGGGGCCTCGCCAACTGGCTCGGTTACCGCCACTGGTCGCGCGGCGACTGGACGAAGGCGAAGCTCTATTCCGTCTCGTCGACGACGAAGAAGATCGTCGGCGGGCTCAAAGTGCCGGTCCACGTCACGGCCTTCATCACCCATCAGAACCGCCTCTATTCGGAAACCCGCGAGCTCCTCGACCGGTATCGGGCGCTCTCGCCGCAGATCAAGGTCGAGGAGATCGACCCGGAGAGGAACCCGGCGCTCGCGGAAAGCGTGGCGCAGAAGATGGACGTGCGAAAAGCGGGCACGATCGTGTTCCAGTCGGGTCCGAAGAAGAAGTTCGTCACCGAGGACCAGATGGCGGACTACGACTTCGGCGGAGCGCCGGGCCAGAGCGCGTCCCTCAAGGCGTTCAAGGGGGAGCAGGCTTTCACCTCGGCGATTCTCGCCGTCACTTCCGACAGGTCCCCGAAGATCTATTTCAGCTCCGGCCACGGGGAGAAGGCGGTGGACGACGCGGCGGAGCGCGGCCTCGCGGACGTCAAGGACCTCCTCGGAAAAGACAACGACACGGTCGCGACGTGGGAGTCGCTCGGGAAGAGCGAGGTCCCGAAGGACGCCGACCTCGTCGTCGTCGCGGGCCCGCAGACTCCCTTTCTGGCTCCGGAGCGGGACGCGCTCGACAAATATCTCGCCGCGGGAGGACACGTCCTCGTGATGCTGGACCCCGTCATTCCGCGCCCCGGCGGCCCGGCGCCGGACCTCGGTCTCGGTTCGATGCTCGCGGGATGGGGAGTCAAGCTCGACGACGACATCGTGATCGACACCGGGAACACGCTGCCCTTCATGGGGCCGGAGACGGTGTACGCGAACCATTTCGGGGCCCACGAGATCGTGGACCCGCTGGCGTCGGCGAAAATGGCCGTGATCTTCCCTCTCGCCCGGTCGGTGCAGCCGGGGACGGCGGCGCATGCCGGTTTCACCGGGACGCCTCTCGTCCAGACGACGAGCGAAGGGTGGGGAGAGACGGACCTCGAGCACCTCTCGGCCGTCAAGAAGGACGCTTCCGACGTGCAGGCGCCGGTGACGATCGCGATCGCGGTTGCGCGCGGAAAGGACGCCGCGGCGCCCGCGGCGGCCGACCCGCAGGCGGGAGCCCGGCTCGTGGTGTTCGGCGACTCGGATTTCGCCGGGAACGCGGAGCTTCCGAACGTGTCGAACGCGAACCTCTTCCTGAACACCGCGCACTGGCTGATTGGAAGCGGCTCGCTCGTGGGGATCGCCCCGAAGACGCCGGAGCAGAACGCGCTGATCGTCTCCTCCGGAACGCTCCGGCGGATCGGGCTGCTCGCCCTCCTCGGGATCCCCGTGCTCGCGCTCGCCGCGGGGGTTCTCGTCTGGGCGAAGAGACGGGGATGAGCCCGAAACGGCTCGCCGTTCTCACCGGAGTCCTGCTCGTCCTTTTCGCCTTCGTCGCTTTCTTCGAACGGAAGATGCCGACGACCCAGGAGCGCCTCGACCGGGGAGACGTGATCTGGGACGTCAACGAAGCGAAGATCGGCCGGATCGAGATCAACCGCGACAACATGACGATGGCGTTCGAGCGGGACGGGGAGACCTGGAGGATGACGCGCCCGGACGTCTATCCGGCCGACGCGCCCACGCTCTCGTCGCTCGTCGCCGATCTCGCCCATCCTTCCCGGCAGGGAGAGGCCTCGTCGGGCGCCTCCGAGCCCGATTACGGCCTCACGGAGCCGAGGGCCGTCGTCACGATCTCGACGCGGGAGGCGAAGGGAGCGAAGGCGGAGTCGCACACGCTTTCGATCGGCCGCGAGATTCCGGGAACCGACACGGTCGCCGCCCGGGTGAAGGGAGTCAACCGCACGATCTTCGTGCGCTCATCGGTGGCCGCCGATCTCCTGAAACCGGTGGACGGTTACAAGAGCAAGAAGGTGTTCGCGGGGTCCGCGCTCGACGTGACGCAGCTCTCGATCGCGCGCGGACGCGGGCGGCTGGATTTCGAGAAGCGAAAGAATCGCTGGTGGATGACGCGTCCGGCCCCGGATCTCGCGGCTTCGAGCGCGGTCGAGCGTCTGATCGACGATCTCCTGGCCGCCAACGTGACAGAGTTCCTGAAGGTCCCGAAGACCGAGCTCGCCGGCGACGGCCTGGCGCCGCCGATCTACACCGTCAGCATGACGATCTCCGGCAAGCCCGTGGCGGCGGACATCGGGGCGACCCGCGCCGACGGGAAGAGCGTCTACGCGCGGTCGGCGGGGGAGGCCTTCGCGATCGACTCGACGGCGATCGACGAGCTCGCCAAGGAGGCGGACGCCTATCGCGAGACGAAGGTCGCCCGGTTCGACAATTACGCCGCGAAGAGACTCGTCTGGTCGGCCGGCGACGCCCGACGGGAGTTCACGCGGGACGGTTCCGACTGGAAAGAGGCCGGCAGGGCGATCCCGGCGGCCTCCGTCGAGGACGTGCTCACGGCGATCGGCTCGCTCGAAGGGAAGGACTTCCTGCCCGCGACCGACTGGCAGAAGATCTCCGGAACGCCAGAGCTCGCCGCCCTCACCGTCGAGACGTCGGCCGGCGACTCCTTCGCCGCCACCGCACGGGCCTCGGGGGGAGGAAACGTCGCGATCAAGCTCGCCGATCGTCCGGAAGCGATCGTTCTTCCCGCGGCCGATTTCGAGCGCGTCGCGGCGGCCGTCCGGAAGATCGCTCCGGCCGCGGCCGCCCCTCCGGTGAAGGCCGCTCCGCCGGCAAAGCCCGCGCCGCCCGGGACGAAGAACTCCTGATTCGTCGATGCTGATCGACGCCCTCGGGACGTTCCTGCTTCAGGCCGCCGCGGGGACGAGTCTCCTGCTCGTTTTCTTCCCCCATCGCGTGATCGGGAAAGGCTTCTTCGTCCTGCACGGAGGGATCGCATCGGCGTTCCTGCTGCTCGCGGCCGTTCTCCGTCCCCGGGGAACGTCTCCGGTGCTGGCGCTCGGCGCCCTCGCGCTCCTCGCGGTCTACACGCTGATCGCGCGCTCCGGCCGGGCCCCTGCCGCGATTCCCTGGCTCGTCGTCTCGGCGGCCCTCCAGGTCGCGCTCCTCGGACGGCTGTCCGCCGCGGCGGGGGGGCGGACTTCGGGATGGATTTTCGTCGGCTCTCTCCTCGGCGCCCTGCTCTTCGGGAGCGTCCTCCTGACGATGAACCTCGGCCACTGGTACCTCGTTTCCCGCTCGCTTCCGACGCGTCTCCTCTTCGGCGCGGCGGCGGCGTTCGCGGCGCTCGCGGCCGTGCGCGCCCTCTATCTCGGCCTCGTGGCCGCCGTCGTTCCGAATCCCGACGGGTGGGAGGCGCTCACGTCTTTCGACCGCGATCTCCTTTTCTTCCTGTTCCGGATCCTCTGGGGGATCGTCGGCCCGATCGCGCTGTCGTATTTCGTCTTCCAGACCTCGAAGATGCGGTCGAACCAGGCCGCGACCGGGCTGCTCTACGTCGCCCTGATTTTCGTCCTGGTCGGCGAGCTCCTCGCGTCCTACCTCACGGTCCTGACCCGGTTCCCGGCGTGAAGACCCGGCTCTACTGTCCCGACTGCGTGACCCGAGTCGATCTCGACGGGGGCGCGGCCGCCGCCGGATCGTGTCCGCGATGCGCGCGCGCGTGGAGCTACGCGCCGGACGAGCCGTCGGGCCGCGGGGGCTCGGTCGAGCGCTGCGGCGCCTGCGGCCGCCGCGCCTTCTTCGTCCAGCGCGATTTCGATCAGCGCATCGGGTGCGCGATCATGGCGCTCTCGATCGCCGCGGCCCTCGCGCTCGGCTGGAAGCTCGGGTGGATCTGGTTCACGCCCGTGCTGCTCGCGACCGTCCTGATCGACTGGGTCCTCGCCTTCACGATCAAACCGGTCACGATCTGCTACGCCTGCGACGCAGAGTACCGGGAAAACCCGCTCAATCCGCGGCATCGGCCGTACGATCCCCATGTCGCGGAGCGATATGCGGAAAAGAAGACGGTCCGGCGGATGGTCGAATGACGGAATTAATCCCGCCGGCAGTTTGAACACAAAATTAAAATTCTTGACGCGATTGGCGCGGTTGGTAGAATTTCCGCTATCGAGAACCTGTCTTGGACCTCGCGTCTTCGGAAGTCTCCCGTCGGGAGATCATTCATTGCAGGAAGGAGTTGGCGGATGAAAGGCCAGAATTCGAAGTTTGCCCGGACCGGATTTCCTTGGTTATTCGTTCTCGCCTCGGTTTCTCTCGGATTGCTCGCGGGATCGGCGAGCGCTGCCTCGAATCCGCTCTCCGCGGGAAGGGCGAAGAGCAAAGCGGTTTTCTTCGGAAAGGTCAACCTTCTGCAAGCGCCGACGGTGAATCTCGACGAACCGACGACTCTTCGGGAGGCTCCCACGCAGAATTCCTCTTTCCAGAAATTCGTCTCGGGGTCGATGAAGTCCGCGCGCGTGCCGTCCGCGGGAGTCCCGACGCCGGCCGGTTCGAATCTTTCCCTGGTCAACGGGGGATTCGGATTCGACGGCCTGAACGAGGTCGACCAGGCCGAGGCGAGCGGTGTGATCCTGGAGCCGCCCGATCAGGGGCTCGTGGTCGGAGGCGGTCTCGTTCTCGAAGCGATCAACAGCGCCTTCACCTATTTCGATCCGACGACGGGCGAGAACTTCTTCGGCCCGGGCGCGGCGGCGCCTCTCGAGTTCCTGGCGCCCGGCCTCTCGCCGACGGACCCAAAATGCGCCTACGACGCCAACACCAGCCAGTGGTTCATCACGTATCTCGGCCTCGGCGACCGGGATTTCGTCGTGATCGCGGTCAGTCTTCCCAATGATCCTCTCGATTTCAACGTCTACGGTATCGACACGACGGACGACGGGAACAACGGGACGCCGTCGCACCCCGGCTGCCCGTGCTTCGGCGACCAGCCGCTCATCGGGAGCGACGCGAACGCCTTCTTCGTGAGCACGAACGAGTTCGGCTCGACGTTCAACGGCAGCCAGATCTACGCGCTCGACAAGGCCGCCATCGAGAGCGGAAGCACGGCGAACGTCGAGCAGTTCTGGCCGGGCGCGCTCGAAGAAGGGATCGCCTATTCGGTCCAGCCGGCGACCGTTCCCCCCGGCGCGAGCTTCGACACGAACAACGGCGGCACGGAGTACTTCCTGAGCTCGCTCGACTTCTTCGGGACGCTCGACAACCGGATCGCCGCGTGGGCGATGACGGGAACGAGCAACATCTCGACGGATCCGACACTTCTGACGCTGAGCCATAAGACGATCGGCAGCGAGGTCTACGGGACGCCGGTCGCCAACCAGCAGGCGCCGGGCCCGCTTCCGCTGCGCGACGCCCTCGCCGACGGCACCTTCGCTCCGTTTTTCGACAAGGAGCACGAGGAGCTCGTGCAGTCCAACGACGACCGGATGAACCAGACCGTGTTCGCCAACGGCCTCCTCTGGGCCGGGCTCAACACCGTCGTCAAGACGCAGAACGGGCCGACGCGCACCGGCATCGCCTATTTCGCGGTGAACCCGAACTTCCCGGACGGCGGGTCATTCGCCCCGGTCGTCTCCAACCAGGGGTACGTCGCGGTCAACAACCAGAGCGCGATCTTTCCGTCGATCGGCGTGAATGCGGCTGGCAACGGCGTGATTGCCTTCAGCGTCGTCGGTCCCGGGCTCTACCCGGGTTCGGCGTGGGCCCGCATCGGGACGAGCGGCGTGGGCCCCTTGATGCTGGCGGGTCCCGGGACCGCTCCGGACGACGGATTCTCGGGCTACACCGCGTTCACGGGGAGCCGGGTGGCCGCCCGGTGGGGCGATTATTCCGCGGCGGGTTCCGACGAAGCCGGCAACATCTGGGTCGCGAGCGAATACATTCCGAATCGCCCGCGCCTCATCTATGCCAACTTCGGGACGTTCATCAGCATGGTCACGCCGTAGGGGTTTTCTCACGGACCACGAAGGCGGAGGCTTCGGCCTCCGCTTTTTTTTGTCTCGACCGCCCCCGGGTCACCCGACGGATCGGTCGAATGCCCCGGCGAAAATCGGCGCGTATTCGAGTGCGACGTCCTCGACCGACGGACGGGCGCCGGCCGTCCGCTCGATCGACGTCACGCCGCCGTCGGTGATGCCGCACGGAACGATGCCGAGGAAGTGCGAGAGATCGGTCGTGACGTTCAGCGCGAATCCGTGGGTCGTGATCCAGCGAGCGATGTGGACGCCGATCGCGGCGATCTTGTCGTTTCCGACCCACACCGATGTCACCCGCTCCGGGAGGTCGCTCCGTGCGCCTTCGATCCCGTAGCGCGCGAGCAGCCGGATGAGCGTCTCTTCGAGGTCCCGCACGTAGCGCCGCACGTCGCGCCGGTCGGGCGAGAGGTCCAGGATCGGGTAGCCGACGAGCTGTCCGGGCCCGTGATACGTGACCTTCCCCCCGCGGTCCGCCTCGTGGACCGCGATCCCCATCTCGGCGCATCTTTCCGGGGTGAAAAGGATGTCTCGCCGGGAGGCGTTGCGCCCGAGCGTGAAGACGGGATCGTGTTCGAGGAGGAACAACGTCTCCTCGCCGGTCTCGGCGCACCGGGCGGCCGCGGCGGACTGGAGCGCGAGGGCCTCGCCGTATTCGACCCGGCCGAGCCAGCGGACGGCGAGCGGCTTCATGCCGTTCTCCCGAAGGGCGCCGCGGCGGCCGTGGCGGCATAGACGAGGAGAACGGGGTCCCAGCACACGACTCGGTCTTCCCGTGCCGCGCGGATGGACAGGGAAACGATTCCCGTCAGAAAAAGCGTCGCCAGAGCCGCGGCGGCGACCCCCCGCCGGCCCGAGAAGAGCCACCCGGCGGCCGCAAGGGCGGCGAGCGCGGGATATCCGGCCGCCGAGGAGAAAACGACCGAGGGCGAGTGATCCGCGAGAGCGCCTCCGTCGTGAAACGGGAGAATCTCGCGGAAAGCGCCGGCGCCGAGCGCCGCAGCCGGAAGCACGACGACGACGAGCCCGAAGAGGGCCGAGCCGGCGAGCGCGCGCCTCACCGGGACCGGAAAACGCCGGTCGAACAGGGGAGCGACGAGGAGCGGTGCGAGCGATAGCGCAGAGGGGCGAACGAGCGCGGCGAACGCGAGCGAGGCGCCGGCGAAAAGCGCGCAGCCGGACGAAGGCCGATCGACGGAGACGAGGAGGAGAAAGGCCGCGGCGAGCGCGAGGAGAAGGAAGAGCGGCTCGTTTCGCGAATCGGGCGAAAGGAGGAGGAAGGGGGGATAGAGAGCCGCGGCGCCCCCCGCGACGCGCGCCGCGGGAAGCGACTGCGCCACCCTTCCCGCGAGCGATGCGAGGACGAGGACCGCGAGAGAGCCGAGCCCCGCGTTGACCACCCGATCCCAGCCGATCCGCCACGTGGACACGGCCAGGAAAGCCGCCGCCGCGCGCGCCACAATCGCGACGGCGAAGAGAACCCGCTTCTCCCGGCGGGGAAGGGAGATCGCGGCGGCGCCTTCCCTCACGGATTCCCGATCAGGCGAGCGAGAAGCTCCCGGCCTCGAGCGTCTTCTTGATCTCGGCCATGAACTGGTCCGCGACCGCGCCGTCGATCAGCCGATGATCGAACGAGAGCGCGAGGTAGCCCATCGTCCGCACGGCCAGCGCGTCGTTGCCGGCGGCGTCTTCGACGACGACCGGTCTCTTTTCGATCGTTCCGACGCCGAGGATCGCGACCTGCGGCTGCACGATGATCGGCGTCCCGAACAGAGACCCGTAGACTCCCGGGTTCGTCACCGTGAAGGTCCCGCCCGAAACCTCCTCGGGCTTCAACTTCTTCGAGCGCGCCCGGTCGGCGAGATCGTTGGCCGCCCTCGCGAGGCCGAGGATCGACTTTTCGTCCGCGTTCTTGATGACGGGAACGATCAGACCCCAGTCGAGAGCGACCGCCATGCCGAGGTGGATGTCGCGGTGGTAGATGACTTCTTCGCCGTCCACGGAGGCGTTGAGCTCGGGGAATTTCTTCAAAGCCGCGGTCAGCGCCTGGAAGATGAACGGCATATAGGTGAGCTTGACGCCGTTCTTCTCGAGGAACGCCGTCTTGTTCTCGCGCCGCAGCTTTTCGATCGCCGTGTAGTCGATCGAGAAGACGGTCGCGACGTGGGCGGAGGTCCGCTTCGATTCGACCATGCGCTCGGCGATCTTCCGGCGCATCACGGACATCGGAACGATCTCGTCGCGTTCGCCGCGGGGCGCGGGGGCGCCCCCGGCCGACGCGGGGACGGGCGCCGGGCGGGCGGCGGCGGGCTCCGCTTTCGGCTCGCTCTTCCGGTTGTCGATGAACGAAAGAATGTCGTTCTTCGTGACCCTTCCCGCGATCCCGGTCCCGTCGACCTCGGCGATCGAGACGGCGTTGTCCTGGGCGATCTTCCGGACGAGGGGCGACGAGCGGGTCCTGACGCGATCCTCGAATGTCGACGCGGCAGACGACGGGGAGGGCGCGGGGGCGGCAGCCGGAGCCGGCGCGGGCCGCACGGGCGTCGCGGGTCGCTCTTTCTCCGGCGGAGTCTCGCTCCGGGCCGCGGCGGGGGCGGGCGCGGGGGGCGTCGTCGGCTCGACGGGCTTCGCCGCCGGAGAGGGCGCGGGAGGCGCGGCCGGAGCGACTTCTTTCGCCGCGGGAGCGGGCTTCTCGCCCGTGGCCTCGCCCGCCGCCCCGATCCGGGCGACGACGGTGTTCACCGCGACGGTCTGGCCAGGCTGCACCAGGATTTCCGCCAGCGTCCCGGCCGCGGGGGAGGGGATCTCCGCGTCGACCTTGTCCGTCGAGATCTCGAAGAGCGGCTCGTCCCGCGACACCGTGTCCCCCACGTTCTTGATCCAGCGCGTGATCGTTCCTTCGGCGATCGATTCCCCCATCTGGGGCATGATGACGTCGGTCGACATTCCGGGACTCCTTTCAGTATCCGGCGAGCGCGCGCGCGGCGCGGGCGATCTTTTCGGCGTTCGGAAGGAAGAATCCTTCCATCGAAGGCGCGTAGGGCACGGGCGTGTCGGGCGCGGCGACCCGGAGAACCGGTCCGTCGAGGCTCTCGAAGCAATGCTCGGTGATGCGGGCGGAGACTTCGGCGCCCACTCCACCCGTCTTCGTGTCCTCGTGGACGATCAACGCTTTGCCGGTGCGCCCCACCGAAGCGAAGATCGTCTCGTCGTCGAGCGGGAGCAGCGTCCGCAGGTCCACGACCTCGCAGTCGATTCCTTCCGACTCGAGCGTTCGGGCGGCGTCGAGCGCCTCCCAGACCATCGCCCCGTAGGTCACGATCGAAATGTCGCGCCCCGCCCGCGCGACCCGAGCCTTCCCGATGGGCACCGTGTATTCCTCGCGCGGGAGCTCTTCCCGGATCCGCCGGTAGAGATACTTGTGCTCGAGGAAGATCACCGGATCCTCGTCCCGGATCGCGGATTTCAGCAGGCCTTTCGCGTCGTACGCCGTCGCCGGCTGGACGACTTTGAGACCGGGCGTATGGGTGAAGTACGCCTCGGGATTCTGCGAGTGAAACGGGCCGCCGTGAACGCCGCCGCCGGACGGCCCGCGGACGACGATCGGGATTCCGACGCCGGTCCGATACCGCGATTTCGCGGCGAAATTCGTGATCTGGTCGAAAGCGCAGGAGATGAAGTCGGCGAACTGCATCTCGGCGACCGGCCGGAGTCCGGCGATCGCGGCGCCGATCGCGGCGCCGACGATCGCGTCCTCCGAGATCGGGGTGTCGATCACGCGGTCGGGGCCGAAGCGCCCGATCATCCCTTCGGTGACCTTGAACGCGCCGCCGTAGACCCCGACGTCCTCTCCCAGGACGAAGACCCGGTCGTCCGCTTCCATTTCTTCCCACAGCGCGTCGTGGATCGCCTCGACGTACGTCGTCCCGCTCTTCGGTTCGTCGGGCCGGCGGTCGAGCATCACCGCTTTCCCTCGGCGTAGCGGAGGAAGAACGGCTCCGACTCGCCGGGAGCCTCCGCATAGACTCCTTCGAGGGCCGCTTCGGGCGCGGGGAAGGGGGCGCGCTCGGCCGTCTCGAGCTCGTGGTCCACCTGGCGGGAGATGTCGGCATCGACCTTCAGGAGATCGCCGGCCGAGGCCACGCCCCGGGCTTCGAGCGCGCGGGCCCATCGCTCCAGCGGGTCGCGTTCTCGCCACGCTTCCAGCTCGGCCTTGTCCACGTAGTGCTGAGCGTCGTGCTCGGCGTGGCCCTTCATCCGATAGGTCACCGCCTCGAGGAAGAACGGCCCGTCGCCTCTTCGCGCGCGGGCGACCGCGTCCGACGCGGCCTCCCAGACGGCTTCGACGTCGTTGCCGTCGACGGTTTCCGCCGGCATGCCGTAGGCCTTCGCCCGGTCCGCCAGCGACGCGCACGCCATCTGCTGCGAGAAAGGCGTCGAGTACGCCCAGTGGTTGTTCTCGCCGATGACGACGAGCGGAAGCTTCCGGACCGCCGCGAAGTTCATTCCCTCGTGGAAGGGGCCGGTGGACGTCGCGCCGTCGCCGATGTAGGTCATGCAGACGAAGCTCTTTCGCCGCAGCTTCGCCGCCAGGGCCACGCCCGCCATCACCGGGATCAGCTCGCCGAGCATCGAGATCGGGCCGATCACGCCGCGCTCCGGCGAGGCGAAGTGGAGATTCCCGTCCTTGCCGCGGGAAGGAGAATCTTCGCGGGCGAGGTACTGGGCGAAGAGCTCGCGCGGGGCGTATCCGCGAACGAGCACCGATCCGAGATTCCGGATCAGGGGACTCAGGAAATCGCCCGGCGAGAGCGCGAAGGCCGTCCCGACGGAAGTCGCCTCCTGGCCGAGCGACCGATACAGCCCTCCGACGACCTTTCCCTGGCGATAGAGATTGACGAGGCGCTCTTCGACGACGCGGTTCAACCGCATGAAGCGGTAGAGCTCGAGCTTCTGCGTATCCGAAAGCCGCCCCATGAACCCTCCCTTCGGCCATTATATCCAGCGGCTTCCGCGGCATCCTCACCGGCGAATGCGTCTATGATCGGCGGATGGCCGCGCCGGAGATTTCGGTCGTCATCGCGTCGGATCGGGTCGGCACCGACCTCGACGGGTGCCTCGCGTCCCTCGCCGCGCAGGAGGGAGCGCCGCCCTTCGAGGTGCTGGTGGTCTCGGCCGAGGAGCCGCGCCGACGCGACGACCTGCTCGTCGGATGGGTCCGGATGGAAGAGCGCAATCCGGGCGCGCGCCGTAACCGGGGCGCCGACTTCGCGGCCGGCGGCCTTCTGGCCTTCATCGACGACGATGCCCGCGCGACACCTGGCTGGCTCAAGCGCGCCGGCGAGATCGCCGGCCGCACGCCGCTCTTCGGCGGGATCGACGTTCTTCCCGAGGGTTCGTCCTACGGGGAGCGCCTCGCCGACCTTCTCGTCGCGACGCCGGTGATCGGCTCCGCGGTTCCGGCGCACGAGCGCTCGCCGCGGCCCGGGCCCATTCGCCTTCCGTCCGACCTCGCGCTCTGCAATCTCTTCGTCGAGCGCGACCTCCGCGACCGGCTGGAGGGATTCGACGAGAGCCTCGGGTACATCGGCGAAGACACCGATTTCGTTCATCGGGCGATGAAGGCCGGGGTGATCCCCGAGCTCGATCCCGCCCTCGTCGTCCGGCATCGCCGGAGGGCCTTTCCGGGACCCTTCCTCGCGCAGCGCTGGCGGTACCGGGTCAAGAGCGGCCGCCGGGTCGTCGAGCGTCCCGACGGCTCTCCCCGGGCCCTCATCGGGGCGTTCCTCGCCGTGGCCGCGGCCTCCGCCGCGGGTACCGCCCTCTTCGGCCGCCGCTTCGCGTTCCCGGCGGCGGCCGTCTACGCGGCCGCGACGTGGGCTTTCTCGGCGCCGATCTGGCGGCGGGACCCGGCGCTCTTCCCCGCGGTTCCCGCGGCTTTCTTCCTCCATCACGCGAACTACGCGATCGGCACCGCCGCGGGGATCGGCGCGGCACTCGCGAGCCGCGTCCGGCGCTTGCGGGACGTCCCGCCGGATGCCGGGCCGGTCCCCGGAGCGCCGTGAACCCCGCGCTGCTCGCCGCGCACTGGGTCCGCGGCCGCGAGACCCTGCCGCGATACCTCATCCTGGGGATGACGAACCTCTGCAACTCGAAGTGCGTCACCTGCTTCTACTGGGACCATCTCAACGTCAACCGGCACCTCGAAATGTCGCTCGAGGAATACGGCCGCGCGCTCGCTGATCTCGGCAGCCTCTATTCGGTCGTCCTCACCGGAGGGGAGCCGACGTTGAACCGCGACCTCCCGGAGATCACGCGGCTCCTCTACGGGCGCCACGACGCGTCCAACGTCACGATGCCGACCAACTCGCTCATTCCGGAACAGGTCGAAGGGATCGTCGCCGGCGCGCTCGCGTCGCGGAAGGACGAGCGCCAGACGTTCACGGTGGGGCTCTCGCTCGACCATCTGGGCGAGCGGCACGACACGATCCGGGGAGCGCGGGACAATTTTCCGAAGGTGGTCGAGACTTACCGGCGGCTCGCGGCGCTGAAAAAACGGACCCGCGGCTTCGTTCTCAACGTGCAGACGGTCCTCGCCTCGTTCAACATGGACGATCTGCCGGAGATCACCGGGTGGGTCGCCGCGAATTTTCCCGAGATCGACTTCCACTCGTTCGAGCTGCTCCGCCCTCCCTTTCCCGATCCGACGATCCGGGCCCTCACCGCAGCGGAATACGCCGACCGGCTCCGCTTCCTCCGTCCGTACTGGGAGCGATTCGATCGCTACCGCCCGATCCTCCGGCACCTGAAGGTCGGGGCGCGCACGGCCGAGCTCGCGACCCTCGAGCAGGAACGGATGGTCTATCCCTGCTACGCGGGAACGATCTCGGGCGTCCTCAACCCCGAGGGGACGGTCTCCCTCTGCGAGGTGATGTGGGAGGTCGGCAACATCCGGGACTTCGGATGGTCGTTCCGGAAGGCCTGGTTCTCCGCGAAAGCGCAGGAGATGCGGCGGCAGATCGCCGCGCGCGCCTGCTGGTGCACGCACTCCTGTTTCATGACGTCCTCGCTCCCGTTCTCCGTCCGCGGCGCGGCGCACCTCGCCCGGGAAGCGCTGCTTCCGGCGCGTTGATCCCCGCCCTTCAGGGCGCCGGTACGGGAATCCCGTAGGCGTAAACGTTTCCCGTCAGGTCCCCGAAGTAGATCCGCCCGTTCGAGATCGCGATCCCGCCGTAGAGGTCGGCGGAAGCGTCCATCTGCCGGAGCACCGCACCGGTGTCGGCGTCGAGCGCATAGACGCTCGTCCCCGCCGCCGCGAAGAGCACCCCGTTCGCGTACGAGATCGGGGCGAGAACGATGCCGGGAAGCTTCGCGAGCCAGACGATCGCGCCGGTCGAGGGATCGAGGGCGGTCACGGCGCCCCGGGAGCTGTAGTCGGGGGGCTCCCCGCTTCCGACATAGAGCCGCTTTCCGTCGAAGGCGGCCGTCGAGATCGTGCCGTTGCCGCACTGCGGGCACTCCCCGGAATTCGCGATCTGCGTCTTCCAGACCGGCCCGCTCGCGAGGTCCCTCCGCAGAAACGTGTAGTAATAGCCGTTCTTCTGGCCCGCGCCGACGAGCAGCCGGCCCGCCGCGTCGTGGAAGAGCGTGGGGGAGGAGCCCCAGTCGGGATCCGGGGTCAGGGCAAAATCCGCCCGGGTGATCTTCCAGTGGTCCTCGATCGAGAGGCCGGCGAGCGAAAGACGGGCGATCGAATAGGCGAGGCCGTCTTCGTAGTGGTAGGCGGAGGCGGTGGTCACGAAGACTTCGCCGGCGGCCCGGTCAATCGCCGGGGACGACCACACTCCCGCGCCGAAATGGGCAGGGTCGGCGGTCTGGGACAGATTCGCGCTGGCCGTCACGCTTCCGGCCGCCGCGTCGAGGGCGTCCACGCGGCCGAGAATGTAGGGGTTGTCGCAGTTGCTCGAGATACCCTGGTAGACGGTGCCGTCGACGACCGCGGGGGAGCACCATCCGTAGTACCCGCCGCCGGGGGAGTTGTCGCCGAGCGGCGTCCGCCACCGGACCGCGAGCGTTTTCGCGTCGAGCGAGTAGAACGCGTCGTCGCCCCCCGCGAGGTAGAGCGCCCCGGCGATCACCGCGGGAGCGGAGGTGATGCCGAGATGGGGAGGGTTGCAATGGCCGACGGGGACCGAAGTCGTGCCCAGGTCGGCGTGGGCGATCGCGCTCCCGGTAGCGGCGTCGAGGGCCCACTCCAGACCCGACCAGTCGCCGACGTAGACGGTGCCGGCCACGACCGTGGGGGAGGACGCGACGCTCCCGGGCAGCGTCGCGGTCCAGAGGGGAACGAGCGCCGGGGCGGCTGCGACCGAGATCAGCCGCTCCGCCGCGGCGACGCCGGTCATCGCGTCGTCGGCGCAGTATTTCGGCCAATCGTGGGCGCTGTCGCGGCTCGCGCCGGAGATGACCGCGGGAGCGAGCTTCTCCGCATCGGGCGGTAAGACCTGGCGCTCGGCGGAGAAAGCCGCCGCGGCGCACAGCATCACCGAAACCGCGAGGACGCCTCGTTTCATCCTGTCCCGCCTCACTTCTTGAAGAGCGCGTCGAAAGCGCTTCGCGCGTCCGCGGGCGTGGAGGAGGCGCGAGTTCCCGTCAGGTCGAAACCGGCGAGCGCCGAGAACACGGGGCATTCGTTGCCGGCGGTCTTGACCGGGATCCGGGCCGGAATCTCGGCGCTCCGCGAGCACTCCCACCGCGCCGAGGAATCGAAATGGCGGCACTGGACGCACGAATGGAGCGCCGCGCCGCATTTCGGGCACGCGGCGCCGGGAGCGAGATCGTCGAGCCCGGGAATGCGCTGCCCGCAAGCCTTGCACTGGACGACCAGGTCCTTATCGAATCCCGCGCTGCGGCCGCGGGGCGCGCCTTCGCTGCGCTGCGGCGAGCCGTCGTCGGGCCGACGGCGGGGCCCGCGCGGCGCCTCTCCGCCCGAATCCATGTAGCCTCGATGACGGTATTTACGGTCGTCGGACACGAGCTCGGACTCTAGCGGAAAAGGTTTGGCCGGGAAAGACTCGATCGGCGATAATCGGGCGATGGGCGAGAAGGAGCCGGATCCGCTCGTCCCCGGAGGCGTCTCCGAGGGACGCCGACGATGGGACGCGAAGGCGCATCGCGCTTTCGAACAGGTCCCGGCCTGGAAATCCGATTTCACGACGGTCTCCTCGCAGCCGGTCCCCGAGCTCTCGGCGCCCGATTCGCAGCCGGGTTTCGACTTCGAGCGCGACCTCGGCTGGCCCGGCGAGTACCCCTTCGCGCGGGGCGTCCAGCCGACGATGTATCGGGGGAAGCTCTGGACGATGCGGCTCTTCGCCGGCTACGGGTCGGCGCGCCAGACGAACGCCCGGTTCAAGTACCTGCTCGATCACGGCCAGACGGGGCTCTCGACGGCGTTTCACCTTCCGACGCTGTACGGCTACGACTCGGACCACGAGATGGCCAAAGGGGAGGTCGGCAAGTGCGGCGTCGCGGTGGACTCGCTCGCCGACATGGAGGTCCTCTTCGACGGCATCGACCTCGGCGCGGTCACGACCTCGATGACGATCAACTCGACGGCGCCGATCGCGCTCGCGATGTACCTCGCGGTCGCGGAGAAGCACGGGACGCCGTGGTCGAAGGTCGGCGGCACGCTCCAGAACGACATCCTGAAGGAGTACATCGCGCAGAAGGAATACATCTTCCCGCCGCGGCCCTCGATGCGGCTGATCACGGATCAGTTCCGGTTCTGCGCCGAGAACGTCCCGAAGTGGAACACGATCTCGATTTCCGGGTACCACATCCGCGAGGCCGGTTCGACCGCGCTGCAGGAGCTCGCGTTCACGCTTCGGGACGGCGTGGAGTACGTCCAGTACGGGATCGAGGCCGGCCTCGACGTCGACGCCTTCGCGCCGCGGCTCTCTTTCTTCTTCAACGCGCACAACGACTTCTTCGAGGAGATCGCGAAGTTCCGCGCCGCCCGGCGGGTCTGGGCGAAGACGATGCGCGACCGCTTCGGCGCGAAGGATCCCCGCTCCTGGATGTGCCGCTTCCACACGCAGACGGCCGGGTGCTCGCTGACCGCGCAGCAGCCTTACAACAACGTCGTGCGAACGGCGATCCAGGCCCTCTCCGCGGTCCTCGGCGGCACGAATTCGCTGCACACGAACTCCCTCGACGAGACGCTGGCGCTCCCCACCGACTTCGCCGTCAAGGTCGCGCTCCGCACGCAGCAGATCATCGCCCACGAATCGGGCATCGCCAACACGATCGATCCGCTCGGCGGCTCCTATTTCGTCGAGGAGATGACGACCCGGATGGAGCAGGGGACCTTCGACTATTTCCGGAGGATCGACGCGTTCGGCGGCATGGTCGAAGCGATCGAGGCGGGGTTCCCCCAGAAGGAGATCATGGACGCCGCGTACCGGTACCAGCGGGCGCTCGACGACGGCGAAAAGATCATGGTCGGCGTCAACGAGTTCACCGACCGCGGCGAGGAGCCGCCCCTCCCCATTCTCTACATCGACCAGTCGACGGAGGAAGAACAGAGGCGCGCGCTCGCCGAGGTCAAGCGCACGCGCGACGGACGGACGGTCCTTTCGACGCTCTCCGCCCTCCGGCAGGCGTGCCGCGACGGAGGCAACGTGATGCCCGCGCTCGTCGAGGCCGTCAAGAGCTACGCGACGGTCGGAGAGATCTCGGACGTGATGCGCGAGGTCTTCGCGACCTACGAGGAGCCGGTGGTCTTCTGATGTCCGACGCGCGCGATTTCTTCCCCCCCGCGGAGGAGACCGACGCGTCGCTCGCCGACGTCGCGACCGGCGTCGTCGGCTCCGAGATCCTGAAGATCGCGGCCGACGTCCGTCACGCGATCGCGCGGGGCGAGACGATCGTCAACTTCACGGTCGGGGACTTCGCTCCGTCCCAGTTCCCGATCCCGCTCCGGCTCCAGGAGGAGATCGCCCGCGCCTATCGCGAGCATCAGACGAATTACCCGCCCTCGGACGGCGTCCTCGCGCTCCGCGAGGCCGTCGCCGAACACGTCGCGCGGGAGCAGGGGCTCTCCTATCCGCTCGAGTCGTTCGTCATCGCCGGGGGAGCGAGGCCCATCCTCTACGGGACCTACCGGACGATCCTCGACCGCGGCGACACGGTCGTCTATTCGGTCCCCTCCTGGAACAACAACCACTACGCGCACCTGACGGAGGTCCGCGCGGTCGAGCTCGAGGGGAAGCGCGAGAAGGGATTCTTCCCCGCGGCGTCGGAATTCGCGCCCCACCTCCCGGAGGCGCGGCTCGTGGTCCTCAATTCGCCGATGAATCCCACGGGGACGGTCGTCGATCCCGGGGAGCTCGCGAAGATCACCGCGATGATCGCCGAGGAGAACGTCCGCCGCCGCCGGACCGGGCGGAAGGCGCTCTTCCTCCTCTACGACCAGATCTATTCCGCGCTCCATTTCGGCGCGGCGCGGCGATCGAGCCCGCCGGAGCTCGTTCCGGAGGCGTACGGGTTCACGGTGCTCCTCGACGGCATTTCGAAGCAGTTCGCCGCGACGGGTCTTCGCGTCGGCTGGGCCGTGGGGCCGCCCGCGGTGATCGCGCGCATGCGCGACATTCTCGGGCACGTCGGCGCCTGGGCCCCGAAGCCCGAGCAGGTCGCCACCGCGCGGTTCCTGCGCGACGCCGCCGCGGTCGCCGAGCACCGGCGCGCGTTCACCGCGGCGATTCGCGCGCGGCTCGATCTCCTCTACGGGGTCTTCCGGCGGATGAAGGAAGACGGCCTCCCGGTCGACGCGATCGAGCCGCAGGGAGCGATCTACCTTTCGGCGCGGTTCGACCTCGTCGGGGGGGACATCGCCGGAGCGCCGATCCGCTCCAACGAGGACATCCGCCGTCTCCTGCTCGAGCGGTCCGGAATCGCGGCCGTGCCCTTCCAGGCGTTCGGCTATCGCCCGGAGAACGGCTGGTTCCGGCTCTCGGTCGGGGCGGTCTCGGAGGACGACATCCGCGGGACGGAGGTCGCCCTTCGGGAGCTCCTCTCCGCGGTCAAGGTCGCGGTCGTCTGACCGTCTTCCGCCGGGAAGAAATTCCGCGTTTGCCCGTCTAATGCCTCGAACGTTCGGAAACCCGGCCGGGATCCGACAGAACGCCCGGCATCGCCGGGAAGGAGGCAGGAATGGGAAAGCTCGGAACGACACTGGCCGCCGTGGCCCTGGGATTTGCGGCCGCGGGACCCGCCGCGGCCGTCACCGGTCCCGCGCTGGCGGTCGCATCGCCGACCATCGACGTCGGGACGGTTCACCGCGGAGAGAAGATCGAAGCGAGGTTCGCGCTCCGAAACGACGGGGCCGCCACCCTCTCGATCCGGGAGGCCCGGCCGGCATGCGGCTGCACGGTCGCGACGTTCGACCGGGAGATCGCGCCGGGGGGAGCGGGAGAGGTCCACGCGACCGTCGACACGAGCCGCTTCTCGGGACCGATCACGAAGACCGTGTCGGTCGTCACGAACGATCCTTCCCACCCGGAGACCACGCTGACGATCAAGGCGGTCGTCGCTCCCTGAACGGATGACGTTCGAAGCGCGTCCCGCCGAACCCCGGGAGGGGGCCATCGACGCCCCCTCCCTCATCGCCGCCTGCCGCGCGGGGGACCGCGAAGCGTTCCGGGGGCTCGTCGAGGCCCATCGCGACCGCGTCTTCACGCTCGCGATGCATCTGACGCGGAGCGAGACGGCCGCGGCGGAGATCGTGCAGCAGGTCTTCGTGAAGGTCTTCCGGGCGCTTCCGAAATTCCGGGGAGAGGCGCGGTTCGAGACCTGGCTCCATCGCATCGCCGTCAACTGCTGCCGGGACGAAATGCGCCGCGCGCGGCGACACGTTCCGTGGGAGGACGGATTTTCCGGAATCGTGGCGGAGTCGGCCCCGGAGCAGGAGCTCTCGGATCGACAGGAACGCGATCGCGTGTGGGAAGCGGTGGCGCGCCTGCCGGGGCGACTCCGGGTCCCGGTGGTGCTGCGGTACGTGGAAGAGTTGTCGTACGAAGAGATCGGGCGCGTTCTCGGCCTGCGGGCGGGGACCGTCGCGTCACGTCTGAATCGCGCGCGCGCGGAGCTCGCCCGGGCGCTCGCCCCCCTCAGAAGAGAGGTTCGGTCATGATCGAGAGAATCCCGTCCGCCGCCGGCGATGGGGCCGCGGGCGCGGTGGACCGCGCGCTCGCCGACCCGCCGCGCTTCCCAGCGCCCCCCGATACCTGGGAGGCGATCGAGCGCCGGCTGGAGACGCCGCTCCGGCGGCCGCGCGGCATCGCCTTCCCCGTCCTGGCCGCGGCGGCGGCCGTCCTTCTGGCATTCGGGATTCGCCGCGCCGCCTCGCCGCGCTCGACGCCGGCGGCGCCCCGGCTCGTCCAGGCCGCGCTGCGGATCCATCGCGAACGCCTCGCGGGGGCATTCGGGTTCGACCTCTGCGACGCCTCGGCCGAACGCATCCGCCAATGGGTGTGCGCGGAGTCCGGGCTCGAGGCGCCCCCGCCGTCCTCCGCCGGGGGCGCCGACGAATGCGCGGCGATCGTCGCGGCCGCGGGGGCGCCGACGGCGGTCCTCGCCTGGGAACGGGCCTCCGGGCCCGTGACCGTGATCACGGCCCGCGTAAGCGATCTCGGGATCGATTCCCGGCGGGGGTGGATCGCCGGAAAGACGTTCCACGATCCGAAATCCGGGATCACGCTTCTCGCCTGGAGCCGCTCCGACCAGGCCTTCGTCCTCGCCTCGGGAGGGCGCCGGGAGACGCGGTGACAGACGGCGCGGAACGCTGCGGGAGGGCGGCGTGGAACGCCGTGAGGGATGGCGCGGAACGCCGTGAGGAACGCCACGCCGTTGACCGCCCCGCGGCGGAGAGTTAAATTTGAGGAATGACGAACGAATCCGCCGGTCTCGGCCTGCTCGGTTTCGACTCTTTCCATTTCCTGGTTTCCGACCTCGAGCGGAGCCACGAGTTCTACACGAAGCTGCTCGACTGGCCGCTCGTGGCGCGGTCCAACAAGGACCTGACCGAGCGCAGCGCCCAGCATTCGAACGTCTACTCGGCCGGCGACATCCGGGTCGTCGTCTCGACCCCGCTCTCCGACCGCGGACGGGCGGCGAACTACCTCAGCCGCCATCCCGACGGGGTTTCCTCCATTTCGTTCCGCGTGAAGAACATCGAGCAGACGTGGGATTTCCTCTCCCCGCGGGGAGCGACCTTCCTTTCGGACATCGAGACGTATCGCGACGAGGACGGGGGCACCTACCGTCGATTCCTGATCGCGACGCCGCTCGGCGATCTCGCGTACCGCTTCGTCGAACGCCAGGGCTTCCGCCCGTTCGCGCCGGAGTTCGAAGAGCTTCCGGTGGACGACTCCTCGAAGGCGCCGCGGAACCGGCTCGGCTTCGAGATCCTCGATCACGTCACGTCCAACGCCCTCACGATGGCGCCCGTGGTCCTCTGGTACCGCGAAGTGCTGGGATTCGACGAGTACTGGAACATCCAGTTCCATACGGAGGACGTCAAGAAGGGGGGAGAGCACGGGTCGGGGCTCAAGTCGATCGTGATGTGGGACCCCTCCTCGGAGCTCAAGTTCGCGACGAACGAGCCCCTCAAGCCGTTCTTCCGGGAGTCGCAGGTCAACATCTTCACGGAGGAGAACCGGGGGCCGGGAGTCCAGCACATCGCGCTCCGGGTTCCGGAGATCATCCCCGTCGTCGACGAGATGCGCCACCGCGGCGTGAAGTTCCTCGACGCGCCGAACACGTACTACGACAACATCACGCGCTGGCTCTCGGAGAAGCACGTCTCGCGCGTCCGGGAACCGCTCGACGACCTTCGGCGGCTGAACATCCTCGTCGACGGCGAGGACGAGAAATACCTCCTGCAGATCTTTCTGAAGGACGGCCACCAGCTCTGGAGCGATCCGAAGGCGGGCCCGTTCTTCTACGAAGTCATCCAGCGCGAGGGGGACCCCGGCTTCGGCTACGGCAACTTCCGCACGCTGTTCGAGGCGATCGAGCAGGAGCACCACAACGTGACGGAGGCCGAGGTTGAGATGGAGACCCGCCCTGTCGGGTGAACGTCGGCCTCGCGCCACGCTCCGCTGGAACCGCTCGGCCTCCCAGATCGCGGACCTCCGGAGCGTGTCATCCTGAGGAGCGAAGCGACGAAGGATCTGCCCCGGTTGCCAGGTCCTTCGCTCCGCTCAGGAGAGAGCGCTTTGCGCTCACACTTTCCGCGATCTGCCCTCCGCGGCTGGGGCAAGAGGCCTCGACCGCGGGCGGCACGCCCGTATTCGTTCGATGTATCGGCGCGCCTCTACCAGATTCGTCCGACGTTCCAGGTCAGCCCCGCATAGGCGGCATTCGGCTGCGGCCCGGAAACGCGCAGGATGGCGCCCGCGTCGAACGCGATCCAGGGGCGCGGCTGCCAGGTCGGACCGGCCGTGACCCCGACGACGGGCCGTTCACCCGATAGACCGCCCGTTCCGGGAAATCCAAACATCTCCAGGTTCCAGCCGAACCTTCCGGAGAGCGGTCCCGACGACGCGGCGGCCCAGAGTGTGGCGTTCCGCGGAGCGGCGACCCCGTTCGATCGCCGGGAGTAGCCCGCGTTCAGATCGAGCGAGACGGAGCCCAGCTTCCGGCTCGAGATCGCGAGGAGCGAGACGTCGGTCGAGTCCGTGCCCGTGCCCCTTCCGGCCGAGCCCGTCGGAAGCTTCAGCGAGGGAAGCAGGGCGAAGTCGCCGAGGAGCGGCGTCGTTGGGCCGATCCTCCACTTGATCCCGACGACGGCGTCTCCGAGGCCCGCCGACTCGCCCGGAGCCCGAACGACCGGCGCGGAAAGGGTGAGCTGGACGCGGGGCGCGAGCCCGATCTTGGCGACCACCGGGGCCAGGAACGCCGAAGCCCCGTCCGGCTCGCGGTCGAATTCGAGTCCGACCTCGGTCTCGAGATATCCCGGCGCCACGCTGTAGGCGTGCGTCGCGACGGTCGGCCGCTCGGGCTGGACGGCGTGGGGATCGGCTTCCTCGGCGGTCGCCGCGCCCGCGGCGAGGCCCAGAAGGAATGCGAGAGCGGTCTTCAGCGGAGCGGCGTCACGGTCGCCGAATAGATGTCCGCGCTCCCGATAAGGATCGTCTCCAGAGTGCCCGCGCGCGGTTCCTTGTCGAGCTCGATCCGGGCGCAGGCGGCCTCGGCCCCTTCGAAGACCGTGTTCTCCATTCCCTGGACCGAGATCCCGTCGCCCTTCAGCGCCGCGAGCACGTGCGCGAGGACGCCGACGCGATCCCGGTGACGAACGACGAGGAGATGCGTCGCGGGGGGGCGGCGCGCGACGTTGACGACGTTGTCGACCTTTCCGGTCTCGAGGTAGGTCCGGACGATGCGCACGGTCTCGGCGGCGATCGCCTCCTGCGCCTGATCCGTCGAGGCGCCGATGTGGTGGGTGCCGACGACGTTCGGGTGCCGCGCGAGCGCGTCGTCGAAGGGCGCCTTCGACTCGGCGGGCTCCTTCGGGAAGACGTCGAGCCCCGCGCGGATCCCCCGGTCGAGCGCCTCGAGCAGCGCCGCGGCGTCGACCACGTCGGCCCGGGCGGTGTTGACGAAGAACGACCCCGGGCGCATCGCGGCGAAGAACTCCGCCCCGAAGAGCCCTTTCGTCTCGGGCGCGGCCGCGAGGTGGACCGAAACGACGTCGCAGCGCCGGGCGAGATCGAGAACCGCGGGAACGCGCTCGATTCCGAGGGCCTCCGCCTTCCCGTCGGTCAGCGAGCGGCTCCACCCGAGGACCTCCATTCCGAAGGCGCGCGCCCGCGCGGCGACCTCCCGCCCGATCGTCCCGGTTCCCGCGATGCCGAGCGTCCGGCCGAAGATCCCCTTCGCCTTCGAGAACTCCTTCTTGTTCCATTCGCCGCGGCGGAGCGCTTCGGCGTTCTCGGGAATCCGGCGATCGAGCGCGAGGACGAGCCCCATCGCGAGCTCGGCGACCGCGATGCCGTTCTTTCCGGGACAGTTCGCGACGAACACTCCCTGCCGCGAAGCCGCGGCGAGGTCGATCGTGTTGACGCCCGCGCCGGCGCGGATCACGAGAGCGAGGCCGCGCGCTCTCTCGAGGACCCCGGCCGTGACCTTCGTCGAGCGGACGATCAGGACGTCGGCGCCGCTCTCCGACAGCCTCGCGCCGAGCGCCTCGTCCTTGAGATCCGGCTCGAAGAGGACGGCGGCGCCCGTTCCGGCGAGCCCGTCCAGCCCCGATTTCTCGAATTTGTCCGCGACGAGGATCTTCATGGCGCGGATCTTACTCTCCCGAACCGAGCGATAGAATCGTCGGGTGATCGACCGCTGGACGCAGGGGACGCTCCCCGAGAAGCCGCACACCGTGTTCCGCGACCCCGACGGCGGAGCCCTCCTCTACGAGGAGTGCTTCACGCGCCTCGGTTTCGACGGGCCGTACTCCATCCTGTATCACCGCCGCGCGCCGACGGACGAGCTGACGTGCGAGGCGACGGAGCGCGGCTTCCGCTGGGAGCCCTCCGGCCGCGAAGGGGAGCCCCTGAAGCGGCGGCTCTTCGATGCGCACGCCGCGCCCGCCGGGGGAGCGATGATCGACGCGCGGGTACCGCTGCTCCACAATCCGGACGTCGGGATCTCGGTGGCGCGCCCGTCTCTCTCCGACGACGCATTTTTCGTCAACGGAGACGGCGACGATCTCTTTTTCGTGGAGCGGGGATCCGGCGCCGTCCAGTCGACGTTCGGACGCCTTCCGTTCCGGGCGCACGACTACGTCGTGGTTCCGAAAGGGTGCCCCCACCGCTTCCTGTTCGACGGGCCGGACAATCTCCTGTTCGGGATCGAGTGCCGCCGCGGCTTCCACGTTCCCGAACAGTTCCGCAACGACGCCGGCCAGCTCAAGATGGACGCGGCGTACACGCATCGCGACTTCGTCCGCCCGGTGCTCGAGCCGCGCGCGGAAGCCGAGTCGGCCCCGCGCGAGATCTTCGCCAAGAGGCGAGACGCGTGGTCCCGGCGGACGCTTCCGGCCTCGCCGCTGGACGTCGTCGGATGGGACGGGTTCGCCTATCCGGTCGCGTTCCCGATCTCGAAGTTCCAGGCGAAGACGGGGCTCATCCACCTGCCGCCGACGATCCACATCACGTTTGCGACGGGGGGCGCGGTGATCTGCTCGTTCGTCCCCAGGATGACCGACACCCACGAGAACGCGATTCCGTGCCCGTATCCGCATTCTTCCGTGGACTGCGACGAGGTGATCTTCTACGTCGAGGGGAACTTCACGAGCCGGCGAGGCGTGGGCAACGGCGCGATCTCGCTCCATCCCGCGGGCGTCAACCACGGGCCGCATCCGGGCGCGTACGAGGCGTCGATCGGCTCGAAGTCGACGAAGGAGCTCGCGGTGATGATCGACACCTTCCTGCCGCTCGAGCGGACGCGCGCCGCCGACGCGATCGAGAGCGCCGGGTACCACGACTCGTGGAAGGTGCGGGTCGACAAGCCCACGACGGAAATCACGTAACTCGGTTACGAGTTACGAGTTGCGGGTTACGGGTTCCGCGTCAGGGACGCCCGACTCGCGACTCGAAACTTTCGACTCGGAACCGGCTCCCGTTAGGACGAAGGCTTCGCGGGCGCTGCCGGCGCCGCCGGCTTCGACTTCGCCGGCGTGATCCGGATGGAAACCGTCTTCCGCGCTTCCGGGGCGTCGGTGTACTGGATCGTGACGTGATCGTTGACCCGCAGATCGGCGAACGCGGCCCGCTCCTTCCCCCGAGAGACGGTCGTGTCCGGATCGGCGGTGAAGAAAGTGACTTTCGGCGATCCGTCGCGAAGCGTCTCCCGGACCGAGAACCGGTTCTCGGCGCCCATGATCTCGACGACCTCGCCGACGAAGAAATGCGACCGCGGGCGGTGCGGCGGCGCGGCGCCCGGGGGGACCGACGTCGTCGACGACGCCGCGGGGGGCGGGGGAGCCGGGGACGGAGCGGCGAGCGCCAGAAAACCGGCGGCGATCGCCGGCAGCGATAGGAGCGCGGGAGCGCCGCGAGGGAGCCGGCTCATCTCGCGGACTCGCCGGCTGCGAAGGCGATGCCACGGCGGGGGAACGCGTTTTCAATCATTTCCGTCGATTTCCCTCCCGATTTGGGTCAGGCGTTCTTCCAAAACGGTCATTCGGGCTTCCGGATCCCGAACTTCTCGAGACGATACTGCATCGTCCGGTACGTAAGGCGAAGAAGACGGGCGGCACGGGCGACCACCCAGTCCGCCTTCTCCATCGCCTGGAGGATCAGCGCGCGCTCGACTTCTTCGATGTCGATCCCTTCCGCGGGAATCTCGACGTGCATGGCCGCCGCCGCTCCACGCGGCCTCCGGATCTCGGGCGGCAGATCGTCGGCGTCGACGCCCGGTTTCTCGGAAAGGAGGAGCGCCCGCTCGAGGATCGACTCGAGCTGCCGCACGTTTCCCGGCCAGTCGAACGCCACCAGCAGGCCCATCGCCTCGGGCGAAACCTCCGGGACGGGCCGGCCATGTTCGGCGGCGGCGCGCTTGAGAAAACGCCCGGCGATCTCCGGGATGTCCTCGCGGCGGTCGCGCAGGGGCGGGATGACGATCGGGATGACGTTCAAGCGGTAGTAGAGGTCTTCGCGAAAGGTGCCCGCCTTCATCATCTGCTCGAGGACGCGGTTGGTCGCGGCGAGGACGCGCACGTCGACGGGAACCGAGTCCGTCCCGCCGACCCGCCGGATCTCCTTCTCCTGGAGCGCGCGGAGGATCTTCCCCTGGAGCGGCAGCGTGAGGTCCCCGATCTCGTCGAGGAAGAGCGTCGAGCCGGAAGCGGTCTCGAAGAGACCGATCTTGCGGCGGTCCGCGCCCGTGAAGGCGCCGCGCTCGTAACCGAAGAGCTCCGATTCGAGCAGCGTTTCCGGGATCGCGGCGCAGTTGATCGCGAAGAACGCTCCTTCGACGCGGCGGCTGTGGCGGTGGATCGCGCGTGCGATCAGCTCCTTTCCGGTTCCCGACTCGCCGCGGATCAGCACGGTCGCGTTCGACCGGGCGATCTTGAGCACCAGGCGGAAGAGGTTCTGCATGGAGGGGGAGCCGCCGACGAGGGCGTCGAGCGTGACGGTCCCCTTGAGCTGGCCCGAAAGCACGCGATTGACCTCGCGCATCGCGCGCATCTCGACGGCGCGCTCGATCTTGAGGACGAGATCGTCCGGCTGGAACGGCTTCGAGAGATAGTCGTAGGCGCCCATCCGGTTGACGAGCTCCCGGCCCGCTTCCTTCGATCCGTGGGCCGTCACGACGATGACGGGAGGCGGGTCCGACAGCGCCTGGAGCCGGGCCACGAGCTCCGTGCCCGTCATGACCGGCATCGCGAGATCGGTGATCACGACGTCGACGACCTCTTCCTCGAGCCGATCGAGCGCCTCGCGCCCATTCGCCGCGGGAACGACGCGCAGCCCCTCGCCCTCGAGGATCTTTCGGAGCAGCTCGAGCGCCGGCTTTTCGTCCTCGACGAGGAGGACCGTCCCCTTTCCGCTCTTCATGCCGGGACCGCGGGGACTTCTTCCGTCACGGGGACCCGCGGCAGGGTGAACGTGAACCGGGTGCCGCCCCCGGGAAGGTTTTCCGCCTCGAGCTCCCCGCCGTGGTCGTGAACGATCTTGCGCGTCATGGCGAGCCCGAGGCCGACCCCCGCCTCGCGCGTCGAGAAATAGGGCTCGAACACCTTCGGCAGGTGCTCCGGCGGGATCCCGGGCCCGTTGTCGTCGAACCGCACGCGGATCCCGCGGGAAGTCGACTCCGTCTCGATCGAAAGACGGCCTCCGCCGCCGGCCATCTGCACCGCGTTCAGGGCGACGTTCAGGAACGCCGATTTCAGGAGGTCGCGGTCCGCGACGAGCTCCGCCCGGCCGCCCCCGACCGAAATCTCGACGCTTCGCAGCGCGGCTTCGGGACCGAGCTCCCGGGCGACTTCGCGGACGAGGTCGCTCGCGTCGAAGGTCGCCGGGCGGAGGCGCATCGGCTTGCCGTACGAGAGAAAGTTGGTGATCAGGCCGTTCAGACGCCCGATCTCGTCGCGGAGGCTTTCGGTCGTCTCCTCGAATTCCCGCCGCTCGGACGCGGATGCGGGAAGGAACCGGCGGCGGAGGTATTCGACGGCGAGGGCGATCGTGTTCAGGGGGTTCCGGATCTCGTGCGCGATCCCGGAGGCGAGGTGGCCGAGGGACGCGCGCCTTTCCGCCGCGACGAGCCGCGTCTCGAGCGCCCTCTGTTCCTCGAGGCGCGCGACCATCGCGTTCCACGTCTGGACGAGGACGCCGAGGTCGTCGGTTCTCCGGCTGTCGATCTGGGCGTCGAGATCTCCCTCCGCGACCTTTTGCGCCGCCGCCGCGAGCTGCCCGACCGGCTCGGTGAAGTTGCGGGTCAGGAGCAGGAGGAGCATGAGTCCGACCCCGAACACGGCGGTCAGGGCGGCGACCCGTCGCCCGAAGCTCCGCGAGATGGTGGCCTCGTAGTCGTCGAGGAGCAGGTCGACCGTGACGTAGCCGACCTTCTGGTTCTGCGAGATGATCGGCATGATCAGCCGATAGTCGCGCTTGGGCCCTGGGGATTCGACGTCGGCGCCGATCGTCCCCTTGATCGCGATGTCCTCGGGGGCCTTCTTGCGCTTCGCGCGACCCTTCGACGTCGCGATCACGGCGCGCTCCGGACTGAGGATCTGGATCTCGCGCACCCCGCGGAGGCGAAGTTTTTCGGCGTAATCCTGGAGGACCTCGTTGTCGTTCTCTCCCGTCGTCGAGATCTGGGCCTGATCCGAGGCGACCTCGATGGCCTTCGTGACCGCCTCCATCGTGTTCTCGAGCTTGTCGATCAGCTTCCGCTCGTTGTACGTGTCGACGGCGAAGAGCAGGGCTACCGTCAGGACGAAAAGGAGGAGCGTCCCGAGCGCGAGCTTGGTCCGGAAACGCGTCGATCGGAACGGCCAGCGCATGCGGCGATTGTATTCGCCGCGGAGGCGGCCGGGCCGGGAAGTATGATCCGGCGACGGAGGCCCAGGATGGATTCCGGACCCGTTCCCCCGGCCCCGCAGCGGCTCGACTCGTGGCTCGACGTCGCCTGCCTCTTCAAGACCCGGTCGGCGGCGGCGAAGGCGTGCGACGGCGGCAAGGTGGAGATCAACGGAACGCGGGGGAAGGCGCACAAATTCGTGCGTCCCGGAGACCTCGTGGAGATCACGCTCGACCGCGGGCGCCGCAGGATCGTCCGGGTGCTCGCGACCGCCGCGCGCTCTCTGCCGCGCAAGGAGGCGCGCTCCCTCTGGCAGGACCTGACGCCGCCGCCCACGGCCGAAGAGATCGAGGCGAGGCGGATCGAGCGGCTGTCGCGGCCCGTTCCCTCGGGCCGTCCCGACGCCCGGGAGCGGCGGTCGATCCGCCGGTTGAAGGGGAGGTAAAATCGGGGCATGGCCGATTTCGAAACGCTCTGTCCGCACTGCCAGTCCCGCCTCAAAGTGGACACGGAGTTGAAAGCCGTGATCGATTTCACGCCCGCCGCCGATCCGAAGACCTTCGAGAACCTCGAGGCGGCGATGGGCCAGCTGAAGGCGCACGACGCGGAACGCGACGCGAAATTCCAGGTGGCGCTCGATTCCGAAAAGACGAAGAAGGACGTTCTGCAGAAGAAGTTCGACGAGCTGTTCAAGAAGGCGCAGTCGGATACCTCCAGGCCCATCCGGGACATCGATCTCGACTAACGTCGGCCTCGCGCGCGCCGCTGCGCGGCTGGAACGCTGCGGCCTCCCAGATCGCAGACCTCCTCGCCTCGGTTACTTCGGCGAGACTTTCCGCGATCTGACCTTCGCGGCTCGCCTTCCCGGCTCGACCGCTCCGGCGCCCGACCGGGTCACGCGGGCAACCTTCATCCTGTGCCTTCGCCGGAGGTCCGCGGAATAGAGTTCGGATCGACGAACGAGCTCCTGTGTCGGCCGTCGCTATAATGCGCATGCGCAGGAACTTCTTCGATCCGACGGCGGCGGACGTCGTCGACGAACCCGGCGCGCAGGCAATGAGCGTAGACGGAACGAACGCTCCCGGCGGGGCGACTCCGCCGATCTCGGTCCTCGAGATCGCCGACGATCTGGAATTCACCGTCTGGGAGGCGGACCCGCGGACGGAACGGTTTCGCTTCGTGAGCGGCCGCATCGCCCCGCTCCTCGGCTGCACGCCGTCCGAGCGGCGATGGGAACCGGAATACGGGGCGGCGCGCGTCCACCCCGAGGATCGCCCCGCGTATCTCGCCCTCTTCCGCGAGCCGTCCTCCGGACGGTTCGCGATCGAATATCGCGCCTCCGCCGACGACGGCCGGGAACGCTGGCTCCGCGACGTCTTCCGCTTCTCGTTCGACGGCGAGCGCCGGCCGGTATCGGTGCGCGGCATCACCGCCGACGTGACCTCGCGGCACGATTCGGAGCAGGCCGCCCGGCGCTCCGAGGAACGGTACCGATTCCTTTTCGACGAGAGCCTCGCGGGAATCTTCCGGATGAGCTCGGACGGGGTGCTCCTCGACTGCAACGACGCGTTCGCGCGCATCTTCGGCTACGCCTCGCGCGAGGCGGCGATGACCGCGCGGGACGGCGGCGGGCATTTCGAGGACGCAGATCGGGAACGGATCGTCCAGCGTCTCGCGGCGGACGGGAAAGTGTCCCATGCCGAGCTCCAGGTGCGGCGCGGCGACGGGAAACCGACGTGGGTCCTCGGGACATTCACCCGACTCTCGGGCGGCGCCGCGACGGCCTTCGAGGGAGTGATCGTCGACATCACCGGGCGCAAGAAGGCGGAGGTTCTGATCGAATATCAGGCTTACCACGACGGGCTCACCGGACTCGCGAACCGGAAGCTCTTCCGGGACCGGCTCGTCCAGTCGCTCGCCGTCGCCCGGCGGAAGGGCCGCCGCCTCGCGGTCCTGTTCTTCGACGTCGACCACTTCAAGCTCATCAACGACCGGTTCGGCCACGAGTCGGGGGACCAGCTCCTCCAGGAGGTCGCCACACGGCTCGTCAAGGCGGTGCGGAAAGTCGACACGGTCGCCCGGCTCGGGGGCGACGAGTTCACGCTGCTCCTTCTCGACACGGAGAGCGCCGACGCCGCGATGCGCGTCGCCCGGAAGCTCCTCGAAACGATGGGCACGCCTTTTCTGGTCGGAGGACGCACCGTTTCGGCCAGCGCGAGCGTCGGGATCAGCCTCTATCCGGAGGACGGAGACGACGAGGAGACGCTCGTCCGCAACGCGGACGCCGCGATGTATCGCGCCAAGGAGCTCGGCCGCCACAACTGTCAGCTCTACACGCGGGCCCTGCAGGTCCGCGCGATGCGCCGCCTCACCATCGAAAGCGAGCTGAAGGGAGCGGTCGCGCGGGGCGAGCTCGAACTGCACTACCAGCCCCAGATCCGGGTCGCGGACGGTCGGATCCGGGGGTTCGAAGCGCTCCTGCGCTGGCGCGGAAACGACGGAAAGATGATCTCTCCCGCGGAGTTCATTCCCGTGGCCGAGGAATCGAACCTCATCCTCGAGATCGGCGAGTGGGTCCTCTTCGAGGCGTGCCGGCGCGCGCGGGAGTGGCACGACGCGGGATTCCCCGACGTCTCCGTCGCGGTCAACGTGTCGCCGAGGCAGGTCCAGTTCGGCGGCCTCCTCGAGCTGGTCGGCCGGGCGGTGGGGGATTCGCGGATCCGGGTCTCGACGCTCGAGCTGGAGGTCACCGAGAGTGTCGCGATGCAGGACGTGGAGCACACCCGCGCGCTCTTCTTCGCACTGCGCGGGACGGGGGCCCGGATCGCGATCGACGACTTCGGGACCGGCCATTCGTCGCTCTCCTACGTCAAGCACCTGCCGGTCCACACGTTGAAGATCGACCAGTCGTTCGTCCGCGACATCCCGGGCAGCTCGGCCGACGAGGCGATCATCGGCGCGATCGTCCACATGGCGGACGCTCTCCGTCTTCGCGTGCTCGCCGAGGGCGTCGAGACGATCGCCCAGCGCGACCTGCTGATCCGTCAGAAGTGCGGGGAGATGCAGGGGTACCTGTTCAGCCGCGCTCTGCCCGCCGAGGGGACGCTCGCGCTTCTCCGGGAGATCCGCCCCGCGGCTTCCGGCGGCGCCTGAGTTCGGGTACGCTCGCGGCCATGCGGTTCGCGATCTCGCGGCGTTCCCTGCTCGGCGGCCTCGCCGCCGGGGTCGCCGCGTCCGCGCTCCCGGGGCGGGGCGAGGCGGCGGCGCCGGGCCCGTCCCTTCCCGCGCTCCCTCCGCCGCTTCCGAAGGAGGCGTTCCGGGAGCGGCAGGAATCCGTCCGGAAGGCGATGGCGCGGAAGCGGATCGACGCCCTCTTCGTCACTCCGTCGACGAACCTCCGGTACCTCGCGAACCTCGCGATCGGCCGGAGCGAACGGCTGACGGCCCTGCTCCTTCCGGCGAAGGGGCCGGCGGTCGTCGTCACGCCCTTCTTCGAGCGCCCGCGGTCGGAGAAGGACGGCGTGTTCGACCGCATCGAGACGTGGCAGGAATCGGAAGATCCGTTCGCGCTCTGCGCGAAAGTCCTGGGGACGGGCCGCACGGTCGCCGTCGAGGGTTCGACCGCGCTCCACACCGCCGAGCGCCTCCGCGCGGCGGCGGGGGCGGCCCTTCGGGACGGATCGGATCTCGTCGACGCGCTGCGCGAGGTCAAGTCGCCCGCCGAGCAGGAATTCATCCGGGCGGCGGGGATCCGGACGGTCGCCGCGATCGAGGCGACGTGGGAACGCCTTCGGGCCGGGATGACCGAGCTCGAGGGCGCGGCGATCCTGTCGGAGGAGTTCTCCCGGGTCGGCACACCCTCGGATGGCCTGATCCAGTTCGGTCCCTCGAGCGCGCTGCCGCACGGCGGTCCCGGCTCGCGCCGGCTCGCCCCGGGAGACGTCGTTCTGATCGACTGCGGGTGCGTCGTCCACGGATACACCTCCGACATCACCCGGACGGTCTCCTTCGGAAGGCCTCCGGACAAGGTGCGCCGCGTGTACGACGTCGTGGAGCGCGCGCAGCAGGCGGGAATCGATGCCCTCGCCGCCGGCGTGGCCGGGGAGAAGGTGGACGCGGCCGCCCGCAAGATCATCGCGGACGCGGGCTTCGGAGAGTTCTTCACGCATCGGCTCGGCCACGGTCTCGGAATGGACGGGCACGAGTCGCCGTATCTCGTCTCGGGCAACGGCCGGCCCCTCGTCGCCGGAAACGTGGAAACGGTCGAGCCAGGGATCTACCTGCCGGGGGAGTTCGGCATCCGGATCGAGGACGACTACGCGGTGACGGCGGGAGGCCGCGAGCGCCTGTCGCCGCCGCCTTCGGGCCTGCGGATCCTTCCCGCCTGAAGCGCCGTTCGTTCGTGTAAGATCCCCCGGTTTCGTCGAAAGGAACGCACACGATGCCCACGCAGCTCGCCTCGCACGTCAAGGACGCCTCGCTCGCCTCCCGCGGACGCCTCCGGATCGAATGGGCGGACAAGTCGATGCCGGTTCTCGCGCAGATCCGCGCGCGGTTCGAGACGGAGAAGCCGCTCCGCGGGATGCGGCTCTCGGCGTGTCTCCACGTGACGACCGAAACCGCGAACCTCGCCCGGACACTGGTCGCCGGCGGCGCGGATCTGGTCCTCTGCGCTTCGAACCCCCTGTCCACCCAGGACGAGGTGGCCGCGTCTCTCGTCGAGGATTTCGGCGTCTCGGTTTTTGCGATCAAGGGGGAGGACCACGCCACCTATTACGACCACATCCGCGCGGCGCTCGCCCACCGGCCGAACATCACGATGGACGACGGCGCGGACCTCGTTTCCTCCCTTCTCTTCCTGGCGCTCGGAAAGGACGAGGACGTCGATCCCGTCGTCCGCGACTGGGCGCGGTCGCTCTCGGCGGCCGACCGCCGTGCCCTCCTCGACGGGATCGTCGGGGGTACCGAGGAAACGACGACCGGCGTGATCCGCCTCCGCGCCATGGAGAAGGCGGGCGTCCTGAAGTTCCCGGTCGTCGCGGTCAACGAGGCGCGCACGAAGCACTTCTTCGACAATCGCTACGGCACCGGCCAATCGACGCTGGACGGGATCATTCGCGCGACGAACCTCCTCATCGCCGGCCTGAACGTCGTGATCGCGGGCTATGGCTGGTGCGGGAAGGGCGTCGCGATGCGCGCCCGGGGGCTCGGCGGCCACGTGATCGTCACCGAGATCGACCCCACGAAGGCGATCGAGGCGGCGCTCGACGGTTTCCGCGTCATGACGATGGACGAGGCGGCCGCGATCGGGGACGTTTTCGTCACGGTGACCGGAAACAAGGGAGTGATCGCCGGGCGCCATTTCTCGCGGATGAAGGACGGAGCCGTCGTGTGCAACTCCGGGCACTTCAACGTCGAGCTCGACATTCCGGCCCTGGAAAGGCTCTCCCGCGCTCGCCGGTCGATCCGTGATTTCGTCGAGGAATTCACCCTCGAAGGGAACCGCAAGGTCTATCTCCTGGCCGACGGACGGCTCATCAACCTCTCGGCGGCCGAGGGGCACCCGGCTTCGGTGATGGACATGTCCTTCGCGAACCAGGCGCTCGCCGCGGAGTACATGGTCCTGAATCACGCGACACTCGAGAAGAAGGTGCACGTCGTTCCGGAGGAGATCGACCGTGAGATCGCGAGACTGAAGCTCGCTTCCATGGGGATGCGGATCGACACGCCGACGCCCGAGCAGGTGAAATACATGAATTCGTGGGAAGAAGGAACGTAAAGGGTACTTCCCGGTCGTCCCGCAGGGCCCTCGAGATCGTTCCTGGGGAGCGGCGGCGGCTCTATCTCGGGTCGGCCGCCGAAGCGGTCGAGGGCATTGGCCCGAGCCGCGTAAGGCCGCATCGCGGAAAGTGTGAGCGCAAAGCGCGCATTTCCATGCGCGCGGAGCACTCTCTCCTGAGCGCAGCGAAGGACCTGGCAACCGGAACAGATCCTTCGTGGCTTCGCTTCTCAGGATGACATGCTCCGGAGGTCCGCGATGCGGGAGCCCGCACGGTTCCAGCGCGCGCGGGCCGGGCGGGCGACGGTTCAGGTGCGGACCGTCGTCATGCGATACCCGGCCACGAGCAGGAAGATGAGGTCCGGCCCCCAGGCGGCCAGCAGGGGAGGCACCGAGCCGACCTCGCCCAGCCGCGAAAAGAGCGAGGCGGCGATCAGAAAGACCATCCCGGCGGCGAGTCCGACGCCGATCCCCGTCAGCGTTCCGCGCCGCCCGATCGAGAACGCGAAGGGGAGCGCGAGACAGGCGAGCACGATCGTCTGGGCGGCGGCCGCCGGCTTTCCCGCGAGCGCCGTCGCGAGCTCGGCGACCGGGTAGCCGGTCCGGGACAGGCGCTCGACGTAGCGGGCGAGGGCGCGATAGCGCATCTCGTCGGGACGCCCCGCGACGCGCTCGAAGAGGCGGGGAGGGTCGGCGACGATCCGGGTCGAGCCGAACGGAACGAACGCCGTCTCCGCGGTGCCCTGGAAGGTCCGCCGCCAGCCGTCGCGGAAACGCCAGCCCCCGCCGTCCCACTCGGCGGTCGCGGCGGTCGTGCGCGCCACGAGCCGGAACTCCCGGTCGAACTCGAAGATCGAGGGCTTCCAGAGACGCTTCGCCCCGTTCTCGTAGGTGTCGAAGTTCCAGATCCGCGACCCGTCCCCCCCGAGCGCCCAGCTCCCTCCCGTCGGCATCACCGCAGCGCGTTCCGTGCGCCCCTTGATGCGGTCGAGGAGGCTGTGGGACTCCCGATTGGCGCGGGGGAGCACGTACTCGCCCATCCAGAACGCGGCCCCGGATGCGAGGAACGCGAAGAGCACGATCGGGAGACCGAGCCGCCCGAGCGGCACGCCGCAGGCCTTGAACGCCGTGTCCTCGCCGTGGCGGGAGAGCGATCCGAGCGCGACGAGAGCGGCGAGCATCACGCAGAACGGCAGGATCTGGACGAGGATCGGCGCCAGCATGGCGCGGTAGTAGGCGCCGACCACCGCCGACGGGATGTGGCGCTTGAGGATGTCGTCGGCGTGGTCGGAATAGTCGACGAGGACGTACAGGAACGTCACCGAGGCGTAAATCGCGGCCAGCGCGGCTACGAAGGGCGAGAGCACGTAACGGTCGAGGCGGGTCGGGAAGCGGGCGAGCCCCATTCCCGCGGCCGCGGATCCGCCCTCGGCGGCGCGGTGCCCGGCCGCCTCCTTTCGCTCCGCGCGCCGCCTTCGCCAGCGCTCGCCCCAGCCGAGGCGCTCCCGTTCGGGCCGGAGGAAAAGGAAAGCCCCGAACGCGGCGAGGAGCGCGTTGGGCAGCCACATCGCGAGCGCGGGCGAGACCCGGCCGTCCTCCGCCCAGTTCTCTCCGGTGTTGAAGAGGAGGTAGTAGCCCAGAATGATCGCGAGCGACACGGCGAAGCCGCTTCCCCGGCCGCCGCGGCGGTTCGTGATCCCGAGGGGGAGACCGACGAGGGCGAAGACGAGACACGCCGCCGGGATCGCGAATTTCTTCTGGACCTCGACCCGGAGAAGGCGGTAGCGCTCGGGCGAGATCTCCGGCCGGCGGAGGTTCCGCCACAGCTCCGCGAGCGTCTGGAGCCGGACGCCCTTCTCGACATGGTCGCCCCCGTGGCCGGCAGAAGCCTCCTGGCTCTCGTGGACGAGGATGCTCAGCTTTTCGCTCCGGTCGATGCGATAGATCCTCGGATCGACCCGCTCGGTCGAGTGCTGGATCGCGCCGGAGAGGTCGAGCCATAGTCTCCGCCCGTCGAAGCGGAAACGTCCCTCCCGGGCGACGATGACCGATTCCCGGTCGCGCTCGGTGCGGTCGTCGAGGAACACGCCCCGCCAGCCCGCCGCGCCCGGCTCGTCGCGGTCCACGAACATGACCCAGTCCCATTCCGTCCGCGGCTCCGTGAAGACGCGCGGCCGGACCATCTCAAGGGCGGCCGAGGCGAAGAGTCGGCTCTCGAGCCGCTCGAGGCGGTCGTTCGCGATCGGGTATCCCCACATGCTGAGGATCCCGACGGCGACGGTGAGCACCGCGCCGAACGCGGCGACCGGCAGGAAGAGCCGCATCCGGGAGACTCCGGAGGCGCGAAGGGCGACGATCTCCGAGTCGCCCGAGAGGCGCCCGATCCCGATCAGGATCCCGAACAGGAACGCCATCGGAATCGTGAGGACAAGGACCTGCGGCAGGGTGAGCAGCAGGAGCTTCCCGACGAGCGAGGCCGGCGCCCCGCGGCGGACGATCATCTCGGAGAGCTGGACGAGGGATCGCAGGAGGAGGAGGAAGGTGTAGGCCGCGAGTCCGAGCCCGAAGGGGGGCAGGACCTCGCGCAGGACGTTCCGGGAGATGAGCTTCATGCGGGAGCGCAGTGTAGCAAGTCCCCGGGGTTTCCCGGTTCACAGCGTCTGATAAGGCATATTATGTAAAATAGATAAACCGAGTCAGGATGCTTCCGAAAGGACACGTCGTCGGCCGGTTTATCTATTTCTACATAATATTGCCGCAGATTTCGGCCTCCCTTTCGCAACCCTGCCCACGAAGCGGACTGGCGATGCCTGCGGCCGGGATCTCAGGCATTCGACTTTCGACTCGTAACCGGGGAACTCCGAACTGCCAGGCAGAACCGACGGCCGCGCAGCGGCCCGGCCCTACTTCTTCCTGAGCTCGACTTCGCCCTTGCGGATCTCTTCGATGATCTTCTGGAGCGCCTCGACGACCTCTTCCTTCCCGACCCGGCTGCGGTTGAACGCCAGGTTGAGGCGGAATGGCGAATTCTTCGGGGCGTAGCGGAACTGAAAAGGACGGGGCCGCCGGTGCGCGTCCTCGTCTTCGTCGTCCTTCTTCTGTTGGCGGAGCGCCTCCCGGGTCGCGCCGGCGACGATCGCGCGGATCCCTCTCTCCATGGCTTCCCGATCGCCCGCCCGAGCGAGGTCGAGGAGGAGCGATTTCGAGTGGATGTCGGCCCGCCGACATTCGTCCCGCAGGTCCTCCGGGATCCGCAGGAGAGAAAGCGACTCGGTGATCGCCACCCGCGACTTTCCGAGAGTCTCCGCGACGTGCTGGTGCGTGTAGCCGTGCCGGTCGATCAGCGACTGGAACCCCTCCGCCTCTTCGAACGCCGTGAGGTCTTTCCGGTGCAGGTTCTCGATGAGCGCAATCTCGAGGACCTCGTTTTCCGGCACGTCGAACTCGATCGCGGGGACTTCCGTGAGTCCCGCCTCGATTGCCGCCCGGAAGCGCCGCTCACCCGAGATGATCTGAAATCGCCCCTCCGCCGTGGGCCGGACGAGGATCGGTTCGAGGATCCCCTTGCTCTCGATCGAAGCCTTGAGGTCGGAGAGGTCTCCGACCGTGCGGCGGGGCTGGTCCGGATTCGTTTCGATGTCGGTGACCGGGAGGTATTTCCCGAGCGACGCGCCGAATCTCTCCGCGAGGGCGTCGACGAAATGGGCGTCGTGTCGCATCCTGGCCTGGGTCGGCAAACCTCGTTTAGACACGGGACAGCACCTCCTCGGACAGCGAGTAGTACTCGAGCGCCCCGGACGAACGAGGGGCGAACGTGAAGATCGTCTCCCGGTGCGCCGGGCTCTCCTCGAGCCGGACGCTCTTGGTGATGACGGTCTTGAAGAGCTTGTCGCCGAAGACGCGGCCGATCTGGTCCCGGACGTCCTTGGCGATGACGGTCCTCTTGTCGTGGAGCGTGATGACCACCCCCAGGACCCGGAGGTTGGGGTTCGGGCGCGCCTTGATCTTCTCGATCGTCTCGAGGAGATCGTCGGTGCCCTCGAGCGAGAAGAACGACGACTGGATCGGAATCAGGATGTGGGTGGAAGCGACGAGGGCGTTGACCGTGATCATCCCGAGCGTCGGCGGGGTGTCGATCACGATCGCGTCGAACCTCTCCTGGGCGCCGGCGATCTTGTCTTTCAGACGGAAGTGCCCGTCGATCTCCCCCACCAGCTTGCTCTCGATCTTGGCGAGCGAGATCCGGGCCGGGGCGACGATCAGGTTCGGGTCTTTGGTGGGCTTGACGATGTGCGAGAGCTTCGTTGCGGGATCGGAGAGGACGTCGTACATCGACTTCTCGACGTCTTTCCGGTCGACGAAGGTGATCGTGCTGTTTCCCTGGGGGTCGAGATCGATCAGAAGGGTCTTCAGCCCCTTCTGGGCGAGCGCGGCGGCGAGATTGATCGCCGTCGTGGTCTTGCCCACGCCCCCTTTTTGATTGGCGATGGTGATGATCATGAATGAGCCGCAGTCGAATATAGACGGGCCGTCCGGAGAGGTCAAACAGCGAGCGGTTTTCGGGGGATTTTCGCCGCTGAATCGGGTCTTAACGAGGACGAGGCGCGGAGAGGCGCGAGCCCGCCGGGATGCGGAGCCTTCCGCCCCGTCCCGAGGCGTACCGGAGTGTACGTTGAGGGCGCGGCGGAAGGGTTCGCGCCTGGCCGGCTCGATGCATCTTCGCGCCAGCCATCTACATCTTGTACTTGCCCAATTCCTCCGGATCGACTTCCTCCAGCCATTTCTTGAGGCGTTCGGGATTCCGGGCGTCTTCGACCTCGATCTTGCGGCTCTTTTCGAGAACTTCCTCCTCGACGTAGATCCCGGCTCCGAAACGCAGGGCGAGCGCGAGCGCGTCCGAGGGGCGGCTGTCGATCTCGATCGACTCCCCTTCCCGGGTGACGAAGATGCGCGCGTAGAACGTGTTCTCGCGCAGGTCGTTGATGACGATCTTCTCGATCTTCGCCTTCAGGTCCCCGAGGGTGTTGAAGAACAGGTCGTGCGTCAGGGGACGGGATGTCGCGACGTTCTCGATCTTCAAGGCGATCGCGTTCGCCTCGAACACGCCGATCCAGATCGGGAGGAAGAACTTCTCCTCGTCGTCTTTCAAAACGACCACCGGCGTGTTCGAGATCGGGTCGAGAAGCAGCCCCTTGATCTCCATCTTCTTCATGGTTCCCCTCCCCCGGAGTGCCTCCTGCAGGCGGAGCACCACGGAAATCGACCCCCTCCGACGGCCGCCGGTTTCATGCCGGCGACCCGGCGAGCGAATTCTCGAGGCCCCGGTCGATCCGGACCGGGACGTATTCGCCGGGGCCCACGGGGCTCTCCGGACGAGGATGGAAGTGGACGATCCGGTTGCACGACGTCCGGCCGGAAAGGGTGCTTCCGATCTTGCTCGCGCCTTCCACGAGGACGTCGAAGACGCTCCCTTCGAGCTCCCGGTGGGCTTCCGACTGGATCCGCCGCTGCAGGTCGAGCAGACGAGCGAGCCGTTCCTTCGAGACTTCCAGGGGCACCTCCGCCTCGCTCCCCCACCGCGCGGCCGCGGTTCCCGGCCGGGCGGAATACAGGAAGGCGAACAGCGTACCGAAGCGGACCTCCTCGACGAGGTCGAGCGTGCGGCGGAAGTCTTCCTCCGTCTCGCCGGGGAACCCCACGATGAAGTCGGACGAGAACACGACGTCGGAGGCCCGTGCTCGGACATCCGCGACGATCTCCCGGTATCGACCCGAGGTGTACCGCCGCTTCATCCGGGAGAGCACGCGGTCCGAGCCCGATTGCGCCGGAAGGTGGAAATACCGGCCGATCTTCGCCTGCCGCCCGAGCACGTCGCCGAAGCCCGGCGTGACGAACGCCGGATGCGAGGTGATGTACCGCAGCCGGCGGATGCCGTCGATTCCGCACAGCCGGTCGAGGAGCGCGGCGAGGTCCGCCCCGGTCTCGGGACACGAGTACGCGTTCACCGTCTGGCCGAGGAGCGTGATTTCCGTGAATCCCTTCGCCGCGAGCTCGCGGCATTCCGCTTCCACCTCCGCCCGCCGCCGGCTCCGCTCGCGCCCGCGCGTGAAGGGGACGACGCAGAAGGTGCAGAACTGGTCGCATCCTTCGATGACCGTCACGAAGGCCCGGAACGGCGAATCGCGCGCGATCGAACGGAACTGGTACACCGGGCTGTCCCGGTCGAGATCCCGCAGAGCGGCGCGGCGCCCCTCGAGCGCCTGCTCGACCGCCTCCGGCACCCTCTCGACGTTTCCGGTGCCGAGCACGAAGTCGACGTACGGCATCCGCTCGAGGATCTTCAGCCCCGCCCGTTGCGCGACGCAACCCGTGACGCCGATGACGCGCCCCGTCTTTTCCCTCTTCCAGGATGCGAAGCGTCCGAGCTCGGAATAGACCTTCGCTTCCGCCTTCTCGCGAACGTCGCAGGTGTTCAAGAGCAGCACGTCGGCATCGAAGGGATCCCCGGTCGCCGAGAGCCCGCGCTCCTCGAGCAGACCGGCCATCCGCTGGCCGTCGAGGACGTTCATCTGACAACCCCAGGTCTCGACGTGGAATTTCACGGGAACGGCTCTACCGGATCCACCCGGGGTAGGCGCCGGCTCGCCGCGCCTCGTCCTCCAGATCGTCGAGCTGTTTCTGCGCGGTCTCCAGGTCCGCCTGCGCCCGGACCGTCTCGTCCCGGGCGCGATCCCAGGCGGGCTTGATGACGTTGTCCCGGTACTGTCCGTCGTCCCACGCGTAGAAGTCGTTTTCCTCGCGCTTCTCCTCCGCCTGGGCGGCGGCGAGCGTCTCGTGCGCCTTCTGCACCGCGTCGCGCGTCGCGGCGGCCTTCGCCTTCCAGTAGGCCTCGTCGTGTCCCTCGAGATCGAGAATCTTCGGCATCGTGACGGGCGGAGGAGGGGCCGGATTCGCGGGTTCGGCCGAGGACTCCGACCCTGTGGCCGACGACCGATCCTCCGGCGCCGCCTTGCTCTTCACCAGGGCGTTGTCGATGACGAGCCTCGAACTCTTCTTCTTCCCGGACGGGGCCGCCGCGGGCCTCGCCGCCGGTTTCGAGGCTTCGGCGGTGGAAGGCGGGATGGGATGGCCCTTGAAGCTCCCGCCGAGCCGATGCTTCGCCGGCGGCGCCGGCGCCTCGCTGGTTTTTCCGGCCTGGGACTCGTCCGTCTTTGGAGGCGGCGTCTGATCGACGGCCGCAGGGGGCGCCTCGGCGCCGTAGAGCGCCGCTCCGGCCAGGAGCATCCCGGCGAAGATGGGGAGTCGCTTCATGAGACCGCTTTCTTGACCGGGACGGCCGCACCCGACGCTGCGTCCACTCTCCCGTAAAGGTCCTCCAGCCGGACGACGTCGTCGAGCTCCGGCGAGGAAGCCTCGGCGACCTGACAGTCCGTCTCGGCGATCATCCGATGGCGGACGCCGGCCGGAATGTGGCGCGACTCGCCGGCCGCGAGGCGGTGGGTCCTGCGCTCCCCGTCGGTTTCGATTTCCAGGCTCATCTCTCCCGTGAGAACGTAGATGGTTTCGTCTTTTCGGCGGTGGTACTGCAGCGAAAGGCGCTCTCCGGCCCGGATGAAGAGGATCTTCCCGGCATAGCGCTCGGTGTGGGCGTAGATGATCTCGTGCCCCCACGGTTTCTCGACCCGCCGGATCATGCCCCCGCCTTTCCCGCCCAGCCGCGCCCGAGCTCCTGCACTTCTTCGGCGGTCGCGCACGCGAGCGCGGCCGCCGCGAGCGCGGCGAGATCCGCCCCGGCAAATCGCGCGAGCGTCTCGTCGACCTTCGGGATCAGCACGGGACTCATCGACAGCTCTCTCACTCCCATTCCCGCCAGGAGGCAGGCGCCCAGCGGATCCCCCGCGAGCTCGCCGCAGACCGCCAACGGCCGCCCGGCCCCGAGGGCCGCATCCACCATCCATTTTATCATCCGGAGCACGGCGGGCGCGGCCGGGCGGTAGTAGGCGGAGACGCTCGGATCGCTCCTCTCCGCGGCGAGCACGTACTGCGCGAGGTCGTTAGTCCCGATCGAGAAGAACTCGACTTCGCGGGCGAGCTCGGCCGCCAGCACGACCGCGGACGGGATTTCGACCATCGCGCCGAGGTCCGGAACCGGCGCGTCCTCTTCGATTGCGACCGCGCGCAGATGAGCGCGTACGCCGACGACCTCCTCCGGCGACGAAACCATCGGCAGGAGGATCTTCACGTTTCCCGAGCGCCGGCCGGCGCGGACGAGCGCGCGCAGCTGGTCGCGGAAGGCTTCGGGATGCGCGAGACTGTGGCGGACGCCGCGGAGCCCCATGGCGGAGGCGTCGCGATCGCGCGGTCCCCAGCCCTTCTCTCCCCCGAGGTCGTACGTCCGGACGATGAGCGAATGCGGCCGGCACCGGGCCGCGAGGGTCGCGTAGACCTGCTCCTGCTCTTCGGCGGAAGGGGGCCCCTCCGTGGCGGCGAGAAAGAGGAATTCCGACCGGAACAATCCGATTCCCTCCGCGCCCCAGCGCCGGAGCATCCTCGATTCCCCGGGGAGCTCGACGTTGGCCCGCAGAGTGATCGGGATGCCGTCGGCAGTCCCGCCGCGGCGGCGATAGGCGCGGTCTCCTCTCGCCTTCTCCTCTTCGCGCCGGCGGGAGGCGCCTTCGAGGGCCCGGCGGAGTTGCGGTTTCGTCGGGGCGGGATCCACCAGCCCGCGCTCGCCGTCCACGACGATCGGGCGGCTCCCCATCGCGTGATCGAGAAGGCCGGCGACGCCCACGACGGCGGGCAGGCCGAACGAGCGGGCGATGATCGCGGTGTGGGAATGGACGCCTCCGCGCTCGAGAGCGATGCCGGCGAACCGGGCGGGATCGAGCCGGGCGACCTGCGCGGGCGAAAGATCGTCCGCGACCAGGATCGAGCCCGGCTCGATCGCCGCGTTCTCGAAGCCTTCTCCGGGCACCGAGAGCTCGGCCGCGATGGCGCTCGCCACCTGCAGGATGTCGTCGCCCCGCGCGGAAAAAACGGGATCGACGGCGCCCGCGAGCTTCTCCTTCAGCTCTTCGGCCGTGGCCCGGAGGGCCCATTCGGCGTTGATCCCCTCGCGCCGGATCCGCTTCTCGACCGGCCGCACGAAGGCGGGGTCGACCGCCATCAGCGCGTGGGCGGCGAGGATCGAGGCGAGCTCTCCCCCCATCGCCGCCGGGCTTTTCCCGGAGAGCCCGGTCAGCCGCCGGGACGCCGCTTCGGCAGCGGCGCGCAGACGAGCGCACTCGTCCTCGATCCTCCCGGGAGGGATCGGAAGGCGCGCCACCCAGCCGTCCCGCGTGCGGAGCACGACAGCCCTCCCGACCGCGATGCCGCCCGAAACGCTGACTCCGCGAAGCGCGGGCACTAGTGTCCCGTCCCGGAAATGGCTTTACGGTCGTTCGAAGCGCCGCGGGGCGGGATGCAAGGCGGCGCGACACAGGCGATACCCGAGTATCGTCGAGGAGCGCCAACGCCGGAGATCGCTCCGCGCCGCCCGAACCCTCTGGGCGCCCGCGCATTGCCGACGATCTCTGCGTTGCTCGTCGGGTCCGATCGCTTCGGCATCCGTCCCCTCCTCGCCTTCGGCTCGTCGGAAAGCCGCGGACGCGCCGCAGCCGGTATTCCCGTTCCGGGGCGCTTTACTCGTCCTCGTCGAAACGTCGCGCGATCAGGTCCTCGACCGCGCGGGACGCCTCGACTTCGTCGTCTCCCTCGACCGTGAGCTGGATCGTGGTGCCGCTCGATGCCGCAAGGAGAAGGATCCCGAGGATCGACTTGCCGTCGACTTCTTCCTCGTCCTTGCGGATCTTCACCGAGGAGCGGAACCGGCTCGAGGTGTGGACGAGCTTCGCCGCCGCTCGCGCGTGGAGGCCGAGGCGGTTTCGGATTTCCATCGATTTCGTGATCACGATGCGACTCCCGGGGGCGCCCCGGCGGCCGAAAGGAGCTCCGAGGCGACCTCGATCGACTTCCTTCCCCGTTCGCGGACCGCGTGGGCGAGCGCGGTCAAGCGTTCCTCGCGACGCGTCGCGAGGCTCCGGAGGAGCATCGGAAGGTTCGCCCCGGTCACGATCTCGACGCGCTCGTCGGCGAGGAACGGCAGAGCGAGGTTCGAAGGCGTTCCCCCGAACATGTCGGTCAGGATCAGGACCCCGGCGCCCCGGTCCACCGCCGCGATCGCCGAAGCGATCCGCGAGCGGACGCCGTCCGCCGGCTCGTCCCACTCGAGCCCCACCGCCGCGATCGCCTCCTTCTCTCCCGCGATCTGTCCGGCGGCGCGCACGAGCTCCGAGGCGAGGCCGCCGTGCGTCACCACGAGAATCCCGATCATCCCGGTTTCAGCTCCTTTCGGCGTCGCGATGACGGACGCGGACGCCGAGCCTCTTTCCCCGAAGCGCCTGGGCGAGGCGTTCCACGACGTAGACCGAACGATGGCGCCCGCCCGTGCAGCCCACGCCGATCGAGAGATAGCTCTTGCTCTCCTTCTCGTACCGGGGGAGGAGGTATTCGATGAATTCTAGCAGACGGGAGAGGAAGGGCTCCGTCTCCGGGTCCTTCTCGATGAAGGCCGCCACGGCGGGATCTTCTCCCGTCTTGGGCTTCAACTCCGGCACGAAGTGCGGGTTCGCGAGGAATCGGACGTCGAAGAGCAGGTCGAGGTCGTACGGGGCGCCGAACTTGAAACCGAAGGACGTCAGCGAGACGACGAGCCCGGCCGTTTCGTCGCCGGAGCGAAACGTGCGGGAGATGAGCGCGCGGAGCTCGTGGACGGTCAGCGACGAGGTGTCGACGAGCAGGTCGGCGAGCGAGCGGACGTCGGACAGCGTCTCCCGCTCCCGGCGGAGCGCTTCGAGGAGGGACTTCCCTTCGGCCATCGGATGCGGCCGCCGCGTCTCCGAGAACCGGCGGATCAGGGAGTCCTCCGAAGCGTCGAGGAACACGAGCTTCGCGGAGGGCACGCGCTCCTTGATGCGCCGGAGCGTCTCGGGAAAGCGCGAGGCGAAATCGGGATTCCGGACGTCGAGCACGACGCAGACCTTCCGGCGCGGCATCCGCTCGTCGAGCGCTTCGTCGAGGAGCGGATCGACGAGGGCGAGCGGCAGGTTGTCGACGCAGAAGTAGCCGAGGTCCTCGAAGCATCGCTCGACGTAGCTCTTGCCGGACCCGGAGAGGCCGGTGATGATGACGAGGCTCTCGGGCCCGGCGCTCAATTGCGGGCGCGCTTCTTCGTGGCCCGCGCGTTGCGGGCGATCTCGGCGTCGACCCGCTCCGTGAACTCGCGCGCCGCATCGTACCCCTGCGACTTCAGCAGCTCGTTGCGGGCGGCGATCTCGATCAGGATCGCGAGATTCCGGCCGGAGGCGACGGGGAGGCGCATCAGGGGGCGTTTCTCGCCGAGGATTTCGTGCGTCTCCTGGGAGATTCCGAGGCGGTCGTATTGCTCGCCCGGCTTCCATCTCTCGAGCGTGATCACGAGGTCCACGTCCTGCGAGGCCCGCACCGCCGACACGCCGAAGAGATGCTTGATGTTGATGATGCCGATGCCGCGGAGCTCCATGTGGTAGCGGATCAGATTCGACGCCCGGCCGACGAGGCGGCCCGAAGGAAGCCGGGAGATCTGCACGGCGTCGTCGGCGACGAGCCGATGGCCGCGCGTGACGAGGTCGAGGGCGCACTCGCTCTTCCCGATCCCCGACTCCCCGATCAGCAGCACCCCCATGCCGTGGACGTCCACGAGCACGCCGTGCACCGTCTGCTGGGGCGCGAGCGACTCCTCGAGCATCCCGGTGATGCGCTGGATGACGACCGAGGTCGTCGCCGGCGAGACGAACAGGGGAACGTGTCGGCGCCGGCATTCGCGCAGGAGCTCGCCCGGGGGCGTGAGGCCTTTCGTCACGACGAATCCCGCGACCGGGAGCGCCGCGATCGCCGCGAAGCGCTGCCGCCGCTCGAGAGGAGAGAGGGTCTGGACGTAGTCGAGCTCGCTTTCGCCGAGGATCTGCAGCCGTCCGGGCTTGATGTACGGAAGGAATCCCGCGATCGCGAGGCCCGGGCGCTGGATCCGCCACCCGGTGAGCGGGCGCGTCAGGCCCGCCTCTCCCGCGACGAGATCGAGCCGGAGGACGGCGAGCGACGGCGCGCGGAGCGCTTCCGCCGTAAGGTCGCGCCCTTCCGACTCCCTCATGCGGAGGCGATTCGCTGCTCGGCCGCGCGCAACGCGCGCGCGACCTCGTCGGGAGTGCCGGACGACAGGATCGCCTCGGTCACTCCGGGCGTTTTCACGAGCCGCGAGATTCGGGCGAGGGCCTGGAGGTGGCCCGCCGGGGCGTCGGCGGGAGAGAGCACGAGGAGCACCAGCCGGACCGGACGGCCGTCGATCGCCTGGAAATCCACTCCGTCGGGGACGACGCCCACGGCGACGACGACGTTCTCGAGTCCCGCGAGCTTGCAATGGGGGATCGCGAGCCCGTTTCCGAGGCCGGTGCAGCCGAGCTTTTCGCGCTCGAGCAGCCGTGTCGTGAGGTCCGCGGCGTCTTTCACCTGGCCGGCGGCTTCCAGACGCCGGGCGATCTCGCCGAGGGTCCCGGCCATCGACCCTCCCGGGAGGTCGAGGAAGATGCGGCGGGAGTCGAAGAGCGTCGAGGCCGAGCCGTCCACTACCACTCCGGAGCGATCAGCCCGAAGTTGCCGTCCCGCCGCTTGTAGATGACCGAGACGCGCTCTGAGGAAGCGTCGTGGAAGACGATGAATTCGCGGAGCGAATCCTCGAGCTCGAGCGCGGCCTCCTCGGCCGACATCGGCTTGATCGGAATCCGGCGGGTCCTGACGATTCGCCGCTCGACCGGAGAGGTCGAAGTCTCGGGGACGGCGGCGTCGGCCGACAAGTCGCTCGCCGCCGCGCGGGCCGAGGTCTTTCCCTTGTGATCGGTTCGCCGCGCGCGCTCCCGGGTCGCCTGGGTCTCGAGCCGCTCGAAGACGGCCGCGATCGCTCCGGAGAGGTCGGCGCTCTCCGCCTTCGCCTGCCAGTTGCGGCGGCGAGCGGTCACGAGCACGTCCGCCTTCACGCGGCGCTTCTCCCCCGTCAGGATCAGCCTCCCCTCGACGATCTTACCCGTGTGCCGTTCGAGGCGCGCGGCGCGCTCCTGGATCTTCGTCTTCTCGCGGGCGGGAATGTCGATGTGCCGGCCCGTGATCTCGATCGACATGGAGCCTCCGTTTTTCCGGGGTCAGAACAGCGCCTTGCGCTGACTGGACGAGGCGAGCCTCAGCTCCTCGCGGTACTTCGCGACCGTCCGCCTCGCGATCTGGATCCCCTCGCTCCGGAGCCGTTGCATGAGCTTCGCGTCGGAGAGGGGCTTTCGCGGATCTTCCTCGGAGATCATCCTCGAGATCTTATTCTTGATCGAGAGCGAAGACACGTCCTCGCCCTCGGAGGAATCGATCCCGGTGTGGAAGAAGTACTTCATCGGGAGGATCCCGCGCGGAGTCTGCATGTACTTGTTCGACACCACGCGCGAGACGGTCGACTCGTGCATGCCGATGTCGTTGGCGACGTCCCGCAGGACGAGCGGCCGGAGGAACTCGATTCCCTTGTCGAGGAATTCCTTCTGGTGCATGACGATCGACTCGGCGACCTTGTAGATCGTGCGCTGGCGCTGGTCGAGCGACTTGATGAGCCAGACCGCGGAGCGCATTCGCTCCTTGAGATATTCCTTCGCTTCCGCGGCGAGGTTCCCGCTCTCGTTGTGGAGCATGCGCCGGTAGGAGTTCGAGATGCGCAGGCGCGGAAGGCCGTCTTCGTCGAGGATGACGATGTATTCGCCGTCCACCTTCCGGACGACGACGTCCGGCTGGACGTAGACGGTGCGGTCGCTCGCATACCGCCTCCCCGGCTTCGTCTCGAGGTTCTTCACGATCGTCAGCACGGTCTGGAGCTCCATCATCGGAACGTTCAGCTCCTTGGCGAGCGCCGCGAACTGCCGGTTGAGGAAGAGCTTCCAGTGCGTCGTCAGCACTTTGTCGAGGATTTCGTTTTCGATCCCGAGCGCGCGCACCTGGCGCCGGAGACAGTCGGGCAGGTCGTAGGCGCAGATGCCCGGCGGGTCGAACCCGCGGACGATGTCGAGCGCGGCGTCGACGTCCTCCGGGCTCCAGGAGCCCGCCTTCTCGATCTCCTCGCGGCCGACCTGCAGATAGCCGTCCTCGTCGATGTTTCCGATGAGGAATTTCCCCGCCTCGACCACCGGTCCCTTGGCCGCGCTCATTCCGAGCTGCCAGTTCAGATACTCGGAGAGGTCGGGCTGTTCGGCGAGCGTGTTCTCGAGGGGAATCTCTTCCCGCTCTTCGAACTGCCGCGGGTTGTATCCGGAGTCCATGTAGTCCTGGAAATACGACTCGTAGTCGATCTCCTCGAAGGCGTCCTTCTGCGGCTCGGGGGTTTCCGCGGGCGCGGGGGTCTCGGGCTCCGGCGTCGTCGCGGCCGCCGCGGGAGCGTTCTCTTCCTCTTCCGCCGCGTCCTCGAGCACCGGGTTCTCGATGACTTCCTGGTTGACGGCCTCGGAGAGCTCGAGGCGGGTCATCTGCAGCATCTTGATCGCCTGCTGGAGCGACGGCGTCATGACGAGCCGCTGGGATAGCTTGAGACTCAGTTTCTGTTCGAGAGCCATCGGATTGCGGTTTCCGAACTCCTAGGCGAGGGTGAATTCCTCGCCGAGATAGATTTCCTTCACGAGCGCGTCACTCGACAAAGCAAGAGGCGTGCCCGCCCGTAAAATTCTGCCGTTGTTGATGATATAGGCGCGATCGACGATTTTCAAGGTCTCGCGGACGTTGTGATCGGTGATCAGGATTCCGATCCTCGCGGCCGCGAGCTTCCGGATGATGCGCTGGATGTCGAGGACCGCGATCGGGTCGATCCCCGCGAAGGGCTCGTCGAGGAGCACGAAGGCCGGAGAGAGGACGAGCGAGCGGGCGATCTCGAGTCGGCGCCGCTCGCCGCCGGACAGGGAGTACGCGCGCGAGCGGCGGACCTTCCCGAGGCCGAACTCCTCGATGAGCTCGTCGCAACGTTCGAGCCTCTCCGCGTGGCTGAGATCGAGGGTCTCGAGGATCGCGAGCAGATTCTCTTCGGCCGTCATCTTCCGGAACACCGAGGGCTCCTGCGGAAGATAGGAGACGCCGCGGCGCGCGCGCCGGTACATCGGCTCCGCGGTGACGTCCTGCCCGCTCAGCCAGACGGTGCCGGAATCCGGTGTGGCGAGGCCGACGACGAGATAGAACGTCGTCGTCTTTCCCGCGCCATTGGGCCCGAGCAGTCCGACGATCTCGCCGCTCTCGACGGAAACCGAAACTCCCTCGACGACGCGGCGCCCGGAATAGGTCTTGACGAGATCTTCCGCGCGAAGGGAGGCGGGGCGGTCCGGCGTTTCAGCCCCCATGGGTCTGGTAGACGGACTCGACTCTGCCACCCTCCTTCGCCTTCACTTCGACGCTACCGGACTCCTTCCGGAATGTCAAAACGGCGCCCTGGATGCGGTTCCCCTGTACGTCCTGCGCGACGGCGGGATCTCCCGCCAGATTCGTGACTCCCGCCGCCGGATCGTCGACCGCGCGCGAGCCCGATCCCCGGCGCCCGGTCGCGGGGTCGTCGAAGGTGACGGCGCCCTCGAGGACGGTGCGCTCGACGCGGCCCGCCGCGTCGAGCCGGCATTCTCCGCGATCCCCCCGCGCCACCTGGGTTCCGCGGCGCGCGACGACGTCGCCTTCGAAGACCGCGGTCCGGGTCGAATCGGTCCAGCGCATCGTCTTCGCCGACACGGCGGTCCGCGGCGAGTCCTTCGCGTCCGGCGCGGTGGCGGACCGACCCGAGACCCGGACGTGCCCCTCCGCGCGCGCCGTACGGTCGGCGTCGTGCAGCTCGATCCGGTCCGCGGAGAGCGAATCGCCGCCCTGCCACAACGCAGCCCGGCCGGAGAGCTCGGCCGTTCTCGCCCGATCGTTCAACACGATGCGATCCGCGCGGGCGCGCGTCGGCGCCTTCGCGGAAGCGACGAAGGCGGGCGCCGAAGCGCTCGCGGTTCCCGGGGGAAGGATGGCGCGGGCGTCGCCGGTCGCGGTCACGAGGCCGCGCTTCTCGTCGAGGTCGACGCGGGAACCGAGTATCCGGCCGCGGGGAGAGAGCAGCTCGGCGTCCTCGCCGGCCGAGCCGAGAAACGACGCGACGCCGGCGTCCGCCGAGTACGAGGCCGCGGGACTGCGGGCGGATCCCTCCGCGCCCGACCCGGTCACGTGGCCCTCGAAGCGCGCCGCCGCGAAGGACCCGTCGCCGGAAAACGACGCCCGGCCGATGTCCCCCGCGATCCATTCCGACACCGGATTTCCCGCGGGACCGGGAACGATTCGTTCCAGCCGGGCTCCCCCGCGCGCCTCCGCGGACGCGGCGCGCCCCTCCCGGAACGCGAGAGCGATCTGCGGCGCCGTGATCCGGCGCTCCGGCTGCCCCCCGGAAGGAGCGAGGGCGACCGTCGCCGGGACGCCCGCGAGCTCCACCGCGGCCGGACGTCCTTCGCCGTCGAATCGCGAATGCGCTTCCGCCGCCGTCCACGTCCCGCGGGTCGTGCCGGACGCGAACCCGCCGGAGGCGTGTCCGGTCGCGACGGCCGATTCGATCCGGTTCTCGGCGGTCAGGTGAACGGCGAGCGCGTCGCTCGCGAGCGTGTCTTCCCCGCGGGCGCCGCGCACCGGTCCCGAGAAGTCGATGCGGCCCTCGTCGGCGCGATATTCCCCTCCCGCCGCCGCCAGCGAATCGAACGGAGCTCCGGGGCCTCCGGCCGCGGTCACCGGCCCGGCGAGCGTGAGGATGCGCCGGGCGGTCAGATACGTCCCGGAGGCGGCGCGGCCGCTCATCGCGCCCCGGGAAAATTCGAGCGCGCCCGGGATCTCGAGCGCCTCCCGCGCCGGATCGAACCGGGCGGTCGCGGTGCGGACCGTGGTTCCCTGCACATCGGTCCCGACCACGTTGCCCTTCAGGTGCATCGCGCGCGTTCGGGGGTCGTAATCGGCGGAGTCGGATCGGACGGTCAAGGGCTCGCCGCGGGGCGAGTAGATCGTCAGGGCGACGCGCTCGAGCCCGTACCAGGTCGAGGGAAAGCCGGCGCCCGCCGCGAAGCCGACGGTGCGGTCGGCATGGACGGAGAACCGGGTCTTTCCCGCCGCCGTCTCGGAATAGTCGAAGCCCGAGAGAAGAGTCGTCGGCTGTCCCGCCCCGGACGGCGCCGGCGTCGATGCGGCGGGCGGCGCCGCTTCGCGCGGAGGCCGCGGGATGCGCCGGAACGTCGCCACGAGAAGGAGCGCGAGGCCCGCCCCCGCGGCAAGGAGCGCCCACTGGAGACGCGTCGCCCTCACGAGAGCGCCGGGCGGACGCCCACGATCTCGAGCTCGACGCCCCCGCTCCAGCCGTCCCGGCGCACGTGGAAGGCCGCGTCGAAGGCGGCGTCGGCGACCGCCTCATCCCGCGGAGAAAGTCCCCAGGCGATCGCCCTTCTCGCCGTTCCGGCGGCGGAGAGGACGCAGCGCAGTCCCCGTTCTCCCACCCGGCGGCGCTCCCGCGCTTCGAGGCTCCGCGCGAGGAAGAGCGGCCGGGGATTCCCGTCGCCGTGCGGTTCCAGCCGGGCGAGAACGCCGACGAGCCGCTCGTCGGCGTTCTCGAGCCGGATCTCCCCGTCGATCCGAAGGACCGGCCGGCGTTCGACGGACGCGAGGCGCTCACGGAAAAGCGCGCGGGCCCGCTCCCGGAATTCCGCGAAGCGCTCCGCGGCGACCGCGCCGCCGCAGGCCTGCGCGTGCCCGCCGAATTCCACGAAGTGCTCTCGCATCTCCGTCAGGACCTCGTGCATCGAGAGGCCCGGGATGCTCCTTCCCGATCCGACCGCCCGGTCGCCGTCGAGCGCGAAGAGGAATACGGGACAGCGGAACTCCCGCGCGAGCCGCGACGCGGCGATGCCCAGCACGCCGCGAGGCCAGCCGGCATCGGCCTCGACGACGATGCCGTCCGGGAGCTCGCCGGAATCGAGGACGCGTCGCCGCGCCTCGGCGACGACCCGCCGCTCGTGTCCCTGCCGCTCGGCATTGCGTTCCGAAAGGGAACGGGCGATTTCCGCGGCGCGGCCCGGGTCGCGCTCCTCGAACACGGAGAGCGCGAGATCGGCGGTGTCGAGCCGGCCCGCCGCGTTCAGCCGCGGCCCGATCCGGAACGCGACCTCCTCCGACGTCGGGGCCCGGCCGGCGATTCCGGATTCCGCCAGCAGCGCCTTGAGCCCCGGCGCGCGGGGATCGGAGAGCGCCGCGAGACCTTCGGCGACGATCGCGCGGTTCTCCCCGAGCAGCGGGACGATGTCGGCGATCGTCCCGAGCGCCGCGACCTTCGCGAGGGACTGCTCGGAAAGGGTGAGGCGCTCCCGGCGGATGATCGCCTGCGCGATCTTGAACGCGACGCCCGCTCCGCAGAGATCCTTGAAGGGATAACGGCAGCCGGGCTGCTTCGGGTTGACGACCGCCGCGCCGTCCGGCAGCACGTCCGGCGGCAGATGATGGTCGGTGATGACGACCGCGACCCCGGCGCGCGCCGCCTCGGCCACCGCCTCGACCGCCGTGATGCCGCAGTCGACCGTCACGATCGCCCGCGGACGATGCTCGGCGAAGACCTTCCGGAAGGTCTCGGGCTTGAGTCCGTAACCGTCCCTGACCCGGTGCGGAAGGAACGGCACGGCGTCGGCGCCCAGGGCGCGAAACACCGCACGGAGCTGCGCCACGGCGGTGACGCCGTCGACGTCGTAGTCTCCGAAGATCACGATGCGCTCCCCGCTCCGCGCCGTGGACACGAGCGCGCGAACCGCCTCGTCCATCCCTTTCATCTCGAAGGGATCGGGCGCGCCCGAGAGCGATGGCGAAAGGAACTCCCGCGCGGCGACGTCGTCGAACCCGCGGCCGGCGAGGATCCGGGCGATCGGCGGAGGGGCGCCTCCCTCGACGAGGCGGCGGACGCCTTCCGCGTCCTCCGAAGCGACGATCCACAGGGATTCGGCCGCCGCACCTCCGCGTTCTCCTCGATGGTCGGCGGCGGCGTCCCCCCGGGGATCGGTCATTCGATCGTCTCGAACCATCCCATCCCGCGGAACTTCGCGTACCGCGCCGCGAGCAGATCGGCCGGAGAGATCGCCGAAAGCTCCTCGAACGCGCGCGAGACGGCCTCGCCGAGCGCCTGGGCGGCGGCTCCCGGATCGGCGTGGGCCCCCCCCGCGGGCTCCGGAATGATCTCGTCGATCACGCCGAGGCCCTTCAGATCGCCGGACGTGATCTTCATGGCTTCCGCGGCGTCCTTCTTCCGCGCGGCGTCCTTCCAGAGGATCGCGGCGCACCCTTCCGGCGAGATGACGGAATAGACGGAGTGCTCGAGCATCAGGATGCGGTCCCCGACGCCGAGCGCGAGCGCGCCGCCCGAGCCCCCCTCGCCCGTGACGGCGACGACGATCGGGACGGCGAGGCGGGACATCTCGTAGATGTTCGTCGCGATCGCCTCCGCCTGGCCGCGCTCCTCGGCGTCGATGCCCGGGTAGGCGCCGGACGTGTCGATGAGCGTCAGGATCGGCCGCCGGAATTTCTCGGCGAGCTTCATCACCCGGAGAGCCTTCCGGTATCCGTCCGGTCTCGGCATGCCGAAATTGCGGCGGATTTTCTCCTTCGTATCCCGCCCTTTCTGATGCCCGATCACCGCGATCGGCCGGTCGCCGAAGACGGCCAGGCCGGCGACGACGGCTTCGTCGTCCGAATAACGGCGGTCGCCATGGATCTCCACGAACTCGCGCGTGAGCGCCTGGACGTAGTCGAGGGGATACGGTCGCTGAGGGTGCCGGGCGACGAGCGTCTTCTGCCAGGGGGTGAGGTTCGAATAGATCTCCTCGGTGGTCCGATCGAGGCGTTCCCGAACCTTCTGGATCTCTCTTCGGTGGGAGCCGTCGTCGGGAAGCGCCTCGAGCTCTTCCAGGCGCCGGCGGAGCCGGATGATCGGCTCCTCGAACTGCGATTCTTCGGATTGCATCGAACCCGGATCTTATCGCGGGGCAGCATCGGCGCCCCGCGATACGATCCGGGAAGCGCCACAATCCAGGCCTCAAATTCCAATGGGAGAGCGGCGCCTTCGCGAATCTCGGGGCGAGCGCAAGCCCGTATCTCCCTTGAGACATGGTGCGTGGAGTTTGGAATTTACGCCGGCGTCGAGCCGGCGTTACATCAGGTTTCGCGGATCGACGTCCACCGCGATCACCGTCCCCGCAGGCGGGGATTCGGGGACGGCCCGCGCGAGCGCCGCGAGCACCGCCCGGCGGCTTCGGGACCGGACGAGCACCTGATACCGCCATTTCGCGGCGATCCGCTCGAGCGGCGCCGGCGCCGCCGCCGTGACCCGGACGGCGTCGTCTCCTCCGAGCGCGGAGGCGATCCGCTCCGCCGCCTCGGCCGCCCGGGCGCGCTCCGTCGACGAAACCAGGACTTCGGCCATTTCGCAGAACGGCGGGTAGAAGAACGTCCGGCGGAACTCGAGCTCGCCCGCCGCGAAGCCCGCGACGTCGTGCGCGAGCGCCGCCCGAATCGCGCCGTTCTCCGGGTGGAACGTCTGGACGAGCACGGTCCCGGGCCGCTCTCCCCTCCCCGCCCGTCCGGCGACCTGGGCGATCAGCTGGAACGTCTTTTCCGCCGCGCGGAAGTCGGGGAAATTCAGGATCGTGTCGGCCGAGAGGACGCCGATCGCCGTCACCTCGGGAAAATGGTGCCCCTTCGCGACCATCTGCGTCCCGATCAACGCGCGCACCGCGCCGGTCTCCATCGACGCGAGGACGGCCGCCGCCCCTCCCCGGCGGCGCGCCGCGTCGGAATCGAGAACGGCGTGAGGGACGCCCGGGAAGAGCGCGGAGAAACGCTCCGCCGCGCGCTCGGTCCCGGCTCCGATCGCTTCGAGATGCCGGCCGCCGCACGCATCGCATCGGGAAGGGATCGTCCGCCGCGACCCGCAATAGTGGCATCGGAGCGCGCCTTCCCGGCGATGGACGACCGCCGAGACGCTGCACTGCGCGCAGGGGAACGCGTGGCCGCACGCGCGGCAGAGGAGGAACGGAGCGTAGCCGCGGCGCGGAGCGAGGAGGATCGCCTGCTCGCCGCGGGCGAAGACGCCCGCCAGCAGGTCGACGAGCTCGCGCGAGAAGAGGGGAATGCCCTTCTCCTCCGGAAGCGCGGTCTCGCGCCGGAGATCGACGATGCGGACCTCCGGAAGGGGCCGGCGCGCCACCCGCTCGGGCATCGTCAGGCGGCGAACCTTCCCTTCCTCGCTCGCGTGCCACGTCTCGAGCGCCGGCGTCGCCGAGCCGAGGAGGAGGACCGCGCCGTGCGCCTGCGCGCGGAGCGCCGCGGCGTCCCGCGCGTCGTATCGCGGCGACTCCTCCTGCTTGTAAGAGCCGTCGTGCTCCTCGTCGACGACGATCACGCCGATGTCGGCGATCGGCGCGAACACCGCGGAGCGCGGGCCGATCACGACGCGCGCGCGCCCGCTCCGCATCTCCTGCCATGCGCGGGCGCGTCGAGATTCGCCGATCGCCGAATGGAGAACGACGGCGTCGCCGCCGAAGCGCGCCCGCAGCCGCCCGGCGAAGACGGGTGTCAGCGCGATCTCCGGAACCAGCCAGATCGCGCCGCGGCCGCTCGCGCGGGCGCGGGCGATCGCGCGGAGGTAGATCTCCGTCTTCCCGCTGCCGGTCACGCCGAAGAGAAGCATCGGCGCGAAGCGGCGCGCGTCGAGGGCCCGGTCGACCTCGGCGATCGCCGTCTGCTGCGACGGCGAGAGCGTGATCGAGCGTTCCGGCCCGGGAGGAGTCCGGACGTCGTCGTCGAGCGGCCGCTCCTGCTCTCCCGCCGCGATCGCGCCGCGGGCGGCGAGGCGGCGCATGAGGGCCGGGGAGAACCCCGCCGCGCGCATCTCGTCGCCGGTGGCCGGACGCCCGAGGCTCTCGAGCAGACGCCGCGCGTCGCGGGCCTTCGCCGAGCGTTCGGCAGGACCTTCTCCGGCGCCCTCTCCCGCGAGGAAATACACGATTTGCCGGCGAGCCCTCCGACCCGGGACCGCGACCGCACGGACCCATCCGCGTCTCTCGAGCTCCCTGAGCCGCTCGCGGCCGCCCGGCCGGAGAGCGGCGAGCGCCGCGCCGTCCGCCCGCCCGCGCTCGAGAATCGTTTCGAGAATCACCCGCGATTCCGGATCGGACCCGGGGAGGCCGGCGGCCCCTTCCGCGGTCGCCTCGTATCGGGTGGCCTCTCCCCGCGGGAGGCCGGCCGGAAGAGCGGCCCGCAGGAGCTCCCCCCAGGAGCAGGAGAACCGTTCCGCCAGGAGCCGGGTCGTTTCGAGAAGCTCCGATTCGACGGCGGGCTCGTCGTCGAGGACGGCGGTCAGCGGGCGCAGCCCGGATCCGGGAGGCTCCGGGGGGTCTTCGGCCACGACGACGCCCGAGAGCGTCCGTCCGCCGAGCGGAGCGGTGACGCGGCATCCGAGGAGGGGCCGGTCGCGGTGTGCGAGCGGCACGGCGTACGTGAACGCGCGCCGCGGCGGGAGGGGAAATGCGACGTCGACGCGTGCGGGCACCGGGCGATTATCGCCGCTCCCGCGCGGCGGGAGAGTCCGATGTCTGCCGTCCAGAGTCGAAGGGCCGGTCTCGCCTTCGGCCTCCCCGATTTCCGGAAGGCGACTCGACTTTCGGGCCACGGCTCCCCGGCCGGGGGCCGGCTCCCGGCCGGCCTCAGACCCGGGTCGACGGCGCGCGGTCGGGGGTCGCGTCCTCTCCGGTCACGTAGTCGAATCGTTTCATCTTCGCGTTCCAGCGATATCGCCGCGTCGTGTCGTCCTCGGCGAGGTCCGGCGTGACGACGATCGCGTCGCGGTCGATGGAGAGGTCCCCGCGCTCGAGCGAGATCTCGCTCTCGATGACCCGGGGCGGCCGGAAGCCCCCGTGTCCGTCTCCCGTGAAGGCGACGACGGTGAACCAGGGAGCCGCCGCCGGTTTTCCGCGATCGACGAACGCCGCGACGAAATCGAGCACTCCGTCGTCGTCCAGATCGCCGCGCACGAAGTACGGGTGGTACACGCCGTAGAGAGGCGTCATGTCGTCCGCGTCGTCGGAGGGCCGCGCGTCCGAGTCCGAGGCGAGCTGCCACCCGGAATGCTGGCGCAGGAACTCCCGCACCGCTCGCGCCTCGGGCGGCGTGAGGGCGGCGTCTTTCGGGATCGGCGCGGAGGGCGCCGGGGACGGGGGGGGCGTCTCTCCCTCGCGGACGATCCGGATGTCCGGGGCGCGCCGGCAGCCCGCGAAGCCGGCCGACAGGGCGACGAAAAAAGCGGCGAGCCGAAGCCCGCCGCGACGGCCCCCGGAGAACGGGCCGATCACGCGTGGGCGGCGACTTCCCTCGAGACGCTGTCGAACCGCTCGTTCACGTTCTGCCAATTCACGTTCCTCAGGAACGCCTTCATGTACGACGTCTTGTCGGTCCCGTAGTCGATCATGAACGCGTGCTCCCAGGTGTCGAGAGCCAGGATCGGGCGAAGGCCGACCATCATCCGGTCGGCGTGCTCGAACACCTGATTGTGGTGGAGCATACGGTCCCGCTCGTCCCACGTCAAAAGCACCCAGCCGTTCGTGGCCGTCGTCCCGCACGCCTCGAGATCGCTTTCCCAGTTCGAGATCGAGCCGAACGCCCCCTCGATCGCCTTCCGGACGTCGCCCGACGGCTTCGGTTCGCGCGCGGCCGGTCCCAGGTTCTCGAAGTACAGCTCGTGCAGGTAAACGCCGTTGTACGGCGTCGCCTCGCGCCGGCGGAGCTCCGCGTACTCGCCGTAGGAGAAGTTCGACTTTCCGACGCGCTGGTCGTAGGGAATGGCCGCGATCTTTTCGCGGACCTCGTTCAACTTCTTCACGTACCCCTGGTAGAGACCGAAGTGCTGGGTGAGCTGCCGATCGGAGAACCCGTCGACCTTGCCGACGAGATGATCGAAGCTCTTCGCCTGGACTGCCATTTTCTCTCCTTTCTCGAAAACCGTTTTCCCGCCCGGGGACGCCGGCCCGGGGCTGCCGGTGGGCCGGCGACGCGCCGTCGGGATCTCCCCATGAGAGGCGCTCGGTTGGTCCGAAAGACGTTGCAACTGCAAGAAAAGTGCCGTCCGGCGTTGAAAACGGGAGGTCCGAGGGATATCCTCCGGACCATCCCGCCCGGACATCCTCCGGGCCATACAACGCCAGAAGGAGGGAACGCCCGATGTGGCCTCAAGATCCCCTTACCAACGTCCTCTTCCTGCTCCGGTGGCTCCACTTCCTCGCCGGAATCACGTGGATCGGAATGCTCTATTTCTTCAACCTCGTCAACGTGAAGTTCATGAAGGAGCTCGACGCGGCGAGCAAGGGCAAGGTCGTGCCGAACCTGATGCCGAAGGCGCTCTGGTGGTTTCGCTGGGGAGCGTTCTGGACGGTCGTGGCCGGGCTCGCCCTGCACCTCTCGACGGTGACGAGCGAATCGCACGGGCTTCCGGCGTTCTTCTGGATCTGGCTCGTCGTCGTCCTCGCGGCGTTCGTCGCCGGCACGGCGATCTTCCGGACGTTCAAGAAGGACGGGCGGGTGACGTTCGTGGTGTACCTCGTCCTTCTCGTCGTGATGGGGATCGTCCTCTGGAAGGTCCATTCCGCGGCGAATACCTCCTGGAAGGTCCTCTCGATCGCGCTCGGAGGCGGCATGGGGATCATCATGTTCATGAACGTCTGGATGATCATCTGGCCGCTGCAGAAGAAGATCATCGCGGCGACGAAGGCACAGGCCGAAACCGGCGCCGCTCCCCCCGCCGAAGTGCCGGTGTGGGCGCGCCGGGCGTTCCTCGCCTCGCGCGCGAACGCCTGGATGTCGGTACCGATGCTGTTCTTCATGGGCGCGGCCAGCCACTTCCCGATCGGGATCGGAAAATAGCGCAGGAAAACCGCTTCGATTCTCGGAATTCGGGGAGGCGAAAGCCTCCCCTTTTTCATTGCCCGGTTGCGAGTCGCGAGTTACGAGCTACGAGTCGGAACGACCCGGGGCTGTCTTTTCGTGTATTAATCCGATGATGCCGGTGGGACCGACATCGAGGCGCGTCGAGGCGCGAGCCAGCCGCGCGATCGCGGCCCGGCGGGCGGCCGAGGCGTACCGGGGCGCCGCCCGCGGGCCGGGATCGTCCCGGATCGCTCGATGGATCGGCGCGCTTGCCTCATTCCTCCCTCAATGCATCCCTGACTTTCTTCATGTCTTCCCAAACATCCTTCTTCCTCTCCGGGCTCCTCAGCAGGAACGCGGGATGGTAAGTGGGCATGACGCGCACCGGGCCGAGCGGGTGGAACCGCCCCCGCAGGCGTCCGATCGAGAGCTCGCTCTCGAGGATCGCCTGGGTCGCGAACGTGCCGAGCGTGACGACGATCCGGGGGGCGATGAGGCGGATCTGCTCCCGCAGGTAGGGGAGGCACGCTTCGACCTCGTCAGGCTCGGGATTGCGGTTCTCGGGCGGGCGGCATTTGAGCACGTTCGCGATGAAGACGTCGTCGCGGGACAGCCCGATCGCCTCGACGATCTTCGTGAGGAGCTGGCCCGCGCGCCCGACGAAGGCGAGCCCCTGCGCGTCCTCGTCCGCCCCCGGAGCCTCTCCGACGAACATCAGCGCGGCGCGGGGATGGCCCTGGCCGAAGACGAGGTGCGTTCGTTTCGACGAGAGCTTGCACCTCGGGCATCCGGCCGCGAACTCGGCGAGGGCGTCGAGCGTCGGGAACCCGACGGGAACGACCGGGCGCGCCGCCGGGTCCGTCGGCACGGCGTCGGTTCCTCCCGGCCCGGGAGGCGGCCGGCGCGCCGGACGGACGGGGGCCGGCGGAGAGGGCGGGATCGCCCGCGCGGCGGACGTGACTTCGACGCAGATCTCGCGGACGCCGAGATCGCGAAAGAACCGGATTTCCTCTAGATCGTTTCGGGGATCGTCCGCCACGACAGCGTCGAGGATACCGCGTCCCAGATCTTGTCCGCGATCTCTTTCTTGGGCCGCCGGGAGACCTCGAGCCGATGCCCTTCCGCGGAGAGCAGCACCACTTCGTTCTCGTCGGATTCGAATCCGACGCCCTCTCGCCCCACGTCGTTCCAGACGATCCAGTCCGCGTGCTTGGAGGCGAGCTTGCGCCTCGCGCGCTCCTCCTGCCCGTCTCCGGCCTCGGCGGCGAACGCGACGACGACACGCGATCCCTTTCGGGAAGCGACGGACTCGAGCAGGTCCTCGCCCGGCGACAGCACGACGCTCCGCGGGCCGTCGGACCGATGGAGGCGCCGCGGCACGCGCTCCGGAACGAAGTCGGCGACCGCCGCCGCCATCACCAGCACGTCGCAGGAGGCGAAGCGCGCCTCGAGCAGGCCCTTCAGGTCCGCCGCGGTCTCGAAACGGGCGGTCTCGACACCGGGAGGCGCCGGCCGGTCGGAGCCCGTGAGGAGGACCACTTCCGCGCCCCGCGCCCGCGCCCGTTCGGCCAGAGCGTAACCCATCTTTCCGGACGAACGGTTCGAGACGAATCGAACGGCATCGATCGGCTCGCGCGTCGGCCCCGCGGTCACGAGGACCCGGAGCCCCGAGAGATCCTCGGCGGCGCGAAGAACCGCCGCGTCGACGATCTCTTCGGGATCGGCCATGCGACCGATTCCCGCGCGTCCGGAAGCGAGCGGGCCGCTCGCCGGGCCGACGAAACGGATCCCGCGCGAACGCAGGACAGCCACGTTGGCGGAGACCGCCGGATGCTCCCACATCGAGCTCTCCATCGCGGGGGCGACCAGGATCGGTCCGGCGTGCGAGAGGGCGTAGGTCGCGAGCGGGTCGTCGGCGATGCCGTGGGCGAGCTTCGCGAGGAGGTCCGCCGACGCCGGGGCGACGAGGAGGAGCTCCGCCCAGCCCGCGAGCGCGACGTGCTCGACCGCCGCCGAAGGAGCGAACGTGTCGGAGAGGACCGGATTGCCCGACAGAACGGAGAACGTGAGCGGAGCGACGAATTTCCCGGCGCTCCTCGAGAAGACGACCCGGACCTCGTCGCCCCGCTCGCGGAGTCGGCGGACGACTTCCGCGGCCTTGAACGCCGCGATGCTTCCGGAAACGCCGAGGACGATTTTCATGCGGACGCGTCCCAACGTCCCGCGCGCGCCGCCGGGGGCGGCGGCCGCCGGACGATCAGGACTCTTCGGTTTCGACCGGCTCGGATGCCTCTTCGCCCTCGGCCGGGAGCGACCCTCCCTCCGGGCCGAAGTCCCAGCGGATCATGTTCTTCTCGAACTCGCCGGCCGCCAGACGCGTCGGCTTGACCGGCGTTTCCGTCTCCAACTTGGGGCGCGCGCCGCGCATCAACTGCTCGGCCCGCCGCGCGAGCAGGATCACCATGCGAAACTTGCTGTCGACGCCATCCGGAAGGTTCTGAATCACGGGATCTCCCCTCTTATCGAAACTGCTTGCGAATCCGCTCGAGCTGCTCTTTCATCCGCGCCGGACGGGACCTCGCGGCGGACACGATCGCCTCGAGCGAGCCCAGGGCCCGTTCAAGGTCATCGTTGATAATAGCATAGTCGTACTGGGCCACCTCGTCGATCTCCCGGGCGGCGTTGGCGAGCCGTTTTTCGATCTGGCCCTCGTCGTCCAGCCCCCGCGCGCGAAGTCTCCGCGAGAGCTCCGCCGCCGAGGGGGGAAGGATGAAGATCCCGATCGAGCCGGGGTATTTCGCCTTGACCTGCCGGACCCCCTGGACGTCGATGTCCAGGATCACGTCCTGGCCGGCGAGGAGCCGCGGCAGGACCTCCTTCCGGGCGGTGCCGTAGAGGTTCCCGTGGACCTCCGCCCACTCCAGGAACTCGTCCCGCCCGATCATCCCCCGGAAGTCCTTCGCGGTCACGAAGTGATACTCGCGGCCGTCCTCCTCCCCGTTGCGCCGCGCCCGGGTCGTGTGCGAGACGGAGAAATGGAGGTCTCCGGAATGGTGCGTGAGGAGGCGCGAGATGAGCGTCGTCTTCCCGCCGCCGGAGGGAGAGGAGACGATGAACAGGTCCCCCGCGGCGATCTCGCTCATTCGAGGTTCTGCACCTGCTCCCGGATCTTCTCGGTCTCGCTCTTCATGTCGATCACGTCGCGCGCGACCGCGAGGTCGCGGCATTTCGATCCGATCGTGTTGATCTCCCGCTGGATCTCCTGCGTGAGGAAGTCCAGCTTCTTGCCGATCGGCTCGGCGGCGCGCATGAGCAGGTCGCGGAACTGGTCGAGATGGGCGTCGAGCCGCGTGACCTCTTCGGTGACGTCGGAACGCTCCGCCAGGAGCACGGCCTCCTGTTCGAGGCGCCCGGAGTCGAGCGGCGTCTCGCCGAAGAGGACCGCGAGCCGGTCCTTCAGCGACGCATGGAGCCGCTCGAGGATGTCCCGACGCGCGTCCGCGATCCGGACGAGACGTTCGCGCAGGAACCCGACCCGCTCGAGCAGGTCCGCCGCCAGGAGCTTTCCTTCCGTTTCGCGCATCCGCGTGACCTCGGCCGCCGCATGGGAAGCGATCGCGGCGATCTGCTCGACCGCCTCGGTCTCCATCGTCTCCGCCGCGCTCTCGACGTGGACGACCTGGGGAACGGTCAGCAGGTCGCGCACCTCGAGCCGGCCCCCGATCGGAAACTTCGCGGCGAGGGCGGCGAACCGCGCGAGGAGCCCTTCGAGGAGCGATTCGTTGATCGTGATCTCGTGGGAAGGCTCCTGCAGGCGCCGGAGCCTCACGGTGACGTCGGCCTTTCCGCGCGAAACCCGCCGCGAAACGGCCCGGCGGATCGCCGGCTCGAGGTCGGCGTGCTCCTCGCGCAGCCGGACGTTCAGATCGAGGAAACGGTGATTCACGGTCCGGATCGCGACGTCGACGCTCCATTCCCCGACGACGCCGTGAGCGCGGCCGAAGCCGGTCATGCTGCGGACGCTCACGCCGACGCCTCCGCGGCCCGGGGCTCGTCGAAGAACTGCATCTCGTAGAGCCGCCGGTACAGCCCGCCCCGCTCGAGGAGCTCGGCGTGCGTTCCCTCGTCCACGATGCGGCCTCCCTCGAGCACGACGATCCGGTCCGCCCGGCGCACCGTCGAGAGCCGGTGCGCGATCACGAGCGTGGTCTTTCCCGCCATCAGGGTCGCGAGCGCCTCGGCGACGGCGGCCTCGGATTCGGCGTCGAGCTGGGACGTGGCCTCGTCCAGGATGAGGATCGGCGCGTTCTTGAAGAACGCCCGCGCGATCGAAAGGCGCTGCCGCTGTCCGCCGGAGAGCCGCCCCGCGTCCTCCCCCACCGGGGTGTCGTAGCCGTCGGGCAGCGCGCGGAGGAAGCCGTCCGCGCGGGCCCGGCGAGCCGCCTCGACCACCGACTCGTCGGTCGCGTCGGCCCGTCCGTACGCGATGTTCGAGCGCGCCGTCCCGTTGAACAGGAGCATTTCCTGCGTCACGAGCGCGATCTGTCCGCGAAGCGAGGAGAGCGTGGCGGCACGGATGTCCGTGCCGTCGATCGTGATGCGTCCATCGGTCGGATCGTACAGTCGAGGCAGGAGATTGGCGAGCGTCGTCTTGCCCGCGCCCGAAGGACCGACGAGCGCCACGGTGCCGCCCGCGGGGATCTCGAAGCTGACGCCGCGAACGACTTCGGCGTCTCCGTAGCGGAAGGAGACGTTCTCGAACCGGATCCCGCGCGAGACGGGCGCGAGCGCCGCGGCGTCCGCCTGCTCACGGATGTCGTTCTCGCGGTCCATCAGGTCGAAGATGCGCGCCGACGACGAAATCGCCTGCTGGATCGACAGGTTGACCTTCGTCACGTTCTTGATCGGCGTGTACATCGTCAGGAGGGCGATCAGGAATGAGAGGAAGTCGCCGGCCGTCATCGTCCCGGCGGAGATGCGCCGCGCCGCGTAGACGAAAAGGAGCGTGAGCCCCGTGCCCGAGAGGATCTCCATGAGCGGCGACGAGATCGCCTGGATGCGGATCGTCTTCAGGTTCACCCGGAAGTACCGCTGGTTCGCTTCGCGGAAACGCGCGGACTCGAACGACTCCATGCCGTAGGTCTTGACGATCCGGTGCCCGCGAATCGTTTCCTGGAGGATCTCCCCGATGGCTCCCATGCGTTCGCGCGAGGAGAACGTCGTTCGTCGGAGGCGTTTCGAGATCTCCACCACGGGCCACAGGAGGAGCGGCGCGACGACGAGCGCGAAGAAGGTGAGCGTCCGGTTCAGCGAGAGGACGTAGGCGAGCATGACCGCGATCGTGAGGACTCCCTGGAAGAGATCCGCGATCCGCGTCCCGAACGCTCCCTGGATCAGCTCGACGTCGCCGAGCAGCCGGCTCATGAGGTCTCCGGTCGTGGACCGCGAATAGAACCCCGCCGACTGGCGGACGAGGTGGTCGTAGGCGTCGGCCCGCAGGTCGCGCACCATCGAGAGTCCCACGCCGTTGAACTCGTATTCGGAAAGATACGAGAAGACGTTCTTGGCGACGAGGGCGATGAGGAGAAGGACGGGCACCGCCGCCCACAGCGGAATTCCCCGCGCCGCCAGAGCTGCCTTGAGCGCGCCGTAACCGGCATCGAGGGCGCGCATTGCCGCGCCGTGCGAGCTGCGGGCGAGCGGCGAGACCGCTTCGACCGGCCTCGCTCCTCCCGCCGGCGCCAGCACGTCGTCGAAGAGCGAGCGGAAGAAGAACACGAGCGCGCCGGTCGATACGGCGACGACGACCATGGCGGCGAGCGCCGCGGCGACCTTCCCCCGGTAGGGCGCGAGGTAGCGGAGCAGCCGTCGCAGCACGCTCACGCGGGAAGCGCCTCGAGCACGGCTTCCGCGGCGCGCGACGCGGCGCCCCGCGGCCCGAGCTTCTCCCGGACCTCCGCCCAGCGCCGGCGGACCGCGTCCGCGGCTTCCGGGGATTCGAGGAAACGCGCGGCCTCCTTCACGACCCGCTCGACCGTCGCCTCCTCCTGGACGAGCTCCGGCACGACGCGCTCCCCCGCGACGATGTTGGCGAGCGCGATGTGCGGCGTCCGGATGAGGCGCCGCGCGAGCGCCATCGTCGCCGGCGACGTGCGGTAGACGACGACCATCGGGACGCCGCAGAGCGCGCCCTGGAGGGTCGAGGTTCCCGAGGAGACGAGGAGCACGTCCGAGGCGGCCAGGATCGGCTCGGGGTCGCCGCGGTGGAAAGCCACACCCGACTCCTCGGCTCCCGGAAACAGCTCGTCGGGGACGCCCGGGGCGGGGACGACGACCGCGTCGGCGCCGTGCTCGGCCGCGAGGCGCCGAGCCGCGTCCCGCAGGATCGGCCAGTGCCGCCGCACCTCTCCCGCCCGGCTTCCCGGCATGATGGCGATCCGCTTGCGCCCGGGCCGCCGGGGGACCGCGGGGTCCGTCCGGAGCCGCTCGTCCACCTCGTCGGCGATCGGGTGGCCGGCGCAGACCGCGTCGATCCCCGCCCGCCGGTAGATCTCGGTTTCGAACGGAAAGAGCGTGATCATTCTCCGGACGAACTTCTTCATCGTCCGGACCCGCCCGGCGCGCCACGCCCACACCTGGGGCGAGACGTAATACACGACCGGGATCCCCCGCCGGGCGAGCCGGCGGCCCAGCCGCAGATGGAAATCCGGGAAGTCGATGAGGATCGCGGCGGCGGGCCCCTCCCGGAGCGCCGCCTGCTCGAGACGCCGCGCGGTCTTCCAGATGGCCGGGAGCCGGGCGAGCACCTCGAACAGGCCGACGACCGCAACCGCGTGGGAATCCGCGACGCGCGCGACCCCTTCCGCCTCCATGCGCGGGCCGCCCATTCCGAAGAACGAGATCCCCGGCCGGCGGTGCGAGAGCTCCCGGACCAGCGAAGCCCCGAGACGATCCCCCGAGGTCTCGCCGGCCGAGACGAACAACTTCATCGCCCGCCCGTCAGGGATGCGCCGGGAGCGGGTACATGACCCACCCCGCGGCGATCGCGCCGACGAGCATCGTGAGCAGGACGAAGAAGAAGTACCGCCAGCGCTCGCGGCGTCCGGAGCGCCACAGCAGGGCGAAGAAGGCGGCGGTCAGAAGGGCATAGAGGAAGAGCGCGAGAAAATGATCCGTCGGCATGATCAGCCCTTCGCTCCCGTGAAGATGTCGTACGCGTCGAGCATCAGGAGGAGGTTCATCATCCCCGCGGTGAGAACGAACGCGCACCCGTATTCGAACGTCGGGGAGAGGATGTTGCCCCCGGTGTTGTCCATCAGGAGCCTCGCGCCGATGTTCAGGAGTCCCGCGCCGTAGCAGGCGAACGTCGCGAGGACGGTCAGCGGGTGCTCCGGTTCGTGGACGTAGAGCTTCCCGTGGTAGCCGAGGCCGAGGAAGAACGCGGCGGTCACGATCGCGGCGTACAGGAGCGCCGTCCCGCGCTTGCCGAGATACGCGTGGCCGAGCCCGGGGAAGAGCCAGGCGAGCAGCAGGGCGACGAACAGGTTTCCGCGCGCGGGCGCCTTCGCCTCGGCCGGACTCACCGGACGCTCCCGGCAGAGAGGGCTTCGAAGCCCGCCGCGACGGCGCGGCGCGTCTCGGGCAGCTCTTCGGGAACGACCCGCGTGTCCCCCGTCACCGTCATGAAGTTCGTGTCGCCGTCCCAGCGGGGCACGACGTGAAAGTGATAGTGATCCGCGATCCCCGCTCCGCCGGCGCGGCCGAAGTTCGCGCCCACGTTGAACCCGCCCGGACGGTACAGCCGGGCGAGGACTTCCTGAGCGCGCGAGACCTCCTCGATCAGCTCCGCGAGCGCGGCGCCGTCGCTTTCGACCAGACGCGCCTGGTGCGCGACCGGCGCGACCATGACGTGGCCGTTCGCGTAGGGATAACGGTTCAACATCGAGAAGACGCGATTGCCGCGGTGCACGACGAGCGCCCCGGCGTCATCTCCCCGGAGGGCGTCGCAGAAGATGCATCCGGGAGCCTTCTCGGACATGAGATAGCTCAGACGCCACGGAGCGAAGAGGGTCTCCATCCGACGTCCGCCGACCCGAAGGTCACCGGTTGATGAGTTCCTTGAGCTCTTTTCCCGGCTTGAAGTACGGAATGCGCTTGGCGGGGACCTGCACCTTCTCGCCCGTCTTCGGATTCCGGCCGACGCGCGCCCCGCGCGACCGCAGCCGGAAGGAACCGAAGCCGCGGAGCTCGATCTTCTCCCCGTCCCGCAGGGACTTGATGATCGAATCGAAGAACGCCTCGACGGCGGCCTCCGCTTCCTTCTTGTTGAGATCCGCCGCGGTCAGGACCTTCTCGATCAGCTCCGCTTTCGTCATCTCACTCTTCGTCCGTCTCGGCCTTCTTGCGGGACCGCTTCTTCTTCGGCGCCTCGCCCGTTTCGGCGGGTGCCGCGGCGGTTTCCGCGGCCGCGACGTCGCGGGAAGAGAGGCCGACCTTCATCTCCTCGTCCTCGATCCGCAGGATGGTGGCGCGCACCTTCTGCCCCTCGGCGTAGTGATCCTGCGGCTTCTGGCCCCGGGCGAGCGGCGTTTCGGAGACGTGCATCAGGCCCTCGACCATTCCGTCGATGTTGACGAACACGCCGAAGTCCGCGATCCGGGTCACGGTCCCTTCGATCACCGAGCCCGCCTGGTGCTTCTTCTTGAACTCCTCCCACTCGTTGGGCATGAATTCCTTGATCGAGAGGGAAATCCGCCGGTTCTCCGGGTCGATGTGGGTGATCGTCGCCCGGACCTCGTCCCCCTTCTTGAGGACTTCGGAGGGGTGCTTGATCCGCTTCGTCCAGGACATGTCGGAAACGTGGATCAGGCCGTCGACGCCCTCCTCGATCTCGACGAAAGCGCCGAAGTCGGTGAGGTTCCGGACCTTCCCCGTGATCTCGGTGCCGATGGCGTACTTCTCGGCGACCCCTTCCCACGGGTCGGGGAGCGTGTTCTTGAGCGAGAGCGAGATGCGGCGCGTGTCGGTGTTGACGTCGGAGATGATCGCCTCGACGGTGTCGCCGACCGAGACGACTTTCGAGGGATTCTTCATCTTCTTCGACCAGGACATCTCCGAAACGTGGATCAGGCCCTCGATCCCCTGCTCGAGCTCGACGAATGCGCCGTAGTCGGTGACGTTCGTGACGCGGCCCGAGACGCGGGAGCCGACCGGGTACTTCTCCGGGACCTGTTCCCACGGGTCCGCCGTGAGCTGCTTCGTGCCGAGGGAGACGCGCTCCGTCTCCTTGTCGAACTTCAGGACGACGACGTCGATCTCGTCTCCGACCTTCAGGACGTCGGAGGGATGGTTGATGCGTCCCCAGGAGATGTCGGTGACGTGCAGGAGGCCGTCGAGCCCGCCGAGATCGACGAACGCGCCGTAGTCCGTCAGGTTCTTGACCGTCCCGCGAAGGACGCGGCCTTCCTCGAGCTGGGCGAGCGTTTCCCGCTTCTTCGCCTCCTGCTCGACCTCGATGACGGCCTTGCGCGAGAGGACGATGTTCCCCCGCTTCTTGTCGACCGAGATCACCTTGAACTCGAACTCCTTCCCGCGCAGGAAGTCCAGGTTCTTCACCGGCTTGGTGTCGACGAGCGAGCCGGGAAGGAACGCCTTCACGCCGATGTCGACGGCGAGGCCTCCCTTGATCCGGTCGATGATCCGTCCGCGCACGTTCGTGTTGTCGCGGAACGCCTTCTCGACGTCGTCCCACACCCGCATCTTCTCGGCTTTGTCCTTCGAGAGAACGACATAGCCGTTCTGGTCTTCGGTGGATTCGAGCAGGACGTCGATCCGGTCGTTGACGGCGACGGTGACGTGCCCCTCGTAGTCGGTGAACTCGGCGATCGAAATGACGCCTTCCGACTTGTATCCGATGTCGACGATCACTTCCGACGGCGTGACCTGGATCACGCGGCCGCGGATGATCTGCCCTTCCTGGAGATTCTTGAGAGTGTCCTCGTACTGGGCGATCAAGCTCTCGTATTCGGCCGCGCTGAGTTCAGTCTCGGTTTCCATCGGCTGGTCTTTGGACTCCTTCAATTGATTTTCGTGCCCCCTAAATCTCTGATTTCCAAACCATAAATTTACCCCGCTTCTCGCGGGCGAGTCAAGGGCTCGGGGGGCCTCCGGCCTCGACCCGGGCGAGGATTCTGCGGGCGATTTCGTCCGGTCCGACCCCGTCGCTTTCGAGCAGCACATAGCTCGAATCGCGCGAGAGCGGCGAGTCGGGACGGGAGGAGTCGTCCCGGTCGCGGCGGCGCATCTCCTCGAGGACCTTCTCGTAGGGCTCCTCCACGCCCCGTTTCCGGAGCTCTTCGTGCCGGCGGCGCGCCCGCTCGCGCTCGTCGGCCGTCAGGAAGAACTTGAACGGGGTTTCCGGAAAGACCTTCGTCCCGATGTCCCTCCCCTCGACGACGCCGCCCCGGGCGAGACCGATCTCGCGCTGGCGGGCGACCAGCAGCCGCCGGACGTCGGAGATCGCGGAAACAGCTGAAGCGTAAAGCGATATCTGCGGATCGCGAATCGCCGCCGACACGTCCTCGCCGTCCAACCAGACGGTCGTTCCGTCCGGGGACGTCGAGAGGTCCACCGACGCCGATTCCGCGAGCCGGGCGACGACGGCCGGGTCGGGGATCGGGAGGGGAACGCCTCGCCGGGAGGCCAGCAGCCCGATCGCGCGATACATCGCCCCGGTATCGAGGTACGGCAGGCCGAGGCGCGCCGCGACCATCCGCGCCACCGTCGATTTCCCCGCGCCCGAAGGACCGTCGATCGCGATCAGCCGGGTCATTTCTTGACGAGCTTCCGGATCTCCGCCTCGGTCAGCTTCCGGAATGCTCCGACGGGAAGCCTGGGATCCCGGATCGCCCCGATCGCGACGCGGGAGAGCTTCGAGACCGGATGGCCGATCGCCTCGAACATGCGGCGGATCTGCCGGCTCCGCCCCTCGTGCAGGACGACGGTGTACCAGGTGTTTCCTTCCTCGCCGCGGCGGCCCGTCGAGTGGTGGCGGGTGATCTCCGCCGGCGCGGTCCGCCGGCCTTCCAGGGAGATTCCCCGGCGGAGGCGCTCGAGCGACTTCTCCGGCGGCTCCCCCCAGACCTTGACGCGGTACTCCTTCGCGACTCCTCTCGACGGATGCGAAACCGCCTGCGAGAAATCGCCGTCGTCGGTCAGGAGGATCAGGCCCTCCGACGCCGTGTCGAGGCGGCCCACCGGCTTCAAGCCGCGCCGGAGGCCGGCCGGGACGAGATCGAGAACCGTCGGCCGCCCCTGCGGGTCGCTCGTCGTGGAGACGTAGCCCTTCGGCTTGTGGAGCAGGACGTACCGGCGCGGTCCGCGCGTCTCGGGCGCGCGGAGCACCTTGCCATCGACGCGGATGGCATCGCTCTCCGGGTCGGCCTTCTGGCCGAGGATCGCCTTTTTCCCGTTGACGAGAACCCGTCCCTCCGAGATCCATTCCTCGGCTTCGCGTCGGGAAGAGAGGCCGGCGGCGGCGATGATCTTCTGCAGCCGCTCCGCGGTCATGAACGGCCGACCGGCTCCGTCGGCTCCGGCGAGGGAGACGCGCCCTCCTCGGCGGCATCCGACGGCTCGGAGCGCTCCTCCGCGGGTTCCGCGAAAGTAGCCGGGGCTTCCGCGATCGGCGGCACGAGCGCGAGCGGCGCCGGAAGTTCTCCCTCGTCGGCGAGATCTTCGTCGATCTCCTCCGGCTTCGGCAGCTCCGCGAGGTCGTTCAGGCCGAAACGGACGAGGAACTCCTTCGTCGTCCGGTAGAAGAACGGCGTGCCGACGACCGGCTTCTTCCCCGCCGTGGTGATGAGCTTCTTGTCGAAGAGCGTCTTCAATACCGCGGACGAGTTCACGCCGCGGAGCTCGGAGATCTCGGGCGCGGTGATCGGCTGCCGGTAAGCGATGATCGCGAGCGTCTCGAGCGCGGCGAGCGAGAGGCGGCTTCGCTCCGAAACCTCGAAATAGCGTCGGAGCAGGCCGTCGAACTCGGGACGCGTGACGAAGCGCCAGCCGCCGCCGACCGCTTCGAGACGGATCCCCCGGTTCTCGACGTTGGTCCGCTCCGCCAGCGCGCGGAGCGCCCGCTCGACGACCGCCGCCTCGACCTCGAGCATCTCGACGAACCCCTCGACGGGAACCGGCTTTCCGGAAGAAAAGAGCAGGGCCTCGAGGGCGGGCTGGAGCCGTTCGGCCGCCTCGTCGCGCGCTTCGTCAGTCATGGTAAACGTCCTGAATCTCCGAAATCTGGAATTCCCGATCCGTCCGCGAGACGTGGATCTCGGCAAACGGCGCCGGCTGGAAGATGCGGAGGACGGCAATCCGGGTGAGCTCGAGCGCCGCGAGAAACGTCGTGATCGCCTCGGTCCGGTACCGGAACGCCCCGAGGACCTCGAGAAGCGGGAGCGTCCCCCGCTCCTCGACGCGGCCGACGAGCTCGATCATCTTCTCGCGAAGGGAGAAGCGCGGATGATGGACTTCGAGCGAAGCGGGATGCGCGAAGCGGTAGCGATCGAGGACGATCCGGAAGGTGCCGACGAGATCGGCGAGCGAGACCTCGAGCGTCGGCGGCGGCGCGTCCGGGTCCGCGCCGGGAGGCGAGGCCTCCGGGCGCGCCCACAGCCCCGCCCGCTCCGTGTCGATCTCGTGGAACCCCTCCGCCGCCCGCTTGAACTTCTCGTATTCGAGCAGGCGAGCGACCAGATCCTGCCGCGGGTCCTCGTCGGGATGGTCAGGGTCGCGCGGCAGGAGGAACTTCGACTTGATGTGGATGAGCACCGCCGCGAGGTAGACGTACTCCGCCGCGACGTCGAGATCGAGCTCCCGCATGAGGTCGAGGTATGCCGTGTACTGCTCGGTGATCTCGGCGATCGGGATGTCGGTGATCGACACTTCGTTCTTCCGGATCAGGTGCAGCAGGAGATCGAGCGGTCCCGAGAACTGGGTCAGCTCGACCGGCGGAAGGGACGGGGCGGGGCCGTGGCCGGCGCTCTCGCTCATCCGATTCCTTTTTCGATCCCCGAAAGGACCACGCGGATCGCCGGCCCGAGGATCAGGCTGAAGAATCCGGAGTACACGAGGAGCATGATCAGCAGGAACATCACGAACGAATAACGGTGGAAGAACATCTCGATCGCGAGCCCTCTCCTTCCGAGGATCGAAAAGAGGATGCCGCTCCCGTCCATCGGCGGCACCGGGATCAGGTTGAAGATGCCGAGCACCAGGTTCAGGAGGACGAGCTGCGCGAGGATGTACGAGAACGGCGCGAGCACCCCGGAGCCCGTGGGCCCCTGGAACGCCCCGATCACGAGCCCGCGGTCGTAGCGGCCGATCCCGATCAGGATCGCCGCGCTGACGGCGACGACGAGCAGGTTCGAGAGCGGACCCGCGGCGGAGACCCAGAAGTTCGCGAGTCGCGGATTTCGTGTATTTCGCAGATTGACCGGAGTCGGCTTCGCGTACCCGAACGGAGGCTGGTGCATGAGGATCAGGATCATCGGCAGGAGTACGGTTCCGAACGGATCGATGTGGTGAAGCGGGTTGAGCGAGATGCGGCCCAGGTCGCGCGCCGTGGGGTCGCCGAACTTCAGGGCCGTCCACGCATGCGCGGACTCGTGGAACGAGATCGCGAAGAGGACGACGGCGATCAGGATGACGACGACGAGCGGCGACATGCGGGGAGCCTATCCGAACGGGGGTCGCCGCGCGAGGACGGCCGGATCAGATTCCGATGCGGCCGTCGCGATGCGATTTCGGCCGGACGTAAGCGCGGATGCCTTCCGCGAAACGCGTCGTCGGAGACCCGAGCAGCGCGGACGTCGCCGTCGTGTCGCCCACGTTGTCCCGCGAGAGCGAACGGAGCTGGTCGGCAGTGAGCGGCGGATCGGGCAATACCGCCATGACGGCGGCCAGGATCCGGCCGTACCAGAGCGGAAAGTGGACGAGCGGCTTCCGGGGCTTTCCGAGCGCGCCGGCGATCTCCCGGTAGATCTCGTCCATCGTCAACGTCTCGGGGCCGCCGACCTCGAAGGTCTTCCCGGAGGCGTCGGGCTTCTCGAGCGCGTCGGCGAAGAGCGCCGCGATCTCCCGCGCCGACACGGGCATGAACCGAACCGTCCCGGGTCCGATCACCGGGATGAATCCCGGGTTGGCGCGCACGATCTTCGCGAGCAGCGTCACGAACCCGTCGCCGGGGCCGAAGATGATCGACGGCCGGAAGATCGTCGCGTCGAGCCCCGAGCGCCGGACCGCCTCCTCCCCCGCCGCCTTCGTGCGGCCGTACTCCGACGGCGCGTCGGGCGAAGAGCCCATCGCGGACATGTGGACGAGCCGGCGAACCCCCGCTTTCTTCATGGCGGCGACGACGTTCTCCGCCCCCTGCCGGTGGACGGCGTCGAACGAGAGCCCCTCCGATTCGTTGATGATCCCGACGAGATGGACGACGGCGTCGCACCCGGAGAATCCGGCCTCGAGCGCGGCGGCGTCCGTGACATCCCCCTCGACGGCGGGAACCGGGCGGTTGAAGCGGGAGCGCGCTTCGTCCGGGCGCCGGGCGATCACCCGGATCTCGTGTCCGCGGCGCAGCAACTCGTTGACGACGTAGCCCCCGACGAAACCGGTGGCCCCCGTGACGGAGATTTTCATTCGTTCGCGGTTTGTATCACAGCGGGACCGGCGGCTCGCGTCGGGAACAGGTCGCTCGCCACACTCCCGCCGTCCCGTCTCCGCGCCCGGACCGCGTCCCGCACTTCCGGGAAGAGCGGCGCGTCGCGAGCGGGATCCGCGACGCGGAACGGGGGAAGTCCCGACTGTCGGGCGCCGAGCAGATCGCCGGGCCCTCGGAGCGCGAGATCCTTCTCGGCGATCGCGAAGCCGTCCGCCGTCTTCTCGAGGATCGCGAGGCGTTCCCGCGCCTCCTCCGCGGCGTCGTCCGAAACGAGCAGAACGCACCAGGAGGGCCGTTCCCCGCGGCCGATCCGGCCGCGGAGCTGGTGGAGCTGCGACAGACCGAAGCGATCCGCGTTTTCGACGACCATCACCGTGGCCTCGGGAACGTCGATGCCGACCTCGATCACCGTCGTCGCGACGAGAACGTTCGCGTCGCCGCGCGAGAACGCGTCCATCGCGCGGCGGCGGCGGTCGGGGGGGTATCGGCCGTGGAGGGTGTCGATCCGCGCCTCGGGGATCGCGCGGCGGAGCTCTTCGGCGGTCTTCTCGACGGCGGCCACGCCGCGCTCCGAGTCTTCGATCGCCGGGACCACGACGTAGACCCGCTCGCCCGCCGCGAGGCGCTCGCCGACGAAGCGGAAAACGGCTTCGCGCCGCTCCCCCTCCCGAATGAACGTGCGGACCGGCGCCCGGCCGGCGGGCTTCTCCCGGAGGCGCGTGACCTCGAGGTCGCCGAACAGGGTCCACGCGAGGGATCGCGGAATCGGGGTCGCGGAGAGGACGAGGACGTGGGGACGCGAGCCCTTCCTCGAGAGCCTCGCGCGATGCTCGACGCCGAATCGATGCTGCTCGTCCACGACGACGAAGCCGAGATTCCGGAAGCGGACGGGATCCTCGATCAGCGCGTGGGTGCCGATCAGAAGGTCGATTTCCCCCGCCCGGAGCGCCGCCCCGAGCTCGCGCCGGGCCGCCGCGGGGGTCCGTCCGGTCAGGAGGGCGAGGCGGTAGCGGGTGCGGCCGAGCCAGGCCCCGATCGTCCGCGCGTGCTGCTCGGCGAGGATCTCCGTCGGCGCCATCAACGCCGCCTGCGCGCCGTTCTCGACGGCGAGAAGAGCGGCGAGGATCGCGACCGCCGTCTTCCCGCTTCCGACGTCTCCCTGGAGGAGTCGCGCCATCGGCGCTCCGCGCCGGAGGTCGGCCGCGATCTCCGCCATCGCCTCCTTCTGGGACCCGGTCAGCGGGAAGGGCAGGAGCGCGAGAAGGCGCCGCGTCGTCTCGGGCGCCCAGCTCCACGCCGGGACGCGGATCGCCGACCGCGCTTCGCGCTTCGCCTCGACCCGGTCGAAGAAGACCGAGAGCTCCTCGCGCGCGAGCGTCCGGCGCGCGCGCTCGGCGGCCGGCGCGAACCCCCGGCGCGGCGGGAAATGGACCGTTTCGAGAGCCCGCCGCAGGAGGCGCGGATCGCCGGCCGCCCGGAACCCGGCTTCGAGGACGGCCAGCGCGCGCCGGACGGCGGCCCGCTGCCACTTGCTTCCGAGGCCGCCGAGCCGTCGGTAGATTCCGACGACGCGTCCCATGTGCGTGGGATCCTCTTCTTCCTCCGCATCGAACAGCTCGTGCTCGGGGTTTCGCATCGCGAGGCCGCCCTTCTCGAGAGTCGGCGTGCCGTAGAGCACCGCGCGCCGTCCGGAGGCGAGCGCCTTCGCCAGGTAGGGGCGGTTGAACCAGACGACGGGAATCGTGCCCGATCCGTCGTCGATCGCGGCGCGGAGGATCGTGAATCCGCGCCGGCGCGTGCGCACGAGCTTGTGGCCGACGACGCGGCCCGAGACGACCGCGGCCTCCCCTTCCCTCAGGTCGGCGACCTTCGCGAAGGCGGCCCGGTCTTCGTACCGGAACGGGAGATGGAGCAGCAGGTCCGCGACCGTCGTGCAGCCCTCCTCGGAGAGCTTCCGGGCGGAGGCCGGCGTCACGCCCGGGATGTTGCCGACGGGATCTCCGAGCGAGAGCGTCGCGTCGGTCATGTGGCGGTTTCTACCATGCGGTGATCTCGCGACCTGATCGGCCGCTTCTCTGTCGCGAAAAGTATGAGGCGCGGTGAGACGCGCCGGACCCGCATCACGGCGCGTATCGCCGCGCCCGCCTACTCTTTCGTGATGCGGAAGACGAGAGGGATGAGCCCGAACTTCAGCACGTCGCCGTCCTTGATCGCCGCGGGGCTGCCGGTCGGCAGCCTCCGGTCGTTGACGAACGTGCCGTTCATGACGCCGATCTCCTCCATCGCGTAGAACGTGTCGTCCGCCTTGTAGATGCGGGCGTGGCTTCGCGAGGTCGAGCGCTGCGTGTCGAGCGTCGTGAGATCGACGTCGGGATTGATCCCCGTGACCGGGTCGGCGCGGCCGATCCGCGTGTCGCCGTCCCGGTTGAGATAGAACTCCGTTTTCCGGTCGGGCGAGACCAGCCGGTAGACTCGGTGTTCTTCGCGCGCCACCGCCGCGACGGCGCCCGACGGCGAATCCATCGGCTCGACGACCTTGTGTCCGAGGGCGTCCTCGAGGAGCTCGGTGGTCTCGCGCAGCCGCCGCGAAAGCTTCCGCAGCATGCGGACGGCGATTTCCGTGTTCCCCTTGATCATCTGGTCGAACGTCGTCTGGTTGATCCGCACGAGCTCGACGTCGGTCTTCGCGCGCGCCGAGGCGGTCCGGGAAACGTCCTCGAGCACCGACATCTCGCCGAAGAAGTCTCCCTTCTCCAGGGTCGCGAGGACCTTCTGGCGCCCGCGGATCTTCTTGAAGATCTCGACGACGCCGCTCTGGACGATGTACATCTCCGTGCCGAGGTCTCCCTCGGAGAAGACGATGTCCCCCATCAGATAGGTGACGACGAACTGATCCGAGGGGCTCTTCCCCGTCCCCGACTTGAACACGGCTTTCATGAGACCGCCGCCTCCTCGAATCGCACCGTCCCGGCCTCGGAATCGACCGCGATCCGCGCGCCGAGGGGCAGGGTCCGGTTCGCCGCTCCGTGACCGGCCGGGAAATCGCGCACGACCGGATAAGGCGCTCCGGCGAAGTGTTCGGCGAGCAGCGACGACACCGACTCCTCGTCCCGAACCCCGTTGTTCCGTATGTTTTCCAACTTTCCGATTATAACCCCCGCCGGCGCGCGGAACCTTCCCGCCCGCCGCCAGTGCGTGAGCATCCGGTCCAGCCGGTAGAGCTCCTCGCCGACGTCTTCCCAGAAGACGATCCGGCCGCGCGTTTCGAGCGCCTCCGGGGTGCCTTCGAGGGCGACGAGCATCGAGAGGCATCCGCCCACGAGGGGCCCGGAAGCGGCGCCGCGGGCGATCACCCGCTCCGGAGCGAAAGGAATCACGATCGGCAGCTCGCCCCGCAGGACCGGCTCCCAGCCGGCATCGGTTTCCGGATCGGGATCGGGCCGGGCGAAATCGACGGCCACCATCGGCCCGTGGAACGCGACGAGACGCGCCCGCGCGTGGAGCCAGGCGAAGAGCGTCGTGAGGTCGGAGCCCCCCATGTGGATCTTCGGATGGCGGGCAACCTCGTCGGGATCGATCTTGTCGAGCACCCGGGCCGCCCCCCACCCGCCGCGCGCGAAGAAGATCGCGTCCACCGAGGGATCGGTCACGAGGGCGCGATATCCCGCGGCGCGCTCGGCGTCGGTTCCGGCATGCATTCCGGACGAGAGGCGAAGGTTCGGCGCTTCGACGACGGCGTACCCGCGCGAACGGAGCCGGGCGATCCCGGCGTCGAGTCTCGCCGGATCGACCGGGCCGGAGATCGCGGCGACGCCGATCGTCCCGCCCGGCGGCAGCGCCGGCGGCTTCGAAAAAGGGGCGGACGATCCGGTAAGCCGAATTCTGTCGGGTGCGATCATTCCTCTAGCTCCGGGATCTCTCCCGGAATCCAGCAGCCAACCCGGAAACGGTCCCGGCGAACCGGGATGAGGTGGGCGCTCATCCGTTTCCCTATTTGGCCTTGCTCCGCGCGGGGTTTACCGTGCCCCCGTCGTTGCCGCCGGGGCGGTGCGCTCTTACCGCACCGTTTCACCCTTGCCGTTCCGCCGAAGCCGCGAGGCGCCGGAAGAAAGGCGGTTTGTTTTCTGTGGCACTTTCCTTCGCCCCGTTGCCGGAACGACCGGGTGTTGCCCGGCGCGCTGCCCTCGTGGAGTTCGGACTTTCCTCCCCGATCAAAAGATCGCGGCGATCGCATGGACCGCCCGCCCGCGGCGGAGCTTAGCAGAACGGCCGCCGTCCCGCCCGTCACGACAGGCGGTTGCGGTCGTCGGCGAAGAACGACTCCCACTCGTCCACGTCCACCGTGCGCCGCTCTTCCCCCGCCTCGCCGGCCGCCGCTTCCATGCGACCCCAGAAGTCCGACGTCGACAGGGCCCGCGCCCCCCGCGCGCGGGCGCGCTCGGCGAGGGCCCGGTCGTCGGTGACGACGTGGCAATCGCGTCGCGCCTTCGCCCGTTCGACCGCCTCGACGATCGCGTCGTCGGCGCTGCGGTTCCCGGAGTAGCGGACCGTCAGGCCGCCGAGCCATCCTTCCCTCCGGCCTGCGGCCGGCTCCCCGTCGAAAAAGAGAATGACGCTCGACCTCTCCTTCCGCAGACGCGCGGCGATCGTCTTCTGGACCTGCCGGCGTTCCTCCTCCGTCGAGGGCGGCCGTCCCTCGATCCTCCCGATCAGGTTGTTGCCGTCGACGAAGAAGGGCACGAGTCCTACGCTTCCTTCGAAGCCCGATAGGCCTCGCGGGGGTGGGCCGCGAGGAAGAAGAGGATCGCCGCCGCGCGCCGGATGCGCCCGAACAGCAGCACGATCAGGATCAGCACCGCGCCGACCGCCGCGAGCGACAGCTCGGGGGAGAAAATGGCGACCGCGGCGACGGCGACCGCGATCACGTCCTCGGCCATCGAGAGCGCCAGGCGCGTGAGGGGCGAGACTGCCGCCATCGACGTCAATCGCGAAGCGGCCTTCCCCATGTGCGCCGCGAGCGTCACGACGGCGCCCGCGCCGGCGACGGCGATGCGCGCCGCGGCGGAATGCGCCGGCAGACACGCGGCGGCGAGCGCCGCGCCGGCGGCCGGACGCAGGAAGGTGTGAGCGAAATCCCAGAAGTGATCGAGAAACGGGATTTTGTCGGCCAGGAACTCGGCGGCAAAGAGGGCCGCGGCCATCGTGAGGATGGGGCCGGCCGCGAAGAACGAAGCCATCGGGCCGCCGAGAAGGTCGGGAAACGCGCGGGCGCACAGCCCGAAGACGAGCGCGGTCGCCCAGGCGTTGAACCCCGCCGCGACGGCGAGACCGAGAGCGGTCGCGAGGCCGAGATCCACCGTCAGGCCTCTCGCCGAGGAACCCGGCCGCTCATTCCGTGTTCCGCCGGAAGATGCGGCCGAGGAGGGATTTCGACCGAATCGCCTCTTCGCCGGCCTCTGCCGGCGCCGCGGGAGGAGGAGCGATTCCCATCGCGGCCTCGCACCGGCGCAGCAGATCGAGGTGCTTCGGCTCCTCCGGGGACAGCTCGAAGAGATGCGCCGCCTGGTCGCGCGCCTCGGCGGGGCGCTTGTGCGCGAGCAGGAACTCGGCGAACTCGCGCAGGGCGTCCGTCCGGTTCGGCCCGAGCGACAGCGCCTTCTTGAACTGCGCGATCGTGCGTTCTCCCCAGCGGGGATTCCTCGAGAGCGCGGAGGCGAGGCGATAGTGGTACTCCGAGTTGTCGGGGACGAGCTTGACGCACTGCTCCAGGAGCACGATCGCGCCGAAGAAGTCCCGCGATTCGATGAGCTGTCGGGCGCGGAGGTAGCTGCCTCGCGCGACGAGGAAGCGCGCCTCGTCGTCCGGGGCGCCGGATTCGATCGGCATTTCCCGGGGCGCCGGCGCCGGCGGCGAAAGCGTCGCCGGCGAGGCGGAAGTCTCGGCGGCCTCCTCCGCGGGGGGGACGTCGGGGACCTCGATCAGACCGCACGCGAGGAGCGCGTGGAGGATCTTCGCGCCCGCCGCGCGCGACGGGGCGAGCTTGAGGACGTCCCGGAAGCTCGTTCGTCCGTTGCAGAGCGAGAAGAGGTATCCCTCCTGCGGGGCGAGCTTGACGACTCCCCACCGGCTCGCCGGGTCCCCGATGGCGGTCGGTTTGCGATCGAGATCGCCGAGCCTTTCGAGATACTCCTCGCTCTCCGGAAGGCGCCGGATTCCCTCGACGATCAGCGCCGCCGTCGAATGATCGAGCCAGACGTCGGCGTTCGGGCTTCCCTCGTCGTCCTCGAAACGGAACTCCCCCTCTTTCCAGGTGAACGCGGCGAAGACGATCTCCTCGGCGAGCCGACGCATCTCGGCATCGAGGACGTTCTGGGCGATCAGGCCGCGCTCGACGAGAAGCTTTCCGAGGCGGCTCCGTCGATCGCCGTCGGAGGCGAGCGCCGCCCGAAAAGCGGCTTCGCTGACGAGCCCCCGCCGCAGGAGCACGTCGCCGATCCGCCGCCCCTCGGTCGACGAGGTCGCCGTCCGGAGCTCGCCGCGGTCGAAGAAGAGCCGCAGCGTCTCGGATTCGCGCTGGAAGCTGAGTCGTCCCGTCCGGCGCTCCGCGAATATGCGCCGAAGGATGGCCGGGAAGGGCTCGGCGGCGATGCTGCCGCTCCAGGCTTCCGCCGTTTCGCTCATCTTCCGCGACGGAGAAAAAGGTTCATTTCGCGCGCCCCAGGGGGACGTTCATTTGGCGCGCCCCAGGGGCACGTTCATTTCGCGCGCCCCAGCGGCACGACCGTCGGGTGGTTGCCGTCGCGCGAGAAGAATTCCGGGACCGTCGATTTCGCGGCCTTCGCCGAATCCAGATCCCGATACTTCCCCCACAGCACGCGATAGCAGCTTCGGCCTCGGAACGAGTAAGACGACAGCCAGATCTGCCGCCGCTCGGGGTCCGCGGCGAACGCCTTTTGCAGCGTCGATCCCTCGCACGCGAGCTCCAGCTGGATCGCGTACCGATGGACGCCCGGATGCTCGAACGTCTTGCGGCCCGTCCGGGCGAGCGCGTCCCACGAATCGTTCCTGGCCGGCGAGGCCGCCTCGGCTTCGGCTTTCTTCGGGCGCCGCTCCGGGCTCGCCGATTTCTTCGGCGTCGGCGCGGCGGCGACGCGATCCGGAGTCCTCTCCGGAGCCGGCTCCGTGACCGGAGGCGAGCGTCGAGGAGGAGGTTCCGTGGCCGCAGGGCCCGGGGCAGGCCGGGCCGGCGCGCCCGGCGACGCCGCTGCCGAAGGAGGCGCCGTCTGGCGGGGCGACGCCTCCCGACGCCGCACGAGGATCAGGATCCCGACGAGAGCCAGCGCCGCGAGGAGCGCCGCGGCGCGCAGCCCTCCCTGCGACCGGTGCAGGTCGCCGGCGCCGGAAGGGAACGAATCGTCCGGCGCGGGCTCCGGTTCCGGCGACGCCTCGGGTTCCGGGGCCGTCAGCGCGAAGAGGGGAACGCTGATGTCCGGGAGCGGCAGCGGCTCAGGGGACGGAGCGGCATTCTCCGCTTCCGATTCCGGTGGCGGGGGCTCCGAGCTTCCGGCCTCGACCCTCTCGAAAGCCGCGTCGGGCGCTTCGATCGCCTCGGGCTCCCACGGCGCTTCGGGGGGCTCCCGTTCGGCGGAGGGAGCGGAGGCCTCCGGTTCGGCCGCCGGCTCGGGGGCGGGCTCCGGCTCGGGTGTCTCTTCCGAAGCGCTCCCGGCGGGGGTCGCGAGCTCGAACTCGTCCGGCTCGAGGGCGGCGAGCTCCTCCGGCGCCGCACCGGAATCGGGGATGGACGCCGGCGCGAAATCGGATTCCGTCGTCGGAGCCGAATCGTCCCCGGCGGTCTCGGGAATCTCGTGAATCGGGAGGACGAGCCCGAGAGTGATGAGCGCGGCCAGGAGCTTCAGGGTCGCGAACTCGTCGGCCCTCGATCGCCGGACGATCTCGTCGATCGTCCGGCGGCCGTCGACTCCTTCGACGACCGCATCCGCATCGGCGGTCAGGCCGAGCGCGGCGAACGATTCGGCGAAGCCTTCCGCGCGGGCGACCGGAACGTCGGGTGGCCCGATCTTCCGGACGACGAAGCCCCGATCGTTCGACCGCAGGAAGAGCTCGAGGACCCACTGGTCGATCCGGAGCTTGAGGGGAGGCGCGGTCGGCTCCGGAGCGCCCTCTTCCCAGGAGTATTCCCCGTCCCCCCACGAAAGAAGGCGGACGAGGGTCTCGATCGCGGAGATCTTCAGCCCCCAGTTCGCCTCCCTTCGGGAAATCACGCCGGACGCCGCCGCGACCGCGAATCGGTCTTCGAAATCGCCCACGGTCAGCGCCTCGTAGGTCGCGCGCTGGACCTTCCCGCCGCGGATCAGGACGTCGGCCGGCCCGCTGTCGGGCGGAGGATCGAGCGCGACGAGGACGCCCTCCGCGAACCCGAAGCGGACACTCTCCCCCGCCGGGCCGGTCACGCGCAGCGTTCCGGACTCCCCGCGGCGCCCGATCCCGCAGACGGCCGCCAGCGCGTCGATCGACGCGAGCGGTCCGGAGGCGTCGAAGGTTTCCCTCATTCGTCCCGCAGATGGGAGAGGACGTTCTCGGCGGCGCGCGGCCCGACGACGCTCGCGATCTCCTCCCGCGGCGCCTCCTTCACCCGGCCCACCGAGCCGAACTTGCGGAGGAGCTTCTTCGCCTTGACGGGGCCCACTCCCGGCACGGCCCGGAGTCTCGTCGTGAGCGCGACCGCCGTCCGCGTCTTCCGGTGGCGCCCGATCGCGAACCGGTGGGCCTCGTCGCGCACGCGCTGGACGAGCCGGAGCGCGCTCTCGTGTCTCGCCAGGCGGATCGGTTCGGGACGTCCCGGCACGAAGATCTCCTCTTCCTGCTTCGCGAGACCGACGACCGGGAGCTCCACGCCGATCCGGTCGAGCGCGGTGATCGCCGCGGAGAGCTGTCCCCGCCCTCCGTCGACGAGCACGAGATCGGGCAGACGACCTCCCTCGGCGATCACGCGCGTGTAGCGCCGCGACACCGCTTCCGCCATGGAGGCGAAATCGTCGGGGGCGAGGAGCTGCTGGGACTGGATCCGGAACAGACGGTAGTCGGATTTCTTCGGCCGGCCGTCTTCGAAGACGACCATCGACGCGTACGAATTCGTTCCCTGGATGTGCGAGATGTCGAATCCCTCGATCCGGCGTGCGGGCTCCGGAAGGCCGAGGAGCTTCGACAGCCGGGCGACCGCGTCCTCTTCGGCCGATCTCGACCGCCGGAACCGCGCTTCGTGCCGCGACCGGGCGTTCACCATCGCCATCTCGAGGCGGTCCTTCGCCGCCCCGCGCTGCGGGCGGCGGATCCCGACGCGGGTCCCCTTCTTCTCCGAGAGGAACTGCTCGAGGAGCTCGCGGTCCGGGAAATCGAACGGGACCTGGACCTCGTCGGGGAGAAACGTCGTCTGCCCGTAGAACTGGGCGATGACCGCCGAAAGGAGCTCCTCCGGGGGCGTTCCTTCGACCTTCTCGAAGAACATCTCCCGGCGGTCGAGGATCGTCCCGCCGCGCACGACCAGCACCTGCACCGCCGCATCCCCGCCGTCCTCGTGGATTCCCCACGTGTCGGCGTCCTCGCCGGAGAGACGCTGCACCACCTGCCGCTCCGCGATCTCCTCCACCGTCCGGAGCGCGTCGCGATAGGCGGCGGCCATCTCGAAGTTCTCCTCGCCGGCCGCGGTCTCCATCTTCGCCTGGAGGCTCTTCGAGAGCTCCGCGTTCTTCCCCTGGAGGAAGAGGATCACGTCGCGGACGGCTTCGTCGTAAGCCTCCTTCGTCGTGAGCCCGGAGACGCAGGGGCCGAGGCAGGCGTGGAGGTCGTAGTACAGGCACGGCCGGGGAAGCCGTCCGTCGATCTCGATCGAGCAGGTGCGGATCTGGAAATGGCGGGTGATCATCTTCATCGTCCGCCGGACGAGGCCGCCCCAGAACGGCCCGAAATACGTGTGACCGTCGTCGAGCACGCGCCGGGTGACGAGCGCCCTCGGCCACTCCTCGCCCGTCGTGATCTTGACGTAGGGATAGGTCTTGTCGTCGCGGAGGCAGACGTTGTACCGCGGATGGTGCTTTTTGATCAGCGCGTTCTCGAGGAGCAGCGCCTCGAGCTCCGTCCGGGTGACGATCGTCTCGAGCGAACGGTATTCCGACAGCAGGGCGCGCGTCTTCGTGTCCTCGATCGTCTTGTGGAAATAGGAGGAGACGCGTTTCCTGAGCGAACGCGCCTTGCCGACGTAGACGATCCGCTCGCGCGCGTTCCGGAAGAGGTACACGCCGGGAGCATCGGGAACGTTCTCGGGAGGCGCGGGGATTTCCGGGTCCGCCACGCGCAAATTATAAGCGGACGAGCCTTTTGCGCCGAAAACGCCCGATCGCCCGGAGAATATGATCGGCGTCATGAAGGAGTGTCCCTTTTGCCTGCGGCCGATCGGCAACGACGCGGTCGAATGCCCGAACTGCCACAACCAGGTGGACATCTTCCGAACCGGATATTTCGCCCGCCCGGACCTCTCGAAGCCGAAGACGGCGTTCATCTGGGTAGCGGCGATCGTCGTGCTCGCCCTCGTCGTCGTCGGCCTTTACCACGGCTGCTCCGGCAGCCCGGCCGGCCTCATGCCGCGGTAGCGGCGCGGAAGCCGAAATACGAGGTTCCAGGCACTGAATCCCAGACAACTTCAGAGCTCGAATTTCCAATATTCGAAAGGGTGGCACCCGCTGTCATCCGGACGAGCGAAGCGACCGAGTCGGAGGACCCGCCCGGGAGCCGCGACCGGGATTCCTCACTTCGTTCGGAAAGACAGGCCGGCGTCGCACCGTTTTGAAAATTCGAATTGCGAATTCATGTCGGATCGGCGCGCTCGCGTTATGCGAGTCGCCTCTTCGCGGCGGTTCGTGCAGTAAGAACGGCTCTGGATTCGAACTTCGTGCTTCGAATCTCGCGGACCGCGAGCGGCCGCTTCTAAGCGCGGAAGATCTGCAGCTCCCTCAGCCGTCGGAGCTCGTCGCGCAAAGACGCCGCCTTCTCGAACTCCAGGTCCCGCGCCGCGGCGCGCATCTCCTTTTCGAGCGCGGCGATCTTCTTCGAGAGCCCCTCCTCGTCGGGGGGCGTTTCGCGCTTCCGGATCTGCATCGGCTCGAGGTAGTCGAGGTTCGACATCGCCAGCAGCGGAGAGTCGAGCGACTTCACGATCGAGGCCGGCTCGATCCCGTGCTCAAGGTTGTACGCGGACTGCTTCTCGCGCCGGCGGCGGGTTTCCTCCATCGCGCGCCGCATCGAGTCCGTCGTCGCGTCGGCGTAGAAGATCACCCGGCCGGCCAGGTTTCGCGCGGCCCGGCCGGACGTCTGAATGAGCGAGGTCGTGCTCCGAAGGAACCCTTCCTTGTCGGCGTCGAGGATCGCGACGACGGCGACCTCCGGAATGTCGAGGCCTTCGCGGAGCAGGTTGATCCCGATGATGCAGTCGAACGTCCCTTTCCGGAACTCTCCGATGAGGCGCACCCGGTCGAGCGTCTGGATATCGGAGTGCAGGTACTGGCACCGGACGCCGAGCTCGGTGAAATAGTTCGTCAGGTCCTCGGCCATCCGTTTGGTGAGGGTCGTCACCATGACGCGCTCCCGCCTCGACGCAGCGTCCCGGACGACGCCCAGCAGGTCGTCGACCTGGCCCTTGACGGGGCGGATCTCGATCTCCGGGTCGATCAGCCCGGTCGGCCGGATGAGCTGCTCGACGACTTCGCCGCCGCTCTGTTCGAGCTCGTAGGGCGCCGGCGTGGCCGAGACGTAGACGGTCTGGCCGATGCGCTCCCGGAACTCCTCGAACGTCAGAGGCCGGTTGTCGAGCGCGGACGGGAGGCGGAACCCGAAGTCGACGAGCGTTTGCTTGCGCGACCGGTCGCCGAAGTACATGCCGCGCACCTGGGGCATCGAGACGTGGGACTCGTCGACCATCAGCAGGAAGTCGGACGGGAAGTAGTCGAGAAGGGTCGGCGGCGGCTCGCCGGGACGGCGCCGGGAGAGATGCCGCGAATAGTTCTCGATGCCGTTGCAGTACCCGAGCTCGCGGATCATCTCGAGGTCGAACATCGTGCGCTGGTGGAGACGCTGCGCCTCGAGCTTCCGGTCCTCCGCGTTCAGCTGCGCGAGCCGCTCCTCCAGCTCCGCCCGGATGTCGGTCATCGCGAGCTCGAGGACGGAGCGCGGCGTCGCGTAGAACGTGCGGGGATAGATCGCGAGGCGCGGAACCCGGTCCGCGACGCTGCCGCGGAGCGGATCGATCCGCGAGATCTTCTCGATCTCGTCCCCGAAGAATTCCACTCGGACGGCCGTGTCCTCGTAGGCCGGCGCGATCTCGACGACGTCGCCACGGACCCGGAAGGTCCCCCTCGCGAGATCCGCGTTCGTGCGCTCGTACTGCATCGCGACGAGCTTGCGGAGGAGCGCCGGAACGCCCGCGGCGTCGCCGACCTCGAGGAAGGCGAGCATGTCGTAGTACGACTCCGGGCTGCCGAGGCCGTAGATGCACGACACGGAAGCGACGACGATGACGTCGCGCCGTTCGAAGAGCGCCTTCGACGCGGAGAGCCGGAGCTTGTCGATCTCCTCGTTCCGGGAAGTCTCCTTCTCGATGTACGTGTCGGTCTGCGGCACGTATGCCTCCGGCTGGTAATAGTCGTAGTACGAGACGAAATACTCGACCGCGTTGCCGGGAAAGAACGTCTTGAACTCCTGGTAGAGCTGCGCCGCGAGCGTCTTGTTGTGGGACAGGACGAGTGTGGGACGGTTCACGGCCTCGATCACCTTCGCCATCGTGAACGTCTTTCCCGAGCCGGTGACGCCGAGGAGGACCTGGTCCTTTCGGCCGGTGCGCAGCCCCTCGGTCAGGGCGGCGATCGCCGCGGGCTGGTCGCCCTGGGGCGTGAACTCGGAGAGAAGGCGAAAGGCGCCGCCCGATTTCCGCTGGGACTCGCGAAACGTCGCGGGCTTGTCGGCGTCCGCGCGGACCGCGGGACGCTCGACCGCCGAGCCGGGCACGCGCTTAACGCGCACGGCGGCCCTCCGACCTCACGCCGCCCGCGCCGCGGGCGCGCCGGCCAGCCGGTCGAGGAAACGGGAGAGCTCGCGGACGTCGGCCGGTCCGAGCCGCGGCTTGCGCGACTCCTCGAGCAGGCGCCGGCGAAGGGCGTCCGTGCCCCGCATGTCGATCTTCCCCGCTTCCCATGCGGCGTGGAAACGCTCCCGCGCCGCGCGGAATTCCTGGCGGTCGGCCGGCGCGACGTCGGGCGCGAAGTTCTTCTCCAGCGAGTTCTCGAGCGAGTCGAACAGGGCGCCCAGGACGCCGCGGAGCTGATGCGGGTCGCGGGCGACGAGAAACCCGACGACGGACGCGGTGAGGAGGAAGATCAGCAGGGCGGATCCGCAGCCGAGCATTCCGATCCGGAGCGCCTTCCGGCGGTCCGATTCCGCCGGTGCGCCGCCGCTCACGCGGGCGATTCCGTCAGGACGGTGCCCTCTCCTTCGAAGCGGATCTTGGGCGGATCCTCGCTGTCCGGAAGCATCACTTCGTCGAGGAAGCGGTCGGGAAGAACGGAGGGAACGAGATTCCCGGACCACCCCACGAGGTCGCGGGACGAGACGTTGAGCGGATAGTCGGCCGAGACCGCGATCGAGAAGCTCGCCCGGGCCGGGGACAGCACGAGCCCCCCCTTCCCGAAGATCTTCAGGACGTCGACCCGACGCCGCCGCGGGAAGTCGTGGATCGGCTCGTAGCGGAAGGAGAGCGTCGGACCGATCGCGAGTATCCGGGAGCCCTCGGCCGAAAAGAACTCGTCGTTCAACTCGACGAGAATCGGTTTCCGCCCGCGGTCGGCGAGGAAAATCGAGCCTTTTCCCGACGCCTTGAGGAGCGCTTCGGCGCGCGTTCCGGCGAGCCTCGGATCGCCCCCGAAGGCGATTCGGCCGCCGTAGGACGCGACGGTGCCGCGCCGGACCAGGACCTCGCCTTCGAAGGTGATCTCGACCGTTCCGTTCTCGCGGATCCGGAAGAGCCGGGCGGGTGCAGGAGACTTCGCGGCGGGCGCCGGCGCGGCCTCGGCCGGCTCCGCTTTCGGCGCCGCCGTCTTCCGGAACTCCGCGGGGATGACGAGCCTCGCGGTCGTCGTCGCTTTCGCGGGGACGGCGAGAGGCGTGGCAGTCTCGGGCTTGCTCGACCGGACGTCCCCGCTCTCGCGGGACGACCGCCGAAGCTCGGCCTGCAGCTCGGCGACCAGCCGGTCGGCGCCCGCGAAGCCGAAGTGCTCGAGCGCCAGGCCGAGCTTTCGCTTCTGCCGGTAGACGAAACCGAGGTAGAGATGGCTCTTCGCATGGTCCGGCTTCAGGTCGATCGCCCGGCGAAGCTCGGTCTCCGCCGCGTCGACCGCGCCCGTCTTGACGAGGATGATTCCGAGGTTCGACCGGAGCACGGCCGAATCCGGGTTCTCGGAAACGAGCTTCCGCGTGATCTTCTCCGCCTCGTCGAACTCGCCCGTGCGGAAGTAGACGACCGACAGGAGATTGCGGACGTCCTCGTCTCCCGGGCGGATCGACAACGCGGTCTGGAGCTCGGCGCGCGCGGTCGAGAGGTTTCCGACCCGGAGCGCCTCGCGTCCCTTGTTGAGATGGAGGAGAAAGATTCCCTGATCGAAAGGCGGCGCCTCGCGCCTCGAGTGCGCCATGCCGTTATCGGCGGAAGGCCGCGGCGGAGCCGGTCGTGAGCACGACCCGGTTGTCGGCATCCCGCTCGATGCGCACGGGGCGGCCGGGGAAGAGGTCGGCGAGGACCTTGAACCGCTGCGTCGTCGCCCGTCCGAACCCGCCTCCGAGATACGGCTTCCCGTAATACGCCGTCAGCGTCTTGTGCACGTAGAGGACCGTCTCGTCGTAGGGCGGGATCCCGCCGTATTTCTGGACGGCGCCTTCTCCCGCGTTGTACGCCGCGAGCGCGTTCTCGAGGTCCCCGCCGTAGAGGTTGAGGAGGTAGTTGAGGTAGCGCGCGCCGCCGGCGATGTTCTCGCGGACGTCGTGGAGATTTCGCACCCCGTAGAGCTTCGCGGTCGCCGGCATCAGCTGCATCAGCCCCCGCGCGCCCTTTCGGGAGACCGCGGAGGGGTTGAACCCCGACTCGACGAGCATCACCGACTTCAGGAGCGCGGGATCCATTCCGTGCTCGGTGGCCGCCGAGGCGATCAGGCCGTCGTAGGGGCACGGCCGGACGCGGCGGCTCGCGAGCCACGCGTCGCTCATCTGGATCGGCTTGTAACGGGTCGTGTCGACCTCGTCGTTGTAGATGACTTTCGATCCGTCGGCGCGGGTGAGCAGATGCACGCCGGCCGACGCGGACGCGGATACCGCAAGAGCGAGCAGGAACGCGAAGGTTTTCCTCATGGGCGGTCTGAACCGGAAGGGAGGATACCACGGCCCGGCGGCCGGCAGCCTGATCTTAAGGACAGGTTTCCCCCGCGCTCAGGACGCGGAAAGGAGCTCTTCGACCGCCGACGCCGCCGCCGCGAGGCCCGCCCCGAGGAGGGCCACGTCCCGTCCGCCGACCTGGGCGAGGTCGCGCTTGCCGCCTCCCCGTCCGCCGAGCGCCGTCCCGATCCGGGCCGCGATGTCCGAGGCGGAAATCCGGTCGGTCAGGTCCGGGGTCACCGCCACGATCACCGCCGTCTTCCCGTCGTGGCCCCCGCCGACCGCGATCACGCCCGACTTGAGCTTCCCCTTCAACGTGTCGGAAAGATTCCGCAGCTCCCCGGGCGACAGGCCGCTCGCTTCGCGCGTCCACACCTTCACCCCGGCGACCTCGCGCACTCCCTCGTCGGCGGCGCCCGAAGCGCCTCCCGCGGCGGCGAGCTTGAGCCTCAGCAAGGCGAGCTCTTTTTCGAGCGCGCGGATCCGCTCCTCCGCGATCCGAAAGACTTCCGGGAGCCTCTCCCGCTCCGATTTCGCTTCCGCGGAAAGCGCCGTGAGAATCTCCTCGTCCTTCCGGAGGAGCTCGACCGTTCCGAGCGAGGTCACCGCCTCGATCCGGCGCACCCCCGCGGCGAGTCCCCGGTCGGAGAGGATCTTGAACGCGCCGATCTCTCCGGTCGTCGGCACGTGGCACCCTCCGCAGAGCTCGACGGAATACCCGGGCACGGTGACGACCCGGACCCGGTCTCCGTACTTCTCGCCGAAGAAGGCGATTGCGCCCTTCGCGTTCGCTTCGTCCCGCGAGACCGTTTCCTTGGCGACCGGCTTGTCGAGGAGCACCTCGCGGTTGACCTGCTCCTCGATCTCGCGGAGTTGCTCCGGCGTCAGCGGCGAACGGGCGGCGTAATCGAAGCGGAGCCGGTCGGGCGCGACGAGCGAACCCATCTGGCGGGCCGACTCGCCGAGCACGTTCCGGAGCGCCGCGTGGAGGAGATGGGTTCCGGTGTGGTTCGCCTGCGTGCGCCGGCGCGTCCACTCGTCGACTTCCATGTCCACCGCGTCGCCGATCGCGAGAACGCCCTCCTTCACCTCGACGCGGTGCGCGATCAGGCCGGGCACCGGACGCCGCGCGTCGATCACCTCTCCCGCGCCCCCCGCCCACGACCAGGTCCCGACGTCGCCGACCTGTCCGCCGCCCTCCGGGTAGAAGACGGTCCGGTCCGTCACCACCTCCCCCGACTGGCCCGCGGAGAGCCGGCCCGAAAGCTGGCCGTCCGCGACGATCCCGACGACGCGCGCTCCCGGGAGGCGCACGAAGTCCTGCTCGGGATAACCGCGGAACTCGGAATGGGCGTCGGGGAGCGGGAGCGTCTCGAACACCTTCGCGTCCGCCGCCTGGAACTTCGCCGACGCGTGCGATCGGGCGCGCTGCCCGTCCATCGCCTTCTCGAATCCCTCGACGTCGACCTGGAGGCCCTCGTCCTGCGCGATTTCCGAGATCAGGTCGAGCGGAATGCCGTGCGTGTCGTAGAGCCGGAACGCGGTCTCGCCCGAGAGCGACGACCCGCCGGTCCGGCGGATCGCCTCGATCTCCTCGCCGATGCGGTCGATTCCGGCCGTGAGCGTGCGGCCGAAAGCCAGCTCTTCGTTCCGAAGGACGCTCATCGCGCTTCGGCTGGCCTTTCCGACGAAATCCTCCGACCATGCGTACGGCTGCTTGAAAATGTCGAGAACGATTCCGATCAGAACCAGGTCCCCGAGCAAAGGTCTTAGAGCGTCGACCTCCAGACCAAGCTGCCGTCCGTACCGGACCGCACGTCGGATGATTCGCCTCAAGACGTAGCCGCGCCCCTCGTTCGACGGGAGCACACCGTCCGTGATGAGCATGATCGACGCGCGCACGTGGTCGGCGACGACGCGGAACGGGGCGTCGTCGACCTCCATGCCGCCGCGGTACCGGCGCCCCGAAATCTCCTCGATCCGCGCGAGGATCGGCCGAAAGAGATCGGTGTCGAAGTTGTTGTTGACGTCCTGGAGGATCGACGCGATCCGCTCGAGGCCCGCGCCCGTGTCGACCGAGGGCTTCGGGAGCGGCGTCATCTTCCCCGATTCGTCCCGCTCGTACTGCATGAAGACGAGGTTCCAGATTTCCATCGTCTCGTCGCCGGGGCCGTTGACGAGCTCCGCCCGGTTCTTCGCCGGATCCGACGGGTCGTCGCCCCGGAAGTAGTGGATCTCGGAGCAGGGCCCGCACGGCCCGGTCTCCCCCATCGCCCAGAAGTTGTCCTTCTCGCCGAATCGCAGGATGCGGTCTTTCGCGGCTCCGACCTTCTCCCAGAGCGCGGCCGCTTCGTCGTCGGTCGTGTAGACGGTGAACCAGAGGCGGTCGACGGCGAGGCCATATCCCTCGTTCGGATCCGTCAGGAGGTCCCACGCGAAGCGGATCGCGTCTCCCTTGAAGTAGTCGCCGAACGAGAAGTTGCCGAGCATCTCAAAGAACGTCTGGTGGCGCGCCGTGTATCCGACGTTGTCGAGGTCGTTGTGCTTTCCGCCGGCCCGGACGCACTTCTGGGAGGACGTCGCGCGGACGTAGTCGCGCTTTTCGCGTCCCGTGAACACGTCCTTGAACTGGTTCATGCCGGCGTTGGCGAAGAGGAGCGTCGGATCCCCGGCCGGGATGAGCGAGGACGACGGGACGCGGCGGTGCCCCCGCTCCTCGAAGAACCTCAGGAATCGCTCGCGAATCTCCCGGGAATCCATCACGCCCGTCGCCTCCGAACGCGCGATAGTGACAGAAACGCGCGGCGTTTGCATGGCCGCGCGTTTCTCAGTTCCGCGTTCCGAGTGACGGGTTTCGAGTCGAAGGACCGGCGGAGTTCCCAGTTTCAACTCACCGCCGGAGGACTCGCCATCGGGGGCGAGCGGTTGCGGCCCCGGCCGGGAGTTTCCACTCGCGGCTCGCAACTCGGAACTATTCCTCCGGTTCCCCCATGACCGCGAAGATCGCCGACACCGGAAATCCCCGCCGCCGGAGGAAGTCGAAGACCTTCTTCTTCCGGCGGTCGGCGGGCAGGCTCGCGAGCTCCCGCGACCGCCGCCGGAAAAGCTCTTCGAGGAGCGCCCGCTCGTCGTCGTCCGACCGGGCGGCAAGCGCGTCGTCCACGCGCTCCTTCGCGAATCCCCGCAGGCGCAGCTCGGTCCGAATCCGCTCCCGGGAGAACTTCTCTTCCCGGCTCGCCAGGAACGTCTCGAGCGCGGCGCTCTCGTTGAGGCTCCCGTCCCGGACGAGCGCGTCGAGCGTCTCCCGGATCGTCCCCGCGGAGAACCCGCGGAGCTCGAGCGACCGGCGGAGCTCTTCCCGCGAGCGCGCCCGGACCGTCAGGAGGCGCACCGCGCGAAATCGGCACTCGGTCGGCGCGTCCTTGTCCCTCGCAAGAGCCATTCGGCGCCGTGCTGTCACGGCTACGAGCGTTGTATGAGCGGGATCTCGCCGGAAATCTGAAATCCCAATCTTGAATCCCGCGCCTCCTTCGTCGACGAAGGAGCAACGCGCAGCGTTGGCGGGCGAAAGCGCGTGGCGCGTCGATCGCCGCGCACGGGCTTCCGCGGCGAACAGCGCCCCCGAACGCTCCGCACAAAATCGCCAGGCGGTGCAAGGAGTCGCCCGCGCGCCGTTTCCGTCATTCGAATTTCCGCCGTTACCGGCGGCCCGGGAACGGCGGCGGCGGCGGCCCGCCCGGGAGCTGGTTCGAGAAGTCGAAGGGCGACTCTTCGGAGAGCGGGTCCGCCTCCGTGGGCGCCTGCAGCGCCGCGTCCATCTCCTCCTGGGCGACGTCGGCGGTCGACTGGATTCCCTGGAGCTTCAACCGGAACTCGTTCGGGTTCGTCGCGCGCTTCAACGCCTCGTCGAGCGTGATCAGGCCCGACTTGTAGAGCCCGAAGAGCGACTGGTCGAACGTCTGCATCCCGTACTGCGACGTGCCGGCCGTGATCGCGTCCTTGATGAGCTTCGTCTTCTCCTTGTTCTCGATGCAGTCGCGAACGAGCGCCGTCGAGATCAGGATCTCCGCGGCCGGGACGCGGCCGAGCCCGTCGGCGCGGGGCATCAGACGGAGCGAGATGACGGCCTTCAGGACCGCCGCGAGCTGGAGCCGGATCTGCTTCTGCTGATGGGGCGGGAAGATGGCCACGATGCGGTTGATCGTCTCCGTCGCATCGAGCGTGTGGAGGGTGGAGAGCACGAGGTGTCCCGTCTCCGCGGCCGTCAGCGCCGTCTCGACCGTCTCGTAGTCGCGCATCTCGCCGACGAGGATCACGTCGGGGTCCTGGCGCAGCGCGCTCCGGAGCGCGATCGAGAATCCCTTCGTGTCGACCTCGACCTCGCGCTGGTTCACGATCGATTTCTTGTCGCGGTGCAGGAACTCGATCGGATCCTCGACCGTCATGATGTGCTCGTTGCGGGTCGCATTGATGTAGTCGATCATCGCCGCGAGCGTCGTCGACTTGCCCGAGCCCGTCGTTCCCGTGCAGAGGATGAGGCCGCGCTGCTCGGAACAGATCCGCTCGATCACCGGAGGCAGGAGGAGGTCGCGCACCGCGAGGATGCGGGAGGGGATGACGCGGAGCACGAGGCCGACCGTCCCCCGCTGCTGGAAGATGTTGCAGCGGAACCGCCCGAGATCGGGCACCGAATACGCGATGTCGATCTCGAAGTTGTTCTTGAACTTCTCCTTCTGGCGCGCGCTCATGATCGAGAAGGCCATCGCGATCGTGTCTTCCTGCATGAGGCGCTTCAATTCGACGAGCGGAGTCAACGTTCCGTCGACGCGGATGACCGGATAGGCGCCGACCTTCAGGTGGAGGTCGGAGGCTTTCCGCTCGACCGCGATCCGGAGCAGGTCGTTGATGTGCATGACGGCTGGCCTTTCCCGGGGTCTATCCCCGAACGGGCGCCGCGTGAGGCGCCGAATGATGCGGGCAGAACGGGCCGGAGAGCTCCGCCCGGCTCACGCGCGCGCGGCGGCCGGCGCCGGAATGCGCACGGGCGTGAGCCAGCCGTGGCGGTCCGGAGCGCGCCCCTCGACGAGGGAGAAGAACTCCTTCTGCAGCTTTTCGACGATCGGCCCGCGCTTGCCCGTCCCGACCGGGATCCGGTCGACCGACCGGATCGGCGTGATCTCCGACGCGGTGCCGCAGAAGAACACCTCGTCGGCGATGTAGAGCATCTCCCGCGGCACGACCTGTTCGACGACCTCGATGCCGCAATCGTGCGCGAGCCGGATGACCGTCGTCCGCGTGATGCCGGGAAGCCCGGCGCTCGCGACCGGCGGAGTGATCAGGCGCCCGTGGTGGGCGAGGAAGAGGTTCTCGCCGCTTCCTTCGGCAACCGTGCCGTCGGACGAAAGGCCGATGCCCTCCGCGTACCCGTTGGTGAGCGCCTCCATCTTGATGAGCTGGGAGTTCATGTAGTTCGCGGTCGCCTTCGCCATCGCCGGAAACGTGTTCGGCGACATGCGGCTCCACGACGCGACGCACACGTCGACGCCGTTCTCGAGCGCTTCGGGGCCGAGGTACTTTCCCCACTTCCAGACGCCGATCGCCGCCTGCACCGGCGAGTTGAACGGATTGACGCCGAGCGTCCCCATTCCGCGGTAGACGATCGGGCGGATGTAGCACGCCTCGAATCCGTTGACGCGGATCGTCTCGAGCACCGCCTCGTCGATCTCCTCCTTCGAGAACGGGATAACCATCCGATAGATCTTCGCCGACGCGAAGAGACGGTCGGTGTGGTCCCGCAGGCGGAAAACCGCCGGGCCGCTCTCGGTCCGGTAACAGCGCGTCCCCTCGAAGACGCCGGAGCCGTAGTGGATCACGTGCGAGAAGACGTGGATCCGGGCGTCGGCGAAGTCGACCATCTGGCCGTTCATCCACACTTTTTGGACGTCTTCGAATGCCAACTCGAACGCCTCCTCGGACCGGGAGCATTGGAATCGCGTTATTGTCCGTCCGCCCGCGCCGCGGTGTCAATCGCCTGCAGCGCGAGGACCAGGGCCGCGATCGCCGCCGTCTCGGTCCGGAGTGTCGCGCCCGGAAGACGAGCCCGGGTCCATCCCGCGGCGTCCGCGGCCGAGAGCTCCGCTCCGGTCCATCCCCCTTCCGGGCCGATCCAGATCGCGGCCGGAGCGGTCATCCGCGCCGGAAACCGCTCCCCCGACCGGTCGAGGACGAGGGCCCGCGAGGCGGACGTCGCGCGGCGCGCCGCGGCGTCCGGCGCGATCGGTCCCGCGAGGCGCGGCAGGACCGACTGCCCGCTCTGCTGCGCCGCCTCGTGCGCGATCCGCTCGAGGCGCTCGATCCCCGCGGCGGCGCTTTCCACACGGCCGCGCTGCGCTCGCTCGCTCGCGACGATCGTCACGGCTTCCGCGCCGAGCTCCGTCGCCTTCTCGACGAGCCAGGACAACCGCGGCATCCGGATCGCGGAGACCAGGAGCTCGACGCCGGACCGCGACGCGCCGGGCGCGACGCGATCGATCCGGACCTCGAGCGCGTCCCGGGAGATCCGCGCGATCGTTCCTTCCGCTTCCGACCCGGCCCCGTCCGCGAGGCGCACGCGGGCGCCTTCCGCCAGCCGGCGGGCGCGGGCGTGCCGGCGGGCGCGATCGTCGAGGGCGACGGTCGACCCGGCCGCGAGGAACCCGTCGACGGCAAAGAGAGGCGGAGGCTTCGGCATGGCCGATTATCGTCGTTTCGCGGCGTCCTCCGGGCCGCGAGGCGGCCCCGGCCAGCGCCGCCCGGGGGGAGCGTTCACGCTACAATTCCCGGATCGAATGCGCGAAGAGTCGAAGAATTTCGGGGGGACGATCCTCTTCGTCTTCTACTGCACCGGCGTGGGCATGTACCTCCTGTTGAGGCCCTGGGCCCCGGACAGCGGGCCGGCTTCCCCCTATCTTCGGGGATTCCTCTCCGGACTCGGCATCGTCCATCTCGTCGCCGGCGCCAACGACTTTCGTCTCCTCCTGCGGCGGCTCACGGGGGGCCGGTGAAGACGATCTGCGTGACCGGGCGATCGACCGCCGCCGACGCGGAATACGCGCGCCTGCTGGCCGGCTTCGGTGATTCGCCCCCGGACTACTTCGAGGTGCGCGACCGGGAGGCGACGGATCGCCGGCTGCTCGACCTCCTCCGGAACGCCGTCGCGGCCCTCGGCGCCGACCGCGTCCTCGCCAACGGTCGCTTCGACCTCGCGCTCGCGGCGGGCGCCGGAGGGGTGATCCTGCCCGAGGACGGCCTTCCGGTCGAGGCGGTCCGGCGGGAGACGCCGCGGGGTTTTCGCCTCGGCAAATCGACCCATTCGGCGGAGGGCGCGTTCCGCGCCGCGGAGGACGGCGCCGATCTCGTGCTGCTCGGACCCCTGTTCGACACGCCGGCGAAACGCCCGTTCGGCCCTCCCCTGTCGCCCGCCGCCGTCGAAGCGATCGGCGAAGGCTGGCCCCTTTCGGCCGAGCTCTTCGTCATCGGCGGAGTGGATCTCGCTCGCCTCGACGATCTCGCGCCCATCCGCGGGAGAATCGCGGGCTTCGCGGCGATTCGCGCTTTCGAGGAGGCCGCGGACCCCGGCGCGGTCGTCGCCGGGGCGCGCGCCCGATGAAGTCCGGCGCCCGCGCTCCGCTCGTTCTTCGGCGGGTGATCGGACCGCTCCTCCTGACGGCCGCGGTCGGCATCGCCGTAATGCTGGTCCGCCGGCTCCAGATGTTTCCGCTTCGCGACTCGACCCACGACTGGGGCGACTTCGCGATCGGCGTCGCGCTCCTCCTCCTCGCCACGCGTCTGGTCAACTACCTTCTGTTCGACGTCGTGTTCCGCCTCCGCCGGCGGACCGAGGCCCCGCTCCTGCTGCGGGAGATGGTGGCGATCCTCGTCTTCTCCGTCGGCTTCGCGCTCCTTCTGCGCGGACTCCTCTCCGTGCACCTCACGGCCGTTCTCGCGACCTCCGCGCTCATCACCGCGGTGATCGGCCTCGCGCTCCAGGACACGCTCGGAAACCTCTTTTCCGGTATGGCGCTCCACCTCGAGAAGTCGCTCCAGGTGGGCGACATGGTGCGCGTGGGCGAGGAGGTCGGGTTCGTCGAGATGCTCTCCTGGCGCGCGATCCGGGTCCGGACCCTGCTCGATTCGATCGTCCTCCTCCCGAACAGCGCCGCGGCGCGGGAACGCCTGGAGGTGTTCCCGAGGTGCTCCGGGACGCCGGTCGCCTACGCGATGAAGATCGGCCTCGAGTACCAGACGCCCCCCACGAAGGCGATCGCCGTGATTCGGGAGACCGCGATCGGCGTTCCCGGCGTCGCCGCCGTCCCGCCGCCGAGGGTCTACGTCGTCAACTTCGGGGACTTCTCGATCGTCTACGAGCTGCGCGTCTGGCTCGAGGACTACTCGATGTTCCTTCCCGTGGAGACCGCCATCCGGGAGCGGCTCTGGTTCGCGCTGAAACGCGCCGGAATCGCGATCCCGTATCCGACGAGCGTCCGGTTCCAGCACGTCCGTCCCTGGCAGGAGCCGCCGGCGCCCGAGCCGCCGCCCGTTCTCGACCGCGTCGAGCTCTTCACCCCGCTCACGGCCGACGAGCGCCAGACGCTCCGCTCCCAGCTCGTCCATCTCGGATTCGGGCCCGGCGAACCGGTCGTCGAGGAGGGAGATCTCGCCGATTCCCTCTTCGTCGTCGAGTCGGGAGAGCTGTCCGTCCTCGTCCGGCACGGCGACGGAACGATCGTCGAGGTCGGGACGCTCGGGCCCGGAGACGCGTTCGGCGAGATGGCGCTCCTGACCGGCGAGCCCCGCGCGGCGACCGTCAAGGCGAGGACGTCGGCGAGCCTCTACCGGATCGGCAAGGACGCTCTCGCGCCCATCCTGAAAGGAAACCCGAAGCTCGTGGTCGAAATGAGCCGGCTGGTCGAGGGGCGCCGCGTGATCAAGGAGGCGATGCTCGCGATATTCCCGAAGACCGAGACGCCGGCCGAGGCCGACTCCGTTCTCGCGAAGGTCGCGCGGTATTTCGGGCTCGAAGGATTCCCGTGATCCCGTTCACCGTCCGGCTCGGCCTCGATCTCGCCGAGGTCGACCGGATCGCCCGCGCCCTCGAACGCTGGGGAGAGACGTTCCTCGAACGCGTCTTCAATGCCGGCGAGATCGATCGCCGGCGGAGGCACCCCGCCGCCTTCGCCCAGCACGTCGCCGGCCGGTTCGCCGCGAAGGAAGCCGCCATGAAGGCGCTCGGCACCGGATTCCGGGGACTCTCTTTTCGGGAGATCGTCGTCGGCCGGGAAGAGTCGGGGAAGCCCGTCCTCCGCTTCCAGGGAAGGGCGATCAAGCTCGCCGAGCGGCTCGGCGTCGAGGCGACGGAGCTCACGATCACGCACACCGAGCGCACCGCCGCGGCCGCGGTCCTCCTCGTGTGCGCGCCCTGATTTCTTGACGAGGCGCCGCGGACCTTGCTAGCTTGGGCGGTTCGAACACCATGAGCGACGCGACCGACTACAAGTCCACGCTGAACCTTCCGTCGACGGCGTTCCCGATGAAGGCGGAGCTCGCCCGACGGGAGCCGGAGCGTCTCGCGGAGTGGCGGAGGATCGGGCTCGCGGAGAAGATGCGCGCCGCCCGGGCCGGGCGCGAGAAGTGGATCCTCCACGACGGGCCGCCGTACGCCAACGGACCGATCCATCTCGGCACGGCGCTCAACAAGATCGTCAAGGACGCGATCGTCCGGTCGCGGGCGATGGAGGGGCTCGATGCCCCGTACGTTCCCGGCTGGGACTGCCACGGCCTTCCGATCGAGCGACAGGTCGACAAGGAGCTCGGCGCGAAGCGCCGCGAGATGTCGGATCTCGAGATCCGCCGGGCGTGCCGCGAGTACGCCGGGAAGTACGTCGCGATCCAGATGGAGGGATTCCAGCGGCTCGGCGTCTTCGCCGAGTGGGACCGGCCGTACCTCACGATGGCGTTCCCCTACGAAGCGGAAATCGCCCGCTGCTTCGGGGAGTTCTACGCGAAGGGTCTCGTCTACAAGGCGCGGAAATCCGTTCGCTGGTGCTTCACCGATCGGACGGCGCTCGCCGAGGCGGAGCTGGAATATTCGGAGAAGACCGACCCCGCGATCCTGGTGGCGTTCTCTTTCGCGGAGGCCGACGAGGTCGCGCAGCGGTTCGAAGGCGTGCCGGTGTCGGCGGAATCCCTCCGCCGGCCGATCCGCGCCGTGATCTGGACGACGACGCCCTGGACGATCCCGAGCAACGTCGCGATCGCGGTCCATCCGGAGCGGGAGTACGTGCTCGCCACGACGCGGGAGGGACACTTCGTCGTCGCGCGCGATCTCCTCGAACGCACGGCGAAGGACGCCGGATGGACCGGGGTCGAGGTCGCGGGCGCCGTCGCCGGAGCGAGGCTGGCCGGCCTCCGGTACGACCATCCGCTTCCGCCGGAAGCGCGAGCCCGGCTCGAGGAGGAGGCGGACGCGTTCCGGATCGTGCTCGCCGACTACGTGACGATGGATACGGGCACCGGCCTCGTTCATACGGCTCCCGGGCATGGCGAAGACGACTTCCGGACGGGCCAGCGAGAGGGGCTCCCGCTCCTCTCCCCGATCGACGACGCTGGCCGCTTCACCGAGGACGTTCCGCGCTATCGCGGGGAGAAGGCGCTCGATGCGAATCCGCGCATCGTGGAGGACCTCCGCGCCGCCGGCGCGCTCGTCCATGCCGACCCGAATTTCCGCCACGAATATCCCCACTGCTGGAGGTGCCGGAACCCCGTCATCTTCCGGGCGACCGAACAGTGGTTCGTCGACCTCGAGAAACCGGGCGCCGACATCCGCGCGCGCGCCGGCGAGGCGATCCGCCGGTCCCGCTGGATCCCGGCGTGGGGCGCGGAACGGATCGGGGGAATGGTCGAGAACCGTCACGAGTGGTGCGTCTCGCGGCAACGGCGATGGGGCTCTCCGATCCCCGTCGTCTATTGCGCCGCCTGCCGCGCCGTCTTTCCCGACGCGAGCGACGGGGCGGCGACCCGCGCGTTCTTCGAGAAAGTCGTGGCGGCGTTCCGCGAGACGGGAGGCGACGCCTGGTTCGATCCGGACCGCCCGGCCGCGTCCTTCCTTCCACCCGGATTCCGCTGCCCCTGCGGCGGATCGGAGTTCGTCAAGGAGCGCGACGTCCTCGACGTCTGGTTCGACTCCGGCGTCTCGCACGAGGCGGTCCTCAAGTCCGGCGACTGGCCGGAGCTGCGCTGGCCGGCCGACGTCTACCTCGAAGGCCACGACCAGCACCGCGGCTGGTTCCAGTCGTCGCTCCTCACGTCGGTCGCGCTCGAGGACGGGAAGCCACCCTTCCGCACGGTGATCACCCACGGCTTCGTCGTCGACGGCGCCGGCCGGAAGATGTCGAAATCCCTCGGGAACGTGATCGCGCCCCAGGACATCGTCGCGAAGGATGGCGCGGACGTTCTCCGTCTCTGGGTACTCGGTCAGGACTTCCGGGAAGACCAGCCGCTCTCTCCCGAGATCCTGGCCCGGACTTCCGACGCCTACCGAAAGATCCGCAACACCGGGCGATACCTCCTCTCCAACCTCTTCGACTTCGATCCGGCGCGCGACCGGGTCCCCCCGGCGGAGATGCTCCCGCTCGACCGGTGGGCGGGCGCCCGCGCCGCGGATCTCGGCCGGAGCGTCCGCTCCGCGTACGCAGAGTTCGAATTCCACGTCGCCGCGCGCGCGATTCACGATTTCTGCGCCGTCTCGATGTCGGCTTTCTATCTCGACGTCCTGAAAGACCGGCTCTACGCTTCCGCTCCCGATTCGCGCGAGCGCCGGTCCGCCCAGACCGCGCTCCACGCGATCGCCCGTTCCCTCGCGACGCTTTCCGCGCCGATCCTCCCGTTCACCGCGGAGGAGATCTACGGCGAGATCCCGGGAAAACGGGAAGATTCCGTGCACCTCGAGCGTTTCGGCACGATGGATGCCGCCCTCCTCGATGAACCGGAACGCCGCGCATGGGAGCGACTCCTGAGCCTGCGGGACGAGGTCACGAAGGTGCTCGAGGAACGCCGCAAGGAGCGGGTGATCGGCGCCTCCCTCGAAGCCGCGCTCACGTTCTCGCCGATCCCGGCGCTCGAAGAGGATCGCCGGCTGACCGGATGGGACGGCGCGGCGTTCGCCGATTTCTTCATCGTCTCGGATCTCGACGAGGCTCCGGGCCCGCTCGACATCGCCTCGGAGACCTATCGGGGTCTGACCCTCCGGTTCCGGAAGGCGCCGGGCGCGAAATGCGCCCGCTGCTGGAGGATCCGGCCGGAGGCCGCCGACGGTGGGCTCTGCGCCCGCTGTCGCGCCGTCCTCGCCGAGATCCGCCCGGACGCGGGCGCCGCCGGAGCTCCATGAACAGGAAGGCACTCCTCTCCGAGAACACGCTCTACCGTTCCGGGTATCTTCTCGTTTCGGTGGCGGTCCTCTTCCTCGACCAGTGGAGCAAGGGAACGATCACGCGCGCGCTCGGCCTCCACGAGTCGAGGGAAGTGCTCGGCGACTTCTTTCTCCTGACCTCGGTCCGAAACTCGGGAGCCGCGTTCGGGCTCTTCGCGAATTTCGAATCGTCGCTGAAGTCGGTCTTCCTGAACGCCGTCGCGGTCGCCGCGTTCGTCGCGGTGAGCCTCTACGCCTTCCGGTCGCACTTCAAGAGCGTCCGCCTCCAGGTCGGCCTTGCGCTCGTGCTCGGCGGCGCGGTCGGGAACCTCGTCGACCGCGTGCGGTTCGGCTACGTCGTGGACTTCCTCCTCTTCGGCGTCCGGGGGCACTACTGGCCGGCGTTCAACGTCGCCGACTCGGCCATCTGCGTCGGCGTCGGCCTCCTCGCCCTCGACATGCTCCGGCAGAAGACGCCCGCGGCGCCGGCGCCCGACGCGCCATGAGCCGGCCGCTTCCACGCTGAATGCACCCGAAGCTCGTCTCGATCGGCGCCTTCTACCTTCCGACCTACGGGGTGATGCTCGCGATCGCGTATCTCGTCGCGATCGCGCTCCTCACGAAGAAGGCGGAACGGGAGGGCCTTCCGAAGAACGAAATCTCCGATCTGTCGATCGCGATCCTCGCCGCGGCGATCCTCGGGGCCAAGGCGCTCCTCGCGATCGTCGACTTCAAGCAGTATCTCGCCGACCCGTCGAGCGCGTCGGAGCTGATCCGTTCGGGAGGCGTCTTCCAGGGCGGCCTGATCGCGGCTTCGGTCGTCGGTCTCTGGTACATCCGCAAGCACCGCCTTCCGGCGTGGCGCATCACCGACATGGCCGCGCCGTCGATCGCGCTCGGGGAGGCGATCGGCCGCTGGGGATGCCTCGCGGCGGGATGCTGCTACGGGAAACCGACCACCGTTCCCTGGGCGATCACGTTCCGCAACCCCTTCGCGCACGAGGCGGTCGGCACACCCCTGAACGTCCCACTGCACCCGACCCAGATCTATCTCTCGCTGAACGCTCTCCTCCTGTTCGCGATCTGCGAGTGGGTCTATCGCCACAAGAAGTTCGACGGCGAAGTCTTCTGGATCTACGTCCTCGGGTACGCGCTCACCCGCGGCGTCATCGAGGAGTTCCGGGGCGATCTCGTGCGCGGGTTCGTCGTGCCCGGCGTGCTCTCGACGGCGCAGTTCATCGGGATCCTGATGGCGATCGCCTCGATCGTCATGCTCGTCGTGCTCCGGCGGCGCGGCGCGGCGCAGGAAGCCTGACGCCCTTTTCCGTCCGATAATCGCGCGATGCCTCTCCGCCGCTTCGACGTCGGGCGCGCCAGCTCGGGCCGCCGCCTGGACCGTTTCCTCGCCGCCGTCTGCGGCGACATCTCGCGGTCGCGGCTCCAGAAGCTCATCGAAGAAGGCGTCGTGAGCATCGACGGCGCCGTCGAGAGACGCCCCTCGCGAACGACGGCGAACGGTCAGGTCGTCGAGCTGCGTCTCCCGGAGGCGCCGCCGAAGACCGCGCTCCTCGCGGAAGACATTCCGCTCGAGATCCTGTACGAAGACGGCGAGCTCCTCATCCTGAACAAACCCCCGGGCCTCGTCGTCCACCCGGCGCCGGGGCATCGTTCGGGCACCGTCGCCAACGCGATCCTCCATCACTGCCGGGAGAACCTGCCGGCGGGCTCCGATCCGCTCCGTCCGGGAATCGTCCACCGTCTCGACCGGGAGACCTCGGGGGCGCTCGTCGTCGCCAAGACCGATCGCGCGCACGAGTCGCTCTCCCGGCAGATGAAGAAACGCCAGATCCGGAAAGAGTACGTCGCGCTCGCCGCCGGGCGCCCGCCCCTCCGGAAGGGATCGGTCGATCTCGCGATCGGCCGCGACCCGAAGGACCGGAAGAAGATGAAAGGGTTCGCCGCGGCGTCTCCCCCCTCGATCCGCGAGGCGAAGACGCTCTACGCGATCGAACGGGAGTGGCCGGCCCTGGACCTCTCCCTCCTGCGCCTGACGCTCGTGACCGGGCGCACGCACCAGATCCGCGTCCACCTCTCCGCGATCCGCTGCCCGGTCGTCGGGGACCCCGTCTACGGCCGCCCGCGATACGAGAAGGTGCGCGACCCGGATCTCCGGAAGGCGCTCGCGGCGTTTCCGCGGCAGGCGCTCCACGCGGAACGCATCGCGTTTCTCCACCCGGTCACGCGCGAGGGGGTCGACGTCACCGCGCCCTGGCCGCCGGACCTCGTGGCGCTCGTCGACGCGCTCCCCGACTGAGGAGCCCCGCGGACGCCTACGCCCGGGTCGCCGCGGCGCCCTGGAGCAGATTCGAAAGGGGCGTGTACGGCTTCCCCTGGGCCTGCGCGACCGCCTCGTAGGTGATCCTGCCGTCGAACGTGTTCACGCCCTCGGCGAGGTGGCGATTCTCGGAGACGGCCCGGGCGAAACCCTTGCCCGCGAGCTCGAGCGCGTAGCGCAGCGTGGAATTCGTCAGCGCGAACGTCGAGGTCCGGGCGACCGCGCCGGGCATGTTCGCGACACAGTAGTGGATCACCCCGTCGACCGTGTACACCGGATCGGAGTGCGTCGTCGCGTGCGTCGTCGCGAAGCAGCCTCCCTGGTCGACCGCCACGTCGACCGCGACGGCGCCTTTCTTCATCACGCCGATCAGCTCGCGAGTGACGAGCTTTGGCGCGGCGGCTCCGGGGATCAGCACCGCGCCGATGAGGAGGTCCGCGCGCCGGCAGCCTTCCTCCAGCGTGAGCGGATTCGACGCGACCGTCTTGACCCGGCCGAGAAAGATGTCGTCGAGCTCGCGCATCCGGTCGGGCGACGTCTCCAGGATCGTCACGTCCGCGCCCATCCCGGAGGCGATGCGCGCCGCGTTCGTGCCGACGACGCCGCCGCCGATGATGACGACGTCGGCGGGCGGCACGCCCGGCACCCCGGACAGCAGCACGCCGCGGCCGCCGTTGGACTTCTGGAGGTAGTAGGCGCCGACGTGCACGGACATCCGTCCGGCGACCTCGGACATCGGCGTCAGGAGCGGGAGCGTCCCGTTCCGGCCGGTGATCGTCTCGTAGGCGACTCCCGTCACCTTCCGTTCGAGGAGGACGTCGGTCAGCCGGGCCGCCGGAGCGAGGTGGAGGTACGTGTAGAGGATCTGTCCGGGGCGCATCCGGGCGTACTCGGGCTCGATCGGTTCCTTGACCTTGACGATCATCTCCGCGCGGGCGAAGACCTCGTCCGCGGAGCCGACGATTCGGCCGCCGGACGCCTCGTACTCGGCATCCTCGATTCCGGACCCGACGCCGGCGTTCTTCTCGACGACGACCTCGTGCCCGGCCTTCCGCAGCGCGGCCACGCCGGCCGGAACGAGGCCGACGCGGTTCTCGTTGTCCTTGATCTCTTTCGGGAGCCCGACGATCATGCGTCACCTCGCGGCGTTCGGTCGGATTTTACGGCGGCCAGTCTATCCAGAAACTTTCTCGGTGAAAACCGGGACTGTCCGTTTAACGGACGTTGCCCGTGCACAAATCGTGTATTGTCTACGGGTCTCACACAGGCCAGCGCGCGAGGCGCGAGCCCGACGGGAGGCGGGCGCCCGTCCGGCTCGATGCATCGTCGCGCCTCTCGTTTTAGGTATCGATCTGGGCGCGCTGGAGCTTCCCGCTGAAGTCCACGTAGATCGACTTCCACTCCGAAAACACGTCGATCCCGGCCACTCCCGCTTCGCGGTGGCCGTTTCCCGTGTCCTTCACGCCGCCGAACGGCAGGTGCACCTCGGCCCCGATCGTCGCGGCGTTGACGTAGAAGAGCCCGGTTTCGAAGTCCCGCATCGCCGTGAACGCGTTGTTGACGTCGCGCGTGTAGATGGCGCCGGACAGGCCGTACGCGACGCCGTTGGCGACGTCGATGCCCTCCTCGAGCGAGTCGATCGGGATGACCGTCGTCACCGGCCCGAAGATCTCCTCGCACGACACCCGTGCGTCGCGCGCGGCCTCGAAGATGGTCGGCTCGTGGAACCAACCCTTCGCCCGGGCTCCGTCGGAGAGCTTGCTTCCTCCGCTCAGGAGCTTCCCCTCGCCTTTTCCGATCTCGACGTATTTCGCGACCGTCTCGCGCTGGGACTCGGAGACGCAGGGCCCCATGTCGACGCCGTCTTCGAGGCCGTTGCCGACCCGGAGCTTCTTCGCCCGGGCGACGAGGCGTTCTTCGAACTCGGCGAGGACCTTCCGGTGGACGAGGAGCCGCGACGAGGCGGTGCACCGCTGACCCGTCGTCCCGAACGCGCCCCAGACCGCCCCGTCGACCGCGAGGTCGAGGTCCGCGTCGTCCATGATGAGGATCGCGTTCTTCCCGCCCATCTCGAGATGGAAGCGCTTGTTCTGCTTCGCGCATTCGACGCCGATCGCCTTGCCGACGGACGTCGAGCCCGTGAAGGAGACGACGCGCACGTCCGGGTGATGGACGAGCGGATCGCCGACCTCGGAGCCGCCCCCCGTGACGACGTTGAACACGCCGGCCGGCAGCCCCGCTTCCTCGAAGACCTTCGCGAGCTCGATCACGGACGCGGGAGTATCGGTCGCCGGCTTGATGACGATCGTGTTGCCGCAGATCAGCGCCGCCATCGACTTCCACGCCGGGATCGCGATCGGGAAGTTCCAGGGGGTGATGAATCCGCAGACGCCGATCGAGTCGCGAACCGCCATGGCGAACTTGTTGTGCAGCTCCGAGGGCGCCGTGACGCCGAAGAGCCGCCGCCCTTCGCCGGCCGCGAGGAAGGCCATGTCGATCGCTTCCTGCACGTCGCCGCGGGTCTCGGCGAGAACCTTGCCCATCTCGCGCGTCATGAGCCGCGCGATCTCTTCCTTCCGGCGCTTGAGGATGTCTCCCGCGGCGTAGAGGATTTCCGCCCGCTTCGGCGCGGGCGTGAGCCGCCAGGGACGGTACGCGGCGCGAGCGGCGGAGACGGCGTCGTCGACGTCCTTCGCCGACGATTTCGCGAAGGTTCCGATCAGGTCGTCGCGGTCCGCGGGATTCCGATTCTCGAATGTTCTGCCGGTCGTGGAGGGAACCCACTTCCCTCCGATGAAGTTACGGTTTTCCGTGCTGCTCATCGGCTCTCGCGAACGTGGCGGGCGGCGCCGCCGGTTTCCCCGGTTCCGAAGGGCGCGTCCCCTCGGAGCGCGCGCTCATGTCCACGTTGCCGCGGAAGTGCGCGCCCTCCGAAATGACGATCTTCGGCGCCCGGATGTTCCCTTCGAGAGATCCCGAGGGGAGGAGCTCGACCCGCTCGTCGGCGGTCACGTCCCCTTTCACCCGTCCGGCGATCGTGACGTTCTTCGCGTGGATCTTCGCGTCGACGTGGCCGGCGCTCGAAATGACGAGGTCCTTCTTGAGCTCGATGGTTCCCTCCACGCGCCCGAGGACCTCGACGTCCTCGTCGCCGGAGATCTCTCCGACCATCTTGATCTGGCTTCCGATCACGGTTTTTCCTCCCTTCGGGACGATCGGGGGCGGAGCGGGACGGGACGGGGCCGGTCCCGGCGGTCCCGCGGGCGCCGGAGGCTTGTCGGGGGGTCTTCCGCTGAACAAGGCCATAAGGGTCCGAGTCTAGCAAAGTCGGGCCGCGGAGAGGCCCGCCGAAGGGTCAGGTGTCTCCCCTTATGATGGGGCGCGTGCGCGTCCTCTTCCTCGCCGCCGAAGCCGCCCCCCTCGTCAAGGTCGGCGGACTGGGGGACGTCGCGGGGTCCCTCCCGCGCGCCCTCTCCGCCCGGGGAATCGACGTCCGGGTCGTGATTCCCGACGCCCTTTCCCCGCAGGACGACCGCTTCGCGCGGCGCCGGGTCGCGGAATTTCCCGTCCTCGCCGCGCACGGGCAGGAGGAAGCGACGGTTTCGGAGGTGGTGGCGGACGGTTTTCCATACCTCCTCGCCGGAGGAGCGCCGATCCCCCGATCCGGCCGCCCCTATGGAACGGGAATCGGCGAAGACGGCCCGAAATTCGCGTTCTTCTGCCGCGCCGCGCTCGAGCTCTGCCGCCGGATCGGATGGAAGCCGGACCTCGTCCACGCCCACGACTCCCACGCGGCGCCCGCCGCCGCGTGGCTCTCCGAGGCGTCGGACGACCCGTTCTTCGCCGGCGTCGCGTCCATCGTCACGATCCACAATCTCCCCTACCTGGGAACGGGAGCCGGCGCCGCGCTCGCCGACTACGGCATCCCGACCGACGGAGACGGGCTCCCGGAATGGGCGCGGGGTGCGCTGCTGCCGGTCGGCATCGCCCGCGCGGACGAGATCAGCACCGTGAGCCCCACGTACGCACGCGAGATTCTCACGCCGGAATTCGGTTGCGGGCTGGACGCCCTGCTTCAGCGCCGGGAGGACCGTCTGACGGGGATCGTGAACGGGCTCGACCTCACGGTCTGGGACCCCGCGTCCGATGCCGCGCTGGCCCGGCGCTACGATGCCGCGCGGATCGACGCGCGGGAGGAGAACCGGGAAGCGCTGCTCCGGGAGCTGGGCCTCGACGCCGATGCGGAGGCTCCCCTCGTCGGAATCGTGGCCCGACTCGATCATCAGAAGGGATTCGACGTCGCGGCGCCGGCGCTGGCGCGGTGGCTCGCCCGCGGCGGACAGCTCGCGGTCCTCGGCGCCGGCGACCCGGCGATCGAGGCGCGATTCGCGGAGCTCGCCGCCGCCCATCCCTCGCGGGCCGCCGTCCGCTTCCGGTTCGACGCGGAGCTCGCCCGCCGGATCTACGCCGGCTCTGACCTCTTCCTGATTCCTTCGCGGTACGAGCCGTGCGGCCTCACGCAGATGATCGCGATGCGATACGGCGCGGTGCCGGTCGCCCGGGCGACCGGCGGGCTCGCCGACACCGTCCGCGACGCCGCGGGAGCCTCCGGAACCGGCTTCCTCCTCGGCGAGCTCGACCCGGACGCCATCTCGGGTGCGCTCGAGCGCGCGCGGGCGATGCGCGAAAACCGACCGGCATGGCGTTCGCTCATACTCCGCGGGATGGCGGAAGACTTCTCGTGGACGCCCTCCGCGAGGGCGTACGAAGCGCTCTACGCCCGCGCGGCCGCTCGCCGCCGGGAGAGTGTGGCGCCGTCCGGAGCCGCGCGGCCGTGAGAACGCGCGCCGTCATCCTCGCGGGCGGCGAAGGGTCCCGCCTTGGCGTCCTCACCGACAAGCGCGCCAAGCCCGCCGTCCCGTTCGCCGGCAAGTACCGGATCATCGACTTCACGCTCTCCAATTGCGTCAACTCGGGTCTTTTCGACGTGATGATCCTCACCCAGTACCGTCCGCATTCCCTGAACGAGCACATCGCCGCGGGACGCCCCTGGGATCTCGACCGGAGCTTTACGGGGGGCGTGAAGATCTACCAGCCGTACCGCGGGCGGCTCGCGACCGACTGGTACAAGGGAACGGCCGACGCGGTCTTCCAGAACCTGTCGTTCGTCGAGCGCGAATCGCCCGAGCTCGTGCTGGTCCTCTCGGGCGACCACATCTACAAGATGAACTACGCCGAGATGATCGACTTCCACGCGGCGAACGGGGCGGATCTCACGATCGCGACGCTCCAGGTCACGCGGGAGGAAGCCACGCGCATGGGAGTCCTCCGCGCCGACTCCGAGGCGCGAGTCACGGAGTTCGTGGAGAAGCCGGCCGATCCGCCGTCGACGCTCGCGTCGATGGGCATCTACGTCTTCGGCGCGCCGCTTCTCTCCCGCATCCTCCAGGAAGACGGAAAGCGGCGTGACTCGTCGCACGATTTCGGCAAGGACGTCATCCCGCGCCTCATCCAGGAAGGACTGCGGGTCTTCGCGTATCCGTTCCGCGGCTACTGGGTCGACGTCGGGACGATCGAGGCTTACTGGCAGACGCAGATGGACCTCCTCCGGACCCCGCCGCCGTTCAATCTGAACGACCGCGCCTGGATCGTCCGCACCGTCTCCGAGCACCAGCCGCCCGTCCGCATCCAGGAGACCGCCGTCGTGCAGGACAGCCTCGTCACCGACGGCTGCGTGATCGCGCCGGGGGCCCGCGTCGAGAACAGCATCCTCTCGCCCGGCGTCTTCGTCGGCCCGCGCGCCGTGCTGCGGGAATCGGTCGTGCTCTCCGGCGCGGTGATCGAGACCGGCGCGCAGCTCCGGCGGGCGATCGTCGACAAATACGTCGTCATCGGGCACCACGCGCGCGTCGGCGGAATGGGCCGCGCGGGCGAGCCGCCCGTGCTGACGACGCTCGGGAAGAACGCCGTGATCCCCGAGCACGCGGTGGTTCCTCCCGGCGCCTCGGCGGCGGCAGACGCGAAGGCCGTCGAGTTCGCGCCCGCCCGGCCGTCGCGCGCGCCCGTCTGATATCCTCCCCGCCGCTTGGACACGCTTTTCCTCCGACATCCTCCCCTTCCCGCGATTCCCGAGGCGATCGCGCCGCTCGCGGACCTCGCGTTCGATCTCCGCGCCACGTGGCGCCCCGAGGTCGCCCGCCTGTTCGCGGGGCTGGACGCGACCCTCTGGAACGCCACGCGGCGCAACGCCGTCGCGCTCCTGCAGGGCGCCCCGATCGCGTCGCTCGACGCCGCCGCGAGCGATCCCGGATACGTCGCGTCCGTCGCGGCGGTCCGACGCGCGCTCGCCGAAACCGACGACCGCCCGTCCGCGCTCGCGGGAGCGCGCGAGCTCGCCGAGCGCGGCGAGCGCATCGCGTACTTCTGCGCCGAGTTCGGCGTCGCCGAATGCCTCCCGATCTACGCCGGGGGCCTCGGCATCCTGGCGGGAGACACGCTCAAGTCCGCTTCCGATCTGCGCGTGCCGCTCGTCGGCGTCGGGCTCTTCTACCGGGAGGGGTATTTCCGCCAGGCGCTCTCGGCCGACGGGCGCCAGGAAGAGCGCAACCCGGCCGCGAGCCCCGATTCCCTACCTCTCGCGCTCGCGCTGGGCGCGGACGGCATGCCTCTCGAGATCTTCGTCGATTTCCCCGGGCGGCGGGTCGCCGTCGCCGTCCGGATCGCGCGCGTCGGGGCGACGCCTCTCGTCCTCCTCGACGCGAACGTCGAAGGCAACTCCCCGGCGGATCGGGCCATCACGGACCGGCTCTACGGCGGCGACCTCGAGACCCGGCTCCAGCAGGAGATCCTGCTCGGCATCGGGGGGATGCGGGCGCTCGACGCGCTCGGATGGCGGCCGGCCGTCCGCCACCTGAACGAGGGGCACGCCGCGTTCGCGACGCTCGAGCGGATCCGCCAGATCGTCCGCGAGGAAGGGCTCTCCTTCGCGGAAGCCCGCCGCGCCGGCGCGGCCGGAAACGTGTTCACCACGCACACGCCCGTCGCGGCCGGAATCGACCTCTTCCCCCGCGACCTCGTCGAGAGGTATTTCGGCGAGCTCGCCAGCGAGATCGGCCTGTCCGGGGACGACTTCTATGCCCTGGGCGGCGAGATCGTCGATCCGGAGAGAAATCTCTTCTCGATGGCCGCCCTCGCGCTGCGCCTCTCCGCGAAGGCGAACGCGGTTTCGAAGCTCCACGCCCGCGTGGCGCGAGGCCTCTGGCAGAAGATGACGCCCGAGACCCCCGTCGACGAGGTCCCGATCGTCCCGATCACGAACGGCGTCCATCGCGACACCTGGACCGACCCCGACATGCGGTTCGAGGACGTCCGGCGCGTCGACCCGCCGGAAATCTGGCGCCGGCACCAGGGGCTCCGCCGCCGGCTCGTCGCGCGGTGCCGCGAAGTCCTCGGCGGCGAAGTCCTCGACCCGGAGGCGCTGACGATCGGGTTCGCCCGCCGATTCGCGACGTACAAGCGCGCGCCGCTCGTCTTCACCGATCCCGACCGGCTCGCGCGGCTGATCCACGCGGAGGGGCGCCCGCTCCAGCTCGTTTTCGCCGGAAAGGCGCACCCGCACGACCAGCCGGGCAAGGAATTCGTCCATCGGATCATCGAGTATTCCCACGAGGATCGCTTCCGGGGACGCGTCGTCTTCCTCCCCGACTACGACGTCGACGTCGCCCGTCTCCTCGTCTCCGGCTGCGACGTGTGGCTGAACAATCCGGAGCGGCCGCTCGAAGCCTCCGGGACGTCGGGAATGAAGGCCGGGATGAACGGCGTCCTGAATCTCTCGGCTCTCGACGGCTGGTGGGACGAGGCGCCGCGCGAGGAAACCGGGTTCACGTTCGGCCTCGCCCAGGACCATCCTCCCGCCGACGTGATGGCGCAGGCGCTCTACACCGTGCTCGAGAACGAAGTGATACCGCTCTTCTGGGAGAGAAACGGCGACGGCGTTCCGCGTGGGTGGGTCGAGAAGATGCGCGGCGCGGTGGACCGGATCGGCACGATCTTCTCCACCGAGCGGATGATCGGCGAGTACCTCGACGTCGCGTGGGTCGGCGCCGCGCGCCGATCGCAGCGGGAAGAGACGGGGGCGCGGGCCGCCGCGCGCCCGGCGCCGCGAAGAGACCCGAAGCTCGCCGGAAGGGAATGACACGGCCGCGGGAACGAGACCGCCGGGTCCGCGTTTCGTCGCGCGCCCTCGACGCCCGCCCCGAATTCGGATGACCGATCCTTCCCCGACGCGCCGCCGCTTCGGCATCCTGCTCCACCCGACCTCGCTGCCGGGACGACACGGGCTCGGAGACCTCGGTCCGGAGGCCGACCGATTTCTGGACTGGATGCGGGAAGCGGGCGCGTCGGTCTGGCAGATCCTGCCGCTCGGTCCGTGTGGCTACGGGGAGTCGCCCTACGCCGCTGACTCGGCGTTCGCGGGAAACCGGTACCTGATCTCTCCGGATCGGCTCCTCGCGGAGGGCTGGCTGGAAGCGTCGGACTTCGCGGAAGCGGAGCCGCGAGACGACGCCGCGAGCTTCCGCGACCGGGTTCTCGACCTCGCGTGGCGGCGCTTTCGCGACCGCCCTTCCGCGGATCGCGCCGCGGCGTTCGACACGTTCCGCCGCGATCCCGCGGGCGCGCCGTGGCTCGCCGACTGGGCGATCTACACCGCGCTCAAAGCCGAGCAGCGCGGCGCGACCTGGACGCGATGGCCCGAGCCTCTCACGCGCCGGGATCCCGCCGCGCTGGCCGAAGCCCGCGGCCGCCTCGCCGCCGAGGTGGAGAAGGAGGAATTCGTGCAGTTCCTCTTTTTCTCGCAGTGGGACGCCGTCCGGCGGCGCGCGGCGAGTCTCTCGATCGCGGTCTTCGGCGACATGCCCATCTCCGTCGGTCACGACAGCGCCGACGTCTGGGCGCACCCGGAGCTCTTCGACCTCGACGAACGCGGCGAGCCGCTCTCCGTCTCCGGCGTGCCCCCCGACTACTTCAGCGCGACGGGTCAGCGCTGGGGCTCGCCCCTGTACCGCTGGGACCGCTGCCGTGCCGAGGGCTGGGCCTGGTGGATCGAGCGGTTCCGGGCGAACCTCCGGCTCGTCGATCTCCTCCGCGTCGACCACTTCCGGGGCTTCGCCGCCTCCTGGGCGATTCCCGCGGCCGAACCGACCGCGATCGTCGGGCAGTGGCGGCCGGGTCCGGGCCGCGAGCTCTTCGACGCGGTGCGCGGCGCCCTCGGCGGGCTCCCCCTCGTCGCGGAGGACCTCGGCGTGATCACCGACGACGTCGTCGCGCTCCGCGACGGCCTCGGCCTTCCGGGAATGCGCGTCCTGCAGTTCGGCTTCGCCGCCGACGACAGCCCGCACCTTCCGCACCGCCACGTTCCGAACTGTTTCGCCTATACGGGGACCCACGACAACGACACGGCGCGGGGATGGCTCGAGCATGCTCCCGGCGCCGAGCGGGCCCGGGCGCTCGACTACACGGGAAGCGACGGCCGCGATTTTGCGTGGGATCTCGTCCGGACGGCGCTCGCGTCGGTCGCCGGGACCGCGGTGGCCCCGCTCGCGGACGTCCTCGGGCTCGGAAGCGAGGCGCGGCTCAACACGCCGGGCCATCCGACCGGCAACTGGCGGTGGCAGGCGCCGCCCGACGCTTTCTCGAGCGCCCTCGCCGCGCGTCTGCGCCGCCTCTGCGCCCTGACCGGGCGGGCGGGATAGATTCGGCGTGATGGCGACGGATCGGCACGCCGGGCTCTCCTCCGACGACGTCTGGCTGCTGCAGGAAGGAAGGCACTTCCGTCTGTACGACCGGCTCGGCTCGCATCCGGACGCGGCCGCGGGGACGACCCGCTTCGCCGTTCTGGCGCCCGACGCCGGCGAGGTCTCCGTGATCGGCGACTTCAACGGATGGGACCCGTCGGCTTCGCCGCTGCATCCGGTCGGGCAATCCGGCGTCTGGGAGGGATCCGCCGCCGCGCCCCGGGGCGCCCGCTACAAGTACCGGATCGTTTCCCGCGAGAGCGGCTACCGCGTGGAGAAGGCCGACCCCTTCGCGTGGAGGCACGAGACTCCGCCGAAGACCGCCTCGATCGTCTGGGACCTCGACTACGCCTGGGGAGACGCCGGGTGGATGGCCGCGCGGGGCCGGCGAAACGCCCTCGACGCCCCGATCTCCATCTACGAGATCCATCTCGGCTCGTGGCGGCGCGGCGCGGACGGCGTCACGTACCGCGGGATCGCGGCGCCGCTCGCGGAGTACGCCGTCGAATCGGGCTTCACGCACGTCGAGTTCCTTCCGCTCATGGAGCACCCGTTCACCGGCTCGTGGGGTTACCAGACCACCGGCTACTTCGCGCCGACGAGCCGATTCGGGACGCCGCAGGACCTGATGTTCCTGATCGACGCGCTGCACCGGGCCGGCATCGGCGTGATCCTCGACTGGGTGCCGTCGCACTTCCCGACCGACGAGCACGGGCTCGCGTTCTTCGACGGCACGCATCTCTACGAGCACGCCGACCCCCGCCAGGGCTTTCACCCCGACTGGAAGAGCGCGATCTTCAACTACGCGCGCAAGGAAGTTCGGAGCTTCCTCGGCTCGAGCGCGCTCTTCTGGCTCGACCGGTTTCACGCGGACGGTCTCCGCGTGGACGCCGTCGCGTCGATGCTCTACCTCGACTACTCGCGGCAGGCGGGGGAATGGATCCCGAACGCGCACGGCGGCCGAGAGAACCTCGACGCGATCTCGCTCCTGCGCGAGATCAACACGGAAGCGTACCGCCGCTTCCCGGACGTCCAGATGATCGCCGAGGAGTCGACGGCGTGGCCGGGCGTCGCCCGCCCCGTCGACGTCGGAGGTCTCGGCTTCGGCCTGAAGTGGGACATGGGCTGGATGAACGACACGCTGGCGTATTTCGGCCGCGACCCCGTCCACCGCCGCTTCCATCACGACGAGCTCACGTTCCGGCTGCTCTACGCCTTCTCCGAGAACTTCCTCCTCCCCCTGTCTCATGACGAGGTCGTCCACGGAAAGGGCTCGCTCCTGGAGAAGATGCCGGGAGACGACTGGCAGAAGTTCGCGAACCTCCGCCTCCTGTTCTCCTACCTCTTCGCCTCCTCCGGCAAGAAGCTCCTTTTCATGGGAGGCGAGCTGGGGCAGCGCCGGGAATGGAACCACGACGGGGAGATCGACTGGGGACTCCGCGACGCGCCCGGGCACGAGGGCGTGCGCCGGCTCGTCGCGGACTTGAACGGGCTCTACCGGGAGATGCCGGCCCTCCACCGCCTCGACGCCTCTCCCGAAGGATTCGAGTGGATCGACTGCCGCGACGCCTCGCGGAGCATCCTGTCGATCCTCCGGCGCGGGGACGCCGGGCGCGAGGTCGTCGCGATCTTCAACTTCACTCCCCTTCCGCGGGAGGAGTACGCGGTCGGCTTCCCGTCCGCGGGCGCGTGGCGGGAGATCTTCAACAGCGACTCCGCCCATTACGCCGGATCGGGGATCGGGAACCTCGGACGGATCGACGTCCGGGGCGAGCCGCTGCACGGGCGTCCCGCGAGCGCCTCGATCACCCTTCCGCCTCTCGGCGCGGTTTTCTTCACGCCGGAGGCGCCGTCCCCGAGATGACCGAGCGCGCCGTCTGCATCCATGGCCACTTCTACCAGCCGCCGCGCGAGGACCCGTGGACCGGCGAGATCGAGGTCCAGCCGTCCGCGGCGCCGTACCACGACTGGAACGAGCGCATCACCGCCGAGTGCTACGGGCCCAACACGGCCGCGCGCATCCTCGACTCCGGCGGCCGGATCGAAGCCCTCGTCGACAACTTCTCCCGGATCAGCTTCGACGTCGGCCCGACGCTGCTCTCCTGGCTCGAAGAGCACGCGCCGAGGGTCTACGCGGCGATCCTCGCGTCCGACCGGGAGAGCGCGCGGCGCTTCTCCGGCCACGGGTCCGCGATGGCGCAGGCCTACCATCACGCGATCCTCCCGCTCTCGGATTCCCGGGACCGGCGCACGGAGGTCGTGTGGGGATTCCGCGACTTCGAAGCCCGCTTCGGGCGCTCTCCGGAAGGGATGTGGCTTCCCGAGACCGCCGCCGACGTCGAGACGCTCGAGACGCTCGCCGAGCTCGGGATCCGGTTCACGGTGCTCGCTCCGCGGCAGGCCGCCCGCGTTCGGCCGGTCGGCGGCGCGGAATGGACGGACGTCTCGGGAGAGAAGGTCGACACGACGCGGCCGTACTTCGCTCCCCTGCCGTCGGGCCGACGGATCGCCGTCTTCTTCTACGACGGGTCGGTCTCGCGCGCGATCGCGTTCGAGCGGCTGCTCGACAGCGCGGAGAATTTCGTCGCCCGCCTCCTCGGGGCGGAGACCGACGGGCTCCGCCACGTCGCGACCGACGGCGAGTCCTACGGGCACCATCACGCGCACGGCGACATGGCTCTGGCCGCCGCGCTCGCGCGGATCGAGGGCGGCTCCGCCGCGCGACTCACGAACTACGGCGAGCATCTCGAACGCCGCCCGCCGCAGGACGAAGTCGAGATCGTTCCGCGCAGCTCCTGGAGCTGCGCCCACGGCGTCGGCCGCTGGGAGCGCGACTGCGGCTGCCGGGTCGCCGGGGGCTCCCAGCTCTGGCGGGCGCCGATGCGCGAGGCCTTCGACTGGCTGCGCGACGCGATTTCGCCGCGATTCGAGGCGCGCGCGGCAGAGCTCCTCGCCGATCCGTGGAAGGCGAGAGACGACGCCCTCCCGCTCTTCCGCGACGGCCGGAAGGGGGAAGAGTCGTTCTTCGCCTGGCACGCGCGGCGGCCGCTCACCCGCGGGGAGCGCGGCGAGGCCTTCCGGCTGCTGGACCTCCAGCGGCAGGCGCTCCGCATGTACACGAGCTGCGGCTGGTTCTTCGACGACGTGGCCGGCCTCGAGGCGCGGCAGGTGATCCTCTACGCGGCGCGCGCGCTCGAGATCGCGGAGGAGCTCTTCCACGAGCCGCTCGAACCGGGATTCCTCGAGCACCTCCGCGGGGCGCGAGGGAATTCTCCGGAGCTTCCCGACGGGGCCGCCGTGTACGAACGGTACGTCGGGATGCCGGGGCCCCCTCACCCCTCGCATCTGGAGACGCAGGATCCGGGCCGCGCGATGTCTCGCGCCATGACCGGCGTCGCCGAAGCATTCGAAAAGGATCCCACCGACGCGGCACTCCTCGAGGCGTGGCAGAAGGTCGCCGCGCTTGCCTCCAGGCTCCCTTTTCCAGTCGATCTCTGGAACGGGCAGAACGTCTACTACCGTATGAGGGAGAACGTGGCCCGGACGGTGAGGAAGCAGGCCAGCGCCGGCGACGCGTCGGCGTCGGCCTGGCTTGCCGGCTTCGAGAGGCTCGGGGAGCTCCTCGGATTCGCGGCGCCGCGCTGAGCGCCGGCTTGCTTGTGAGCCGGTATCCCCTCGGCTAGAATCCGGGGCGTGCGGGCATAGTTCAGCGGTAGAACGTCAGCTTCCCAAGCTGAATGTCGTCGGTTCGATCCCGATTGCCCGCTCCAAGACACCGCGCGACTCGCCGAATATTCGAATTCGATCAAGAATCGACTACAAAAAATTGTCAACGATCCGACGGGATTCCGTCGGGAATTATTCGTAGATCGCCTGAGTCGAGGAGAGTTCCTTTCTGCATGGGCAGGTAAGGCACTGTTGATACTGTACTTGCGCGCAGGATCGGGCCATGGGCCTTCGCCCCGATTTTCGTTGCGGAGGCGGCAGCAGGTTTGCTAGATTCGCCCGCAGCCCAGCAAGATCTCCGACGTGTGAGGTCGCCCCGCGAGCAATCGTGAGGCGTCTTGGCATGTTAGACTCACGCGCGACTCGAGAAGACTTTGCCCGGACACCTGTTCCATGGCGGGTTGCCTTGCGGCTCCGGCAGTGGCAAGGTTTTTTTACAGGCACGGATTGCGGCGGGGCCGCTGAAGACGAATTCCGGTTCTCCGTTTGAGTAGCTAAATCATCATTTTTTAAAAGGAAGGAATGGAATGACGGCCAAGAGACCATTGAGAGTACCCATCAGTTTCGCCCTTGCCCTCTGTACCGCGCTTGTTCTGACGACCTCTGCGGCGTTTGCAACGTCGACGGCCGACGTCGGCGTCACCAAGACGAACGACACGGGAGGGACGGCGGCCGGCGGCCAGACGGTCACCTACACGATCACCCTCCACAACTTCGGACCCAACGGCGCGAACAAGATCACGCTCAGCGACACGCTGGACGGCAATCTGACGAACATCAGCGCGATCGCCACGGTGCCCGACAAGTGCACCGTGGTCGCCCAGACCGTATCGTGCAGCGTCGAGGGGATCGGCAACGGCGGGGACGACATCCTGACGATCACGGCGACGGTCAGCCCGTCGACCCCGGTCGACACGGTCATCACGAACTGCGCGTCGATCACCGGCAGCAGCTCGAACGACCCGAATTCGTCGAACAACACCGGCTGCGACGGCGCCGGCTTCACGGTCGTCCAGTCGGCCGACCTGTCGGTGACGAAGACCCAGACCTCGCCGACGCCCGGCGGGACGGTTCCGGGTCTGGAGAGCATCACGTACCACATTTCCGCGACGAACAACGGTCCGTCCGACGCGTCGAACGTCGTCGTCGGGGACAGCTTCACGGTCGGCTCTGCCGCATTCGGCTCGGTCGACAACGTCACGGGGGGCCTCGACTGCTCGACGTTCACGGCTCTGCCGGGTCAGTGCACGATTGCGACCCTCACGAACGGTTCGTCGGTGTCGTTCGATCTGACCGTCACGGCGCCCAACGACGGGACGACGTCGATCACGAACACGGCGACGGTTTCGTCGGACACCAACGACGGCAACACGGCCAACAACACTTCGTCGGTGACGACGGCGATCTGCCAGAGCGTCGACCTCTCCCTGACGAAGGCGTGCCTGTCGGTCTGCCCGCCGGGGGACTCGATCACGAAGATCCCGGTTACCTGCCCGGCGCCGGTCACCGAGATCGGCGGCGGCACCGACTACCAGTACGAGCTCGTCGCGACCAACAACGATCCGAGCGTGGCAGCGACCAACGTCACGATCACCGACGTCCTTCCGGCCGGCGTGACGTACGTTTCGAACGACGGCGGATGCGACACGAGCCTCCTGCCGACGGTGACGTGCAACGTGGGTTCGATCGTCGCAGGCGACTCGTCGGTGCCCGTCCACATCCGCGTCACGGCGGTGGACTCGGGTCCGATCAACAACCAGGCCAGCGTCGCGGCCGACCAGTGCGACCGCAACACGGAGGACAACACGGCCTCCTGCTCGGTCACGGTCGACACGAACAACATGCCGACCGCGCTCGAGGCCGATCGCGAGAGCTCGTCGACGGACACCGACTGCATCACGACGGATCCGATCTCGACCAGCTCCGACGTCAATCGCGTCTTCGAGCCCGGCGAGGAAGTCCGCATCGACCCGGCGTGGCACAACACGCTTTCCAACCCCGACCCCGACACGACCGGCACCGCCGATACGCCGACGAGCCCCTCGGGCGGCACCCTCACCATCGAAGACTGCTCGGCCGACTACGGTGCGATTCCGGCGAATTCGGACTCCGATTGCAACTCCGCGACCGGGGACTGCTACCAGATGAAGGTCACCGAGAACGTCGCCGGCGTCCGGCCGCATCTCGCGGATCATCCGCGTCACTGGGACACGACCTTCAAAGAGACGCTCTCCTCGGGTGAGACGCACACCTACAAACTCCACATCGGCGATACGTTCCCTGACGTGCCGCGCTCGGATCCCTTCTATCGCTTCATCGAGACGATCCTGCACAACCGAATCACGGTCGGCTGCGGAAACGGAGACTTCTTCTGTCCGTCCGATCCGGTGATTCGCGCCCAGATCGCCGCTTTCGTCGCCCGTTCGCTCGCCGGAAACGACACCCTCGTTCCCACTTCGAGCGGCGACTACAACTGCGTGACGGGCCCCTCGCAGTTCACGGACGTCCCGACGACGAACGGATTCTGCAAGCACATCAACTACCTGAAAGACGTGAAGGTCGTGAGCGGCTGCACGCCCACCACGTTCTGCCCGGAACTCGCCGCCAACCGCGGAGCGGTCGCGGTCGTCATCGCGCGCGCTGCCGAAGTCAAACTCGGCAATACGGCCGATCCCGACGGCAGCATCCCGCTGTTCGGCAACGACACCACCGGAGCGCGGGCCTACAACTGCGACAGCTCCGATCATCTGAACTCGGTCACGTCGGTCAACATCCCGGCCGGAACGCCGCCGTTCCCCGACGTCCCCTCTTCCGGTGACGTCTGCAAGAGCGTGGGGCTTCTGTACACCGCGCACGTCGTTGACGGCTCCGACCCCGGCCACTTCTTCCCGGACTCCAACATCCAGCGCGATCAGGCCGCCAAGATCCTGACGCACGAGTTCGTCAACCTGCCGCTCTACGGTCCATGACCTTCTGACGGCGGACACTCCGGCCGCTCTCGGGGCGCCTCGAAACGAGGCGCCCCTTTTTTCTTCTGCTCGCGTCGAGTCCTTCCGGCGCTCGGATTTCGCCGAGCTCCTCCGCGCGGTCGAATCCTGCGACGCGGTTCTCGTCGGCGGCGGAGGGCTGGTCCCTCGAAAGAGGGGCCCTTCTTTTTCGGGCGCAAAGAGCTTTCAGCGCTCCCGCCGCATCTTTGACGGTGAGCATGGACAAGGTCTGACCAAAGATCGGTGAGGATACTCTCAAAAAATGGCAATTCCGCGGCCAGGACCTCGACCCCGGACCGGCTCCGGGCGCCCGGTCGACAACCCGAGTGACGCCCTAAACTGCTTGAAGGACAGGGGCTTATCGAAACGTCGAAAACTCTCAAGCGTTGAATCCCCTTCGCTTGCAGTTTCGGCAGAGCATTTGCTACGATTTCTCGACAGAAACGCAAGATCTTCGGACGCGTGAGGCCGCCTCGCGACGATTCGCTCGGCGACTTGACATGCTCGAAAACCCCGCGATCGATGAGCGCGCGCCCTCAGCTGAGAGCCACGGGCTCTGCTGCGGCGCTCCTCATCCCCATCGAAAGATTGTCCAATGAACAACCGAAGGGAGGGGCATCGGACTTCACTTGCCGAGTGTTTCTAAAGCGCCCACCGTTTGCTTTTCAGAAAGGGAGGATCGGAAATGATTGCCAGGAAGCCCCGGGGAACCCCGTTCGGGTACATTCTCAGTCTCTGTACCGCGTTTCTTCTGACGGCCTCTGCGGCGTTTGCAACGTCGACAGCCGACGTCGGCGTCACCAAGACGAACAACACGGGAGGGACGGCGGCCGGCGGCCAGACGGTCACCTACACGATCACCCTCCACAACTTCGGACCCAACGGCGCGAACAAGATCACGCTCAGCGACACGCTGGACGGCAATCTGACGAACATCAGCGCGATCGCCACGGTGCCCGACAAGTGCACCGTGGTCGCCCAGACCGTATCGTGCAGCGTCGAGGGGATCGGCAACGGGTCGAATGACACGCTGACGATCACGGCGACGGTGAGCCCGTCGACCCCGGTCGACACGGTCATCACGAACTGCGCGTCGATCACCGGCAGCAGCTCGAACGACCCGAATTCGTCGAACAACACCGGCTGCGACGGCGCCGGCTTCACGGTCGTCCAGTCGGCCGACCTGTCGGTGACGAAGACCCAGACCTCGCCGGCGCCCGGCGGGACGGTTCCGGGTCTGGAGAGCATCACGTACCACATTTCCGCGACGAACAACGGTCCGTCCGACGCGTCGAACGTCGTCGTCGGGGACAGCTTCTCGGTCGGCTCTGCCGCATTCGGCTCGGTCGACAACGTGACGGGCGGCCTCGACTGCTCGACGTTCACGGCCCTGCCGGGTCAGTGCACGATTGCGACCCTCACGAACGGTTCGTCGGTGTCGTTCGATCTGACCGTCACGGCGCCCAACGACGGGACGACGTCGATCACGAACACGGCGACGGTTTCGTCGGACACCAACGACGGCAACACGGCCAACAACACTTCGTCGGTGACGACGGCGATCTGCCAGAGCGTCGACCTCTCCCTGACGAAGGCGTGCCTGTCGGTCTGCCCGCCGGGGGACTCGATCACGAAGATCCCGGTTACCTGCCCGGCGCCGGTCACCGAGATCGGCGGCGGCACCGACTACCAGTACGAGCTCGTCGCGACCAACAACGATCCGAGCGTGGCAGCGACCAACGTCACGATCACCGACGTCCTTCCGGCCGGCGTGACGTACGTTTCGAACGACGGCGGATGCGACACGAGCCTCCTGCCGACGGTGACGTGCAACGTGGGTTCGATCGTCGCAGGCGACTCGTCGGTGCCCGTCCACATCCGCGTCACGGCGGTGGACTCGGGTCCGATCAACAACCAGGCCAGCGTCGCGGCCGACCAGTGCGACCGCAACACGGAGGACAACACGGCCTCCTGCTCGGTCACGGTCGACACGAACAACATGCCGACCGCGCTCGAGGCCGATCGCGAGAGCTCGTCGACGGACACCGACTGCATCACGACGGATCCGATCTCGACCAGCTCCGACGTCAATCGCGTCTTCGAGCCCGGCGAGGAAGTCCGCATCGACCCGGCGTGGCACAACACGCTTTCCAACCCCGACCCCGACACGACCGGCACCGCCGATACGCCGACGAGCCCCTCGGGCGGCACCCTCACCATCGAAGACTGCTCGGCCGACTACGGTGCGATTCCGGCGAATTCGGACTCCGATTGCAACTCCGCGACCGGGGACTGCTACCAGATGAAGGTCACCGAGAACGTCGCCGGCGTCCGGCCGCATCTCGCGGATCATCCGCGTCACTGGGACACGACCTTCAAAGAGACGCTCTCCTCGGGTGAGACGCACACCTACAAACTCCACATCGGCGATACGTTCCCTGACGTGCCGCGCTCGGATCCCTTCTATCGCTTCATCGAGACGATCCTGCACAACCGAATCACGGTCGGCTGCGGAAACGGAGACTTCTTCTGTCCGTCCGATCCGGTGATTCGCGCCCAGATCGCCGCTTTCGTCGCCCGTTCGCTCGCCGGAAACGACACCCTCGTTCCCACTTCGAGCGGCGACTACAACTGCGTGACGGGCCCCTCGCAGTTCACGGACGTCCCGACGACGAACGGATTCTGCAAGCACATCAACTACCTGAAAGACGTGAAGGTCGTGAGCGGCTGCACGCCCACCACGTTCTGCCCGGAACTCGCCGCCAACCGCGGAGCGGTCGCGGTCGTCATCGCGCGCGCTGCCGAAGTCAAACTCGGCAATACGGCCGATCCCGACGGCAGCATCCCGCTGTTCGGCAACGACACCACCGGAGCACGGGCCTACAACTGCGACAGCTCCGATCATCTGAACTCGGTCACGTCGGTCAACATCCCGGCCGGAACGCCGCCGTTCCCCGACGTCCCCTCTTCCGGTGACGTCTGCAAGAGCGTGGGGCTTCTGTACGCCGCGCACGTCGTTGACGGCTCCGACCCCGGCCACTTCTTCCCGGACTCCAACATCCAGCGCGATCAGGCCGCCAAGATCCTGACGCACGAGTTCGTCAACCTGCCGCTCTACGGTCCATGACCTTCTGACGGCGGACACTCCCGGCCGCTCTCGGGGCGCCTCGAAACGAGGCGCCCCTTTTTTCTTCTGCTCGCGTCGAGTATTTGAAAGAATGCGCCTGCGCGGCCGGTCACGAGTGCGCCGATCGCGCCCGCGCCGGCCGTGCGGCGAAAGGCGGACTTGAGTCAGAAAGTCCTCATCATCGGGTATTTCGGCTCGGGCAACGCCGGCGACGAGGCGATCCTCGGATCGATGCTCGGAGGCCTGCGGGCTTCGCGCCCCGACCTGAACTTCGTCGTTCCCGGCGAAGACCCGGAGTCCATCGCCCGAAGCTTCGGCGTCGAGTCCTTCCGGCGCTCGGATTTCGCCGAGCTCCTCCGCGCCGTCGAATCCTGCGACGCGGTTCTCGTCGGCGGCGGAGGGCTCCTCCACGACATCTGGGACCCGGCGCCGGAGACCTTCCTCACTGCCGAACACTGGGGCCTCACCTACTACTGCGGTATTCCCTGGCTCGCCGCCGAGCTTGGCAAGCCGGTCATGCTCTTCGCGGTCGGCGCCGGACCGCTGCTGTTCCCGGAGGGAAGAGACCTCGTGCGCCGCCTCGCGGAGTCGGCGAGCGTCGTCACCGTTCGCGACGACGCTTCGGCAAAGCTCATCTCGGACCTGACGGCGGGGACGGGCGCGACGCCCCACACCACCGCCGACCCCGTCTGGACCCTGCCGCGCGCCCCGGAAGCTCGCCGTGACGCCCTTGCCGCAGAGCTCGGGCTCGATGGAAACCGGTGGCTCGGCCTGGCTCTCCGGAACTGGAACGTCGGCGTCCTCCAGGAACACTGGGAACGAGAAATCCTGGCAGCCGCCGACGCCTTCGCGCAGGCCCATTCGCTGGGGATCGTCTTCCTTCCTTTTCAGACGGCCTCCACCCCGCTTCAGGACGACGCCGGTCTTGCCCGCCGCCTCGCGGCGAAGTCGTCGGCCGCCGCGATCCGGGTCGCCGAGGGACGATCGGCCGAAGATCTGGCGGCCGTCATCTCGGCCTGCGACATCGTCTGCGGGATGCGATTCCACGCCGTCCTCCTCGCCTCCACGGCGGGCGTTCCGGCCGTGGCGATCGAATACGACCCCAAAGTCGCGAACCTCGCCGCCATGATCCGCCCCCCTCTTCCCTCGGTGGCGATCGAGCGAATGGGGCGCGAGGACCTGCTCGCGGCTCTCGAAGAGGGATGGAAACGATCCGGCGAGCTTCGGGAAAGCGAGCGACAGCTCGCCGACGCGATGCGGTCCCGGGCCGGGGAGAATACGCGGCTCGCGCTCGAGCTCCTGCGGAACCCGCCCCCCGCCCGGGAACGTCCTTCGGCCCGCCGGCTCCTCGACGACCTCCTCCGGACCGAGCGGGCGCGTCTCTCCGGGGGCGAAGCTCCCCTGGTCCGCCCGGCGGCCACGGATGCCCGCGCCGCGCCGGGAGTGGTGCGGATCGTCGCCCTGACCTTCTTCGACGAAAACGGCGAGGAGCTCTATTTCGGCGGAGCGGAGCGGTACCTTTTCGAGCTCTCGGACCTGCTCGCCTCGATGGGTTATCGCACCGAGCTCGTGCAGCGAGCGCGCGTTCCCTGGGTCCGCTGGTATCGCGGCCTGCGGGTCGTGGGCGTCGTCCCGGACTCGGATGACTTCAGCCTGAACTCCGTCATCCGGCGGACGATGCGGCGCCGCCCCGCGTTGACGATCTACCTGGCGTTCTACCTCGCGGGGACCGACTGCCCGCCCGGCTCGATCGGGATCAGCCACGGAGTCTACTGGGACAACGCGGCCTTCCAGGGGGCGCCGGCGGAATTCGAGCGGCACGTGCGCCGGATTCTCGATTCGATCGACGGCCTGGAAGGCATCGTTTCCGTCGACACGAACACGATCAACTGGGCCCGCGCCCATCGCGGCAGTCGAATCGACAAGTTCACCTGCGTCCCGAACTTCGTGGATCGGTCGGAATTCCACCCCGCAACCCGGAGCACGTCAAGAACCGTCGTTCTGTATCCGCGGCGGCTCTCGGCCGAGCGCGGCTTCTGGCTGCTCGCCGAGATCATCCCGCGACTGATCGAGGAGCGTCACGACATCGATTTCCGTTTCGCCGGGAATGCCGACCCACGGGAACGCGAGGCGGTCGAACGGCTGGTGGCCCGATATCCCGGCCGGGTGCTCTGGCAGGCGATCCCGCCCGAGGCCATGCCCGCGGAATACGCTTCGGCGGACATCGTCGTCATTCCCACCGTCGCGAGCGAAGGGACCTCCCTTTCCTGCCTCGAAGCGCAGGCGTCGGGAAAGGCCGTGATCGCCACACGGGTCGGCGGTCTTCCCGACATCGTCGTCGACGGAGTCAACGGGATCCTGATCGACCCCTCCTCCGGCGCGCTCCGCGCCGCCATCGAGCGCCTCGCCGGAGCTCCGAAGATTCGGGCCACGCTCGGCGAGAAGGCGCGTGCGATGTCCGCCTCGTTTTCCATCGAGACCTGGCGGGACCGGTGGCGGAACATCCTCCGGACGCACCTGCCCCGGCGGTCCGCCGCGGCCTCCGCGTGGGCGCGTCGTCCCCGGCTGACCGCGCTCTTTCCGGCGCCCGCCGATCCCGCTTTCGGCGGAGAGCGCGCGGCCGTCGCGTCGGAGGTGGCGCGCATGGGAATCGACGTCCTGTGGGTCGGCGCAGAAGATGCGCCGGCCGGGCCCCGCCTGTACCCGGTCTCGCCCGCCGCCGCGCTCCATCTCTCCCGCCCCCTGGTCTTCGTCGCGGAAGCCGGGAACGCACAGGAGCCGGCCCTGGACGCCGAAACGATCGTGTTCGGCGGCGCACCGGTTTCCGGCCGCGGGGCTCGGCTGCCGCCCTCCGACCATCCCGACTTTCGTGCGAAACTCCGAGCGTTCGTCCGGGACGCCCTCCGGCGCCGGCGACAGGAGATCCCGATGACCGCGCCCGAATCCGACACCCCGGCCGGCGGTTCGGCCACCGAAGTCCGGCCCGACCTCGTGCCGGCCGATCCGAGAGCGATGCTCCTCGAGCAGCAGGATCGCATCATCGCGATGCGACGGACCGCCGCCGCCGAGAGAGTCGAGCTCCGGCGGATCATCGCGGAGCTCGACGTCCGCTATCGCGCGCGCGAGCAGGAGCACGCCCGGGCGAGGGCGTCCTTCGATGACGTCCTCGCGCAGCAGAAGGTTCTCGAGAACGCCGTCGTCGAGGAGCTCGCCCGGGCTCGAGCGGAGCTCGAGGCCATGAAGGTATCCCGCGTCTGGAAGATCGGTATGCTCTACTGGCGGCTCCTGTCGTTCCTGCGCCGGTCTCGCGAGCCCCTCGCGGCGCCCGGAACGGCGCTGCCGGGCGAGGGCCCGGCCCCCGCGGCGTCGGAGCACCCCCGCCCGCTGCCGCCGGCGCCGCCGCTTCCCGAGGCGCTCTCCCCGCATCCCGAAGGCCGCTATGACGTCATCGTGCTCTCGATCATCGACTGGGACTTCCGGTTCCAGCGGCCGCAGCAGCTCGCCCGGAAGTTCGGCCAGGAAGGCCACCGCGTGTTCTACGTCTCGACGACCGTCTTCCTGCCGCCGGACGGTCCGCCGTACGAGCTCGTCGAGAAGGCCCCCAACGTCGTCGAGCTGCGCCTCCGCGCACCGCGGCCGCTCGACGTCTATGGCGGGCGCCTCTCAGCGGAGGACGTCGAGGTCCTGCAGAAAGCGCTCGTCGAGCTCTTTCGGGCGGCCGCCTTCGGCGACTTCCTCGTCAAGGTCGACATCCCGTTCTGGACCCCGCTCGCGCTGCGCCTCCGGGACCGGTTCGGCGCGGTCGTCGCCTACGACTGCATGGACGAGTGGTCCAACTTCCCGGGCTTCGGGCCGGCCGTCCTCGAGGAGGAAGCCTCCCTGGTGCGCGACGCGGACATGACGATCGTCTCCGCCGATCGCCTCGTCGAGAAACACCGGAACACCGCTCGGGAGCTCCTCGTCGTCCGCAACGGTGTCGACGCCGAACATTACGAGGCGTTCTTCGGCCCTAACGATCTCCTGCCGGACGCTCCCCGCCCGATCATCGGATATTACGGGGCCCTCGCCTCCTGGGTGGACGTGCCCCTGCTCGAGAAAATCGCCCGGCGCTTCGCCGACGGAACGATCGTGCTCGCCGGAGGCCGGTTCGACGTCGACCTCTCGCCGATCGCAGCCCTTCCGAACGTGCGGCTCCTGGGACAGCGCCCGTATTCCGAAATGCCGGCGCTGCTCTGGGACTTCGACGTCTGCATCATCCCGTTCCAGGTCAACGCGATCACCGAGGCGACGAACCCGGTCAAGTTCTACGAATATCTCTGGGGCGAGAAGCCCGTTGTCGCGCCGGAGCTCACGGAGCTCAAGCCCTTCTCGGATCTCTGCTATCTGGCGCGGGACGCGGACGATTTCCTGCGCCAGATCGAACGGGCCCTCGCGGAGGGCCCCGGCGATCCCCGCCGCCGCCGGCGCCGCAAGATCGCGATCGAAAACGACTGGACGTCGCGATATCGCGCGATCGACGACGCCGCGACCCGGGTCTTCCCCCGGGTCTCCGTCGTGGTCGTGACGTGGGGAGGCCACGCGCTGACCCGTGCCTGCCTCGAGTCCCTCCGGAACGAATCGTGGCCGAACCTCGAGATCATCGTCGTCGACAACGGGTCGACGGACACGACGGTTCCGTACCTGAAACGCGTCGCGGCGGAAGACCCCCGGACCCGGCTGATCCTGAACCCGACGAACCGGGGCTTCGCCGCCGCCAACAACGCGGGAACGCGGATCGCCACGGGGGAAATCATCATCCTCCTGAACAACGACACCGTCGTTCCGCCCGGCCTTCTCGGACGGCTCGTGCGGCACCTGCGGCGGGAACCGGGGATCGGCGTCCTCTGTCCGACGACGAATTTCGCGGGAAACGAGGCCAGGGTCGACCCGGACTATTCCGACATCTCGGGTCTCCCCGCCGCGGCGGCGCGCCGCGCCCTGGAACATGTCGGGAGCTCGTTTCCGATCGACGTGGCCGCGATGTACTGCATCGCCATTCGACGCGAGGTCCTCGACGCCGTCGGACCGCTCGACGAGGCGTACGGCGTCGGGATGTTCGAAGACGACGACTTTTCGCTCCGGGTGCGAAAAGCCGGGTTCTCCGTTCTGTGCGCCGAGGATGCCTACGTCCACCACGTCGGCCAGGGATCCTTCCGAAAGCTCTCCCCTTCGGCGTACCAGGAGCTCTGGGACCGCAACAAGGCTTATTTCGAGAAGAAATGGGGTCTGCCCTGGAGCCCGCATCAGCCGCGGATGGGAACGGTGCCCGTGGCCTCCCGGATCGGAACGGGAACGAACTCCGGCTCCTGACGTGAGCGAGGTCGATCGATTCCCGACCCGCGCCGTCCGCCCGGCAGCCGCGGCGCTGGTCGCGGCGCAGATCATCGCTGCCGCGATCGGCATCCGCGATTCCGGGTTCGCGGCCTTTCGGAAAGGCCCGCACCCGGTGATTCCGGCGGCGCTCGGTCGCGATATCCGTTTCATTCGCGGCCGGATTCCCGACGCCGAGCCGCTGCTCTACCTCTGCGAAGATTCCGATCGCTGGGCGCCGCGACTTTGGGAGAGGGCCTTGAGCCCACAGCGCGTCGCGATCGTCTTCGCGAGCGATTTCCCGGCGGCCGCGATCTCGCTGCGCCGCCGCATGCACATTCACTGGGCGATCTCGGCGGGGATCCCGCCGCGGGACCCCGGATTCGCGTGGTGCCGTCGGCTGGCGCCAATTCCCGGATCGTCGACGCAGTACTGGTTCGGAAGGCTGTCGGACTGAATGGCGGCCTCCCTGCTCTCGCTCGCCGCGGCCGCGGTCGTCGCCGGCGCCTTCGCCGGTCTCGCCAATCTGGTCCTGGGCCGGCGGCCGGCCTCGCTCGTCGAATGGAACGAGTCCTTTCTCGCCGGCCTCGGGATGACCGCCGCCATTTCCATTCCGCTCTCGCTCTTTCGATGGCCGTTGCTGCGTTTCGCGATCCTGATCGGCCTCCTGCTCGTCGTCCTCCTGAGGCGGTCGGACTTCCGGGTCAGGCGTTCCGGGGCTTCCGCGGCGCCGCTCCGGACGCGAGTCGCCGCCGCGGTGGCCGTGGTTCCCGGTCTCGCCCTCTTCGCCCTGGCCAATGCCCGCTCGAGCTACGGGTGGGACGGATTTCAGATCTGGATGACGAAGGCGCAGGAGTTCTGCCGGACAGGGAACTTTCGCCTCATCGTACCCACCCCCGAGTACATGGTGCGCATCGTGGGCTACCCCGTCGCGGTGCCCCTCTATGAAGCGCTCGTCGGAAGCTTCTACCGCGTCTTTCCCATGGAAGCGGTCAAGGCGATCTTCACCGTGTTCGCGGTTTCGCTGGCGGTCGGGACATTTCATCTCGTCGCCGGCCTCGCCGACCGCCGGACGGCCGCGATCGCCGCGGGGCTGACCGGCCTCCTTCCGGGGCTGACGATGGGTTCCGCGATTGGCGGCTACGCCGACATGCCGCTGGCAGCCGTCGTAGCGGCGGCGGCCGCCGCCGCCCTCGCGACTCGGTCGAGCGCGCTCTCCTGGCGGTCCCCGGCTCCGTGGCTTCTCGGAGCGCTGACGACCGTCAAGTCGGAGGGGACGATTCTTCTCGCGGTCGGGCTCGCCGTCATCGCCGCCCGGGCGCTGGCGCGCCGGACGCGATTGCCCGCCCGAGCGTGGTCCTCCCTCGCGCCCCTCGCTTTCTTCGCCGCGGCGCGGATCGTCCATCGCACGTTCATTCCCGGGGTCGACCAAACGTTCGCCCCGATTCGCTCCCTGCGGCCGGAGACGATTCTGGTCCGGGGCCCGTGGATCGTCTCCGGAATGCTCCACTGGCTGTTGGATTTTCGGATGTGGGGGGTTCTCTGGCCCGCCTTCGCCGCCGCTCTCCTGATCGTCGCGAAAACGGCGCCTCGATCGCGCGCGATGGCGATCGCGACGGCGACGTTGCTCGCGGTCCTCGCCGACGGATCGACCTTTCTCTACACCAAATGGGGCGACGGCCGCCTTCACCTGGACCAGGCCTTTCCACGCCTGATCGCCCAGGTCGCTCCGCTGGCGGTCGCCGCGATCGCGGCGGCGATGTTTCCGGCGCGAGGGCGGCCGGCCCGGACGAACGCGTGAGCCGTCGCCTGTTCCGCCTTCTTTCGTCGCTCGCGGCGGCGGCGGTCCTCGCCAGCATCTTCGCCGCGGGAGGGGCAGCCGCCTTCCAGAGGCTCGCGGCGACGTTTCGGGGCGGTCCCGAGGAGCTCGTCCCGCCGGACATCGCTCGAGCGCTCGACACGGTGCGGCGCGCCCTTCCGTCGGACGCTCCCGTCCTGTACGTCAGCGCCGACAAGGACACCTGGCGCTGCGGCCTCTGGCAGCGGCTCCTGTATCCCCGCTCGGTCTTCTGCCTCCGGCCCGCCGCGTCGTCTCATTCCGAACTGTCGTCGATACGCAGGGCTTTCGACATCCGGTACGCGATCGGAAACGGGCCGCCTCCCGCCGACCTTTCGATTGCTCATGTCCGGAGCGTGAGCGACCAGGTCTGGATCGGAGATCTCGGCCGATGACGTTCCGGCTCGCGGCGACGGCGGCCTCCCTGCTCGTCGCCGCAGGGATGGCGTCGCTCGGCGAAATCACCCTCCGACGACGATCGGCCGACGTCTTCGGATGGAACGAATCGTTCCTGATCGGCGCGGGGATCTGCGCGGCGGTCCTTTTCCCCCTTTCCCTCTTGGCTCCGCGGCGAGCGCTGGACGTCCTGGCGTTTTCGCTCCTCGGCGCCGCGACGGTCATCCCGATCCGCGTCGTGCGGGCCCGGCGGGAGCGTACCGCCGACTCCGCGAAGGCGCGCTCCGCGGCGCGCGGCCGCTGGGACGTCGTGATTCCCGCGTTCATCGTCGTTGCCGTCGGGATCTTCTGGATTCTCGACCTCCGGACGGCGTTTGCGTGGGACGGATTCCAGATCTGGGCGACGAAGGCGTTTCTCCTCTTCAAGGACGGGGCGCTTCGTCCGGAGATGTGGCCCGGGAGCGTGTACGAGGGGCGATCCGGCCGAACGGTGAGCTATCCCCCGCTGGTCCCGCTGTTCGAGGCGCTGACGGCCCGGATCGGAGGACGCTTCGAGTTTCTCGACCTGAAGCCGGTATTCGCGCTCTTCTTCGCGTCGCTCCTGATTTCGGCGGCGAAAGCCGCGCGGGAAATCGCCGCTTCGATTCCGGGCCGGCTCGCCCTGGTGGCGATGATTGCGTCGCTTCCCGTCTTCACGATCCGGCCGATGATCGGCGGCAACGCCGACCTGCCGCTGGCCGCCGTCGTCGCCGCGCTCGCCGCCGCCTGGCTCGAGGCGGATTTGCGCGAGGGGCGGTGGAACTCGCCCTTTCTCTGGCTTCTCGGAGCGCTCCTGACGGCGAAGTCGGAGGGTCTCATCCTGTTTCTCGTCGTCGCGGCGACGGCAGGCGTTCTCCTCGTCGCGGGGCGGGGGCGGCGCGACGCGCCCGGCCCGGCGGGTATTTTCGTCGCCGGCCTGTTCCTGGCGGACCGGGCCTTCTACCTGCGCTGGACCTCGATCCCGGACCGCACGATCGAGCCGATCGGCGCGGCGAGCCTCGTCCGCGCGTTCCAGAGAGCTCCGGAGGTCGCCCGGCTGTGCGCGAGAGAGCTCGTGAGCGTTTCACAATGGGGGTTCTTCTGGCCGGCATTCGGCGTCGCCGCGACGATCGCCCTGGGCCTGGCTCCCCGCCGGCACAAAGCGATGGCGCTCGCGGCCCTTCTCGCGCTCCTCGCTTACTCGGCGCTCTTTCTCCTGACGAACTGGCCGGTCGCGCTCCACATCGCGCAGGCCTACCGCCGCCTGCTCGCGCAGCTCGCGCCGGCGGCGGCGATCACGATGTTCGCGGGCTATCGGGCGGCGCGAATACGGGCGGGCTCGGAGACGGACCCCGTCCTGTGGTGAGGGAAGGCCGATCGTCGAAAGGCCTCTGGAACCGCGAGCGGACCGCGCACGCGATCAGACCGAGCCACCCCGCGAGCGAGATCATAAAGCTCGCCCGGAAGATCGGTGGCTCGTAGCGAAGGACGACTCGATGCCTCCCCGGACCGACGGGGATGCCCTGAAACGCATAATCCGCGCGGACGATCCCGGTCGGTCGATCGTTGACCCACGCGCGCCATCCCGGATAGGAGCTCACACTCACGACGGCGAAGCCCGCAGCCGGGGCATCGAGCTGGAACGTCGCAATTCCCGGCGATTCCTGGAAGCTCCCCGCAGGAATCATCTTCCCTCCCTCCGGAGACGATCCCGCGGGCGAGGGTCCCGCGCTTCCGGAAAGCACGAGCCGCCGGGTCGCGTCGAAGCCCCGCCCGGTCACCGCCTTCGCCTCCAGATTTTCGGTAGCGTAGCGATCGACGGCCGTCTCCGGCAGAAAGAAGGCTCGGGGCAGCGCATGGACGTTCTCGTACACCCGGATCGAGTGATCCCGGTAGACCAGAGGGAATCGAACGGGATCGCGCTCCAGGTCGGCGCTGCTCGAGTTGTCGGTCGTCGCGAGAAGGTAGCGAACGCCGAGGAGGTCGAAGATTCCGCGGGGCGGTGACGCCGCGATGGCCGCGGCGGAGAGCGCGATCTGTCCCCGGGGCAGGCCGAACGGAGTGAGGATGCGATTGGTCCGCTTGAGTCGGAAATCGTAGCCGCCCGGCGTCTTCAGTCCGTACATCATCTCGAAATTCGAACCCATCGTGACGTTCGTCGTCGCGATGCGGGCTCCGTCTCCCGTGCGGGAACGAAGGAAATCGAGGACGGGCGCCGGCGGAAAAACCGCATCCGCATCGACGAACGGCAATCTCCCGTGCTGGAAGGTCAGGAGGTCGGCAGCCGCGATCGCGACCGCCGCTCTCGCCCGCAGCCAGCGGGGCATCTTTCCGATCGCGGCGAGAACCACCGCGACCATCGCCAGGGCGACCCAACCGACCGAAGACCATTTCCGGACGAGCCAGACGTGGTCGAGATCGAGGGGCGGCGGCACGCGCGGGAAAACCAGCCATGCCGCGCCGGCGGCGAGCGCGACCGACGACAGGACGGCCGGGGAAAGAAGCCGGGCGCGATCGCGGGCCTGCTCGATGGCGGACAAGCCGAGCCCCGCGAGCACGGCGAGACTCAGGTCCGCCGCCAGGAGGAACCGCGCGTTCGGAAGGCCGGAGAGGATCGGAAGCGCCTGCGAGAGCTCGTAGAAAGGGGGCAGCCCGAAGGAAATTTCGATGGAAGCGAAGAGCAGGAACGCGAAGAACATCGCGTCGCGGCGATTCCGGTGGCGGAAGGCGAAGGGTATCAGAAGGAGCGAAATCATGGCGGCATAACCATCGCTGTTCGGATCGGCCACCTTGTTTCGCGAGAAGAAAGTCGCGATCGCGCCGGTCGGGAGGTGCCCCCAGGTCCGTTTCAGGGATCGGCTCAGGTGCATCACCCACTCGAGCGTGGGTCCGAGCTGGACGAGGCAGAGGGCCGCCGCCCCGACGCCGGCGAGGAGGAGCCCGCGGGCGAACCGGGTTCGCCTTCCGGGGGATTCGCCGCCCTCCGCGGGCGAGATGAGACGAAAGGCCGCGAACGCGGCCGCGACGAGCGCCATCTGGAACGCGACCTCGGGATGACCGCCGAGGAGCGGAAGGCTGCCCGCGGCCGCCGCGAAAAGGACGGCGCCCCGGTCGCGGCGCCGGGCGAGCCGATCGATCGCGAAGAGCACCAGGGGGAGCCATATCCCGGTCGACTCCTGCGGTCGGCCTCGCCAGCTCGAAAGGAACCCCGAGAACGCGAAAACGATGCCGGCGAGCCAGGACCCCGACAGCGTCCCGCCGAGCGCGTCGACGAGGAGCGCCGCGCCGGCCCCGGCCAGAAGGGGGCGGATCGGAACCGCCGCGCCCCAGCTGTATCTCGCTGGAAGGATCGTGGTCAGAAGATGCACGGGGTCGAAGACCGTCGATTGCGCGTTGGCGAGCATCGGGCAGCCGAAGAGAATCGCGTCGTTCCAGAGCGGCATTCGCCCTCGATGCAGCGCCTCGACGACGTTGACCCGAAAGGGATAGAACTGGGTGACGATGTCACCCTGCTCCGGGTGGTGCACGGGCGGCAAGTCCGGCCGTACCCCGTCCCAGACCGGGAACTGGACGACGATCTCGGCCGGAAAAGGAATTCGACCACGGAGGACGGGCCCGTACTCGATGGCGACGACGATCAGAAGGAACGCTGCTCCGAACGACACGAAGAGGGAGCGGAAGGATCCGGGGACCGGCGCCCCTCTCCCCTCCTTCGTCGGAGCGGGAACGGACCCGGGTGCCGGCGAAGATTCCCCGCGGGCGCGACGCTCCCGACGCTTCCGCCGACGCTCTCGCGCCCGGCGTCGTCCGATCATGCGTCGCCCGCTCTCGCTTCCGCCGGAGACCGCTCCGCGCGGCTCTCCTTTCGAGTCTCCCGGATCGCCCGCGCGATCAGGATCGCGCCGCCGATCGCGCACGCCGAGAGCGCCGCCCGGACGCCCGGCGGCGTCGCGTCCGCGAGCAGCACCGACTGGAAATGCGCATACTTCGCGAGGTCGATGACGGCTTCCGGAGGGGCGCCGGCGGGCCGGACGAACCACCAGTAGTGAGCCGCCACCCAGAGATGGGAGCCCGCCGGATGCAACGCCGTCCCGAGGATCCTCAGCGCGAACCGGATCGGATTCCAGACGACGTCGCCCTGGATCGCTTCCAGCGTGTTCTGGCCCGCGATCCTCGCCGCGTCGTACGGGCCCCCGTAGACGAACAGCACTCCGAGAAGCGACACCGCTCCGCCGAGCATCGCGGCACACCCCGCGAGGAGACGGCGAGCGACCCGCGCAGCGTCGCCGCCCGGAACGGCGAGGCACAACAACAGCGGAACCACCGCGGTATGGAGATATCGCGGACCCCATGTCTCGTCGGCCCAGATCTTCAGCAGAGAGAAGCCAGCGACGAGTCCGCCGAACGTCAGCGCGACGAAGATCCCGACGCGGGGCCGACCGGCGATGACCCGCCGCACTCCGAAGAGGCCGAGGATGGCGAGCGGCGCATAGAACACGAGCCCCTTGTTCGGCGAGGCGACGAGAGAAACGGCATGAGCGAAAAACAGGAACGGGTCGTGAATGAGCGCGTGCCGGAGGCCGCTCCACGAGCCCCCGAAGCGTCGCCAGAAGAGTTCGCGCGTCCAGGCGTTCCCCAGGAAGACGAGAAGCGCGGCGAAAACCGCGACCAGGATTCCGGGGCGAGCCTTTCGGGATCGCTCTTCCGCGGTTCGCCCCCCCAGGAACTCGATGCCGAGAAACGCCACCGCCGGAACGAGGAAGATTCCGGTCGATTTCGCGCAGACCGCGAGGACGGCCGCCGCGGCGAACCCGGCGGTCCGCCGGCGGGAGAACGGCGGCGGCGAAGCGAGCGCGAGATAGCCGGCGGCCAGCAGCGCGAGAGACTGGGTCGTCTCGAGACCGATGTAGGCGTAGGGCCACAGCATGGTTGTGAACGCCGCGCCGAGCGTGACCGCGAGAGCCCGCGCGGGTGTCCCGAGGCGCCGGGTCCAGGCGAGCAGGATTCCGAGGAGAACGATGGTTTCGAGGAGAGGCTCGAGCGACGCCACCGAGCGGGCGCCCGGTGTGCCCGTCCCGAAGAGCCATCGGCCGGCGAGGACGAACGGGACGTGGGAAGCGTATCCGACGATGCCGTGACGGGACCAGGTCGCCGGCGGGCTCCACCCGCGGCCGGTCAGGAAACCCGTGACCGAGCGGATCCCGGCGTCCGCCGCGCGGAAGTCCTGTCCGTTGTAGCCCCGGTCGTCGATCCGCCAGGGTGAGAAGGCGAGATACACAAGCGTGACGCCCGATAGGAGCAGGGCCGGCGCGCGGCGGCGCGTTTTCGGCGCGTCTCGAGGAGTGTGCGGCAACGCTCGGGCAATGTATTCCGTCGGTCGCGGGAAGGCAACTTTCCCCATGAATTTCGCCTCACGAGGCTCGATCGAACCGGCGAACCGCAGGGAGAATCCGCCCCGCGCCAGCCAGGAATACGCGGCGACGACCACGACCGCCGCCGGTCCGACGATGTGCTCGAGGAGCCGGGAATAGGCGAGCGCGATGTGCGTGCCGAGAGACTGTTCCGCGTAGACTCCGGCTCCCGGCACGCCCCAGTTGGAGAAGAAGAAGACCGAAGCGAACGTTGCTCCGGAGAGGGCCACGAGCAGGGCAAGCGGCGCCGCCGGATCTTCCCGGCGCGCCGCGAAGACCGCGCAGGACGCCGCGACGACCCACCAGAGGATTCCCCAGTGCCTCAGCGAAAACGCCTCGGCCGCGCATCCGCCGACGACGTCCATGACCCGATGGGCGGCAATCGCAAGGTGTCGGGGATCGATCGGGCCGTACTGCCCCTGGGAAAATCCGAAGCGCCGCCGTAACAGGGCGCGGACCAACAGCTCGCCCGACAGGATCGAAGCGGCAAGCACCGTCCGTCGGGGGGCCCGCAAAGCGCCCGAGAGCAGGGCGGCCAGAGTCATGATCGCGACCATGACGGCCCCCTCCGGCTTGATCATCAGGATCGCTCCGGCGAGCCAGGCGACCCTCGGGGAAACGCCCCGCGCTCTTCCCTCCCCGGCGCTCCACGCGGACACCGTCGCCACGACGGCCGCCGCCATCGGCAGGTCGGCAAACCCTCCGACGTTCCAGTCGGTGGAGACCGCGGGCATCAACGCCACGATCGCCGGCGCCCAGACCGCCCGGCCGGAATCGATCACACGGCGGGCGAGACCATACGTGCCCACGAGGAGCGATCCGAAGAACACGGGAAAGATGAGCTTCGCCGCCGCGAAGGCGAAGGGATTTCCCGGCCCGGCCACCAGCGCTTCCGTCAACGAGACCAGAGGAGGGTAGTTCCCAAAGCGTGAAAAGAACGCGGGAGACTCGGTCATCGGAAGAAGCCGCCCGTCGAAATGAATCGACAGGGCCCGGGACACGTAGATGGTGAAGCCGTCGGTGACGTAGCCGAAGTGACCGTTGAGCCAGACGAATCCGGCCGCCGCGAGAGCGCAGAGAGCCGCCGCGAGAATCGCGGGGCCGCGCCGCGACGCCGTTCCAGCGGGATCCGGATCGCCGGAACCCGCGAGCCTTCCCCGGATCCGCCCGAGGGTGGCCGCGAGGATCGCCGCGCCGATGACGACCCAGACTCCGGTCATGATCGGCCGGCCCATCATCGAAAACAGCACGAAGGCCGCGGCAAAGGCCCCGGCGCCGGCCCAGAGCGCTTCGTTGGCGTCGAAGATCGAGCGCGAGCGCCGCCTCAGGACGAGCTCGCCGCAGGCGACGTACCCGGCGACGACGAGGACCAGGCGTCCGACGACGCTCAGCGCGGCCATTCGCCCAGGAGGACGTCGGGGGCGATCCAGATCCGCCGACGGAACCCCGGGTCCAGCGGCGAAGCGTCATACCCGAAGGAGAGAGCGAAACGCCGCCTTGCCGGCGGAGCGGGCGACGCCATCGCCAGGATCGCGGCCGCGGGCGCGACGTCGATCACCCGGAGCGGATACAGGAGCCGCTGCCACGTCAGAAAGGAGATCGACGTCGGACGGCTCGTGATGCAGAGAATCGGCCCCGCCTCCGTTCCGACGGCGTCGGCGATCCGCCGCGCCTCGAGCGGGATCGGCGGCGCCAGATCCACTTCCCAGTCGATGCGCCGCGCGGTCCGCCGGAGCTGCCAGAACCAGACCCCCGTCTGGAAGGCGAAGAACAGGATCGCCAGAGTCGCGGCGGCCCGCCGACCGGCGCGGGAAGGCCCGACGAGCGGACGCGCAGCCGCGCTCACCGGACGGTCAGGTCCTCGGGAGAACGGGAGGGCGGACACCCCGTCTCCGTCACGACGACGGAGATCCGCCTCGGTTTCGCCAGCGCCTCGGGGGGAACGAGCGCGATGAGCGAGCCTGGGCCCTGGTAGACCGTCTCCAGATCGTGCCCGCCGAGGGAGATCACCGATCGCGGACCGAAATTCTGGCCCGCGACGCCGAGATTCGAGTCGCCGTCCGCGCGAAGCGAAAAACCGTGTCCCGACTCGGTCGACGAAGGATAGAGATGTCGGATCAGCGGGCAGGCCCCGGCGGGACGGGGAGGAAGAATCCGGAACTCGGCAGGCGCCGAGCGATTGCCGGCTCCGTCGCGAACCGTGATCGGTATCACGCCCGGCCGAAAGAGGAGGGCCCCCGGCAGGGTCGCGGTCACGGCGTCGGAGGCGTTGAATAACGTCATCAGAGGCTCTTCGCCGAAATAGACCGTCGAGTCGGGCGAGAACCCCTCGCCGGCCACGCCGAGGACCGAGAGGCCGTCGAAACGAACCGAAAACGGAACGCCGGCGTAGGCATTGGAAGGAAAGAGGTCGTGAATCTTCGGCGACGGGCGCTCCGTCCGGACCCCGGGAATCGGCGACGGAACCGCCGGAAGGATCTCGTCGCCGCCTCGGGTCGGGCCGCACCTCGCCGCGGAGAGCATCGCGACGAGCGCCGCCGCAAGCAGCGGCCGATCGAGCGACCTCACCGGGAAGCTTCCGGTTCCCAGCGTACCCGAATCGTGCCGCTCCCCACGCCGGGGAGCGGTTCGGCCCGATCCGCCGAATCCCCGGTCCGGAAATTCAGATAGCCCAGCGCCCTCAGCTTCGCCACGTTCTCGGCGGGGAGCGCCTTCGCGCTTTCGCGATCGCCCGGCAGCGGGTCGAGTCTGGAGGCACACAGGAGAATCGCGTCCCGATCCTGGGAAAGACGCGTTTCGAGCATGGCGTCCCACGTGCGGCTCGTCTCGCCGGCGGCCGCGGTCTCGCCGTTTCCCAGGACGACCGGCGACCGGCTCCGCAACGAGCACACGAAACCGTCTCGCCGGCGCCGCGGCTCGAGAATCAGCCACCCCGGTCCCGCACACGGCGGCACCGTCGCCGAGAGCTCGCGATCCTTCTCGGTGACCGAGATGCGGGAGGGCTCGCCGCCCGAGAAGAACTGCCAGTGCCGGAAACCGCCGTCGAACTGCGCCAAGATCGAGACGGGTCGATCGGAGGGCGGAAGCCGGATCACGACCGAGCCGGGGAAACGGTCGGCGACCGAGCGGGACGCCTCGGCGAACAGGCCGTCGAACTCCGAGATCCTCGGACCGGGGATCAGATCGGCGTTCTCGCGGGGATCGGAACGCAGGTCGTATGCCGACAGCGGGTCGAGAGGACCGAAGGAGAGATTCCACGGGGTCCACATCGCCCGAAGGGACGATCGCGCGGGCCGAACGATGAGCTTTTTGCCGCCGCGCTCGAGGGCGAGGCTCTGCGTGAAGGGCTCTTCCGTCACTCGGAGCCGGTCCGTGGGAATCCGCGCCCCACCGTCTCCGGAGAAGTCGAGGCCGCGAAATTCGGAACGGACGCCGACGCCGAGGAGGGACCGCACCGTGGGCGCGACGTCGATGATCGAGATCGGTCGATCGAGCACGGCGGGCCGGGGATGGCGGGGATCGAAGAGGATCATCGGGATTCGCGTCTCGTTGTCGTGGAGGTAGGGGCTCGTGTGCCCGAACCGCTGCGCCGTCTCGGAGGGGTGCCCGTCGTCGAGGATTTCCCCGTGGTCCGAGGTCAGGAGGATCGCGGTCGAATCGTGGAGGCCCAGCCGCCGGATCTCGGCGCGGAAGGCCGCGAACGCCGCGTCGGTCCGAGTCACCCGCGCGTCGTAATTGCGGCGCCGCGATGCCGTCGTCCCGTCCTCGCCTTCGTGGTGGCTGAAGTAGTCGTGGACCTCGTAGGTGTGGAAGAAGAGGAAGAAGGGCGCGCCCCTTTCGGCGGCGACGATACTCACGGCCCGGCGAACCGCGCTCTCGATCGACTCCCGTTCGAGATTCAGAGTGAAATACCTCTGGAAACCCCGGGTGAAGCCGAACTGCGGATCGAGGAAGCCGCCATTGGTCACCGCGAGCGTCCGGTAGCCGTCGCGCTGGAGGCTCTCGGCGAGCGTCGGCAGGTCCTTTCCCAGCCGGGGCCGGATGCTGCCGACGCCGTGAGTCGAAACGTTGGTCGAAGTGAAGAGCGAAGCGTGGGCGGGAAGCGTCCAGTCCGCGGTCGAAAGGGCCCGGACGACGCGCGTCCCCTCCCGGGCGAGATCGTCGAACGCCGGTGTACGGGCCCCGGCATCGCCGTAGCAGCCGAGACGATCCGGCCGGAGGGTGTCGACGAGGAAGACGACCATGTTTCTTCCGGTGTTGCGCTCCCCGGAGGGAATCAGGAGCGGCTCCGCGACGAGCCCCGCCGCGGCGCCGCCCGCGCCGGGAGAGCCGACCGCGCGCTCGACGTCGATTTCCAGGTTCATCGGCCCTCGATGCGGAGCCCAGGGAATGTTCCAGCTCCGCCAGGACCTTTGCTCCGGTCCCACGACGACGGCGGCCAGGGTCGCCGCGCGGCCTCCCGGAGGCGAGCGTCGGGCGCGAATTCGAACCGCCGGAGAAGAGGAGGGAAGGCGTCCGATGCCGACCCGCAGGGTCGCCTCGCTCGAAAACGGTATCGTCCAGACGAGCCGTTGCCCCGCGTAGAGAAGACGCCCGGGCCGCGATTCCGAAGCGATGCCGATCGCATCCGCTCCCGCGATCGGCAATCGCCGCAGTTTCTTCGCCGGGGGCCCGCTCCGCGAGCAAGCGGTGCCGCAGCCGAAGGCGAGGAGCAGAACGAGTTTCCAGGGGAGAACGCCCCGATCTCGTGGGGATGCGAATCTCACTGCGGCGAAATCTATCAGACATCTTCCGATGCCCGGCGGACCGGACCGCGCACCGCTCGCCGGACGCCGACCGACGCCCCGCGGCCTCCGCCGGTCGACGGGCTTCTCGAATCCCCATGGTATTTTCGCGGCGGAACGTCGACCATGAATCCGTCGGACGACCCCACATCGGCTCCGGATCGCGAAGAACCGCGTCGAGGCGAGACCGCGGGCCTGGCCGAAGAGTGCCGTCGCCTCGCCGCCGAGCGCGATGCGCTCCTCGCCGCGCTCACGGAAGCCCATCGGAGCATCGAGGATCTCCGGCGGCGCGCCGCCGCGGCCTCCCGGCACTCCGCCGCGAACGAGCGGGGTCTCGTGCAGGCCTTCACCGCCCTGGCGGACGCCCGGAGCGAGCTGCAGAGAATCCGGGGCTCGCGGCTGTGGCGGATGGCGACGGGATACTGGCGCCTTCGCGAGATCCTTCGCCTCGCCGCTTCCGCTTCCCCGGCTCCGGCGGCGCCGCCGTCCGCCGACGGTTCCGTTCCGCCCCCCGCCGAGGCGGAGGTGCCGCCGTCCGCCGCCGGGCGGTGGGACATCGTCTGCTTTTCGATCATCGAATGGGGATTCCGGTTCCAGCGCCCGCAGCAGCTCCTCTCGCGCTTCGCCGCCGCCGGCCACCGCGTCTTCTACGTCTCCCAGAAGTTCCGCCAGGCAGGCCCTCTCTGGGAAGTCGCCGAACGGGCACCGAACGTGTTCGAGGTGACGCTCTTCGGCCCGGGAATGAACGTGTACCGGAGCAGCCTCGGAGCGTCCGCTGCCGACCTCCTCTTCTTTTCCCTCGACGCGCTGCGGCGCGATGCGGCGATCGGCACCGCCGCCGCGATCGTCCAGCTCCCGTTCTGGTCGCCCGTCGCGCTCCGCGCCCGGCGGGAATTCTCCTGGCCCGTCGTCTACGACTGCATGGACCTCCACACGGGATTTTCGACGAACGCGACGGGAATGATCGATCACGAGGAAGAACTGCTCGCCCGGGCGGACCTCGTCGCCGTGTCGTCGTCCCTCCTCGAGAAGCGGGCCCGCGCGGCGAATCCCCGCGTCCTGATGGTGAGGAACGCCTGCGACTACGAGCACTTCGCGACGGCCCCCGAAGTCCGCCACCCCCGTCGGGTCGTCGGGTACTACGGCGCAATCGCCGACTGGTTCGACGTGCCGCTCGTCGCCGCTCTGGCGCGGCGCTGTGCGGATCTCGATTTCGTGCTCGTCGGATCGACGTACGGCGCGGACGTGCGCGAGCTTTCCCGCCTTCCGAACGTTCGCCTGATCGGGGAGCGGCCCTACGCCGAGATCCCCGGATGGCTCGGGACGTTCGACGTCGCCATGATCCCCTTCCGGCGAACGCCCCTCACGGAGGCGACCAACCCCGTCAAGGCCTACGAGACCTTCGCGGCCGGGAAGCCGCTCGTTTCCGTGGAGCTGCCGGAGCTCCGCGAATTCGACTCACTCGTCCGATTCGCGTCGGACCCCGAGACCTTCGAGCGCGAGATACGGGCGGCGCTGGCCGAGGACCGCTCCGCGGGAGAGACCCGGCGCGCCTTCGCGCAGCGAAACACCTGGGAGCGCCGTCACGAGACCCTCGCTCCCGCGATCGAAGCGTCGTTCCCGCGCGTGTCCGTCGTCGTCGTCACCTACGGCAACCGCGAAATGACCCGCGCCTGCCTCGACAGCGTGCGCGACGTCGGGGCCTGGCCGAACCTGCAGGTGATCGTCGTCGACAACGCGTCGACCGACGGAACGCCCGACGATCTCCGCGAGCGCGCCGGCCGCGGGGAGATCACGGCCGTCTTCAACGACGTCAACCGCGGATTCGCCGCGGCGAACAACCAGGGGCTCGGGGTCGCCGACGGCCGTTATCTCGTCCTCCTGAACAACGACACGGTCGTGACCCGCGGGTGGATCGGCGCGCTCGTGCGTCATCTCGCCGCGAAGCCGTCCGTGGGAATGATCGGCCCGAGCACGAACGCGATCGGCAATGAGGCGCGCGTGGAGGCCGGATACGCGACGATCGACGATATGCCGGGCTGGGCGGCGGACTTCGTCCGCCGGAACGACGGCGTCACTTTCACGATTCCGATGCTCGCGATGTTCTGCGTCGCTTTCCGCCGCGAGGTGTTCGAGACCGTCGGCCCGCTCGACGAACGCTTCGGAGCCGGCATGTTCGAGGACGACGACTACGCCCACCGCGTCCGCGCCGCGGGATTCGAGATCGTCTGCGCACGCGACTCCTTCGTTCACCACTGGATGAAGGCGAGCTTTGCGAAGCTGCCCGAGGCCGAGTACCGTGCCCTGTTCGAGCGCAACCGGCGCCTCTTCGAGGAGAAGTGGGGCGTCGTCTGGAAGCCCCACGCCGAAGCCGCGCCCGGTCAGTCGAGCGTCAACCCGTAGGCGTTGACGAGGAACTTCGCCATCTGATCGCGCGCCACGGAGCTGCCCGGACGGTACGTCCCGTCCCCGAAACCGTCGATGACGCCGCGCGACCAGATGTAATACACGAAACGACAGAAGGGGCTGGTGTCGGCCACGTCGCTGAACGCGTTCGCCTTCCCGTCCGTGCAGTCGTAGGCGCGTCCGTTACCGGCATCGGGAAGCTTTGACGGCACCGCGGAGTCGGCGCCGGCCAGATCGCGCGCCAGGATCGCGGCGAGCTCTCCGCGCGTGAGGGCCGCCGAGGGACACCAGGTCGAGGCGAAGGAGACCCCCTGATCGGAGCAGGAGAAAGAGCGCCCACCGGCGGCGAGCCAGTGGATCTGCGCGCAGAACTGCGAAGCCGGAGGGACGTCCGAAAACAGCGAGACGCCTCCCGCGCGGCAGGCGTACGCGCCTAACCCCGCGACGCTTCCCGCCGCGGGGACGGCGGCGTCGCTGCCGAGCGCCGAGCGCGCGATGAACGCGGCGATCTGGCCGCGCGACACGTTCTGGGAAGGACAGTACGCCCCACCGCCGCAACCCAGCGTCACGCCCCTGTGGAACAGGGTTTCGACCGGCGCGAAGAACAAATCGCTCGCCGGGACGTCGGAAAAACTTCCGCCGACATGGACGGTCCACTTCCGGATCCCGCCGCTCGAGAGCGTCTCGGTCGCCGTCGCGTCCCAGTGCGCGGCCGGCCGGGCGGCGGGATTCGAAATCGCGATCCGGTAGCATCCCGCCGTCGAGCCCCGGCAGGTCCCCGTCGCGCCCGCCGCGATCGTGCCGTAGTCCGCCGAGGAGTCCCCGATCGAGTACGACGCGAGGCCGGGGCCCGTGAATCCGGTCAGCGTGCCCGTGAGCGCCTCCGCCGACGTCCGCTCGTTCGTCCAGAACGGGGCGAGCTCGACGGTCTCGCCCGGCTCGATCAGGCCGTTCGCGTTGGAGCGGCTTCCGGCGACGGCCTCGGCGTCCGTTTCGGGCCGCACCGGAAAGAGCGCCGGCGCCCAGGCGCTCAGATGGCCCGACTCGTCGGCGAGATAGAGGACGCCGTTGGCGACGACCGGGCTCTCCCAGTGGATCGCGCCGATGGAAGTCGTGGACCAGAGCGTCGCGCCGGTCGTCGGCGCCAGGGCGCGGAGCGAACCGCCGCCCGCCGCGAACAGAACGCCGTTGGCGACGAGCGGCGAGAACGCCGCCGTCGAGAGCGTCCACACCGGCGACAGCGAAGCGTTCGCCCCGGATGCCGACAGCTCGAGCCCCGACAGCCCCGCGCCGTTTCCGACGAACACCCACGTCGCGCCATCCACCGGATTCACCCAGACCGCCGGAGCGCTGAAGACCGCGCCTCCCTGGGGAACGGGCAGCATCTGAACGGCGCCGCCGGTGAATCCGGGAGCGCCGTGGCCGCTCAGGTCGTCGAGACGCAGGAGGCGGAGAATCCCGTCCTTCCCCGACTGCAGGCCCAGCCGCCCCGTGTACCCGGGCGCGGGAAGGATCGCGATGACGGTGCTCCCCAGGTCCAGGTCGGCGTTCTGCAGCTGCTGGTAGTTCGCGGGCGTGTAGCTGTCCAGCGGCTTGCCGCTGCTTCCGATCCCGGCCGGATGGATCGCGAGCACGGAGTCTCCCCACGCGGCCGATCCGTCGTAGTCCCCGTTGCCCGTCGCGACGAAGAGCCGGTTCGTCACGGAATCGTAGACGGTGCCGCTCCGGGCCCAGATCGCCGTCTGGACGTGCGCGCAGTCGGGACTGCCGGGCTTCTCGGCGAAATGCGCGGTCTGGCCGCTGCACGCGGCGTTGAAGACGGCCTGCGTCTGCGTCGAGAGATTGATGGCCGTCACGTGTCCCTGGTAGTCGCCGCGATCCCCCGGATAGCCGCCGTTGCAGACGTAGAGGAACGGGTTGCCCAGCGCGTTGAGCGCGACGGACAGGGCCGACGAGCCCTTCTCGTCGAAGGGTTTGATCGTCGCCGTCTGCGGCCATCCGGAGCCCGTGACCTCCGTCCCGTCGCCGGTTCGGTAGCGGTGCACCTTTCCGTCGAGCCCGTAGGCGAAGACGAAGACGCGGTCCGGAGAAACGACCGGCGAGGACGTCGTGTAGCAGACGTTGGCGCCGTTGTTGATCCGGCACGATCCCGCCGGATTCGAATGCGACCATACGGAGGCGCCGGTGTGCGCGTCCAGCGCGAGGAGGTCGCCCGCCCGCGTCGTCGCGAAGAGCAGATCGCGCGGCCCGGACGGCGTGCCGACGCGCTGGACGACGAGCGGAGCGCCGTCGGAGACGGCCGGCAGCGTCGCCTGGAAGATCGAGACGAGACCGCCGACCTTCGAGGCGTCGATCACGGTCTCGCGCGTGTCGTTTCCGCCGTGCGCCGAGTCGCCGTTGAACTGCGTCCAGTCGTAGGCGGCGGATGTCGCCGCCCATCCGGCGGCGATCGCGAAGACGGCGATCCGGTTCATGCCCTCTCTCCTCCCGCCGTTTCGGCCGCGGCCAGCTCCCGCCGGAGCTTTTCCCGCAGCCGTCCCGGCTCGAGCCGGTGTTTGGCGAATTTTTTCCCGGAGACGAAGAGCACGGGGACGTCGGGGCCGAACTCCCGGGCCAGGTCGCTCGCGGAATCGACGTCCACGACCGTCATCGTCACAGGATACCCCCGCGCCTCCCGTTCGACCGCCGACTTCATCGTGTCGCACAGGTGGCACTCGCGGCGGGTGTACAGCCGGAGATCGGTCATCGGGACCGCTGCGCGCTCTCCTGCTCCGCGACCCGGCGGGAAACGAGCCAGACGTACTGGAACCCGGAGACGACCGTCGCCGCCGCCACCGCGCCGAACGGCACCCAGACGAACGGCATCGGAAGAGGCCAGACGTCGGCGCAAAGGACCGCGAGGACGGTCAGAATCTGGATGACCGTGTTCGTCTTTCCGAGGAAGGTCGCGGGGAAATCCTTCATGCCCGTCGTGAGGATGATCACGAGCGCCACGACCATCATCAGGACGTCGCGGGAGATGACCAGGAACGTGAGCGCCTCCGGAATGTGAATGCGCGCGCGGTAGGTGGGGATCGAAAGCATGATGTAGGACGAGATCATCAGCAGCTTGTCCGCGATGGGGTCGAGCACGGCCCCGACCGCGGACTGCATATGCAGGGCGCGCGCCAGATACCCGTCCAGGCCATCGGAGATTCCCGCGACGACGAAGAGCGCCAGCGCCGCGACCGGCCGCTCCGACGCGATCGAGTAGAGGAAGACGGGAAGGACCGCGAGGCGCAGCAGCGTGATCAGATTCGGAATCGTCCACGGGCCCCGGAGATGCGAGGTCTTCATCGCGCCGCCCTTCCCGCGATCCCCGGCTCCTGCAGGAACGCGATCGCGCGCCGGAATTCCGCCCCGGAGACTCCCGTTGTCCGCGCCGCCGGCAGCAGCCCGCACGCCGCGGCGAGAGCGGCAGGGCTCTTCTTTTCCGGCTTCGCGCAGGCCGCCGCGCCGGGGGCGCCGGTCAGCGCCCCGGCCCGAAGCAGGATGCGGGCGGCCTCGCCCCGCGTCAGGAACGCGTCCGGACGCGCCCGGTGAGTCGCCGTGTCGACGCCGAGCAGCCCGAGCTGGAGCCCGCGCGAGAGCATCCGCTGGTCGGTCCGGGCGAGGATATCGGACGCGACCGGAACCGGATCGGCCGACGGGGCCGTCCGGATCTGCGGAAGGAGCCGCCACAGCAGCGTCACCGCCCCGGCGCGCGTCAGCCGGGAAGCGTGGGCGGTCGTCCTCTCCCGGGCCGGCCAGTTGGAAATGACGAAATCCTCCTGACTCTCCTGCGCGCGGGCGCGAAAGCGCGGATCGTTCCGCGCGAGGGCCGAAAAGATCTCGAACGCGAGGTCCCCCCGGCCGATCTTCCGGGCGAGGTCTCCCGCCTGCTCCCCCGTCGCCGCGTCGGACGGATCGCGGCGCCATGCCTCCGAGAGCCGGCTGAACCCTTCCGCTTCATCCCCGGACGCGGCCGCGGCGCGGCCGGCGATCTTCAAGGCGTCCAGGTCGGCAGGCGCGATCGAGAGCGCCCGCTCCGCGTCGGCGCGGGCTTCCGCGGTTTCCGTCTTCAGCTCCCCCGCGGCCTTTTCGACGAGCGCGCGAACGGCTTTCGCCTCCGTCGCCTGCTTGCGCTCGACGAGGCCCGCGTTCCCGGGAGCCCGCAGGAGAGCCGCCTCGAACAGATCATAGGCTTCCGGCCACCGCTCGAGCCTTCCCGCCGTCTCTCCGCAGGCCGCGAGGATCGCCGCCGTCTGAATCCCCTTCGCGAACGCCGCGCCGCAACCCCGGCGCGCGTCTTCCAGCCGGCCGAGCTCGAGCAGCGCCTGGATGCGGCCGACCGCCCCGGCCGGCCCCGGCGCCGCATCGAAGGCCCGAAGGGCCTCCACGAACTGCTTCTGGCCGATCCGCTCCCATCCTTCGCCGATTCCCGCCGCGAAGGGTCCCGCCAGTCCCGTCCGGGGGTCGAGGAGATAGCCCGGGATCCGCGGGGCGGGAACGGCGGTCCGGCAACCGGCCGCGAGCAGGGCGGCCAGCAGGAGGCGGCCGCTCTTTCGGGTCACGGCGTCGGCGGCGCGGGAGTGTGTCCGACGGGGCGTTCGGCGCGGATCGACGCGATCGCATGCTTGTAGATCATTTCCTCGACCCCGGAGACTTCCACCACGATCGCGAACTTGTCGAACCGCTTGAGGCGCCCGATGCGGGTTTCGCCGTTGACGAGACGCACCTCGATCGGGATCTCCTCGTGCCGGAGCGAGAAGAAGAACGAGTCCTGGACGTTGATCGGCGCCTTGTTCACGGCGCCCCCTCCGCAAAAGCGGCGGCGCGTCGGAGGGCCGCGTCGAATTCCAGCGTGACGAGATCGGGCTCCGAGGCGAGCCAGGTGCGCTGCCGCTTCGCGAGGGCGCGCGTGCGCGAAACCGTGCGCGCGAACGCCTCGTCGGCGGAAATCTCGCCGGCGGCGCGGCGGACGAGCTCCGCGTATCCGATCGCGCGGAAGGCGGGGGCGTCGGGGGGAACGCCGGCGCCCAGCAGGCTCTCCACTTCGGCAGGCCAACCGGACGTCCACATCTCGCGCACTCTCCTCGAAATGCGAGTATAGAGATCTTCCTTCGGAAACAGAAGCGCGAGCCGCAGCAGCCGCCGCCCGGGAATCCCCGACCTTCCCGGGACGCGCTCGCTCACGCGCCGGCCGGTCGCGAGAACGATCTCGAGGGCGCGCCCGAGGCGCGCCGTGTCGGCCGCCGGCACCCGCTCTCCGTAAGCGGGATCGAGCAGGTCGAGCATTCGCTTTCGCCGGGCGCGCCCCTCCGCGCTCCATCCTTCCGCGAGGTGGCGCCGGAGAGCCGGAGAAGCGACCGCCTCTCCCGGAAGGCCCGCGAGGAGCGCGCGCACGTAGAAATGCGATCCGCCCACGATGACGGGAAGCCGCCCGCGCCTCTCGATGGCCTCGATCGCCTCTCGCGCCCCGGCGGCCCACCGTCCCGCCGAGAACGGTTCGGTCGGATCGGCGACGTCGACCAGATGGTGCGGGATCTCGGCGCGAATCGCCGCCGGAGGCTTCGCCGTCCCGATGTCGAGGCCGCGATACACCGCGAAGGCATCCGCCGAAACGATCTCGCCGCCGGCGCGGCGCGCGATCCGGGCGGCGAGATCGCTCTTTCCGGTCGCCGTCGGGCCGAGCACCAGAACGATGCCTCGCGTCGTCAAGGCCTCCCTCGCTCGCGCACGAACAGGTGCGCCGGCGTGACGAGGAAGCCGACGTCCGAGCGAACGTCCGTGCGGAAGACGGGAATGCCGAGGCGCCGGAGAGTCGCGAGCGTTTCCGGCGCCGGGTGATGGAAGCGGTTCCGGCGCCCGCACGAGAGGAGCGCCGCCCGCGGGGCGAACGCCTCGACGAAATCCGGCCGCGAAGAAGTGCGGCTCCCGTGATGCCCGACCTTCAGGATGTCGACCCGGACCGCCGCCGGAAGGGATGCGAGGATCTCGCCCTCGGCCGGCCCTCCGGCGTCACCGGTCAAAAGGATCCGGCGTCCCCCGCGCGCGTACAGGAGAACGACCGATTCGTTGTTGATCGGGTCCTTCTTGAACGGGCGACCCCCCGACCGGAGCACGCGGAACTCCCCTCCCGCCCAGGCCACGCGCTCCCCCGTCCGAAGCGTCCGATGCGGCACGCCGTCGGCCCGCGCTTCTTCGTCGAGTCGCGCGAAGAGCTCTCCCGCGTCCTCTCCGTCTCCGTGGAAGAAGGCGCGGACCCGCAGCTCGCGCAGCACGTCGAAGAGTCCCGCGCCGTGATCCGGATGAGGATGCGACAGCAGAACGCCGTCGAGGGAGCGCACGCCGCGATCGAGGAGCTTCGGAAGGAGCCGCGCGCGACCGAAGTCCTCCGATCCGGAAAATCCTCCGCCCCCGTCGACGAGGAACGCCGAATCGCCGGACCGAAGCAGGATCGCGTCCCCCTGCCCGACGTCGAGGGCCTCGACCGAGAATGCCGGCGGGACCGGACCGGCCCGGCCGCGAATCGCGAGAGCCGCGAAGAGCGCCGCGTACGCGGCCGCGGCGGCCGCCCGCCGCCGACCGGAGCCCGCGACGGCGAGCGCGGCGAGCCCGAGCAGGCCGACGATCGCGGCGAGCGGCGGCGTGACGGCGTGGAGGCTCGTGCCCCGCAGCCGCGTCGCCACGAAGAGCACGGCCCGAAACAGACCGCCGAACGCCGCGGCGGGCAACGTGGCGGGGATACCGGCCGCCACCGCGCCAAGAACCAGGCCTCCGAGGACCATCAGCGCCGCGGCGATCGGCAGCCCCGCGGGGGCGACGAGCCAGGCCCCCGCGGAAGCCGTGTTGAATCGCCAGAGCATCAAGGGCGCGGCGCCGACCTGCGCGGCCGCCGTGACGGCGACCGCGATGCGGACCCGGGGCGGAAGGAAGCGAAGCCTCCTCGCGATCGGAAAGGCGAGGCCCGCGATCGCCAGCGAGGCCGCGTACGTCACCCAGAATCCGAACCGCCAGAGCTCGGCCGGGCGGACGGCCAGGATGATCAGGGCGGAGGCTCCGATCGCCTGGAACGCCGTGACCGGCAGCTCCAGGAGCCGGGCGGCGAGCAGGAGAGCGAGCGTCAGGGTCACGCGCACGACGGACGGGCCGCCGCCGGCCACGAGGGCGAACGCCGCGATCCCGGCGAGAAGGAGAGCGTCCCGCCGACGACGCCGCACCCTCGCGACGCCGAGAAATCCGCCGAGCATCGCCGCAAAGAGCGCGACCTGGAGCCCGGACGCGAGAAGCACGTGCGAAAAGCCTCCCTGCCGGATCGAATCCGCGGCCTCGCGATCGAGATCGCCGGTGCGCCCGAGGAGCAGCGCCGCGATGGGCTCCTGCACCGTCGGCCGCGGAAGCGGCGCGGCGAACAGCCGCCGCGCGAGGAAGGCGTTCCCCCTCGCCGCGAACCCGGCCGGGGTCGTTCCCAGGACGCGAGCCTGCCATCCGCTCTTGAGCGTCCCGCGCCAGATCCGCTGCGGCGTGGGGAGATCGCGCGTCGAAGCGGAGTCCTCCGGCGGCTCGATCGACAGGGTGAGCGCCACGCGATCTCCGCGGATCCCGGGAAGCGGCGCGCTCCCGAACGCCTGCACGTCCACCTCCGTGGGGAAATCCCGGGACGATCCCCCCTGCGAAATCGTTTCCCCCCGGACGCGTGTCCACCGGCGTTCTTCGTCCCCGGTCCAGAAGTCCTCCATCGTTCCGACGAGCCGGGCGGGACGGTCCGGATCGAGGCGGACCCCGGCGGTCGCGGCGCGTTCCGCCGGGATCGCGACGCGGCCGCGGCCGGCCGCAAAGCCCGCGCACAACGCGAACGCCGCGGCCCAGGCGCGGGAGCGCGAGCCTCCCCGAAGCGCCGCGGCCAGGTAAAGGACGGCCGCGGCGGCCGCGAGCCGCCCCCCTTCGACGCTCCACCCTCCCGCCCAGACTCCCGCTCCGAAGAGCGCCGCTCCCGCCAGTAGGGGAGCGCGGCCGCGGCGGGCGACGGGGCGGATCACGGGAGAGCTCCGGGCCGACTCAGCGCCCGGCTCGCGCCGTCCCGATCGCGGGACGAGGCGACGCCGGCCGGCGCCTCGAACGGTTCAGCGTCGGTCGAAGACGACGATCGCCTCGACGCGGTGAGTGAGCGGAAAGAAGTCCTCGAGACGGGCATCGGCGATCGCGAGCCCCGCCTCGGAGAGAGGCGCCAGATCGCGGGCGAGCGAGGCGGGTTCGCACGAGACGTATATTAGCCGCCGCCTCGCGAGGGCCGCGACGGCCGCCGCGCAGGACCCGAGGCCTCCGCGCGGCGGATCTGCGACGACGACGTCGTGGATCTCGCCTCCCCCGGCCACGTAATCCTCGACGGAGCTCCTCCGGAGATCGATCCGCCCTCCCGCCCCGAGACGTTCCCGGTTCGTCGCGGCATCGGAAGACGACGAAAGCGCCCTCTCGACCGCGGTGACGCGCGCCCCGGCCTCGACCAGGGCGCACGAGAGGAGGCCCGCTCCCGCGTACGCGTCGAGAGCCCGCGCCGGCGCGACGGCGGCCGCGAGATCCCGGACGAGGTCGAAGAAGGGGGACAGGCGGTGACGATTCACCTGGAAGAAAGAACCGGCCGATACGCGGAATGGCCTTCCGCCGACGTCGACGTCCAGGGCGGCGGAAGAGTCCGGAAAGCCGGCGCCCGCGGCGAGCCACACGAGGCGGTGCGCGCTCCCGACCTCGGCCGTCTCCAGCGTTTCGACCGTTCCCTCCCCCGCCGCGAACGCCGCGGCCTTCTCCCGGGTGTCGGCGGAGACGATTTCACAACCGGCGAGCGGCACGATGCGATGAGAGCGCCGGGCGAAGAAGCCGACCGCGCCGCGGGACGCATGGAACTGGTTGCGGAGGCGGTATTCCAGGGGCGACGCGGAAATCGGAATCTCCCCGAACTCCGAGGGGTCCGTTCTCCCGAGCCGCCGCATCGTTTCGAGGAACAGCTCCCGCTTCCACCGCCGGGCGTCCTCCGGAAGAACGTGCGCCCAGTCGGTCCCTCCGCAGGCGACGGAATGCGCATCGATCGGGCGGCGCGCGGGCGAAGGTTCCCGGATCCCGGCGGCGGCGGCGCGCGCGTATTTCGCCTTCTCCTCGTAGACCTCGGCATCGACGGTCTCCTCCGGGAGGGCGCCGTCGACGAAAACGACCTTGCCCGACTCGTGCGCGACCCCCTCGCCCGTCGGCGCGAGCCGCTCGATCCGGAGCCGAACCGCCCGCGTCACGTGAGAAGCGAGAGCCGGGGGAGACGGTGGAGCGCCCGAAGGCGCTGGCGCGCGAGGACGTCCCGTGTCCGTCGGAGAGCCCGCTCGTCCATGCCCTCCGCGTCGCGCGCGATCCGCCCGTCCACCTCCGCGCGGATCGCCTCGCGCTCGGGGGCGGGAAGACTCTCCTCGATTTCCCGAAGGAGCTTCCGGTCGATCCGGGACAGCGAATTCTCCGTCTGTTCCGGAGACTTGTCCCCGGCGGAGAGGCGCTCGATGGCGCGAATCGCCGCCCCGACGGCCTCGGAGAAGCGGGCATCCACGGCGCCGAGCGATTTCACGAGCTCCGCCAGCCGCGGCGCGACCTCGCTCTCGCCCTCCGCCGCCGGCCGCCCCACCCGCGCGGAAGCGCGGCGCTCCCACGCCTCGAGCACTGCGCCCTCGCAGTAGGAAAGGCTGTTCACCTTCGCGGCGGCGCCGCGCTCCTCCCTCCGGTCGAAGGCTTCGGCGATCCCGAGACAGACGTCCGCCGCCGGGATGCCGAGATCGAACCACCGCCGGGCGAGCGCATAGTCCTTCGGAGAGAGGAGGAACGGAGTTCCCCGCCGGCGGATGAACTCCGTCTCGATCGCCGTGAAGTACTCGCGCCCCTGCGCCTCGTCGGCCATGTCAGCCGCGGCGGGGGCGATTCCTCTCGTCGAGGATCCGGAGCCCGTCCAGGGTGAGATGCGGATCGATCGTTTCGATCTTCGACGAGGCGCGGCCGAGCAGCTCGGCGAGGCCGCCGGTTGCCACGACCTTCGGCGTTCCTTTCATCTCGGCGGAAATCCGGTCGATCAGTCCCTCGACGAGCCCGAGATATCCGAAGTAGAGGCCCGCCTGGATCGAGGCGGCCGTCGTCTTCCCGATGACCGCGGTCGGCCGGCGGATCTCGACCCGCGAGAGTCGCGCAGCGCGGGAAAAGAGCGCCTCCGCCGAGATCATGACGCCGGGCGTGATGACGCCGCCCTCGTATTCGCCCGCCGCGTTGACCACGTCGAAGGTCGTCGCGGTCCCGAAGTCGACGACGATGCACGGGCCGCCGTACTTCTCGAAAGCCGCCACGGCGTTCACGATCCGGTCGGCGCCCACCTCCTGCGGATTGTCGTAGAGAATCGGCATCCCGGTCCGGATGCCGGGCTCCACGAAGGTCGCGTCGAGCCGGAGATACTTCCGGAACGCGGTCTTCCAGGGGAACTGGAGGGACGGGACGACGGTCGCCACGATCGCCCGCGCCACGGGAGGGGGGACGGCCCCAGGAGGCCCGTGAGCAGGATGCCGATCTCGTCGGCCGTCGCTTCCCGGCGCGTCGCGAGCCGCCAGTCGCTGGCCAGGGTCTTTCCGTCGTACAGACCGAGGACCGTGTTGGTGTTGCCGACGTCGACGACGAGGAGCGGCGCCTTCACCAGGAGCCGACCTCTCCCGACGTCACGACGATTTCCGAGCTCCCGGTCGAGAGCCGCAGGAACCCGTCCTCCGTCAGCCCCGCGAAGCCGCCCACGACCGGAGCTCCTCCGTCGGGCGGCGTGACGCGGATCTCCGCCCCCGCCTCGTGCCGGGAACGCTCGAGCCATCGCTCGACGACGCTCGCGTCGCCCGGGGATTCGAGGAACCGGTCGCACGCGCGGCAGATCTCGGCGAACACCCGCGAGAGCGACGGAGGACCGGCGGCGACCGCCTCGGCGCTCGTCGCGCCGTCGCCGAAAGCGTCCGCCGGGCCGCGGACGTTCACGCCGATGCCGATCGCCACGTGCGTCTCGTCGCCGCGCGTTTTGGCTTCCGTCAGGATTCCCGCGACCTTCCGGGGGCCGGCGAGGACGTCGTTGGGCCACTTCAGGCGCGTCGCCACTCCGGCCGCCGATGCGAGCGCTTCCGAGACCCAGACCCCCGCCGCGAGCGGGAGGTGCGGGAGCCGCGCGCCTTCGGGAACGCGGAAAACGAACGTCGCGTAGAGACCGCCCTCCGGCGACGTCCAGCTCCGGTCGCGGCGGCCGCGGCCCTCCGTCTGGGCGGCGGCCGCGACGACCGTCGGAGCGAGAGCGAACTCTTCGGCCGACGAGTGGTCGATCAGCCCGCGGCCGACCGAGTTCGTCGAATCGACGGAGGGGAAGAAAATGAAATTGGCGAGCCGTCGATAGCCCGTGGGATCGAACGGGTCCCCGAAGACGTCGATCAATGCGGCGTCCCGGCGAGGGCGGCGCGGCGCTTTTCCATGTCGAAGAGGCGCTGACGCGACTTCTGGACGATCGCGTCGGGCGCCTTCTCGAGGTACTCGGGATTCCGGAGCCGGGTCGCGAGGACCTGGATCTCGTCGTCGAGCTTCCCGAGCTCCCGCTCGATCCCCGCGCGGTCGGCGGCGCCCTCGATGCGGGCGAACCGGATGCCGACGGCGACCCCCTCGACGACGTCGCGCGAGTCGCCGGCCGCGGCGGCCTCGAACTCGAGCGCCGACAGGCGGCCCAGCGCGACGAGCACCGGCGCGAGCTCTCGCAGCGCTCCGGCGTGCGGCGCATCGGGAGCGATCCGCAGCTCGACCGGCTCGGTCGGCGAAGCTCCGCGTTCCGAGCGGAAATTCCGCACGCGCGTGAGGATCTCCGCGAAGGAGCGGACCGCGGCGTCCGCCTCGGGCGCGACGAGGCCGGCGTCGTACTTCGGAAAGGGCGAGATCGCGAGCAGCGTCCCGCCGCCGAGCGCCGCCCAGATCTCCTCGGTGACGAACGGCGCGAACGGGTGCAGGAGCGCGAGGACTTCCCGCAGGCAGGCGTGCAGGGTGCGCCGCGCGGATCGCCGCTCCGCGTCGCTGCCCGTCCGGCCCGACAGGACCGGCTTGACCATCTCGAGGTAACGGTCGCAGAAGTCGCGCCAGACGAATTCGTAGATGCTCGCCGCCGCCAGATCGAACCGGAACTCGCCGAGCTGGCGGCCGACCGCCTCGATCGTCTCGTGCAGGCGGGAGAGGATCGCGCGGTCGAGGAGCGGGAGCGCCCGGGGATCGTCGCCGCCGGGCTCCGGCTCCGGCGCTTCCTGCGCCAGGACGAAGCGGGTGGCGTTCCAGACCTTCGTCATGAAGGCGCGGGAGCCCGCCATCCGGCTCCGCGCGAGCGGGAGGTCGCGGCCGGGCGAGGCGAGCGAGAGGAGCGTGAAGCGCACGGCGTCCGCGCCGAACTCGGCGATCACGTCGAGCGGGTCGATCACGTTTCCGCGCGTCTTCGACATCTTCTCCCCCTTCTCGTCTCGAACGAGCCCGTGGAGATGGAGTATCGAAAACGGCGGCGTCCGGGTCAGCCGGAGGCCCGCCATGATCATTCGCGCGTCCCAGAAAAACAGGATGTCGAAACCGGAGACGAGCACGTCGGTCGGGTAGAACTCGCGAAGGTCGTCGGTCGGCTCGGGCCAGCCGAAGACGGAAAACGGCCAGAGCTGGGAAGAGAACCACGTGTCGAGGACGTCCGGGTCCTGGACGAGGTCCGAGAGGCCGCAGGTCGCGCACGCCGCCGGGCGCTCCTCGGCGACCGTCACGTGGTCGCGCGCGCAGTAGTACGCGGGGATCCGATGACCCCACCAGAGCTGGCGGGACACGCACCAGTCGTGGATGTTCCGCATCCATTCGAAGTACGTCTTCGTCCAGTGCTCCGGAAAGAACCGGATCTCTCCGCTCTCCACGGCGGCCACCGCCGGCCCGGCGAGCGGCTCGACGCGGACGAACCACTGGTTCGAGAGGTAAGGCTCGATCACCGTGTCGCAGCGCTGGCAGTGGCCGACGGCGTGCACGTGCTCGCGCGCGTCCACGATCCTCTGCTCGGACCAGAGACGCTCGAGGACCCGGGCGCGCGCCTCGAACCGGTCGAGACCGGCGAACGGCCCCGCCTCTTCGGTCATCCGGCCGTCCGGGCCGATCACGAGCAGCGCGGGGAGACCGTGGCGCGACGCGGCGGCGAAGTCGTTCGGGTCGTGGGCCGGGGTGACCTTCACGATTCCCGACCCGAACTCGCGGTCGACGAACTCGTCCTCGACGACCGGCAGCCGGCGGCCGAGGATCGGGAGGACGGCGGTCTTCCCGACGAGGCGACGGGTCCTGGGATCGTTCGGCGCGATCGCGAGCGCCGTGTCGCCGAGGAGCGTTTCCGGCCGGGTGGTCGCGACGATCGCGCCGACGTCGTCTCCCTCGACGTCGTACTTGATGAAGTAGAGCTTCCCCGGAGTCTCGACGTGGTTCACTTCGAGGTCCGAGACCGCGGTGCCGCACCTCGGGCACCAGTTCACGACGTAGCGGCCGCGATACACGAGCCCGTCCCGGTGCAGGTCGACGAAGACCTTCCGCACCGCCCGGGAGAGCCCCTCGTCGAGGGTGAACCGCTCCCGGCTCCAGTCGAGCGAGCAGCCGAGTCGCTCGAGCTGATGGCGGATCGAGTCCTTCGATTCCTTCTTCCACTCCCACACCTTCTCGACGAACGCCTCGCGGCCGATCGCCTTCCGGTCGATCCCCTCCCGCGCGAGAGCCCGTTCGACGACCATCTGGGTCGCGATTCCGGCGTGGTCGGTTCCCGGGACCCACACCGTGCGGAATCCCTGCATCCGTTTCCAGCGCACGAGGGCGTCGACGATCGAGTTCTCGAGGGCGTGTCCGATGTGGATCTTCCCCGTGACGTTGGGCGGAGCGATGACGACCGAGAACTTCGGATCGCCCGGGCGGCCGCCCGGCCGGAAGGCGCCCGCCGCTTCCCACCGGCTCGATTGCCGCTCTTCGAACGAAGAAGGGTCGAAAGTCTTGGGCAGTCCGGTCGGGGAAGCCACCGGAATTTCTATCGGGAGTCGCCCGAGGGCTCGGCTTCCAGCTCGCGCAGGCGCTGCCGGACGAGGATCTCGGCGAGGTCCGGCACGACTTCCCATGCGATCTCGCGGAGGATCTTCTCCGAGAGACGCTCCACGACCCGGCGGGAAATCCTCTCGACGTCCTCGTCGGAAAGCGACGCCGCCGGGGCGATCCGGCTGACCATCTTCGCCAGATCGGAGATCGAAGCGCCCTGCGCGAGCTCCTCGATCTCGGAAGCGAGCTCGGCCGGCGACGGCTTTACGCGCTCGGCGCCGGCCGCGGAGGTTTCCGCCGGGGACTCGTCGAGAGCGCTCGCCTCCTCCACCGAACGGTCGAGCGGCGACGGCGCCGGAGGCGCCTCGATCTCGGGCTCCGGTTCGCGATTCAGAAAGACCGGCTCGGAGGGGAATTCCGGAGGCGGCTCGAGGCGGGAAGCCACGAGCTCCTGGGTGACTTCCTGATCCGTCCGGGCGGCCCACGGAGACGGGACCTCGAGAGACGGCGCCTCCGTCTCCCGTTCCGAAGCCGCCTCGACGGCCGGGAACTCGAAGACGTTGTCCGCCTCGGAAAACGGATCGGGGACGGATCGTGCGGCTTCGTCGCGCGACGGGGCGGCCGAGGACCGGCCGAAGGGGGACGTGTCGTCCAACGGAAACGCCAGCGGCTCCAGGGGGGTCGCCTCGCCCGTCCGCCCGGCGTCGAGCGGGCCGGCCTCTTCCTGCCGGCCGGGCGCCGACTCGAAGGCGCTCTCCGAGGGGAATTCCGCGAAATCGAGACCCGAGTCCGACCGGGAGTGCGCGAGCTCTGCGGTCGGAAAAGCACGGGTCTCGAGCGACGCGTCCGGCGCGGCCGGGACCGCGACGGTCGTCGGCGAGGGCCGGCGGCCGTGGAGAAGCGTCTCGACCTGGACGAGAAGATTCTTCGAATCGAACGGTTTCGTGACGATGGCGTTGGCGCGGGCGCGCTCGGCGCGTTCCCGGTCGAAAGGCTCGAAAGTTCCGGAAAGGAGGATCACGGGGATGTCGGCGAGGGCCGGGTTCGACTTGATGGCCTCGCAGACCTCGTAGCCGTTCTTCCCGGGCATCACCACGTCCGCCATCACGAGGTCGGGCCGGTGGCGCTCGAGCGCGGTGAGCGCTTCGGCGCCGTTGCTGACGGTCGTCAGCTCGTAATCGGTGTCCGAGAACGTCAATTCGATGACCTTCTGGATGGTCAACGAGTCGTCGGCCAGCAGAATCGACTTAGCCATTACCCCTCACGACATGGGAAACCACTGTCATTAAAAAATTTACCCCGCGCCGCTCCCCGGTGTCAATCGAAAGCTTCCGCCGCCGCCCCCTCCGGTGTCCCGTCCCGGAAATAACTTCACGGTCGCGCCCGCGGCCTTCGGACGAGGTCAAGGCGCGAGGAGGGGGCAGATGCCGAAGCGATCGGACCCGGCGAGCAACGCCGAGATCGTCCGCAATGTGCGGGCGCCCAAAGGGTTCGGGCGGCGCGGAGCGATCTGCGGCGTTGGCTCTCCTCGACGATACTCGGGTATCGCCTGTGTCGCGCCGCCTTGCATCCCGCCCCGCGGCGCTCCGAACGACCATAAGGCTATTTCCGGGACCGGGACACTACGGGGGGAGGGAGCCCTGAGGCTCGCCGAGCCTCGCGGCGAGATATCGGGACGGCGGACGTCGCCCGGTTTCACGGGCGAGGTACAGGCTCGCGTCGACGACTCCCGAGAGGGAGACGCCGGTCGAAACACCCAATCCGTCCAGCAGATAGAGCAGATCCTCGGTCGCCAGGTTCCCGGTCGCCCCCGGCGCGTAAGGACACCCCCCGAGCCCCCCGGCGGAAGCGTCGAAGATCGTCACGCCGCAATCGAGCCCGGCGCAGACGTTGGCGAGCGCGGTCCCGCGGGTGTCGTGAAAGTGGAGCGCCAGGACCTCGCGGGTGACGCCGGAGGCATAGAGAGTCTCGACGACGTCGTAGACCTGGTTCGGCGTCGCCACCCCGATCGTGTCCCCGATCGAGATCTCCTCGATCCCGAGATCGAGCAGCATGTGGACCACCTCGCGCACCGACTCCGGCTCGATTTTTCCCTCGAAGGGGCAGCCGAACGCGGTGGAGATGTACGCGCGCACCCGGATCCTGTCCTCCGCGGCCGCGGCGACGACGGGTCGGAATCGCTCGATCGATTCCTCGATGCCGCAGTTGATGTTCCGCCGGTTGAACGTTTCGGACGCGGCCGTGAAGACCGCCACCTCGCGGACGCCCACGGCGCGCGCGGCCTCGAACCCTTTCGTGTTGGGGACGAGCACGGGAAGCCTCAGGCCGCTCCTCCGGCGCACCCCTCGCACGACCTCGGCGGCGTCGGCGAGCTGAGGAACCGCGGACGGCTTCACGAACGACGTGATCTCGATGGCCGTCAGCCCCGCGTCGGCCAGCCTCTCGATGAATCCGATCTTGACCGCCGTCGGAACGGTCTCCTTCTCGTTCTGAAGACCGTCCCGAGGGCCCACTTCGTAGACGGTCACGCTCGGCGGAACTCGCGGGCGCGTGACCGAGTAGGGCAGGTCCTCCGACATGCGGGCGATTATCCCGCGAATTCGACGAGCGCGGCGCCCGCTTCGACCTGATCACCGACCCGAAACGGGAGCCGGGCGACGGTCCCGTCGTGGGGCGCCTTGATCTCGTGCTCCATTTTCATCGCTTCGAGCACGAGCAGGGTCGTTCCGCGCGCGACCGACTCCCCTTCGGAAACGAGGAGCCGCACGATGCGGCCCGGCATCGGCGCCCGAAGGCCGGCCTCGTCGCGGCCGCCGCGGGCGGCTTTCCCCGGCGAAGGCGCGCTCGTGAACTCCCAGGCATCGCCGTCGCACCAGACGAAGACGGTGTCTCCCTCCCGGGCGGTCCGAACCGCGGTGCGGCGCCCGTTCGCCGTGATGGCCCGAATCTCCCCGTCGCGGGAATCGATCTCGCCGCCGCCCGGCACGTCGAGCGTCTCGACGGAAGAATCGTGCCGCCAGCCGATCGTGCGGGTGCTCAGCGGTTCCTCCAGCCGGACGTTTCGCTCCACGGACCGCCCGCGGCCGCCCGAGAGGCGCCCGGCGCGGTTCCCTGCGCGGCCGCGGCGGCGGCGATGATCGCCTCCGCGGGAGGCCGGCGCGGTGCGGCCGCGGGAAGACGGGTGAGGAAGGCCGTGTCCGTCTCCCCGCTGCCGAACGCCTCGGCGTCCAGGACCCGGCGCAGAAGCGGCAGATTCGTCGTCACGCCGAGGATCACGTATTCGGAGAGCGCGCGTCGCATCCGCGCGACCGCCGCGCCGCGGTTCTCCGCGAGCACCACGAGCTTGGCGAGGATCGGGTCGTAATCGATTCCGACGCGGGACCCGCGTTCGATGCCGGAATCGACCCGAACGCCGGGGCCCGCGGGCTCCTCGTAGACGAGCACCGAGCCCGATCGCGGCAGATACGTCTCCGGGTCCTCCGCGTAGATGCGGCATTCGATCGCGTGGCCCCGGGGCGACCGGCCGCGCCACGCCGCCGGAAGCGGCGCGCCCTCGGCCACGTCGAGCTGGGCGGCGACGAGGTCGATCCCCAGCGTCTCCTCGGTGATCGGATGCTCGACCTGGAGCCGCGTGTTCATCTCGAGAAAATAGAAACGTTGCGCGCGATCGACCAGGAACTCGACCGTGCCGGCCCCGACGTATCCGACCGCACGTCCCGCGGCGACGGCGGCTTCCCCCATCTTCCGGCGCGTTTCCTCGCCGATCGAGGCCGCGGGCGCCTCCTCGACGATCTTCTGGTGGCGGCGCTGGATCGAGCATTCCCGCTCGCCGAGCGCGACGACCTGTCCGCCGCGGTCGCCGAAGATCTGCACCTCGACGTGCCGCGGCCGGTCGATCGCCTTCTCCAGATAGACCGTGAGGTCGCCGAAAGAGGACGAGGCCTCGCGGCGCGCCCCGGCGAGGCCGGCGGCGAGATCGCCCGGCGCATCGATGCGCCGCATGCCCTTCCCCCCTCCTCCGGCCGACGCCTTGACGAGCACGGGAAAGCCGATCTCCCGGGCCGCGCGCGCGAGCGCCGCGTCGTCGGCGGCCGCATCCTGGAAACCGGGAACGATCGGGACGCCCGCGGCGAGCATCCGTTGCCGCGCCGAGATCTTCCCCCCCATGGCCCGCATGGCCGCCGCCGGCGGCCCGACCCAGACGAGTCCCGCGCCCTCGACGGCATCCGCGAACTCCGCGTTCTCCGAGAGAAACCCGTAGCCGGGGTGAACCGCATCCGCGGAGGCGGTCCGCGCCGCATCGAGCAGCCGGGAAATCGAAAGGTACGACTCCGCCGCGGGCGCCGGCCCGATCTCGACCGCCTCGTCGCACGTTTCCACGTGCCGGGCGCCGCGGTCCGCCGCCGAAAAGACGGCGATCGTACGGATCCCGCGCTCCCGCGCCGTCCGCGCGACGCGAACGGCGATCTCGCCGCGGTTGGCGATCAGCAGCCTCCGGATCTTCATTCCGGCCGATTCTAAGCCGCGACTACCGGGCACGGGTCGCGTTTCCGTTACAATCCGGTCCGATGAACGGGATCGACGGGAACCGCACGACTTTCGTCTGCCCGAGCTGCGCGAAGCGTTTCACTTACTGGCGCCCCGAGGCGCTCCCCGGCGCGAAGGTCAAGTGCTACTACTGCGGCGCGGAGTTCGAGGACGACGCTGCCCGCCGGCCGCCCGCCGCGCCGCCGGCCACCCCGGCGCCGGCTGCTTAACCCGGCGAGGGGTGGCCGGCGGAAATCCGAAAATCCCAATCTCCAAATCCCAAACGAGTCCAAAACCGAAATTCTCAGAGGCCGGAACGGGGAATCCGTTTCGCTCATTCGGACTTCGAAATTTGAGTTTGTTTCGTGCTTCGAACTTCGGCCTGGACGTTCCGCTAACGACCCAACCGGCACTTTTGCGGGGTGAACGGATACTTCACCGGGGCGTTGGTTTCCGCCGATTCGTAGATCGCGACGATCAGCTCGAGGGACTTCCTCCCCTCGCGACCGTCGATCTCGGGCGGTCCGCCGGAGGCGATCGATCGCGCCACTCCCGCCAGGTACTCGTGGTGCCCGAACCCGTACACGTTCGGGGGATTGACGCGATAGACGGAGAGGACGTCCTCGTCTTCCTCTTCGACGCTCTCGAACGTCCAGCGCTTCATTTCGTTCAAAGCGAATCCGCCGATCTCGACGACGCCGTGCTCGCCGAGGACGGAGATCGACGCCTCGATGTCGGTCGGGCGGGCCGCCGTCGTCGCCTCGATCGTCCCGAGCGCGCCTCCGGCGAACCGCACGACCGCGACGCCGGTGTCCTCGGCCTCGATCCGCACGAGCTGGCGCGCGGTCATCGCGAACACCTCCTCGACGTCGCCGAACATCCACTGCAGCATGTCCACGTGATGAGACGCCTGGTTCGTCAGCGCCCCGCCGTCCTGGGCCCACGTTCCGCGATACGCGTCCTGGTCGTAATAGTCCTGGCGCCGGCACCAGCGTACGCGGATCGCGCCGAGCGTCAGCCGGCCGAACCGTCCCCGCTCGAGCGCCTCCCGGAGCTTCACGACCGGGAGGTTGTACCGGTTCTGCTTGACGACGAACAGCCTCCGACCGAGGCGTTCGGCCTTCTCGATCATCGCGTCCGCGTCGGCGAGGGAAAGCGCCATCGGCTTCTCGACGAGAACGTTCTCGCAGGTCTCCATCGCGTCGAGCGCGATCGAGGCGTGCGACCCGGAGGGGGTGAGGACGTGAACGAGATCGGGCTTCTCTTTCTCCAGCATCTCCCGGTAGTCGAGATAGGCCCGGCCGCCGAAGCTTCCCGCCAGACCGGCCGCTTTTTCCGGATGGACGTCCGCCATCGCCACGAGCGAGAACTCCGGCATCGACGTCAGCAGGCGCAGGTGTCGGTCGGCGATCCTTCCGCAGCCGACGATCGCGGTCCGGATCGTCATCGGGAGCGGAACCAGGAGGGCCGCCGCTTCTCGAGGAACGCCGTCAGGCCCTCCCTTCCCTCCGACGAGGCGCGGCGCTCCGCGATGGCGTCGGCGGTCGCCGGAAAAGCCTCGTCGATCCCCATCCGCGCGACCCGGTCGATCAGGTTCTTCGCGGCGGCGACGGCCTCCGGGCCGGAGCCGAGGATCGCATCCACCTTCCTCGCAACGGCCGCGTCGAGATCCCCGTCCTCCGCCACGAGATGCACGAGACCGATCCGGCGCGCCTCGGCGGCGTCGAACCGCTCGCCGGTCAGGAAGAAGTCCCGGGCGTTCCGGGCGCCGATCGCGCGGAGAACGTAAGGAGAAATCGCCGCCGGAAGGATGCCGAGCTTGACCTCGGCGAGAGAGAAGACCGTCCCCGCCGCGGCGACCGCGATGTCACAGACCGCGGTGAGGCCCACGCCCCCGCCGATCGCCGCGCCGAAGATCTTTCCGACGACCGGAATCGGACAGGTGTCGATCGTCCGGAGCATTCGCGCCATCCGCCGCGCGTCTTCCCGGTTCTCCTCGGGCGAATATCCCGCCGCGCGGCGCATCCAGCTCACGTCGGCGCCCGCGCAGAAGGACTTCCCCTCGCCGGTCAGAACGACCGCCCGCCACTCGCCGCCGGCCGTGAACTCGCCGAAGGCGCGGGTCAGATCCTCGATCATCGCCTCGTCGAACGCGTTGCGGACGTCGGGACGAGCCAGCGTGACGGTCGCGACCGGGCCGTCCCGGGATATCCGGAGAGTGGAAAATGCCGGCGGGCCCGGATCGCTCACGGAGGTGATTCTACGGGAGACCGTCCCGCCGGCGGGGGAATCGGCATCGGGGCCACCCGATCCGTTTCCTCGTCGTAGAGGTAGGACACGCGGTCGGGCGCGAGCGCGGTCAGGCGGGAATCGTCGGCTCCCCGGTCGTAGGCGATCCACAAGCGGGCGCGCGCGAGGTCGGGCTCGTTCGTCACGAGGCCGAAATGGGGATTGTGGCCGGAGCCGTACCGGACGAAGACGATCGCACGACCGCGGATCTGGCCGATCGCGGCGAGAAACGCCATCTGGCCTGGACCTTCCCGGGCTTTCTGGCGTCGAGCCACGGCGAGATCTGCGGACCCCGCGATGAGGATCAGCGCAGCCGCCGCCATCGCCGGACCGCCCGATCCCGGCGGCGCGTTCCGGGGGCGCGCGGCGGCGGGGAGGATCGACGCCACGCGGTGGAGCCCGAAGGCGGTGAGGATCGCGACGATCGGATGAACGTCGAGGTAGTACGGCATCCACAGATCGCCGCCCTGCCAGAACGGGAGATGCACGAGGATGAGGACCGCCACCGTCGCGACCCCGACCGCCCCTTCCGCGCCGGCAGAGAACGCACCGACGAACAGGAACGGGAGCAGGCCGAGCCGCCACCACCGCCAACCGGGCCCGGCCTGTCCGTCGGGGCGCGGAACGAACGTCTCTCGCCCGATGCGCGCGACGCGCCGCCCGAGGGTGACGACTCGCGGCGTTCGTTCGTACTCCCTCCGTACCGCATGCACCCGCTCCATCTGCTCGCGTAGATCGGGCGGGAGCGAGCGCTCCGCCGCGGGCACCGGGGCGTTCCGGCCGGCGGTCGCCCACGGCGTGTACTGGCGGAAGTAGAGCAGGTAGGGCGAGCGCAGCGGGTCGCCGGTGGTCTCGAAGCTCCAGAGCGGAAGGAGGGCGACGGCACCCGCGAGCACGGCCGCGGCCAGACCGAGATCCTTCGGCCGGATGCGGCGGCGCCACGCGAGAACGAGCCCGACCACGGCGAGCGGGAGCGTCCAGGCGATCATCGTGATCGGCCGCACGACGAAACCGAACCCCAGGCACGCCGCCGAGGCGACGAGTTCCGCCTTTCGGCCGCTGCGGACCGCGAGCCGAAACAGGAGCCAGGCCGCGAGTCCGAAAGCCGTGGTGGACGTCTCGCAGAAATACGACGGACGAAGCCACGGATTGATCGGCGCGGTCAGCCAGATCGCCCACGCCAGGAGGCCGACGGCCGGTCCCGCGACCGATCGCGCGAGGGCAAAAAGGATTCCTCCGGTCGCCGCAAGTCCGAGGAGGACCCCGAGTGGAGGAAACCCGACGAGCACGCCGGGCGCGAGCACCCAGGCGTGCCCGGGGAAGTACATCGACGCGACCCGGGGGGTGGCGAGCACGTAGGCCTGCTCGAAGAATTCCGGAATCGGGCGCGCGGGCATCGACCAGTGTCCGGAAGCGAAGATCTTCGCCTGAAACACGTACGACGCCTCGTCCGCATACGGCGCGACGCGCCACCGTCCGCCCCAGACCCAGAGAAAAACGAGGAAGGTCGCGATCCCGAGCAGAATCGGTGCGGCGAGCCCGTCGAGGACGGGACGGCGGTCCCGGCGACCGCCGTCGTTCACATCCGGAAGACGCCGAAGCGCGTCTCTTCCACGGGCGCGTTGGCCGCGGCGGCGAGGGCGAGCGCGACGGCCTCGCGGGTCCGGGCGGGATCGAGAATTCCGTCATCCCAGAGACGCGCCGTCGCGTAATAGGGATTCCCTTCCGCCTCGTACTTCTCGCGCGTGGGGCGCTCGAACTCAGCGACCTCGTCCGACGACATCTCCGGCTCGCCGCGCCGCCGGCGCTGGTCCTGTTTGACGGTCGAGAGGACTTTCGCGGCCTGCTCTCCCCCCATCACGGAGATCCGGGCGTTCGGCCATGTCCAGAGGAACCGGGGCTCGTACGCCCTTCCGCACATCGCGTAGTTCCCCGCGCCGAACGACCCGCCGATGATGACCGTGAGCTTCGGGACGCGGGCGTTCGCGACGGCGTGGACCATCTTCGCGCCGTCTTTCGCGATCCCTCCCCGCTCGTACTCCTTCCCGACCATGAATCCGGTGATGTTCTGGAGGAAGAGGAGCGGGATGTTCCTCCGGGCGCACATCTCGACGAAATGCGTCCCCTTCAGCGCCGACTCCGAGAAGAGGATCCCGTTGTTCGCCACGATGCCGACGAGGAACCCGCGGACGCGGGCGAAGCCCGTCACGAGGGTCGCGCCGTACCGCGCCTTGAACTCGTGGAATCGCGACCCGTCCGCCAGCCGCGCGACGACTTCGCGCACGTCGTACGGCTTCCTCGTGTCGCGGGGGATGACGCCGTAGAGCTCCTCCGGGGGATACCGCGGGTCTTCGGGCGGAAGCGGGCCCTCCCCGTCGGGCCGCCCCTGGTGGAGATTCGAGACGATCGAGCGGACGATCTCGATCGCGTGCGCGTCGTCCTCCGCGAGATGGTCCGCCACGCCCGACAGCCGGGTATGGACGTCGGCCCCGCCGAGCTCCTCCGCCGAAACCTCCTCGCCCGTCGCCGCCTTCACGAGCGGCGGCCCGCCGAGGAAGATCGTCCCCTCGTTCCGGACGATCACCGCCTCGTCCGACATCGCGGGAACGTAGGCGCCCCCCGCGGTGCACGAGCCCATGACGGCCGCGATCTGGGGAATCCGTTTCGCGGACATCCGCGCCTGGTTGTAGAAGATGCGGCCGAAGTGTTCCCGGTCCGGGAAGACCTCGGCCTGGAGCGGAAGGTACGCCCCTCCGGAATCGACGAGGTAAACGCACGGCAGGCGGTTCTGCTCCGCGATCTCCTGCGCCCGAAGATGCTTCTTGACGGTGACCGGAAAGTAGGTGCCGCCTTTGACGGTCGCGTCGTTGGCGACGATCATCACCTCCCGGCCGGAGACCTCCCCGATTCCCGTGACGATCCCCCCGGCCGGCGCCTGCCCGTCGTACATCCCTTCGCCGGCGAGGGTCGAGAGCTCGAGGAAGGGAGCGCCCGGATCGAGCAGGGCGTCGATCCGGTCCCGGACCAGCATCTTCCCCTGCGCCGTGTGGTGCTGGCGAGCCTTCTCGTCTCCGCCGAGCCGCGCCCGCGCGCTCCGCTCGTCGAGGTCGGCGAGGAGGTCGCGCATCGCGCCGGCGCGCGCCCGGAAGGACTCCGACGAAGGATCGAGCTTCGATTCGAGGACGTCCACGCGAAGCGAATATAACGCGTCCGCGAGGACGGTTCCCGGATCAGGCGGTCGCGGTGCGCGGAGCTTCGGCGCCGACGGCGCTCGCGATCGCGGCCGCCCGGTCCGTCTTCTCCCAGTGGAATTCGGGCAGCGGCCGTCCGAAATGGCCGTAGGCCGCGGTCTTCCGATAGATCGGGCGCCGCAGGTCGAGAGCCTCGATGATCCCGCGCGGCGTGAGCGGGAAGATCTCGCGGACGGCCGCCTCGAGGCGGTCCTCGCCGACCTTGCCGCTCCCCTTCGTGTCGATCAGGACGGAGACCGGATCGGCGACGCCGATCGCGTAGGCGAGCTGCACTTCGCAGCGCGAAGCCGCGCCCGACGCGACGATGTTCTTGGCGATGTACCGCGCCATGTACGAAGCGGATCGGTCGACTTTCGTCGGGTCCTTCCCGGAGAACGCTCCGCCGCCGTGCGAGCCGACGCCGCCGTACGTGTCGACGATGATCTTCCGCCCGGTCAGCCCGCAGTCCCCCTGAGGGCCGCCGACGACGAAACGCCCGGTCGGATTGATGTGGAACTTCGTGTTCCGGTCGATCATCCCCGCCGGGATCGCGGGCTTGACGATCGCCTCGATGACCTGCTCCTTGAGATCGGCGTGCTTGATGGCCTCCGCGTGCTGGGTCGACACGACGATCGCTTCGCAGCGCACCGGCTTCGGCCCGTCGTACTCGACGGTCACCTGCGACTTCCCGTCGGGGCGCAGGAAATCGAGCTCCTCCCTGCGGCGCGCCTCGGAGAGCCGCATCGTGAGCGCGTGCGCCAGCGTGATCGGCGTCGGCATGAGCTCTTTCGTCTCGTCGCAGGCGTAGCCGAACATCAGGCCCTGGTCGCCGGCGCCCCCCGTGTCGACGCCCTGCGCGATGTCGGGCGACTGGCGGTCGATCGACGAGATGACGGCGCACGTCTGGTAATCGAAGCCGTATTTCGCGCGGGTGTACCCGACGTCGCGGATCGTCTGCCGGACGACGTCCGGGAAATGCACGTAGCAGTCGGTCGTGATCTCGCCGGCGATGAACGCCATGCCGGTCGTGACGAGCGTCTCACAGGCGACGCGCCCCATCGGGTCCTGCGACAGGATCGCGTCGAGGATCGCGTCCGAGATCTGGTCGGCGATCTTGTCGGGATGCCCTTCCGTGACCGACTCCGAGGTGAAGAAGTGCTTTCCGTCCCGCGGCATTCCTGCTCCTTTCGCCCTGTCGTAGGGTGGGCGAAAAAACGTATCAGGACCGCCGCGGGATTGCAAACACCGCTCGAAGCCGTTCCCGTCAGCGGCGCGGGATCAGCTCGCGAATCTTCCTCGCCGCGCGCTCGGCTGCCGGCGGATCGACGTTGGCGAGGACGATCACGGTCGTCCCGCCGTCGAGCTCCATGTCGAGGGCGGCGTTCACTCCGGGAGTTCCCCCCGCGATTCCGAGTCCGCCCCGCGACGGGAGCGGGGTTCCCGGCTTCGGCGCGTCGCTCCGGTCGAAGATCCAGGCGGTCCATTCGGGAGGGAGGAGGCGGCCTCCCCGAAGGGCGGCGTCGAATTTCAGGAGATCGCCGGCGGTCGAGTACCCGCCTCCGGCGGAGCTTCCCCGGGCGGGCAGGTCCTCGCGGTTGGAGCGGAGACTTCCGCCTTCCCGCGTGTATCCGACCGCGCGATTCGGGACCGCGTCGTCGGTCGCCCACCACTCCGTGTCCTTCATCCCCGCCGGAGCGAAGACGTGCTCGCGGACGTACGCGTAGTAATCCTCGCCGCTCGCCGCCTCGACGACGAGCCCGAGAACGACGTAGCCGGCGTTGGAGTACTCGCGGCGCGTCCCCGGCTCGAACCGGAGCGGGTCGTCCTGGAAGAGCGGAAGGTAGTCCGCGAGCGAACGAAGTTTCGTCTTCGGCGTCGCCCCGAACTTCGGGCCGAAGAAATCCCCCATTCCCGACGTCATCGACACGAGCTGCCCGATCGTGACCCGGTCGGCGTAGGAAGCCGGGTACGACGGAAGGCGCTTCCGGATCGTGTCGGAGAGCGAGAGCTTCCCGGAAGCGGCGAGCTGCGCGATCGCGACCTGGGTGAAGATCTTGTTGATGGACCCCAGATTGAATCGCGTGTCGATCGCGTTGGCGATCTTCTCTTCGCGGTTCGCGAGACCCCACGCCTTCTCGAAGAACGGGCGGCCGCGGCGGGCGAGAAGCGCGACGCCGGAGAAATCTCCGCGAGAGGCCGCGCCGGACAGATACGCGTCGGCGGCGCGAGCCGCGTCGGCGTCGGTCGCCGCGGGCCGGGCGGGCGGCTCCGCGGCCTCGGCCGGATCGACTTCCTCGACGCCGATCCCGGCGATTTTCCCGGGCGCCTTCGGATCGGCGACGAACTCGAACCGGCGCCCTTCGTTCGCTTCGTTCCGGGCCAGGACCACGAGCCGCTCCGCCGAGGCCTGGAGCACCCGATCGACGCGAAGCCGGCCCTCCCGGCTCTTCATCTGGCGATACACGCCCAGGCGCTCGCTCACGGGCCGCCGGGAGAGCGTCTCCGGGGAGAAGCTCTCCTCGAAGAAATGCTGAACGCGGGCCTCGTCTCCCGAATTGAACGCGTCAAAGTAGGCGGCGGCGGCCCGGCCGAGCGGAGTCTCCGGCAGCGCGGCGGACGCGGCCGGGTCCACCGGTATCGCCGATGCCGGGAGTCCCGATGCCATCGCCAGTCCTGCCGCCAGGGCGAGCCGCAGGGGGAATCGGAATGCGCGTCGAATCATCATGGCCTCCGGAGCGGACTCTCCGGAAAACTTATGAATTTTCGATGAACGGGAGGGATACCGTCACGACCGTCCCGCGCCCGTCCTCGCTCCGGAGCCGGACGCTTCCGCCCTGAGCGAGCGCGAGATCCCTCACGATCGAGAGGCCGAGCCCGCTGCCGCCGGTCTCCCGCGAGCGCGCGGGGTCGGCGCGGTAGAACCGCTCGAACACTCGAGCCCGGTGCTCTTCCGGAATCCCCTCCCCCTCGTCCCGGACCGCGAGCGTTGCGAAACCCGGGGCGTCCGCGCGGCCTTCCACGACGACGCGCCCTCCCGGAGCCGAGTGCGCGATCGCGTTCTCCAGGAGGTTCCCGAGTATCTGCGCGAGCCGGCGGCGGTCGGCGCGCACGGGCGGAAGGGCCGGGGAGACGTCGGAGCGGAGCCCGATCCCGAGGGCGCCGGCCCGCGGCTCGTGGGAGGCGATCGAAGTCCGGACCGCCTCGCCGACGTCGATCGGTTCGATGACGAGAGCGAGCCCTCCCGCGTCCGCGCGAGCGAGATCGGAGAGGTCGTCGACGATCCGGGAAAGGACGGCGACGTCCTCCTGAAGGGAGGCCAGCCGGTCCGCGTCGGGAGGCAGGAGACCGTCCTGGAGGGCCTCGATCTGCGCCCGGAGGTTCGTCAGCGGGCTCCTCAGCTCGTGGGCGCTGTCCGCGACGAAGCGCCGACGCGCTTCCTCCTGGCGCCCGAGCGCCGCCGCCATTCCGTTGAAGGCCCCGGCGAGAGCTCCCAGCTCGTCGCCCGACCGGACCGCCACCCGCCGGCCGAGGTCTCCCCGCTCGAGCTCGCCCGCCGCCCGGGTGAGCTCTTCGACCGGCGCGACGATCCGGCGGGCGAAGGTCGCCCCGGCGATCGCCGCCAGGAGCCCCACGCCGGCAATTCCCGCTCCGAGCGCGCGGTCGAGGGAACGCGAGGACCGCGCCGCCTCCGACGGACCTCCCCGCCGGATCATGCGCCGGACCGATCCGTCCGGCTGGAGCAGGCGGATCTCCTCGATCCGCTCGAGCTCCCTTCTTCCGGCGAGGCTCGAAATTCCGCCCAGGACGAGAAGCGAGGCGAAAGCGACGCCGACGACCAGCAGGATCAGCCGCGAGCGGAGGCTACGGAGCATCCGATTTCCCGAGCGGCGTTTCTCCGAGCCGCGTTTCGCCGAGCCGATAGCCGACGCCGAAGACCGTCTCGATCTCTGGCCCGCCGCTCGCGTTCGGCGCGCGCAGCTTGCGCCGGATCTTCATCACGTGGGCGTCGACCGTCCGCTCGAGGGCCTCGGATTCTCCGGGGAGCGCCCGTTCGGCGAGAACCGCGCGCGAAAGAGGGCGGCCGCGCGACTCGACGAGCGCCCGCAGAAGGCGAAACTCGGTCGGCGTCAGCGGGAGCGGTTCGCCTCCCGCGGTCGCGCGATGCCGGGCCAGATCGAGCTCGACCGCTCCCGCGCGGAGAACCCGTTCCTCGTCCTCCGCCGGCCGGATCCGCCGCAGCACGGCGCGGACGCGGGCGACGACCTCGCGCGGCGAGAAGGGCTTCGTGACGTAGTCGTCGGCGCCCCAGCCGAGGCCCCGAAGGCGGTCCTCCTCGGTCGCCCTCGCCGTCACGAAGATGATCGCCGTTTGCCCCGCGGCGCGGAGCGCCCGGCAGACCGCGTCGCCGCTCACGCCCGGCAGCATCCGATCGAGCAGGACGAGATCAGGAGCGTCGCGGCGGGCGGCGCGCAGCGCGTCTTCGCCGCTCCCGGCGACGACGACGCGAAATCCGGCGCTCTCGAGATACAGCTTCAGGATCGCGGCGGTCTTCGCATCGTCCTCGGCGACGAGGATCGTCGCGGAGCTCACGGAGTCCTCCCGGCCAGGAGCCCCCGGTAGAGCTCGACGAGCCGGCGCGTGACGATCGGCATCGCGTAATTCTCCTCGACGCGGCGGCGGCCGGCGAGGCCGAGCCGGCGGCGGAGGTCGGCGTCGAGCAGAAGCCGCTCGAGAGACCGCTCCCACTCCTCTCCCGACCCGGCGAAGAAACCCGTCTCGCCTTCCGCGACGATCTCGCGGTTGACGCCGACCGGCGAGGCGACGGCCGGTAGAGCCGCGGCCATGTACTGGAGGAGCTTGAACCCTCCCTTCCCGCGGGTCCATTCGTCGTCTTCCAGCGGCATGATGCCCACGTCGCAGTCCGCCAGAGCCTGAGCTTCTCCCTCCCGGGACCAGCGGACGAGCTCAACCGGAATCGGAAAACGAGCCGGAGGCCGCTCGGACACGACGACGAGCCGGAGCGCCGGATGCCGCGACGCGAGCCGGGCGAGAGGCTCCGCCACGATGTCGAGATAAGGCAGGTTCCCCGGAAGGCCGATCCACGCGATCCTCATGCCGTTCCCCGGGTTCCCCGGCCGGGAGTAAGGGGCGAGATCGATGCCGGTCGGAACGACCTCGACCCACCGGGCCGTGACGCGCGCCTCCTCCGCCAGCGTCGCGTTGCCCGCGGTCACGAGGTCGGCGATGGCGCAGGTCGCCCGGAACTTCCGCACGCGCCGGGGAGAGCGGTCGGGCGGCTCGCCCGGGCGATCGGGCTTCCCGTAGTAGATCGCGTCGTCGAAGTCGTAGACGATCCGGCGCGCCGCGCGGCGGACCATCGTCCGCTCCCCCGTCTCGAGCTTGAACTTGGCGATCACGAGGAGGTCGAAATCGGAGAGGTGCCTCCGACGCTCGATCGTCCGCAGGAGATAGCGCCGCCGGGGGAAGCGCTCGACCTCGCAGGCGATCCCTTCGCTTTCGAGGGCGGGAACGTGCGCGGCCAGCCGGTGGCGGAAAGACGGGGCGTCGGGATCGTGGACCCAGAAGAGGGCGCGCGTTCTCATGGCCGCGCTTCGCGCGCGAAGAACGTGAACACGTTTCGGCCGTACCTCGCGACCCGCTCCGCCGTCCAGCGGGCCGGAGGAGAAGGCTCCTCTCCGGCGTCCGTCTGCCACACGATGCGTCCGTTCTCGGCGGTCGCGGCGGCCAGATCCTCCCCGGACACGGCCGGGCCCCCGTAGGGCGGATCGAGGAAGACGAGATCGAATTGCCGCCCGTCCGTCGCGAGCCGCCGCACGGCGGCCGCGGCGTCTCCGCGGATCACTTCGAGCGGCGCCCCCAGAGCGCGTGCGTTGGCGGCCGCGGCCGACGGATCGCGATCGACGGCCACCGCCGACGCCGCTCCCCGGGAAAGGGCCTCCAGGGCGACGGCGCCGGATCCCGCGTAGAGGTCGAGCACGCGGCACCCGAGGACGCGCTCGCCGAGGATGTCGAAGAGGGCTTCCCGGGCGCGATCCGACGTGGGCCGCGAACCGGCCGCGACCGAGAGACGCCGGCTCTTCCACGCGCCCCCGATCACGCGCAGCGCGCCGGTCACGGAGGGAGGAAGCTCGCGGCCAGCCGGTCGAGCTTGAAGAATTGCGAATACGGCTCGTCGAGCCCCTTGAGCTCCACGATCCCGGCGTGCTCGTCGAAATGGACGATCCGGAACTCCGCGCCGTCCCGCCGGCGGAGGATCGTTCCCGGGACGAGCTTGTCGGGCGGGAAATCGCCCGGGGCCGCATGCGGCTTCCCGAACGAATCGTGGAGGTCCTCCATCGCCGCGCGGATCCTCTGCGCCCCGGGGCTCAACGCCGCGAGGGCGTCGAAGACGATCGTCCACGTGTGTCCGTCGCTCTTCGTGACGGTGATTCGAAAGTGCGGCAGCTCGTCGCCGCTCATTCCGCTCTCGAACGTCCCGGCTGCCTCTTCGACGTCCGGAGCCCGGAAGACCTCGACGTAGGACTGGAGCTCGGTGGGCGCGAGCTTGCGCTTCTTCATGTCCACCTTGCCGTCGGTCGTCGTCTTTCGGACGAGCACGCCGTCGGCGAAGAGCGTCACCCGTTCCGCATCCTTCGCGGTTTTCTGCGTGTATTCGGCGATGTAGGTGGGCCCGCCGGCCGGCGGCGCGGCGGCCCGGGGGTCCGCGCTCTCGGTGGTCGTCGTTTCGACGACCGTCGTTCCGCCGGGGGCACCGGCCGCCGCAGCCGCCGCCGCCCAGAAAACTGGCGCCAGGAGGAGTCCGAGCCTCATCGCCGCTCCTCCCCGAGCGCAAAGGCCAGCTCGTCGGACCGGCGGATCCTGCCGTCGACGCGCGCCCGCCACGTTCGGTCCAGAGCGCGCCCGATCCCGGGGCCGGGGGCCATTCCGGAGCGTCTCAGGTCCTCGCCGCGGATCGCCAGACGGATGCGGTTCGCTCTCCGCGCCGCGCGGCGGAACCGGGCCGCTTCTCGCGAGGGAAGCGCGCTCTCGAGCGCCAGAGCCTCCGCTTCGGGAAGTCCGCGGACGAACGCCGCGACGACGGAATCGCCGGCCGACGAACGCAACCGCGCCCGAACCGCGGCGAGATCCTCAGGCGCGCGAAGGAAAGCGCTCCGAGCCTCGCCGGCGAGCCCAAGACGGTCCGCGATCCGGCGCGCCGTTTCGGGGCCGAGATCGAGCCCCCACGCGACGAGCGAGGCCGCGAACCGGACCTCCTCGGGCGCGCCGCGAACCGCCTCCCGCAGGCGGCGGAAACGGCGCCGGACCGGAGCGCCCGCGGCGAGAGCGGGATCGATCGCGCGGTCCAGCCCGAGGCGGGCGAGCGCCGGGACGGCGAGGGCGGGCGGCTGCTCCGTGAAGAGCAGCCGCAGCTCGCGGCGCAGGCGGTCGCCGCTGACGGCCGAAAGGGCCCCGGCGGCGAGCGCCTCGAGGATCCACCGCCGGGTCTCCGTCCCGATCCGGAAGCCGAATCGGAGGGAGAAGCGAACGGCGCGGAGGGCGCGGGTCGGGTCGTCGTGCGGGGATCGGGAATGAATCATGCGAACGACCCGCCGCCGGAGGTCGTCGCGGCCGCCGCACGGGTCGAGGAGAGTTCCCCGCGACGGCCCGGTGAGCGGGATCGCCATCGCGTTGACCGTGAAATCGCGGCGGCGGAGGTCCTCCTCGATTCCGGCGGCGAACACGTCCGGGAGCGCGCCCGATCGGCGGTACCGCTCCGCGCGGGTGGAGGAGAAATCGACGCGGGGGACGCGGCTCCCGGCCGCGGGGAGCGCCGCCGCCGTTCCGAACGCCGGAGAAGCGTCGATCGCCACACCCCGCTCCCGACCCCACGCCCGGGCGAACGCGATCGCGTCCCCCTCGACCGCCACGTCGAGATCCCGCGGCCGGCGGCGCCGCAGGCGGTCGCGCACCGCGCCTCCTACGAGATAAGCGGCGGCCTTCCGCCGCTCCGCGAGATCGCGGATCGAGGACTCGATCTCCCGCGCGGGATCAGTCGTAGACATAGCGGACCGCGCGCTCGCCCGCGAGGAGCCGGATCTCCTCCGTCAGCATCGGCGAGGGCGCCACCGAGAGAGTCCCGTTCGTCTTCACGGTCGCCTCGAACTCGCCCGGCCGGACGAGCCGGAGCGAAACCGGAACGGGGCCGGGATGCGCGCGCAGCTTCTCGTGCACGCGCGAGAGCACGTTCTCGTCGGCGAGCGTGAGGTCGAGGCGGATCTCGAGCCCGCGGGCCCGCCGGTCCCTGAGTCCCGCGAGCGGGGAGATCTCCTGCGCGTTCAGCTCGATCGACCCGCCTCCCTCCCGCACGATGGCCGAAAGGAGGACGGGACGGTCGTCTTCGAGGAGCCCCTCCGCCCTCTCGAAGAGCGCGGAGAAGACCGCAACCGGAACCGTCCCGGTCGTGTCTTCGAGGAGAAACTTCGCCATGAACTTCCCCGCGTTGACGCCTTTCTTGATCTTCTGCTTCTTGAGTCCGGTGATGACGCCGGCGACCCGGACGCTCTTGTCCGCCCACTCCGCGAGCCCCTCGACCTTCGATTCGGCGAAACGCTCGACCTCCTCGGAGAACTTCGCGAGCGGGTGGCCCGTGACGTAGAAGCCGAGCGACTCCTTCTCGCGCGACAGGAGCTCCTCGAGCGGGTACGGCGCGACCTCGGGAAACGTGTCCGCCGGAGGGCCTTCGTCGGTCGGCCCCCCGAACAGGTCCGACTGGCCGCTCTCCCGGTCGAGACGCTCGCGCGCGGCGTGGCCGGACACCTCTTCGTATGCCTCGACGAGCGAGCGGCGGTTGCGCCCGAGCCCGTCGAACGCGCCGGCATGGACGAGCGCCTCGACCGCCCGGCGGTTGACGAGCTTCGAGTCGATGCGCATCAGGAAATCGGTGAACGACGCGAACGGGCGCGATCGACGCTCCTCGAGGATCGCCTGCGCGGCGGAGTCGCCGACGCCGCGGACGGCGGCGAGGCCGAACCGGATCGCGTCGCCCGTGGCCGCGAACGTGCGCTCCGACTCGTTGATGTGCGGCGGACGGACGGGCACTCCCGCGATCGCGCACTCTCCCATCACGCGGACGATCTCGTCGGTCGAACCGATCGAGGAGGTCAGGCAGGCCGCCATGAAGTGCACCGGCCAGTGCGCCTTGAGGTACGCCGTCTGGTACGCGAGCAGCGCGTACGCGACCGCGTGCGACTTGTTGAACCCGTAGCGGGCGAAGGGCTCGATCAGGGACCAGATCTCCTCCGCCTTCTTCTTCGGCGTCTTCGCCTCGACCGCGCGCCGGATGAACTTCTCCGCCTCCGCCTGCATGACCTCTTTCTTCTTCTTCCCGATCGCCTTCCGGAGGAGGTCCGCTTCGGCGAGCGAGAATCCGGCGACCCGCTGCGCGATCCGCATGACCTGTTCCTGGTAGACGAGGATGCCGAGCGTGTCCTCGAGGATGTCCTTCAGCTCGGGAAGCGGATAGGTGATCCGGGCGGTGCCGTTGCGGCGGCGGACGTAGTCCTCGACGGTGCCGGCGTCGAGCGCGCCGGGGCGGTAGAGCGCGTTCAACGCCGCGAGATCGGAGAAGACCGCAGGGCGCGCGCGGCGCAGCAGGTCGCGCATCCCGGACGAGTCGAACTGGAACACGCATCCCGTCTTCCCTTCCCGGAAGAGCTCGTAGGTCTTCTCGTCGTTGAGGGGCAGGTGCTCGAGGTCGATCTCGACCCCCTCGGCTTTTCGCACCGAGGCCGTCGCCTCGATCAGGATGTCGAGCGTGATGAGGCCGAGGAAGTCGATCTTGAGCAACCCCATCTTCTCGATCACGTTCATGTCGAACTGCGTCGTGATCTGGTCGTCGGCCGTCCGATAGAGCGGGACGAACTCGGTGATCGGCCGCGGAGCGATCACGACGCCCGCCGCATGCATCCCGGCATGGCGCGAAAGCCCCTCGAGCCGCGCGGCGATCTGGACGACCTTCCGGGCGCTCTCGTCGGATTTGACGAGCGCCTTGAGGTCGTTCGAGTCCTTCATCGCGGAGTCGAACGTGACGTCGGGCCCGACGGGAATCGCCTTCGAGATCTTGTCGCCGAGCGCAACGGGGAATCCGAGCACTCGGGTGACGTCGCGCACGGCGGCCTTCGGCTTCAGCTGCGAGAACGTGACGATCTGGGCCACGTTCTCCCGGCCGTATTTCGCGGTCACGTACTCGATCACCTCGCCCCGGCGCGCCTGGCAGAAGTCGATGTCGATGTCCGGCATCGAGATGCGCTCCGGGTTCAGGAAACGTTCGAACAGCAGGTCGTACCGGAGCGGATCGATCTCCGTGATGCGGAGCGCCCAGGACACGATCGAGCCGGCCGCGCTCCCGCGTCCCGGGCCGACGGCGACGCCGGTCTCCCGCGCGTGGCGGATGAAATCGGAGACGATCAGGAAGTAGGAGGGAAAACCCATCTTCTCGATGACGTCCATCTCGTAATCGAGCCGCGCGCGGTACTTCTCCGGCTCCCGCTTGATCGCGCCCGACGCGAAATGCGGCGCCATCTCGGACAGGCGCCGATCGAGCCCCTCGCGGGCGAGATCCCGGAAGTATTCCGCCGCGGTCTGCCCGGTGGGCGCCTCGAACTTCGGCAGGAGGAGGCCCTCGGGCTTGAGCTCGACGTTGCAGCGCGCGGCGATCGCGCCGGCGTTTCCCACCGACTCGGCGCTCCAGGCGGCGAAACGCTCCTTCATCTCGTCGCCGTCCTTCACGTAGAACTCGTCGTTGTAGAAGCGCATCCGCCGCTCGTCGTCGAGCGTCTTCCCCATGCCGATGCAGAGCAGCACCTCGTGCGCGAACGCGTCGTTGCGGGTCAGGTAATGGCTGTCGTTGGTCGCGACCGGGGGGAGCCCGGTCTCGGCCGCCAGCCGCAGGAGGTCGGGAATGATCTTCGTCTGGTCGGGAAGGCCGTGGTCCATGAGCTCGACGTACACGTTGTCCCGCCCGAAGATGTCCTTGAGCTCCTCGAGCGAGGCCTTCGCCGCGGCGAAGTTGCCCCGCGAGAGCGCGCCCGCGACCTCTCCCTTGAGGCATCCGGAGAGGGCGATCAATCCTTCCGCGCGTTCGCGCAGGAGCGCCTTGTCCATCCGGGGCCGGTGATAAAAGCCCGTCAGGTAGGCTTCCGAGACCAGCTTGACGAGGTTCCGATAGCCCGCCTCGTTCCGCGCGAGGAGCGTCAGGTGGTAGGTGAAGCCCTCGCCCGACTCGCTCGCCGCCCGCGTCTCCCGGTCGCGCCGGTCGCCGGGCGCGATGTACGCCTCCACGCCGAAGATCGGCTTGACTCCCCGCTGCTGCGCCTCCTGCATGAAGGAATAGGCCCCGAACATGTTTCCGTGATCCGTGACGGCCACGGACGTCTGCCCGAGCTTCGCGACCGTGCTGCACAGCTCGGAGAGCCGGTTCGCGCCGTCGAGCAGGGAGTACTGGGAATGAAGGTGGAGATGGACGAAGTCCGAGGCCATTCCGTCGATTGTAGATGATCAGCGCGAGCGGCGGCCCCGGGCGGGCGCTCCTGAGCCTCCGGCTCCCGGCGGCGCCGCCGCGAGCCCCCACCAGAGAACGAACGGCACGGCGAATACCCCCGCGATCCGGTAGAAATGGCTTCCGGTCGCCCAGAAGTTCCGGGCGATCGCCCCGTATCGGGCCGCGCTCCACGGCCCGAGCGAGAGCGCGTACAGCGATTCGACCGCGAAGACGAGTGCGACGACGTGGGTGATCCAGAGGAGTGCGGCGGCGGCGGCGAGGCGCGCGATGCCGCGGTCCGACAGCGCCCGCGGCGACGCGGCGAAGAGCGCGGCGAGGATCGCGACGTTGAAGTCGAGGTCGTCGGCCGGGATCCCGGGGCGGGCGGAAGTCTCCGGGAAGTCTTCGCGGTCGACGATCACCTCGCGCTTCTCCGCGCGAAGCCGCGTCACCGCGGGCGACTCGAACAGACGGATCGCCGCGTTCGCCGCGGCCGCGACGGTCCGCTGGTACGGTTCCGCGCCGGCCGCCCAGACGGCGGCGCCCACGAGAAATCCCGCGGCGCCCCTAGCGAGAGGCCGAATGTATCGGGCGGCGCGCGACAAACGAAGCCCACAGAACGAAGAGGGAGACTCCCGCGAGGACGACGATCGACTGCCACACCACCGCGTGCGCGGAGCCGAACCAACGCGGGCGGTGCGCGCCGATCCAGAAGAGCGACGCGACCCGGACGAGGTTCAGGATCTCGATCGCCGCGAACCCGCCGAAGAACCCGGCGGCGCGTTGAGACCAGGACGCCGGGAACGCGAGCACCGCCGCCGCCAGCAGCAGCGCGGTTTCGAGACCGTTGCAGCCGTTCTCGATGTTGACGGAGAACGTCGCCGCCGAGATCGTCGTCCCCGAAACCCGCACCCGCTCCCCCATCGCGTTCAGGACCGCTCCGGAGACCCTCGCCACCCCCGCCGTGAAGGGCACGACGACGCGGTCGTTGACGGGGTGGATCGCGATCAGGAAGTAGAACGCGACGAGGAGCGCCGCGAACGTGACGAGGAAACGCGAGGGCGAGCGCCGGGACGTCTTTTCGTCGGGGTTCACGCGAGGGATTCTAACTCGCGCCGGTCCTCAGGGGGCTTCCCTGAAACAATACACGATTCTGACGATGAGGGTCTTCGACGCCTTACCTTCGGCGCCGAGTCAAGCGTCTCCGCCGCTTCAACTCGGCGCTACTCCCATTCTATGGTGCCGGGGGGTTTCGACGTGACGTCGTACACGACCCGGTTGATCCCGCGGACCGAGCCGACGATCCTCCGCGCGATCGCGTCCAGCACGTCGTGCGGGAGCCGGAACCAGTCCGCCGTCATGAAGTCGGTCGTCGACACGCAGCGGATCGCGACGACGTTCTCGTACGTGCGCTCGTCTCCCATCACGCCCACGGTCTTGACCGGCAGCAGCACGGCGAAGGCCTGCGCGATCGCGTCGTAGAGCCCGGCGGAACGGATCTCGTCCAGGAGGATCTCGTCCGCCTCCTGGAGGATCGCCACGCGCTCCGGCGTCACCTCTCCGGGGATTCGCACCGCGAGGCCCGGCCCCGGGAACGGATGTCGCGCGAGGAAGTGGCGCGGGAGGCCGAGCTCGGCGCCGAGGGCCCGCACTTCGTCCTTGAACAGCTCGCGCACCGGCTCGATCAGGGCGAGCCCCAGCTTTTCCGGAAGCCCCCCCACGTTGTGGTGCGACTTGATGACCTGGGACGGACCCTTGAGCGACACGGATTCGATGACGTCGGGGTAGAGAGTGCCCTGGGCCAGGTAGCGCACGTCGGCGAACCGCTTCGCCTCTTTCTCGAAGACCTCGATGAACGCCGCGCCGATGACCTTGCGCTTCCGCTCGGGATCCGTGACCCCCGCGAGCCGCTCGAAGAAGAGCGCGGACGCGTCGACCGCGTCGATCTCCATTCCGAACCGCTCGAAAGCGGCGACGACGCGGTCCCGCTCCTTCATCCGGAGCAGGCCGTGGTCGACGAAGATCGGCTGGACCCGGTCCCCGAGCGCTTCGCGAAGGAGCACCGCCGTGACGGAGGAGTCGACACCGCCGGAGAGCGCGCAGATCACCCGCCCCTCCGGCGCCTGGCGGCGGATCGCCTCGATCTGGTGCTCGCGGAACGAGCTCATCGTCCATTCCGGCTTCGCCCCGCAGATGCGGAAGAGGAAATTCTCCAGCACGAGCGCGCCGTTCTCGGTGTGCCGGACCTCCGGGTGGAACTGGATCGCGTAGATCCTCCGCTCCGGGTCCTCGAAGGCGGCGATCGGCGCCGATTCCGTGTAACCGGTCACCGCGAAGCCGTGCGGCACGCGGGAGACGAAATCCCCGTGCGACATCCACACCGTTTCGCGGGAGCCGAGGCCCGCAAAGAGCGGCGAGCCCGCCGCCGGGACGAACTCGGCCCGCCCGTACTCCCGGCCCGGCGCCTTCTCGACCCCTCCGCCGAGCTCCTGGGCGAGGACGTCCATCCCGTAGCAGACGCCGAGGAGCGGACGGTCCAGCGTCGTCACGGAGAAAGAAGGCCGCGGCGCTTCCGCGGCGTAGACGCTCTGGGGACCGCCCGACAGGATGACGCCCCACGGGTCCCAGCGCTCGATCTCCTCCCGTGGGGCCGTCGGAGGGAGGACGACCGAATACACTTTCGCCTCGCGAACGCGCCGCGCGATCAGCTGCGTGTACTGCGACCCGAAATCGAGAATCACGACGGCGCGCGGCCGGTCGCTCACGGCCGCATCCTCAGGAAGCCGGCGAGCGGGAGAGCGAGGACGATCGCGGGGATCGGCGCCGCCGCTCCGGCGACGAACGGGGATGCGGCGACGACGGCGACCCCGACGGGGCCTTCCGTCTTCAGTCTCCGCTTGACGGCCCCGCTCGCCGCGCCCGCCGCGCCGCAGAGGATGAAGAGAAAGAAGACGCACGACCGCGAGAACGTCCGGTGCAGGAGGCCCGGCGAATGTTCCGGCGGACCGAAGAGCGCGCGCTCGGCGAGGACGACGAGCAGGACCAGGAGCAGCCAGAGAACATACGCCGGCAGGAACAGCATCGCGCTCTGGAAGAGGAACGAGAGCTCCGGGGACTTCGGAAGGCGGTCCGCGCCGATCCATTCGCCGACGAACGGGAAGACCGAGAGCGCCGGATCCTGCGGGCCGTGGCCGAGAAGGAAAACGAACGCGGCGACGAGGAATCCGGCGGGAAGCAGGAGCGCGCAGTTCCTCAGAAACGTCACGATCTCCGGGGAATATATCAGGAGGCCGCGAGGAGCGGGCGCCGGCTCGACTCGCCGTCCGGCAGGGTAGACTTTCGGGCGCATGGCCCTTCGAAAATCGACGCGCGTCTGGCTGGCCCTGGCCGCGGGGGGAATCGCGCTCGTCGTCGCCGGAGGAAGCGTCGGCAGCGACAACCCGATGACGCCGGTCGGGATCCTCCTTCTGTGCGTCACCGGCGCCGTCTTCGCCGTGCGCCTCGCGCGGCTCCTCGCCCGGAAGCTCTTCTACCGGCTCTCCTGGCGCCTCGCTTTTTCCTATTTCCTGATCGGGATCGTGCCGATCCCGATGGTCGCGCTCCTGATCGCCATCGCCGCGGACATGACGATCGGTCAGTTCGAGGCTTTCCGGGTCGACGCCGCGCTCCGGCAGCTCGGGACCCGCGTCCTCGCCGGCCAGGTCCCGGGCGTCCGGCGGGCCCGGATCGTCGGGAACACGGTGACCGCCTCCGAGATTCCGACGCTGCCGGCAGGCTCCCCTCCGCCGGGCTGGATCCGGTCGCTCGAGTCCCCGCGCTTCATCGGGCGCGACGGCGCGAACCTCTTCGCGACCGGGAGCTTCTCGGACACGGGCGCGACGATCGCCGCGATCCCGGTCGACGACCTCTTCTTCTCCCGCGTCGCGGAGCTTTCCGGAATCGCCCTGAAGCCCCTCTCGAAGAACGCCCGGACGCGGTCGGAAGGCGGCGGCATCGAGATCCAGATCGACGGCAAGGAGCGGCAGCGGCGCGTCGCCCACCCTTATCTCGCCGGCGAGTTCATCTATCCGCCGCAGGCGATCCCGCAGGACCATTCGCGCTCGCCGCTCACCGTCGTCTGGTGGGTCTACACGTCGCGCCCGATCCTCGGCGGATCGAGCCCCGAGGACCGGACGGTCGCCGCGCTCACCCGGCTGTCGTGGAGCCGGGCGTTCGAGGAGCTCTTCTCCCAGGGCGCGATCGACGAGAACAAGAATCGCTGGCCGATCATCGCGCTGACGGTGCTCGGCGGCATGCTCCTCGCCGTCTATCTCGTCGCGCTCCTGACCGCGTATCTCCTGATCCGGACGATCACGAAGACCGTGAACCGCCTGTCGAAGGCGACGGAGCACATCGCGGCCGGCGATTTCTCGGTCCGCATCGCGACGCGGGCGCACGATCAGGTCGGCGATCTCGCGCGATCCTTCGACCTCATGGCCGGATCCCTCGAATCGACGCTGCAGGACCGCGCCGCGCGCGAGCTCCTCGACCGGGAGATCGACCAGGCCCGGCTGATCGCGCAGAAGCTCCTCCCCGCCGAAGGCGCCTCCGTGCCGGGGCTCTCCGCCGTGACCTACTTCGAGCCCGTCGCCCGCATGGGCGGCGACTACTACGACTTCCTCTCGACCCGCGACGCGAAGACGGCGGTCGCGATCGGCGACGTGTCCGGGCACGGCCTTCCGACCGCGCTCCTCGTCGCCACCGCCAAGGCCGCGCTCGCGACGCTGCTCGAATCGGGGACGACCGGCGCCGAGCTCTTCGGGAAGATGAACGCGCTCCTCTTCCGCTCGACCGACACGCGGAACTACATGACGCTCGCGCTCGCGGTGCTCGTTTCGCCCGACACGGTCTCGCTCACCAACGCCGGACACCCTCCCCCGTACCGGATCTCGCGCGGCCGCGTCGAGGCGCTCGCGCTCCCCGCACTCCCTCTCGGGCTCTTCGAGTCGCGGGAATTCCCGACCGCGGTGTTCCCCTTCGCGACCGGCGACCGGCTCGTCTTCTACACCGACGGGATCATCGAGTGCCGCGACGCGGCCGACGACGCGTTCGGCTTCGAGCGGTTCGAGAGCATCCTCGCCGAACATGCCGCGTCGCCCCTCCCGGTCCTCCGCCAGGCGATCCTCGACGCCGTGAGCGCCCACTGCTCGTCGACCGTGGCGGACGACGACCGGACGCTCGTCCTCTGCGAGCGCACCGGCGGGTGACGGGCGGACTCCGGCGCGAAGCGGAGCGCCGCCCGGTCAGCGCAGCAGCGAGAGACGGTCCGCGTGCCGGTACGGGCGCCGGACCGATCCGAGCGGCGTCGTGAACACGACTTCCCCCTCCACCGCGTAGGCCATCCCGGAAATCGCGAACTCGAGGGCCCGGGAGCGCAGGGGCGCCCAGCGGAGCGTCAGCGGCAGCTTCACGACGGCGTTCCCGTGGGCGGGAACCGAAAGGGCCGATTCGAGCGAGCCTTCGCCCGCGCTCTCCCCTTCGACCGACAGCCGGTAGGTGAGCTGCCGGACGCCGAGCGCGTAGCCGTTCGGATTGGTGACGGCGAGCTCGACGTCGAGAACCGCGCCCTCCCGGGTCACCTCCGAGACGTCGACTCCCGCGAACGCGATCGTGGGGTTGCGGAACGACAGACAGGCGATCGAGGCCGTCCCGGCCAGGAGACCCGCGGCGAGGAGCGCCCCGCGGCGGCCCGGAAACCTCACAGCAGCCGGCCCTGCCGCTCCTCGCGCCGCTGCGCGTCGACGACGGCGATCGCGGCCATGTTCACGATGTCGGTGACCTCGACGCCGCGCTGGAGGACGTGGACCGGCTTGTTCATCCCCATCAGCACGGGGCCGATCGCCTCGGCGTTGGCGAGCCGCCAGACGAGCTTGTAGGCCGCGTTGGCCGATTCGAGATCGGGAAAGATCAGCACGTTGGGCTTCCGGACGGTCGCGAAGGGGTATTCGTTCTCGATCAGGTCGGGCATCACCGCGGTGTCGGCCTGCATCTCGCCGTCGATCGGAAGATCGGGGCGGCGCTGCCGGACGATCGCGACGGCGTCGCGCACGCGGTCCGCCTTCGGGTGCCGGTTCGAGCCGAAGTTCGAGAACGAGATCATCGCGACCCGCGGCTCGAAGCCGAATCGTTCCGCCGTCGCGGCGGAAAGGAGGGCGATCTCGGCCAGGTCCTCGGCCGACGGATCGATGTTCACGGTCGTGTCGGCGAACAGGAAGATCCGGTCCTTCAGGATCAGGATGTAGAGCCCGGACACCTTCCGCACGCCGGGCTCGATCCCCACGATCTGGAGCGCGGGGCGGATCGTCTCCGAATAGGTCATCGTCAGGCCGGAGATCAGGCCGTCGGCTTCCCCCATCTCCACCATGAGGGCGCCGAAAACATTCCGGTGGAGGACTTTCTGCCGCGCGTCTTCGCGCGTGATCCCCCGCCGCTGGCGGAGCGCGGCCAGGCGGTCCGCGTACTCGTCGAGGCGCGGGAACTTCGGGACGTCGACGAAATCGATCTTTCCCGCGGGAATCGAAAATTCCTTGATCCTGCCGGCGACCTGCTCGGGCCGGGCGAGGAGCACCGGCCGGCAGATTCCGCTCTCCGCCAGGATCTTCGCCGCGCGCAGGATCTTCGGGTGCTCCCCCTCGGGAAAGACGATCCGTTTCGGGTCCGCCCGCGCCTTCTCGCGGATCGTCCGCATCACCTCGCGGGTTCGCGAGAGGAGCACTTCGAGCCGACGGCGGTACGCCTCCAGGTCGATCTCGACGCGCGCCACGCCCGATTCCATCGCCGCCTTCGCGACCGCGGGGGCCACCCAGTACAGCACCCGGTAGTCGAACGGCTTGGGGATCAGGTAGTCGCGCCCGAACCGCATCGCCGGCAGGTTGTACGCTTTCAGCACCGAGTCGGGGACGTCCTCCTTCGCGAGCGCCGCGAGGGCCTCCGAGGCCGCCCGCTTCATCGGCTCGTTGATCTCGCGCGCGCGGACGTCGAGCGCGCCGCGGAAGATGTACGGGAAGCCGAGGACGTTGTTGACCTGGTTGGGATAGTCGCTCCGGCCCGTCGCCATGATCACGTCCGGACGGGCCATCATCGCCTCTTCGGGAGTGATCTCCGGGTCCGGATTCGCCATCGCGAAGACGATCGGGCTCTCGCGCATCTCGCGCAGCATGTCGCCCGACACGATGTTCTTCGAGGAGACGCCGATGAAGGCGTCCGCGCCGCGGAGGGCTTCCGCGAGCGTCCGCTCGGACGTCTCGACGGCGAATTTCTCCTTGTACCGGTTCATGCCTTCGACCCGGCCGCGATAGATCACTCCGTTGCGGTCGCAGAGACGGAGGTTCTCCGGCCGCACGCCGTAGGAGACGTAGAGGTTCGCGCACGCGATCGCGGCGGCGCCGGCGCCCGCGAAGACCACCTTCACTTCGCCGATCTTCTTTCCCGCGATCTCCAGGGCGTTCAGGAACGCGGCCGCCGAGATGATCGCCGTGCCGTGCTGGTCGTCGTGGAACACGGGGATGTCGAGCACCGCCTTGAGGCGTTCTTCGATCTCGAAGCATTCCGGCGACTTGATGTCCTCGAGGTTGATCCCGCCGAACGTGGGCGAGAGGCGCCGCACGGTGTCGACGACGTCGTCGACTCCCGGGGCGTCGAGCTCGATGTCGAACACGTCGATGTCGGCGAAGCGCTTGAACAGGATCCCCTTTCCCTCCATCACGGGCTTTCCCGCCAGCGGGCCGATGTTGCCGAGGCCGAGGACGGCCGTGCCGTTGGAGACGACCGCGACGAGGTTCCCCTTCGCGGTGTACTCGTAGGCCTTCAGCGGGTCCTTCTCGATCTCGAGGCAGGGCTCCGCGACGCCGGGCGTGTACGCCAGGGAGAGATCCTCCTGCGTCCGGCAGGGCTTCGTCGCGACGACCTCGATCTTCCCCTTCCGGCCGCGGGAGTGGTAGTCGAGCGCTTCCTGCTTTCCGATCTTTCTCATGCCTTCTGCGCCTGACGGACGGCGCCGACCGCCGCCTCCACGATCTGCTCCTTGGCGACCGGCTCCGCCTCCCGGTCCTTCCGGCGCGACAGCTCGATCTTCCCTTCCTTGAGAGACCGCCCGCCGACCGTCACGCGAAGAGGGAAGCCGAGGAGATCGGCGTCTTTGAACTTGACGCCCGGGCGCTCGTCGCGGTCGTCGTAGAACACGTCGACGCCCTTCTCGCGGAGCGCCCCGTAGACGCGCTCGGCTTCCTCGCGGTTCTCCCGGTCGCCGACGTTCATCGCGATCAAGTGCAGGTCGAACGGCGCGAGCGGCGCGGGCCAGACGATCCCCGCGTCGTCATGGTTCTGCTCGACGACGGCGGCGACCGTCCGGCCGATGCCGAGGCCGTAGCAGCCCATCACCATCGGCTTCTTGTCGCCCTTCTCGTCGAGGAACGAGCAGTCCATCGGCACGGAATACTTCGTCCCGAGCTTGAAGATGTTCCCCACCTCGATGCCCCGGGCGACCTCGAGAGGCGATCCGCAGCGGGGGCAGGGGTCTCCGGCCCGGGCGGCGGCGATGTCCGCGATCTCGGCGACGTCGAAGTCGCGCCCGGGGTTCACGTTGACGAGGTGCCGGTCCGCGCGGTTGGCTCCCGCCACGACGTTGACGAGCCGGGGGACCGACCGGTCGACGACGATCCGGACGCCGGAAAGGCCGACCGGACCGGAAAACCCGGGGGGGCCGCCGGTCGCCTGCTCGACCTTCCCTTCGCTCGCGAGCTGGAGATGCTCCGCGCCGAGGTGGTTCTTCAGCTTCACCTCGTGGACGTCGAGATCGCCGCGAACGACGGCCGCCACGAACTCCCGGTCGGTTTCGAAGATCAGCGTCTTGATCGTCGCGGAGGGGGAGACCTTCAGGAACGCCGCGATCTGGTCGATCGTCTTCGCGCCCGGCGTGTCGACCTCGGCCATCGCCGCTTCGGGTCCGGCTTCGGGCGGCTCGAGCTCCGCCGTGGAGGCCTTCTCGAGGTTCGCGCCGTAATCGCCGGCCGGGCATTTCACGACCGCGTCCTCCCCCGTCTCGGCGAGGACCATGAATTCGTGGGCGGAGGACCCGCCGATCGCGCCGACGTCGGACTCGACCATCGTGAAGTCGAGCTTGCACCGGGTGAAGACGGCGGAGTAGGCGCGGATCATTTTCGTGTATTGTTCGGCGAGCCCGGCGTCGTCGACGTCGAAGGAATACGCGTCCTTCATCAGGAACTCGCGCCCGCGCATCAGGCCGAACCGCGGCCGGATCTCGTCGCGGAACTTCGTCTGGATCTGGTAGAGGTTGAGCGGGAGCTGCCGGTACGAGACGACGGACTTCCGGACCGTGTCGGTCACGACCTCCTCGTGCGTCGGCCCGAAGCAGAAATCGCGATCGTGGCGGTCCTTCAGGCGCAGGAGCTCCTTGCCGTACTTCTGCCAGCGGCCCGATTCCTGCCAGAGCTCCGCCGGCGAGATGGCGGGCATGAGGAGCTCGATCGCTCCCTCCCGGTTCATCTCCTCCCGCACGATGGTCTCGAGCTTGTGGAGGGCGCGCAGGCCCAGCGGCAGATAGGTGTAGATCCCGGCGGCCACCTTCTGGATCATTCCCGCCCGCATCATCAGGCGGTGAGAGACCGCGTCCGCGTCGGCGGGCGTTTCCCTCAAGGTGTTCAAAAAATACTGCGTCCAGCGCATTTTCGGAGCTTACCAGAAGCGTCGAGATTCCCCGGATGCGAAGGCGTCTCGGGATTCGCCGCGATGAAGAACCGACGAGGCCAAGGCGCGGGGAGGCGCGATCCCGGCGGGATGCGGGCGCCCGAGCCCGCGGCCGAGGCGTACCGGGGCGTACGTGAGTGCCCCGGAACGGGAATAACGGTAGCGGCGCGCCTGCGGCTTGCGAAGGAGCTCAATGTCGCGCACCGGGAGCAGATGCCGTCGCGCATCGGGCCCGGGGCGCGGCGCCGAGATCGTTCGCAATGCGCCGGCGCCCTTCGGGTTCGGGCGGCGCAGGGCCATCGGCGGTGTTGCCGCGGCTAGACGATCGCTACCGCATCGCCTTCGCCGCGTCGCCTTGCCGCTGACCCTGCGGCGCGCCGAACGCCGCTATCGCTATTCCCGTTCCGGGGCACCGCGCCGCGGGTCGCGGCGCCCGCCCCCGCCCGGATCGATGCATCGCCGCGCCTATTTGCGGCGCGGGGAGGCCATTTCGATGAGCCTGCGATTCATCCTGACCTGCTCAAGGATCTTCTCCTCGAGTCGCGCTCCGCGCGAGGCCACGGTCTTCGCCCGGCGAAACGCCGCCTTCGCCTCTTCCGCCTGGCCCGAGGCGAGCAGGGCGAGTCCGAGGCGGTGCAGCGTCGAGGGCGTGGGCGAGCTCTCCGACGAGCGTTTGAGGAACTTGATCGCGCTGTCGTAGTCCTTCTTCTTGTAGTAGACCCACCCGAGGGCGGCGAGCGAAAAGGGTTTGAGCTCGTCCGGCGCCGCCTCGAGCGAGCGCGACGCGAGGTCGAGCGCTTCGTTCAGGTTCTCGTCGGAGTCCGCCAGGCTCGAGGCGAGCTCGTAGAACCCGATCGTCCGGGCCGCCGGCGAGTCGTATTTCGCGAGGAAGTCCTCGACGACGCGGGCGGCTTCCCTCGCCTGCCCCTCGCCCCGGAGCACTTCGGCGAGGGTCGAGCAGGCCGCCGTCGCGACCATCTCTTCCGGCTTCCCCGAAAGGATCCTGCGGCACGCCGCGATCGCCTCGGCCGAGAGGCCGAGGGACGCGCAGAGCAGCGCGAAGGAAATCCGCACCGTTCCGTTCTCCGGCTCCTTCTCGAGCGCGCGGCGGTAGAGATCCAGCGCCTGCCGCAGGCGTCCGTCGGCGACGCATTCTTCCGCGCGGCGGAAGTCCTCGGCGGCGGGCCCGTCGACGCCGGGAAGTCCGGTCCAGCGCTCCTTCTCGAGCAGTCGGACCGCCTCCTGCACTTCGAGCCGGCGGGGGTTGATCTCCAGGCTGCTCTGGAATTCCTTCAACGCGCGCCCCGGGCGGTTCTTTTCGAGGTAGGCGAGCCCGAGCTGGAAGTGCGCCTCCTCGGAGCGCGGGTCCTCGTGGATCGCCGCCTCGAACTCCTCGATGGCGCGGCCCGTCTCGCCGAGCTCCCGCTGCACCTGCCCGAGAAGGATCCGTGTGGCCGTCAGGGGCGCGATGTCGCGCGCCGTCAGCAGCTCGCGCTGCGCCTCGTCGAACCGCGCCTGCCGAGCGAGCAGCCCGCCGAGCGCGAAGTGCGACAGGAAACCTTCCGGCTTCATCTCGATCGCGCGCCGGAGGAACGTCTCCGCCGAGCGGGCGTCCCCCGATTCCGACGCGACGATCCCGGAATAGAGGAGGGAGTCGTGGTGGTTCGGGTTCGCCGCGAGGATCTTCTTCAGGAACTGCGAGGCGCGCTCGAGGTCGCCGGCCGCGAAGTACGTCTCCGCGAGGAAGAAGCCGAGATCCGCGTTCCCCCGGTCGAGCCGGAACGCCTCCTCGAGCTGGCGCAGCCCGCGGTCCGAGTCGAGGGACACGATCGCGATCTCGGCCTCGCGCAGCTTCTGGAAGAACCCCTCGTGATCCGCCCCGGCGAACCCGGCGAGGATCCGGTCGCGCCGGTCGAGCAGCCGGTCCTTCGTCTCGACGGCGTGCAGGCGCTTCTCGGAGCGCGCCTGCCATCGGTCGGTCGCTTCCCCGGGAGACAGCACCCCGCGCTGCTCGAGCGTCTCCTGCAGCGCGAGGATTCCGCTCTGCGCGAGCGAGACGCTCTTTTCGAGACGCTGCAGCGACTCGAAGAGCGTCCGCAGCATCTCTCCTTCGCGCCGGACGACCTCCTCGAGCGCGGAAATCCGCTCGAGCAGGTGCTCGTCGAGGCCGACGTCCTCCGGACCGCCGTGCTCCTCCTCGTCGACCGGTCGGGGCCCGGACACGACGAGGAGCTTTCCCTTGCAGCGGACGCAGAACTCCGCCGCCGCGTCGGCGTTGAACGTCCCGCAGGTCTGGCACAGCATGTCAGTCCCGTCCCCGGAGCCCGGCGCTCCGGGTCATTTCGGGTACCGGTAGAACCCGCGCCCGGACTTCCGTCCCAGCCATCCCGCGTCCACCATCTTCACGAGGAGAGGGCACGGACGGTACTTCGGATCGCCGAGGCCGTCGTGCAGGACCCGGAGGATCGCGAGGCACGTGTCGAGCCCGATGAAATCGGCGAGCGCCAACGGCCCCATGGGATGGTTCATGCCGAGCTTCATGATCCCGTCGACGGCCTCCTCGTCGGCGACCCCTTCGTAGACCGCGTAGATCGCCTCGTTGATCATCGGCATCAGCACGCGATTGGCGACGAAGCCCGGAAAGTCGTTGCAGAAGATCGGCGTCTTTCCCAGGCGTCCGGCGAGACTGCGGACCGCCTCGGCGGTCTCGTCGGACGTCGCGATCCCGCGAATCACCTCGACCAGCGCCATCACGGGGACCGGGTTCATGAAATGCATCCCGATGAAGCGATCCGGCCGGGAGGTGGACGCCGCGAGCTTCGTGATCGAGATCGAGGACGTGTTCGTCGCGAGGATCGATCCCGCCGGGAGGACCTCGTCGACCCGCCGGAGGACGTCGCGCTTGACCGATTCGTTTTCGGTCACCGCTTCGATGACGATGTCGGCCGAGCCGAACGCGGAGAAGTCGGTCGTCCCGGCGACCCGCGAGAGGGCGGCGTCCCGGTCTTCCGCGGTCCTTTTCCCCTTCGCCACTTCGCGATCGAGGTTCTTCGCGATCGCCTCGCGCGCGCGAGCGACGATCTCCGGCGCCGCATCCGCGAGGATGACCGACGCGCCCGAGGCCGCCGCGACGTGGGCGATACCGCTTCCCATCTGTCCCGATCCGACGACGCCGATCGTCCGAATTTCCATGCGGGGGACTCTATCGTACGGCTGCCGCAGGACGCCGCAGGGAGCGGAAATCATGGCCATGGGCGAGCGCCGAGGCCGGCAGCGGCCGAAATCCGAAATCCCGGGCTCGAAGTTCGAAACAAGCACGACATCCGAATTTCCAAATGATCGAGACGTCGAGGCACGGCGATGAAAAGGACCCCGGCCGGGCCGACGCAAAGATCTACCGAAGCGTGACGGTCCTGCTACCGCAGTTCGTCTGGAGCATTTGAATTTTGAATTCGTTTCGGATTGGCGCGCGCACTGGCGTGCGCGGAGATCGGCGCGCTCGCCCTGCGCGAGTCGCGCGGGATTCGGGACTTCGTGCTTCGGATTTGTCGCCGGGACGACGGCTGCCGAGCCGCCAGGAGCAACTACGCCGCCGACACGCGGAACCGCGGCGACCCGAGCCGCGTGAAGATCGCCGCGCCGACCGCCAGCACCGAAGCCGCGCTCCACAGGACCGGTCCCGCGACGGGCACGAACGAAACCGCTCCGCACAGGACGAGCCCGAGCGCGAGCGCCGCGGGGCGCCCCGCCGGCGCGAGCCTTCCGGCGAGCTTCTGGCCGGTGAAGAGGAAGAGCGCGGTCATCCCGAAGAGCTTCGCTCCGAGCGCCGTCCCGAGAATGAGGAGGGCGGCGGGCATCCGGAGCGCGGCGGGAAACGCCGTGAACGCGGCGACTCCGGCGAGAAAGAGAAAGACGACGCCGATCACGCCGGCCGCGGCCGCGAGCGCCGGATTCTCCTCGAGCGCGAGGGACGCGCGGGCGACCCCGGATCCGCGAAGGCGGAGAACGAGCGCCGAGGCGAGCATCCACAACGCGAGGAGGAAGAGGCGGAGTCCCGCGAAGGTGCGCCACGGAACGTCGCCGCGCGCCGAGGCGGGGTTGTCGCGCGACCACGGAGCGCTTCGCGCCTCGGCGAGATAGATCGCGGCGAGCGAGCCGGGCGTCAGGACGCGGCCGCCCACGGCGCCGGGAGGAGCCGAGACCCGCCCGCCGAAGGCGACGACGTCGCCGCCGACGGTCCCTCCCGGTTCGATCCGGACGTCGCCGCCCCACGCGACGACATCCCCGGACACCCGGGCGCGGATCGTCACGTCGCCTCCGACGGCGACCACGCGGCCGGCGACGGGGGACGAGACGAGGACGGGCGATCGGACCGAGGTCAGCGACTGCGCTCGCGCCGCGCCCGCCAGGAGGGCGAGGGCCGCGAAAGGGATCAGGCGCGGCGCGGACGGGCGGGCCGCTCGCGGCGGGATCATTTCCGGATCGCGTGCCGCGCCCAGAGGCGGGAAACGCCGAACCCGGCGGGAAGCATCAGGAGGATCGACAGCGCCGCGAATCCGCGGTCGCGCAGGAGGAGATCCGAAAGGGCGCCGACCGCCGCCGGAAGCGACCGGACGAGCGCGGCGGGCCAGAGCAGGAGGGACTTCCCTTCGAGCGCGAGAGCGCCGACGAGCCCCGCCTGCTCTCCGGCCGACAACGCCGGGAGCGAGAGCAGGACCGCCGATCCCGCGAGCAGCCCCGCCGACGCGAGGAGGGGCGGCCGCCACACGCGCCAGGACCGCCGCTCCCCCGCGGAAAAGCCGCGGAGGCGCTCGATCCGCACGGCAAAACCGTCCGGAACGGCGGGAATCGACACGTCGGAGAGCCACTCCCCGAGCGCCCGGAAAGCGTCGAGGCGGCGGCCGCAATCGGGGCAGCCGGCGGCATGGCCCCCGGCATCCGAGGCGACGATCGGCTCCTCCCCCGAAGCCAGGGCTTCGAGGTCGAGAGCGTCGAGGGGGCGCGTGCAGTTCAACTCAGCTCACCTGCCAACCTGCTCTTTAAAACGGCCCGGGCGCGAAAAAGTTTATTTTTCACGGTCCCGAGCGGCATTTCTTTCGCCTCGGCGATTTCCTCGTAGGAAAGCCCCGCGAAATGCCGCAAAGCGATCAATTCGCGGAATTCCGTCGGAAGGGCGGCGATCTCGCGCCCGATTTTCGCCCGCCTCTCCTCGTTTCGGAGCGTCCCGTACGGATCGAGGCCCCCGGCGGGGAACTCCCGGGGGGCGGCGTCCTCCTCCCCGTCGCCGGGGGGCGGGGCATCCATGGAGACGGTTCGGATCCGCCTCTTTCGGAGAAAGTCGATGCCCCCGTTCGAGGCGATGCGGAAGATCCACGTCGAGAACTTGTATTCGGCGTTGTAGCGCGGCAGCGCCTGGAAGACCTTCAGGAAGATCTCCTGGGACAGATCGAGCGCCTCCTCCCGGCTCCCGACCACCCGGGACAGGTGAGCCACGAGCCGCGCCTGGTAGCGCCGGACGATCAGGGGAAAGAGGTCTCCCTCGCCGCGGACGATCCGCGCGACGATCTCTTCGTCCGAGAGCGCGTCGTCCACTCCTCCCCCTGTTTCCTTACGAAAGAAACCCGCCGGGGTTTCTCCCGGTCCCCGGGATTCCGATAGAATTCGAGGGTACCAAGAAGGAGCCTCCGTGACAAAAGTGGATGGCAGCGACATGCCGATGATCGAAGGGGATGCGGCGCGGGCGGACGTCTCCGACCTGATGAACAAAACGACGATCATCACCCGTCCCCAGGGCGTCGATTCGGACAACCCGTTCGAAGAAATGATGTCGCGGTTCGACGTCGCGGCGCAGAAGCTCTCGCTCGATCCGGGTCTCTACAAGGTCCTCCGGGAGCCCGTCCGCGAGACGAAGGTGTCGATCCCGATCTCGATGGACGACGGGCGAATCGAGGTCTTCGTCGGCTATCGGGTTCTCCACAACATCGCCCGCGGCCCCGGCAAGGGCGGAATCCGCTTCGACAAGAACGTCACGCTCGACGAGGTCCGCGCGCTCGCGGCCTGGATGACGTGGAAGTGCGCGGTCGTCAACATCCCGTTCGGGGGCGCCAAGGGAGGCGTCATCTGCGACCCGTCGGCGCTCTCGACGTCCGAGCTCGAGAGGATCACGCGCCGCTATACCGCCGAGATCCTCGATCTGATCGGTCCCGAGCGCGACGTGCCCGCGCCGGACATGGGGACGACGCCGCAGACGATGGCGTGGATCATGGACACGTATTCGATGCACATGCGGCACACCGTCACCTCCGTCGTCACGGGAAAGCCTCTGACGATCGGCGGTTCGCGCGGCCGCGTCGAGGCGACCGGCCGAGGCCTGATGATCATCGCCCGGGAGGCGGCGCGCGCGAACGGGTTCGAGCTCGCCGGGTCGCGCGTCGCGGTCCAGGGATTCGGAAACGTCGGGTCCATCACGGCGAAGATGTGCCATGCGGCCGGCGCGAAGGTCGTCGCGGTCTCCGACATCCGCGGAGGAATCGCCGACGACAAGGGACTCGACGTTCCCGCTCTCCTCGAGCACTACGGAAAGAAGCGCTCCTTCGAGGGATACGCCGGCGCCGGGGCGATCACCAACGAGCAGCTGCTCGAGCACCCGTGCGACATCCTCGTGCCCGCGGCCAACGAGAACCAGCTCCGGGGCCACAACGCCGGCAGGGTGCAGGCGCGGATCATCGTGGAAGGGGCGAACGGGCCGACGACGCAGCGCGCGGACAACGTTTTCCGCGACCGCGGAATCATCGTCGTGCCGGACATCCTCGCCAACGCCGGGGGCGTGACGGTCTCGTACTTCGAGTGGGTGCAGGATCGCGCGGGGTTCTTCTGGCGCGAGGCGGAAGTCAACGAGCGCCTCGAGGACATCATGGTCCAGTCGTTCAACGACGTCGTCGAGATGTCGAAGAAGTACGAGGTCAGCTACCGGATCGCCGCGTACATGCTGGGGATCTCGCGCGTGGCGCACGACACGATGGTCCGCGGCCTCTACGCCTAGAAGCAGGCGCTGCCATACGCGCGGTTATGCGGGCGGCCGCCGGCCAGCCCCCGCCGCCCACCTTCCCTCACGTCTGACAGCGCCTGATTCTCGTGTGTGATCCGAACCCGTCCGGTTCGGTGCATCGCCCTGCCGGCTCGCAATGATGGCAGGTCGCCTCTCCCTTCGTCCTCGAATCCGGCGAGGCGCCAGCAGACGCGGGCTCGGCTGGATGCGGGTCGCCGGCGATCATCGGAGGCGGTTTGCTGGCTTCGGCACCGCGCCGGGGGGCCGAAAAGCGCGCCACCGCGAGACGCAGTCAGAGGGATTGGAAGACGGGCCCTATGGCCGCGTCAGACCAATAGTCCCTGCTTGAGCTCCTTGACCAGAACTTCCACGGTCGACCGCGTGCCCCCCGTCGAGCGCTGCTTCCACATTCCCTCTGTTTCGAAGCGAGCGTCGCCGATCGACTCCGCCCAGGGAAGGAGCGCGGCGTGGAGCTCGCCGGCGGACCAGAGATCGCCGCCCCGGTGCCGGATCATCGCGATCACGTGCGGAGAAACGCGCAGGAACGCGCGGAGCGCGATTCCGGTCTTGATCGAGTACTTCCGCGACGTGAAGGCCTTCGGGAAGACCTTCTCGATCGCCTTGAAATAGTTCAGGAAGAACCTCTTCGCGTTCTCGCGGAACTCCTTCGACGTCCGGGGGCCCGCGGCGGCCATCGCGGCGAAGACGTCGCGAAGCTCGTCGGCGAGCGAGGCCTGCGTCACCGTGCCCTTGCCGACGCCGAGCACCTTGATCTGGCCGCGGAGCGGCGAGTGATCATCCTCGTTGAGGCCGCGGATGACGTCGTGCGCCGCCGCGAGGTTCTCGTCGCGGTAGAGGCGCCGGCCCGAGAGCGAAATCAGGTGCGACGGATTCAGTTTCGTGTGCTTGCTGTTGATCGTGACGAAGAGCTCGACCACCTGGTCCGGGGTCAGCGCGTCGAAGACCACCGCCGGGACCTGGAAGTCGGTCAGATTGTGCTTCTCCGCGAGCTGGTGGAGCGCGAGAAGGCGGTGCTGGCCGTCGAGCGCGCGCATGATCCCGGGCTGCTCCGGAAACTTCACGGTTCCGAGATCGGCGTTGTCGCGCGTCGGCGTGAATTCGAGGCGCCGGTCGCTCACGAGCAAGACGCTGCCGGGAATCGCGGGGAGCGTTCCCGACTCCGCGCACTGGAGGTAATAGTTGACGAGCTCGTTGATCTTTCGTTCGATGATCGGGCGCTGGAAAGCCTCTCCCGAAGCCGAGATCTTCTTCTCGAGGAATTCCCAGTTGACGAGCCCTTTCGCGCGCCTCCGTGCGCCGCCGAGAGTCGGGCGATCGTTGGCGCTGTAGTTCAGCACCTCGAAATGAACGATTTTCTGGACGTCGACGCCGGAAAGGAGTACCTCGTAGAAACGAACTCCGAATTGGTTCAGCCGGAGTGCGGCCAGAGAGCTCATCCCACCTCCATTTTCGACTGCCGGAATTATATCGACGGAAAGAGCCGAAAGAAATGAAAAACAAGAGCTTAAGCGTGAAAATCGGGACCGGAGAGCGGCCCGCCGGCTACCGCGGACAGGATCGCCGGAACACCCGTTAAGTGCCAGTTTGGCGGGGAATTACTCGCGGACGAGGCGGTCCAGACGAGGGAGAAGGTCTTCCAGGAGATCGCCGAGACGGCGGGCCGCTTTCTCACCCTCGGCGAGGGCCGTCCGGTGATCCAGCGTACCCGGTCGGATTCCGGACGCCATATTGGCGATCAGCGAGACGGCGAGCACCCGAACGCCCGCCCCCCGCAGCGCAATCACTTCGGGCGCCGTTGACATCCCGATCGCGTCGGCGCCGAGCGTCCGCCACATCCGGATCTCGGCCGGCGTCTCGAAGGACGGCCCGCGCACCGCCGCGTAGATCCCCTCGCGGACGGTGATCCGGAGACGACGGGCGGAGGCGCGCGCGATGCGCCGCAGGGCCGGGTCGTACGCGGCGCCGAGGTCCACGAAGCGGCCTTCCCCCTTCGGCCCCGCGAGCGGATCGCCGATCGCGTTCAGATGGTCGGCGACGATCATCAGATCGCCGGGCTTCCAGGCGCGCCGGATCGCTCCGGCGGCGTTGGTGACGATGGCCGCGCGGATTCCCGCTCGCGAGATCGCGCGCACCGGATGAACGACGCGCGCCAGCGAATGTCCCTCGTAGGCGTGCACGCGCCCCGAAAGGACCGCGACCCGGACCCCTCCGACGTGCCCCACGATCAACTCTCCCGCGTGTCCCGCGACCGTCGGGCAGGCGAATCCGGGAAGCTCCCGGAACGGCGTGCGCCGGGCGCCGGCGATCCGGCCGGCGAAGGGACCCGCGCCGGAGCCGAGAACGACGGCCACACGGGCGCCGGCGAGAGACAGGCGTTTCACGTCCCGGTCAATCGCCGCTCGGGCTCGTCCGGCTGAACGTGAACGCCTGCGACGAGGAGAAGGAAACCAGCGGCCCCCGCCGGCCCTGCGCGTCCTTCTGGAACGGATACGCGACGTCGATCCGCAGGATGTTGTTCCCGCCGGCGCGGGCGATCGCGATCCGGAGCCCAACGCCGGCGTCCTCCTTGATCTGCGAGAACGTCAGGCCGGTCTGCCGCGGCACCGCCGTGCCGGCGTCGACGAAAACGACCGCGCCCGGCGAAAAGAGCTGCAGGTACTCGCGCTCGGAGAAGAAGCGCTGCTCGACGTTGACGAGGAGCCGCCGGTCGCCCGTCATCGCGTGCAAGCGGTAGCCGCGGAGCCCCGTCGCGCCCGACGCCTCGAACTGGACCTCCGGGTCGAGCCGCCACGAGTGGTCGTACTCGATGCGCCCCACGAACGTCTGAGGGATACGGGTCAGGCGGAACCGGCGCACGTATCCCACGAACGCCGAGGCAATCGTGTCCTGGGGGCCCCCGTCGAAGCGGCTCTGCGCCAGAAGGTCTCCCTGGGCGAACGAATCGTCGTCGAAGAGGACGCCTCCGGAAAAGTCCACCGACGCGGCCGCGCTGTTGGCCGGCGCCCCGAGGGCGGAAGGCGAAACGCCGCCCCGAACGAATATCCGCGGGGCGAGATTGAAGTCCTCGTATCGGGAGTCGCGATTGACGTAGTTCAGCGTCTCGAAGGCGCTTTCGACGTGCTCGAACGACGCGAAGACGTACCGGTATTTGCGCGCCGCGGGAACGGTCTGGGGCTCGTCGGGAAGGGACGAGAAGGTGTCGTCGATGAAATCGATTCCGCCCGTCAGTCGGTCCGCCTCGAGCTCGGTCGGGGAAAGCGCCCCGCCGTACGAGGCGAGCGCCTCCTGGTGCGCGTGCCGGAAGCGGTCGACCTCCTCGCCGTCGGCGTAGAGCTTGTCCTCCTGCGCGACCCGGGAGAGGAGCCCGTCGGCGCTCCAGGGCGCCGAAAACGAATAGAACGGACGCGCGAACTCGAATTGTCGCTGCCTTCCGTCCGAGTTGTCGGCGAGGTACACGCGAGTCCTCCAGAACGGGCGGAAAAGATACGGATCCTCGAAGAGGATCGACCGGGTCGTGCGTTCCGTCTCCTTGGCATAGGCGAACGAGAGGAGCTGGCCTCGCCCGAGCAGGTCGGTCTCGGTGAGCTCGAAGCTGTAGGTCGTCCGCCCCCCCTTCGACCCGAACGATCCTCCCGGCTCGGTGGTCCAGGAGTCCTGCGTGACGACGAGGACGTCGCTCACGCCGTCGTGCGGGGTCGAAGCCGTCACCGAGGCGCTCTTGATGAACGGCAGCGCGCGGAGATTCCGCTCGGTCTCCGCGAGGAGCGCGATGTCGAGAGGGTCCCCCTCCTGGAAAAGGAGCTGCTCGCGGAGAAAGCTCGACCGCGTCTCGATGTGGATGGAGTTCGCGGCACGATAGACCCATCCGTTCGACGCCTCCTCGGCGGAAAAGACGTCGTTGCTCTCGATCCGGATCTTTCCGATACGAACGGCCGAGGGGTCGGGCGTCGCGATCCCCAACGCGGCCGCACAGAGGATCGCGCTCCACACGCGGTCATTCTAATCTTGCGCACGGCGTGCTATCGTCCGCGGCGCATGGCCCGCCACGCATTTTCGGCGAAGCGTCTCGCGCGACTCGCGGCCGCGGCCGCCGTTCTCCTCGGGCTCGCCTCGTGCCGCCCGAGGCTCGCTTCCCTCGAGGCGAGCCCCCGCCGTCTCGTGATCTACGGGACCGACGCGTCGAAGGAAATCGCCGTCCACGCGCTCGACTCGAAGGGCCGATCGCTCGCGGAAGGGCCGGCTCTGCGCTGGACGAGCTCGGACACGACCGTCGTCCAGGTCTCCGGCAACGGACACGTCCAGCCGAAGCGGCCGGGACGAGCGGAAGTCACGGTCTTCGCCGGGGACCTCTCCGCCTCGGTCTCCGTCTCGGTCGTGGACCTTTCGAAGATCGAGCTCGCTCCGGCTCTGCTTCGCTTGATCGGCCCGGCGGGAACGACGTCGAAGCTCGAGGTGACGGGGAAGAATTCGGCCAACAAGCCGGGCGTTCTGCCGCCGGTTTCGTGGACCGTCGCCGATCCGAAGGTCGCCGGGATCCGCCGCGACGGAACCGTCGAGTCGCGGGTCACCGGGAAGACGATCGTCACCGCGCGCGTCGGCGATCTCGTCGCCGAGTCGGAGATCCAGATCGACGTGCGAAACGTCTCCCGGATCGAGCTCCGGCCCGAGACGGCCATCCTCCACGTGGGCGAGAGTCAGAAGCTGTCGGTGACCGCCTACGACGAGAACGGACTGCCGATCCCCGACGCCGGAGCGCAGCTGGTCGCGAGCGCCCCAGAGATCGTGCGGGTGCTCGGCGACGGAACGATCACGGGCCTGAAGGCGGGAACGGCCGTCGTGACGGCGGCGGTCGGAGACCGAAGAGCGCAGGCGACCGTTCTCGTCGACTAGACCGTCGCGGAGGCGGCGTCCCGGGAACAACGCCGGCGGCGTTCGGTGCGCCCGCGGAGTGAGCGTCAAGTCGGCCGATGCACGCCATCGAGTCGCGCCGTCGCAATGCCTCTGCCGTCTCGGAGACGTCATGGAAGAACCCCTCCGACACGGCGGCGTTATGCTCGGGTCGTGAGCTCCCGTCCGCCGGCGGTCGCCGGCGCGTTCTACCCCCGGGATCCGCGCGCTCTCGCCGTGGAAGTGCGAGGGCTCCTCGAACCTGCGGCCGAGCGGCGCTCCGCCTTCGGCGCGGTCGTCCCGCACGCGGGCTACGTCTACTCCGGCTCGGTCGCCGGGGCCGTCTACGCGCGCCTCGAGCCGCCCTCGACCGTCGTCCTGCTGGGGCCGAATCACACCGGTCTCGGCCCGGCGGCGTCGATCGACGACCACGATCGCTGGTCGACGCCCCTCGGCGACGTCATGGTCGACGGGACGCTCGCCGATCGCTTCCTCCGGGACTGTCCTCATCTCGAGCGGGAAGGCCTGGCGCACGCCCGTGAACACTCGCTCGAGGTCCAGCTCCCCTTCCTCCAGGAATGGGCGCCCGCCGCGAAGATCGTCCCGATCTGCATCGGCGCGCCGTCGCTCGCGCTCTGCCACGAGATCGGGGAAGCCGTCGCGGACGCCGTCGCGGAGGCCGGCCCGGCGATTCTCGTCCTCGCCTCTTCCGACATGAACCACTACGAATCGCGGGCGGTGGGCGACGCGAAGAACGCGCTCGCCTTCGCGGAGATCGAGCGAATCGACCCGGACGAGCTCTTCGCCGCCGTCGTGCGGCACGAGATCTCGATGTGCGGCTTCCTGCCGACGACCGCCCTCCTCGTCGCCGCCCGGCGGCACGGAGTTTCACGGGCCGAGATCGTCGCGCGCGCCGACAGCGGGGACCGGACGGGCGATGCCGACTCGGTCGTGGGGTACGCCGGGATTCTGATCGGCTGACCGTCGGCTGCCCGCCACGCTCCTCTGGAATCGCGCGGTGACCTCCGCGGCTCGCCTTGTTCCCTCATCCGGCGGCTTGCCAGCCGCCACCTTCTCCCGCGGGGAGAAGTAGCGCGGCGGCTCGCTTCGCTCGCGGCCCCATGTGGCTCGACCGCGCCGGCGCCCGACCCGGACACCCGGGCCTCGACTCCGGCGGGGCGGCCGGGAGCGTCGCAACGCCACCCGAGAGGATCGCGGTCTCGAGGCCCGTATAAGATCGTCCGCATGACGCGTCGCTTCCTGATCGCTCTCGACGGTTCTCCCGGCTCGGACGCCGCCCTGCGGCGCGCCTTCCAGCTCGCGCCTTCGCTCGACGCCTCACTGACCGGGATTCACGTGATCGACACGGCCCAGCTCGAGGCGAGCTTCGTCGCCGACCTTTCCGGCTCGGTGGGCTTTCAGCCGTTCCTGAACCTCTCCGGCGAGCTGCGGAACGCGCTCCATGCCGTGGGGAGGGCGATTGTTTCGGATTTCGACGCGCGGTGCGAGGCGGCCGGAGTTCGCGGCTCGGGGAAAACGGTCGAGGGGCTCGTCGTTCCCGAGCTGGGCCGCGCGGCGGCGGACGCCGACTTCGTCTTTCTCGGTCTCCACGGAACGGGGGCGGGGAGAGGGAAACCGCTCGGCAGCCATGCGGACGCGCTCGCGCGCCGCCTGACGATCCCGGCCTTTCTCTCGACGGCAGACGCCGCCCCGCTCCGCCGCCCCGTCGCCGGCTACGACGGCTCCGAGCGGGCGGGCCGCGCGCTGCGCGCCGTCGGCGAGATCTGCGCGGCGCTGGATCTCCCCCTCGACGTCGTCAGCGTCGGATCTCGGGAAGAATCGGAGCTCCGGCGAGGCGCGGCGGGCCGGGCGCTCGCCGGTCTCGGGATTCGGGTCGAATTCGCCGCCGCCGAGGGCCACGCGGGAGACGTCCTCGTCGCGCGGGCGCCGGACAACGACCTGATCGCCATCGGCTCGCACGGCCACGGACGCATCGTCGAGATGGTGCTGGGATCCACCACGGAAACCGTGCTGCGAAGAGCGACGGCCTCCGTTCTCTGCGTCCCCTGAACCGTCGCGGAGGCTTGCCCGCGGACCCGATCGACTTCGCGCCGCCGCGGCTCGCCGAACCACCCTCATCCGGCGGCCTGCGGCCGCCACCTTCTCCCGCCGGGAGAAGTCGCGCTGAAGCTCGCTTCGCTCGCGGCCTTGTGTGACTCGACCGCGGCAGCACGACCCGCTCCCTTGCGCCTCGCTCCCGCATCGCAGATTTTCCGACTTGGTCACTTCGGTGAAAAATCAGCGACGCGAAAAGCCCGAAGAAGACGCCGTCCTGGTTCGCCCCGCCTTTCGCGGGAAGTCTTTCTTCGGCCAACCGGCACGCGGATCGTTGCCGAAATATGTCAGCGGGCGAAATTCCGGCGCGCGACCTCGAGGATCGATTCGACGACTCCCGCCGGGCCGGCGATGACGTCGCCGGATTCCAGGTAACCTGACCCGCCGTCGAAGTCGCGAAGGACGCCGCCGGCCTCCTCGATCAGGATCGCTCCTGCGGCGATGTCCCACGGCGAAAGGCGGAATTCGAAGAAACCATCGAAAACCCCCGCCGCGACCTGGGCGAGGTCGAGCGCCGCGCTGCCCGCGCGTCGTATCGCCCGGGCCTCGAGGAAGAGGGCGCGGAAGATCGCGAGATAGCGGTCGATCTTCTCGTGCGCGCGGAAGGGAAATCCGGTGGCCAGGAACGCGCCTCGCGCGGAAGCCCGGTTCGTCACGCGAAGGCGATTGCCGTTCCGGAAAGCGCCGCCGCCTCGCTCGGCCGCGTACATCTCCTGCCGCAGCGGATCCCAGACGACGCCGCCCACGATCCTTCCGTGCTCCCGCGCCGCGATCGAAACGCACCAGAACGGAAATCCCGCGATGAAGTTGGCGGTGCCGTCGAGAGGGTCGATGATCCACTCGCGCCCGCTCGTTCCTTCGCGGCTGGCTCCTTCTTCGCCGATCACCCCGTCGTCGGGATGGCGGCCGAGGAGGACGTCGACGACGGCCGCCTCGCTCTCGCGATCCGCCCGCGATACGAAATCGTTCTGGCTCTTTTCCTCGACGGAGCCCGCGGGGAGACGCCGCCACCAGGAGAGAAGGATCTCTCCCCCGCACCGGGCCGCCTCCATCGCCGCGTCGATCACCGCGGCCGAATATACGCCGACCGCGGCTTCAAAAATCCACCGCGGCGTGCGATCATTCTTTCGTGGCGAGCGAACCGACTCCGGCTCACGACGCCGCCGCTCTCCTCGACGAGCAGAAACGACTCCGAAGGCTGCGGCTGGTCGTCGATCTCACCGCGAGCGTCCTCTCGCAGGAACCCTCCCTCACGCCCGAGAAGGGTCTCGAGCTCATCACGCGCGCCGAGAGCGCGATCGAGGGGCTCTTTCCGGGAAGCCGCCGCCAGTTCGACCTGCTCGTGCGGCCCAGGCTCCTGCGGGTCCTCGAGGAGCGCTTCCCGCCCGATCCGAAGTCGATCAACTAGAGTCGGAACCGCGCGGATCCGGAAGTCGTTGCGCCGGCTGCCCCGGGGCGGATGGCCCGCTCATTCCTTCGCCTCCGCCATCTGCCGGAAGCCCTCCCGGATCGCCGCTTCGAGGGGATTGCCGAGAATGTTGAAGTCCTTCCGGCCCACGACCGCGTCGTGCCCGTCGGAGAACGCCTTCCACCAAAACATCCCGCGAGACCACTCCTCTCCGGCAAGCGCGGCGAAGACGGCTCGCGCGCAGCGCGCCGGATCCTTCGCCGAGAACGGGCGCGGCGATTCCTCGTCGTTCGGCGAGAGCCACGCCCCTGCCACCGACGGGAACCCGACCTCCGTCAGGTAGACCGGCCTCCGGACGAGCGCCGACTCGGCCGCGAGAGGCCGCGCCGCCGTTCGGGCGCCCGAGACCAGGTCGGCATCCGTCGGGCTCGCGGAAGCGGAGAGCGGATCGTAGAAGTCCACGCCGATCGCGTCGAGAGCGTCCCAGAACGGAACCGCGGCGGCGCCTTTTCCCCAGTTGCACGAGTAGACGAGCGGGGCGCCGGTCGCCGTCCGAACCGCGCGGATCGTCTCCCGCCATTCCCGCTCCCGGCGCTCCGTGGCGCAGAGCTCGACCCCGACGTCGAAGAGATCCGCGCCGACCGCCTCGGCGACGACCGCGTAGCGCAGCAGGTAAGCGCGGTACTGACGGAACCATTCCGTCCAGTCGGCGTCCGAGCGCATGGCGATGTCTCCGGAGAATCCACGCCAGAGCCAGATCTGCGGCTTGAGGAGAGTGGCCATTCCCCGGGCGCGGGCATCCTCGATCGCTCGAAAGATCCCTTCCTCGGTCTCGCCGCGCGGGTTCCGGCCGGGGAACCTCAGCTCCGGGCGCGCCGCCGCGCGCTGAAACCCGTACGGGATGACCGAAACGGCGTTGGCTCCGTCCCGCTTCAGCCGATCGAGCGCCTCCCCCGAGCTCCGCGAGAGGTACGAGCCGGAGACGGAGTTCTCCATCGCGAAGCTGACGCCGCGCAACCGCTGCCGCGGCAGCGCGCGCCGGCGCGGAGGAGAGAACGGCCGCGCGGCCGCCTCGACGAGCGCCGCCCGGATCCGTCCGACGGGCGCCTCGCCGCCCGCGAGCGCCTCCTCGACCGTGGCCTCTCCGGCGTCGCGCACCCAGGCGTCGATCGCGGCGCCCGCGGCCCCGACGGCGAGCAGGGACGGCGCGTCGGCGACGCCGCCCTCCCGACAGAGCTCCACGGCGTCCGGGAGGGCGCCGGCGGCACGGAGCATCGCCGCCCATCCGGCCGTGTCGCGGCCCCACCACGACCCGGCCCGGAACGCGCCATAGCCGGCGAGGAGGACCGGCCGGCGTCCGGCATCGGGATGGGCCGCGAGGAAGAGCGCGGACGCGAGAGCCGGAGACACGAGGTCGACGCGATCGGGCGCGTCAGCCGCGACGTGGACCTCGACGCGGTGGTGAAGGAGGACGTACGTCGCGAAGGCGGTGTCGCCGTCCTCCGCCGCCTGCGACTCGATGCCCGCCGTCACGCGAAGGTCGACCGGAATACGGGCTCCCGGGCTCGCCGGAGCGAGCTCCTCCATCCGCCGCGCCCATCCGGCGCGGCGCGCCGGGCTCGCGCCGCCCGCGCCTGACGACGCCGGCGTTCCGCGCCCCGTTCCGGCGAGGATCGCGGCGGCGCCCGCAGCGGCGATCCATCCGGCCCGGATCACCGCTTCATGATCGAATCGAGGATCATCGTGAACGCCTCGCGCTGCTTCGGCTCCGTCTTGTTCATCACCGCGAGGCAGGCCCCGGCGGGGAAGATCGTGTGCAGATCGTCGGCGTCCCGCCCGGAGGTGACGATGACTTTCGATCGGGCCACTCCGCGTTCGATCGCGTACTCGAGGAATTTCTTCCCGTCCACGTGGGGCATCTCGAGATCGACGACGAGCAGGTCGATCGTCCCGTCGATCTTCGCGAGCGCGTTCAGCGGAGTGACGTACGTCTCCACCGACACTCCCGTCCCGTAGCGTTCCGTCAGGATGTCCCGGAACATGGCGCAGGCCGCGTCGGAATCGTCGACGATCACGATCCGTTTCGGCCGCGGCTTCACGGCCTCCGGTAAACCTCTCTTCCGCCGACGAAGGTCGCCGTGACCGCGCCGGTCAGCTTCGCTCCCGCAAACGGCGTGTTCCGCGCCCGGGAGCGGAACGCGCGCGGGTCCACCTCGACCTCCGCGGCCGGATCGAAGATCGTGACGTCGCCGACCCCGCTCTCGGAGAGCGACCCGCCGGGAAGGGAGAACGCCCGCGCCGGACCGACCGAGAACAGCTCGACCATCCGCGCGAGCGAGACGCGCCCGGTGCGGACGAGACGGTCGTGGAAGAGGGAAGCCGCCGTCTCGAGACCGACCATCCCGAACGGCGCCGATTCGTAGTCGACCGCCTTTTCGTCGGCGTGGTGAGGGGCGTGATCGGTCGCGACCGCGTCGATCGTTCCGTCGAGGAGCCCCTCGCACAGAGCCTCGACGTCGCGCCCGCCCCGGAGCGGCGGATTGACTTTCGTCGCGGTGGAGAATCCCGAGCGCGCGACCTCTTCGTCCGTCAGGAAGAGGTGATGCGGAGTGACCTCGCACGTGACGCGAACGCCTCGCGCTTTCGCCTCGCGAACCAGCGCGACGGAGCGCGCGGTCGAGACGTGGCACACGTGCAGCCGCCCCCCCGCGAGCTCGCAGAGCGCGAGATCGCGCGCGATGGCGATCGACTCGGCCTCGCCCGGCTGCGCCGACAGGCCGAGGCGGGTGGAGACGCCGCCCTCGTTCATCGCGCCGCGCCCGGAGAGGCTCTCGTCCTCGGCATGGGTCGCGACGGGCAGGTCGAAGAGCGTCGCGTATTCGAGCGCCCGCCGCATGACGGAGCCGCTCGCGACCCATCGGCCGTCGTCGGAGACCGCGACCGCGCCCGCCTCCTTCATCTCGCCGAATTCGGAGAGCTCTTCGCCGCGCATCCCCTTCGTGATCGCCCCGATCGGGTACACGCGCGCGAACCCGGCTTCCCGCGCCCGGTCCGCGATCCAGCGCGTCACCGTGCGATGGTCGTTCACCGGATCCGTGTTCGCCATCGCGCAAACGGCGGTGAACCCTCCCGCGGCCGCCGCCTGCCCTCCCGAGAGGATCGACTCCTTGTACTCGAAGCCGGGCTCCCGGAGGTGCACGTGAAGATCGATGAATCCGGGAAAAACGAGCCTGCCCGACGCGTCGACGATCTCGGCGCCCGCCCCGTCGAGCCGTTCGCCGATTCGGAACACGCGCCCGTCCTCGAGGAGGAGGTCGGCGACGCCGTCGCGCCGCGCGGCGGGATCGACGATCCGGCCTCCCTTCAGGAGGAGCCGGCTCACGCCCCCTCCTGCCAGGCGCGCGGAGCGCCGCCCGCGAGGAGATAAAGGACCGCCATCCGCACGGCGACGCCGTTGGCGACCTGCGAGAGGATGACCGAGCGGTCCGCGTCGTCGGCGATCTCGGAGGAGATCTCGACTCCGCGGTTCATCGGTCCGGGATGCATCACGATCGCGTCCGGCCGGGCGAGCGCGAGCCGGTCGCGGGTCAGCCCGTACCGCGCGAAATACTCGCGCGACGAGGGGAAGGCCATCTTCCCTCCTCGCTCGATCTGGACGCGGAGCATCATCACGACGTCGGCGTCCGCCAGGGCTTCCTCGAAGTCCGAGGTCGCGGAAACGCCCATCGATTCGATGCCCACCGGCATCAGCGTCGGCGGAGCGCAGAGAGTGACCTTCGCCTTCAGCTTCGTGAGGCACCAGACGTTGGACCTCACGACGCGCGAGTGCGCGATGTCGCCGACGATCGCGACCTTGAGGTTCTCGAAGCTCTTCTTCCGCTGGCGGATCGTCATCGCGTCGAGGAGCGCCTGCGTCGGATGCTCGTGCGCGCCGTCTCCGGCGTTGATGACCCGGGTCTTCAGCTGCGACGCGAGAAAGTGCGGGACGCCGGGAGAGGAGTGGCGAATCACGAGGAAGTCGGGAGACATGGCCTCGAGGTTCTTCGCCGTGTCGAGGAGGCTCTCGCCCTTCTCGACCGACGTCCCCTTCGCCGCGAAATTCAACGTGTCGGCCGAAAGCCATTTCTCCGCGGTCTCGAAGGAGAACCGGGTGCGCGTCGACGCCTCGAAGAACAGGTTGACGACCATTCGCCCGCGGAGGGCGGGAACCTTCTTGATCTCTCGCTTCCCGATCTCCGCCATCGATTCCGCCGTGTCGAGGATGAGCTCGATCTCCGCCGGCTCGAGCGGCTCGATCCCGAGAAGGTCCTTCGTCCGGAGGCCGAAGGCGGCCTTCGTCATCCGCGCTCCATGATCCAGGTCTCATCGGCTCCATCCGTCTCCTGGAAGAGCACCTGGATGTGCTCCCGCGAGGACGTGGGAACCCGCTTGCCGACGTAGTTCGCCTCGATCGGAAGCTCCCGGTGGCCGCGATCGATCAGCACGGCGAGCCGGATCGCCTTCGCGCGGCCGTAGTCGGAGAGGCCGTCGAGCGCCGCGCGGATCGTGCGCCCGGTGTAGAGCACGTCGTCGCAGAGGATGACGACCCGCGGCTTGATGTCGAAGGTGAGCTCCGTCTTCCGGAGGAGCGGCTGGGCGCCGACGGTCGAAAGGTCGTCGCGGTAGAGGGTGATGTCGAGAGATCCCGTCGCCGGCCGGATCCCCTCGTTCTTCTCGAGCGTGCTCGCCAGACGCTCCGCGAGCGGCACGCCGCGCGTCCGGATCCCGATCACGGCGAGCTCGGAGAGGTCGCGCTCGCTTTCGGCGATTTCGTGCGCCATCCGGACGATCGCCCGCTCCATCCGCTCGGCGTCCATGATCCGGGCCTTCCGCAGGAGAGCCGGCAATTCGACCATCAGTCCCGGCCTCCTTTACCGGCGCAAAAAAAATCCCCCGGCGGGGGAATCTCTTCGCGACCCGGGAGCGGCGGCATCGAACGAGGACTTTACTATGATCCTCGCGTGCTTGTCGACCTGTTCGACTACGTCCTCCCGGTCGACCGCATCGCGCAGGAGCCGCGGCCTCGCGGCACGTCAAAGCTGCTCGTCCTCGATCCGGCCGCCGGGACGATCGAAGACCGCGCCTTCCCGGATTTCCCCGCGCGGCTGCGGCCCGGCGACCTCCTCGTCCGGAACGACGCGCGGGTCGTTCCCGCCCGCCTCCTCGGCGAGCGGGACGGGCGTCCCGTCGAAATCTTCCTCCTCGGCGAGGAGGAGGAAGGCGTTCGAACGGTGCTCGCCCGGCCCGGACGCCGCGCCCGCGCCGGGAACGAGATCGCCCTTCCCGGCGGGCATCGGGCGACGGTCGTGGAGGTGCTTCCCGGCGGAAAACGCCGGGTGCGCTTCGATCCGCCGCTCACGCGCGACCGCCTCGCCGCGATCGGCCACGTCCCCCTTCCCCCGTACATCCGGCGGGCGGACGACTCCCGCGACCGCGACTGGTACCAGACGGTCTTCGCGCGGGCAGAGGGCGCCGTCGCGGCGCCGACGGCGGGGCTCCATTTCACGACCGGACTCCTCGACGAAATCGCCGCGCGCGGGATCGAGATCGTGGACCTCACTCTCCTCGTCGGGGCCGGGACCTTCCGGCCCGTATCCGTTTCCGAGGCGGACGAACACGTCATGGATGCCGAGCGCGTGCGCATCCCGCCCGCCACGATCGACGCGATCGCGCGCGCCCGCTCGCGCGGCGGGAGAATCGTCGCCGTGGGAACGACCGTGACTCGCGCGCTCGAGTCGTGGGCGCGTCATGGCGAGCGTGAATTCGCCACGGATCTCTTCATCCGACCGGGCTTCGACTTCCGCGTCGTCGACGCGCTCCTGACGAATTTCCATCTGCCCCGCTCGACGCTGCTGATGCTCGTCTCGGCGTTCGCGGGACGGGAACGCGTCCTCGGCGCGTACGACGAGGCGCTCCGGCGCGGGTACCGGTTCTATTCCTACGGAGACGCGATGTTCGTCACGGGCCGCCGCCCGACCGATCGACCGGATTCGGACCGGGGACGGTGATCGGCGACACGCGCCGCGGACCGGGCTTCGGGAGCGACTCCGGCGGAAGGCTCGTCCATGCGGAAGCGAGCGCGAACGCGTCGACCGAGCCGAGGCCGGTCACGAGATCGAATCCGGGGCCGCACGTGCCGCCGGTGAGTCCCACGAGATCGCTGTCGCCGGAAGTGATGTCGTGGAACACGGCCGCTCCGGTCCCCGCGGACTGCGCGGCGGCGAGCGGGTAAAAGCCCCGGTTCGCGTTCCCCTGCCGCTCCCCGGTCTTCTGGACGATCAGGGCCATGATCCCGGCCATCGCGGGGGACGACGCGGAGGTGCCGCCGATGGTCGCGGCGCCGCCGTTGTCGCTCTGGAAGATGAAGTAGCCGTCGTGTGTCGCGGCCGCGAGCGAAACGTCCGGAAGATCGCGTTTCGCGTCGGCGGGAACACCGGGGCCGGCCTGCCAGGAAGGCTTCGCGTAAACCGCGCTCACTCCCCCGCCCGAAGCCCAGAGGCCGTGCCCGCCCGACGTCTGGCTTTCGTTCCAGCCCTTCTCGGGGATGTAGGAAATCACCGAAAGACCCGTCGCCGCGTCGGGCTTGTCCGTCCAGTAGAGAGCGGCCTGTCCGGCTTCGTCGAACTGCGTGCCCCCGACGGCGACGACGTGATCGCACGAAGCGACGCCGTTGACGGCCGCCCCGCTCGGCTTGAGGTCGTCGCCCCCGTTGCATCCGGCGAAGCCGGCATCTCCGGAAGAAACGAAGCTCGTGATTCCCTGCGCGGCCGCCTGGGCCCAGAGGTGGGCGTAGAACGTCAGGTTCGTCGTTCCCATGTCCGATTCGCAATCGCCGAAGCTCGTGCTCATCACGTCGGCGAGGTTCTGATCGACGATGTACTGGGCGGAGAGGTCGACGCCGTCGGTCGTGTCGGTGGAATGGCTGATCACGAACGTCACGGCGGCGCCCGGCGCGACGGCCCCCGACCATTCGACGTCGAGATCCGCCTCCTGCTCCTCGCTCTTGTCCCAGAATCCCGGATCGTCTCCGTTGACGACGATCTCGGGGTCGTGCGGCGGCAGCGCGAACCGGCTCCGGAACGAGCGAACGTCGGCGACGTCGATCTGCGAACGCCCGACGATCGCGATTTTCCGTCCCGTCCCGTCGATCCCCTGGGCATAGAGGGGCTCCAGGTCGTAGATGCGGGCGAAGTCCGCCGGGCCCAGGCAATGCGTGCCCCCGTTCGAATATTCGGGGGCCGGGCCGGCCGGCACGCGGAACGACCGCTTCGGAAAGTCGTGCAGGGAGGCGACGCCGAGGACCGCCGGCCACAGGCGGGCGGGAACGGAAGGATCGGCGACGTTGGCGTGCCGGACCTCGCCGGCGAGCTCGAACTCGTGGATCGGCGCGGCGAACGCTTTCTCGACCTGCGCCGCGGTTCCGCTGAAATCGACCCATCCCCGGCCCTTCGCCACCTCGTCGATCGAGAACCCGTTTTCGCGCAGCCACGAGACGACCCGCGCCAGATCCGCCTCGGTTGGCCCGAACCGCTCGCCGAATTCCTCCGGCGTGAGCCAGCGGTGGTAGAGCGGCGAGGCCGCGTCGTGCTGCGCCGCGAGCAGCGCGTCGAGGTCGGCCTCGGCCCCGGCCCGCCACCCGAGCACGAGGATCATCCGGCGGAGCGGCAGCCCGGGATCGGCCGCGCCGGCGTCGCGCGCCTCGGCGATCCGGGCGGGAACGTTCCCCGCGAACCGCACGCGCGGTTTATCCTCGCGGGGCAGGGCGGCCGCCGGAAAGGCCGGCAGGAGGATCAACAGGACGAGGGGAAGACGACGAATCCACATGAACGGGAAAGCCTAACGGCGTCGTCCGCCGAAAGCAACGGACCGAAAGGTCAGGCCGGAGGGTCGCCGGCGAGCGCGGGCGCGGCCGCGACCCCCCGTCCCCCGGGGTTCGTGCGGTCGTCGACGACCATGCCGTCGAGGATGCGGACGATCCGGCGGGCGTGCTCGGCGACGTCTTCCTCGTGCGTGACGAGGACGATCGTGTTTCCCCTTCGGTTCAGAGTGTCGAAGAGCGCCATGATGTCCGCCCCCGTCTTGGAGTCGAGATTCCCGGTCGGCTCGTCCGCCAGGATCAGGCTGGGGCGGTTGATGAGCGCGCGGGCGACGGCGACCCTCTGGCGCTGGCCGCCGGAGAGCTCGCTCGGCTGATGCGACATCCGGTCGGCGAGGCCCACCGCGTGGAGCGCCTCGATCGCGCGCTGGTGCCGTTCCCGCTTCGGAACGCCGCCGTAGACGAGCGGGAGCTCGACCTGCGCGATGGCGGAAGTCCGGGGCAGGAGGTTGAACGTCTGGAAGACGAACCCGATCTCGCGGTTGCGGATCGCGGCCAGCTCGTCGTCGGTCATCCGCGCGACCTCGCTTCCGTTCAGACGGTACGAACCGTCCGTCGGCGTGTCGAGACACCCGATGAGGTTCATGAGCGTCGACTTGCCCGAACCCGAAGGGCCCATGATCGCGACGTACTCCCCCTTGTCGATCGAGAGGGCAACGCCCCGCAGCGCCTGGACGTCCTCCTCGCCCATCCGGTAGGTCTTCGTGATTCCCGTCATGTCGATCAGGGCCATCGACTCATTCTCCCCTTCCCGTCGCGATCCGGACGCGCTCCCCGTCCTCGAGCCGGAGGAGGGCCGGCGCGGGGCCGGCGGCGATCGTCTCTCCCTGCCGGAGTCCCGCGACGATCTCCGCGAATCGCGCGCCCACGAGCCCGATCTCGACCGGCCGCCGGCGAACCCGGCTTCCGGACAACACCCATACCGTACCGCGCCCGCTTCCGTTCGGCGGCTCCGCGAGCGCGCCGACGGGCACCGTGAGAACGTCCCCTTTCGGAGCGCCCTCGATTCGCGCCTGCGCGGCCATCCCGGGGCGCACGCCCCCGGGTACGGAAGAAAGCGCGATCATCACGGTGACATACGGTGAATCGGCCGTTTTGTTTGCCTCGACCCGCCGAACGGTCCCCGCCGCCGCGACGCCGCCGGCGGTCACCGACGCTGCCGCCCCCGGGGCAACCGCCGCCGCCGGGCGAAGCGGGATCTCGACGGAGGCGAGCGGCGCGGCGGCGTCCGCGATCTCGGCCACGGCCTTCGACTCCGCGACCGTCTCCCCCGGGCGGACGTGAACCGCCACCACCGCTCCGGACGCGGGGGCCGCCACCCGCGTCCGGGCGAGCGCGTCGCGGGCGGTTGCGAGCCGCGAACGGGCGACGTCGAGCGCCGCCGAGGCGGCCTGCTCCTCTCGCCGCGCGGCCTCCGCCTCCAGCTTCGCGGCCTGGAGGTAGTCCGGCGACGCGATGTTCTTTCCCGCGAGGCCGCGGGCCCGCGCGAGCTTCCGCGCGGCGGCGTCGACCGCGGACGCCGCGCGTTCGGCGTCCCGCTCGGCGCGGGCGACGGCGGCGCGCGCGTCGTCGACCTGCGCGGCGTAGGCGGACCCGTCGAGCTCGATCAGGGGATCTCCCGATCGCACCGTCTCGCCGACGGCGACGAGGATCTTCGCGACGCGGCCGATCACCCGCGGAAAGGCCGGGACCCGCTCCGCCGGGAGGATCGTCCCGCGCCCGGCCGCGATCGGAAGCAGAGTGGTCCGTTCGACGCGCCACGACTCGACCGCGGGCGCTCCCGCGCGCCGGACGAGCAAAACCGTCCCGGCGGCGGCCGCCGCGATCGCCGCCGCGGCGACGACCCGGCGCGCGAGCGGTGAAGGGACGGCCGGTTTCGGAGGGCCGTCCGCCAAACTCTACTTCCCGGGCCGGAGCGTCTCGGGGTCGGGCGCCGGAATCGACTCCAGCCCGTCGACCTGGATCTCCTTCCAGGCGAGGAGATCGCCGATCGCCTGGTGATAGGCGACCACCGCTTCGCGGTACTGCGTCAGCGCCTGGAGCTCCGCGCTTCGAGCGGTCGCGAGATCGTTCTGGACGGACAGGACCTCGAAGGCGGTGATCAGGCCGTTGTCGTACTTTTTCTTCGCCGCATCGACGTTGCGCTCCTGGAGCTCCCGGGACTTGGCCGAAGCGACGATCGACTCGCGGGCGGTTTCGATGGCGCGGGCGGCGTTTCGGACCTGAACGGTGACGTTCTGCCGCACCTGCTCGAGGGTCGCGAGGGTGCTCTGCAGCCCCCACCGCGCGACGCCCACGGCGCCCTTGGCCGTCCGGTTGAGGATCGGGTAGGAAAAGTTCACGCCGACCGTCCAGTTGTGGAAGTCGCGGTTGCCGATCTGCGTCAGCGCATCGTTGTAGTCGCCGGGGAGGACGACCCCCGTCGGATTGTTGTTGGCGTCGAGGACGTGGAACGGCCCTCCCAGGCCGGCGTAGCCGTACTGCGCGGTGAGATCGAGCTGCGGAAGGAGCTGATTGTGGGCGAAGTCGTAGCTGATCCGTGCGTTCGACGCCTGGAAGATCGCGCTTCGGATCTCGGGGCGATTCTTCATCGCCTGGTCGACCCCGGCGTCGACGTTCACGGGGTTCGTCTCGACGCGCACCTCGTCGGTCGGAATGATGTGGTCGTCCCAGCGGTTCGCGGTCGCGAAGTTCAGCAGGCGCTTGAGGCGATCCTCGGCGTCGCCGACCGCCTGCGTCGCGGTGATGATGTCGAGCTCGCGCTGGGCCACGCCGGCTTCCGTCTGCACGATGTCGATCGGGGCCTGGGAGCCGACGTCGATCTTGATCTTCGTGATCCGGTAGAGCTCCTGCGCGAGGTCCCGCGACTCCTTCTTCACCTGGAGGTTGGCGCGGGCGTACACCAGGTCCCAGTACGCCGTCTCCACCGTGTTGATCCCGGTCTGCAAAGTCTGGAGATAGGTCTGGTTGTCGATCGCCTCGTTGTTCCGGGAGATCCGGATGAAGCGCTTCGTCGTATCGGTGCCGAAGTTGCGGAGCAGCGGCTGGGTGAGGCCGAGGAACAGCGACGAGTTGTAGGAGGGATTGATCAGGTAGAACGTGTTGTTCGTGTCGATCTTCGAGTTGTCGAAGCCGAGCGTGAACGTACCGCCCCAGGGAACGAGCTGAGACACGCCCACGTTGCCGACGTACGTCTTCGTCTCGGTCGACGTCCCGCCGCCGAGCACGGTCGCCTGCGGCTGCTGCTGGTCGGCGGCGGACGCCGTCGCGAACGCGAGCGGATCGAAGATCCCCTTCTGCTGGATGACGCCGTAGAAACCCTGCTCGTTGCCCGCGATCGAGACGTCGAGATCGATGTTGTTGGCGAGCGCGAGCGCGATCGCCTCGCGCAGCGACAGCGGGACGCCGTCCGCCGCCGCCGGAGGGATCGGCTCCGTGTGCGCTCTCGCGGCACGGGCCGAGACGGTGACGGAGACGGCGGGCTGCTCCGGCCCCGCGGGCGGAGGCGGCGCGGGGGGGGGCGGCGGCGCGAGGTTCGTCTGCGCCGCCAGGGTCCCCGCGAAGGCCGCCGCGCATGCCGTGATCGTCAGGGCCGTGAAGGTTTTCATGAACTCATACTCCTCGTCAGCGTCGTTCGTTATCCGATTACGCGATTCCCGTCCGAAAGTTTCGTCTTTTCTGCCTGTTCCGCGGGAAAAAAGCAAGCGACCCGGCGCGCGTCCCCCCGGTTCTCGAGAGGGGGCGACTCCTCCGCGCAGCGCTCCCGGGCGGAAGGGCAGCGGGGATGGAAGCGGCACCCCGAGGGAAGATCGCCCGGATCCGGAGGCTCTCCGGAAATCGCGCGGCCCGCCCGCAGCGCCACGGAATAGGGATGGCGGGGCGCCGAAAAGAAATCGCCGGCGCGGGCCTCTTCGACGATCCGCCCGGCGTAGAGGACGACGACTCGATCGGCGACCGACCGGATCGCCTCGAGGTCGTGCGAGATGAAGAGATACGCGACGCCGGTCCGCTCGCGCAGCTCGAGGAGCAGGTTCAACACCCGGGCGCGGGCGGAGGGATCGAGCGCGGCGACCGGCTCATCGCAGACGACGAGGCGGGGGGCAGGCGCGATCGCGCGGGCGATCGCGATCCTTTGCCGCTCCCCTCCCGAGAATTCTCGCGGGAACCGGGCGGCGGCGGAAGGATCCAGCCCCACGTCGCCGAGGAGCGCCGCGACGCGAGCGCGGAGGCGCGCGCCGGAAAGGCCGCAGAGCGCGCGCAGCGGCTCCGCGACCGACTCGCCGATCTTCATCCGCGGGTCGAGGGACGTGGCGGGATCCTGGAACACGATCTGGACGTTCCGGCGCGCCCTCCGCAGGGCCCGCCCCGAGAGCCCCAGCCAGTCCTCGCCGTCGAGGCGGATCTCGCCGGCCGTCGCCTCCTCGAGACGCGCGACGATCAGGCCCAGCGTGGTCTTCCCGCTGCCCGACTCTCCCGCGATCGCGAGCGTCTCCCCGGCCAAGAGCTCGAACGTCACCCCGTCGAGCGCCTCCGCGCCCGTTCCCCTCCGGAAGGCTCCGGAGGACGGATATCTCTTCGAGAGCCCCTCGACGCGGAGGAGCGGATCGCTCATGCCGCTTCGGGAGCGTAGAGGAAGCAGCGCGCTCGCGAAGCTCCGGCGGGATAGAAATCCGGCTTCTCCGTTTCGCACCGGGCGAATACGCGTGCGCATCGCGGCGCGAACGCGCACCGCGGCTCGCCCCGTTCGGCGAGCGACGGCGGGCGCCCCGGGATCACCGGGAGACGACCGGCCGACGCCGCGGCGGAGGCGGCGAGGGCCGCGGCGTAAGGATGTCTCGGCCCGCGCGCGAACTCCTCCCCCGACGCTTCCTCGACGATCCGCCCGGCGTACAGCACGGAAACCCGGTCGCACGCGGCCGCGCGTTTCAGGTCGTGGGTGATGTGGAGGAGCGCGAGGCCGCGGTCGCGCCGCAGCCGGTCGACGAGATCGAGGACCTGCGAAGCGAGCGGCGGATCGAGCGACGACGTCGGCTCGTCGGCGATCAGCACGCCGGGATTTCCGGCCAGCGCCGCGGCGATGACCACGCGCTGCCGCATTCCTCCGGAAAGGGCGTGCGGGGGATCGTCGTAGCGCCGCTCCGCCCCCGGCATTCCGGCTTCCTCGAGGAGCGAAATCGCGCGCCGCCGGGCGGCGGCCGCTCCGGAGCCCGAGTGTCGCCGGACGCAGTCGGCCACCTGCGAGCCGATCGAGCGCACGGGGTCGAGCGCGGAGAGCGGCTCCTGGAAGATCATGCCGACCGCGCCTCCCCGGACGCGGCGCATCGCGCGTTCCGGCAGGGCCCGGAGGTCGAGGCCCCCGACGTGCACCTCTCCTTCGCGGACGGATGCCGCCGGCGGGAGAAGGCGGAGCACGGCGCGGGCGAGAAGGGTCTTCCCGCCGCCGCTCTCGCCGACGAGGGCCCTCGACTCGCCCGGCGCCACCTCGAGCGACACTCCGTCGAGAACCGGCCGCGGCCCCGCGGCGGTCCGGAGCAGGACCGTGAGTCCACGGATCGAAAGGGAGGGGGTCACCGCCCGGACGGGCTCTCGAGCGCTTTCACGCGCGCCGCGACGTCCCGGTATTTCGTGTTCTCTCCGTAGATCGCGAGATAGGTGTCGTAGGCGCGCGCCGAGTCTCCGGTCTGCTCGAGCACCCCGGCGAGATCGTACCGGAGCCCCCATCGCTCCTCGTCCCGGATGGCGGGACTCTCGAGCCCCTTCTGGAACCACTGGATCGCGAGCGGGGCGAGCCCCTTCTCGAGAAAGCAGAGACCGAGCATGCTGCAGCATTCGACGGCGCGCGCCGGGTCCTTCGCCGCGATCTGGAACTCGCCGATCGCCTCGTCGGTGAGACCCATCTCCTTGTAGGCGATCCCCAGGTTGTAGTGCGTTTCGTAGTCTTCCGGGGAGAGCTGCTGCTCGACGCCGCGCTTGAACTCGCGGAAGATCTCCTCGAGCGAGACTTCCTCTCCGCCCCCCTCGAGGAGAGGAGCGGCCGGCGTCTCCTCGTCCTCGAGCTCCTTCTCGAGCTCGGCCGCGAGGTTGAAGAAGCGCTGCTCGTCGGAGAAGAGCGACATTTCGTCGAATGCGGGAGCGGGAGGGGCGGGCTCCGGTTCCGCCTTCTGGAACTTCGCCATCTCGTCGTCGAGCGCCCGCCCGAGGCCGGCGTCGAATGCGAACTCCATGTCGATCGGCGCGGAGGGGCGAGTCGGCGGGGGCGCCGCGGGAACCGCGAAGGCAGGGGGCGCGCCGGCGGCCGGGCCGAGATCGTCGAACTCCGGCGCGAGCCGCGGGGGCGCGAGCTCGAACTCTCCGCTCGCCGCCGATGCGGCGGGGCGGACGGGAAGGTAGCGGGAGCGCGCCGCATCCGCTTCGAGATCCTGGCCCGATTCGCGCAGGGCCTCGATCAACGTCGCGGCTTCTCCTTCGAGCGACGGCGACTTGAGCTCCGCGAGGAGCTCGACGAGCCGCCGGCGCGTCGACAGGTCGCGGGGACGCCGCCCGAGCATCGCGCGGTACTTTTCCGCGGCCTTCTCGACGAGCCCGTACTTGGCGAAGACCTCCGCCTCGGTGACGGCATCCTTCCACTCCGCCTCTTCGGCGCGCATCCGCCGGACGGCCGTGTTCTCGGTGACGGCAGCCGCCGGCGGCGGAGAGGAGACGTCGGGAGTCTCCGGAAGCGAAACTCCGGGACTGGGAACCGCGGCCGAGGCCGCCCCCGGGGGAACTGCCCCGGCGCTCTCCTGGAGCAGGGACTCGTCGAACTCGACCACCAGCTCCTGGAACGCTTCCGGCTCCTCCGGCGGCGGGGCGATGACCGCGATCCCCGCCCGATTTCGCGCCTCGGCGTTCTCCGGGTCGACCTCGAGGACCTCTCGATAGAGCTCCGCGGCGCCCGCCCGATCCCCGGCCTCCCAGGCGGCTCGCGCCCGCGCGTTCAGGGTCTCCAGGACGTTCGCGCGGTCGCCGCTGAGGCGGTACAGCTCGAGGAGCTTCTCCTGAATCGCGGGAAAGGGCGGGTTCGCGAGCGGGAGCAGCATGCCGATCGCCTTCCGGACGGAACCGGTGCGCACCGCCTGGTCGACGAGCGGGAGGAGCGCATCGAACGACCCCTGAAAGTCCTGCTCCGACGCCCGTAGCCGCGCGACGAACTGCCGCGCGGCAGCGTTGCCGTGATCGAACGCGATCGCCGCCTCGGCGGCCTTGCGGGCGTCCTCCGGATTCTTCGTCGCCAGGAGCGACTCGGCGAGGAGCAGCATCGTGTCGCCGTCGCGCGGCTGCGACTGCAGGAGAAGGACCGCGGCGTCGGCGTTCCCGCCGTCGAGCATCGATCGGACGAGGTCGTGCAGGACCTTCCGGTCCCCGGGACGGATCTTCAGGGCCTTCTGGTAGACGGCGACCGCTTCGTCGATCGCGCCGCGCTTGACGAGCATCGAGCCGATCACGCCGTATTGCATCAGCGCCTGATCGGACTCTCCGGCGGCGATGAGGAGATCGGCCAGGCGCACCGGGATCTTGATGTCGTTCGGGTCCGCGGCCGCCATCTTGCGGTAGACGGCGATCGCGTCGGACAGCTGGTTCAGCTTCAGATGGTGGTCCGCGAGGATCTGGTACTGCGCCCTCGCCTCGGGAACGAGCCCCTGCTTGTGGTACAGGTCGGCGAGATAGTTGTAAATCTCGAGCCTGGAGGGATCGATCTTGTTGATCTTCTTGTAGATCGCGATCGCCTTCAGGAAGAACCCGTCGCGCGCGTAGTGCTCGGCGATCCGGGTGAAATGGGGCAGAGAATCCATCGGCCGGCTCAGCAGCACGTAGATGTCGCCGACTTTGTTCAGGACGAGGATGTCGTTCGGGTTCTCCTCGAGAAGGCGCAGGTACTCCTTGAGCGCGCCCTCGTATTTTCCCTTCGCCATGAGCTTCTCGGCGGTGGCGAGGACGACGTCGCGGCGCAGGGCCATCAGACGACCCCGCCGTCCGGGACGACCCCGTGGAAGGAGAGGCGGTGCTCCGGGCACGGCCCGATCCGAGCGAGGACCTCCCGGTGCTCGGCCACGGCGTACCCCTTGTGCCGCTCGAACGCGTAGGCCGGATAGAGCCGCCCGATCTCGTCCATGAGCGCGTCGCGGTGCACTTTCGCGACGATCGAGGCGGCGGCGATCGAAATCGACCGCGCGTCTCCGTGGACGATCGGAATCTGACGACCCGGCCAGCCCGGCACGAGGAACGCATCGGTGAGCACGATCTCCGGCGCGGGGTCGAGATCGAAGAGCGCCTGCTTCATCGCGGCGAGCGAAGCTTTCCGGATGTCGGTGTCGTCGATCTCCCGGACGGAGACGACCGCCACGGCGCTCGCGAGCGCCGAGCGGCGAACGACGGCGGCGAGAGCTTCGCGCTCGTCCGGCTCCAGCTTCTTCGAGTCGTCGATCCCGGGCCACCAGAATCCGGGCGGAAGGATGACCGCCGCGGCGACGACCGGACCGGCGAGACAGCCCCGCCCGACCTCATCGGTTCCCGCGATCAGGCGATATCCCCGCCGGAAGAGCTGGTTTTCCGGTGCGGAGAGGGAGGAGAGCCGTCCCAGTTCCCACAGCAGCGCCGCGGTCCACTTGTCGCGCGCGACGCTCCGAACGTCAGTCCGCGCGCTTTTCCTCAATGCGAGCAGCCTTGCCCTTCAGCTCCCTCAGGTAGTACAGCTTTGCGCGACGGACGTCGCCGCGGCGATCCACTTCCACGCGTTCGATCATGGGGGAATGAAGGGGGAAGACGCGCTCCACGCCGACTCCGCCCGAAATCTTCCGAACCGTGAACGTCTCCCGGGATCCGCCCCCGCGGCGGGCGATCACGACTCCCGCAAAAACCTGGATCCGTTCCTTTTCCCCTTCCTTGACTTTCACGTGCACGCGCACGCTGTCCCCGGGCGAGAAGGCGGGGCGATCGGAACGAAGAGAAAACTTCTCTGCTTCTCGCAGAATGTCGGTCATGAGGCGCTCCTTAACGTAAGTCACTGACGGCTCGGGAGAATTCCTCCGGCGCCGCCGTCGCGCGCGGATTATAGCTCAGGCCGGCAGAAAACCGAAAAAGATCAGCTCCGGCGCACGAAAAGATCGGGGCGCCGATCTCGCGTCCGCCTCTCGGACTGCTCCCGGCGCCAGGCTTCGATCTTCTCGTGGTGTCCCGAGAGCAGCACCTCGGGGACCGGCAGCCCCCGCCATACCGCGGGGCGGGTGTAATGGGGATGGTCGAGCAGCCCGCGGAAGAACGAGTCGTTCTCGACGGAGGCCGCCTCCTTGACGAAGCCCGGCGCCAGCCGGGCGGCCGCTTCGATCACGGCCAGCGCCGCGATCTCCCCTCCCGAGAGCACGAAATCGCCCAGAGAGATCTCGCCGTCGTACAGCCCCGCTTCCGCGACCCGGTGGTCGATCCCTTCGTAGCGCCCGCACACGAGAGCGACGCGGGGAAGAGCGGAGATCTCCGCCGCCGCCGCGTGATCGAAGCGCTTTCCGTCCGGCGTGAGCAGGTACGTCGCCGCGCGGGGGAGTCCGGGAAGCTCCCGGACCGCCTCGATCGCGGCGGCGACGACGGGCGCCATCATCACCATCCCCGGTCCGCCCCCGTACGCCTCGTCGTCGACCTTCCGGTGCGGCGCCGCGGCCCAGTCGCGGATGTCGTGGACCGCGACCTCGACGATGCCCCTCTCGCGCGCCTTTCCCAGCAGACTCTCCGACAGCGGCGACGCGAAGTACCCGGGGAAGATCGTCAGAACGTCGAAGCGCATCGCCTCACAGCTCGAAGATCCCGTTCGGCGGATCGAGAACGATCTCGCGGCGTTCCCGCGAGACCTCGCGCACGATCGGGCGCACGTACGGGACAAGATGCCGGGCGCCGCCGCGCGCGACGCGGAGGAAGCACGACGGCCCGTGTCGCTCGAACGCCTCGGCCTGGCCGAGCGGCTCTCCGTCGGGCGAGACGCAGGCGAACCCGACGACCTCGTCGTCGAACAGGAAATCCTCGCCCGGCCGCTCCAGAACCGACCGGTCGACGACGAGCGCGCTCCCGGAGAGCGCCTCGACGTCCTCGAGGCGCTCCCGCCCCGCGAACTTCACGAGAAGGTGCGTTCCGTGCGGTCGCACCGAGAACGCGACGAGCGACACGGGGCGGCCGTCCGCGCCGACCGCCGTGAGCGAAGCGCCGGCCCGGATGAGGTCCGGAAAGTCGCCGACGGGAAGCACCGCGATCTCGCCCTTCAGCCCGTGAGGGCGCTTGAGCTCCCCGACGGTGCGGCGGGCTCTCGTGTCCCGTCCCGGAAATAGCATCAGCGTCGTTCGGAGCGCCGCGGGGTAAGCCGCCAGTCGCCGCGACGACGGCGATGCGTTGCCATCCCTCGCCTGCCGCTCGGGACCTCGTCGCAGCGGCGCCGCGGATTGCCTCGCGCCGCCCGAACCCGAAGGGCGCCCGCACATTGCGAACGATGGCGGCGTTGCGGTCGCGGGCCCGATGCTCCCGGCATCTGCTCCCGCCTGCGTGGCCGAAGCCACTTCGGCGCGGCGAAGGCCCGCGCCGCGTTGGGAGTCCCACCGGGGAGCCATGGGGGCTGCATTCCGCGCGCCGCCGGGTCGCCTGCAAGACGCCGCGGTGCCGACGATGTGGTGCCATCGTCCAGTCGCGGCAACGCCGCAGGCGGGTCGGCGCCGCCGGAACCCGCAGGGCGCTCGGGGCTTGCGGCCGCATACGGTGTTGCGAGCCGCGCCCGATGCTCCCGGCATCGAATCGCGTCTCGCACCTTGTCTGCGGCCGCGAGCCCCGAGCGCGCAGCCCCCGGCGCTCCCCGGCGGGACTCCGACCCTCGTCCGCAAGCCGCAGGCGCGACGCTCATGGCATTTCCGGGACGGGACACTAGCCGCGGATGCGGACGAGGACACGCTGGTTGCGCTTGCGCCCGGCGGCGGACGCGAACGCCCGAAGCGCACGCGCGGTTCGTCCTTCGCGGCCGATGACGCGGCCGAGATCCTCCGGCGAGAGCGCGAGCTCGACGGTGAGCGTGCCCCCCTCCTCGGTCTCGGAGGCGGACACCTCCTCGGGACGGGTGACGAGCGCCCGCGCGACGGTCTCGACGAGCTCCTTCACGAAGCGGCTTTCGCGCCCTGCTCGAGGAGCGAGCGGATCGTGCCCGACGGCTGGGCCCCTTTCGCGATCCAGGCGCGCGCGCGCTCGCGGTCGAACGAGATGGCCGGCGGGTTCGCGACGGCGTCGTAGAAGCCGAGCTCCTCGACGATCTCGGATCCGGGCGTGCGCCGGCTTCCCGAGACGACGATCCGGTAGTAGGGACGGTTGCGCGTTCCGGTGCGCCGCAGGCGGATCTTCAGCATGGGGTCTCCTTCTCTCCTCGTTTGACGTCGCCCGATCAGCGGCCGGGCAGCGACAGGTTCTTCATGTCCCGCGGGCGGGCGTTCCGCCCCAGGTTCTTCAGCGACTTCATCATCTTCTTCATCTGCGCGTGCTGCTTCAGCAGCCGGTTGACGTCCTCGACCTTCGTTCCGGACCCCTTCGCGATGCGCTTGCGCCGGCTGCCGTTGACGATCTGCGGGTACCGCCGCTCGTCGGAGGTCATCGAATCGATGATCGCGCCGATCCGGGTCAGCGCCTTCGGATCCATTTCGGCCGCGCTCGGCATCTGCCGGAACGGCCCGACCTTCGGCAGGAAATCGAGGACCTGCGAGAGCGGGCCCATCTTCCGCATCGACTGGAGCTGGTCGCGGAGGTCTTCGAGCGTGAACTCGCCGGCGCCCGCCTTCTTCGCGATTCTCGCGGCGTCTTCGGCGTCGATCGACTGCTCGACCTTCTCGATCAGCGACAGCATGTCGCCCATCCCGAGGATGCGCGACGCCATCCGGTCCGGGTGGAACGGCTCCAGGTCCTCGATCTTCTCGCCCGTGCCGACGAATTTGATCGGACGCCCGATCGTGGACACGATCGAGAGCGCCGCGCCGCCGCGGGTGTCGCCGTCCGTCTTCGTGAAGATCACGCCGGTCACGCCCAGCCGCGCATGGAACGCGGAGGCGGAACGCACGGCGTCCTGGCCGGTCATCGCGTCGGCGACGAAGAGCGTCTCCTGGGGAGAGACGGCCTCCTTGAGCCTCGCCACCTGATCCATGAGCTCATCGTCGACGTGCAGGCGTCCGGCCGTGTCGTAGATCACCGCGTCGCGCCCGGTGAGGCGGGCTTCCTCCGCCGCCGCGCGCGCGACATCGACGGGATCGCGGCGCCCGGCGGGATCGAAGACCGGGACGCCGATCTTCCTTCCGAGCGTGACCAGCTGGGCGACGGCCGCGGGCCGCGCGAGATCGCACGGAACCAGGAGGGGGTGCCGCCCCCGCGTCTCCTTCAGGAGACGGCCGAGCTTGGCCGCCGTCGTCGTCTTTCCAGAGCCCTGGAGCCCGACGAGCACGATGACGAGCGGCCGGGAGCGGACATCGAGATCCGCCCGCTCCCCGCCGAGGAGCGCGACGAGCTGATCCCGGACGATCCGAAGCACCTCCTGGGCGGGCGACAGCGCGGTCGCCACCCTGTCGCCGATCGCCTGCTCCTTCACCTTGGCGAGGAAGGACTTCGCGACGGGGAGCGACACGTCCGCTTCGAGAAGGGAGAGGCGGATCTCGCGGAGCGCGGTCTCGAGGTGGAACTCGGTGAGCGTCCCCTCTCCCCTCAGCTCTTTGAACACCCGCTGCAGCCGGTCGCCGAGTCCTTCGAACACCCTACCCCCTCGGGCGAGACGGCGCCCGAAAACGTCAAAACCGCAAGAATAGCCCGTGCGGGCCGGTTTGGCAAACCTCCGCGCCTCCCGCTTTCGAAATGGTTGACAGCACGGGGTGATCGTGTATGATCCCTCGGTCCTGGGGTTGAGTGAGGGTCACGACGAATTTCGAAACTTTCGAATTCGACTTTTTTGAGAAGGAGATCGACCGATGAAGAAGTCCCTTGCCCTTTTCCTGATGGCCGCGACGGCGTCGGCTACCCTGTTCCTCGGTGGCTGCAAGAAGGCAGAAGAGTCCTCGACCACGGAAACCACGACCTCCACCACGGCGAGTGAGCAGCCCAAGGTCGTCGAAGAGACCGGATCGACCGGAACGACCTCGACGATGACCACGACGACGACCTCGACGGAGACGCCGGCCGCGACGGGCACCGCGACGACCACCACGACGTCGACCAACACGACGGCGACGACCTCCACCAAGTAACTCTCGTTCGCATCGAAATCGACGGGGCGCCGACGGCGCCCCGTTTTTTTTTTGCGCCGGGATTCCCTCCCCGCGCGCGCCCGCGATCCGCGCTACCATTTTCCCGCTTGTCCTGGAGCATCCTTTCGGCAGCCGACGTCCTTCTCGCGTTGACCGGCATCGGGCTCGCGCTCGAGCTCGGGCGCGTCCGCCGGCGCGAGCGCCGCGCCGCGGAGATCCACCGCGAGCTCCAGAACGCCGCGCACGCTTTCGCGGAGGCGTTCGACCCGGCCGCCATCGCGGCGCGCGGCCACGAGACGGTCTCCCGCCTGGCCTCGCTCCGGCGCTCCGAGCTCTTCCTCTTCGACGAGAACGACCGCGTGCGGGAAGTGTGGCTGTCCGACGCCGCCGGCGGACCGCCGCGCCGCGACGAGGGCCATCCCCGGCTTTCGGCGAACGTCCCGCCGGAGCAGCTCGACCGCCTGACCGCGACCGAGACGGCGCGGTCCTTCGCGCCGCTCGATCTGCAGGACGCGCGCCGCCCGCGCGCCCGTTTCCGCCTCCCGCTTTTCTCGGGAAGCCGGGCGGTCGGATACTGGGAGATCGAGTTCGCCTCTCCCCTGCCGCGCGCCGAGCTCGGACACCTCCGCGCGATCTACCGGTCGCTCACCGACGCCGTCTACGCGGAAGGCAATTTCCGGCTGGCCGCCCGGGACGCCCTCTCGAACCTCTTCGTCCGGCGCTATTTCGACGGCCGGCTCGACGCCGAGATCTCGCGCGCGTCCCGCCACGGCCACGAGCTCTCCGTCGCGGCCTTCGACCTCGACCATTTCAAGGCGATCAACGATTCGCTCGGGCACGCGGCGGGCGACGAGGTGATCCGGACGTTCGGCCGCTTCCTGCAGCGCTCGCTCCGGGAACAGGACCTCTCCGCCCGCCGGGGAGGCGAGGAATTCGCGGCGTACTTTCCCGAGACGGGCGCCGCCGCGGCTCTCGCGGTCTGCGAGCGGATCCGGAAGCGGGTCGAGGAGTCTCCGGTGTCGTGGGAATCGTCGGCGATCCCGATCACGGTCTCGATCGGCGTCGCCGCCTTCCGGCACGGCGACACGCCCGCGGCGATTCTCGAGCGCGCGGACGCCGCGCTCTACGCCGCGAAGGACGCCGGGCGCAACCGTGCTATCGTCGCCGGCTCGTGAAGCGCACGTTCTCCCTGACGGCGGCGGCCGGCCTCCTCGCTCTCGCCGCCGGCTTCGTCCCCGCGATCACGCTCTCTCCGCTCGACCTCGCTCGCCGCGAAGCGGCCCGGCGCCGCGCTCCGGTGGCCCTCGATTTCTACACCGACTGGTGCGGATGGTGCCGCGTCTTCGACGAGGCCGTCTACCCCGATCCCGCCGTCCGGCGGGAGCTCGATCGGACGGTTTTCCTGCCCCTCGACGCGGAGGGAGAGGGCGCCGACGCCGCGCGACGCTATCGGGTCGACGGGTTTCCCACGATGGTCTTCGTCGATTCCGCCGGAGAGGAGCTCGGCCGGATCCGGGGCTTCTACCCCGCTCCCCGGTTCGCCGAGCGGGCGCGCGCGATCCTCGACGGCGCCCGTCCGTGACGCCGGAGGAGATCGCCGCCCTCTTCGACGAGCTGATCGAGACGCAGCGCGCGAAGACCCTCGCCCTGGCCCGCCGTATCGATCCGTCGCTCACCGAAGACGACTTGTTCCAGCCGCACGACCACGCGAAGATCGCGACTCACCCGGGGTATCAGTTCGAGGATGGACTCCTGGCAGGACTGCTCGCGGCGCAGGCCGCGTTCAGGGCCAGGGTGAAGGGATAGCGCGGGGAGGGCGCGCTCGTCCTCAGACTAGAAACCCCAGGCGCGAATCCAGCGCACCCCTCCGCCGATCGCCGCGCACGCGAGTGCGCGAGCAAAATCGAAACAAGCCCGACTTACCGAAATTCAAATTTCAAAACGGCATGCCGATGACGAGGTCCGTACGAATTGACGGTTCGGAATTCGCATTTCGGTCATTCGGATCTCGGATTTGTTTCGGGTTTGGGCCTTCGAATTTCGGATTTCCGGCGCCGACTCGAGCGCGTCGGCTTCGGGTCCGCCTCCAACTCCGCCAGCATCCTCGCCACTTCCTCCACGAGCGCGCTCCCCTCCGCGGCGCCGCAGTCGCCGAGCGCCGTTCCGGCATCGTGGGCGGCTTGCGCAAACGGGCTCACAGCCCCGCGGCTCCGAGGAGCTTTCCGATCACGTCGTCCCACGTGATCGCCTCGACGATCGCCCGGCCCGCGCGCCCCATCGCGGCGAGCTCCGGAAGCCGCGGCCACAACCGGCCGAGCGCGGCGCCGAGCGCTCCGGCATCGGGGTCGGTCACGATCCCCGTCCGGCCGTCGTGCACGAACTCGAGCGGCCCCCCGGCGTCGCGGACCGCGAGGACGGCCTTGCCCGAGAGAAACGCCTCGAGGGGGACGTAACCGTAGTCTTCGTCGGAGGCCGTGACGATCACGACGCGCGCCCCCGCGAACAGCGAAAGCACCTCGGCTTCGGGCGGGCTCCCGGCGAATTCGCAGCGGGAGGAGACTCCGATCGACCGGGCATAGTGGACAAGGGCGTCGCGTTCCGGGCCGTCGCCGACGATCTTCAGGCGCGCCTCCGGCGCTGCCGCGAGGGCGCCGACCGCGAGCCCGGGCCGCTTCCACGCCTCGAGACGGCCCACCCAGAGGGCATAGTCGCCCGGCCCGTCGTCCCTGTACTTTCCGGCGAGCGGCGGCGGATGGTAGAGCGGCTCGCTCGCGATTCCGCTGAATCGCGCGAGGCGCTCCGCGACGTTCTTCGAGTTCGCGAAGACCTTCCGCGATTCCCCGAGACCGCGCGCGTCCATCCGGCGGATCATCCCGCGGATCTCGAGGTCCTCCTCGTGCGTCTCGAAGTCGCTGTACGGGGTCGCGAACTGGTCGTACACCGGACGATGCTGGTGGATGACCCAGGCGATCTTGCGCGGGTGGCGCGCGACGAAGGTGGGAAACCGCGTGGTGATCAGCGCGTTCACGTCCCGGCCGGCGAACCGCGTGAAATCGCCGAGCCGCCACGCGAGCGCGCTCTTGACGAGGTCGGCATGGGTGCGATCGAAGAGCGGCATCGTCACGAGCTCGGCGTCGACCCCGCGCGCCCGAAGCTCCTCCGTCAGACGCTCGACGTGGCGCTCGGCGCCTCCGGTCAGGAACGGCGTTCGGACCGCGGCGACGAGAACGGCCGCGCGGGTCACGCGCGCGGGCGCTCGGCCAGGAGCGCGTAGTCCTGGAAGCCGAAGAGCCACCGGTTGAGCTTGCGCTCGTTCTCGCCGGTCTCGGCGAGCGCTTCCTCCGCGGGCACCGGCGCGAGATACCGGATCTCTTTTTCCACGAATCCGGCGTCGCGGGCGAAGAGCGACAGCGTCGCCGCCGGGACGGGCCAGCGGTGGGTCGGGTCGAGCCGGTAGGCGCGCATCGCGTACAGCGAGTCGGGATTGATCGTCTCGAGCAGGAGACGCCCTCCCGGAACGAGGGCTTCGAACGCGCGTCCGAGGAATTCCCTCACCGCACCCGGGTCGAGATGCTCGACGAACTGCAGCGCCGCGACCCCGCCCAGCCGCGCGCGCTCCCGCCCGAGCCGCTCGAACGCGTCGCCGGCCGCGACCGGTAACCCCTCCCGCTCCGCGATCGTCACGGCGACGCGGTTCGCCTCCACGCCCTCCGCGTCGATTCCCGACCGCCGGAGCAGGCCGACGAACTCGCCGCGCCCGCAGCCGCAATCGAGAACTGGGCCCGGAGCGTCCTTGAAGAAGTCGACGTACTGCCCCTGCCTCTCCCGGACGCCTTCGGAGCTTCCCCGGAACTCCTCCTCGAAGCGCGCGTAGAGGCCGTCGGTGATCCCCGGCGCGGCCGCCGTCGGGACTCCGGTCGGCCCGCCCGGGATGGGCGCGTCGGACGGGACGCCCGGGAAGGGCGCGCCGGAGGGCGCGACCGCCGGAGCGCTCCCGCGCTCGACCGCGGCCACTCGCGCCTGCAGGACGTCGTTCTGGCGCGCGAGCCGGAGCTCCGCGTCGGCGAGCTCGCGGCGGAGACCCTCCACGGTCCGGTCGAGAGAGCGCGCGCCCTCGAGGAGCTTCGCGTTGAACGTCCCCTGGGACCGGGTCGCGATCCGGAGGACGCGCAGCAGCATCCGTTTGACCGGCGCGAGCCCCGCCCCCGCCGGGACGGAAGGCACCGCGAACCGCTCGGCGCCCGCCCAGGCCCGGAGGGCCGGAGAATCGCCGGAATCCTCGGCGGGATGGGGCGCCGACTCGCGGACTCCGCGCCGGATCTCCTCGGCCAGCCTCTCCGCGGAAAGGCGGTCTTCTTCTTCGCGGCTCATCGGGTCGCGCGATGATACGCCGGGTCCGGCGAACGCTCCCGCGTCACACGGGCGCGGCGCGCGCCGCGTCGGGCCGGGACGACGCCGCCGTGTCCCAGACCGCGATTCCGAGCGCGATCGCGATCGGACCGACGAACAGCCCGACGAAGCCGAACGCGGCGAGGCCTCCCATGACGCCGAAGAACACCGGCAGCGTGTTCATCTCGGACCGTCCCGAGATGATCATCGGCTTGAACCAGTTGTCGGCGAGACCGACGATCAGGGCGCCCCAGACCAGGATGCCGATTCCGCGCCCCACCGCGCCCTGCGCCAGCAGGACGATTCCGGCCGGCGCCCACACGAGCGCGGTCCCGCCGACCGGGAGGAGCGAGAGAAAAGCCATGATCGCCCCGAACACGACCGGAGAGGGCAGGCCGAAGACCGCGAACCCGACGGCGCCGAGGAGCCCCTGCAGGAGGGCGGTGAGGAGCGTCCCGAGAAGAATCGCGTGCAGAACGGAATCGAGGCGGGAAACCAGCTCCGCCGTGCGCCCGGGATCCGACGGGATGGCCGCCAGCAGGTGACGCCAGAGCGCTTCGCCGTCGCGGAAGAAGAAAAAGAGCGTGAAGATCATGATGAAGAAGGAGACGACGAGCCCCAGGAATCCGACGGCGATTCCGGAGGCGGCCGCTGCCATTCCCGCCGCGGTCGTCTTCAACCCGTTCTCGAACCACGACCGGAGCTCCTCCGTCGTGACCGGCACCGCGCCGGTGATGCGCGCGAGCATCCGTTCGACGGCGGGAAGCCGGAGGACGTCGCCCGGCGAGCTCACCCGGTGAGCGTTCAACCAGCCGCCGGCGAGCGCGTAGAGATGCGCGCCCTGACGGAACAGCTCCGCGCCGAGCACCACCGCCGGGAGGACGACGAGCAGGATCGTCGCCACGGTCATCACGAGCGCCGCGAGGTTCGGCCGGCGGAGCCGCTGCCGGGCCCGGCGGTAGAGCGGCATCAGGAGGATCGCGAGCACCGCCGCCCAGGCGATCGGCGCGAGGAAAGGCTCGAAGATCCGCCAGAGGAGATAGGCCAGGAGGGCGCCCGCTGCGATCGAGAACGCGAGCGAACGGGCACGCCGCATGCGTCCGGATGATAGCATCGGCCGCCGTGACGACGGCCGACATCGAGCCTCCGCGACGCGCTTCGGCGAGACCCGACGCGGAGGAAAACCTCCGGCGGCGGATGCTCTTTTCCCGCGCGGCCCGCGCGGAGGGCTTTCGGCGGATCGGCGTCGCGGCGGCCGGCCCGGCGCCGCGCGCCGCGGACTTCGAGGCCTGGCTGGACGCCGGAATGCACGGTTCCATGGCGTACCTCGAGCGGACGCGAGACCTGAGGGGCGACCCCCGCGCGCTCCTGCCCGGAGCGCGATCCGTCGTCGTTCTGGCCGACGCGTATCCGTCGACGAGCCCCGCGGCGGCCGACGGCACGCGGACGGCGCGCTACGCCCTTGCCGGGGACTATCACCGGACGCTTCGTGCCCGCTGCGAGCGAGTCGTCGCGGCCGTCCGCGGCGGCGGCGTCGGGTTCGCGGCGAGGATCTGCGTCGATTCCGCCCCGCTCGCGGAGCGGGCGTTCGCCGCCGCCGCAGGCCTCGGCTGGATCGGCAAGAACGGCATGCTGATGAACGCCGAGGACGGGAGCTGGCTCCTCCTGTGCGCGATCCTCACGGATCTCGAGCTCCCCCCCGACCAGCCCGAAGCCGAGCGCTGCGGGAGCTGCACTCGCTGCCTCGACGCCTGTCCGACGCAGGCCTTTCCGCGGCCGGGCGTCGTCGACGCGAACCGTTGCCTTTCCTACTGGACGATCGAGCAGCGCGGCGTGATCCCGGAATCGATCACGGAGAAGATGGACGGATGGGTCTTCGGATGCGACGTCTGCCAGGAAGTGTGCCCCTACAACGGGGCCGTGCCGACCGCGTCCCTCGAACGCCGACCGCCGGCGATCGCCGACCTTCTCGGCGCGGGCGCCTCGGAATGGAAGCGCCGTTTCGGCGACACGCCGATCGCGCGCGCGGGGGCGGCGGGAATGCGGCGGAACGCGGCCGCCGTCGCGGAAGGGCGGCGCGACCGCGCCCTGCTGCCGGCGCTCCGGCCGCTCGCCGCCGGAAAGCATCCGGTCGTGGCCGGGCAGGCCGCCCGGGCGCTCGCGACGATCGAGGCGGGATGACGCCATGTCCGGACCCGCCGGCCCCCTCCCTCTCGTTCTCGTCGTCGCCGCGGTCGTCGTGCGCCACGGGCGCGTCCTCCTCTCGCGCCGTCCCCCGGGCAAGCACCTCGCGGGTCTCTGGGAGTTCCCGGGGGGAAAGATCGAGGAGAACGAGACGCCGGAGGCCGCTCTCGCTCGGGAGATCCGGGAAGAGCTCGGCCTCTCCCTATCGGTTCCGAGGCCGTACGCGTTCGTTCACCACGAGTATCCGGAGAAGCGCATCCTGATGCTCGCGTATCGTTGCGACGCGGACGGGGAGCCTTTCGAAACCGACCTCGAATGGCGCTGGCAGCCGCTCGCGGACCTGGACGCGGCGGTCATGCCCCCCGCGGACCTCCCGATCATCGACGCCTTGAGGAGGGAGCGCCCGTGACGAGCTCGCTCCTCCTCTTCGTCGGCCTGTTCTTCTTCTTCCTGCTCATGTCGGCGTTCTTCGCCGCCTCGGAGACGGCGCTCGTCGCGCTCGGCCGGATCGAGCTGCAGCACATGCGCGACCACCGGATCCCCGGCTCCGACACCGTCGAACGCCTGAAGAAGCAGCCGGCTCGCCTGCTCTCGGCCGCGCTGATCGGACAGAACCTCGCGACCTCCGCCGCCTCCGCGGTGGCGACCGTCGCGGCGGAAAACCTGTTCGGGGAAAGGATCGGCATCGCGGCCGCCGTCGTGCTGTCGACGATCCTCCTTTTCTCGCTCGGCGAGATGACACCGAAGTCGATCGCCGCGGCGTCTCCCGCGCGCGTCTCGCTCCTCGTCGCCCGGCCGTTCGCCCTCTTCACGCGCATCGTCAACCCGGTGGCGAAGATCGTGACCTTCCTCGTCCAGAGCGCGCTCGGTCTCTTCGGGATCCCGCAGACGCGCCCGGCGATGACCGAGGAAGAGATGAAGGCGGTCATCAACATCGGCCACGCCGAAGGCCTCCTCGAGAAGGAAGAGCGCGAGCGGATGGTCCGCGTCCTCGAGTTCGGCGACCGGCGCGTCTCGGAGGTGATGGTCCCGAGGCCGCGAATCGTCGCGGTCCCCGAAACGGCCTCGTTCGCCGAAGCCCACGGCGTCTTCTCGCAGCACAAGTTCTCGCGCGTCCCCGTCTACCGCGAATCGCTCGACAACGTCGTCGGGGTCCTGAAGGCGAAGGACCTCTTCGACCTGACCCCGGAGCAGCTCGCGGCCTTCACGCCGGCGCGGTTCGCTTCGCCGCCGTTCCTCGTCCCGGAGTCGAAGAGCCTCGACGCGCTCTTCCGCGAGATGCGCCGCCGGAAGCAGCACATGGCGATCGCCATCGACGAATACGGCGGGACGGCCGGTCTCGTCACGATCGAGGACGCGATCGAGGCGCTCCTCGGCTCGATCCAGGACGAGTACGACGAAGAGGCCCCCGGCTTCACGAAAGTCGACGAGCGGACCTACGTCCTCGACGGCAGCCTCCGGCTCGCCGACCTCGAGAGTCGTTTCGGGCTCCGCTATCCGAACGCGATCGCCGAGACGGTCGCCGGCCTTCTCCTGCAGCGGTTCGGACGGATCCCGGCCCGGGGCGAACGGATGCGCGGCCGGCAGGCGGAATACGTGGTTCTCGAGGCGTCGCCTTCCGCGATCCAGCGCGTCAAGATGATCCTCCCCCGCCGCGGCGAGACGTCCTCGATGGCGCCGACCGCATGAACGCCGTGACGCCCCGCGTCGTCACGCTGCTCCGCGGCGACGGAGTCGGCCCGGAAGTCAGTGAGGCCGTTCTCGCGATCCTTGAGAAGGCGGGCGCGCGCGTCGTCTTCGAAGAAGTGAGCGCCGGCCTCGAGTCCCAGAGGGCCCAGGGCGATCCCCTTCCTCCCTCCGTTCTCGAATCGATCCGGAAGAACGGCGCCGCGCTGAAGGGTCCGCTCACCACTCCCATCGGCGGCGGCTTCAAATCGGTCAACGTGCGACTCCGGCAGAACCTCGATCTCTACGCGAACCTCCGGCCGGTGAAGAACTTCGCCAATGTTCCGACGCGCTTCGCGGGTGTCGACCTCGTGGTCGTCCGCGAGAACACGGAGGACCTCTACGCCGGGCTCGAGCACGTCGTCGTTCCGGGAGTCGTCGAGTCTTTGAAGATCATCACCGAGAAGGCGTCCACGCGCATCGCCCGCTTCGCGTTCGAATACGCCGTCAAGCACGGCCGGCGCCGGATCACGGTCGTCCACAAGGCCAACATCATGAAGCTCTCCGACGGCCTGTTCCTCGAATGCTTTCGCCGGGTGGCCGAGGAGTACGGCGGCATCCAGGCCGACGAGCGGATCGTCGACGCGCTCTGCATGGACCTCGTCCTGAAGCCCGAGACCTACGACGTGCTCCTCCTCGAAAACCTGTACGGCGACATCGTCTCCGATCTCGCCGCGGGGCTCGTGGGCGGGCTCGGCGTCGTGGGAAGCGCGAACCTCGGCCTCGATTACGCCGTCTTCGAGGCGGTGCACGGGTCCGCCCCCGACATCGCGGGGAAAGACCTCGCGAATCCGACCGCTCTTCTCGTCTCCGCGGTCATGATGCTCGACCACTTCGACCAGCGCGACGGCGCGGAACGGATCCGCCGCGCGCTCGACGAGACCTATGCCGCCGGGATACGGACGCACGATCTCGGAGGGACCGCGGGAACCCGGGAATTCGCGCGCGCGGTGATTTCCCGGATCGAATAGCCGCGGCGCGGTCCACCGCTGCAAATCGTGTAGTATCAGGAGCGGGCGTCGAGCCTCGCGCGCAGCGCGCGCGTGTGCTCGGGTGTCGTGCCGCAGCACCCGCCGACGATCGCCGCGCCCGCCTCGATCCATCCGGCCGCCGCGCTCGCGTACGATCCGGGGTCCTCCCGTGTCGAGAGGACGTTTCCATAGGCGACGACCGGGACGCCGGAATCGCCCAGCCGCCCGACCTCGCGGGAAATTCCCGCGGGCTCGGCGCAGTTCACGCCGAACGCCGCCGGCCCCAGGCGCCGGACGGCGCGGCCGGCCGCTTCGAGGCTCTCGCCCGATAGCAGGAATCCGCGGCCGTTCGTGACGGCGGAGACGACGACCGGCAGCCCCGTGGCGGCGGCGGCCGAGGCGGCGGCGAGCATCTCGCGAAGGCTGTTCATCGTCTCGACCACGAGCAGATCGGCCCCCGACCCCGCGAGATTCTCCGCGTGCTCCCGGTGCTCCCGCTCGAGCAGGGCGTCGGCGGGAACGAGATCGGGACGATAGCAGTCGGCGAGCGGGGCGATCGACCCCGCGACGAAGACGGCGCGCGGCGCGCCCCTCGCCGCCTCCCGGGCCAGCTCGACCGCGCGCCGGGTCAGCTCCGACGCGCGCTCGCCGACCGTCCGCGTCTGCGTGCGGAACGTGTTCGCGGTCAGGATGTCGGCGCCGGCCGCGACGTTTTCCCGATGGATCGCGAGGACCGTCTCCGGCGCGTCGACGAGCGCGCGCGCCGACCAGAGCGGGAGACGGACATCGACGCCGCGCCGGTCGAGCTCGCTCCCCATCGCGGAGTCGAGAAGGAGCGCAACGCCGGATCGAAGCCGGGAGAGAAAACCCTCCGCCATTTCCCGATTATGCCGCCGGCCTCTCCCCGGCACCCCCACCCACGACACTTCGAATCATCACGTCGACGAGGCGCGGACGATACGCGCCCGACTCCCAGCGCGCCGAGTTAAGCGGCGCGGAACGCGACCGCTTCAACCCGGCGACGCCCTTCTCGAAGCCCGACCGCTTACCCCGCCTCTACGCTCTAGTCAGCTTCTTGTACTTGATGCGATGCGGACGATCGGCTTCCGCCCCCAGCCGCCGTTTCCGGTCCGCCTCGTAGTCCGCGAAGTTGCCTTCGAACCAGATCGCCTGCGAATCCCCCTCGAAGGCGAGGATGTGTGTGGCGACCCGGTCCAGGAACCAGCGGTCGTGCGAGATGACGACCGCGCATCCCGCGAAATTCAGCACGGCTTCTTCGAGCGCGCGGAGAGTCTCCACGTCGAGGTCGTTGGTCGGCTCGTCGAGGAGAAGCAGGTTGCCCTCCTTCTTGAGCGTCCGGGCCAGGTGCAGGCGGTTCATTTCGCCGCCCGAGAGATCCGCGACCTTCTTCTGCTGGTCCGCGCCCTTGAAGTTGAACATCGCGCAGTAGGCTCGCGACGGGATCGTGCGCTTTCCCAGGGCGATCAGCTCCTGCCCCTGCGAGAGCTCGTCGTGGACCGTCTTTCCCGAATCGGGCCGGTCGCGGTTCTGGTCGACGTAGGACGCGACGACGGTGTCCCCGACGACGAGCTTTCCGGCGTCCGGCTTCTCCTCGCCCATGATCATCCGAAAGAGGGTGGTCTTTCCGCTTCCATTGGCCCCGATGACGCCGACGATCCCGCCGCGGGGCAGGTCGAAGTTCAGGTCGTCCATCAGCACCCGGTCGCCGAACGCCTTCCGCACGTGCTCCGCGCGGACGACGACGTCGCCGAGCCGGGGGCCCGGCGGGATGAAGATCTCCTGCGTCTCGTTGCGCGCGTCCGGGCCCTGTTCGTTCAGGAGGCTTTCGTACGCCTGGAGGCGGGCCTTGCTCTTCGCGTGCCTCGCCCGCGGCGCCATCCGGACCCATTCGAGCTCGCGCTGGAGCGCGCGCCGCTTGGCCGATTCCTGCTTCTCCTCGGTCGCGAGGCGCGCTTCCTTCTGCTCGAGCCAGGAGGTGTAGTTCCCCTTCCACGGGATACCGGCGCCGCGGTCGAGCTCGAGGATCCACTGCGCGACGTTGTCGAGGAAGTACCGGTCGTGCGTCACGGCCACCACGGTTCCCGGGAACTCCGCGAGGTGCCGCTCGAGCCACGCGACCGACTCCGCGTCGAGGTGGTTCGTCGGCTCGTCGAGGAGCAGCATGTCCGGCTTCTCGAGGAGCACCTTGCAGAGCGCGACGCGGCGCTTCTCGCCCCCCGAAATCTTCGTCACGTCGGCATCGGGCGGCGGGCAGCGAAGCGCGTCCATGGCGAGCTCGAGGGTCTTGTCGAGGTCCCAGCCGACGGCCGCGTCGATCGCGTCCTGGACCTTCCCGTGCTCGGCCATGACCTTTTCCATCTCGGCGTCCGACAGTTCGGACCCGAGCTTCTCGTTCAACTCGTCGAATCGCGCGAGCAACCCGCGGACGGGCGCCACTCCCATCTCGACGTTCCCGAGCACGTCCTTGCCCGGGTCGAGCTTCGGCTCCTGCGGCAGGTAGCCGATGCGGGTGCCTTCCGCGGGATTCGCCTCGCCCTGGAACTCGTGGTCGGCGCCCGCCATGATGCGGAGCACGGTCGACTTTCCCGAGCCATTGAGGCCGAGAACGCCGATCTTCGCCCCCGGATAGAACGAGAGCCAGACGCCGCGGAGGATCTCCTTGTGCGGCGGGACCACCTTCCGCAGGTTCTGCATCGTGAAGATGTACTGCTGGGCCATTTCCCTCCCCGGAGAAACGGCGATCCTACACGAAGACCGGGAACGGGAAGCGGCCTCAGATCCAGTGGACCTGGTCGGGGGCCTCGAGGAAGAGGAGCCCGGCGCGGGTCTCCTCCCCGGTCAGCTTCGCCCATTGATCGCGGTAGGCGCGGAGCTGCGGAGCATAGAAGGCGGCGAGCTCGGAAACCGCCGCGGTCAGGACGTCGGACTTGTAATCGATCAGCTTCCACACTCCGTCTTCCCGGTAGACGAGGTCGATCGCGCCGTTCAGGAGCGTTTCCGCGGGCGGGTCCGGCAGACCGTATTCTTTCGAGCGGACCACCACGGCGAACGGCACCTCGACCAGCCGCTCCCGCGCCGCCCGAGCCCGGCGCCAGGGTTCCGAGGCGCAGACCCGATCCACGACGTCCAGAAGCGGCTCGCGCTCCCCGGCCTCGCGATCCTCTTCCCGCAGGAGATTTCCGGCGAGCGTCTCGAGCTCTGCCCGGGAGCCCGGTCCGGCTGCATCCGCGGAACGCATCCGCGCCTCGAGCAGTCGATGGAGGACGCGCCCCCACGACAGTCCTCGTCCCGTTCGCTCTCTCGCCACGAAAGGCGCGCCCGTTTCGAAGCGCGACGGGCTCGACACGGCGTGGGTCGCCCTCCGGATCGCCGTGCGAATTCCCGCCAGGCGGTCTTCGGCCCGTTCGCGGTCCGCGGCCGGAGGAAGCGCCCGCGCTTCGGGCGGGCCCGGCGCCTCGCCGACGTCCGGAAGATCCGGAAGCGGTTCCCCGCCGAGCTCCTTCCAGGGGCCATAGCGCGCCTTCGCGTTCCGCGCCTCCGGATCGACCCACCCGCTCACGACGAGCAGGTTCATCGCCCGCGTCGCCGCGACGTACAGGAGCCGGATCTTCTCGGCCGCCTCGTGTTCCTTTTCGATTGCCCTCATGGCGCTCCATCCGGCGGGCCGGGCAACTTCGGCCCCCGAGACGTTCCGGACGAAGAAGTGTCCGAGAGGGGGAACGGCGGTCCGGTCGATCCAGACGCTCCGCCCTTCGCGACCGGAGTCGGAGAGCGGTCCCGCGAGGAAGACGATCGGAGCCTCCAGGCCCTTCGCCTGGTGGAGATTCGTCACCCGAACGGCGTCCTCCCGGACGGGCTCGATGCTCATCTCGGGCGTTTCCCCTTCGTCCACGACGGTCTCGAGCGCTTCGACGATCTGCGCGAACGAAGCCCCCCGGGCGGAGAGAGATCGCGCGAACGTCAGGGTCTTCTCCACGTTCCCGGCGCGCCTCTCCCCGACGACGTCGGCATAGGCGCCCGGCAGGATCGCGAGGTCGTCGACGATGCGGGCGACGGCGGAGCCCGCCGGAAGGTCGCGGGCCCATTCGCGGCCCCGGCGCAGCTGGGCGACGGCGGTCGCGACGCGGGGATCGGCGTCGGGCGGCGGATCGGAACGCCATGAAAACCGTCCACCGGCGCGCTTGAAGCGGTAGAGGGCGTCGTCGTCGACGCCGCAGCAGGGGCCCCGAAGAAACGCGACGAAGGGAACCGGGTCGTCGGGATCCGCGATCGACTGGAGGAAGGGAAGGAGCGCCCGCACCTCCTCGCTGTCCTTGTAGGCTCTCCCTCCGGCGACCGCGGCCCGGACGCCGGCGCTCTCGAGCGCCCGCGCGTATGCGTCGAGGCGCCCGGCGTTGCGCAGGATGACCAGAAAGTCGCCCGCCCGGACCGGGCGCACGCGCTCTTCCCGGTCCTCCGCGAGGGAGATCGTCCGCCCGTTTCCGATGGCCGACGCGATCCAGCGCGCCACCGCGCGCGCGTCCTCATCCCACACCGGGCGGAACTTCCGGCCGGCGACCCGGATCGGAAGCCCGAACGCCCCGGTCGGGAGGCTGCCGCCGACTCCGCTCCGCCCGGCGACGAGAGGCACGTTCTCGGGCTGGTGGGGAACGCCGCGGCCGAATCGCTCGTCGAAGACCGCGTTGACGCGGTCGCAGATCGCCGGAGCGCTCCGGAAGCTGAGCGCGAGCCGCAGCGTCTCGCCCCCCGCGCCCTCGACGATCTTCCGGACGTCTTCGTAGACGTCGATGTCGGCACGGCGAAACCGGTAGATCGACTGTTTCGGATCCCCCACCACGAAGAGAGACCCCGGGGCCGGCTCGAGGAGCCGCCAGCTCCGCGCCGGGCGGGCCGCGGTCAGGTAAAGGATCGTCTCCGCCTGAACCGGATCCGTGTCCTGGAACTCGTCCACCAGGACACGGGGATAGCGCTCGCGGAAGTGTCCGCGCACCGTCTCGTGATCGCGGAGCATGTCCCGCGCGAGGAGCAGCAGGTCCGTGAAACCCGGCTGCCCCTCCGCGAGCCGGGCGGCGCGAAAATCCGCCGCCGCGCCGGCGAGAAACCGCAGGACGGGCTCGTGACAGTGGGCGTACCACCGCTCGAGCGCCGGCTCGATCCAGTCGCGCTGGAGCGCCTTCGCCCGGTCGGAGATCGACTTCGCGAAAACCGGATCCGGCCAGTTCTTCTGCGTCGCCGAGGTCTCCCGCAGGATCGCGAGGAAGCTCGCCGCCGAGACCGGATCGTCCAGGCGGCGATTCTCGCGGAAGTAATGGGCCGCCCAGGCGGCCGCCGCGAGGTCGTCCGGCGTGCCCGCGCGGCCGAGGGACCGAAGCGTCGGCAGCATCGCGTCGAGGAAGAGCATCGTCTCCGAGACGGCCTGCGACAGGTCGGGCCGCGGAACCGCCGCATGCGCCGCCACCACGTCGGGAAATTCGCAGATCTCCTCGTACGCGCCGCGCAGGCGGGCGGGCTCGACGCCGAGCTCGTCGAGGCGGGCGAAGGCGGTCCCGTCGGCGCGAAGCCGTTCGAGCGCGCGGACCCAGGCCTCCTCGCGAAGCACCGCGGCCGTGTCTTCGTCTGCCTCGCGGAACTCGGGGTCGATGCCCGCCTCCACCGGTCGCTCCCGGAGGAGGCGGGAACAGAACGAGTGGATCGTTCCGATGAACGCGCGGTCGAGTCGATCTCGCGCCTCGAGGAGGCGTCGCCGCTCGTCCTCGGGAAGGTCCTCCCGCGCGGCCTCGTCGAGCCGGCGGGTCACCCGCTCGCGCAGCTGAGCCGCCGCCTTCTTCGTGAACGTGACGGCGGCGACGTCCGCCATCGCCGCCTTTCCGGAACGGACGAGCGCCACGATCCGGGTGACGAGCGACGACGTCTTGCCCGTGCCGGCCGCCGCCTCCACGACGAAGTTGACGTCGAGATCGGTCGCGATCCTCCGCCGCTCTTCGGCGTCCGGCGCGTTCCCGGGCGAGGAGCGATCCGGCCCTTTCACGGAGAGGAGGATCCGCCGAGAGCGGCGAGCGCCGCGAGCCCGGCCGAGCCCGGAGTCGAAAACTTGCGCCGGGCGGCATCGGCCGCGCCGGAGCGGCCGCCGCACACGGACTCGTAGGGACAGAACGCACACGACTCCTTCGCGTCGGTTCCGTGCAGGAACGCTCCGGCGCGCAGGACCTCGCAGAGGCGATCCAGCGCCGTGCGGAGCTCCGCCGGGTCCCAGCCGAAGTCCTCCCGGCGGCCATCGCCGCGCGGCCCCGTGAAAATGTAACCCGCCCGCGCGACGCGGCCCGGAAGCCCGGCGCGCCGGAGCATCTCCTCGAAAGCCGCCGCATAGAGAGCGTGCTGGATCCGCCGGCCTCCGTCGATCCCCTTTCTGGGGTCGAATGCAAACGCGCTTCCGGTCTTGTAGTCCCAGACCTCGTAGCTCCCGTCCTCCGCCCGATCGACCCGATCGATGCTCCCGCGCACGCGGATCGCGCCGTTCGTCACCGGGATCTCGACCGCCGACGTATCGCCGAGCGCAGGGTCGGGCGACGCGTCCGGATATCCGAACGTGATCTCGAAATGGACGGGAGAAATCCCCGCGCCGGCCCGCGACTCGCTGCGGAGAAACGTCTCGCAGGCCCTCCGGATGTCGATGCGCTGCCGTTCGAGCGCCGAGGCGTTCGGCGGCGGGACGGCGCGCCTCCACCGTTCGATCGCGCGATCCGCCGCTTCCGCGAGCCGCCCTCCCGCTTCCGCCGGGGGTCGGCGCTCCCCGCCCGCGGCCTCCGCCGCCATGAACTCGCGGAAAACCTCGTGCAGGAGGCTTCCGAGGTCCACCGGCGCGAGCCACACGCCTTCGTCCCGCGAGACCTCCTCCGGAGGCTCGATGCGCAGCACGTATCGGAGGAAGTACGAGAACGGACAGTCGGCGAGTGTCTGCAATCGGGAAGCGGACATGAGGTCTCCGCTGTCGCGCGGGTCGAGGGTCGTGCCCGCGCTCGGGACCGCCCCGTCCCACGGGGTGAACGAGGAGCTCCGCCTCGCCGTTCGCGCCGCGTCCCCGGAAGCGAGCCAGGGATGCGCCGCCAGCACGAGACCGCGACCCCCCGCCGGAGATCCCGAGAATCGAAGGGAGCTCAGCCAGCCCTCGGAACGATCGAGCGCAGCGCCATCTTCGGGGAAGTAGCCGGCCGGCGCTCCCGCCTCCCGGGCGAGCATCGCCGAATCCGCCTCGGGACGGCGGGTCACGCTTCGAAAAAGGTCGACGAGATCGGCCGCCGGGAACTGCTCGCGGTCCTCCGCAAGATCGACGCACGAATAGGAGAGAGTCACCGTGCCACGGAGGCGGGCGATCGTCGCCCGCAGCGCCTCTCCTCTCTCCCGGGGCGCATCGCCGCGCAGGGAGAGCTCGCCGGGGGCGGCCGCCCGGTTGATCCGGCGCCGCTCCCCGTCGAGCAGAACCGGATCCTGGAGACCCGCGCCCGGGTGACGCGACTCGTCGAGGCCGACCACGAACGTCCGGGGACGGCCCGTATACCCGCCGTTCGAGATTCCGGCGACGTGAATCGCTCCGGGCTTCGGATACGTCACCGAGGATCCGCCCACGAAGAGGTCCGCGATCGCCTCGCGGATTCGCGAAGCCGCGTCGCGCAGAGGCAGGGGCTCGTTCTCCAGCAACGTCAGGTCGTCGAGAACCGCGGCGATTGCGGTCTTCGCGACTCCGTCGAGCTCGGAGACGGAGCGCGAAAAGTCCCGGACGAGCGCGGCGCACGCGCCCGCGAGCCGCGCCAGGGAAACCGCGTCCGACGCGGCGCCAACCGGCGCGGTCTCGATCAGGGCCTCCGCGAGGCGCCGCACCGCCGAGAGATCGTCGAGGCGCCGCGCGGCCGCTTCTTCGTCCCTCTCCTCCTCCCCGCGGGCGCCGTCCCGCCCGCGATAACGCCGGGTCTCGGCGAGCGCGTCGAGACAGACGGGATAGCGCGCGCTTCCCCATCCGACCCTCGCGTCCCGGAGAACGCGCACGGCGCCCGGGCCGGAGAGGGACCGGGAACCGGAGAGCGCCCGCAGGTCGAGCGCCCCGACCGACAGAAGGTGGCGAAGCTCGTGTTCACCGAAGTCGGATTTCAACCAGTCGAGGAACCCGAGCACGGCCCGGCCGGGGCGCGTGTAGGCAACGCCGATGCGATCGACGAACGTTGCGGGAATGTCGTACTGACGGGCCAGCTCATAGGCGATCGGGAGATGGGTCGAGCGGTCCGTGTAGAGGATCTCGATCTGGTCGAAGGGGATCGATTCGGCAAGCGCCCGGCGAAAGACGTCCCGGAGCTCGTTCTCCTCGCCGACCGCGCGCCGAAAACGGAAGTCCGCCGCGCCGGAGGCGGCCTGTCCCGGGTCGTCGGTCGCGAGAACGACGAGGCGCTTTCCGGCGAACCCGCGGAGCAGGTCCGCTTCGGCCGGCGCGAGCGGCGGCCGGTCGGGAAGGAGGGTCCACGGCTCGCCGTTCCCCTTTCGTTCACCCACGGCCGCGATCGCGCGGCGAAGGATCCCGGGGCCGTCGGCGAAGCGTCGGCCGAGCTCGCTTTCGTACGCCCGAAGAAGTGCCGCCAGGTCCGCGGCTTTGCGAGGGTCCTCGAGGGAGCGGGCGGCGATCGCCTGCGGAGGGATTCCGGAGGATCGGATCTCGTCGATCGTCCGGGAGAGGGCCCGGTGGAAGCCCGGCGATCGGCGGAGCCCGCCGAAATACGAGCCTTCCGGGAGAACGTCGCCGCAGATCTTCTCCACGATCGCCACCCGTTGCGCCCGCGACAGCGTCGTTCGCCCCTCGGCCGCGAGATCCGGGCCGACGATCGAATGCGCGAGGGTACCGACCGTCTCGACGCGAAGATTGATCCACCCTCCCGGGGAGAGATGCCGGGCGGCGGCGTCCGTGAGCTGCCGCCCCACGATCCGGTCGGGGACCACGAGGACCTTTTCGTCGAGAGGATGTTCCCGGCAGAACCCGGCCAGGCCTTCGACGAGCCGGCTCGCCGAAGCGGCCGCCGCCGACGGTCCTTCCGGCGCCTCTCGTTCTTCGCCGCGGGACGGCGAAGACAAAGGCAGAGAGAGCTGTCGGATGTTCGATTCCAAGGGGTGCGCCGATCTGAGACGACGAGAATATCAGGAATTTCCGCCGACCGGCGCCGTTCCGCTACGGCCGGCCGACCTCGTCGACGACCCGAACCACCCCCTTCGTGCCCTTCGCGGTTTCGAGAGCGGTCGCGTGGATCGCGGCCGACGGAGCCGCGCCGTCGAGCGTCACGATTCCGCTTTTCGCGTGCACGCCGATCTTGATCGCGTTCTCGCCGACCTGCTCGAAGAGCCTTCCCTTCACACGCCCCTCGAGGAGGGCGTTCTCGAAGTTGCGCTGAGCGGCAGCAGTCGCTTCGCGGGTACGGGTCGCCGGACCGTGGCCGACGGTGATGCGGTCCTGGACGCTCCCGACGCCCTTGACGGCGGCGGCCGCGGGCTTCGCGCCCGCCTTCGTCCCCGGCTTGTCGACGGAACCCGAGAGGACGACGAAGGTCCCGTTCGCCTCGATCGCGATTCCGAGCGCGTCCGTCCCGAGCTTCTCGAGCAGCGCCGTCCGCACTTTCAAATTGAGAACGGCCTCGTCCAGAGTCGCCGCGCCGATCCCCGCCGCGATCCCGAGCGCCGATCCCAGGACGAACATGAGCACCAGGCGAATTCTTCGCATCGATATTTCTCCTGTCGCGATTTCCAGCGAACGGCGTGCCATCCCGCTCATCCTCGATCGTGGTAGCTTGATCCCATGGCAGAAACGAAGATCCTCATTCGCAAGAACGGACCGATCCGCATCGAAGGCGAGGACATCACGATCGTCGACGCCGATGGCCACCGGTTCGGCCTCGGGGGCCGGACGATAATTTCGCTCTGCCGCTGCGGACACTCGTCGAACAAGCCCTTCTGCGATTCCACGCACGCGAAGGTCGGATTCGAATCGGAGTGTCCGGCGCGCGACCTTCCGCCCCCGGCCCCTAAGAGTTAGCCCCGGTTTGCACCGAGCGGCGCGCCGCGCCGTCGGTGAAACCGGTCGGGGTGAGTTGCGGCGAGCGCCGCCGCCGAACTCACCCCCCGGAAAACGGCACTCAGTTTCCGCCGAGCGAGTAGGCGGTGAGATATCCCGCTTCGTCTTCGAGGTAGAGGTTCCCTTGCGCGACGATCGGGCTCTGCCAGTGGATGCCCCCGATCCCCGTGTCGCTCCAGAGCGTCTCTCCCGTCCGGGGATCGAGCGCTCGGACGAGCCCGCCGTGCGCGACGAAGAGGAGCCCGCCGGCGAAGGCCGGCGAGCTCGCTCCCGGGACCACGCTCCACCGGAGCGTCAGCCCCGCGGCGCCAGCGTCCCATTGATAGCCGGCGACTCCGAAATCGTTCGCGACGTAGATCCACGGCTCTCCTCCGGACTCGTCCGGAGCGCTGACGACGAGTGTGAGCACCTCCGCGCCCGCCGGCGCCCCGAGCTTCTGGATCTCCCCTCCCGTGTGGCCGGGCCCGCCCGCGCCCGACAGGTCGTCGAGGCGGAGCACCCGGAGCACGCCGTCCTTTCCGACTTCGACGGCGAGGTTTTCGCCCGACGACGGCCGGAAGAGCGCGACGTCCGAGCTGCCGAGGTCGGCGTCGACGTCCTGCAGGTGCTGAAACTCGGAGGGCGTATAGCTGTCGATCAGGGCGCCGGCGTCGGGAGAGAGCGCGAGAACGGAATCGCCCCAGTTCGCAGCACCGTCGTAGTCTCCGTTTCCCGTCGCGACGTAGACCCGGTCGGTCGCCGGCGAATACACCGCGCCGGCGCGGGCCCAGATCGCGCTCTGCACGTGCGCGCAGTCGGTCGCCGGACTTCCGCTTTCGTCGAAATGGATCGCTCGATCGGAGCACGCGGCGTTGAAGACGTTCTGCTCGCCCGTGGCGAGATCGACGGCGGTCACGTGGCCCTGATAGTCGCCGGCGTCGCCGGGGTATCCCCCGTTGGCGACGTAGAGCCGGGAACGCCCGGAGCGATCCGTCGCGATCGTGAGCGCCGGCGACTCCTTCTCGACGTCCGGCTTCCGCGTCGCGAGCTGCGGAAATCCGGCGCCCGTGTCCTCCTCGCCGTCGCCGACCCGGAAACGATGGACGAACCCCTCCAGACCGTAGGAATAGACGAACGCTCCGGAAGGATCGATCGCCGGGGAAGAGGTCGTGTAGCGCGGCCCGGAGGCCGGTTGCCGCGTCCAGAGGACTTCCCCGGTCGCCGAGTCGACCGCGACGAGATGCCCCGCTTTCGTCGTCACGAAGAGGAGGTCTCGGACGCCCGCGGCCGCTGCGACGCCCGAAAGGTACGCGGGGGCGCCGTCGGCAACCGCCGGCAGGCGTATCCGGAATCGGACCCGCAGTCCCGAGACGGTGGAGGGGCGAATCGTCCGCTCCGACGGGTTGACACCGCTGTGGGAAGCATCGAACCCGAGCTGCCGCCAGGCGAACGGGGCCGGGGACCGGGGAGCCAGGGGCGCCGCGGGAACGGGCGTCTCGGGCGGAATGATCGGCGCGCGGACCACGAGCGCGCCCGCCAGGACGAGCGCCGGGACCCGATTCAGATCGTGGCTCCTTCTTCGGGAGCGGTTTCGAGGACGACGCCGTTGACCGCGCGATCGTACTCGCCGAGGATGCGCTCCTCCATCCACTGGCGGGTCTCCCGGTTGAGCGGATGCGCGACGTCCTTGAACTCGCCGGTCTTCTTCCGCTTCGAGGGCATCGAGACGAACAGTCCCGACGGGCCCGAGATCACCTTGATGTCCGACACCAGGAAGCAATTGTCGAGAACGATCGAGACGTAGGCCTTCAATTTGTCCTGATCCACCGGATGAACCTTGACTTCCGTGATGTTCACGGCGCTACCTCCTGCGCGAGAGCTCCAGAGTTGACCGCTTCTCGTATTCGCTTCGCGAGACGGTCCGTGTCCGGAGAACGCGCGCGCCGGGAAGCTCCGCGGCGACGGCCCCGGCGATGCCGGGAGTCCGGTCCCCTTCCCAGGCCACGACGGAGGAGCCCGACCCGGAGATCTGGCAGTCCGGATAGCTCCGGGCGAGGGCCCTGAGGTGACGGTCCATCTCGGGGTTCATCCCAAGCACAGCCGATGCCAAGCTGTTCGTCCCGAAAACAGGACCGGGGGGTCGCTCCGGCTCGCCCGGACGCCAGCGCGAATAGATCTCCGCCGTCGAAATCGAAAACGGCGGAATCACGAGCACGAGCGCGCGCTCCGGAGCGTCGGGAAGCGGTTCCACGATCTCGCCGCGGCCGCGGCCGCGCGCCGTACCGCCGGCGAAGAAAAACGGCACGTCGCTGCCGAGCTCGGCGCCGATCGCGGCGAGCGCGGCCGGATCGGCGGGGAGCTCCCAGAGACGCGAGAGCAGCAGGAGCGCGATCGCCGCGTCGGACGATCCGCCCCCGAGCCCCCCGCCCGCGGGAATGTTCTTCTCGAGTCGCATCCGGGCGCCCCGGGAGACCCCGTACCGCGATCGCAGGGCCTCCGCGGCGCGCACCGCGAGATTCTCCGAGCCCGACGGGATCGACGGGTCGGAGCATTCGAGAAGGATGGCTTCGGGCGAGTCCGAGACCTCGAGGCGATCGGTCAGGTCGATCGTCTGGAACACCGTGTCGATCTCGTGGAAGCCGTCGGGACGCTTCCGCAGCACGTCGAGGCGCAGGTTCGTTTTCGCGAAGGCTTCCGCCCGAAGGATCACGACGCCCCCGCCTCCGGGCGGAGCGTCAGGCTCGCCGTTCCGCCCGTCGAAACGGAGATCCCGATCCGCGACGGCAGGTCGGCCGTCCACTCCCGGAAATCGATTTCCACCTTCCGGGCCGCGTCACGGACGAGGACGCGGACCGGGCGGCCCGCCGGATCGATTTCGCAGGAGAGCGCGCCGCCGCGCCAGGAAAGCCACGCGGCGTGCGCGCCGATCTCGACGCGCTCGGGCGGCGCGGCATCCGGAAGCCCGAAGATCAGGAGCGAGAGAGCGGAGGCCGGCAGCGGGATGCCGAGCGCGGAGAGGGCGCCGTCTCCTTCGAGCGTCTGCTCTCCCTTCCCTTCGCGGCGCACCGTCGTCCGAACGCCGTCCCATTCGGCGCGCGCGATCGGGAGCCCCGCCGGACCTTCGACGACGATCGTCAGAGATCGCCCCGGCGCCGCGCGCACGGCCGCGATTCCGCTCATCGAAAAGACGCTCCGGCGCGCCGTCGCGTCGTAGAAGAGCTCCGCGGGAGAACGCGCCAGGACCGACTCGCGAAAGCTCTCCCAGCGGGAAACGATCGCGGCGGCTTCCGGTGCAGTCGCGGGGCGGCGTCCGGAACGGCCGGCGCAGCCGGCGGCGAGAAGAGCAAGAGCCGCCGCAGCGCCCTGTGCCGGCAGCCGGCTAGGGAGTCGCACCCGAATCGTGGATCTTCTTTTCGATCTTCTCCGGCTCCTCGGGGGAGAGCGTCAGCGAGCGCTTCCAGTGAACGACGGCCTGCGCCATCTGCCCGCGCCGCGCTTCGAGGTCGCCGAGGTGTTCCTGAACGGTCGCGTCCGCGGGAATCTTCGCCGCGGCCCGGGAAAGGAACGACTCGGCCCCGTGAAGGTCGTTCATCCGGAAACAGACCCATCCGAGCGAGTCGAGGTAGGCGCCGTTCTGAGGATCGAGGGCGACCGCGCGTTCCAGCATCCGCCGGGCTTCCGGGAGCTTGATGCCCTTGTCGGCGTACATGTACCCGAGATAGTTCAGGGTGTTGGCGTCGTCGGGACGGATCGCCAGGATCTCGTCGAAGACGGCCGCCGCTTCCTCGATCCTGCCCATCCGCTCGAGCGCCGACCCGCGCCGGAACATCAGGTCCACGTTCCCGGCGAACCGCTCGAGAGCGTCCGTCGCGATCCGGGCCGACGCGTTCCAGTCCTTGAGCCGTTCGCGGGCGTCCGACGCCGCGATCGCGTCGGCCGCGATCCCGGACCCGGCGAGCTCCGCGAGCGTCTTCTCCCCTTCGGTCTTCGCCTTCTCCCCCCCGGCCTCCCCGGCCGAGCGAATCTGGAACTCCGCGACCGCTCCCTTCCAGTCCGGATTCGCGGGCTCGGCTTCCGCGGCCTTCTTCGCCCAGGAGAGCCCCTCGGCCGGCTTCTTCTCTTCCCGCGCGCGCTCGAGCAGCACGCCGAGCGAGCGCTCGGCGACTCCGTCCTTTCCGATCGCCGTCTCCGCCGCGAGCTTCTTCGCGTCGTCGAACCGCCGCGCGCGATAGAGGAGGCCCGCGATCTCGGACCGCACGTCGCGCGCGAGATCCGGCTTGGACGGCGGATTTCCGAGATGGTCCACGAACTTCTGCAGGAGCGCGATCGCCTCCGCGTCCTTGCCCTGCCCCGAGAGCTGGAACGCGAGCGTCAGGGCGGCGGTCGGATCGTCCGGGTCCTCGGCGACGAGCTTCGTGAGCATCGCCGCCGATTCCTCCGTCCGCCCCTGCGCGTCGATCGCGGCGGCGAGGGTTCGCCGCGACGCACGGTTTTCCGGCCGCGCGTCGACGAGCGCGCGCGCCTCCTGTTCGGCGTCCGTGAAACGGCCCGCGCGGAGGAGGTCGAGCGCGATCCGGTCGCCGACCGCCGCGTTGTCGGGCTCGACCCGCCGCAGCTTTCGGAGGAGATCGACGGCGCGCCCGAAGTCGCGCTGCGCCTCCCAGAAGGCGATCGCCGACGCGAGGGCGTCGCGGTCGGTCGGATCGGACGCGATCCAGCGTTCGTAGTCCTGCCGCGCTTCCGCGTCGGCGCCGCGCTTCTCGTCGGCCTCGGCGCGGACCCGGATGGCGGCGGGATTGTCGGCGAGACCCGGGACATCGTCGAGCACGGCCCGGGCGAGGTCGGGGCGTCCCTCCAGGATCCGGGCTCGCGCGAGCGCCGCCGCGGTGCCCGGGTTCTGCGGGGCGAGCTTGTGCGCTTTTTCCAGAGAGGACACCGCCGCGGGAACGCGGGCCGGGTCCTTTTCCGCGGCCGCGATGTCGATCGCGCCCGCGAGGCGCCACGCGGGCTCGAGCGTCGGGTCGAGCTCGGCGGCTCTGGCGGCTTCCTTCCGCGCCTCGTCGTCGACGCCCATTTGCTGCAGGAGGACCGCGAGCTCGAAATGGACGACCGCGTCTTCGGGGGCGAGGACGGCCGCTTTCCGGAAATCGGCCAGCGCCTGCTCGTAGCGACCGTCGGCCTCCGCCATCTTCGCCGACAGGAATGCTTCACGGACGGCGACGACGGGGTCTTCGGCCGCGAAAAGCGGCGGCGCTCCCACTCCGAAGACAAGCAAGAGCAGCCATTTTTTTCTCACTCGGCCAGAATAACACGCAGAATCGCGCGCTTCTTCCGCTTCCGTGGAACGCCGTGATTCGGGATAATGACGCCGGTGCACAAACTCGGCGAAGCCCTCCTTTCCGTCGGCGCGCTCTCGGCCGGCGCCCTGAACCGCGCCCTGACTCTCCAGCGCTCGACGGGCGGCCGGCTCGGCACGATCCTCCTCGAGCAGGGGCTCGTGACCGAGGAAACGCTGGCCCGCGCCCTCGCCAGGGTCTCCGGCCGCAGCTATGCGCACTGGGATCGCGTGAAGGGCGCCCCCCCCGACGTCTTCACCGCGATTCCCGCGAAGATCGCCCTACGCACCTTCGCGATCCCGTTCGAGCGGGAAGGCCGCGTGATCCGGATTGCGATGCGCGACCCGAACGACCTCGCCGCCGAAGACGAGCTGGCGCTCGTGACGGGAAAGCGCGTCGAACCGTGGGTTTCCGCCGAATTCCGGATCGCGGAAGCGCTCGAGCGCTTCTATGGAGAGCGGCGATCGGCTCGATTCCGCGTTCTCTCCGAACGGATCGAACGGGGCATCAAGCCCGCCGGGACTCCTCCTCCGCCGCCGCCTCCGCCCCCCGACCTGCGCGGCGGCAGCGGGCGCACGGGCCCGGTCACCGACGTGACCCCGAAGCCCGCCCCGAGCTCCGACGTGTGGAACATCACGCGGGAGTCGTCGGACGAGATCGAAATCGCGACCTGGCGGCCGACGCCGTTCGCGCGGGTCGCGAGGCCGACCCCCGCGGAGGAGCTCGAGTTCTCCATCGACGAGGAGGAGGACGAGCCCGCTCCCGTCCCTCCGAGCGTACCGGCCCCCCCGCCGGAGGCGCCGCAAGCGCCCTACGGCCGAGCGCGCGCCGGCCGCAAGAAGGAAGCCCCGGGAGCCGATCCCGTTTCGGCGCCGGCGGCTCCGATTTCGATCGGCGAGGCGCGCGAGCGGATCCTGTCCGCCCAGGCGCGCGACGACATCGCCGAGGCCGCGCTCGATCACCTCGCCGGCTCCTCGCCTCTCGTGGCGCTTTTCATCGCCCGGAAGGACGACGTCATCGGCTGGCACGCCCGCGGGGCCGGCGTCTCCCCGGGCGTTCTGCGGACGGTCAAGATTCCGTTCACCGCCCCGTCCATCTTCCTGAACGTGAAACTCTCGGGAACCCCTTACCAGGGCGTGCTCTCCGACCTCCCGAGCCACGCCGAGCTCGCGAAAGGACTCGGGAGGCGGCCGGCGCGATGCGCCGTATACCCGGTTTCCCTGAAGAGCCGCGTCGTCGCGTTCATCCTCGTGGATCTCCCCGAGGAGGGGCTTTCCCCGGGCCGAAAGGAAGACCTCTCCGCCCTGGCCGCCGCGATGGCCGAGGGCTTCGCCGCCCTGATTCTCCAGCAGCGAGGGCGCGCCGAGTCCGCTTGACCCTCCGAAACGACTTGATTACACTCAAGATACCCGGAAACTCCATGAGGGCTTGACCGATGATCAAAGCGGATATCGTGGATCGTCTCTTCGAGGAAGCATCCATTCCCCGGCCGAAGGCGATCACGGCCGTGGAAACCGTGATCGACGCGCTGCGCCAGGCGCTCGGATCGGGCGATCGCATCGAGCTTCGCGGCTTCGGCGTTTTCGAAGTGAAGCGAAGGAAGCGCGGAATCGGCCGCAACCCGAAGACCGGCGTCGAGGTCGCGATCCCGCCCGGCAACACGATCCGGTTCAAACCCGGCAAGGAGCTTCGCGACATGCGAGACGACACCGTCCCCGGGTCTTCCTCCTGATTTCCTCTCCCTTTCGGGAATGAAACTTTTCGGCGCGCGCCGCCGGACGATCCCTACCTCCCCGGCGTTCCATCTCCTGCTCCTCGCGGCGACCGCTGTCACGACGACGATCGTCCCCTTCGGCAGCAGCCTCGGGCTCCTCTCGGACCGCACGCTCTCGGAGAGCCTCCTCGACCCCCGGATGTGGCGGATCGGCGCTTCCTTCTCGATCCCGTTGCTCGCGATTCTCGGAATCCACGAGCTCGGCCATATGGTCGCCTGCCGCCGCTACGGGCTGCCCGCGACCTATCCGTACTTCCTTCCGGCGCCCGTCGGGATCGGGACGTTCGGAGCGATCATCCGGATTCGGGCGCCGATCACGTCGCGCAAGACGCTCTTCGACGTGGGGGCGGCCGGGCCGCTCGCCGGATTCGTCGTCGCGCTGCCGGTCCTCGCGTGGGGAATCGCGATCTCCCGGATCGCTCCGGCAACTCCATCCGGCGAGTACGCGGATTTCGGCGAGCCGCTCCTCTTTCGGATTCTCGAACGCCTCCTTCATCCCGGAATGCGCCCGGGAACCGAGCTCGCGCTCTCGCCGCTCGGCTTCGCCGGCTGGTTCGGGCTCTTCGTCACCGCCCTGAACCTGCTCCCGCTCGCGCAGCTCGACGGCGGGCACATCCTCTACGCCGTCGCGGGAAGGGGGCAGCGAACGGTCGGTTTCCTGCTCTTCGCCGGCCTCGTCGGCCTCGCGTTCCTCTGGCCGGGCTGGATCGTGTGGGTGCTCGTCGTCCTCTTCATGGGCATCGCCCATCCGCCGACCGCGGACCCCGCCGAACGGCTCGACGGCAAAAGGCGCGCCCTCGCGCTCGTGTGCCTGGCCGTCTTCGTCCTGTCGTTCACGCCGGTACCGATCCGGCTCGTCCAATCGGCGCCGGCGCACCCGAAGGCGCCGGAGACCTATCGGCTTTAAGTCGCGAGTCGAACGTCGCCGGTCGAAAGTCCCGAACCCGGATGCCGAGGGACGCGGTCGCCGCGGGCCCCGACTTTCGACGGCTGACCGATCGACTCGTGACCGTCTCTACCGGTCCTTTTCTTCCCCGATGATCGGACCTTCGACCGGCACCGGCGCACGCCGTCCGAACATCCTCCGGAAGAACTCGATCTCCTCCGCCGTGAAGAACGCTCCCAGCCGGAGCAGGAGGAACGCTCCGACGATCAGGAGAGCCTCGATCGCGGCGCTCCCGCTCAACTTCCCCGCCGCGTAGACGCCGGCCGTCACGAGCGCGAGCCGACCGAGCCTTCCCCACTCGTAGCGGATGGGGAAGGCGCGCTGCGAGAAGAAGAACATCGCGGCCGCCATGACGACGTAGGCGGCGAGCGTCGCATACGCCGCCCCGAGGATTCCGAAGAGCGGCACCCACCACAGGTTCGCGGCGACGTTGACGAGCGCGCCGAGCCCGGTCACGACGGGGAGGCGGCTCGTCTTCTCGCGGATGTAGATCCCCGCGATGAAATTCGTCGCGAACATCTGGAAGACGTACGCGAACAGAACCACCGGGATGACGCCCGTTCCCGCGAGATAGTCCCGCCGCAGGAGCGACCGGCCGATGCCGGGAATCGGGATCGCGACGAGACGCGGCAGGAAGAACGCGAGCACGAGGAACGCGAAGAGAGAAAGCGCCGCGGTGTACGTCATCACGCGCGCGAGGAGCGCCTTCGACCGGTCCCCCTCCGTGGCGTACTGGCGAAGGAAGAACGGCCGCCACGCGTAGTCGAACACGGAGACGAGGACCATCATCGCGAACCCCATCCGGTAGTTCGCCTGGTAGACGCCGAGCTCCGAGAACCCCCGCAGGCGCTGGACGATCGGGCGATCGATCACCTGCACCATCATCGCCCCGAGATAGGCGGGAACGTTCGCCAGACCGAACGGGAGCATCTTCGCAAGCACGCCCCGATCGAACCGCGCCGCGAGACGCCCGGAGACCGCGGGAAGGACCGCGACGAACGTGGCGGCGGAGGCCAGCGCGTTCGCTCGGAAGATCCCGACGACGCCCCAGCGAAGCTTCAGGAGGAAGAGGAAATTGAGCGCGAGCGTCAGGACGATGTTGCCGATCCGGATCGCCGCGAACGTCTTCGCGCGGTGCTCGAGCCGAAGCGCGGCGAAGGGCAGCACCGCGAGGGCGTCGAAGAACAGGATCGCCGCGCCGAGCTGGAGAATCGAGAGAAGGAGGGGATACGCCGACCGCACGTCGTGAGCCGGGTCCGCAAAGAGCGGTCCGACGAGAGCCGGTCCCGCGGCCCAGAGGGCCCCCGCGAACACGAGGCCGAGCGCGGCGATCAGCCAGAACGGCGTCGAAAACAGCCGCCGCTCCGTCTCGGGGTCTTCGGGCGACCCCTCCGCGCGCGCGGCGTAGCGGAAATACGCGCCTTCGAGCCCGAGGGGAAAGACGACCGAGAGAAAGGCGAGGTAAGCGTAGAGGGAGCTCGTGAATCCGTACTCGGCCCGCGACCGCAGGACGTTGACGTAGAACGGGACGAGGAGAAAGTTCAGGAACCGCCCGACGACCGTCGAGACGCCGTAGATCGCCGTCTCCCGGGAAAGCGTCCTGAGCGGCGACTTCACTGCTCCGAATTGTACCGTTCGCCGCGCGGCGAACAGCGACGAACGTCAGAAGTCCGCCCGTCGAACGTCGGAAGGCCGGAGACGATGGCGGCCATCGAGGCCTCGATTCCCGCGCCTCTCGGACTCTCGACTCGCGGCCCGGAACCGGCGGCCTCCCCGCCGCCGCCCGGGTGTAGTATCCGCGAGACCGACATTCGAAAAGGAGGAAGACATGGCCAGCGTCAACAAAGTGATTCTCATCGGGCATCTCGGAGCGGACCCGGAGGTGTCGACGACCCAGGGCGGGACCGCGCTCGCGAAATTTCGCCTCGCGACGACCGAAACGTGGAAAGACCGGTCGACGGGGGAACGCCAGGAGAGAACCGAATGGCATTCGATCGTCGCTTGGGACAAGCTCGCCCAGATCTGCGGCGAATACCTCCACAAGGGGAAGATGGTCTACGTCGAGGGGAGCCTCCAGACGCGATCCTGGGACGACCAGAACGGGCAGAAGCGGTACAAGACCGAAATCAAGGCGAACAACGTCCTGATGCTCTCGCCGCGAGTCGAAGGGGCCGCTCGAGGCGGCGCCGAGTTCCCGCACGCCGTGGCGCCGACGGGTGTTCCTGACGAAGACGACGACGTCCCCTTCTAGTTAGCAAGAGCGGCGAGACGGGTCGTTATACGCGACGCGGCCGACCGGCCGTCGGGCCAGTGCCCCGGAACGGGAATAACGGTAGCGGCGCGCCGGCGGCTTGCGGAGGAGCTCAATGTCGCGCACCGGGAGCAGATGCCGTTGTGCATCGGGCCCGGGGCGCGACGCAGAGATCGTCCGCAATGCGCCGGCGCCCTTCGGGTTCGGGCGGCGCAGGGCCATCGGCGGCGTTGCCGCGGCTAGACGATCGCAACCGCATCGCCTTCGCCGCGTCGCCTTGCCGCTGACCCTGCGGCGCTCCGAACGCCGATATCGCTATTCCCGTTCCGGGGCACTCACGTACGCTCTCGGTACGCCTCGCCCGCCAGCCGGCCACCCGCGCGCGTCTTCCGACCCGTCTCGCCGCTCTTCAACGTTTGATCGGGAAGCGGACGAAAGGGCCCTCGGCTCGCCGCCCGACGCGTGGAGAGGTCGTTACCGATGCCCTTCCACGACGACCGGCCCCGGGTCGACTAAGGCGACCACCGTCTTTCCCTTGCGGATCGAGAGCGTCGCCGATTTCGTCACGCCGAGGTAAGTCGCCGAGATCACGCAGGAGGTGTTCCGGGTGGACTTCGAGGCGTTCACCGTGAACGTGCCGGAGGTCTTTCCCGCGGCGACCGTCATCCCGGGCGGCACCGTCGCGGCCGACGGATTTCCGCTCTTGAGCGTCACCGCCGCTCCGCCGGACGGCGCGGGCGCGGTCAGCGTCACCGTCCCGATCGAAGCGCCTCCGCCGGGAACGGCGGCGGGATTCAGCGTCACCGAGGAAAGCGCCGCGGCCGGGGGCGGCGTGACCGTGAGCGTCGCCGATTTCGCGACCCCTCCGTACGAAGCGGAAACGTGGACGACGACCGTGCTCGAGACGGCGGAAGTCGCGACGGTGAACGTCGCCGAGGTGGCGCCGGCGCCGATCGTCACGGAAGGAAGAGTGGTCGCCACACCGTTGTCGGTCGAGAGCATCACGGCGGCGCCTCCGGCCGGGGCCGGCGCCGTGAGGGTGGCGGTTCCGGTCGCGGAGCTCCCGCCCGCGACGGTCGACGGAGCGACCCCCACCGAGGAGAGCGCCGCCGACCCCGAGGGGGGTTTCCAGCCGAGCTGCACGACCTCGAAGTCGCTCGCGGTGAGCGCCGCGAACAGAGGATTGAGAACGTCGTTGTTCCAGTTCACGTCGTAGGTGCCCGAGACGTACATGTCCGATCCGTTGTCCGCGACGATCAAGCCGTACTTCTTCATCGCGGCGAATATCCGGGTAAATCCCGCGTCGGCCCCCGCCGGCAGCGCGGTCGAGGCCTTCAGACGGAGCCGCGCGCCCATGGGAAGCGCTCCCGACGTCGACCCTGCCGCGTGCGAAGCCGGCCAGACGTACCCGTTCGTCGAGCGAACCGTCACCCGGAACGCGTGCCCGATCTCCGGAAGGTTCGTTCCGTAGGCGTCGTAGGCCTCGTCGTAGCGGACGAGGCCCGGCAGCATCTGGAGTCCCGCGGCGTCGGCCGAGGTCCACCCGACGGGGCGCGTGGCATCGGTCTTCATGTCCCAGAACGCTCCCGACCCGGCGTGCCACTGGTTGTGCGCCGGGTCGAACCAGACGTTGTAGAGCTCGTAGAGATAGCGATTGTCGCGATCGACGATCAGGAGGTGCCGATCCTGCGAGTCGCGCAGGTCGACGTCGCCCGCCGGTCCACCCTCGATCCAGTACGGCTGCGTCTCCGCTTCCACGGGAATCGGATAGAAGGCCTGGCCGACGCCGTCGCTTTCGTCCGGATAGAGGTCGAACGTGACGTTCAGCTTCGGCTGCGAACCGAGCACGACCGCGAACGGAAAGCCGTAGACGTCGGTGGACCCCGACGAGACCTGTCCCCCGAAGTCGGGATGGAGCTTTCGAGGCGATCCATAGGGAGAGTTGACGAACTGGATGTAGCTCGCCGAATTCGCGTCGACCGGCGCCGCGCTCACGTCGGTGTTCCACCAGTTGTCCGCCGGAAAGAGAGGAAGCGGCGACGGCAGCCCCTGTCCTTCCGCGGGATAGGAAGCCGGCTGGGCTCCGGCCGGCCGCGTCGGGGCGGCGGCCGCCGCCAGGAAAAGGAGAAGGAGCGAAAGGCTTCGACGGTTCTTCATCGGGCGCCTCCGTGTTCGAAAAAAGACCTGCCCTTCGAGGAACCGCTGGGGCGGCCCGGCGATCCGAACCGGCTCAGTCGTGCCTCGATTCCACGGAAACGGTACCACCGGGCGACCTCGCGGGCAACGCGCGGATTGCCGGTTCGCCCCGAATTCGCCCTATTTCGCCGGAAGGAGCTCGAGCGTCCGCTCGTCGAAGAGAGGAGTGTCCTGGCCCACCTGGACGAAGAGGATCTTTCTCGGGTTCCGACCCGGCTGGGCTTCCCAGTAGCCGACTCCGTCGGGCGACTCGCCCCAGTCGCCGCACGGCGGATCGGGAACGCCGTCCGGCTCCCCCTTCGCCCGGAGCTCCGCCTCGTAGGCCTTGTCGGGGACGAACGTGTATCGCTCGACGCCCGCAGGCGCTTTCGAGAACTCGTCGCGGTACGGGGCCAGCACGCAGCGCGCGGCCAGAGCCTGATCGGTTTTTTCCCGGAACAGGCGCTTCGCGCCCGATTCGGAATTCTCTCCGGCCGCGAGCGGGAAGACGTCGACGACCGGATAAATTTCGCCGCCGTCCGAATACCGGACCGCGAGCGCGCCTTTCGAAAAAAGGAAGTCGATTCTCCGGAAGCCGAAATCGCAGCGCTGGACCCACGCCCGGAGGCCGACCCCGGCGTCCGCGGCCCGTTCCCAGGCGCAGCCTTTTTCGGGCGCGCGCGACGGCTCCGCCCCGCCCGGCCCCCTGGCGGACGCCGACGCGGCGGCGAGGGCCGCGACGAACAGCATCGACTTTCGGATCATTTCCCGGAATTGTACGCCGGCGCGAAGCACTCCGGCGTCAGACCTCCATCTCGTCCACGTAGCACCATCGCCAGTCCTCTCCCGGTTCGAAGGACCGGATGATCGGGTGATGCGAATGGTGAAAGTGCTTCGTCGCGTGACGGTTCGGCGAGTTGTCGCAGCAGCCGACGTGGCCGCAGGAGAGGCAGAGCCTCAGATGCACCCAGGTCGCGCCCATTTTCAGGCACTCTTCGCAACCGTCGGCCGACGGGGTAACCTCGCGGATCTCGGAAACATGCGGGCAGCTCATCGGTCCCTCCTCGAGCGAACGATAACCGAAGCGCTGCCGGGCTCGTGCGCCCGTGATCGAAAGAGACAGGCGAGCGTTCCTCGCCCTCGCTCTCGTCTCCAGCGGGCTTGCGGTACGGAGAGCCCGGCGACCGCCAGAGCGGGCGCCTCGCCGCCCGGAGGTTCTCAGCGGGCGGTCAGCGACACCCTCGCTTCTCCGTTCTCCGGGGAAACGGGAAGACGGAACTCGCCCGTCTTCTCCACGTATTCGAGCGGTCCGGTCTTTCCCGCCTCGGCGACGACGTCCGGCCGTCTCGGCGCGAACCCGTGGAGCCGGACGGTCGCCTCGCCCGGCGCGAAGAGGACCCGGACACGCAGGTGTCCGTCGTCGACGACCGAGGCGATGCGCTGCCGCCCGAGGGGAACGAGCTTCCCTTCGTCGCCGAGGAACGCGACACCCGAGGGGCCTTCCGGCACGACGATCCAGTAGGCCGGCTCCGAGACCCCGCCGCGGTACGTCTCGTTTCCCTTCAGAGCTCGACCCGAGTCGTGCCGCAGGTCGAAGACGAACGACGGTCCGGCGATGCCGAGCTCGCCCGGCGCGAATGCGGCCTCCTCGCGATCTCCCCCGGTCGCGAAAACGTAGACGGCCTTCCAGGAGCCGAAATCGGAGGTCGTGCTCGAGACCAGCGGGCCGGCCTCTCCCTTCGCCTCGCGAATCAGCGTCGCGTCGGTCGGGACGATCGGCCGATCGGCTTTTACCAGCACGGCGTCCGCGCGCGCGGCGAGGCGGCACATCCCGGGGTTCTCCTCGCCGAGCGCGTCCCCGATGCCGACGACTCCCGACGAGAGGAGCGCGAGAAGCAGGTTCTCCGGCTCGCCGCTCCGGAAGACGTCCGCCCAGGGGCGGAGCCCCACCGCGTCGGCGAGGAGCGAGCCGTGCAGGAACGCCGCCCACTTCGACCGCTCGAACCGGTCACCGCTCACGCGACAGGTCGTGACGTTCGGATAGAGCGTGCTCTGGAGGAGGTCGCCGGGGAAGGCCATGCAGTACTGGATGCGCGTGGAACGCCCGGCGAACGCCTTCGCCATGTTCCCGAGGAAAGCCTCCGGGTCGGCGATGTTCCGCAGCGGAAGCGCCCGGACGCCGAGCCAGTCCTGCTCGAACGTCGCCACTCCCGACGCCGAGAGCTCGCCCGCGACCTTCACCCACCAGCCCGGATCGACGACGACCCGGTCGGAGGTCTTCCACTCTTCGCGGATCGGGCTGTCGCGCGAGAGCCAGCGGCCGTGCACGACGAGCGGGACGCCGATCTCCTTCCGGAACGACGCGAGATCGGACCGGAAGATCGGCGGTCCCGCCGCCCGATATTCGAGGAAGCCTCCGTCGTTTCCCTTCGGGTACCACCAGCTGTCGAGCTGGAAATAGCCGATCGGGATCTTCTCCTCGCGGAAGCGGGCGGCGACCGCGAGGAGCGTCTCCTCCGCCGTCTTTCCGGGGAGCGACTTGTAGTAGTAGCCCGCTCCGTTGTCGGTCCAGTATCCGAAGAGCGCGAGGTCCGGCCCGTCGTCGGCGGCCACGCGGGGCTTGCCCGACAATGCCGTCAGACCGCCTCCCCAGGCTTCCAGCGTCGCGCCGATTCCCGTGCCGAACCAGAGGAGGGTCCGCTGCTCGTAGCCGCGCGGGATCTCCCGGATCGCCGGATCGATGCCGCACTCGACCTCGTCCCCGACGCGGCGGGACCGGGCGAGCGCGAAATGCGACGCCGCCGAGAGGACGAAGGTGTCGCGATCGCCATCGAAGAAGATCCACGGAGCGTCCGCGCCGAGCTTCGCGAAGCTGTAGGGAAAGAAAGCCCCGTCGTAGGAGAGGTGGTAAGGAACCCGCGGAAGCGCGCGAAACGTGGGGAAGGGCTCGGCGTTGGCGCCGTCGGCCTCGAACTCCGTGACGAACATCGCGGCCGGGACCTTCTCGTAGAGCCGGATCGCCGAGCGCCTCTCCCCCGTTCCGGCGCGCGAGAACGCCGCTTCGCGGTAGGGCCCAAGCGCGTCGCTGCCCGATGCCGAGACGATGCCCCCGGGGCGCACCGGCAGGTCGCCCCGGAACTTCCACCGCTTCGCTCCGCCGGTCAGCTCCCAGGTTCCGTCGGCCGACACGCTCGCCTCGAGCCCGGCCGCGCTTCGGATCGTCAGGGACGACGCCGCCCGCGCGGCGGGGACGACGCCGCACAGGGCCGATCCGAGGATCACGAGCACGGCGAAGGCCGGTCTCCGCCGAAGCGCCCGGGTTGCGCTCATGGGGGCATGATCTCACGCAGGCGGTCGCGCGCCGGCCGCGGCAGATTTCTCATCTCCGCGCGGCTCACTTTTCCTCGGCTCGCCCGAGCCGCTGGTCGACGACTCCTTCAGTCCACTCTGAGCGCCGCGACCGGATCGACGCGCGTCGCCCAGCGGGCCGGAATGTACGCGGCCGCCGCGGAGACCGCTCCCAGGAGGAGGACCACGCCGAACAGGGTCTGCGGATCGCGCGCGCCGACGCCGAACAGGAGGCTCGTCATCAGCCGGGTCAGGAGGAACGCCCCGGCCAGGCCGATCGCGCCGCCCGCCGCCGCGAGGCGCAGTCCGTCGGCCAGGATCAGGCGGACGATCGACGCCGCGTCGGCTCCCAGCGCCATTCGCACCCCGATCTCGCGCCGCTGCTGCGCGACCGAATACGCGACGAGGCCGTAGATCCCGATCGACGCGAGCGCGAGCGCAAGTGCCGCGAACGCGCCGAGGAGGATCAGGTTGAACTTCTGCGAGGCGGTCGACCCCGCGACCACTTCCGTCATTTCGCGGATCCTCGTCGGCGGAAGCTGCCGGTCGAGCGCCCAGAGTCGCGCGGTGACTTCGCGGACGAGAGCCCCCGGTTCGGACGCGCTTCGCACGACGAGGTACATCCACCTCTTCCACGGCTGCGGCGTCTGCGAGTACAGGTCGTAGACGGCCGGCTCCTCCGGCCGCGCCGGCCCGAAATGATTCACGTCGCCGGCGACTCCGACGATCGTCATCCACGAAGGAGGCTCCTGGTGCGCCCACGCCACGCGCGCGCCGATCGGGTCTTCGCCGGGGAAGTACCGCCGCACGAAGCTGTCGTTGACGATCGCGACGAGGGGGGATTCTCCCGTGTCCGCCGCCGAGAAGTCTCTCCCGCGCCGGAGGGGAATACCGAGGAGCGGAAAATAGCCCGCCGAAACGGTCCGGGTCAGGACCTCCGGCTCCTCCCCGGCGGCGACCGGGGGGCGGCCGGCGACGACGAAGTTGTGGGTCAGGGATTCGCCGCTCATGGGGAGCTCGCTCACGTAGGCCGCCCGGACGCCCGGAATCTCGTTCACGGAGTCGAGCAGGCGAGCCCGAAACAGGCGCTGCCGGGAAATCTTCTCGTAGCGGGCCGCGGGAAGCTCGACCCGAAGCGTCAGAACGTGCTCCGGCCGGAATCCGGGCTCGACCTCTCTCAGCTTCCGAAAGCTCCGAAGGAGAAGACCGGCCCCTGTCAGCAGCACCACGGCGAGCGCGATCTCCGACACCACGAGCGCTCTTCGGACGCGACGGTCCCGCCGGGTGCCCGAGGCTCCCCGGGACGACTCACGGAGGCCGCGGTTCAGGTCGACGCGCGAACCCGCCAGCGCCGGCACGAGGCCGAAGACGAGCCCCGTCAGCAGCGCGATCGCGGCGGTGAACGCAAAAACGGTTGCGTCGACGCGCACGGGCACGAGAGCGGCGTCGCCCGCGCCCGGGAACGCGAGGAGCGCCCGGATTCCGAGGCGCGCCAGTCCCAGACCCGCCGCTCCGCCGAGAGTCGCGAGCAGCAGGCTCTCGGTCAGGAGCTGGCGCACGAGCCTTCCCGTGCCCGCGCCGAGCGCGCCGCGAATCGTCATTTCGCGCTGCCGGACCGAGGCGCGCGCGAGCAGCAGGCCCGCGAAGTTCGCGCAGGCGATGAGGAGCACCAGTCCGACCGCCGAGAAGAGAATGAGAAGCGTCCGCCGCGAGCCTCCGACGATCCCCTCGCGGAGCGGCTCCAACTCCCGTCTTCGGCCGCGGTTCTCTTCCGGGTAGGCCCGCTCCAGCCAGCGGTCGATCGCGCCGATCTCCGCCTGCGCCCGCCCGATCGGGATTCCCGGCCGAAGCCGCAGGATCGTCCTGAGGAAATGCACGCCGCGGAAGTCGGCGGCGAGCGGATCGGCGGTGTGGATCGGGACCCACAGGTCCGCCGGAGGTCCGGGGAACCGCGAGCTCCCGCCGAGGATCCCCACGACGGTGTACGGGTTCCCGGAGAGAGGTATCGCCTTCCCGATCGCGGCCGGATCCCCGCCGAGGCGACCCTCCCAGAACTCCCGCGACAGCACGACGACCCGCGCGCGCGAGCGGTCGTCGGCGTCCGTCAGCGCACGCCCCTGCTCCGCCCTCACGCCGAACGTGTCGAAATACCTCGCCGTGCAGAGACCCGCCGTCACCTGCACGGGCGCCTCCCCGCCCGTGAAGTCGAGCGGCCGGACGTTGACGCCGCCGATCATTTCGAACGAGCGGCTCCGCGACGCGATGTCGTCCAGATCCGGGAGCGACTCGTTGTTCGCGAAGGCGACGAGGCGCTCCGGCTCCGGGAAGGGAAGCGGGCGCAGGAGGACGGCGTTGACGACCGAGAAGACCGCGGAATTCGCGCCGATCCCGAGGGCGAGAGTGGCGACCGCGACGGCCGTGAACCCCGGACCGCGGCGCAGCATCCTCGCCCCGTAACGGAGGTCCTGGGCGAGAGCATCGAGAAAAGGAAGGCTGCGCCGGTCCCGGACGCGCTCGCGCGTCTGCGCGAGACCTCCCAGTTTGATCAGCGCCGAGCGCCGCGCTTCTTCCGGCGTCATGCCGGAGCGGATGTGGTCTTCGACGTGCATCGCGAGGTGCGCTTCCAGCTCGGCCTCGAGGTCACGGTCACGGCGCGAACGGCCGAGGAGCCCCGTGATGCGGCGGAAGAGCACGAGGACCGCCCTCACGACTTCGCTCCGTCCGGAGCGAGGAACCGGGCGAGGATCGCGTTGGCCTCCTCCCAGGCTCGGGTCTCGCGCTCGAGCTGACGGCGCCCCGCGGCGGTCATCCGGTAGAACTTCGCTTTCCGGTTGTTTTCGGAGACGCCCCACTCGGAGACGACGAAGCCCTCCTGCTCGAGCTTCACGAGCGCCGGATAGAGCGTGCCGTAGTTGAGGGACAGGCGATCCCCGCTGGTCTGCTCGATCCGCCGGGCGATCCCGTATCCGTGCAGCGGCCCCATCGTCCGGAGCGTCCGGAGCACCATCAGCGCCAGCGTTCCCTGCCGGACGTCGGTTTTCTCCCCCATCGCCGCCTCCTATTGCTTACCTATACGAGCGATCATGCCCGAGGTTGCTATGGGAATGCAATAGGGAGAACGGCGCGGCGCGACGGCGGCGACAAAAGGGGGAAGGGAGATCCGGGCGCGGGCCGCGGGCCGGACTAGGCCGTCACGACCCGGCGAAAACCCTTCTTTTCGTAGAGGTCCTTGTCGGCGCGGGCGAGGATCTCTTCGAGCCGGTCGACGGAGGCGTCGATCGCCACCGTCCCCATCGAGAGCGATACCGCGAAGGGCTGACCCCAGCGGCCATTCCAGAACTCGATGTTCTTCCGGAAACGCGGAACGATTCCCTCCCCTCCGTCGCGCACGTCCACGAGCGCGAGGACCGCGAACTCGTCCCCGCCGATCCGGGCGATCACGTCGGAGCTGCGGAACGTCAGCTGGAGGATGCGGGCGGCGCCCGCGAGCGTCAGGTCTCCCGCCGCGTGCCCGTGCCGGTCGTTGATCTTCTTCAGCCCGTCGACGTCCACGAAGAAGAGGACGGCCGGACGCCCGATCCGCGCCGCGAGATCGAGCACCCCGCCGGCGTGTTCGACGAAGCCGCGCCGGTTGAACAGCCCCGTGAGCTCGTCCACCATGGCGAGCTTCTTGAGGCCGCGCTCGACCCTTTCTCGGGAGGCCAGATCCCGGCCCGCCGCAACACCGGAGGCGGCGAGGAGGGCGAGGGCGAAGATCCCCGCCCCGGCGAGTCCGGCCGCGGTCCGGGCGTCGGTCGCCGGAAGCCGAAGCAGGGCGAACGCCAGGAGCCCGGCAAGGAGCGCGGCGCCGGCCACGCCCGCGCCCAGCTTGCGCATTGGCGCGCGGATTTTCATCGTTGGCCCGGAATTCTATACCGGGGCGACCGAGCCCGCGACAGGGCTCCCGCTAGCCGAGTCTTTCGGCGGCTCGCCGGAAGGCGGCGGCGATCTCCGGAATCGCCCGCGGGACGAGGCGCCGTTCGCGCGCGAGCCGCTCGAGCTCCGTCCGGAACGCGGCGACACGCCGGTCCGCTTCGGTCCGGCGCTCGGCCGAGCCTCCCGCCTCGACGGCCGCCGCCGCTTCCGGCAGGGCTCCCGTCTCCTTCCCGACGCACAGCAGGTCGCAGCCGGCCGAGAACGCGGCGGCCGCGCGCTCGGGGATCCCGCCGAATTCGGCGAGAGCGCCCATCTCGAGATCGTCGGAGATCGACAGCCCCCCGAAACGCGCCTCGCGGCGGAGGAGGCCGCCGGCGATCCCGGGGTCGAGCGTGGCGGGAAGGGGCGACGCCCCGATCGCCGCGTGGGCGACCATCACGGCGGGCGCGACCGGCGCGAGCGCGACGAACGGCGAGAGGTCGGCCGCGAGCTCCTCTCCGGCGGGGACGTGCGGCAGGCTCCGGTGCGAATCCACCGCCGCGCGCCCGAGCCCCGGGAAATGCTTCAGGCACCCGGCGACGCCGAACGCCGCGAGTCCCCGCAGAAAATCCTCCGCCGCGGCCGCGATCGGCGCCCCGTCCTCGAAGGCCGCCCGCCGGCTCAGGATCGACTTCCCGGCGCCCTCGACCGCGCGGTCCACGACCGGCGCGAGGTCCCAGTCGATCGAGAAGGCCGCGCAGATCTCCCCGGCGAGCAAGCCCGCGAGGTCGGCCGCGCCCGCCCGGGCGGCCGACGCGAAGGAGGGCGACTCCCCGGTCAGCGCCCGAAACCGGTCCACGGGTCCCCCCTCCTGGTCCACCGCGAGGAACGCGTCCGGCAGCTCCGCCCGGATCTCGGAGACGAGGGCCGAGAGCTGCCGTTCCGAGACGATGTTCCGCGCGAAGAGGATCACCCCCGCCGGCGGAAAGCGTCGCAGGATTTCCCGCTCGCCCGCCCGGAGCGACTCGCCCGCGATTCCGACGACGAAGAAGCCGGAGGCGTTCAGCGGCGGACCCGGTCCTGGAGCGACGCGAGGAGGGAGAGCGCCGCGACCGGCGTCAACCGGTCGATCTCGACCTCCCGAAGCTTTTCGAGGACGAGCTCCTCCTGTCCCGCGAAGAGCAGGAACTGCCCATCCTTCGGCGCTTCCCCTTCCTTTCGCGCGAACTTCGGGAGCCCGCGCACGTCGAGCTCCTGCTCCTCGAGGTTCGCGAGGATCTCGCGGGCGCGAGCGATGACCGGCTCCGGGATCCCGGCGAGCTCCGCGACGTGGATGCCATAGCTGCGGTCGGCGCCTCCGGGAATCACCTTGCGCAGGAAGACGACCTTCCCTTCCCATTCCCGGACGGCCATCGTGAAGTTCCCGACACCGGCCGACGTCTTCGCGAGCTCCGTCATCTCGTGGTAGTGGGTCGCAAACAGCGTGAAAGCCCTTCGTTCGGGCACGTCGCGCAGGTGCTCGACGATCGCCCACGCGAGCGAGAGCCCGTCGAAGGTCGAGGTCCCCCGGCCCACTTCGTCGAGGACGACGAGGCTCTCCGGCGTCGCATTCCGCAGGATGTTCGCCGCCTCGATCATCTCGACCATGAACGTCGATTCGCCCCGGGCGAGGTGGTCGGTCGCGCCCACCCGCGTGAAGATCCGGTCGACCGGGCCGATCTCCGCCTCCTTCGCGGGGACGAAGGCGCCGGCGCGCGCGAGCAGGACGATGAGCGCGGTCTGGCGGAGATAGGTCGACTTCCCCCCCATGTTCGGGCCCGTCAGGATGACGATCCGCGTCTCGGCGTCGAGAGCCACGTCGTTGCCGACGAACGGCTCGTCGCGGCGCACGCGCTCCACGACCGGGTGGCGGCCCTCGACGATGCGGATGCCGGGGCGTTCGGCGATCCGCGGACGGACGTAGCCCCGCGTCGCCGCGATTTCGGCGAGCGACGCGAAGAGATCGATCTCCCCGATCGCGCGGGCGACCTCCGCGAGCCGCGTCGACTCGCCGGAGAGGAATTCCGCGAGCTCCGCGAAGACGCGCGCTTCGATTTCGAGGATCCGCTCGTCCGCCCCGAGAATGCGCGCTTCGAGGTCCGAGAGCTCGGCGGTCGTGTACCGCTCGGCGTTGGCGAGGGTCTGGCGGCGGACGTAATCCGACGGCGTCTTCTCCCGCTGGCCCCGGGTGATCTCGATCGAGTAGCCGAAGACCCGGTTGAATCGGACGCGGAGGTTCGCGATGCCGGTCCGCTCCCGCTCGCGCGTCTCGAAGCGCGATAGCGCTTCCTGGGCGTTCGCCCGGAGCGAGCGGAGCTCCGCGAGCTCCGGATCCGCGCCGTCCCGGACGGCGCCTCCGGCGGAGATCAGGGCGGGAGGCTCGTCGACGAGCGTCTCCCCGATCCGGCGCGCGACGTCCGCGGTTTCGGGAAATCGGCCGCGGACCGCCGCGAGGAGGGGCGAGCCGAGCGCCCGGAGCGACTCGCGGAGCGGCGGCATCGCGGCGAGCGTCGTCCCGAGCCCCGCCGCGTCGCGAGGGCCGCCCGCGCGGAGAGCGATGCGCCCGACGCGCCGGGCGAGATCGCCGATCCCCCTCAGCCGCTCGCGAAGCTCGCCGCGAAGCTCGGCGTGCGAGACGAGCTCTTCGACGGCGTCGAGCCGGGCTTCGATCGCGGCGTTGTCGCGCAGCGGACGGGCGAGCGTCTCGCGGAGCGCCCTCGAGCCCATGGGCGTCGCCGTGTCGTCCAGCACGGAAAAGAGCGTCGCGCCGGACCGGGCGTCGGCCGACTCGAAGATTTCGAGGTGCGCGAGGGTCGCGGCGTCGAGCCGGAGGTGGCGGTCGGGCGCGAGAGGGCGGGGCGGGGAGATGTGGAGCGCCTCTCCGCGTCGGTTTTCGCGCGCGTATTCCAGGGCCGCCCAGCACGCCGCGAGCCCCGCGTCTCCGGGCGCGAATCCGAACGACTCGAGGGAAGCCGCCCGGAACGTCTCGGCGAGCCTCTTCTCGGCAAGCGCCTGAGCGAACGACGCCGCGGGCCGCGGCGTCGCCCTCCCGGAGAACCCCTTCGCCTCCTCGCCTTCGGGAAGCAGGATTTCCCGCGCCGGGTAGGCCGTCCAGACGTCCGGAACCTCGTCGGCGGCGACCTCCCCCGCGCGCAGCTCCCCCGTCGAGAGGTCGAGAAACGCGACGCCCGCCTTCCCGCCGCGGCGGCAGATCGCGGCGAGGTAGTTCGGCTGCGTTCCCGGAAGCGATTCCGGCTCGAGGACGGTGCCCGGCGTCACGATCCGCGTGATCTCGCGGCGCACGAGGCCTTTGGCCTTCTTCGCGTCCTCCACCTGGTCGCAGACGGCGACGCGGTGACCCGCCGCGACGAGCAGGGCGATATAGCCCTCGACGGCGTGGTGGGGCATCCCGCACATCGGCGCCTCGATGTCGGAGTCGCGGTGGCGCGACGTGAGGGTGAGGCCGAGGAGGGCGGACGCCGTCCGCGCGTCTTCGAAGAAGAGCTCGTAGAAATCCCCCATCCGGTAGAGGAGCAGGGCGTCGCCGGCGCGCGTCTTCGCCTCGAAATACTGCTGCAGCATGGGGGTGACGCGGGAAATGGCGTTCATCGGGAAGAGAGCGGCGATGGTAACATAGGCCCCCTCGGATGCTCGTGCTCGCGCTCGACACGGCCACTCCCGTTTCCTCGCTCGCTCTCGCCGGGCCGGGATTCGAAGGCGAGACGCGCCTGCCGGCGGGCCGTCACGCCTCCGAGGTCATTCTCCCCTCCCTCGGCGCGCTTCTCGCGCGGGCCGGCGCGGCTCTTCCGGACGTCTCGCGGATCGCGGTGCTGGCCGGACCGGGATCGTTCACCGGCATCCGCGTGGGGCTCGCGACCGCCTGGGGGCTCGCGCGATCGCTTCGCGTCCCGCTCGAAACCGTCGGATCGCTCGAGGCGCTCGCCGAGACCGGGCGCGGCGCGGGAGGGCGCGTCGTCTCCGCGTGGCTGCCTGCCGAGCGGGGAGACGTCTACGCGGCGACCTTCGACCTTTCGGAGGCCCGCGCACGGCTCGAGGGCGAGGAGACCCTCGTGCCGCGGGGCGACGCCGGCTCGCTCCCGGGACGGATCATCGCGCCGCGCGACTCGGGCGATTCTCCGGCGCTCGCGGCCGCGAGGGCGGTGCGGCGGGCCCCCGGAGCGCCGGCGGACGTGCCGCGCGCCCGCTACGGACGGCTGTCGGCGGCGGAGGAGCCTCGTGGCCTCGGCCGCTCCTGAGTTCGAGCTCTATCGCCTGCGCCCCGCCGTCCCGGCCGACGTCGCCGAGATCGCCGCGATCGAGCAGGCGTCGTTCCCCGTCCCGTGGAAGCGGGAGTTCTTCGAGAGCGAGCTGCGGGAGATCCATCCCCCCCGCTATCACCGTGTGCTCGAGCGTCAGCTGGCGGGAATTCCGCGGCTCGCGGCCTATCTCTTCGCGGTCGTTCTCTTCGACGAGTTCCACGTCAACAAGATTGCGTCCCATCCGGCCGTCCGGGGAGAGGGGCATGGCCGGCGCCTCATGCGCGACGCGATCGACGCCGCCCGCGAGCGGCGCGCCGCGTCGGTCGTGCTCGAGGTCCGCCAGTCCAACGCCGAGGCGATCGGCTTCTATCGGACCTTCGGGTTCGCCGAGATCGGGCGGCGCAAGCGCTACTACAAGGACGGGGAGGACGCGCGCGTCATGATGCTCCCTCTCCCGGACGAGGGGCCGCTCCGCGGGCGGTGACGCGAAAAACGCGTCCTTTCCCGCCGCGGGGACCCGCCGCCGATCCGCGGATTTTCCGGTAGAATCCGGGACGTGGCCAGGGCGTTTCTCCACCGCCGCAAATTCCCCCAAGAAAGGAGAGTCAGAGAATGACCGGAACAGGCCTTTCCGAGGAGATCGCGCACGACGACCAATACCAGGAGCTTCACCGGCAACACCAGGAGCACGAACGTCTCCTCCACCAGCTCGCCGAGAAGGGGCACCTGACCGAGGAAGAGGACTTCGAGGAGAAACGCCTGAAGAAGGAAAAGCTCGCGCTCAAGGACCAGATGGAGGCGATCCTCCGCCGCCACCGAGAAACCGCGACGGCGTGAGGATCCCGATCGCCGGGGAGGGGGCGCCGTTCATCGCGCTCCCCCTCCTGGGAACGCTCGCCGCCGCCGTGTTCTCCGTCTGGTGGGCGGCGGCCATCCTCGGCCTCCTGACTCTCTTCCTGATCCAGTTCTTTCGCGACCCCGGGCGCTCTTCCGGAGCCCCGGCCGAGTGCGTTCTCTCGCCGGCCGACGGCACCGTTCTCGTCGTCGAGGACGCGCCGCCCGGAGAAGCCGCCGCTGAGCTCACGCGGAAGATCGTGGTCTTCATGTCGGTCTTCAACTGCCACGTGAACCGTTCGCCGATCTCCGGCACGATTTCGCGCTATACCTACACGCCCGGGAAGAAGCTCGCGGCCTTTTCCCCGAAAGCCTCGCTCGACAACGAACAGAACATGATCGATCTCGCCGGCGACGGCCGGCGCGTCGTCTTCAAGCAGATCGCGGGAGCGCTCGCGCGCCGCATCGTCTTCCGGAAGAAACCGGGCGACCACTGCGCGCGCGGCGAGCGGGTCGGCATGATCCGGTTCGGCTCGCGAGTCGACATCTTTCTTCCCTCCGACGCGGCCGTCGCGGTGCGGCCGGGCGACAGGGTCAAGGCGGGACTGTCGGTCGTGGCGCGCTTCCCGGAGGGGCGATGACCGATGCGGCCCGCCCGCACCGACGCGCTCGGCGCGGCCTCTATGTCCTGCCGACGCTCTTCACGGTCGGCAATCTCTTCTGCGGCTACCTCTCGATCTGGAACGCGATCCAGGGCAATTTCGAGTGGGCGGCCGGCCTCATCTTCATCGCCGCGCTCGCCGACGGCCTCGACGGCCGCGTCGCCCGCCTGACCCACACGGCCTCGGAATTCGGCGAGCAATACGATTCCCTCGCCGACGTGATCTCGTTCGGAATGGCGCCGGCCATCCTCATGTACTTCTGGGGACTCTCCGGTCAGCCCGACCTGCAGCGGCTCGGCTTCATGATCTCGTTCCTGTTCGTCGTCTGCGGATCGATGCGCCTGGCGCGGTTCAACATCCAGACCCACGTCGTCGACAAGCGGTATTTCGTCGGCCTGCCGATTCCGATGGCGGCTTCGGTGCCGGCGTCGATCGTGCTCTGGAACCCGCGGGCCCAGATCACGCGTCCGGCGTTCTTCCTCCTGCTCGCCGCGACCGCGATCCTGTCGTACCTCATGGTCTCGACGATCCGCTACCGATCCTTCAAGGACCTGGACCTGAAGCGCCGCCGTCCGGTCGGCATCCTGCTCGTCATCGCGCTGATCATGGCCTTCATCGGATACCGCCCGGCGATCGCCCTGATGACGATCTCCGTCGTGTTCGCACTGTCCGGACCGGTTCTCCGCGGCGCCAGCCTCGTCCGCCGGCGATCCCGATGAAGCCGGCCGGCCGGAAGCTCCGCGTCGGGCTCACGGATCCCGAGGGCCCTCTCGCCCGGCATCTGCGCGACGTCTTCTCCGACAGCGGCCTTCTCGTCTCCCGTTTCGTGCCGATCGGAACGGAACCGGAGGCCGGAACGCTCAAGCCCGGCCAGGAGGAGCCGGAGATCGTCGTCCCGCCGGCGCGCGAGACGATCGGCGACCTCGATCTCCTCGTGCTCGCCGGCTCGCCGGTCGACGACGAGGCCCGGCGGATCGCGAAGGAGAACGACGTCGCGGTCTGGGACGCCGGGGAGAACCCCGTCGCGGCCTTCGGATGCGCCGCGATCCTCGAACCGGCCGCCCCCGCGTCGGCGGTCTTCACGCTGCTCCTCCCCGCCGCCGAAGAGGGCAACGCCGGAATCCAGGAGCTCTTCCGGCAGAGCAGCGACGCGCTGAACTTTCGCGATACCGATGCGGCGGTCTTCGGGGGCCGGCTGGCGTTCAATCTCTTTCGCGACTCCCGCACCGACGCCCTCGCGGCGCGGATCGAAACGCATCTGGCGCGCCGCTGCCCCGCTTCGCCGGCGGGCGTCGTCGCCGCGCGGGCCGCCCTCTTCCACGGTTATGCGGGGACGGCCGTCCTCCGGTTCGCCGATCCGGGCGCAGCCGAGCGCGCCGTGGCGAGCCTTCGCGGCGCTCCGGGAATCTTCTCGGGAAAGGAGCTCGGCGCGTCGCCGGCTTCCGCCGTCGAGAACAGCGGCGTGCGGATCGACGCTCCGTCGCGGCGCGGCGACACGGTCACCGTGTGGTTCGCGTTCGACGGCCTGGCGCTCGCCGCAGGGAACGTGCTCGCTCTCGCCCGACGCATCGCGCAGGAGTAAGGCGCGGCGCCACATCGCGACGCGCGACGCGTCGGAAATTCCAAGTCCCAAACATCAAATTCCAGCGAGGCCGAATCGCCAGGCCCGATCAGGAAACAGAATTTCCCGGGTCGGCGAGCCGACGCGCACAGTCGTGTATTGTTTGAGCCTTCGGCCTCGAATTTATCGATATTGGGAATTTGAGGTTTGGGATTTGCACCCAGGCCCTGATTGGCCCTATTTGAGCACGACCTCCGACGTCGTGACCACCTTTCCGTCCAGTGTCGCGACGTGGGCGGCGACACTGAGCTGCCCCCGGCCGGACAGCCGGATCGGACCGGTCCTCGCCGATTCGCCGGCAGCGATGAAGTTCTCGAAGAAGCGGATCGTCTGCGCGCGCGAGACGGCGATCGGCCGTCCGCGCTCGTCGAGAAAGAGGAAGCGGTCGAAGTCGCCGGGCCGCACCTCGAGAATCCGCGCGCCGCGCACCGTCACGTCGATCCAGGTGTTGATCCGGGAGAGCTCCGAGGATTCCGCCGCCGCGTTCACGGCGACGATCGCGCCGTCCCCGGACCGCGAGAATTCGAGCTTCGGCTCGAGCGGCCGGCCGAGGAGCACGTCCTCGAGCACGCCGAATCCGTTCCAGCGGCCGTCGTCCTCCAACGACGCCAGGCGGACGACTTTCCCCGGCGCCGCTTTCCCGTCGGCGAGCGCCTTCGTGAAGTCGCCCGTGCGCCGCTCGCGGAAGGTGATCGTGTCTCCCGGCCGCGCCGGACCCGCCCAGCGGGGAGAAACGGCGGATCGAAGCGCGGAGAAAATGTAGACGTTCTCGTCGGGATCCGAGAGGAGGTCGCCGAACGAGAAATCGAAACGGCGGTCCTCGGAGAGCCCGTCGATCGCGGCGTCGGAAACGACCGCGCGAGGAGCTCCGTCCGACGAGCGGAGAACGCCCCACCCCTGCGGCGCGTATCCCGCGTACACCGGAACGCGGAAATCCCGCGCATCGTCGAGCGAGGCCGAGTAGGCGAATCCCGCCGGGTCGGCGTCGTCGCCCCTGCCGAAGGTCTCGGCGACGAGGAAGCTCGCGTTTCGCGCGACCGCCTGCCACCCCTTTCGGTCCTTCGCCGGGATCCGCGACGCGATCGCCGCGGAGATCGTCCAGCGGTCGGGGACGTGGCGGCGAAGCTCCGCGAGGACGACCGCTTCCTCCTTCGCGGCGGCGGCGACTCGCCAGGCGACGTGCACGCCGGCCGTGCTCGGCGGCGCCGACCGCACCGCGGGCTCGAGCGCCTTCCACAGGTCGGAGGCGGCCCGGGAGGGATCGCGCGCGAGCGCCGGATCGAAGTTGCCGCTTCCGCGGACCTCGAGATAGACGCGCCCGGGGAATCCGCCGGACGGCGGCGCCAGAGAACGATACGAGACCGTTTCGCCGTTGGCCGTCGCGGCCACGACCGGCACGAAGAACGACGAAGCGCCGATCGCGGCGAGCCGGGTCGCGAGCGACGGCGAAGGCGCCGCCGCGGAATCCGGGAGCTCGATCGAGATCGGGGAAGGAAGAACGCGTCCCTCACCCCCGCGGCGGCGACAGGACAGGATCGCCGAGAGGAGCAGGACCGCCGGCACGATGGCGAGCGCCCGGCGCTCCCTTCCCCGCGCGACTCGCGACTTCCGGCACCGCCTCACGACTCGCGACTCGGGATTTTCGACTCGCGACCGGCACCGTCCGCCGGCGCGTCCGCGAAGTCGAACTCGACCGCGAAGCCGGGCGGCGAGAGACGAAAAGCCCGCGCGTCTCCGCCGTGTTCCTCGGCGATCTTGCGGACGATCGCCAGGCCGAGGCCGCTTCCCCCGGACTTCGACGAGAAATACGGCTCGAAGAGCTTGCCCATGTCCTGGGCCGCCACACCGGGCCCGTCGTCCTCGACCCGGAAGACCCATCGCCCGTCGCGCGGAAAGAGCCGGACGGCGATCCTCCCTCCCTGTCGGCCGAGCGCCTCGCGCGCGTTCGCGACGAGATTCGTGAGGGCGCGCGCGACGAGCCTCGGGTCGGCGACCGCCTCGACGTCGGGCACATCGACGTCCCAGGAGATTCCGGGAGACGCCGCGTACGCCGAGACGACATCTTCGGCGAGCGACTTCATCGAAGCGCTCTCCCGGTGCGGCTCGGGCAGACGCGCGTAGTCGGCGAACTCCGCCGCGATGCCGCGGAGGGACTCCGTCTGCCGCAGGATGTTCTCGACGCATTCCTCGAGCACGCGGTCCCGCGACGGGTCGCCGCGCTTCCAGACCTCGCGGAGGTGCTCGGCGGAGAGGCGGATCGGCGTCAGCGGGTTCTTGATCTCGTGGGCGATGATCCGCGCCATCTCCGCCCAGGCGCGCAGCCGCTGCGCGCGCGCGAGGTCGTCCCGCTGCTTTTCGAGCGTCGCCGCCATGGACAGGAACGCCTCGACGAGGTTCTTGAGCTCCGCGTCGGCGGGCACCGGCACGGCCGGCATCTGCCCGCGGGCGACCGCCCGCGTCCCTTCGACGAGCGCGCCGATCGGCCCCGTGACACGGAACGCGGTCCGCGCGCCGAGAAGGAGCGACACGCCGAACACGGCCAGCGTGAAGAGCATCAGGCTCGCCGAGAGCCGGGCGATCTCCTCCTCGGTTTCGCGCTGTTCCGGCAGGAGGGGGATCGACAGGATCGCCGGGCCGGTGAAGGAGAGCCGTCCCGGAATCGACGCGAGCGCCGCCTCGACCTGGTCGAAGGGCCGCCGCCGCACGCTCCGCGTTGCGACGACGAAACGCGCCGGCGCCGCGAGGATCTTCCCGAGCGTGTCGCCGTCGATCCTCTCGGGCAGCAAGCCGGACGCGAACAGCTCTCGCCGGCTCGTCGAGAACAGCCGGCCGTCGGCGTAGATCGAGAGGTCGTGGCCGACGATCTTCCCCATCCACGCGAGGAGGTCGTCGTCGATGAGCTGGCGCCGGCCGGGGGACGTCCCCGCGGCGAACAGGTAATCGTCGAGGACCGTCCGCGCCGTCTCGAGCGCCGTCTGCGCGTGGACCAGCGTCTCCCGGCGAAGCCGCGTCGCGAGCGTGTGCCGGATGTAGATCGTCGCCGCGAGGAACGGCACGAGCACGAGCGCCGTGAAGAGCGCCGTGATCCGCCCCCGGAAAGTCAGCGGGCGGAAGTGGACGCGGCGGCGCCCGGAGACGAGGAGGACCGCGGCGCCGAGCGCGGCGACCGCGACGATCGCGATCAGCGAAGCCGTCGCGGCGGTCAGGCTCTCGAGGAACCGTTCGGAGAGCCGCGGCGGCTCCGCCGGCGGGCCGGGGTCGAGGCCGAGGAGCAGATCGCGGTAGGCGCGGAGCGGCTCCGGGAGCGGCTTCCAGGAGGGCCAGTCCGCGATCTCGATCTCCGCCTCGAGCGGGGCCTCTCCCGCCGCGAACTCCGGGTGCCCGGCGACCGGAACGCGCCGGCGCTCGACGTCCACGGTGGCCCCGCCGACGCTCGCCGTGCGGTCGGATTCGATCGCGCCGCCGGCGTTGAAGCGGGAGACGAGCCTCCCCTCCCGCCACAGCCGGATTCCCGATACCGGGGCGTCGCCCGCCAGGCCGGTCGACTTCCAGAGCGCGAACGCGAGATCCGTCAGATCCTCCTGCCGCGCCCCCCGAAAGCCGACCGCCAGCCTCGCCAGCTCCGCCGGAATCGCGGCCGCCGCCCGCGCCGCCGCGCGCGAGGGGGTTCGGTCGGCGCGCGCGGCCTCGGAGAGCTCGGACGCGCGGCGCGAGATCGCCCGCTCCTGCCGGAACAGGATCAGCGGCCCGAACAGCGCGGCCGAAGCGAGTGCCGCGGCGGCGAACGTGCGGAGCGGAGCGGGCGCGGAGCTTCCCGCGAGGATCGCGACGAGGGCGGCCGCGAAAGCAACCGCCACTCCCGCGGGGCTCGGCGAGATCGTCCCCGCGAGGAATCCGCCGATCGCCACGAGCGCGGGAACGAGAAGGGACCGAACCCGACCCGCCGATCGCGCGAAAATCGCGGCCGCGGCGGCCGAGATCGCGAACCCGGCGATCACCGCTCCGTCCGCGAAGTAGTCCCCCGGTTCGAGCTTCAGCGCGGGCGAAACGAGAGCGGCGACACCCGCCGCTCCCCAGGCGAGGGCGACGCTCGCGCGGATCGCCGGCCATGATCCCCCCGCTCCTGCCGGCCGCCGCCGCGCACGCACGGCCACGACGAGCGCGAGCCCGAGGAGCGCGATCGCTCCCCCGAGGAAGACGCGCGGCGCGAAGGCGCGCGCCCGCCCTGCCGGATCGATCGGCGCCGAGTCGAGCCCTCCCCAGAGCGCGCCCCCGCCGTTCCACCGTGCGGCGCCGTCGGGCGAGAGATGCGCCCCGGGTGAGGAGCGGGAGACCTGCCACGCCGCGACGAGCGTTCCGGCGCGGCTCTCCGGAGGGTACGAGAACGACAGCGTCCGGAAGAAGACGACCGACTCCGCGGACCAGATCGCGCCCGCGCGCTCGCCGGTCGGGAAGAACGTCGGGGCGCGCCCGGCCCAGGCGATCGGATCGCCGGACGGATCGAGGAGCGTGAGCGAAAAGCCTCCGTGTCCTCCCGCGACCGCCGCCGACGCGGCGGCGAAGAGGGCGCCGCGATCGACGACGATGCCGCCCCCGCGCATCGAGGCGGCGACCGCGGGGGCGCGGAGGAAGAGGCGGGCGCGGGCGTCGAGGTCTGCCCATCCGCTTCGGAGCTCCGCCGCGCGCCGGGCGACGGGGGGCGAAGGAATCGGAACAGGCGAAGCGGCGAGAGAGAGGAGGAAAAAGAGCGCGGCAGTCACTCGCGCGACATCGGGAGGTCGAGGCCGCGCCGGCGCGCGGTTTCGATCGCCTCCTCGTACCCCGCGTCGGCATGCCGCATGACGCCGGTTCCGGGGTCGTTGGTCAGGACGCGTCGCAGCCGCTCCTCCGCCTCGGGAGTCCCGTCGGCGACGACCACCATCCCGGCATGGATCGAATAGCCGATCCCGACGCCCCCGCCGTGATGGACCGACACCCACGTCGCGCCCGAGACCGCGTTCAGCAGCGCGTTCAGGATCGGCCAGTCGGCGATCGCGTCGGAGCCGTCCCGCATCGCCTCGGTCTCCCGGTTCGGCGAGGCGACCGAGCCCGCGTCCAGATGATCTCGGCCGATGACGATCGGCGCCTTCACGCGCCCGGTGCGGACGAGCTCGTTGAACAGGACCCCCGCGCGGTCGCGCTCCCGGTATCCGAGCCAGCAGATCCGGGCGGGCAGCCCCTGGAACGCGATCCTCTCCTCGGCGAGCGTGAGCCAGCGGCGGAGCGTCGCGTTCTCGGGGAACAGCTCCAGGAGAGCGCGGTCCGTCGTCCGGATGTCCTCCGGGTCGCCGGAGAGCGCGGCCCAGCGGAACGGACCGTTGCCCTCGCAGAAGAGCGGGCGGATGTACGCCGGAACGAATCCCGGGAAGTCGAAGGCGTTCTCGACTCCCGCGCTCTTCGCCTGTCCGCGGAGGTTGTTTCCGTAGTCGAAGGTGACGGCGCCCCGCTCGCGCAGAGCGAGCATCGCCCGGACGTGCGCGGCCATCGAGCGCTTCGAGCGCCGGATGTACTCCGCCGGGTCGGCATCGCGCAGGCGCAGCGCTTCGGCGTAGGGAACGCCGTGCGGAACGTATCCGGTCAGCTCGTCGTGCGCGGAAGTCTGGTCGGTGAGGAGATCGGGCACGATGCCGCGCGCGAGCAGCCGCTCGAGGAGGTCGACCGCATTGGCTTCGACGCCGATCGAGACGGCCTTCCTCAAGTCGCGCTCGGCGAGCGCGCGGTCGATCGCGGCGTCGAGGTCGTTCATCGACGCGTCGAGATAGCGGGTCCGGATCCGCTTGTCGATCCGTGCCGAATCCACCTCCGCCAGCAGCGCCGTCGCGCCGTTCATCGTCGCCGCGAGCGGCTGCGCGCCGCCCATCCCGCCGAGACCCGCCGAGACGAAGAGGCGGCCGGCGAGATCGCCGCCGAAGTGCTGCCGGCCGGCTTCCGCGAGCGTCTCGTACGTCCCCTGGACGATGCCCTGCGAGCCGATGTAGATCCACGAGCCCGCGGTCATCTGACCGTACATCGTGAGCCCCAGCCCTTCGAGCCTCCGGAACTCGTCACCCGTCGCCCAGGCCGGGACGAGCATGGAGTTGACGATGAGAACGCGGGGCGCGTTCGCGTGGGTCTTGAACACGCCGACCGGCTTTCCGGACTGGACGAGAAGCGTTTCGTCGGCTTCGAGGCGTTTCAACGTCCGTGTGATCGCCTCGAAGCACTGCCAGTTGCGCGCCGCTTTTCCGGATCCACCGTAGACGATCAGCTCGTCCGGCTTCTCGGCGACGTCCGGATCGAGGTTGTTCTCGAGCATCCGGAGCGGCGCCTCGGTGAGCCACGATTTCGCCCGCAGCGCGGTGCCACGAGCCGCGCGCACGGCGGGATGGACGGCGGTCATGGGAGATATTGTAGCGAAGCGAGGTTCAGCGGGGTGACCGGGCTGCCGGGTTCGCCACCGGTGCCGGCACCGGCCCAGCCACCGGAATCACGCGCACGTCGTGAAACGTGAAGACTCCACTCGCGGTCGCGACGTAGATCGCCCCGCCGCCGACCGCGAGATCGTCGATCGTGACGCCGACCGGAGGAAGCGCCCGCCAGGTCGTTCCCCGATCGGCTGAAACGAAGACGACGTTCTCCGATCTCGCGGCGACGAAATCGGGAATCGAGGGATCGGTCAGGAGCTGCCGGATGTCGCCGGAGAGCGACGTCGCCAGCCACGTGGCTCCGGAATCGAGGCTCCGAACGATCTGGTTCCCGGCGATCGCATACACGACCGCCGAAGAAACGGCATCGACCGCGAGTGAGTCGTACCCGAGAGCCACTGCAAGTCCTTCCTCGGGATCCGCGATCGGCGTCCAGCTCGCTCCGGCGTCTTCGCTTCGCCACGCGCCGCGCTGGAAGAGATAGAGCACTGGCGGATCGCTCGGCGCGAGCCCGAAGGCGGCGACCGGCTGAAAGTCTTCCAGCGGCGGATCGGGCGGGAGCGGCGGCGAAACGTCGCTCCAGGTCGTGCCGCCGGCGGATTGAAGGAGGGCGCCGCCGAACCCGTGACAGGTCACGTTGTCGCCCACGTAGGCGACGGGCGGATCGACAGGACTCGCAGCGAGGACCTGGGCGTTGTTGCAAAAGCCCGATCGGTAAGACGCCCGCCAGTTCGCCCCCGAATCGACGGATTCCCAGACCGCGGCGAGCGAGACCGGGAAGTCCCCCGGCGTGACCTCGGATCCCGCCGCGAAGATCGCTCCCGACGGCCCCGCCGCCATCGTCGTGATCGAAAGACCCGCAACCCCAACGCTTTGCCACGACGCCCCGCGGTCGGAGCTCAGAAAGATCTCGGAGGTCGCGACGTCCGTGGAGGGAACCGCCGCGAACACCCGCCGCGCGTCGGTCGGGTCGATCGCCAGCGCAGACGCGCCGGGCGGCCCGCTCTGCGCCCAGTCGCGTCCGGCGAAAGCCGGTCGACTCACGAGGAGCGGAGCCAGAAGAAAAACTGCGGCGCCGAGACGGAAGGCAGCCATCGGCCCATTGTCCTCCGGCTCGCTTCGGGCGTCCACGCCGAGTTTACGGAAATCGCTCCGCTTCCGCGGAGCCGGAGGCGACGAAGGATTTATCGTGTATTGTTTGCGGCTTCGGCGCCGACGGTCCGCTCCGGCGGCCGGCTCACCCGCTCCCCCTGCAGCGCCGGAATCCTTTCGAGCACGCACCCGCTGTTGCCCAGCTCGACACGCGCGATGCGGGCTTCGGCCGGGGCCATCGGAAACGGGATCGCGAAGCCGTACCGCCCGTCACCCCGTTTCCCCTCGGCGAGATCGGCTCGAAAAAGATCCGCCGTGGCCTCGCCAACCTTCCGGTCGCCGAGCCAGACGGTGACGGGAAACCGCAGATCGGAGAAGGGCGGCGAGTACACCCATCCGGCGACGCCCGCCTCCGAGGCATGATCGACCCAACCGTCGATCAACGACCACCAGACGGGATCCTCGGCCAGTCGGGCCAGGACTTTCCCGAGCCGCTCGCCCGCGCCCGGATTTTCGGCCGGATCCGCGCCGTGCTCGAAAGCGCGGGCCATGATCCGGGAGCCCCAGGATCCCTCGAGCTCCGCAATCGTCTGCCGATCGAACGGACGGCCTTTAGCCCGCGGATTCCACGCGGCGTAGTCCCGCAGCATCTCGTCGACGCCGTGACTCGCGGGAGCCTGCCGCCGTTCCAGGCAGTGCTCGCACGCGAGCATCGGGTACTGACCGTTCCGGACGGCGCCGCGAAAGACGTCGTACGCCGCGCCGGACCAGATCCGTTCGGGACTCCACTTTCGGATGTCGCCGAGCCCGGGCGCCTCGTCGTTCATGTAGCAGCACGTCTTCACCTGTCCGCCGCGCCGCAGGTAGAACGTCTTGAAGGGCTCGAGGCAGTAGAACGGCGACTCGCCCTGCGCCTGCTCGCGAACGCGGAGCCGCCGCCGGATATCGTCGACTCCCCAGGCGTCGAGATCGACCGAGGAGGCGATCGGACCGTTCTCGCGAGACGGAGGAAAAACCGGAAGCGAGCGGGCGACCGCCGGGAACTCCTCCAGCGGAATGCGCTCGGCCGCGGCCGCGCTCTCTTCGGGAAGCGCGAGCTCGGCCTCGATCATCGGATGGAGCGCGAGCTTCACGCCGAGCCGCTCCGCCGCCTCCCGGCCCCGGCCGATCGCGTCTCGAATCTCCGGCGACCGCAGGTTCGCCGCGTGACCCGTGAGCTGCGGCACGACGGCGGCGTGCTCGAGGAGCCGCGTGAGCTCGACGGTCTCGACGCCGTGCGCCGCCGCGAGCTCGACGAAACGGTCGAGCGCCCGGACGTGATGGTCGAACGTCACCGAATTCAACCGGACGCCGGGGAAACGCCTTCCGGCGGCGCGCTTCGCCTCCCGGACGCGATCGATCCCCGCAAGCACCGTCTCGAATTTCCCGCCCTGATAGACCGATTCGTAGTCGGCGGCGGTGCTGCCCGAGAAGCTGACCGTCAGGTGGTGGATGGACCGGTCGACCAGAAGGCGCGCGAGATCGTCGGTCAGGTGCATGCCGTTGGTGAAGAAGTCGATCAGGACGTCGAACTGCGAAAGGTGCGCGAGGAAGCCGGGGAAATCGGGGTGGATCGTCGGCTCGCCGTAGCCGAACGCGTGGACGACGAGCGCCCGCTCGAGGAGCGGCCGAAGGAGGTCGGCGGCGCCCCTCGCGTCGAGGAAGCCGGGGTCGACGTCCCAGATCGCCTGTTTGCGCGCGGGATTGAACGCGGAGAATCGCGTGCACATCACGCATCGGAGATCGCAGACGTTGCTGATTTCGAGGTAGATCTCGAGGGGCCACCGGGGCGAAGCCCCCCCTCCGGCGAACTCGACGAAGGACGCGATCGCCTCGCGCTTGAGCGGGAGGAGGTTTTCCGCCATCAGTCGAGCCGCTCGAGAATGCCCGCGAAAGCCGATTCGACGAGCTCCGCTCCGGCTTCGAGATCCGGCGCGATGTAACGATCCTTCGTCCACGTGCGGACGCGCCGGCGCACGATCCGGCGCGCCTCCTCGATCGCGGGCGAGCTCTTCAGCGGCCTCAGGAAGTCGAGCGCCTGGCAGGCGGCGAGGATCTCGATCGCGAGCACGCGCTTGACGTTCTCGACGACCGCGGAAAGCTTTCGCGCCGAGATCGGCGACATCGAAACGTGGTCCTCCTTCGCGGCGCCGGTCGGGATCGAGTCGACCGATGCCGGGTGCGAAAGCACCTTGCATTCCGACGTGAGCGCCGCGGCCGTGACCTGCGCGAGCATGAACCCCGACTGGACGCCGCCTTCCTCGGTCAGGAAACCGGGAAGCCCCGAGAGCGAAGGATTCACGAGCTTCTCCAGCCGCCTCTCGGAGATCGAAGCGAGGTCGGTCAGGACGATCGCGGCGAGGTCGAGCGGCGCCCCGACGGGAGCGCCATGGAAGTTCCCTCCCGAAAGGACGTCCCCCGGGCCGGCGAAGACCATCGGGTTGTCGGAAGCGGAGTTCATCTCGATCTCGATCGCGCGCCGCGCGTACTCGAGCCCGTCCCGCACGGCGCCGTGAACCTGCGGCATGCACCGCAGGGCGTAGTTGTCCTGCACGCGCCCGCAGTTCCGATGCGACTCGCGGATCGCGCTCCCCGCCATCAGCTTCCGCAGGTTCGCCGCCGAGGCGATCGCTCCGGGATGCGGCCGCGCCGCCACGATGCGCCGGTCGAAGGCGGTGTCGCTCCCGCGCGAGGCGTCGAGCGACATCGCTCCCGCGAGATCGGCGATCCGCGCGAGGCGCAGAGCCCGCGCGAGCGCGAGCCCTCCGACGGCGCACGTCATCTGGACGCCGTTGATCAGGGCGAGCCCTTCTTTCGCCGCGAGCTCGACGGGACGGATCCGCGCGGCGCGCAGCGCGCGCGCCGCCGGCATCCGTCTTCCGCGACGGAAAGCGTCCCCTTCGCCGATCAGGCCGAGCGCCAGGTGCGCGAGCGGCGCGAGATCCCCGGACGCGCCGACGGAGCCCTGCTCGGGAACGACCGGGAGCACGTCCGCCTCGAGCATCGCCAGGAGCGCTTCGACCGTCCCGACGCGGATCCCGGAGAACCCCTTCGCGAGGGTGTTCGCGCGCAGGGCGATCATCGCGCGCACGAAGGGCGGCGAGAGCGGAGCGCCGACCCCCGCGGCGTGGCTCCGCACCAGGTTCCTCTGCAGCTCCGCGAGCCGGTCCTTCGGGATCACGACGTCCGAGAAACGGCCGAAACCGGTCGTGATCCCGTACGACACGGTCCCCCGCCGGGCGAGCCGGTCGACGACCTTCCGCGACGCCGCGATCTTCCGCCGCGATGCCGGAGCGAGGGAAACCCGCGCCTCCCGCGCCGCGATCGATTCCAGATCGGCCAGCGTCAGCGCCTCGCCCGTCAGACGGATCCTCCGCATGCCCGGATGATAGTCCGCCCGGGAGGCGAACCGTGCGATACTCCGACACCGCGTGCAGCACGAACGCATTCAAACGCTCGCCGTTCTCGGGGGACAGTGGGGGGACGAGGGAAAAGGCAAGCTCGTCGACCTCCTGTCGGACCGCTTCGACGCGGTCGCGCGCTACCACGGCGGGCACAACGCCGGCCACACGGTCAAGTTCGGAGACCGGCACTTCGCGCTCCACCTCCTCCCCGCCGGGATCATTCGCGGCCGCGAAGCGTGGATCGGCGACGGCGTCGTCCTGGATCCCGACGCCCTCTTCGAGGAGATCGACGCCGTCCAGGGCGCGGGAATCGAAGTCGAGCGGAATCTCCGGATCTCCGACCGCGCCCACCTGATCCTCCCCTACCACCGCTTCCTCGACGCGGCGCGGGAGAGCGCGGCGGGCGACGGAAAGATCGGAACGACGCTCCGCGGCATCGGACCCGCCTACGAGACGCGCGCCGCGAGGACGGGGATCCGGGCCGGCGCGCTGCGGCATCCCGACACGCTCCTCCCGAAGATCGAGCGTCTCGCGCGAGAGATCGGCGGCGTCGGCGCCGCCCTCGGAGCCGGCTCGCCTCCTCCGGCCGCGGAGGTCTTCGCGCGGCTGCGGGAGCAGTCGAAGCGGCTCGTGCCGCTCCTCGACGACACGGGGGCCCGCGCCCGGATGCACCTGAAGAACGGAAAGTCGCTCCTCGCGGAAGGCGCGCACGGCGCGATGCTCGATCTCTGTGCCGGAACGTATCCCTTCGTCACCTCCTCGACCTGCTCGAGCGCCGGGCTCGCGGCGGGCCTTCGCATCCCGCCGCAGGCGCTCTCGGCCTCCCTCGTGGTGCTCAAGGCCTACACGACGCGGGTCGGCGCCGGACCTCTGCCGACGGAGCTCCACGACGAGACGGGCGAGTTCCTGCGCAAGCGCGGGAACGAGTTCGGCACGAGCACCGGGCGGCCCCGGCGCACCGGATGGTTCGACGCGGTCGTCGCGCGGAGCGGCGTCGAGCTCTCCGGAGCGCGCTTTCTCGCCGTCACGAAGCTCGACGTGCTCGACACGCTCGCGGAGATCCCCGTGTGCGTCGGGTACAAGCTCCGCGGCGAGCGCGTCCTCGAATTCCCGTCCGACGTCGAGGACGTGGAGAAGCTCGAGCCCCTCTACACCCACTGCCCCGGGTGGAAAAAGGACACGACGGGCATCACCGAATTCGACGACCTCCCGCCGCGCGCGAAGGAATACGTGAAGTTCATCGAGCAGCTCTGCGGCGCGACGGCGGTCGCGGTCTCGACGGGGCCGCGCCGCGAAGAGACCATCTTCCGCCGCCACGACCAGTTCTGGGACCGGCTGCCACCGTCGATTGCGTAGCGCGATCGACGGCAGTCAGGAGTCGGTCCGTCACGAGTCGAAAGTCGGGAGGACCGGCTTGCGTCTCGACCCTGGACTCGCCGACCCGTGACTCGCAACGGGCGGTCGAGTTAGACTCGACCGCCCCGAGTCGGTAGCTCAGTCGGTAGAGCAACGGCCTTTTAAGCCGTGGGTCCCGGGTTCGAGCCCCGGCCGACTCACCAAACCGTCGGCCGCACGGCGCGCTCCGCTGGAACCGTGCGGCCTCCCACATCGCAAACCTCCTCCGCTCGGTGACTTCGCGGAGGCTTTTCGCGATGTGCCCTCCGCGGCTCGCCTTCTCGGCTCGGCCGCTCCGGGGCCTCACACCCCGACCCACCTTCGCGACCTCGCGGAGCTCGGTTCGCGAAAGACCAGGGATCGGAAGTAGACTCGAGCATCGCAAGCGTCCTCGATCGTCCGCCGGCCGGCACAACCTCTTACGGACCCGTCGTGATCGCACGCTGGGTGCTCGCCCTGGCCGTTCTGGGGCACGCCGCGGGATCGGCCGCCGAGCCCTGCCCCGCGCATCTTTTCGTCATCGCCCGAAGCAAGAACTCCAACATCGTGGTCTATGACGCGAACCTCGGGCCGGATGCTCGCTTCGTTCCTTCGGAACCCGTGGTGGCCTACTGGCTCCTCAACGGGGAGAGCGACAAGCGCGAGGAGCTGAACATGGTCGAGCGGAGGCGCGCGTACGGATTCGACACCCGATCCGGCGACGCTCCCGGGACCTTCCGCATGGAATTCAAAGCCGGCCGGAAGCGGCGTTTCACCGTTCGCACGCTGAAGGGTTGCCCTGCGGTCACCGCCTCGATCGACGGCCGGGAGGGGATCCTTCGAAGACTGTTCGTTCGGTCGAAGGAGGGCGGCTTCTCGCCTTCGATCGAGTTCGTCGAGTTCTTCGGCGAGAACACGGTCGACGGCGCGCCCCTCTACGAGAAGTTCGTTCCGGGCAACTGACCCGGCCGCTCGCCGCAAGACCCAACCTCGAAGGGAAGCTGTCTCTGGCGCCAGCGAAGAGAAACCGTTCCGCCAGAATCAAGGCAAAGATGGCATGAGCCGCTTTCGGCACCATTGACGGTGCCGCCTCGTGAGCCTCCGGTCGACGTGCGAGACGGTCGGATTCATCGTTCTTGGACGCCCGCCGTGGGAGCGCCGTATACTTGAGCGGTGCACCTCCTTCTTGCGGCCACCTTGCTCAACGTATGGGTCCCGATCGGGCCGGCGGGCGCAGTGGTGAACACCGTCGCGGCTGATTCGGTGGCCGCAACGGTCGTCTATGCGGGGACCGACGCCGGCCTTTTCAAGAGCCAGGATGGGGGCGCCACGTGGCGGCTCGCCGGATCGCGGCCGCAATGCACGAACGTGACGACGGTCGCGACGGACCCGGTCGACTCGAATCTGGTCTACGCGGGGACCGCGACCGTTTCCCCCGATTGCATTGAAGGCCGCCAGGATGGTCTGTTCCGGAGTACGGACGCCGCTTCGGAATGGAACGCAGTCGAAATCGGACTTCCGGCGGCGAGCATCGAGACGGTAGCTGGAGAACCCGGACGGATCTATTTCCTGTCGCTCGACTGCTACCTCCGCAATAATTTCTTTATCGAGTGCACGAGTCAGCTCACACGAAGTGACGATTTTGGCGACACGCGCGTATCTATCTTTCCTTCGACGGCGCCGACGTACTGGGAAGTCGCTTCGTTCGACGTCGACAGAAGGGATCCTGACCGTTTGTGGGCTGCCGCCTTCGGCATTGGGCAAAGCGGCTTGTTCCGATCGGACGATGGCGGGATGTCATGGACGGAGGTTTCCGACGCGGCAGTCGGAGACGGCCCGGTCGCGGTCGATCCGCGGCACGATGAAGTGCTGCTGGCCACGGCGCCGGGCGGCTCAGTTCGGTCGATGGACGGTGGAAAGAGCTGGGCGGCAACCGCTCCTCCCGGCATCTCGTTCACGGAGTTCCGCTTCGACCGCCGCCGCGTCGGGATTGTCTACGGCATCGGAGACGGGGGCCGCATCTTTCGATCGAACGACGACGGGGTCTCGTGGGCACCTTTGGACGATGGACTCGGCGAAAACGCCGCGAGCGTTCTCGACGAGAGCGCAGACGGGCGCACCCTGTATGCGAGCACAATGAAAGGAGTTTTTCGCCTCGACCTCGGCCTTCCGCCGATAGACATTCCGGTGACAAGCCCGCCGGCGGTTATCATTCGCCCACGGCGGTAACATCCGCGACAACAATACAAACAATAAGCTGATCCGATCCGTCAAACCGGAGCTCCTCGAGTTGCCGGGCGGTTTCCGTTTCAGCGCCCGACTTCGAGAATCACGAAGGTGTCCGGAAGCATCGCCGGACGCGGGTGAGGACGGTCCGACGTCGGCGCTGGGGCCGGCCCGAAATCCGCCGTCACGAGAAAGACGTGATGCGTCTTCCCGTCGAGCGCCATCGTGCGGGCGCCCCGCTGGGTGGGGACGTTCTCGACGACCCGGAAACGGTCGGGTGAGCCCTCGTGCACGACCGTCAGCGTTCCCTCGCCGTTCGAGCTGTACGCGAGCCCGGTCTCCGGATCGAATCCGTTGGCGTCCACGCCTTTTCCGGTGGGAACCGTGGCGACCACCCGCCCGGAAGAGGAGTCGACGACCGCCATCATCGAATTGGAGCACCCGACGAAGAGCCGGCCGTTCGCGCGGTCGATCGCCATGCCGGACGGCTCCTCGCACGGCGCGAGCGGCCAGCGCGCCGCGGCCGTGAGGCCCTTCGGATCGAGGGCGACGACCTCGCTCTTGTCCTCGATGTTGACGAAGACGCGCCCCTTCCCGTCGGACTGCGCGAACTCGGGCTTTCCGCCGAGCGGAATCGTCCCCTCGACTCTTCCCGTCGCCGCGTCGATCGCGGTCGCGTTACTGGAGCGGCCGTTGAACGTGAACACCCGGCCCGAAAAATCGTCGTAGAGGATCGCGTCGGGGTTCTCCCCGGTGACCTTCACCTCGGCGAGCGTCTTCAGCGTCTTGAGGTCGAAGATCGTGACCATCGAGCTCCGCCCGTCGCTCACGAAACCCCGGCCGAGCCCCGGCGCGAGCGCGATCCCGTGCACGCCGTCGGTGTTCGGAATCTCGCCCGCCGCCTTCAGGGTGTCGGCGTCGAACACCATCACGCGTGTCGCGCGACTGACGTAGAGCCTGCGGCCGTCGGCGTCCACCGTCAGGTAATCCCATCCGCCTTCGCCGCCGACCTTGACCCGGCGGATCACCCGCTGGCCCGCCGTGGGTCCGGTCGGGCTCTGTCCCGCAGCCCCGGCCGCAGTCAAAGCCGCGAACATCCATGTCGCCAATTTCTTCACGGGCATCTCCTTCCGTAGAACGGCCGCCGGACGGACGATATCGCGGAAGAGACGGCCCGTGGCCCCGTGACGGATGCTCTGCGGCGATTTCGATCGCAGGGTGTGAGCGCGAATTCTCGACCGTAACCTGAATCAGGAGGGCGGAGGCCTCTTCACCTCAACTGGCTTCGGCGGCGAGACGGCCAGGATCTTGCGCGGCGCGGGTGGGGGCACGATGACGAAATCGACCCGGACCTGGTCGACAGGGCACTGCGTGGAATCGACGACCGTGGCCGACGCGAGGAGCTCCCCCGGACCGAGGGCCGGACCCTGGAAGCCGAAGTAGGGCGGGTGATGCTTCAGCAGGACTCCGGAAGGCAGGCCGGTCGGATCGATGGCGTGGTCGGGGTCGGCGCCGATCTCCACGAAGAACTGCTCGCCCACGTCGAAGACGAGGGGACCGATGTTTCTGTTCCTGACATCCGGGCAAGGAGAACTCTCATCCCGAAGGCGGAGCAGGCCGGGACCCAAATACACGGTGGCAAGCGTCGCTCCCCATCCCGCCGTGAAGAGCGGGCTCGGAACGAGCAGGTTGAGCCTTTGGCTGAGGCTCGAGGGCAGGGAAAGCTCGGTGAAGTTTCCGCTCGAAAGCGTCAACCGAACGACCGTGCCGGTCGCCACCTCCCCGAAGTAGATGTTTCCATCCTGTCCGTACGCGAGCGAGGAAATGTCGGTCCGCGGCCCCGGAATGGCGAACTTCGTGAGTTGCCCCGAAGGAGTCAGAAGGAAGATTGCCTTATCCACCGGGTCGGAGAAGTAAAGGTTCCCGTCCGTGCCGGCGACGATTCGCGGCGGCGTGCCCGGGCCCGGCTCGCTGCCCTGGGGATACGTGACCTGCGCAACATACGACACCACGCCGTCCGGCGTGATCTTCCCGATTCGAAGCAGGGACAACGAGCCGTCGGTGTAGTAAAAATTGCCGTCCTGCCCGACCGTGATCGACGAAGGCGCTCCCGGCGCCGAGAGCTCGGCGGTCGTGATCTCCCCCTCCGCCGTGCGCGCGCCAATGCCGAAGGAAGCTCCCATCCCTGACGCCTGCGTCCACGCCAGGATTCCCGAGGCCGGGTCGTAGGTGATTTGCGGATAGAAATTGTTGTTGAAGACCTCGGATGGAAGCGCATCGAACGAGATGGTTCCGTCCGGAGCGACCTCACCGAGGAACGCACCGTCGGCGACGTTCGGCATCGAACCCGGACTGAGCTGGGCGCCGATGAACCAGGCGGTTCCCCCCGGCCCTTCGCTGATCGAGAGCGCGATGGGATCGGCGCCGAATTCGGGACCGAGGGGATAGGCGGCCGGGGAACCGTCGGTGAGGTCGATCTTGAAGATCGTCGCTCGGCCGCTCGAGAAAAGGTCTCCCGTGGCCCAGAGGGTGTTTCCGATCGCCGTCATCCCGGACTGAATATGCCAGTCGTCCGGGATGGCGGTGGGCGAAAAGTCCCACAGGAGTGAATCCGCAGAAAGCCGAGCGGCGGGAGCGGCGAAGAGGGAGAGGATCCATGCGGCAAGAAGAACCACCCGGCGTCGCATCGTCGAAGACGAATTGTACCGGCAGCCGAAGGGGCCGACCGAGCTCCCCCTCGCGTGCCCGAGATGTCCGATCTCGTTCGAAACCGAGGTCACCGTCTGACTGGACTTCAGCGGGCCCGCGCCGCCGGATCGGGGCACGCCGACGTCGCATGACGGCCGGGTCCGCGGATTTCGCCCCGAACATCTCGCGACGCGGTCGAGGCCCATGCAAAGACGCGCGAACGGGACGCTCTGAAGAGACGGATATAGCCAGAAATCTCGCTATTTCTCTGCGAACGATTGGCGTCCCCAACGGGAATCGAACCCGTGTCCCCGCCGTGAAAGGGCGGCTGAGGCTTCTTCCGGCCGATTTGCCGCCTTTTGCATGAAGTCGCCGGCACTCACCGATCTTCAACCGTCCGAGCCGGTTACGCCAGGATCAAGGCGACGACGGCGCGAGCACGGTTCACCCGCATTTATCGGCTTTTTCGCGTCGGTGGACGCTTGGTGGACGTCTGGTGGACGCGCGAGGCGGTCGGGTAACGGATAAGTTGGATTAGCCGGGGTTTATCATCATCGGGATGGTTGCGATACGGCACGATTGGAGGCGAAGTGGTTGAAACTTGGAAGGCCAAAGGTCGCACCCTAAGAGGTGAGCCGAAAATGATCGCCAAGGGTCGTCTGTTTCAAGCGGTCGCGCTCGCAGCGGTGGTCGGCGTGTCGCTCGGATGTATGGCCTCTACGGGTAAGGTGATGGATTCGTGGGTCGGCTCGAACGAAGCTGCGCTAATTCAGGCTTGGGGTCCCCCGGCGAGAACGGTACCCGACGGGAGCGGTGGTCACATTTTGATCTACGTTTACTACCGCGATCTTGGTCAACAACCCGGTAACGTCGCGGTTGATCAGAATGGGAACGGCCAATACACCGCGCCCAAGGAGATCGGTTACAACGCCACTAGGCAGTTTTACGTGCACGCTGACGGCACAATCTATTATTGGCGCGCCCAAGGCGTATAATTGGCACGAGGCGAAAATATGGAAGGATCATTGCACATCGTTGCGATCACCCGCTCGTCGTCAGGAGAGCCATTACACTCCCTCGTATCCGACGCGTGCGGCAGAGGTGGCGCGATGAAGGCCCATGATTGCTATAGCCCGGGCGAGCTCGCTAGCTACCTTGCCTCGCGCGGGGTCAACACCGGGGCGGTTAATGACGCATTACAATCGGTGAAAGTTGCGGGGCGTTCGAGCATTCCAAATATGCGCTTCTTCGAACTTGTGACCGGGTCTCCGGCTTAGAACTCAGGTCGCCTCAAAATAACTTACCGTGCTCTAACCGCCATAGAAGGCGTAGAACAGCGCGGCCAGCGCGTAGGCCGCGGCGAGCAGGACCTCCTCGATGGAGAAGAGCGAGACAGGCGCCGCCCGGTAGGATGCCGCCTCTCTGCGCCGCGCTGCCCCTACAATCGACGATCGACGTGCAGGTGAGGACCGCACACACCCCGCGAAAAAGCGTGTTTCTCTCGTCCGTGGACGTTTGGTGGACGCCTGAAAAACTGGTTGAAACGCGTAAATAACTGAATTAATTGGCGTCCCCAACGGGAATCGAACCCGTGTCCCCGCCGTGAAAGGGCGGTGTCCTGACCGCTAGACTATGGGGACGCGGCGGAGGCGGGATTCTAGCATGCGGAATTTCCGCGTCCTGCGCCGATGGATTTCGAAGCGCACATGTTCAAGGCCCGGCCAGACGTGCTGGAAGACGCGTCCGGCGGGCTCTGCCGGGGTCCCGTATAACGGCGCGTATTGATCCGCGCCGCTAAAAGATGATTCCGATGTTGACCGGCACGAACGTAAACCTCGTCCCCCCCGTGTGAATGCTGTTCGAGAACTCGTCGACGTTCACCGAAACGCTCGTGTAGCGAGCCTCGATGAACAGCCGGCTGCTCTTCTCCGGCGCACCGAGCGGGAACGCGATCCCGCCGCCGACGTTCCACCCGAACCGCGTCGTGCTGTGGGAAAACGCGTTTCCGGTCGTGATGTCCTGACCTTCGAACCGGAGATCGTACGCGCCTCCCCCGGCGAGCAGGTAGGGCTCGACGCTCGTGCTCCTCGGCCCAATGACGACGTCGAACGTCCCGTCGATGATCCGGGTCTTTCCGGATCCGATGAAGAAGGCGTCCAGGTCGCTCTTCGTTTCGAGCTCGTGGTACGAGCCGTCGACCCGCATCCCGAACGGCGAAGTTCCGAAGTTGAACGCGAGGAGAGCCGTTCCGTTCCAGCCGGTCTTGTAGACGTCGCTCTGATCCGAAACGGGGAAGTCCGCCCCGCCGCTGATTCCGAACTGCACCGGCCGGTTTCCCTGGGCGCGCGCCGTCGATGCGACGAGCACCGCCGCAGAGGCCAGCATTCCGATCGTCCTGATCCTCATCGAATCCTCCTTTTGCCGCGGAGACGCGCAGCCGAGACCGCCCGTGCAAGAGGAGTGCCCCGTCCGGCTCGATTGGCCCGTGGCGCGGGACTTGCTTGCAGAATGGCTACCTTGCCTCCCCTCGCCGGTCAGCCGCCGTCCGAACGGAAACGGATCCTCGTCGTCGAGGACGATCCGGCGTCGCGCGACGCCTTCTGCGCGCTGCTCCAGCTCGCCGGCAGCGAAGCCGTGGGGGTGGAAAACGGCGAGGCGGCCCTCTCGTTCCTCGACACCCATCCGGCCCCGAGCGCGATCGTGCTCGACATCCGCCTCCCGGTCATGGACGGCTGGCAGTTCCGGAAAAGGCAGGGATCCGATCCCCGTCTTCGAAACATCCCGGTTCTGATCGTCTCCGGCGACGTCAGGTCGCGCGACACCGCTCTCGCGGAAGGCGCGGCCGGCTTCGTCGCGAAGCCGATCGACCCGGAAGACCTGATCGGAGCGATCGCCGCGCTCCCCTGAGTCTCAGCGGGCCGGCGGCCCGCTTCAGGCGGGACGATCGGACGGGACCGCTTCCTCGGCGAACCGCTTTTCACAGGCGCCGCAGACGAGGATCGCGTCATCCGCCTCGGGCAGCACGGTCGAGACCAGCTCCCCGCAGGCCGGGCAGGTCCAGACGAAAATCGGATCCTTCATCGAAGTCGGCGTCGAAGAAATCCCCGCCCGGCGATAACGCGCCGGAGACGCCGCCCGTTACCGGCCGCTCAGGGCTTCTTCTGCGCGCAGGAGAAAGCCGTTCCCGAGCTCTCCCCCCAGGACGACTTGATGAGCACGGTATCGCCGTTCAAAGCGTAGGCCTTGTTCCGCAGCTGGTTTCGCGCGTCGCCGAAGCTGAAGGAGAGCCAGACGTTGACGTCTCCGAGCTCCTTGCAGCCGGCGACCGCTTTCTCGTCCCGGGTCAGGACCACGCTGTCGGACCCCGGAACGATGCTCGCGCACGCGGCGGCGCCCAGCGCCGTCGCGGCGAGGAGACCGGCTTTCAGTCGCTTCATGGCTCACGAGTGTACGACGAAAAAGTCGCGGCCGCCCGGGGGGCGGCCGCAAAGAATCAGGAACGGAATCGTCGCCGGATCACTGGATCGAGACCGTGTTCGTGGTGCTGGCGGAGCCGGCGGCGTTTTTCACGGTCACGCGGATGGTGAACGTGCCGCGGCTCGAGTAGGTGTGCGTCGGGTTCTGCGCGGTCGAGGTGGCGCCGTCGCCGAAAGCCCAGGTCCACGAAGTCGGCTTGTTCAGCGTCGTGTCGAGGAGCTGGACGGCCGTGTTGACGGGGGCGGGGTTGGGCCGGATCGAGAAATGGGGATCGGGCGCGCTGCCGGTCGTGGTCGTCGTCGTCGAGCCGGAGGACTTCCTCAGGAGGACGTACGCGTTGAACTCGGGACCGGTCGGCGCCGGCGTCGTCCAGCCGATCGGAGCGGCCGACGGGAGGCCGGTCGTCGGGAGCGGAATCGCCGCGCCGGAATAGGTCCCGGTCGCGACCGGCGAGCCGTAGAAATTCTGCGCGTTGCGGACCTCGTAGACGTCCCCGACGTTCAACACCCCGCTCACGTTGGCGTAGACCGTCGCCTGGTGCGTCCAGTTGAAGGACGTGATGTTCGCCCGTCCGGGCTCCCACGCGTTGGGCCGCACGAAGACCGCGTTCGGGGGTGCCGGCGGCGGAACGCCGAGATAGAAGCTGTTCGACGGATATGCGCTCGTCGCGAAACCGCCGTCGTGGCCGTGAAAGACGTTGCCGCTGACCGTGAACCCGTGGAGACCCGTGAACTGCGTGGGCCAGTCGTTGTCGGCCGAGTCGTAGTTGTTCTGGTACACGAGGTTCGACGTTCCGGCGGTGTTGTATCCCCCGATGTCTTCCTTTCCGATGTTCGAGTAGTACGAGTAGTTGTTCTTGAAGACCGGATTCTGCGCCGTCAGGCCGCCGCCGATTTCGATGTTGTTCGACTCCGTGCCGTCGATGTAGCCGTTCTGGAAGACGGTGTTCCCTTCGGTGTCCATGTTGTTGATGGGCGCCGTCGTCCCGCCGAAGTACTGGATCCCCTTGTCGAACTGCTGAAAGAGGACGTTGTCGATGAAGTGCTTCGTCCCGGTGTTGTTCTGGGCGTAGATCCCGTGGCCGTGTCCGCGATCGGTGGCCGACCAGCCGTTGTAATACACGATGCAGCCGTTCATCTCCATGTCGGTCGCGTCGATCCAGAAACCGTTTCCGAGCGTGTCGTGGATCACCAGGTTGATGAATTTCAAGCCCGGATGGCCCGGCGTCTGCATCGTCGTGATCCCCGAGCCCGAAACGGATTCCGAGGCCCGGTTCGTGTTCGAGCTCATGATCTCGAAGCCCCAGTAGCGCGTGTAGGCGCCGCTCACCTGGAGGATCGTCTGTCCGGCGGCATTGACGCCGTCCAGCGTGGCCCGCTCCCCCGGATACTGGCGGACGGTGATCGGCGCCGAGGACGTTCCGGTGAGGTAGCTCACGAAAGGCCCGGCGTACTTCCCGCCGCGCAGCCAGAGCGTGTCGCCCGCCTTCAGGGTCGCCGGCTGTTTGAGGGCGGTCTTCAGGTCCCAGGGGCGGGAGATGCTGCCGTCTCCGGCGGAAGAGCCGGAAGGCGACGCGTAGAACTCCAGCGCGCGGGCGCTCCCCGCGAGGGCGAGAGAGAGGATCAGCGCCGCGGCGATGGCGGCCGGGCGCGGCCGGACAGACGGGTGACAGGGTTGGGGTCGACGAGGAAGCATCGGTCCTCCATTGACGGGCGAAAGGCGTTCGCCGATTAACCGAGGCTCACCGTTCGGGAGAATTTCGAGAGGCAGGTCCCTGGTGCAGCGATTCCTCCGAAGGGAAAACCGTTAAATCGCTGCTGAGAGACTGCCCGATCGGGCAGGCGGGTGTCAACCCTTTTTGACAGGGTAAGACGAAAATATCCTTGGGTTTTAGGTCTAGCAATCTCCCTGCCAGTGCAGCGAAATTGGCCCATCTGTTGCTTTGTCCTTTCGGCGAAACCGAAGGAGGACGGTCATGGCGATATGCTTGGAGCCGTTCGGCGAGGAAGTCGCCAGAGGCGCCCAGTTCATCGAGGGGTACGTTCCCGAGCCCGGTCCGTTCGATGAGCTCACCGATCGCTGGAATCGGACCTCGGGCGACGTTCAGCGGTTCACGCGGGACAAACCGGGAACGGCTCTGGCCGCCGGGTTGGCCGCGGGGATGCTGATCGGGTTCCTCGTCGGGGTTGGAAGAGGCTGAATGTCACACGCCATCGACTGGTCGGAAGTCGCCGGGGAGATGAAAGGGCAGGCTCGACGGCAGGCGCCGCGGCTCCTCGCTCTCGGCATCGCCACGGGACTCGAGCTCGCGATGCGCCGTCGGTTACGACGACAGGCTCCGAAGCTCCTCGCGCTCGCGATCGGCACGGGGGCCGAGATGTTCCGGCAGCGCCGCTCCCCCGCTCGCGGCGGCGCGATCCGGAAGAGCCGCGCGGGATGGAAGCTGCTGGCCGTGACGGGCCTGGCGGCTGTCGCGGTCCTCGCCCTGAATCGCCGCTAGCACGGCGATTCAGAATCTGGCTCGTCGATACATCGAGCGAATACGGGCGCGTGCCACCCGACGCCGCCCCTCAACGTACGCTTTCGGTTCGCCTCGGGACGGCGCCGGGCGACCCGCATCCCGTCTCGCTCGCGTCTCCCCGAGCCTCATCGCAACACGGGCAAGAGGCGCCTCTGTGTGCTCGAGATATGTCGCTCGCAGAGCCATACCCTCGGAGATTGCTTCGCTGCGCCCGCAATGACGGGGGGCCTTCTCGCGATCCGAGCTCCTCGAGGTCGCGAATCTCCTGTGGCCCCGTTGCCCCGAAGCGGTCGGGGCCTCTTGGCCGAACCCCGTCGCCTCGCTCCTCGGGATGACCCACGCCAGAAGCTCGCGGCTACAAAAACCCACTTCCTGCGCAAGACCTCCCATCGCGTACCCGGTGCCCCTCGCATCGCTTGATTTTTCGCCGAAGTAACCGAAGCGAAAAATCTGCGATGCGGGAGCGGGCACGCAAGCGAGGGGGTGGGCGGCGGCGCGGTCGAGTCGCTCGCCGGCGAGCCGCGCGTCGGCCACGAGCCCTCGGTCCCGGGGCAAGTGCCCGCGACACAAATTAGGCCCCGGGAATTTTGGGGTTCCCGGGGCCGTCGAAACCGTGGCCGGTTTCGAAAAGTTTCATTCGAGAGACGACAGAGTGGTGAGCAAGGAGCGGGCCACTTTTGCCGGTCTAGCGGCTGTTGTCGTTCGGAACTCGGAACTTCTCCGGATTCTCCTGGACTTTCTCGAGGAGCGCCTTCGTCAGCCGGGTTTTCACGGCCCCGGCGTTCCTCGGAGAAACGAGGTATCGGACCCGCGCATCGATCCAGGTGTTGTCGTTGACGCGGAAGAAGACGGCCGGCGCCTCCTTGACGTTGAGCTGGTCGACGGGCGTCCGGGACAGGAGCTCGCGAAACACTTCGATCCGCTTGATCATCTTCGCGCCGATCTCCTTTTTCGCCTCCTCCTCCAGCGTGCGGGCGATGAAGTCGAAGTCCGCGGTGTAGGCGACCTGGAACTTCACCTCGTTCCAGATGTAGGGGAAGAGGGGCCACGAGTAGTTGTAGATCATGCTGTTCAGGACCTTCGAGTTCGGGAACCGGACGATGCGCCCGCTGGGGTGGTCGCCGGAGATGTATTTCCCCCCGACCTCCCAGAGCGTCGTGTCGAGGTAGCCGACGTCGATCACGTCCCCGACCGCGTCGTCGAGCTCGATCCGGTCGCCGACGCGGTACGGAGACTTCGCGAGGATGTAGACCCATCCGAAGAAGCTCGTGAGCGGCGCCTGGAGCGCGAGACCGAGAACGAGCGAGATCAGGCCGAGCGAGGCGAGCGTCGTGCGCCAGTTCACGAAGAGGACCGTGAAGGCGATCGAAACGATCATCATGCCGGCGACGAGCCGGAGGATCCGCTTGAGGTTGTATTTCGAGACCGCGCTTTCGATGCGCGACACGACGAATACCGACATTGCGCGGTTGAAGATGAGGACACCGACGATCAGGAGGGTGGCGAGAACGGCTCGCTGGAGAATCGGAGAATTGATCGGGTCGAGAACGTCCATTTCCTTCGCGAGCCCGACGTCGAGCGCGGCGAGGAGGACCGCCAACCCGCCCGCGACGGCGAAGAAAATCCTGTCGCCGGCGTGCGGGGCCGGGCGCGTCTTTCCTTCGGTGGCCGTCTGCCGGAGCGCCTCGCGCACGTCCTCGCGATCGCGGATCTGTTCCGGCGGCGCTTCCTCGATGTCGACCCGGTCGGGTCCGTTGCGGAGCTCCGAGGGCGCGGGACGCTTCTTTGCGCTCATCGGGCGATCGCCGTGCAAGGCCCGGGCCGCGAGCCCGGCGGAAGAGGCAGGCGCCTCTGTCCGGGCGACTTAGAAAGCGCGCCGGGACGGGGCACGCCCCTTGCTCATATCGCCGGATGAAAGGAGGCCCGCATGCTTCTCACAATCGGAATCATCCTGTTCGTGGCATGGCTGCTCGGACTCGTGGCGTTTCACGTCGGAGGTCTCATCCATCTCCTGCTGGTTCTCGCCGTGATCTCCGTGATCGTCCATCTCTTCACCGGCAGGCGAAGCGTCGTCTGAAGCTCCGCGTCCCGCTCCCGGCGCCGTGGGGCTTCCCCGGCGCCGGAAGCGGAGAGGCCAGGCGGCCCCGCGAGGCATCGACCGCGAGGCGTCTCACTTGTCGATGAGAAGGGCAGGAATGCGTTTTGCATGGGGCGGAGGCAGATGGCCTACCATCACACCCGCGAAGGGGGCGCAGAACTGATCAGGTTGACGCGCCCCCTTCGCGCGGCCTCAATTATACGCCGCAATCGCTGACCGGGAAATTCCGCTCCCCTCTTGCTCTCCGAGCTCGCCCCCGATCGGCCGCGCTCCGCAGGCGGCGGCCCGTAGCGTCTCGCCCAACCGGGCGGCCGGAACGTGCGCCCTACCGGGCAGCCGGAAAATTGCGGCGAAACCAGGAGATCGTGGTCTCGAGCCCTTCTTCCAGCGGCGTGTAGCCGCCGATCCCGAAATCGTGGAGGAGCCTCCGGCCGTCGAGGAGGCTTCGCCGCTGCTCGCCGGGCGCCGCCCCGTCGTGCGCGGCGGCGGGCGCCTCCGGAATCGACCTCCGGATCAGGGACTCCATGCGGTTGACCGACGTCTCGACTCCCGTCCCGACGTTCCAGACACCGCTCGCGGACGTGTCGATCGCCCGGCGATTGGCTTCGACGCAGTCGAGGACGAACACGTAGTCGCGGGTCTGCTCGCCGTCGCCGTGGATCCGCGGCCCCTCGCCCCGAAGCATCTTCTCGGCGAAGATCGCGACGACGCCCGCCTCCCCTTGGCCGTTCTGTCCCGGTCCGTACACGTTGGCGTATCGGAACACGATCGTCTGGAACCCGTGCTCGACACGGTAGAAGTGGAGGTACTTCTCGACCGAGAGCTTCGCGACGCCGTACGGCGATACCGGGTTCGTCGGATGGGACTCGTCCGCCTTCTCCCCTTCCGGCTCGCCGTAGATCGCGCCCCCCGTCGAGGAGAAAATCACGCGGCGCACGCCCGCCGCGCGGCACGCCTCGAAGACCTGGAGCGAGCCGATCACGTTGATCCGCGCGTCCCGGACGGGATCGCGGACGGACGCGCGCAGGTCGATCTGGGCCGCGTGGTGGTTGACCACCGAGATCTTCTCCTCGCGCAGGAGCGCGGCGAGATCCATCGCCGTCAGGTCGGCCTCGACGAACCGCGCGCCGCCCGGCACTCGGCCGCGCGAGCCGGTCGACAGGTTGTCGACGATCACGACGCGGTGCCCGTCGCGAAGACAGGCCTCGGCGACGTGGCTGCCGATGAAACCGGCGCCGCCGGTGACCAGGACGCTCCGCTTCTCCGGAGGACTCATTTCTTCTCCGTTCCCTTTCGTTTTCTGCGGGTCCGGGCGCGGAACCGATCGACGACCAGACGCATCTCCGCGGGCTCCACTCGATTATAGGAGACGCCCGGGGCCGCTCGAACGACCCCTCCGCGGCGGGCGGATTGCATCGGATCGCGTCAATGCGCGACGAATTCCCCTCCGAACCCTGCGTCCGGTGCGGCACCGCGCGCACGGTCGTCGCCGTGGAGCGTCTCCGTTTCGGGGACGGTTTTCATCGTGTCGAGATTCACCACCCGCACGCCTCGTGCGGCGCCGGTGCGGAGCAGGGATACGCGATCGTCGCCGAGGACCGCTGGCTCATCGCGCCGCCCGCTTCGCCGCGAACCAGGACTTCGCGCCGGCGATCTTGAGCGAGGGCTTCGCGCCGCCGACGTCGATACCCACCGCGAGCGATCCCGTCGACACGAGGAACGCGCCTTCGGTCGCGCTGCCGCGCTGCCGATAGTCGCCCGAGACGGAGAAGGCCCCGCCGCTCGCCTCGAGCCGCTTCACCTCGACGATCTGCGGGCCCAGCACGACGTTGCCCCTTCCTCGGAACTCGTCGAGGCGGAAGATGCCCTGCGCCCACTTCGGAAGGCCGATCTCGAAGAGCGTGTACAGCGCTCGCGCGTCGCGGCATCTCGACGTCACGGGACCGGACAGCTCGAGCCCGGAATTCGTGGACCGCAGTTTCCCCGGACCCACGTCGAATTCTCCCCACCAGTTATTGGCGCCGTTCGGCTTGTGAGCGACGCCGGCCGGAGTTTTCCCGTTCGCCGGCGAAGTCGACACGTCGGCGAGCGTGAACTTCGTTCCGTGAAGGAGTCCGTACGCCTCCGCAGGGCGCCAGTCGTTCATTCGGAGCTCGATGATCGCCGAGCCGGTCAGGGTCGTCTTCGGGTACGCCGCGCGAAGCCGATCCGCCGCGAGAGTCGCCGACAGGGCGCCCCGCCCGTTCTCGAGCTTCAGGTCCCCCGCGATCTTCCCGCGTCCGCCGGAGAGGCGCGGCTCGGGGGCGTCCCGCAGGTAGTAATTGAGAAAAGCGACGGTGGGCATCTCGCCGGTCGCGTGCGCGGCGCCCGAGACGAAGCGGTACGCCTCGTTTCCGCGGACGGCGCGGGGATCGAAGGGAGCGATCCGGGCCTCCACCGAAGCGCGAAAAGCGCGGGCGGCGACCTCGTCTCCGACCTTCACCGTTCCGCCCAGAAAGTCGATGCGGGTGGGCCCGACCTTCGCCTCCTTCTGCGGCCACAGATAGAACGATCCCGAGAGGCGCGAGTCTCCCTCGTACCGGTACGCGTCGAACCAGATCTCCTGCCCGGGCGCGACGAGATCGTCGATCTGGACCTGCCAGTAGGCCTCCGGCGGGTCCGGAGGAGGGTAGAACGGCGGACCTCCTTCGACCGGGACGGCCCCGAAACCGGGAATCGGAGGAAGCGGCGCTCGAGCGGCGTCGGTCGCCTGCCGCGCGGGAAGGCGCTGGCGAATGCGGAATGCGAGGCCCGTCGCCCGAACCGAGGTGGCGTGGAAGCGCCTCGCGAGGAGATCGAGCGGGGCGTAATGGATCTCCGCGCGCTCCATCCGGAACCACCACTGGACGTTCGGGTCGCCCCCCCGGAGCTCGAGCCCCGTGACGTCGACCCGGCCCGGCCCGCGGGCAGTCGCCGACGCGTACGAGAGGTGGAGAGACTCGGGCGTCCCGTTGATCCAACGCAGGAGGAGCCCTCGGCGCAGAATGTATCCGGGCGCGGCGAGGGCCGCCGCGATCGTCGCGACCGCCAGCGCCCCGAGGATCGCCAGCACCCACACCGTGGCTCGTCGAGTCTTTCGAGAATTTCGGGACACTCAGGAACTGCCCGTTGAGCAAGGGGCGGGCCATGGCACACCCCCTGCAATACGCGGGGTGCGGGAACGAAAGGCGCCGGGTTCTCCGGTCCCTTCGGGTTTCCCGACAGTGAAGAAGGAGTTTTCATGAGAAAGACGCACGGGATTCCCGCCGCCCTCGCCGCCGTCCTCCTGCTCGTCGGCATCGCCGCCTGCAAGACGACCTCGTCGCCCCACCAGCAGGTCGACGACGGGGCGATCAAGACCTCCGTCAAGGCCAAGCTCGCGGCCGACGTGCGGCTGTCGACGCTCACGAACGTGGAGGTCAATTCGACCGACGGCGTCGTGACGCTCGCGGGGAAGGTCCACAGCGAGGAAGAGCGCCGGATGGCCGGCGACGTCGCCCGCTCGGTGGATGGAGTCGTCCGGGTGGACAACAACCTCCAGGTCGAAGGTCACTAGAGCAGGGTCTCGAAAGCCCGGCCCGTCCTGCCGGCCGGGGTGGCCGCGGGGGCTTCGGCTCCCGCGGTTTTTTTTTGCTCGCGCGGCGATGCATCGAGCCGGCCGGGCGCGTGCCGCCCGCCGCGCCCTGCGACGTACTGTCCGCAGTACGCCTCGGGACGCCTCGGGCGGCCCGCATCCCGGCGGGCTCGCGCCTCGCCGCGCTTCATCCGCTTCAGAACTGACGACCACCTTGCCAGAGTCGTCGGCTGAACCGGGCGCCTGAAGGACGCCCTCTCAGATGTGCGCAAGCTTCTGCTTCGACTTCCAGAAGTCTTTCCACGGGTCCGCGGACGCGAGGCGCTTCTCGAACGTGCGCAGGCTGAAGCGTGCGGGGTCGAGCTTCGGGTCGACCTCGCTCCAGTCGAGGGGTGTGGAGACCGGAGCCTTCGGGCGGCGCCGTACGGAGTAAGGCGGAACGATCGTCTGGCCGAACGCGTTTCGCAGCGCGTCGGCGAAGACGCGGTCGCCCCGCTTCGCCTTCGACATCTCGACCGTGACGAGCTTCGGCGCCCGCGCGGCGAGCCGCGTCCCGATTTCCCGGGCGAACGCCCGCGTCGCTTCCTGCGTCGCGCCCGCAGCGAGGGGAACGAAGACGTGCAGGCCCCGGCTGCCGGAGGTCTTCGGGTACGACCGAATCCCCTTCTCGTCGAGGATCTGATTCAGCACGCGTCCGGCGCGCGCGGCGTCCGCGAAGGTTCCCGAGGAGGGATCCAGGTCGAAGGCGAGCCAGTCGGGGCGGTCGAGCGCACCCTTTCGGCAATTCATGACGTGGATCGCGATGCATCCGAAGTTCACGAGCGACAGGAGCGCCTTCTTCGTCCCCCCGACGACATAATGCACGATTTTCCCCGTGCTCTCCGCCCGGAGCGGGACGGTCGGAATCGTCCCGGCGTCGGGAAAATTCTTCTGGAAGAAGCAGGGCCCCGCCATTCCCTCCGGACAGCGCTCGGCGGTCAGGGGCCGGTCCTTCAGCCAGGGAAGAAGGACGGGCGAGATCCGGTCGTAGAACGCCGCGACGTCTCCCTTCGTGGTCCCGTCGTCCGGCCACCAGAGCTTGTCGGGGTGGGTGACGCGGACGCCGCCGACCGTCGTTTCCGCTCGGTCCGGGCCGCGGTCTCCCCGACCGCCCCGGCCGCGGTCTTCCCGACCTCCCGCGCTACGCTTCACGGCCGCTCCAGCGCACTTCCCGAGCCGCCTTGTCGGAGCGCAGTCCGAGGAACGTCGGGTGGCGGAGCTTCCCGTCCTCCGTCCATTCCGTGAACCCGATCTGCGCCACGAGATCCGGCCTCACCCAGTGCGCCCCCTTTTCCCGGGGCGGCACGCGGAACGGGCACGCTTCCGAGGGGTGGAACCTCCGCGAGACCTCGGCCAGGATCTTCTGCGAGTAACCCGTGCCGACCTTCCCCGCGTATCGGAGCGCCTTTCCTTCGAAGAGCCCGACGAGGAGCGCGCCGAAATGGACGCGGCTGCCGCCCGGATCGGTCCATCCGCCGATCACGAACTCCGACTCCTTCCGGACCTTCACCTTGAGCCAGCTCTTCGACCGGGCCCCCGGCTCGTAGACCGACGCGCCGTTCTTGGCGACGATCCCTTCCCAGCCCCGCTCGCGCGCCTCGGCGAAGGCCGCGAGCCCGTCCGGTGAGACGCGCCGCGATCGGCGAAGCATCCGGCTCCGGGCCGGCACGATTTTCTCCATCCGCCCGCGGCGCTCGTCGAGCGGACGGGAGAGCAGCGATTCTCCTCCCGCCTCGAGGCAGTCGAAGACCGCGTACACGAGCGGAACGCGCTCCCCGAGCTCGCGACGCTGGAGCCGCTGAAAGCGGGAAACCCCGTTCTCGTCGAAGGCGACGATCTCGCCGTCGAGGACGAAGTCCCCCGCGAGCGCGCCGAGCGCCGCCGCGATCTCGGCGAAGTCGGCCGTGCGGTCGATGGCGTTGCGCGAGTAGATGCGGACCCGGCCGCCGCGCTTGTACGCGAGCGCGCGGTAGCCGTCGTACTTCTCCTCGTTGACCCAGCCGCTCCTCCGGAACGGCTCCTCGACGAGAGTCGCGAGCATCGGCGCGAGAGGCTCGCGGATCGCGCCGGCGGTTCGCTTCGGGCTCAGGCTTCCTCCTTCGGCAGCTCCTGTCCCCGCAAAACCCGCTCGACCGCCGCGTCGGATCCGTTCTCCGCGGCTTCCTGGAGCGCCGAATGGTCCGTCAGGACCTCGTCGCTGAGATACTCGTGCAGCCAGATCCGCTCGACGATCGGATACGCCGCGACGAGCGGCAGGACGAGCACGGCGCCGAGGATCCCCTGCAGCGTCCCTCCCACGACGAGCGCGATCAGGACGGCGAGCCCGGAGAGCCGGAGCCGCCTTCCGTACACGTGCGGGACCAGGACGTAGTTTTCGAACACGTGGTAGAGGATATACAGGGCGAGGACCGCCGCGGCCGCGATCGGCGATACCGTGAGCGCGAGCAGGACCGCCGGGACCGTCGAAACGACGACCCCGAGCACCGGGATCACGTCGCAGAACGCGGCGAGGAGCGCGAGCGGGACGGCCGCGGGCACCCGGAAGATCGTCAGCGTCGCGAAGGCGTAGAGGCCGTACACGACCGACGTGATGAGCTGTCCCTGGACGTACGCGATGATCACCTCGGAGACCTCCGACACCGTCACGGCCATCCGCCGGCGGTGCCGCCGCGGCACGTACGCGAGGAGCCACGCGTAGAAGCGGCGGCCGTCGAGCACGAGGTAGAGCGTCAGCACGAGGACCAGGATGGTCGCGGTCCCCCCCATCACCGCGAAGCGGCCCCACGCGAGCGGCCGGCGAAGCGACGCGGCCACTTCCGGCGACCGCGGGAGCTCGAGGATCTGCATCACGATCGTCGCGACGAGCGGGTGGATCCCGGAGAGCCGCTGCTGGATCGCCGCTCGCCGCGTCGCGAGATCCCGCTGCAGGAAGACGACCTGATCGGTCAGCGGAGGGACGACGAGCCAGAGCAAGAGGAGGATGACTCCGACCATCACCGCCGCGAGCGCGCCGACCGATACCCCGTGAGAGACCCCGCGCTTCTCGAGGCGCGCGGCGAGGGGCGTGAGCGTCACCGCGAGGAGGAGCGAAATCAGGAAGAGCAGGAACGGTCCCGCCAGGCGGAGCGCCGCCCACACGAGGAGCGCGGCGGCGAGCACCTTGAAGATCGTTCCCCACGAGACGCTCACGTCGAGGCGGATGGAAGCCTTCCGGGCCGGGTCTTTTTCGTCCGAGAACGAGGCCATTCGCGAACCTCGCATCGCACGAATCGCGCCACCTTTCCGGATCTGCGGTGGCACGGGCCTTGCCCCGATCACCCCCATGAGCCAGGCGCGTCCCGAGCCGTCCCGGGCGCGAACGGAGCCGGTGCCGACGCGGCTCCACGCCGCGCTTCTTTCGATCCCTCGCGCGCTTCGCGGGGTCGCCGCCGCCGTCCTGATTCTCCTCATCCTTCTCTTCGCGGCGTCGTTCTTCGTGGACGAGCCAATGCGCCGCCACATGGAAACGAAGATGAACGCCAGCCTGAAGGGGTATTCCGTCCGGCTGCCCGGGCTCCACTTCCAGCTGATCGGGATGTCGGTCACGCTCCGCGACCTGACGGTGCGCCAGAAGGCTGATCCGGAAACGCCCGTCCTCCGGATCCCGACGCTGCACGCGAGCGTCGAATGGAGCGAGCTCCTGACCGGGCACGTCGTCGCGGATTTCCGGATCGATCGCCCGCAGATCCGCGTCGATCTCCCCCAGCTCGAGGCGGAGGCGAAGGATCCGACGCCGGTCAGAGACGAAGGTTGGCAGCAGGCGGTCGAGGCGATCTATCCCCTGAAGATCAACCTCCTCCGCATCCGCGACGGCGACGTCGTCTACATCGACCAGGACCCGAACCTTCCCCTCCACATCGCTCACCTCGACGCCCGGGCGGAGAACATCCGGAACATCCGCTCCCGCGCCCACGACTACCCTTCCGCCTTTCACGCGGAAGCGGTCGTCTTCGACCGCGGACACGCGGTTCTCGACGGTCACGCGGACTTCCTCTCGGAGCCGTTTCCCGGCGTCCACACGACCTACGCGATCCGCGACGTCCCGATCGACCGCTTCCGGCCGATCGTGGAGCGGTCGAACCTCGTCGTGAAGGGAGGCACCCTCTCGTCTTCCGGAGAGATCGAGTACGCGCCGAAGACCGAGCTCGTCGACGTGCACGACCTGCTGCTCCAGGGTTTGAAGCTCGACGTCGTGCACTCGCCGGCGACCGCCGAAAACGAGCATGCGAAGAAGGCGGCGGTCGAGAGGGCCGCGGCCGCCGTCACGAACGCGCCGGCCGTTCTGCTGCGGGTTCGGAAGCTCCGCATCCGCGACGCCGAAATCGGGCTCGTCAACAAGGCCCATGCCCCCGCGTACCGGGCGTTCCTCTCGAACACGGACATCGACGTGACGAACCTCTCGAACCACTTCGCGCAGGGGCCCGCGAAGGCGACCCTGACCGGGAAATTCATGGGAAGCGGAGCGTCTCATGCGACGGCGACGTTCCGGCCCGAGGATCGGGGGCCCGATTTCGACCTCGTCGCGGCGATCGAGCACACCGACATGACGGCGATGAACGACGTCCTCCGCGCGTACGGGAAGTTCGACGTCGCCCGCGGAGACTTCTCTTTCTACAGCGAGCTCCACGTCAAACGGGGAGCGCTCTCGGGATACATGAAGCCGCTCTTCGCCGACCTCCGGATCGGCGCGCCCGGAGAAAGGAAATCGTTCGGCAAGAAGGTCTACGAGGCCGTGGTCTCGGGTGTCTCGAAGGTCCTCGAGAATCGCCGCAAGAAGGACGTCGCGACGGTCGTCGACCTCTCGGGACGGATCGACGACCCGAAAGAGAGCGTGTGGCAGATCATCCGCAAAGCGATCGAGAACGCGTTCATCCGGGCGATTCTCCCCGGCTTCGACCGGGAAACGGCTTCTCTGCGCCGATGACGGCCTTCGCCGGGCTTCGCGAGGATTACGACCGCGTCCGAACGATGTTCGACCGCTTCGAGGAGCTCGGTCCGCGAAACCATCCTGAGAGGAAGGAGATCCTCGGCGAGATTCGGGAAGCGTTCGGGACGCAGCGCGACCTCGAGCGGGAAATTCTCCATCCGGCCGCGCGAAGGGCGGGAGTTGCGACCGAAGCGGAGCAAGGGCATCGGATCGTCGATCGCCTCCTCGCGGAGCTCGACGAACCGGGCGTCGAGGACCGGCGGTTCTCCGTCGTCTTCGCCGTCCTTCGGGAGAACGTGGAACAGCACATCCGGGAGGAGGAACGGGACGTTCTCACGGAGCTCGACCGACGCCTCGATCCGCAGGCGAGAGAAATCCTCCGGCGCGCAATCGAGGAGCGACTCGAAAACGCGCGCTCCGCCGCGCGATAGGAAGGCCCCTTCAGGATCGGGAGACGCCGGGCTCCGCGGGGGGCTCGTCGTCGGTTCCGCGGACCTCGCGGCGATTCGGTCCCTCGAATTCTTCGACCTGCTCCACGTAATCCTGTTTCTCTTCGTCGGTGAGCTCGGCTCCCGGCGCCGATCCGGTCTTCCCCGGTCCCGACGCGCTCTTCGGATTCCCGTTCGTCATCTTCGTCATCGCTGCCTCCGATGGGAAGGGCGAGCCCGAAGACCCGTCCTTCTTTGCTGCCGTTTCCTCCGCCGGCTGCAAGATCCGAGCCGGGCCACGGAAGGCGCTCCCGTCAGGCGCCGGCGGGGAGGGCTTCCCGCCCGGCCGAGGCGGCGAGGAACGCGACCGAGCTCGCGATCACCGCCGGATCCCGGAGGATCTTGTGGTGGCCCAGCCCGCGGGTTCGAACGATCGTCGCTCCCCGCCAGACCCGCACGATCGCTTCGCCGTCGCGGAGGGGCACGGCGTGGTCGTGCTCGTCGTGGAAGATGACGAGCGGCACCGGGCGTTCCGGCACGCAGGCCACCAGCCGCAGATCGGGCCAGCTCCATCCGTGGTGCGCTTCCAGCCGCTCTTTCATCTTTTCGCGCACGTCGTCGGGAATCCGGAGTGCCCGGGCGAACCTCCAGGAGAATTCTTCCGGGTTCGTCGTCGGGGCGAGGAGAACGGCGCGGTCAACGGCCAGCCCCTGCCGGATCGCGAGGACGCAGGCCGCGGCGCCGGCCGAGTGGCCGATCGCGCCGGCGAACGGTCCGAGAGCCTTCTCGGCCGCCATCAGGCAACGAGCGATGTCGGGAAGCCCCGTCTGCCGGCCCCCGGAATCGCCGTGCGCCGGCGCGTCGATCGCGACGACGGAAAAACCCGCAGCGAGCAGCGGCCCGACGAACTTCGAGAGCCGCCCCGCGTGGCCGCCCCAGCCGTGGACGAGGAGGATCGAGCGAGGCGATTCGCCCCACCGCCAGCCGGCGATCCGACGCCCGCGGAAGGAGAAGGAGAACGGTTTCGCCTGCCGGAGAGCGCGACGCTCCCCGGGCAGCCGAACGCCGCGCGGGGGCGTCCGGAAGAGGCGCTCGGCCCACCGGGACGCCAAGTTTACCGAGATCTTTCCGAGCGCGGGAAACGTCCGCCGAATGAGCGAAAGCTTGATCTGTTCGAGCCGCCTCTGTCGCGGCCGGCGGCGGCGCGGAGTCCGGCGGGAAGCGTCCTCAGACCGCATCGAGGGAGCGAGGGGCGAAAATCGCCGTCGATCGCATTTCGAAAGGCAAAATTGCAAGAAGCGCACCACGGCGAACTTTCCGCCCCCCCCCGGGGTGGTACAGTCGAGCCCGGAGAGTGGGATCTCGTTTCTCGCGAGATGAGGAAAGAGAAGGGTAGCAGGCCAGAGTCCGCCGAAAAGCGTTCATCGGGACGCGGACGAGGCAAATCCAGGACGCCGCCGGACGCGCCCCACCCCCCTCCTGCGCCCGCGGAGAGCCATCCGTCGGGACCGGCGATCGTCGGCATCGGGGCGTCCGCCGGCGGGGTGGAAGCGCTGACGAAGCTCTTTTCGGCCGTGCCCGCCGACACCGACATGGCGTTCGTCGTCGTCCAGCACCTGGATCCCACTCACGAGAGCATGCTTTCCGAGATCCTCGGGCGAGCGACATCGATGCACGTCCGGGAGATCACCGACGGCATGCCCGTGTCGCCCAACTCGGTCTTCATCATTCCTCCGAACGCGAACCTCACACTCGTCGACACGTCGTTCAGGGTCACCCCGTACGAAAGAGTCCGAGGCTGGCACATGCCGATCGACGAGTTCTTCGCCTCGCTCGCGGAGATCAACGGTCCACGGTCGGTCGGGGTGGTCCTGTCGGGGTCGGCTTCCGACGGCGCTCTCGGATGCCGGGCGATCAAGGCGGCCGGCGGCTTCACGTTCGCGCAGGACGCATCGACGGCGCGGTTTCCCGAAATGCCCCGCGCCGCGATCGCCGCAGGCTGCGCCGATCTCGTCCTTCCGCCGGAGAGGATCGGCGAGGAGCTCGGACGGGTCGGGTCCCATCCCGCCTTCGCGTCGGCGGCGGAGCCCGGCGCCCTCCCGGGAGCGTCGGACCTGAACCTCGAACCGATCCTTTCGGTCCTTCGGGCGTCGACCGGAGTGGACTTCTCGAACTATCGCAAGACGACGATCCGCCGCCGTATCCAGCGGAGAATGGTTCTCCATCGCGTCGCGGACCTGGCCTCCTACGCGGAGCGCCTCCGGAAGGACAAGGAAGAAGTCGGCGCGCTCTTCGAAGACATCCTGATCACGGTCACGGCGTTCTTCCGCGATTCGGAGGCCTTCGACCTCCTGAGAACGAAGGTCTTCCCGGAAGTCCTCGAGAATCGCACCTCCGACAAGCCGATTCGGATCTGGGTTCCCGGATGCTCGACCGGCGAGGAGGTCTACTCGCTCGCGATGACGCTCTTCGACGTGATGGGGGAGAAGCGCGCGACGATCCCGGTTCAGATCTTCGCCACCGACATCAGCGAACGCTCGATCGAGCGGGCCCGAACCGGCTCGTACCCGATCTCGATCTCCGCCGACGTCCCGCCGGAAATGCTCCAGAAGTATTTTGCCCTCCACGACGGGTCGTACCTGATCAGCAAGGTCGTGCGCGACGTCTGCGTCTTCGCCCGGCAGGACCTCGGCGCCGATCCTCCCTTCTCGAACCTCGACCTGATCAGCTGCCGGAACCTCCTGATCTACATGGAGCCGTACCTCCAGAAACGGATCCTCCCGCTCTTCCACTACGCACTGAAGGCGAACGGCCATCTCCTCCTCGGGTCGTCCGAAACGATCCGCAACTTCGACGACCTCTTCCGCGCCGACGACAAGCAGCATCGGCTGTTCTCGAAGCGGCCGGTCGCGGCCCCCCACGCCGTGGATTTCGGATCGATCCCGAGGACGCGCGGCGCCGTCCCCCGCAGCACCTTCGAGGGAAGGGAGGAACGCGTCGGCGAGCGGAACGTCCTCGACCTTCAGCGGCGCACGGACCGTCTTCTGCTCGGCCGCTTCTCCCCCCCGGGCGTCCTCCTCAACGACGCGCTCGAAATCGTGCAGTTTCGGGGCGAGACGGGGACCTATCTGTCCTCCCCGTCGGGTCTCCCGAGCTTCAACGTCCTGAAGATGGCCCGCGAGGGGCTCCTCGTCGGGCTCCGGGAGGGCATCGCGGAGGCGCGCCGGACGCACGACCGCGTCCGCAAGGCGGGGCTTCGCGTGAAGGGACCGGGCGGATATCGCGCGGTCGACATCGAGGTCGCGCCTCTCGGCGACGCGGACAGCCACCTCCTCGTGATCTTCGAGGATCCCGAACGCTTCGAGTCGAGAAAGCGCCCCGTGAGCGCCCACCGGCAGCGAGAGCAGGCGATCGCCCGCCTTGAGCAGGAGTTGTCCGCGACGAAGGAATACCTCCAGTCGATCATCGAGGACCAGGAGGCGAGCCACCAGGAGTTGACCTCGGCGAACGAAGAGATCCTCTCCTCGAACGAGGAGCTCCAGTCGACCAACGAGGAGCTCGAGACCGCGAAGGAAGAGCTCCAGTCGACCAACGAAGAGCTGACGACGGTCAACGACGAGCTCCAGGTCCGGAACATCGAGCTCGGCACCTCGAACAACGACCTGACGAACGTCCTCGCGAGCGTCAACATCCCGATGATCCTCGTCGACCCCGCGCTCACGATCCGCCGGTTCACTCCGCTCGCCGAGAGAATCTTCAACGTGATCCCCGCAGACGCGGGGCGGCCCCTCCGGGACCTGAAGCCCAACGTCGACGTGCCCGACCTCGTCGATCTCGTCGCCGACGTCATCCGGAGCGCCGAAGGTCGGGAGCGGGAGGTGCAGGACAAGCAGGGGCAGTGGTATCTGATGCGCCTGAGACCGTACCGCACGTCCGAAAACCGGATCGACGGCGCGGTGATCGCCTTCCTGGACATCGATCCGGCCCGGTTCGGCCTCGAGCAGGTGAACCTCGCTCGGGAGTACGCCGAGGCGCTCATCGAGACGGTCGGGGAATCGCTCCTCGTCGTCGACGGCTCGCTCCGCGTGCGGACGGCGAACCAATCCTTCTACCGCATGTTCGACACCTCGCCCCTGCGCATCGAGGGGAAGCGGCTCGAAGAGCTTCCCGGCTGGAACGACGCGAAGCTGCGCGCCCTCCTCGAACCGGTGCTCCAGCGCCGGGAAACGGTCGTCGACGCCGAGTGGGGAATGCCCGAATTCGACGACGAGCCGTCGCGGACGTTCCTCGTCAATTCGCGGCGCATCCGGCTTCCCTCGGAACCGGAGCCCCTCGTCCTGATCGCGCTCCAGGACATCACGGCGAGGAAACGCGCCGACACGGAGCTACGGGAGTCGGAGAAGCGGTACCGGCGACTCTTCGAGAAGGCCCGCGAAGCCGTGCTGCTGATCGACGGGAAGAGCAGCCGCGTGATCGACGCGAATCCGTTCTTTCTTGAGATGTTCGGCCATTCCGCCGACCGCGTCATCGGCCAGCGCGTGGGGGAGCTTCCCGGTTTCTCGCACCCGCACACGCCCGAAGGCGCCTGGGATTTCGAAGGCGGCGCGCGCGTTCCCCCGGAAATGGAGATTCCTCTTCTCGCCGCGGACGGCCGCGAGATCTGGTTCAACCGGGTGTGCAGCGGCTACGCCTCCAATTCGAGCCCGATGATCCAGTGCAACCTTCGCGACACCACCGCGGCGAAGTTCCTGCAGCGGGAGTTGCTCCAGGCCCAAAAGCTCGAGAGCATGGGTTCCCTCGCCGGGGGCATCGCGCACGACTTCAACAACATCCTCTCGATCATCTCGGGCTACCTCGCGTCGCTCGAGCACGGCCCGGAGTCCCGGAGGCGCGGCGAAGCGGTTGCCGCGATGCAGACGGCCATCGACCGCGGAGCCGCGTTGGTCCGCCAGCTCCTCGCCTTCGCGCGGCGATCCGATGGCGAGACGCCGATCCCCGTCGACGTCAACGCGGTCGTCGACGAGCTCTTCAAGATGATCCGGGAGACCTTCCCGAAGCAGATCGCGATCGAGCAGGATCTTGCTTCCGGGCTGCCGAAGGTCGTCGCGGATCCCAACCAGCTCCACCAGGCGATGCTGAATCTCTGCGTGAACGCGCGCGACGCGATGCCGGACGGCGGGAGGCTCACGATCCGGACGCGGCAGGTCGGTCGCGAAGCGGTCGCGGCGCGGTTCCCGAAAGCGGGCGACGACGCGTACGTCGCGATCGCGGTATCCGACGAGGGACATGGCCTCGACGAGGCGACACGCGCAAGGATATTCGAGCCGTTCTTCACGACCAGGAAGGAGGAGGGCGGCTCCGGCCTCGGGCTCGCCGTCGCCTACGGGATCGTCAAGGCGCATCGCGGCTTCATCGACGCCGCGAGCGAGCCGGGAAAAGGAGCGTGTTTCGAGATCTTCCTGCCCGCGGCCCCGCCCGAAAGCGCGCGCAAGGCCCGCAAGGCGAAGTCGAAGCGGACGGCGCCGGCGAACGCTCCTCCCGCGGGCGCCGCGTCGCGCACGGTGCTCGTCGTCGAGGACGAAAGCCTCCTCCGGAATTCGCTCAAGGAGCTGATCGAGTCCGAGGGATACCGGGTGCTCACCGCGCCCGACGGCATCGAGGCGCTTCGCCTCTACCGCGAGCACCGCGGCATCGGCGTCGTCGTGTCGGATCTCCAGATGCCGAAGCTCGGCGGATGGGAGACGTTCCTCCGGCTCAAGAAATGGGACCCCGCGGCGCGAGTCATCCTCCTGAGCGGGTATTTCGAGCGCCGGGCGGAAATGGTGAAGGCCGGCGTCGCCGCCTGCATCGCGAAGCCGTTCCGCCCCGCCGAAATGCTCGCCGCGATCCAGCGGGTTCTCGGGCCTTCCTCGATCTCCTGACGGGTTCGAGTGCAAAGGCCGTGGGGAGAGGATGCCGCGTGCTCGCGGCAGGTGCGGGTCCGGGAGTGCGCGCGAGCCGCGCGGCTATCCGTACTCGGCATCGTTCGCGATCCGAGCTCCGAGAGGTCGTGAACCTGGGCTGAGCAGCCGTCGCGAACACGAGTCCCGATGGACGCGGATACCCGCGAGCGGACCCCACCTCGATCGCTCGCGATCCGCTTTCGGGGCCCCGCAGCGGCCGAGCGGGGAAGGCGAGCCGCGGAGGGCACATCGCGGAAAGTCTCCGCGAAGTAACCGAGCGGAGGAGGTCTGCGATGTGGGAGCGTAAGCGGACGCGCGTCAGCGCGGGCCGCGGAAGCGACGTGCGCGCGACCGCGCGGCTATCCGTGCTCGGGGTCGTTCGCGATCCGAGCTCCGAGAGGTCGCGAACGGGTTTCCGGGCCGGGGGCGCCGGAGTCGTCGAGGGACCTGAGCCCGAGCGACGCAGGCCGAATTCAGCGCGCGACGCAGTCGCAGCCACGAAGTGGCAAACGCGCAGCGTTGGGCGCGTCAATCGCCGCGCACGCCAGTGCGCGAGCACCTCGCAGAAAGTCTCCTCGCCGGGACAAACGCGCAGCGCATCGTGCGCTAGCGCAAGGCGAGGAGGAGGTCTGCGAGTTGAGAGGCCGCCAGCGGTCGAGCGCCTTCGGCACGAGCCGCGCGGCCGTTACGCGGCGCCGGCCTTCCGGCGCGCCGCGGTCCTCGGCTTCGCCTTCCCAACGCTCTTCTTGAGCGCTTCCATCAAATCGACGACGTTCTCGTCGGCGCCGGGAGCGGCCTTCTTGACCGCGAACTTCTTCTTCGACGACAGGAGCTTCGTGAGCGCCTGACGGTATTCGTTCGGGTGCTCGGCCGGATCCCATTCTGTCGTCATCTGGTCGATCAGCATCTTCGCCATCTTGATCTCGGCGGATTTCTTCGCCGAATCGGGCAGCCGGAGACCGGACGTCGAGCGGAGCTCTTCGAAGGGGCGCAGGATCTCGAGCGCGAGCGCGTTGTCGGAAGGGACGAGAGCGCCGAGCTGCGGCCGCGTCCGGATCGTGATCTTCGCGATCCCGACCTTCCTCTCCTCGATGAGCGCGTCGCGGAGCACCGCGTACGCCTTGTCCCCGCCCTTCTCGGGCGCGAGATAGTACGGCTTTTCGAAGGAGAGCGGCGAGATCGAATTCAGCTCCACGAACTCGAGCACCTCGACGGTGTGGTCTTCGTCGCCCGCGGTCTCCTCCTGCACCCTCTCGAGCTCCTCGTCCTCGACGACCGCGTACTTGTTCTTGTCGACTTCGTATCCCTTGACGATCTCGTCGTTGCCGACCTCGACGTCTTCCTTCGAGCAGAACTTTTTGTACTGGATCGGCGAGAGATCCTTCCGGTGCAGCATGCGGAACGAGACGCGCTCGGAGCTCTCGATCGCGGTGTAGAGGCCTACCGGGACGGAGATCAGCCCGAACGTCAGATGCCCTTTCCAGATCGTTCTCATGGCCGGACAGTTTGACAGCCAGAAACGTGCCACGGCAAGACCCAAGGAATTGCGGTCATCCGGACCGACGGCACGACAGGGGGGGCCGTTTCGAGGCCTGGCGCCCTTCCCCGGGAAATACCGCCCGATTCGTTCGGGCGACCACCTAGGCGGCGACGGCGGTCTCGAGGAGCCTCACGAGCGCCTTTTCGGCGCGGTGGAGAGTTCGCCGCTCGACGAGCCGATCGATGGAGGAAACGGTCGCCGGAAGGGTCACCCCGCGCTCGAATTTCTCCACTATCACGGGCGCGATGTACGAAGCCCGGCAGACCGCGGGCGTATTGCCGAGCCGCCGGGCCGTCTCCCGGACGGCGGTCGTGACGGCGCGGCGGCGGCCGCGCTTCGACTCGGGGATCGCTCCCGCTTCGCGCGCGAGGAGGTTCGCGCAGATGAGCGTCCCCGCCCACGTGCGAAAGTCCTTCGCGCTGAAGCGCGCCCCCATCACGCCCTTGATGTAGTCGTTCAGCGCCCGGCGGCTCGCGGGAACGACCGTCCCCGACTCGTCCCGGTACTGGAAAACCGGCCGCCCCGGAAGCTTCAGGCACTCGCGGACGACGCGGAGCACCTGCGGGTTCGCGAGCTCGACCTCGTGCTCCTTTCCGGACTTGCCCCGGAAATGCAGGCGAATCGCGCCGCGGCCGTTGGTCACGTGTTTGCGCCGGAGCGTGACGAGACCGTACGACTCGTTTTCCTCGGCATACCGGCGGCTCCCCGGGCGGAGGTACCGGGTCGCCATGATCCGGACGATCGCGGCCATGACCTTCTCGCGGGGAAGCCCCGGGATCGCCAGGTCCCGCGCGATCGCGGCGCGCATCCGCGGAAGGGCTCCGGCGAACGCGATGATCCGGCGGAGCTTCTGCCGTTCGCGTTTTCGCACGTGCGACTCGTGGTACCGGTACTGCCACCGTCCCGCGGCATCGCGGCCGACCGCCTGCAGCGGAGCCGTCGAGCTCGGGTCGATCGCGACGTCGGTCCACGCCGGTGGGAGCTTGAGCCAGTGGATCCGGTCGAGATCGTCCCGCGAGACGGCCGAACCCTCCGCGTGCCGGTAGCGGAACCCGCTCTTCGGGCCGCCGAGACGGCGGATCCCCCTCTCCCCGAGCTTCTCGATCCGCGTCATCGACGCCGCTTCTCTTGCGCGTCCGGGGCGAGCCGGAGCCGAGGACGAGGATTCTCAATGACGGACATCGGGTCGAACGAATGCAGGAACCATTCCCTTCCATGGCACGCCCCATGCAGCCCGCCTTCGTGGAGTCCCTTGCGCGCGAGGCGCCGGGACCGCCGAAGGAGGTCCCCATGAAGAGCAAGGCCGCGCTCGGCAACCACCCGATCCACCCCGCTCTCGTCTGTCTTCCGATCGGCGCTTTCTTCATGGCCTTCCTGGGGGACGTGGTGCACGCCGTCAGCGGATCCGAATTCTGGTACCTGCTGTCGTATGCCTGCATCGGCATCGGCGTCCTCGTCGCGCTCGCCGCGGCGGTTTTCGGCTTCATCGACTACTTCGGCGTCCGCATGAGCGCCCCGGCGGGCCGCCTCGCGACGATCCACATGGTCCTGAACCTCACCGTCGTCGCGCTCTACGTCGTCACCTTCTTCCTCCGGCGCGACGGGGCCGCCCTGAATACCTCCCGCTGGCCGATCGCCTTCGTGATCGAGCTCGTCGCGTTCGGAACCCTCGGCGTCTCGGGATGGATCGGCGGGAATCTCTCCTACGAGCACAAGGTGGGAGTCATCGAGTGGACCGACCCGGAGGCGAACGAGATCGGACGGAGAGAGACGCGAGCAACGCGCGCGTCCTGATCCGCCCCGACGACCGGCCGCGGGGTGCGCTCCGTTCCGCCAGGTCCCGAGCCCGGGCCCTGAATGCCGCGCGGATCGCCGGCAAGTCGTCGTAACCTCACTCCGGGTGCAAAGAAGCTCCGGTTTCGCCCTCGCCGCGGCGGCGCTCTTCGCGGCCGCGTTGCCGGGAGCTCGCGTCTCGGCCGCAGCGTCGGCCGCGGCCGGCTCGGTCTTCGGCCCGCAAGGCCGGCCTCTTCGGGGCGCCGCGGTGACGGCGACGACGGCGGCGGCGAAGGCGCGAACGCGAACCCGCGCCGACGGGTCGTTCCGGATCGAGGTGGCGGGCTCTCCCCCCGTGCGCCTCCGCGTCGAGGCGCCCGGATACGCCCCCGCGGAGAGGACGCTGGAATCGGCCGAAACTTCGAGCCTCGAGATTGCGCTGTCCTCCGGCGCCCTCGCCGACGAAATCACGGTGACGGCGGCGAGGACGCCGCGCACGATCGCGGAGACCGCGGCGCCCACGACGATCGTCGCGCCGGAGGAGATCCGATCCTCCGCCGCCCCCGTGATCGACGACGTCCTCCGACGGGTTCCCGGGTTCTCGCTCTTCCGCCGCAGCGGAAGCCGCACCGCGAACCCGACGTCGCAGGGCGTTTCGCTCCGCGGGCTCGGCGCGTCCGGGACGAGCCGCGCGCTCGTCGTCGCCGACGAGGTGCCCCTGAACGATCCCTTCGGCGGATGGGTGTACTGGGGGCGCGTTCCGGAAATCGCGCTCGACCGCGTCGAGATCGTCGAAGGCGGCGCGTCCGACCTCTGGGGGAGCTCCGCGCTCGGCGGAGTCGTGAGCCTCGCCCGCCGCGGCGCGGCGAGCCCGTCGCTCGAAGCGGAGGCCTGGGGCGGCTCCGAATCCACGGGCGACGGCGCGCTGCGCGCGTCGGGCCCCGCGGGCCCGATCCGGCTGTCCGCGGACGGAGAGATCTTCACGACGGACGGCTACGTCGCGGTCGCCCCCGAGAACCGGGGAGTCGTCGACGTCCCGGCCGCGTCGCGGCACGAGGCGTTCGAGGGCGCGGCCGAAGCGGTCGTCGGAAGCTCGTCGGTGTTCGTTCGGGGGTCGCGGTACGTCGAGGAGCGGGGGAACGGGACTCCCCTCCAGCGCAATGACACCGCGATCAACGAGTGGAGCGGCGGGTTCGACGGCATGGCGGGCGGCGCCGCGCTCGGCGTGCGCGCCTATCGGTCGGACGAGATCTTCCACCAGTCGTTCTCGGCGATCGCGCCCGACCGATCGACGGAAGCGTTGACGTCGAGCCAGCGGGTTCCGTCGTCGGCGACCGGCGGATCCGCCCAGTGGTCGCGCGCGCTCGGAACCGTCCACGAGCTCGCGGCGGGCGCCGAGTACCGGCGCGTGGAGGGGACCTCGGAAGACACCGTGTTTCTTCCGTCCGGCTCTTCCCTTCGCCCGTCGGGCGGAATCCAGGCGACGGCGGCCGGGTGGATCGAGGACGTCGCCGCCCTGTCTCCGTCCCTGACCGCGTCGGCCTCCCTTCGCTACGACGCCTGGAACGATCTCGACGGGCGGAGTTTCACGGGGGGAGCCGCGATTTCCGTTCCCGACCGCTCCGCCGATTCCTGGAGCCCTCGGCTCTCCGCCGTCTGGGCGGCGGGACGCACGCTCTCGCTCACCGCCTCCGCTTACCGAGCCTTCCGCGCGCCGACGTTGAACGAGCTCTATCGGCCGTTCCGCCTCGGCAACGTCCAGACGCTCGCCAACGCCGATCTCGCCCCCGAGACGGTGAGCGGCGCGGAGGCGGGCGCGCGCTGGCAGAGCGCCGACGGGCGCATCTTCGCCCGGGGGAGCCTCTTCTGGATGGACGTCCACGACGCGGTCGGGAACGTCACGCTCTCCTCGACGCCGGCGCTGATCACGCGCCAGCGAGAGAACATCGGCCGGATCCGCGACCGCGGCGCCGAGCTCGCCATCGACGCTCGCCTGTCGTCCGAGTGGAGCGCGGCGGCCGGATACCTCCTCGCCGACTCCCGCGTCGCCTCGGCGCCGCAGAACCCTACGCTCGTCGGGAACCTCGTCCCGCTGGTGCCGCGCGACCAGGCGACGGCCGAGATCCGATTTTCCCGACCCTCCTTCGCGACGGTCGCGATCCAGGCGCGGTGGTCCGGCCCGGAGTACGACGACGACGCGAACGCGTTCCGTCTCGGGAGCGCCTTCACGCTCGACGCGTTCGTCTCCCGGGAGCTCGGCGGGGGATTCGAGCTCTTCGGAGCGGTCGAGAACGCGACCGACCGCCGCAACGAGGCGGGGAAGACCCCGGTCACGACGCTCGCCGCGCCGCGGATCTTCCGCGGAGGCCTCCGCTGGACGCTCTGAGCGGCCCTCTCCGCTCCTGGCGTACGATCCCGCCGATTGCCGACGAACCGGAGCCGTCCGCCGGATCTCTTCCGCGTCCCTGCGATCGCGGCGGCCGCTCCGCGTCCGCCGCGATGACGCAATGGCCGCTTCCCGCCGCCGCGGCGCGCGCGATCGCACGCGCCTGGCCGGATCCCCCCCGCTCGCGGATCGAACGGCTCACCGGCCTCTCCGACGCCGGATGGCGGGACCTCGCCGCCATCTTCCCGCGGCTCGGCGACGATCCGGGCCGGGATGCGGCGCGAGCCCGCCGAACGTTCACGTTCCTGGCCGGCAACGAGATCCTGCGGCGCCGGCCGCGGCCCGCCTGGGAGGCCGCGCCGCCGCCCGCCGCGCCACAGATCCTCCTGACGGCCCACATCGGGAACCTGCGCCTGCTGCGATATTTTCTCCGAAGCGCCGGGGTCCCCGCGGCCACGGTCGTCGACGACACCCACTTCGGAAGCGACGCCCACGAGGAGGCGAACCGGTGGATCGACCGGCGCTTCCCCACCGCGTTCCCGCACACGTTCCCCGCCGCGGAACCGCATCGGCTGCGCACGGCGCTCCGCCGCGGAACGCTCCTCGCGGCGATCGACCGCATTCACCGCCCCCGCGCGCGGGACCACTCCGCGAGGATCCCGTTCCTCGGCGGAACGCTCGAGATCGAGCTCGGCCCGCTCCGGCTCGCCCGGATCGCCGGAGTCCGCGCCCGCCCCGTCTTCATCACGGCGCCGAAGGAGCGCCTGACGATCACCGTCGGCGATGCGCTCCCCGCCGACGAGGCGGAGGCCGCCCGCGCGTTCGGCGTGCTCCTCGACCGGGTCGCGCGCGCGTCGCCGGCGGACTTCGACGGTTACACCCATCGGTTCGCGGCCGGCGCGCCCCGCGTCGCCGGGACATAGGTTTCACGCCGCGCCGGGGCCGGATTTGCGCCGCGCGGCCCTTTCTGCCATGATCCGCCGGCAGGAAAAAACGACATGGAAATTTCGATTCGTGAGGATGGACGCGTCCGTATCGTGTCGGTGGCGGGCGATCTCGTGATCGGCGAGTCCGAAGCTTCGTTCAAGCGCGCGGTCACCCGCCTGATCGACGAAGGTCACGTGGATCTGCTGCTCGATCTCGGGAAGGTCGGCATGGTCGACTCCACCGGGCTCGGCGCGCTCGTGAGGACGCTGACGACCGCCCAGAAGGAGGGGGGGCAGGCGAAGCTCCTCTCCCCTCCCCCGAACCTGAAGAAGCTCCTCGAGATGACCCAGCTCGACTCCGTTTTCGACATTCACCAGGACCTGGAGGAAGCGGTCGCGAGCTTCTGACGAGGGACCAGGAACATGTCGGAAGAGCCGGACAGCACCGAACCCGAAGGAGGAGGCGAGGTCGCATTCGCGGCGGCGCTCGCCGAGCTTTCCGCCTGCGAGTCGCTCTCGCAGGTTTCCGGGTGGGCGGCTCACTGGCTCCGGGCGATTCCTGGCGCCGAAGCGGCGCTCGTCTGGACGCCCGACCCGGGCCAGCCGGTATTCACCTGCACCGGCGCATCCGGCGAGGGGCTCGGCCGTTCGCTGCGCCGTTCGGTTCCCCGCGGTGAAGGGTTTGTCCGGCGGCTGATCCGGGACCAGGAGCCGTTCGCGCTCTCCGCGGCCGAGCTGATCGTCAGCGACGATCCGTGGATCGAGCCCATCGCGAAGAACTTCGCGGCGTGCCTCGCGGTGCCGCTGGCCGCGGAAGGGGGTGTGGCCGGAGTCGCGGCGATCTTCTTCGCCGACGAAGAAACGGACATGAACGCCGCGCTCGGCGCGATCGCGACGTTCGTTCCCGATGCCGCGATCGCGATCGCGCGCGCCCTCCGCCAGGACAAAAAGACCGCCGGCATGCTGCACGCCATCGAACGCCTGACGAATCTCTACGATCTCTCGAAGGCGTTCGGATCGACGATCGAATGGGAAGAGCTGACCGCGATCATCGCCCACAAGGCGGTCGACTTCTCCAACGGCGAGATCGCGTCGCTGTGGATCCTCGAAGGCGAGGAGCACGAAGTGGTCCTCGGCGCGACCGCCGTGAACGAGAATTACGACATCGAGGACGCCCCCGCCGCGGTCGGCGCATCGGTCATCGCGGAAATCGTCACCTCGAGCCAGGAGCTCATCGACAACGAGCTCGAGGACCACCCCGTCCGGACCGAGAACGAGCCCTACGAAGTTCGGAGCGTGCTCGCGGTCCCCCTTCTCGAGGACGAAGCGACGGTCGGCGCGCTCGTGGTCGTGAACAAGCGGGGCCGGAATCCCCAGTTCTCCGAATCCGATCGCGAGCTGCTCGTCGACCTCGGGCATCAGGCGGTCCGGGCGATCCGCAACGCCCGGCGCTACCTCGCCGAACAGAAGGTAGAGGAGCTCGACGCCCTGCTCGCGGTCAGCCGCGAGATCACGGCCACGCTCGACCTCGACCGCGTGATGAACACGGTCGTCAACGCGACCTCCGCCCTGATCGCCTTCGATCGGTGCGCGGTCGCGATCATGCAGCGGGGCAAGCTGAGGGTCGGCGCCGTTTCCGGGGTTTCGGAGCTGAATCGTTCCGAGCCCTCGATCCGCCGCACGGAAAACCTGCTCGAATGGGTATTCTTCGGCGGTCAACCGATCTCCGTGACCCTCGAAGAGGACGGCGAGCTCCGCGGCGCGGATCGCCCGGAGACCGAGGAGAAGTTCCGCTCCTTCTTCGAAGAATCGGGAATGCATTCCTATCAGGCGGTCATCCTGCAGGACGAAGAGGGGAAGCTCGGCGTCCTGGCGTTCGAGAGCGCGGAGCCGATCGTCTTCGACGAGAACACGCGAGATCTTCTGCAGATCCTCGTGAACCAGGCGACGGTCGCCCTGAGGAACGCCCAGCTCTACCAGCAGGTCCCGCTGGCGGGATTCTGGAAGCCGCTCCTCGAAAAGCAGCGCCAGCTCTCCGCCATGCCGAAGGCCCGGCTCAAGCGGTGGGGCATCGGCCTCGCGGCGGCGGCGGTCCTCCTCGCGGTGGTTCCCTGGAACATCCGCCTGACGGGGAGCGCCCGGGTCGTTCCGAGCCGTCGAATCGCCGTCACCCCGCCGGTGGACGGGGTCATCGTCTCCGTCCGCCGCCGCGAAGGCGACCAGGTTGCCAGGGGCGAGGTCATCGCGCAGCTCGGCGCCGACGCCTATCAGGCCGCGCTCGCGGAGGCCCGATCGGCGATGGAGATCGCGCAGAGCGACGCGGCGCGCGCCCAGGCGGAAGGGAACGCCCCCGGAGTGGCCGAGGCCTCCTCGCGCCGTGACGAGTGGCAGTCGAAGCTGGCGGTCGCCGAGCACGCTCTGCAGGGGACGGAAATCCGCGCTCCGGCCGCCGGAGTGATCGTGACGCCGCACATCGAGACCCGGGTCGGTCAGTTCCTCAAACGGGGGACGGACTTCGCCGAGATCGCCGACCTCCGGACCGCGGTCGTCGAGGTGGCGATCCCGGAAGCCGACGCGCTCCTCCTTCAGACGGGACAGGCGGTCAAGGTCAAGCTCAACGCGTTCCCGTCGCGCTCGTTCTCGGGCGTGATCACGCGCCTGGGCGCCGAGGTCCGCGAGGAGGGCGAGGAGCGTTATCTGACCGTGGAGATGGAGATCACCAACCCGGACGCCCTCATTCGGTCGGGCATGCTCGGAAAAGCAAAGATCAACACCGGCGCCCGACCTCTCGGCTACGCCCTGTTCCGGAAGCCCGTCCGGTACCTCTGGGCCAAAATCTGGCCCATGCTTCCGTGAGCATCGGTTCGCGGGCATCGTCCCTGGCCTCGGCGGCGACGACCGGCCACGTCGCCCAGGCGCTCGCCGCGAAGAGAGCCGCCTCGTCGGACCGCCCCGGCCTCCGGTCCGACCTCATCATCCGGGAGCTCGTCCAGATGGGCGAGGCGAGCTACGTCGTCAAGAACCCGGAAGACCACAAGGTCTACCTTTTTCCCGAGGGCGACTGGGGTCTGATCCAGCTCTTCGACGGCACCCGCACGCTCAACGAAATCAAGGAGACCTACGACGCGCTGCATCCGGGAGCGCCGCTGCCGCGCGAATCGCTGGCGGAATACTTCGATTCCCTCCGCGGCATGGACCTGCTCGACGTTTCCGGCGTCGAACGCAACCTCGCGGTCATGCAGCAGCTCAAGGACGCCCGGAAGATCAAGGCGAAGGAACGGGAAGAGGGATTCAACCCCATGATGATCCTCTTCCCGGTGGGCGATCCGAACGCCTTCCTCGACAAGACGATCAAGTACGTCCGGTGGCTCTGGACGCCGCCGGCGGTGGCGGGAGCCTTCGTGCTCTTCTTCCTGACGGCGGGCGTCTTCGTCAGCCACTACTCGACGATCTGGAAGGAGACGATCGAGCTCTATTCCTTCCTCAAGAAGCCGTTCTGGGATTTCGTGCAGTTCTTCTTCATCATGACGGTCATCGGCGCCGTGCACGAGCTCGGCCACGCCTACGCCATGAAGTCGCTCGGGGGAGAGGTCCACGGCATCGGGTTCGCCCTCGTCAACTTTCTTCCCGCCTACTACTGCGACACGAACGACTCGTTCCTCCTCACCAGCAAGTGGGAGCGCCTCTGGGTGACGGTGGGCGGCATCTACACGGAATCGTTCGTTTGCGTCGCGGCGACGGGAGTGTGGGCGGTGACTTACCCGGACACGATCGCCCACGCGATCGCCTACAAGACGATGCTCTTCACCGGCGTTTCCACCCTGTTCTTCAATCTCAACCCGCTCATGCCCAGCGACGGGATGCACATCATCGCCAGCCTGGTCGATCTCCCGGAAATGCGCGACGAATCGATCCGGTACCTCGGCGCCGCCTTCCAGCGCCATATCCTCCGGCTCCCCGTCGACGTGCCCGTGTATTCGCGGAGGCGGCGGCGGATCTACCTGCTCTACGCTCCCCTCACGATCCTGTACACGACCACGATCATGCTGCTCGTGGCGAAGATCCTCCAGAGTTTCTACACGAAATACTTCGGGGAGCTCGCGATCCTGCTGGTCATCCTGACGATGGCCAGAATCCTCCGGAAGAAAATCCGAATCGTGACGCGCGCGGCCCGGATGGTCTACCTCGACAAGAAGGAGTGGCTCATGTCGGAGAGAACCCGGAAATACTGGTACGCCGCGGGCGCCGCGCTCCTTCTTCTCGTGGCGGTGCCGTGGTCCCGGCAGAAGATCGACGGCGACGCGATCCTCGCGCCGGAGCGCCGGGTCCGGGTCGAGGCCCCCGACGACAGCACGGTGACCGAAGTCTTCGTCCGGGAGGGAGACACCGTCCGCCGGGGTCAGCCGCTGCTCACCCTGACGAGCCCGAGCCTGGACGACGAGATCCTCGGCCTGTCCGCCCACCGCAACGCGCTCTCCCACGAGGCGGGAGAGAGCCGGGCCTCCGGAGCCGCGCCCGCCGTCTACCGGGCCGAGGAGAGAGAGAAGGCCCTCGATGCCGATCTGGAGAGAGACCGGAATCGGCGGGAGGCGCTCGTCCCGAAGGCCCCGCTCGCGGGGCGGGTCCTGACCCCGGACATCGACGACCTCGTCGGACGCCACATGGCAGCCGGATCGACGCTCCTCGAGGTCGGAGACTGCTCGACGATGCGCGCCGAGCTGCGGGTCTCCGAGCGCCTCTTCTCCGACCTGACGCCCGGCTCGCCTGTGCTCTTCGACGTGCCGGGGCGACCCCTCCGGCCCATCCGGGGCGTCCTGGCGTCGGTCTCGCCGATCGCCTCGCAACCGGTCGATTCCGGAAAAGAATCCTCGGATCGTCACGGGCTCGCCCAGCTCGACATGCCCGATCAGTTCGTGGCCATCGCCCGTTTCGAGAATTCGGACGGGACCCTTCTCTCCGGGCTCGAGGGCCACGTCCGGATCTCCGGGCCCTATCGCTCGATCCTCGGGCGTTCGGCGCGAATCTTCTATTTCTGGGTCCGGCGCATCTTCTGGTAATCGCAGGTTCTTTCGAGGCGGAGGCGCTCGCCTTCACTCTCTCCGGGCCCGGCCTTCCTCGAAAACGGCCATAAGAAAAGCGCCCCTTTCGGGGCGCCTTTGAATCAGATCGAAGACTTCGGTTAGTACTTGGCCGTCAACTTCGGGGACAGCTTGGGCGAGAGCTTCGGCGACAGCTTCGGCGAGAGCTTCGGGGACAGCTTCGGCGAAAGCTTGGGCGAGAGCTTCGGCGAGAGCTTCGGCGAGAGCTTCGGGGACAGCTTCGGGGACAGCTTCGGCGAAAGCTTGGGCGAGAGCTTGGGCGAAAGCTTGGGCGAAAGCTTGGGCGAGAGCTTGGGCGAAAGCTTGGGCGAGAGCTTGGGCGAAAGCTTGGGTGAAAGCTTGGGTGAAAGCTTGGGCGAAAGCTTGGGTGAGCTGCCGGCCATCGAGCTGAGAGTGCCGGAAGCGGGCGCCGTCACCGAGGGATTGTTGCCGAGGCTGCCGACCCGGATTTCCCCCATCTCCTTGCCAGTGCCTTCCTTGATCTTGGCCATCTGTTCGTCCGTGAGCTTGATTCTGACTTCGTTTGCCATCATTTCCTCCCTTTCTTGCCGATACCCCATCGCAATGCGGGGGCCAGAATCGATGACTTCCCGTGACCGCCATATCATCTTGGTATAAATGGACTTATGCTGAACGGACCGAGAGGCCAGCGTCGCGATGGTGAATCATTGACCTGCTAATCCTTACCCTTATGGGTGATTTTTCACCGGTGTTCAGAGGCCGTACTTTCGGCAAAGGTACTTCATCCGATTCCAGTCCACACCCAGATCCCTCCCGGCGCGCGCCTTTACTCCGCCCGCGCGCGCGATCGCCTGGAGCAGGAGGTCGCGTTCGAATCGGGCGACCGCGTCGGGAAGGCTTTCCCCCGGAAGCGGATCATTCGCGGCGGGCGTCGCCGGGGTCGTTTTCGTGAACGACGCCGGCAGGTCGTCCGCCGTGACCTCGTCGCCCTCGACCATCAGGGTGAGCATTTCGACGAAGTGCTCCAGCTCCCGGACGTTGCCGGGCCACGCATGACGGACGAAGGCCTCCAGGGCGCCGGGCGAAAACCTCTTCGCCGGCCGCCCGTGATGCTTTCCCCACTTCTCCCGGAAGTAGTCGACGAGGAGCGGAATGTCGTCCGCCCGCTCCCGGAGGGGGGAATCCGGAGAGCGACCGTGTTCAGGCGATAGAAGAGATCCTCCCGGAAGGTCCCCGCGGCGACCCTCTTCTCGAGGTCCTCGTTGGTCGCGACGAGCAGTCGAATGTCGACGGAGATCGTGCGCGATCCGCCGACCCTCTCGAATTGCCGGCTCTCGAGGACGCGGAGCAGCTTCGCCTGAACCGCCGGAGTCAGCGTCGCCGCTTCGTCGAGAAAGAGCGTGCCCCGGTGCGCCAGCTCGAACTTTCCCGCGCGCGCCGAGATGGCGCCGGTGAACGCCCCCTTCTCGTGTCCGAAGAGCTCCGATTCGGCCAGCGACTCCGGCAGGGCGGAGCTGTTGACGGCGATGAAGGGGCCGGCCGTCCGCGGGCTCCCCCGATGCAGCGATTGGGCGACGAGCTCCTTCCCGGTGCCGCTCTCCCCCGCGATCAGGACGGTCGCGTCCGAGGGGGCGACCTTCTCGATCGCCCGAAACAGGGCCCGCATCGGGGCGCTCGAGCCGACGATCGTCGCGAAGGTCGTCCGCTCTGCCATCTCTTCGCGGAGCGCCCGGTTCTCCGCCACGAGCCGCGACCGCTCGAGCGCCCGCCGGAGGACGAGCTCGAGCTCCGCCGGATTGAACGGCTTTCGGAAGAAATCGTAGGCGCCCAGCTCGACGGCCTTCAGCGCGAAGGACCGCTCCTTCTCTCCGGTCATGACGACGACCGGCAGATCGGATCGCCGTTCCCGAAGGCTCTGCAGGAGACCCAGCCCTTCCCGGGGCTCCCTCGACGGCGGAAGCCGAAGGTCGATGAGGAAGACGTCCGGTTCGTCGGCGAGGAGGCCGATCCCCGACTGCGCGTCCTCCGCCGCCGAGACGTCCCAGGTGGCCTTGAGCGCCCACCGCAGCTGGTCGAGGAGGGCGCGGTCGTCCTCGACGATCGCCACCCGCCCGGATTTCACGATCCGGAGTTCTCCGGCGCCGCGGGAAGGGCGATCCGGACGACGGTCCCGCTTCCGGGACGGCTCTGGACCGTCAGCGATCCGCCGTGAAAGCGGACGATGTTGCGCGCCGTGTAGAGGCCGAGGCCGACCCCGTTGACTTTCGTCGTCTGAAACGGCTGGAAGAGGCGCGTTCGCTGGAACTCGCGCGTCATGCCGGGCCCGTCGTCGGCGATCGCGACGACGACTCGCGCCCGCGGGCGGGTGGATTCCATGCCGGTCGCGACCTCGACGTGGCCCGATGGGCCGGCCGCCTCGAGAGCGTTCTGGATGACGACGAGGAGAGCGTCGCCGAGGTAGTTCGAGTCTCCCCAGACGGGAGGGACGGGTTGCGGCCGAATGACGACGCTCTCGGTCCGGGCCCGCCCTCCTTCCCGCGGCCGGGCCTTGGCGGCGACTTCCTTCACGAGGTCGTTGACGTCCAGCGGCACCTTGACGAGGAGAGCGTCGCGGTACGCCGACCACCGGTCGACGACGGAGTCCACCTTTTCGAGGCTCGATTCCAGCAGATCGACGACGCTTCGCTTGAAGTCGGGGTCGCCGTAGTGCTCCTCGAGATTGGCGAGCAGGAGGCTCAGCCGGAACTCGAGGTTCTTCATGTCGTGCAGGAAGACGGAATCGAGAGTCGACCGCAGCCGGTTGCGGGAGGCCCGCCGAGCCATCAGCGCGAGGAGGGCGAGAAGGTGACCTTGACCGCGCTCCCCGGCCGGAAGATGTGGCCCGAGTCGCGAGGAACCGCGACGATCACCTGGAAGGTCCCGCTCGCGGGATCGAGGACCGGAGAGAGAAACGCGATCCTGCCCGCCGACGTCGCGTCGGGAAACTGCGACGAGGCGACGGCGACGCGGTCGCCGACCCGGAGCCGGTCGAGCCACCGCTCGCCGAGATAGAGGCGGGCGATGAGCGGCTCGAGGGAGCTCACCTTGAAAAGAGGAGCCGTGTCCTCGATCAGGACCTTCTGGCCGATGTGCGCGTTGCGGTCGACGACGATTCCGTCGAAGGGCGCGCGGATGACGGAACGGTCGATCGTGAGCTTCGCCTTCTCGAGGTCGACCCTGGCCTGCTCGAAGCGGGCGCGGCGCTGCTCGAGCTCCGCTTTGCTCGCGAGCTTCTGGGCGAAGAGCTCCTTGTATCGCTGGAAATCGGCGTCCGCGGCGGCGAACGCCGCTTCCGCGGAACGGCGGTCGAGCTCGAACTCGCGCTGATCGAGAATCGCGAGCGCCTGCCCTTTCTTGACCGCCTGGCCGCGCTCGGCCTCGATCGAATCGATGATCCCGCTCACGCGCGTGCCGACTCCGACCTCGCGCTCGACCATCAGATTGGCGTCCGCCGTCCAATGGTCGGCGGGCCGATCCGAAACGAGCGTCGCGGGCCGCGCGGCCGGTTTCGGCGCGGCGGCCGCGAGGCCGGGGCCGAGAATTGCCGCGGCGACACCGATCCGGAACGCTCGATTCATCAATGACCTCTTGCCGGGATTATACGCGAAGGCCCTCACTCGCTTCGCAAGTCCCGCGTCATCAGCTCCCGGATCGCGGAGCGCGGGGAGAGGCCCTCGTAGAGCACCCGGCGCACCGCGTCGTTGATCGGCATCTCGATCCCCGACGCCTCCGCCATCTTCGCCGCCGCCAGGCAGGCGCGGGTTCCCTCCGCGGTTTCGGGAACGGACGCGATCGCCTCGGCGGGAGCCGCCCCCTGCCCGATCCGCTCCCCGACGCGGCGGTTTCGCGACTGCGGGCCGGTGCAGGTCAGCATGAGATCGCCGACGCCGGCGAGGCCGGCGAGCGTCTTCGCGCGTCCCCCGCGGGCGAGCACGAGGCGCGTGATCTCGGCGAGTCCCCGGGTCATGAGAGCGGCCGTCGTGTTCGCCCCGAGGCCGAGCCCGGAGACGATTCCCGCGGCGATCGCCACGACGTTCTTCACCCCGCCCGCGAGCTCGACGCCCGCGACGTCGTCGCTGTCGTAGAGACGGAAGAGCTCGGAGGAGAGGGCCCGCTGGATCTCGGCCGCGAAGCCGGCGTCGGTGGACGCGACGACCGCCGCCGTCGGATCCCCCCGGACGATCCCGTCGGCGAACGTCGGTCCGGAGAGCACCGCGAAGGGGCGGCCGGGGAGCCGTTCCGCCGCGAGCTCGGAGACCCGGCGGCCGGTCTCGATCTCGAATCCCTTCACGGCGGAGACGAGCGCCGGCCTCCCCCCGACGGCGGCCAGCGCCGCGAGCACCGCGGGGAGGGCCGGCGACGGAACCGCCAGGACCACCAGGCCCGCGTTTCGCACGGCGTCCAGATCCGCCCGCGCCCGGAGGCCGGGCGGAAAGACCGCCCCGGGGTGCCGCGAAGGGTGCCGCCGATCGCGGTCGATCGACACGGCGACGGCCGGGTCGCGCGCGCAGAGAACCGTGTCGTTTCCCGAGCGGGCGGAGTGGATCGCGAGCGCCGTCCCCCACGCGCCCGCGCCGACGACCGCGATCTTCATTTCCCGCCGAGGCGCCGCTCGGTTCCCGAAGCGAGCCGCCGCAGGTTCTCCCGGTGCTTGAAGAGGATCAGCAGCGCCGCCGCCCCCGCGGCGAGCGCGACCGGGTCGGGCGAATGGAAGAGATAAAGCGCGACCGGCGCGAGCGCGGTGGCCGCGAGGATCGAGCCGAGAGAAACGTAGCGCGTCGCCGCCACGACGAGGACGAAGATCCCGATCGCGACCGCCGTCGCCCCCGGAGCGAGCACGAGGAAGGCGCCGACGGTCGTCGCCACTCCCTTTCCCCCGCGAAACCGGAAGAAGGCGGGGAAGACGTGGCCGACGACGACCGCGAAGGCGGCGGCGGAGAGCCAGACCGGATCCGCGGTGGCCCACTTCATCGCTCCCACCGCCACGGCGCCCTTCGCCACGTCGAGCGCGGCGACCGCCGCCCCCGCCTTCGCTCCGTGGTTTCGGAGAACGTTCGTCGCCCCGGCGTTGCCCGAGCCCTCCTCGCGGATGTCCTGCCGGAAGAAGATCCGCACGACGAGGATCGAGAAAGAGACGGATCCGAGGAGGTAGGCGAGAGCGGTGAGGAGCGGCGGCATTCAGCGGACCTCCGTCGATGCGATCGTCTCGCGAAGCATCTCGAGAGCGGCCGCCGCGGTCCAGCCGCGGATCGTCGCCCGGTCGCCGGGTGGCCGGAGCTTCCGCGCGCGCGCCGGTCCGGCGGAGGCGAGCGCGATCCAGACGGTACCGACCGGCTTGTCCGGCGTCCCGCCTCCCGGTCCCGCGACTCCCGTCGCGGCCAGCGCGAAGTCGGCGCCGAAGCGCGCCCTCGCGCCGTCGGCCATTTCGCGCGCGGTCTCCTCCGAGACGGCGCCGTGCGCCTCGAGCGTCTCCGCCCGGACGCCGAGGAAACTCGTCTTCACGTCGTCGGCGTACGCGACGACCGATCCGCGGAAGTATTCGCTCGACCCGGGAACGTCCGTGATCCGCTGCGCGATGAGGCCGCCCGTGCACGATTCGGCCGTCGCGAGCGTCGCCCCGATCTCCCGCAGGCGCGCGCCGACGACCCCCTCGAGCGTCTGCTCGTCCCGGCCGTAGACGCGTCCGTCGAGCGCCCGCTGGAAATCCTCCGTCTGCGCGTCGAGAACGCGCTCCGCCTCCTCCGGGGCGCCCTGAGCCGCGAGATGGAGCTGCACCTCGCCGACCGACGCGAGAATCGTGAACGCGTGGCCGCTCCACTTTTCGTACACGGGCGTGACGCGCTCCTCCACGGCGGACTCCCCCATCGCCGCGATCTTCAGGATCCGGCGGCGGCGCGGCGGCCCGCCGAACCGCCGGGCGACCTCGGGCAGGACGAGATCGTCGAACATCCGTTTCATCTCGGCCGGAACGCCCGGCAGGCAGGCGACGATTCCCTCCCCGGTCTCCAGCCAGATCCCCGGCGCGGAACCGCGCGGATTGACGAGCGGCCGCGATCCTTCGACGACGAGCGCCTGCTTCTCGTTGATCGGGGGCATCGCGATCCCCCGCCGCGCGAATCGCCCCCGGATGTCCTCGAGGATCGCCGGATCGATCGCGAGCGCGCGTCCGGCGAATTCCGCGACCGCCTCGCGCGTGAGATCGTCCGCCGTCGGGCCGAGCCCTCCGGTGACGACGACGACCGGGGCGCGGAGCGAGGCCACCCGCAGCTCGGCCGCAATCGCGCCGAGGTCGTCGCCGACACAGGCCTTGCGCTCGAGGGCGATCCCCGCCTCTTCGAGCCGGCCGGCGAGCCACAGGGAGTTCGTGTCGCTCCGGGACGTTCCGAGGAGCTCGCTTCCGACCGCGATGATCGCCGCCTTCACCGAACCGTTCTCCCGCGCCGCCGCGCGGCGACCGCCCTCGCCCTCAAGAGGAAACGGTCGCCGAGACGGCGCTCCATTCCTCGAAGAGCTCCTCGAGCTTCTTCTTCGTTTCCTCTTTTTCCTTCCAGATCCGCGCGGCGGTCAGCGCGTCGAGGCGGTCCCCTTCCTCGTAGAGCTTCGTCTCGGCTGACGCGACCTCGGCCTCGAGCTCCGCGATTCTCTTCTCGAGGCGCTGGACTTTCTGCTCGCGCTTCCGGGCCTCCCGGTCGCCTTCGGACTTCTTCGGAATGTCGCGGCGCGCCGCGGCCCGCGGCGCCGGGCCCGGGGAAGAAGGCGCCGAGGCGGCGGGGACGGGACGAGGCGCCGCCGCGGGCTCCACGCGAGCGCGAGGCGGCTCTGCCGGGCGGAGCCGACGCTCCCGGCGGGCGGTGGCCGTTTCCGTGTAGTTTCCGGGCATCTTGGACGCGCGCCCGCGATCCACGTCGAGGACCTCGGTCGCGAGGCGATCGACGAACGTCCGGTCGTGGGAGACGAAGAGGATCGCCCCGGGGAAATCCTGGAGCGCCTGCTCGAGCGCTTCGCGGGCATCGAGGTCGAGATGGTTCGTCGGCTCGTCGAGCAGGAGGAGGTTGTGGTTCTGCTTCATCACGACCGCGAGCGTCAGCCGCCCCTTTTCGCCCCCCGAAAGCCCCGCGATCGGCGCGAACACCTCGTCTTCCCGGAAATCGAAGAGGGCGAGATACGACCGAACCTCGAGCTCCGTCTCCGTGCGATGGAGGTCCCAGATCGCGTCGATGACCCGCTTCTTCGGATCGAGATCGCGGAGCTCCTGATCGTAGTACCCGATCGACACGTCGTAGCCGGGCTCGACGGACCCCGAGAGCGGCGCGAGGCGGCCGGCGAGCGTGCGGAGGATCGTGGATTTCCCCGTGCCGTTCTCGCCCAGGATGGCCATCCGCTCGCCGCGCAGCAGCTCGAAATCGACGCTCCCCACGATCGGGACGCCCGGCGCGTAACCGGCGTCGAGATGGCGCGCCCGCAGGAACGTCCGCCCCCCCTTCTTGTCCGGCGTGAACCGGAACGCCACTTCCGTCGCGTCCTCGACGGGGTTCTCGAGGCGTTCGAGCTTCTCGAGGTGCGTGCGGCGGCCGCGGGCCTGCTTCGTCTTCTGGCCGGCGATGTTCCGGCGGATGAACTCCTGGGTCTTCTCGATGTGCTCGCGCTGCTTCTCGTAGGCGCGGACGGACGAGAGGAGCCGTTCCGCCTTCTGCACGCGATACGCGCCGTAATTGCCCGGGTATTCCGTCAGCCGGCCGAACTCGAGCTCGAGGATCTTCGTGCAGACACGATTCAGGAAGCGGCGGTCGTGGGAGACCGTCAGGAACGCGTTCCGGCTCGCCGCGAGATATTCCTCGAGGAACTCCATTCCCGCGAAGTCGAGGTGGTTCGTCGGCTCGTCGAGCAGGAGAACGTCCGGCTGCCCGAGGAGCGCGCGGGCGAGCATCGCGCGGTTCTTCTGGCCGCCGGACAGCTCCCTCATCGGCCGTCCGAAGTCGGGCCGCGCGAACCCGAGACCCGAGAGCATCCTCTCGATCTCGGCGTGCATCGCGTACCCGCCTTCGTTCTCGAACCGGTGCTGGAGCCGGTCGTAGGCGTCGGCGAGCGCGTCGTGCTCCCCCTCCGCCATCCGGTGCTCCATCGCGCGCATCTCCGATTCGATGCGGTGGAGATGCTCGAAGGCGCCCGCGACGAAGTCTTCGAGCGTGTCGGCGAGCTCCGGGTCGATCGTCTGGTCCACCGCGCCGATCCGGATGGTCGTGGCCCGGACGACGCGCCCGGCGTCGGTCTCCTCGCGCCCGAGGACCAGTCGCAGGAGGGTCGTCTTGCCGGCCCCGTTCTTCCCGATCAGACCGACTTTCTCGCCCGGATTGTGCTGCCAGGTGGCGCCTTTCAGGACGTCTTTCGGGCCGTAGGCCTTGACGGCGTTCTCGAAGCGATACAGCACAATGGAAGATCTTACACGGACGATGCATCGAGCCGGGCGGGCGCGTGCCGGGCGCCCCGCATCCTGCCGGGCTCGCGCCTCGCCGTGTCTCGACGTCTCGTCGCGCCTCGAGGCGACTCCGGTCGAGACTCCGAATCGGCACCGGCCCGCACCGAATGATCGGGCCTGTGGGCCCCAGCGCACGTGTTATCTTGCCCGCGAAATGGCGGACCCGAAGGATCGCTACACCGAAAACGCGGCGGGAAAGTTCTACGTCGACGCCCAGTGCATCGACTGCGACGTCTGCCGCGTCACGGCGCCGAACAACTTCCACCGCGAGGAGGAAAAAGGGTATTCGTACGTCTCCCGTCAGCCGGCCGACGCGGAGGAAGAGGCGGCATGCCGGGAGGCGATCGACTCGTGCCCGGTCGAGGCGATCGGAAGCGACGGCGAGGCGGAAAACCCTCCGGTCCCGAACGCCGGCGCCGCGTGACCGCGGACCGCATTCCGATCTTCCCCCTGCCGGGCGTCGTCCTCTTTCCGGGAACGCTCCTCCCTCTCCACATCTTCGAGCCGCGATACCGCGCGATGGTCGCCGACGCGTTGAAGGGAACCCGGCTGATCGGGATGGCGATGATCGACGGATCCCGCCCGCTCCGCGAGCCGTTGCCCGTTCTCCCGCTCGGAGGAGCCGGCCGGATCGTCGAACAGGAGAGCCTCGACGACGGCCGTTTCAACATCATTCTCGAAGGAACCTGGCGCTTCCGGATCGTCTCCGAGGAGCCGGCGAATCCCTATCGGATCGCGTCGGTCGACCTCGCTCCGGTGAGCGGGTTTCCCGACGAGATATCCGAAAACGAGGTCGCGCGGCGGACCCGGGCGCTCTTCTCGGAGCTCCAGACGGCGATGGAGCTTCCGCCCCTCCCTTCCGAGCCGATGTCGCCGGAGCGTCTCTCCGGCGAGCTCGCCCTGCGGCTCCGGTGGTCGCCCGACGATCTCCAGAAGCTTCTCGAGACCGACTCGCTCCCCGAACGCTTCGAGGCGATTTCGGCGCGACTGGCGGGCTGGAAGGAATCCGCGGATTTCCTCGGACCGTATCGCGCGGAGACGAATCCGCTGTTCAACTGAGCTCGACGCTCGTAAATGAGGCACGAGCGGCGCTCAGGCGAGGTCAGAACTGATTCCGCCGGGCCCTCGAAACGGCGGATCGTGGGAAGTCGTGGCTCAGCCGAGGCGAGGTGAGGCGCGAGCCCGCCGGGATGACGGTCGGTCGCGACGTCCCGAGGCGTACCGAATCAGGTACGTCGCAGGGCGGCGGGACCGGCCGGCGCCCGGCCCGCTCGATGCATCGCCTCGCCCCTACTTCGAGGCCGAGATGGCTCTGTCGTGGGCCCAGCTCTTAATCGCCTTGATCTGGTCCTCCATCGTGACCGACAGGGGCACGGTGGCCGAGATCATCTTGTAGAGGTCCTGCTCGGTGATTGCTCTCTTCTCGGAATAGGCGTCGACCACAGCGGAAACGACGGCCTGCTCGATCTCGGCGCCATTCCACCCCCTGGTCGCCTTGGCCAGGAAGACCAGGTCGAATTTCCCCGCGTCCTGCCGGTTGCGCGCGAGATGGATGCCGAAGATCTGCTTGCGCTCCTCCTCGTTGGGGAGGTCGACGAAGAAGACCTGGTCGAAGCGCCCCTTCCGGATGATTTCGGCCGGGAGCAGATGGATCCGGTTCGCGGTCGCGGCGACGAAGACGAAAGGGTCCTTCTCCTGCATCCAGGTCAGGAATCCGGCGAAAATGCGCGACATCGACGAGTCGCCCTGGCCGGTCGAGCCCACGCCCATCTCGATCTCGTCGATCCAGAGCACGGCGGGCGAGGCCGCCTCGACCGACCGGAGCGCCTTCAGGAACGTCATCTCCGCGTTGCCGGCCGCTCCCGAGAACACGTTGTTCATGTCGAGGCGGAAGAGCGGCAGGTTCCAGAGCGTCGAGATCACCTTGATGCCGAGGCTCTTGCCGCAGCCCGACATCCCCATCAGCAGAATCCCGCTCGGAACGGGAATGCCCGCGTCCAGGGCCTCGCGGGAGAAGAGCGCTTTGCGCTTGATCAGCCATTCCTTCAGGTTGTCGTAGCCCCCGAGATCGTTGATCGTGAACTTCGGAGGGACGAATTCGAGCACCCCCTCCTTCTTCGAGATCTGCTCCTTCTCGGCGAGGACTTCCTGGAAGGCGCCCTCGTCGAAGGAGCGCCGCGCCGCGAAGACCTTGGCGAGCAGGTGGCCGATTTCGTCGGCGGTGAGGCCCTTCAGAGCGAGCGAGAGCCGTTTCCGGTCGGGCTCGGAAATTCCCCCCTCGTCGAGCCGGCCCTTCAGGCTCCCGTCGAGGACCTTCGTGATCTCGACCTCGTCCGGGAGCTCGTACTCCATGTAGAACACTTCCTTCTTCGCGTCCTCCGGGATGTAGAAGCGCGGAGAGACGAGGAACAGAAACCGCCCCTTGTCCTTGAGCACCCGGTACGTGTCGCGGATGAGCCGCGTCAGCTCCGGCTGGTGCCCGTCCCCGTTCATCGCGCCGGGGAGATCCTTCATCAGGAAGAAGGCGGGGCCGCTCCCGGCAATGATCGCGGAGAGCGCCTTCAGGGGATCCTTCGTGTCGGGTACGGCCCTACCGTCCTCCGTCAGCCCGTCCACGATCGACCAGACTCCGTAAGAGGCCGGCTTCTGGTAGAAGGATTTCGCGAAATGGCTCACGACCCGCTCGACGCGGCCCTCTTCCCAGGTCTGCACGTAGATCACCGGATGGCCGCCGAGCAGCGCCCGCCGGATCTTTTCGACGCCCTTCATCGATTCCATTCTATCGCGGCCCCCCGGGCACGAATCGAAGCCTGTCGATCACGGTGAAAGAGCGGACGGTATACGGAACTCCTCGAGATCGCGTTAGAGGCCGGCGGAACAGAATGGATGATGGACGAATCGCTGCCGACGAGCCGCCAGGGTCGGGCACCGGAGCGGTCGAGCCAGGGAGGCGAGCCGCGAAGGCCAGATCGCGGAAAGTCTCGCCGAAGTAACCGAGGCGAGGAGGTCTGCGATCTGGGAGGCCGCAGCGTTCCAGCCGCGTAGCGGCGCGCGCGAGGCCGACGTTATCGGCCGGTCGCGTGCGGCGGCTTCTTCTCCGCCTCTACGGCCAGCGCGGTGATCCTCTTCTGGCGCTCCCGCTCCTTCGCGTCGTCGACCGCCTTCTGCTTCTGCTTCACTCCGGAAAACGAGGAAGAGAGCGAGAACAGGTAGCCCGCGGCGCCGGCGATCTTCGCCTTCTTCGCGGTCGCGCCCCAGATCTTCGTCTTCTTGAAGATCGCCTCCGAGAGATCCGCGTTTCCGAGATCCGCGCTCTTGAGGCTCGCGCCGGTGAAATCCGCGCCGATCGCGCGCGCGAATCGGAAATCGGCGTCGAACAGATTCGCGTTCCGGAAGACCGCCGCGATGAGGAGGGTTCCCGAGAAGTCCGCGGACGTCGCCTGCGCGTTCGTGAAATCCGCGCGCTTCAAGTTCGCCTGCCGGAAGTTCGCCCCCGTGAGGTTCGCCCGCACGAAGCTCACTTCCTCGGCGACGCACTCGCCGGCGTCGGCGCCGACGAACTTCGCGTTGGCGAAATTGTGGCCCTTGATCACGGCCCGGCGGAACACCGAGTTCGAGCAGTCGGCGCCCGCGAACGTGCAGCGCTGGAGCCGAAGAACCCGGAAATCGACGTCGGACATCTTCGCTTCGGTGAAGCTCGCCCCTTCGCCGGTCGCATCGAGCAGATGGATCCGGCGAAGGTCCGCCTTCGACCAGCGGGAGCCGCTCATCTTCGCGCGGTTGAAATTCGCGGCCGGCGCGACCGCCTGATCGGCGTCGAGGCGCTCGAGATTCGCCCCCTCGAAATCCGCCCCGGCCATCGTCGCCTGGCGGAGCGACGCGTCGACGAGGCGCGCCCCGCGAAAATCCGCTTCGCTGAAATCCGCCTGGCGCAGATTCGCCCCCTCGAGGTTCGCTCGGGCGAGGAGGCCGCGAGGGTACGAGATCCCCTCGAGCGAAGCCCCCTGCAGGTTCGCCCCTTCGAACGTCGCGCCGATCACCTTCGCGTTCCGGAGGTTCGCGTTGACGAGCTTCGCGGCCGAGAAGTTCGCCCGGGAGAGGTCGCTTCCCTCGACCCGCAGCCCCTCGAGGTCGGCGCCGGAGAAGTCGCTCCCGGCGAACGACGTGTTGCGCGCGGTCACGTTGGTGAACTTCGCCTCGGGGAACTGGCAGCCGGAGAGGTCGAGATAGTCGAGGCTCGCCTGGTCGAAGATCGCCCCGCGCGCGGATACGTTCCGGAAAACCGCGTCTTTCAGCACGGCGCGGGAGAGATCCGCCCCGTCGAGCCGCGCGCCCGCAAACTGGGCCCTCGAGAGGTCCGTCCGGGAAAGGTCCTTGCCCGAGAGGTCCCTGTCCGTGAAGTCGGCTCCCGTGAAGTCCGGGGTCACGGAAGGGTTCGCCTTGCGCCATGCCGACCAGTCGGGCGTCATGAGCGCGCGCAGGTGCTCGGGGTTCGCCATCGCGAATCGATATTAACAGGCGCGCCGATACGGGTCGTTATACGGGACGCGAACGCCCCGGCCGGCGGCTTCGACGTACGCCACGGTACGCCTGTGCCGCCGGCACGGGGCGCCCGCGCGCGTCTTCCAACCCGTCTCGACGCGCCTCAACGTCCTGGCGGAAACTTGAGAACCAGGAACACAACGGGCGGGATCGCTCCCGCCCGTTTTTCGAATTCGATGCCCGACTCCCCTCTTCGGAGAGGGGTCGGAGGGTGAGGTCAGTACTTGTCGAGGTAGCGCTCCGTCTCCCAGGGCTGGACCCTCGAGATGTACTCGGCCCATTCCGAACGCTTCGCTTCCAGGAAATGCGTCAGGATGTGCTCGCCCAGGAAATCCTTGACGACCGTGTCCTTCTCGAGGTTGTCGCACGCCTCCGAAAGGTTCGCCGGCAGCTCGTCGATCTTCAGACGCCGTTTCTCGCGCTGCGACATCTCGAAGATGTTGCGGTCGACGGGCTCGCCCGGATCCATCTTCTGCTTCACCCCGTCCATTCCCGATGCCAGCATCGAGCCGAAGGCGAGATACGGATTGCAGGACGGGTCGGGCATGCGAACCTCGATGCGGGTCCCCATGCCGCGGCGCGCGGGAACGCGGATCATCGGCGAGCGGTTTCGCATCGACCACGCGACGTTGACCGGCGCCTCGTATCCGGGCACGAGCCGCTTGTAGGAGTTGACGAGCGGGTTCGTCACCGCGACGAACGCCGTCGCGTGGCGCAGGATGCCGCCGGTGTAATGGAGCGCGGTCTTCGAGAGCTCCCACTTCGCCTTCGCGTCGTAGAACGCGTTGTTCCCCTTGCCGTCGATGAAGGACTGGTGGACGTGCATTCCCGAGCCGTTGACCCCGAAGATGGGCTTCGGCATGAACGTGGCGTGGAGGCCGTGGTCGAGAGCCACCTTCTTGACGATGAAACGGAACGTCGAAACGCGATCGGCGGTGGTGACGGCGTCGGCGTACTTGAAGTCGATTTCGTGCTGCCCGGGCGCGACCTCGTGGTGGGCGGCTTCCACCTCGAAGCCCATCTGCTCGAGCGCGACGACGATGTCGCGGCGCGCTTCCTCGCCGCGATCGACCGGCGTGAGGTCGAAATAGGCCCCCTCGTCGTGCGTGTCGATGATCGGGTCTCCGTCGGCGTCGCGGCGGAACAGGAAGAACTCCGCTTCCGGACCGGTGACCATCGTGTACCCGAGCGCGGCGGCCTTGTCCATCTGCTTCTTGAGGGCGAGGCGCGGGCACCCGGCGAACGCGCTCCCGTCCGGATTGTGGACGTCGCAGATCAGGCGGCCGACCATCTCGCCGTTGTGCGCCCACGGGTAGATCGCGAACGTGTCGAGGTCCGGCACGAGGTTCATGTCGGATTCCTCGATCCGCGTGAACCCCTCGATCGACGAGCCGTCGAACTGGATCTCGCCGTCGAGAGCCTTCGGAAACTGGGACCGCGGGATCTCGACGTTCTTGATGATCCCGAGGATGTCCGTGAACTGGAGACGCATGAAGCGCACGTTCTCCCGCTCGCAGACCTTCAGGATCTCGCCCTTCGAGAGCCCCCCTCCCGAAGCGTCGAACTTCAACACCTTCGCCCCCTTGCCGCCGTTGCCCTTCGCCATCGCGTCCTCCTTTTTTTGCATGGAATGCAAGATTCTAAGGACAGTCAGGCAAATGTCAACCTGGAATGCAAATACTGCAATGAAAATTAGGCGTAAATTGCACAGTTCCATGTGCACCGCCTGTCCGATGTTCCTACGCTGCAGTCCACCCTCATGGAGGCATCGCTATGGCTCGATTCCGGCGAAGCGCCTCGAAGCTCTTTCTCGGCAGTGAATTACGGGAGGAGGTCGAGGCGCGCCGAGACGGGTTGGAAGGTGGGCCCGGCGGGGCCGGCCCGCGGGCAAGGCGTACCGGGGCGTACGTTGAGCCCGCGGGCGGCGCCGTCGGGTCCGCATAACGATCCGTATCGTCGCGCCAGCTATCATCCACAGATGCCGACACGCGCCGACGCAGAAAGCCTCCTTTTCGAATTCACCCGGTCCGACGCCCTGCGCAAACATGGCCGCGCGGTCGAGGAGGCGATGCGCGCCTACGCCGCCTGGTTCGGCGAGACCGACCCGGCGCGCGTCGAGACCTGGGGAATCGTCGGCCTCCTGCACGACTTCGACTACGAACAGAACCCGACGGAGGAGACCCACCTGCACGTCGGCGGCCGAATCCTCCGCGAGCGCGGCTTTCCGGAGGAGATCGTCGAGGCGATCTGCTCCCACGCCGACTACATGAAGATCCCGCGCGACACGCCGCTCAAGAAGTCGATCTACGCGTGCGACGAGACCGTCGGGTTCATCGGCGCCTGCGTGAAGGTCCGCCCCACGAAGAAGCTCGCGGACCTGCCGGTCGAGTCGGTCGTCAAGAAGGTCAAGGACAAGGCGTTCGCCCGCTCGGTCGATCGCTCCTACGTCTACGGCGGCGCCGAAGCCGTCGGGCGTCCCCTCGCGGAGCACGTCGCCTTCCTGATCGAGGCGCTGAAGCCGATCGCGGGGGAAATCGGCCTCTGACGAAAAAGCGGGGCTGGAAAAGCCGATGAAAAACGCCGTCGACCCCGTCTGCGGCATGACCGTCGACCCGGAAGGTCTGCCGGCGCGCGAGACCCACGCCGGGAAGGCGTACTTCTTCTGCAGTGCGGGGTGCGCCTCGAAGTTCCACGCGGACCCGGAGCGCTACCTCGCTCCCCCTCCACCTCGGCCCGCCGCATCGCTTCCGTCTCTCGGGACACTTCCCCCCATGCCCGCTGCCGGGGAACGCGATCCCGTGTGCGGAATGACCGTCGATCCTGTCCGCGCCGCCGCGAAGGTCGAACACGCCGGGAAGACGTACTTCTTCTGCCGCGCCGAATGCGCCGAGGCGTTTCGCCGCGATCCGGAGAGATACGTCGGCGCGGCCGTTCCTCCGGCTCCGCCTCTCCGACGGGAGCATCGCCACGCCGAAGCCTCGGGCGAAGGCGGGAGAGGGCACGGAGGTGAGGTCTACACCTGCCCGATGCACCCGGAAGTCCGGCAGGCCGGGCCCGGGATCTGTCCGATCTGCGGCATGGCGCTCGAGCCGGTCGAAATCACGCTCGACGACGCGGCGGACCCCGAGCTCGTCTCGATGTCGCGCCGGTTCTGGATCTCGCTCGCGTTGACCGCGCCGCTCCTCGTCCTCTCGATGGCCCACGCCGGTTCCGGATGGCTGCAGTTCGCCCTCGCGACCCCGGTCGTCCTCTGGGGCGGCGCCCCGTTCTTCGCGCGCGCCCGGCGGTCTATAGTGAATCGCGCGCCGAACATGTTCACGCTGATCGGGATCGGAACCGGCGCGGCGTATCTCGACAGCCTCGCCGCGCTCCTTGCTCCCGGCATGTTCCCCGATTCCTTCCGCGAGCACGGCCGGCTCCCGCTCTACTTCGAGCCCGCGGCCGTCATCACGACGCTCGTCCTCCTGGGTCAGGTGCTCGAGCTGGCGGCCCGGGCGCGCACGACGGGCGCGATCCGGGAGCTCCTCGCGCTCGCCCCGAAAACCGCGCGCCGCGTCGCCGACGGCCGCGAGGAGGACGTCCCCGTCGAGGCCATCGCCGCCGGCGACCGCCTGCGCATCCGGCCGGGAGAGCGCGTCCCCGCCGACGGCGTCGTCCTCGAGGGACGGACCTCGATCGACGAGTCCATGCTGACGGGGGAGCCCGTGCCCGTCGAAAAAACGGCGGGCGACGAGGTGCGGACCGGCACGATCAACGGCACGGGCGCGGTCGTCATGCGCGCCGATCGCGTCGGCGACGGGACGCTCCTCGCGCGGATCGTCCGCTCCGTCGTCTCGGCGCAGCGGAGCCGGGCGCCCATCCAGCGCATCGCCGACCGCGTCGCCGGCTGGTTCGTTCCCGGCGTCGTGCTCGCGGCCGGAATCACGTTCGCGGCGTGGGCTCTCGTCGGCCCGGCCCCCCGTTTCGCGTATGCCCTCGTGAACGCGGTGGCCGTGCTCATCATCGCCTGCCCGTGCGCGCTCGGCCTCGCGACGCCGATGTCGATCATGGTGGGCACCGGACGCGGCGCCCGGGCGGGCGTCCTCGTCCGCGACGCCGCGGCTCTGGAGACCCTCGGGAAGGTGGACACGATCCTGCTCGACAAGACCGGCACGTTGACGGAAGGAAAGCCGCGCGTGTCGGCAGTCGAAGCCCTTCCCGGATTCGCGCCGAACGAGATCCTGCGGCTCGCCGCCGCCCTCGAGCGCGCGAGCGAACATCCGCTCGCGGCGTCGCTCGGAGCGGAGGCGGCGCGACGCGAGCTCGTTCCCGGCGAGGCGACGGAGTTCCGCTCGATCACCGGCAAGGGAATCGAGGGAGAAGCGGAGGGCCGCCGGGTCGCCGTCGGCAACCGCGCGCTCTTCGCGGAGCTATCCTTCGACGCCTCGCCGCTCGAGCCCCTCGCCGTTCCGCGAGAGCGGGAAGCGGAAACCGTCCTCTTCGTCGCCGTCGACGGGCGTCCGGCCGGCGTCGTGTCGGTCGCCGACCCGCTGAAGGAATCGGCGAAAACCGCCATCGACGCGCTCCGGCGGGCCGGGCTCGCCGTGCGTCTGGTCACCGGCGACGCCCGCCCGGCGGCGGAAGCGGCCGCGCGGCGCGCCGGGATCGACTCCGTGGAAGCCGGCGTCCTCCCCGACGAGAAGCGGGAAACGGTGATGCGCCTCCAGCGTGAGGGACGGGTCGTCGCGATGGCCGGCGACGGCATCAACGACGCGCCCGCTCTCGCGCAGGCGGACGTCTCGATCGCGATGGGAACGGGCACCGACGTGGCGATCGAGAGCGCCGGCATCACGCTCGTCCGGGGAGATCTCCGCGGGATCGTGCGCGCCGTGGGGCTCTCCCGCGCCGTGATGCGGAACATCCGCCAGAACCTCTTCTTCGCGTTCGTCTACAACGCGGTCGGGATTCCGCTCGCCGCGGGCGCGCTTTATCCGGTTTTCGGGCTGCTGCTCTCGCCGATGATCGCGTCGGCCGCGATGAGCCTTTCTTCGGTGTCCGTGATCGGGAACGCCCTGCGGCTGCGGAGGGTCGAGCTCGGCTGAGTCAGCGCGACCCGAGGTCCCGGCGGAACTCCGCGAGCCAGGCCTCGGGTAGCGGCGCGGGCCGGTCCGTGGTTCCGGCCGCTTCCGCGACGAGAACGTGCGGCAGCCCCGGATAGTCGTCGGACTTTTCGTGCCCCTCGAGTCCGCGGAGCTCCGGATGCGGGCTCTCTCCGTAAGCGAGAAAATCGACCGTCTCGAAGCCGGCCGCCCGCAGCGCGAGCGTCAGAGCCAGGCGGTTGTAGAGGAACTGATGCCCCCACGCGTGGAAAGCCCGGTTCGTGCGAAGACAATCGAACAGCCCCTGGTCCGGAGGCAGCGACTCGTCGAGCCGGTAATGCGAGGCAACGACCCAGGCCAGATTCGGCGTCGACAGGCGCAAGATGCCGTCCGGGCGCAGGACCTTCCGGCAGGCCCGGAGGAACGCCATCCCGTCGTCGAGGGCGAGGTGCTCGAGAAAGTGCTCCGCGAAGATCGCCGAGACGTTCGAGAAAGGAAGCCCTCTGCGCACGTCGAGAACCCGGTCCACACCCGGCAGAGCCTGGTTGTCGACATTGATCCAACCGTCCAGATGACGCTGCCCCGCGCCAACGTGAACGCGCACGGGTCTTCCGGAATCGGGGGCGCTGCGCCGGAACAGTCTCACGCCGGAAACTCCACGATCACTTTCAAGGCGTCAGTCGCCTGCTGGACCTTCCGGAACGCTTCCGGCGCCTGCGCGAGCGGGAACCGGTGGGTGATGAGCTGCCGCCACGGAAACCCTCCCTCGACGATCAGGTTCAGCGCTTCCCGCGTGTCCTCCGGCCCGCAGGAATACGACGGGATGAGGTCGATCTCTCGGAAATAGAGCGCGTTGGGCTCGATCGGCAGGCGCTTGCCCGGCTCCGTCATGGTGAAGAAGACGACCGACGCGCCGGGCCCGGCGCAGGCGATCCCCTCCTCCATCGCCGAAATCGAGCCGGGGCCGACGAAGACGAAGTCGACCCCGGCGCCGCCCGTGCGAAGGGCGACGACCGACGATGCGGGACGCCTTCCGACGTCGATCACCTCGTCCGCCCCGAAGCGTTCCGCGTAATCGAGCCGCTCCTTCACCCGGTCGGAGGCGAAGATCCGCGATGCGCCGAGACGTCGGGCGAGCGCGACCGCGATCTGGCCCATCACTCCCAGCCCGATCACGAGGATGGACATGCCCGACACGAACCGCCCGCGCGAAAAAGCCTTGACCACCGTCGCGAGCGGTTCCACGAGGCATCCCGCTTCGATCGGGAGGGCGTCCGGGATCTTCAGCGTGTCGCGCGACAGGTTCGTTTCCGGGACACGCACGTATTCCGCCATCCCTCCCGGATCCAGCCGCGTCCCCTTCCACGTCTCGCACAGCACGTAGCGGCCGCGCCGGCAGAACCGGCAGGCGAGGCACGGCGCGTGGTGGTGGACGAAGACGCGGTCGCCGAGCGCCAGGTGCCCGACCGTCCCTCCCAGACCGACGATCGTTCCCGCGGGCTCGTGGCCGATGACCGTCGGGGACTTCTTCTTCAGGTACCAGTCGAGCGTGTCCGACGTGCAGATGCCGCACGCCGCGACCTTGACCAGCGCCTCCCCGTGCCCGATCTCGGGGACGTCGCGCTCGGAGAGCTCCGGCTTTCCTTCCGGATCCGTGCCGAAGACGATCACGGCCGCACCACGTACTTGATGCCTTCGGAGCGCCGCATCCGGTCGAAGAACGCGGGGAGATCGGAAAGGGTTCCTTCGCCGGAGAAGAGCGGCGCCGGGTCGATCGCCCCGGCGGCGAGGAGCGCGAGCGCCTCGGCCGCGTCGCTCGGGCGGTAATGGAAGGCGCCCCCCACCCGCACCTCGCCGTAGTGGATCCTCGCGGCGTCGAGCGCGATCTCCGCCCCCGGCGCGCAGCCGCCGAAGAACAGGACCTCGCCTCCGGGAAGCGCGCGATCGAACGCTTCGCGCCACGCCTCGGGCGTTCCGACGCACTCGACGACCGTGGCGGCACGCGCGTCCGAGCCGGGCGCCGTCAGACGCGCTCCCCAGGATTCGGCGAGCCGACGGCGATCGTCTCCGCGCCCGACCGCCGAGATCCGGCCGACGCCGCGCGCCTTCGCGAGCGCGATCCACAGCAGTCCGATGGCCCCGGTGCCGACGACGAGAAGGTCTTCGGGCGGCCCGACGAGCCGGTTCCAGCCGTGGACCACCGACGCGAAAGGATCGAGGAGCGCCGCCGCCTCGTACGATAGCGTCGGCGGCTTCCGGTGGAGGTTCCGGGCCACGACGGCCGCCGGGATCCGGACGTATTCCGCGAACGCCCCCCACGCAAAGGCCTGCGACGCCGCGTCGCAGCGATTCTCCGATCCCGAGAGACACGCCTCGCATTCGCCGCACGGCCCGGAGATCCCGGCGGCGACCGCTTCGCCCGGCGCGAACCGGGCGTTCTCGCCCGCCTCCGCCACGTCGCCCGAGAATTCGTGGCCCATGACGAGGGGCGGCGCGAACCGGACGTGCCCCCGGTCGAGGATCTTCCGATCCGTCCCGCACGTGAGCGCGGCGCGCACCCGAACGACGACCTCGCCCGGTCCCGCCGACGGCCGGGGGACGTCGCGCAGATCCATCGTTCCGAGGCTCGTCTGGACGGCCGCCCGCATCGTCACCGGGCGGAGAGCGAGGCGGTCAAGGAAGCGGTGTCCCGATCGCGAGCCGTCGAGCGGAATGGCGGGAAAAATGGGATCATGGCGCGATTCTACCGGACGACCGCGGAAACAAATCTCGATTCGCCGCGTACTCATCGGCGAGCCGGAGGTCGACATGCGCAAACCCGTGACGGTGACTCTCGTCCTTCTGGCGTCGATGGCCGCCGGCGCGCGCGCCCGGACGTCTTCCCCGGCCCCATCGCCGGCCGCGATCGGGGTTTCGTCGACTCGCGATTCGACGACGTTCGACGCGGAATCCGCGACGCGCGCCTACCTCGCGAGCGTCCCCGCCGACCAGCGCGCCCGCACCGACGCGTATTTCGAGGGAGGGTACTGGCTCATCCTCTGGGACTTCCTCGCGGGCGCCGTCGTGTCGATCCTCCTGCTTTCGAGCGGCCTCTCCGTCCGGATGCGCGACCTCGCGGAGAGGACCAGCCGGCGCAAGCCGATCCAGACGGCGCTCTACTGGGGTCAGTACGTCGTCTTCACGTCCATCGTGCTGTTCCCGCTCACCGTCTACGAAGGATTCTTCCGCGAACACCAGTACGGGCTTGCGAACCAGACGTTCGGTCCCTGGATGGGAGATCAGATCAAGGCGTTCCTGGTGGACCTCGTCTTCGGCGCGATCGCGATGATCGTCCTCTACGGCGTCCTGCGCCGCGCCCGGCGCGCCTGGTGGCTCTGGGGCTCGCTGGCGGCGGTCGGCGTGCTGATCTTCGGGATCCTCGTCGGACCGGTGTACGTCGCCCCGCTCTTCAACACCTACAAGAAGCTCGACGACCCGAAAGTGCGGGACCCGATCCTCTCCATGGCGCGCGCCAACGGAATCGAGGTCCACGACGTGTACGAGTTCGACGCGTCGCGCCAGTCCAAGCGCATGTCGGCCAACGTGAGCGGCTTCCTCGGCACGGAGCGGATCTCGATGAACGACAACCTGCTCAAGCGCGGCTCGCTTCCCGAGATCGAGATGGTCATGGGGCACGAAATGGGCCATTACGTGCTCCATCACGTCTACAACGGAATCGTCGGCATCGGGCTGATGATCGTCGTCGGCTTCGCGTTCGTGCAGTGGAGCTTCGAGAAGATCCGGGTGCGGCGCGAGGCGGCGTGGCGCATCGCCTCCGTGGGGGATCTCGCCGGGCTCCCCCTCTTCGTTCTCCTGATCTCCGCCTACTTCTTCGCGATCACGCCCGTCTTCAACTCGTTCATCCGGAGCCAGGAAGCGGAAGCCGACATTTTCGGCCTGAACGCCTCCGGACAGCCGGACGGGATGGCGCAGGCGGCGCTGCATCTCGGCGAATACCGGAAGCTCGATCCTGGCAAGCTCGAAGAGGTCCTGTTCTTCGACCACCCGAGCGGACGGAATCGGATACTGATGGCGATGCGCTGGAAGAAGGAACACCTCAAGTAAGGGCGGCGAATGCATCGAGCCGGACGGGCGCGTGCCCACCGCCCGCGGGCGCGACATACGCCCCGGTTTGCCTCGGGATCTCGCGGGCGACCCGCAATCCCGTCTCGCTCGCGTCTCGCGCACCTGCTGCTTGACCCAGCGGTTGGTCCCCAACGTCGGGGCACCTCGAGGCGCACCCCGGTTTCTCAAGCGGGGCGCCGAAGCGGTCGAGCCGAGAAGGCGAGCCGCGGAGGTCAGATCGCGGAAAGTCTCGCTGAGTAACCGAGGCGAGGAGGTCCGCGATCTGCGAGGCCGCAGCGTTCCAGCCGCGGAGCGGCGCGCGCGAGGCCGACGGAAGGGGCAGGAAGGCCTTCGCCGTTCGCCGGACGAAGCCCGGGCGCCGCGTCACTTCACTTCGGGAGGAAGTGGCTTCTCGACCTGCGCGGCGAGCTTCCAGTCGCCGCCCTCGGTCATCTTCCACACGCGCGCGTAGTATCCCTTCTCGCCGGACGCGAGCGCGTAGCTTCCGTACGTGTACCCGAGGTCTCCGGAGAGGGCCACGCCGCCGCCGGACGGCAACGTCGCGAACGGCTCCGGGCGGGCGCCCCCGATCGACGGCATCTCCCCGTCGCGATGGCGGCGCGCCTCGGGCAGCCACAGCGCATCGCCGGAAGCCTTCGCGGAGAGTCGGTCGCGCTCCAGTAACGCGGCGGTTTCCCGACGCATGTTCGAAGCCGAGGGCAGGCGAGGGGGCCGCGATCCGACGAAAGGAAACGCGGCAAGCGCCGTCGGCCGGAGCGCACCCGGCGGCTCCGGCGCCGTCGTCCCGACGTCCAGCGCCACCTTCCAGCGGCCGTCGGGTTGACGGCGCCAGGCTGAAAGGAACCAGCCGTGGCGCGGCGGGTTCTTCTTTGCGGAGCGGTCCGTGATCACGTAGGGTCCGGTGTCCCACCCGAGGTCGCCCGCGGCCGACGCGTCCGCGATCCAGGGCTCCCAGTCGAGGGTGAATGAGGCGCTGCCGTCCGGATTCTTCGGGAGGGCCGCCGCCGCGGGAGTCGGCAGCGGCTCGAAATCGATCGCATCCGGCGCGAAGTACGCGGTGAACGAGGTTCGCATCCCTTTCTCGACACACATCCGGGCGAACGCGCGCTCCTGCCCGGCGATCTCGACGGCGGCGCGCGTGGGAGCGGGCGGGACGGCGGGCTTCCCTGGGGGCAGTGCTTGTGCTGACCCGGACATCGCGACCGTCGTGAGTACGGCCGAAAAGGCGGACACGGCCGCGCACCGGACCCGCGTGCGAGGCGCGCCGAGACGCGAGCCCGCCGGGATAGCTGAAGACCCTGACGACGGACTTGAAAGGCCGGCGTCCCGCATCGGGCGCCGGAGCGGTCGAGCCGAGAGGGCGAGCCGCGGAGGCCACATCGCGGAGAGTGTGAGCGCAAAGCGCGCATCTTCCTGCGCGCGAAGCGCTCTCTCCTGAGCGAAGCGAAGGACCTCGGTCGACCGAGATCCCTCGTCGCTTCGCTCCTCGGGATGACATTCCCTCCGGAGGTCCGCAATGTGGGAGGCCGCAGCGTTCCAGCCGCGAAGCGGCGCGCGCGAGGCCGACGTGTCATGCGCCCGGCCGGCTCGATGTATCGGCGCGCTTGTCATTCCGGAACGACGGTCACGGCGGTCCCGTACGCCAAAACTTCCGTGACCCCCTGCATCACCTCGTTGGCGTCGTAGCGCATTCCGACGATCGCGTTGGCGCCCCGTTCGGCGGCGTGCTTGAGCATCAGCTCGTAGGCGTCTTCCCGCGTCTTTTCGCAGAGCTCGGTGAAGAGCGTGATGTTGCCGCCGATCAACGTCTGCAGGGATGCGCCGATCGTCCCGACGACGCTCCTCGACCGGACCACAATGCCGCGCACGAGGCCGATCGTGCGGGTGATTCGATATCCCGGAAGATCGTTGCCGGTCGTCACCATGTGGGTATCGATGCCGTTGATCATCGTGCCTCCCCCTCCCGAACGTCGCGCAGGAGGAGCGTCGACTCGAACTTCCTCTTCCACACGACGAGGGAGATCTCCCCGCTCGCTTCGACCCGTTCCGGATAGCCCTTCTCGCCGATGATGACCGTGAACGCGAGCTGCCGCGTGAAGCGCGGCTTCTTCGCCGGCGCGAAGTCGGCGCGCCGGACCGCGCCCGCCGGATCGTAGCGCACGGTTCCCTCGATCGCCCCCTCGAATTCGTTTCGGGGATGGAACGTCAGGACCGTCCCTCCGCCGGGAGCGATCTCCTCGGAGAACGCATAACGATCGCGGTAGATCGGATCGAACGGCGAGGGGAAGTCGTCTTTCTCGTTCGTCTTCGGGCGCGGCGATTTCGCTTCGTCGGCCCGGGCCTCCTCGGTGACGTCGCGCCCGTCTTTCGTCGCCGAGAGGATCTCCGAGCGGTGATCTTCCCCGCGATTGGAGACGCGCACGACCCGCGTGAAGGATTCCTTGAGCTTCCCGGCGCCGTTCCACGCCTTGAGCGCGAAGTCATAGACGAACGAGCCGTTGGCCGAGAGGGCGGCCCAGCGGCGCTGAGCCTGCCAGCCGGCGTCGATGCGCGACTGGACCGAGGCGGGCTCGGCCGCGCCGAGCACGGTCGACGAGGCAAGGAGGACGAGCGCGGCGAAGCGTCGGGACAGGGAAATGGCGTTCGACTCCTTCCGACGCCATTCTACCGGCCATCCGGCGACGGCTGCGCCCGACTTAGAAACCCGGCGAGCGAACGCCGGTTGCCGCGGAGACGCGGACAGGCCCGGGGCTCGGGAGACGCAACCGGTCGACGCCGGCGTGAACGGGACGGCGCTCCCCGGAGCGTAGCGCCTCAGCCCTCCCGGGAAATGGCGACCGGACGGGACACCTTCGCGCCGAAGAGCTTCCGCGCGGCGGAAACGATCCCTTCCTCGTCGATCCCCACCTCGCGCCACTGCTCCTTCTGGGTCGCATGCGCGACGAACCGGTCGGGGATGCCGAGAAGGACGTGCTCGACCTCCTCGATCTTCATCTCCGCGAGCGCTTCCGAGACGGCCGATCCGAATCCGCCGGCGATCGCGTGGTCTTCGACGGTGACGAGCTTCGAGCCGGACGGGATCGTCTCGGCGATCGCGTCGTGGTCGAGGGGTTTCACCCAGCGGGCGTTGACGACACTCAGATCGACTCCTTCCGCGGCGAGCCGCTCGGCCGCGCGGAACGCCGGCATCACCCGGTTTCCGATCGCCCAGATCGCGCCGCTCCGTCCGCGCCGCAGGACCTCGGCCTTTCCGATCGGCAGGATCCGCGGCGGCCCCTCCATCGCGGCGCCTTCCCCTTCCCCGCGGGGATACCGGAGGGCGACGGGATGCCCGACCGTGAATGCCGTCGCGAGAAGGTGCCTCAGCTCGTCCTCGTCCTTGGGCGCCGCGACGTGCATGTTGGGAAAGACCCGCAGATACGTGAGGTCGAACGCGCCGTGGTGCGTCGGTCCATCCGCGCCGACGAGCCCCGCCCGGTCGAGGCAGAAGACGACCGGCAGGTCCATCAGGCAGACGTCGTGGAAGATCTGGTCGTAGGCGCGCTGGAGGAACGTCGAGTAGATCGCCGCGACCGGCTTCATCCCCTGTGTGGCGAGCCCGGCCGCGAACGTCACGCCGTGCTGCTCGCAGATGCCGACGTCGAAGCACCGGTCCGGGAAACGCTTCGCGAATTTGTCGAGACCGGTCCCCTCGGGCATCGCCGCGGTGATCGCGACGATCCGCGGATCCTTCTCGCCGAGCTCGACCAGGGTGCGGCCGAAAACGGACGTGTAGGAGGGCGGCGGCGGCGCGGCGGCTTCTTTCTTCGGGGACTCGCCGGTCGCGACGGCGAACGGGGAAGCCCCGTGCCACTTGACCGGATCGCTCTCCGCGATCGCGTAGCCCTTTCCCTTGATCGTCCGGACGTGGAGCAGCACGGGATGATCGGCGTCCTTGACCGCCCGAAGCGCGGAAAGGAGCGCCGGGAGAGAGTGGCCGTTGACGGGGCCGACGTAGCGAAAACCCAGGTCCTCGAAGAGCATGCCGGGGACGAGCGCCTTCTTGGCGGCGTCCTTCACCTCGCGCGCGACGTGGAGGAGACGGTCGCCGACGAGAGGGATCTTTTCGAGGACCCGCTCGGTCTCGTCGCGGACTTTCGCGTAGATCTGCCCCGACACGATCCGGTTCAGGTACCCGGACATCGCGCCGACGTTCGGGGAGATCGACATCTCGTTGTCGTTGAGGATCACGAGGAACCGGCGGTTGAGATACCCCGCCTGGTTCAATCCTTCCATCGCCATCCCGCCGGTCAGCCCGCCGTCACCGACGACGGCGACGACGTGGAAGTCCTCCTTCTTCAAATCCCGCGCGATCGCCATCCCGAGCGCGGCCGAGATCGCGGTCGAAGCATGCGCCGCGTTGAAGGCGTCGTACTCCGACTCCTCGCGGGAGGTGAAGCCCGAGATCCCTCCCTTCTGGCGGAGCGTCGCGAAGCGCTCGCGCCTTCCGGTCAGGACCTTGTGGGGGTAAGTCTGGTGGCCGACGTCCCACACGATCTGGTCGACGGGCGTGTCGAAGACGTAGTGCAGCGCGATCGTGAGCTCCACCGCGCCGAGGCTGGAAGCGAGATGGCCGCCGGTCTTCGACAGGCGGTCGAGAAGGAATTCGCGGATTTCCACGGCGACTTTCGGGAGGTCCTCCTCGGGCAGCCTTCTCAGGTCGAGCGGGGAACGGATCGATTCGAGCATCTCCCTCGATTCTATAGCGCCGGTCGCGGTCCCGGCGGGTCCCTCGCCGCCGACGAGACGCCGGAGAAGATGAATTGCGGATGAACGGCGCGCCGCCGCGCGGCGCCGGGCGTCAGCTCTTCCGCGAGGCGACGAACGCGGCCAGCTCGCCGAGCGGGCCCGGGCCGCGCTCGAGCCCGGCGGCGGCGGCGGCGGCGTCGTCGATCGTTCCGGCGAGACGCCGCCGCGATTCCTCGATCCCGAGAAGCCCGGGGAACGTCATCTTCCCGTGCGCGGAGTCCTTCCCCGCGGCCTTGCCGAGCTCTTCCCGGGTCGATTCGACGTCGAGGAGATCGTCCTTGATCTGGAACGCGAGGCCGAGCGCCTGACCGTACCGGTCGAGGAGCGCGAGCACGGCGTCGTCCGCGAACGAGAGGATTCCCCCGACGGCGAGCGAGGCGCGGATGAGCGCCCCGGTCTTGTGCGCGTGGATCCGCTCGAGACGGGCGAGCGACCGGTCGCCCGTCGGACTCTCCCGCTCCGCCTCGATGTCTTCCATCTGGCCGCCGATCATTCCTCGCGTTCCGATCGCGGCGGCGACCGCGGCCGCGGTCCGCGCGCGAACGCCGTCGTATCTCGGGTCCGACGGATGCACGGAGAAACATTCCAGACCGTGCGTCAGCAGCGCGTCGCCCGCGAGGATCGCCGTCGCCTCGCCGAACTGCTTGTGGCACGTCGGGACCCCGCGCCGCCAGTCGTCGTCGTCGAGCGCCGGGAGATCGTCGTGGATCAGCGAGTAGGTGTGGATCATCTCGATCCCGCAGGCGGCGGGAAGGATGGCTTCCAGGTCTCCTCCGCAGCCGTTCGCGGCGGCGAGGGCGAGGACCGGCCGCAGGCGCTTGCCTCCTGCCATCACGGAGTAGCGCATCGCGCGGTGAAGGGTCGCGGGCCACGTCGAGTCGGAAGGGAGGAGGTCGTCCAGCGCGCCGTCGACCCGTTCGCGCCAGCGGGAGAGGAACTCCCCGCTCACTCCCCGCCGTCCGCTTCGCTCTCCGTTTCCCCGCCGGCGGCGCCTTCCGGGACCTCCTCCTCGCCGCCGAACGGCGCGGTCGCGTACCGGCCCCCGGCGTCCTTCAGGACGATCTCCACGCGTCTCTCGACCTCGGAGAGCTTCTCCTGGCAGACGCGGGACAGTCCGATCCCTTCTTCGAAGAGCGCGAGCGAGGCGTCGAGGCCGAGCTCTTCCCCCTCCAGCTTTTCGACGATCGCCTCGAGGCGGTCGAGCGCCTTCTCGAAGCTCATGGGCGGTTTCTTCACGATTTTCCTCCTTCGGTCACCGAGGCGCGGATCTCGCCGCGAGCGACGCGGATCCGCAGCCGGTCGCCGGCCGCCACGCTGCCGGCGTCGCGGACGGGAACGGCGGACGCTTCGCGATAGACGACGGCGTAGCCGCGCGACAGGATCGCGAGCGGATCGAGCGCACGGAGCCTTCCCGCCGCGGCGGCGAGCCGCCCCCGCGACGCCGCCGCCGATCCGCGCATGGCGGCGCGGAGCGCGGAGTCCAGCCGCCGGGCCGAATCGCGCCGTCGCTCGATCTGCAGGAGCCGCCGCACCCCCGCCAGGCCCTCCGCCGCCCTCGCGAGCCTCTCGGCAAGAGCCTTCGGCCGCGAAGCGACGAGGTCGAGAATCGCCCCCCGCGCGGCGTCGAAACGATCGCGGCGGCGGAGCAGGACGTAGCGGAAACGCACGAGCGCCTCGGCGGAGACCGCCCGCCCCACCCGGCCGCGCGCTTCGGCGAGCCGTCGGCGCGCGAGGAGGCCGAGACCGCGGCGCGCCTGCGCGACCCGGCGGACGATCTCCACCTTCGCGCCGACGACGAGCTCGGCGGCCGCCGACGGCGTCGGCGCCCGCAGGTCCGCGACGAAGTCGACGATCGTCCAGTCGGTCTCGTGGCCCACCGCGGAGACGGTCGGCACCGGACACGCCGCGAGCGCCCGGGCGAGGCGCTCGTCGTTGAACGCGGCGAGGTCTTCCGCGGAGCCGCCGCCGCGCGCGAGCACGATCACGTCGCATCCGAGCCGGGCGAGCCCGCGCAATCCCTCGATCATCTGGGAGACGGCGCCCTCCCCCTGCACGCGCGCGGGAAAAATCGTCAGGTGAAGGTCCCGGTGCCGGCGGCGCAGCACGTTGAGGATGTCGCGGATCGCCGCGCCCTCCGGCGAAGTCACGATGCCGATCCGCCGGGGAAGGAACGGGAGCGCGCGTTTGCGCTCCGCGTCGAACAGCCCTTCCGCGGCGAGGCGTCGCTTCAACTGGTCGAGCGCGAGCTGCATCGCTCCGACTCCCACCGGCTGGAGCGCCAGCACCTGCATCTGGAACTGCCCGCGCGCCGCATAGAGGCAGAGCGTTCCCGTCGCGACGACCTCCATCCCTTCCTCGAGCTGGAACGGCAGGCGGAGGGCGTCGGTGCGCCAGAGCACCGCGGGAAGCTTCGCGGTCGCGTCTTTCAGCGCGAAGTAGACGTGGCCCGACGAGTAGCGCCGGACCTCGCAGGCCTGACCGGCGACCGCGACTCGCCGCCATCCGGTCGAGAGCGCCGACGACACTTCGGCGAGGAGCTGGCCGACGCCGTAGACCGGCGCGGCGAACCCGAGCTCTCCCTGCCGCAGATCGCTCACGCTCGCTCCGCGCTCCCGGCCGCTTCGCCGGCCCGGGAGAACGCGCGCGAGAACGGGATCGCCATCACGATGAGAGTGGTCATCAGGACCTCGACGTCGCCGAAATTGTATTCAAAGAACCCCGCCGCCGAGATCCCGACGACGGCCAGGAAGGCCCCCGCGAGGACGCCGCGACGGCTCCGGTCGGTCTCGGCGCGAAGCCGCCGCAGGCAGACGCGGAAGAAGCACGCGAGGATCGCGACGTAGGCGGCGGCCGCGAAGAGTCCCGATTCCGCGGCGATCTGGAGGACGTTGTCGTGCAGGTGCGGAACGCGCCAGCGCACCGCCGTGGGCACGCGGTAGAGCGGATAGTAGGGCTTGACGAGCGTGAGCCCGAGCCCGAAGACGGGATGGTCGCGGATCATGCGGAAACCGGCGACCGCCATGTCGAGGCGGTCGCGATTCGTCGGATCGGCGGGATCGAAGGTCGACAGGATTCTCGCGCGGATCGCCGCCGGCGCCGCCGCGTAGAGCGCCGCGGCGGCGACGGGCGCCGCGGCGAGCCATCGCGGCCGGCGGAGCGCGAGATACAGGATCGCGGCGACGAACAGGCCCACGTAGGCGTTCCGGGTGAACGTCAGGAGGATCACGCCCGCGAGCAGCGTCGCGATCGCGGCCGACGCGATCCTCCCCTGTCCTCCCTCGAGCGCGACGCCGAGCAGGAGCAGACAGACCACGACGAGGAGCCCCGAAAACGTCATGTAGTGGGAAAGCGTCGCCTCGATGCGGTCGGAGAGGCGATTCGCGCCGTGCAGGTACTGCCAGAGCCCGATCCCGGCGAGGACCGCGGCGGCGGCGCCGAGCGCGGCGACGAGAGCGCGTAGGTGGCGGTCGGTTTCGATTCCGTCGGCGAACATCGGGAGAAGCAGGAACGTGAAATAGCCCTTCGTGCCGACGAGGCTCCGCCCCGGATGCAGGGAGAACACGGCGGACGCGATTCCGAACGCGACGAAGGCGCCGAGCCAGAAGACGACGTCCCCGTCGAACGCCTCCGCGAACCGCCCCTCCTTGCGAAGCGCGAGCCCCCAGAGAAGCAGCGCGATCCCCAGGAGCACGTTCGCGACCGCGATCGCGGAGCTGCAGAAAGCGAGCGCGAGGAGGACCGGGAAGAGCCAGCGCCGCGGCGCGGAGAGCGTCCCCGCCGCCGCCGCGCTCACCGCCCGACGGCGGAAGCGGGGAGCGCCTCGTCGATCAGCATGACCGGGATGTCGGAGACGATCGGATAGACGAGCCCGGCCCGGGGGGAAAACAGGCCCTCTTCGACGACGGGCGTCTCGCCCCGGAACTTCTCGCGGTATCGCTCGACGAGAGACTCGCGAACGTCCGCCGGAAGCGGGATCTTCTCCAGCGGGCCCTTCGTTTTCGGGCAGACGAGGATCGCGAGGAGCTCTGGATCGACCGGCACGGCGCGGAGTCTATCAACGGCCGCACGGCTCGCGCCACCTGCCGGACCCCTCGCCTGCCGCGAGTACGCGGCATCCTCTCCCCATGGGAGAGGTCGCGGGGAGACTCGCTTCGCTCGCGACTCCATTTGGCGCTCGACCGCTGGCGGCTTCCCCGGGGGCCGAATATCGCAACAATACACGACTTCAGCCAGTTGTTCGGCTGTCATGGACCGCGCCCATTACAATCCCGCCTCGATGCGTGTGCTCCACCTCACGGCGGGGACGAAATGGACCGGCCCGGCCGCGGTCGCGGTCGCGCAGGTCGAAGCGATGCGGGCTTCCGGGATCGAGGCCGAGATCGCGATCGCCCGGGACTCGCCGCTCGCCTCCCGGCTCGCGGACCGCGGCTGGGCGCGGCCGGCGCTCTCTCCGGGGCGGCGCCCCGGCGACTTCCTCGACGACGTTTCCGCGCTCGACGGTCTCCTCTCCCGGGAGCCGTTCGACGTCGTCCACAGCCACTCCTCGCACGATCACCTCGTCGCGCGGGCGGCGCTCGGCCGCCGGGGCCGCCCTCTCGTCCGCTCTTTCCATCACGAGAACGGTTTCCGGTCCGCGCTCTCCCCGTGGGGACGAAGGCGAGCGTCCGGATTCGCCTTTTCGAACGGCGCGCTCCAGAAGGACTTCTGCGCTCGGGTGCGCCCCGCCGCGCCGTGCGCGCGTTTTTCGCCGGTCGCGGAGATCGAACGATTCTTTCCCGGACCCGCCGACCCGGCCGTCCGCTCGTCTCTCGGAATTTCCACGGACGCCTTCGTCGTCGGGACGATCGGCAAGATGGCGCCCGGACGCGGACACGACGCCGCGATCCGGATCCTCGCCGGAACCGGCGATCCGCGGGTTTCCCTGCTCCACGTCGGCAAGGGCGAGTCGAAGGAGCGGCTCTGGCAGCTCGCCGCGGAGCTCGGCGTCGGCGCGCGCAATTTCGGGGCGGGATATCGGGAGGAGGACCTTCCGCAATTGTACCGGACCATGGACGCGTTCCTCTTCACCGCGTCGGGCGCCGACCAGGGGCACCGCGCGATACTCGAAGCGATGGCGTCGGGACTCCCGGTGGTCGTGCTCGATCTTCCCGGCATCGCCGACTTCGAGATCGTCAAGGGCCCGGGGTTCGTCGCGAGGAACGAAGGGGAAGCTTCCGCGGCCCTCGATTTTCTCGCGACGCACCAGGGTCCGCGGAGGGGGATGGCCGAAGCCGCCCGGAAGCGCGCCGAACGGTTCTCGGGGACCGAGCTGTCCCGGACGGCGGCGAATTTCTACGCGGCCGTTCTCGATTTCTGGAACAAGGGCCGGACCCGGGACGTTGAAATGACGAAGGAGCACGCATGAAGCTCGCCCTGGGTACGATCGCCTTGTTGAGCCTTGCGGCCCTCGCGGGACTCGCCGCGCCGAATTCGACGGCGCTCGCCGGGCCGAATTCGACGGCGCTCGCCGCGCCGAATTCCGGCGCGCCCGCCGCGCCGACACCGGCCGCGAAGGATGCCGCGAAACCTGCAGCGACCGCCTGTTCCGGCTGCCGTGAGAAGGGGACGCCGATCGATCCCTCGAGTCTTGCCGACGCCGATGCGGAAGCCCGGCCGGCCTATGCCGCGGCCTCGAAGTATCCCGAGACGATCGACAAGATCCACTGCTTCTGCGGCTGCGAAGAAAGCCCCAACCTGCACCACGCCTCGCTTCTCACGTGCTTCACGACCCTCCACGCGAGCGGCTGCGAGGTCTGCCGCGGCGAGGCGGAGATGGCCGGAAAGATGAAGGGCGAAGGGTCGGCCGACGACGAGATCGTCAAGGTCGTGGAAGCGTTCTACAAGCCGCAATAGCGGCGAACCGGCTAGCGCGGTAGCGCTTCCTCTCCCTGCGGCAACCAGCATTGCCCCTCGAAGGCGCTGTTGAATTCTCGTCTCCCGGCAAAGAGGCATCCGCCGTAGCGAAGCTGGACTCACCGTCGGCTACCGCCGACAGGATTCAGAACCGGTCATGGGCGGTGACGAACGACCGAAGCAGGACGGGCCGGAAAGCCTACGATTCGAGTAAAGGAATAGTCGAATACCCTGCCTGCTGCGGCGACGTGAACGGACGAGCCGCCCGAGTTGAATACGACCTCGTACACGCCGCCCGCCCACTCGGATCCAATCGCGCCGAGCGGCGCCCAAGTCGACCCTCCGTCCTTGCTGATCGAGCCCCCATCCGACGACGCCCATACGAGTTCCTCCGGTAGAGTCGGATTGATCCCGAAACCGGCCTCATCGAATCGCGCCGTAGCCGGAAACGTCAATTCTCGCCAGGTCAACCCGCCGTCGTCGCTCGCAGTAAACGCTTGACACGGACCGTCGAACATCTCGGCCGCGTAAACCGTTCCTGTCTGTGCGGTGATGCCGAACTTCGCGATGCCGCCGCAGGCAAATGGCTCGATGACCTGCCAGGTGGATCCGCCGTCGTCGCTCTTCGCGCTCCCGTACGCCCCTCCGATGTACCCAGACACGAATACGGCGTGAGCCCTCCCGGGATCGATTGTCAGGCTCAGAACGCCTCCGGTAAAAAGGTGGGCAGCACGCGGCTCCCAAGTGCTACCGCCATCGTCGCTGACGAACAGGCCGCCGCCAAATCCCAACCAGATTCGCTGCGGATCGGTCGGATCGATAGCGAGAGCCGCGCCCCAGGGCATCCCGGGACCGACGGGAGACCAGGTTTTTCCCTCGTCGGCACTCCGGATCAGCGACGCCGGCACCCCATAGACGAGATCCCCCGATTCTCCGACAAAGATCGTCACGGGATCCGTGGGTGCGACAACGATCGCTCGAACATCGTTCTTGTAGTTGAAGTGATCCAGCGAAACCCATGAGAGGCCATCGTCGCGACTCGAATAGAGATCAGAAGGGAACCCCCCGCCGTCACTCGAATTCAGTCCCGCGTACAGGAGAGAGGGCGGGCTCGGAGACGCCGCGAGGGCGGTGACTGCAGGAAAAATCGACCAGGAGGTCGTCCAGGCATCCCGCCCGCCGTACCCCGCGCGGGCGAACAACGAGATCCAAGCCATTACCAGAACGGATGCGATCCTCGCCGAGACCTTCATTTGCCCTTCTCGAAGGTAGCCGGGGTCACTCTGAGTCTGCCCCTCACCCTTACGAAACTAACATGCGAGACCCGGTCGGGTGTCGATCGTCATATCAGCGTCAACCTCGCCTGGTTTACGGCTCCGGGCGGCGAGCCGTCACGCAGAACAAGCCCATTCTGCCGGCTGCCCTCGGGATGACATGTCCGGAGGTTTGCGGGACGGGAAGTTTCGCGATCCGAGCTCCGCGAGCGTCGCGATGGAGCCCAAGCTCTCGTGTGGCCCCGAAGCGGTCGAGGGCTCCTGCCCGAGCCGCGGAGGTCAGATCGCGGAAAGTCTCGCCGAAGTAACCGAGGCGAGGAGGTCCGCGATCTGGGAGGCCGGCGCGGTTCCAGCGCGAAGCGCGCGCCGCGCGGCCGACGTGTGGTGGCGGCGGGGGGAATCGAACCTCCGACATGGCGCTTATGAGACGCCCGCTCTAACCATCTGAGCTACGCCGCCCGGACCGGCGGAATCTAGCACGAAATGCCGCATCGACGACCCCGACGCCGGACGGGACGGGTTTGTCGCGCCTCCAAGGATTCGTGTATTGTCAGGCCCCGCCCGGCGACCCGCTCTCCCCGAACTCTTTCCCGCAGTAAAGGCACTTCGCGGCGCTTTCGACGACGCGCGGCCGTCCACACGACGGGCAACGCGGCGCGGGCGGGCGCTTCTTCGCTTCCGCAATCGCGATCGCGGCGGTCGCCTCGAACGGAAGCTTCGAGGGGTCTTTCGGCGCCGCGCGGCCGATGAGGACGGCGCCGCTCCAGAGGAACACGAGCGTCACGAAGACTCCGAAGATCCAGAGGAGAGGGGCCGAACCGGCCTGTTTCGGGTCGGAGAACCCGGCGAACAGCCGGAAGGACTCCCGAATCGCGATCGCGGCCAGAGGAACGGTCGCGATCGCCGCGAAGAGGACGGGCTTCTTCACGCCCCGGCCGGCGGCGTTGCGCCGGCATACGCCGCGGGATCGGCCATGAGCCGGTTGTTCTCCACGAAGATCGGGTACTCGGCGAAGAGCGCCCAGAGATGGATGAAGAGCGCCCCGACACTCGCCGAGAGATGGGCCACTCGGGCGACCCCCCGGATCCCCGGGACGGCCGTGTGCACCCAGCCGCCGAGAACGAAAGCGGCGATCGCCGCGAGCATGGCGAAAGTCGCCGGAGGGGACGTCCTCGCCTTGAACCGCCGGAGCGCCGCGACGACGCCTCGGCGGCGCTCTTCCGTCCATCCCGCGATCTCGTCCTTGACGAGCCTTCCGGTACCGATGAAATAGAAGAGGACCATCGACTGCGAAAAGAGCGAAAGGAGGAGCGTCGGGATCGCGTAGAGGACGTGCCGGGTCATCAGATAACGGACCATCGGGTCGTGCGGGCCATGAACCGCGACGACGAACCCGAAAAACGACGTCACGAGGAATCCGGCCGCCGCCGCCGCGGTCCCGAGGAGAAGCGCGATCGCCATCGCGGGAGGATAACTCGGCAGCACGGCTCGCGCTCAGGCGCTCGACCGCTTGCTGCCTCTCAGATCACGGACCTCCTCCTCGCCGGCGCTCGCCCAAAGTGCGCTGCGCGTTCTTTCCGGCGAGGACACTTTCCGTGATCTGGCCTTCGTCGCTCGGGCTCAAGTCCCTCGACGACTCCGGCGCCCCTGGCACGCGGAGACGCTCGCGACACTCGCGGAGCTCGGATCGCGAGCCGTCCCGGAAGTCCACGAGGACGATGAACAGGCCCACTCCAAAGCCCCGGAGATAGAATCGAGATCTCTGATGGCGGACGTTTCGACGCTCTACGACATCTTCACGAGGCTCGCCGCGTCCGGGAAGGACGCCGTCCAGATGCGCCGCGACGGGCCCGGGCAATGGTCGTCGATCTCCGCGCGCGACTTCGGCTTCACGGTGCGATGCCTCTCCCTCGGACTGAACGCCCTCGGCATGCAGCCCGGCGATCGCGTGGCGATCCTCTCCGAGAACCGTCCGGAATGGGCGACGACCGACTACGCGATCGTGTGCGCCGGCGCGCTCTCCGTCCCGGTCTACGCGACGCTCCCCGCCGACCAGATCGTCACGCTCCTCCAGGATTGCGGCGCGAAGATCGTCGTCGTCTCGACGGAAGAGCAGCTCGCCAAGATCCGGTCGATCCGCGCCGAGTGCCCCGCGCTCGACCACGTGATCGCGATCGACGCGGAGCCGCCGGACGAGCCGGGCTGCGAGCGCTGGATGAAGACCGTCGACCGCGGCCGCGGAAACCTCGAAATGGGATCCACCGTCTTCGAGATGCGCGGGGGCCGGATCCGCCCCGGCGACCCGTGCACGATCATCTACACCTCGGGGACGACCGGCGCGCCGAAAGGGGCGGTCCTCACGCACGGGAACTTCGTCTCGAACGTGCGGGCCTGCTGCGAGGTGGTGGGGTTCGCGCCGGACTCGGTCGCGCTCTCCTTCCTTCCGCTTTCCCACGTCTTCGAGCGGATGCTCGACTACGCCTACGCCTACCGTCTCTCGACGATCGCCTATCTCGGCGACCTGGCGGTCCTCCGGGACGCGCTCGTGGAGCTCGAGCCGACCGTCTTCGGAGCGGTTCCGCGCGTTTACGAGAAGATCTATTCGGCCGTGCGCGAAAGCGTCGCCTCCTCCCCCGTCAAACGGAAGATCTTCGCGTTCGCGGCGAAGCAGGGGCAGCTCCGCCTCCGCCGCCGCGAGCAGGGAGAGGAGAGCCCGACGTCCTTCGGCATCCGCCTCGCCGACCGACTCGTCTTCTCGAAGCTCCGCGCGCGCCTCGGCCGGCGCTTCCAGTTCGCCGTCTCGGGAGGCGCCCCGCTGTCGAAGGACCTGGCCGAGTTCTTCTGGGGCGCCGGCGTGACCATCTACGAGGGATACGGCCTCACGGAGACGTCCCCGGTCATTTCGGTCAACGGCCCTCGCGCCTGGAAGCTCGGGACCGTCGGGCGGCCCGTGCCGGGCGTCGAGGTGAAGATCGCCGAAGACGGCGAGATCCTCACGCGCGGCCCCCACGTCATGCAGGGCTACTTCGGCAGGCCCGACGAGACGGCCGAGGCGATCGACCGCGAGGGCTGGTTCCGGACGGGCGACATCGGCGAGCTCGACGACGGCTTCCTGCGGATCACCGACCGCAAGAAGGACGTCATCGTCCTCTCGGGCGGGAAGAAAACGGCGCCGCAGCCGATCGAGAACGCTCTCAAGCAGTCGCCGCTGATCGAGATCCCGATCGTGATCGGCGACCGCCGGAAGTTCGCCGCGGCGCTCATCGTCCCGAGCTTCGAGGCCCTGAAGCGCCTCGGGCTCGGCGGAAAACCGCTCGACGGTCCGGAGGTCCGGCAGGCCTTCCAGAGGGAAATCGACGCCTACAACGCCGGCAAGGCGCATCACGAGCAGATCCGGGCGTTCGCCCTCCTCGACCGCGACCTGACCCTCGACGCCGGCGAGATCACGCCGACCATGAAGGTCAAGCGGAGGGTCATCGAGCAGAAGTTCCAGCCGGTGATCGACCGGATGTACGAGGAGACCGCCGTTGCCTCGTGACGTCGTCGTCCTCGACGGCGTCCGCACGCCGTACTGCCGCGTCAACACGGACCTGAAGGACGTAAGCGCGGTCGACCTGGGCCGTATTCCCTCGGTCGAGCTCTTCGCGCGGACGGGGCTCGGGCCGGAGCGGCTGGACGAGGTGATCTTCGGGAACATCGCGACCCCGGCGGATGCGGCGAACATCGCGCGCGTCATCGCGCTGCGCGCGGGCATTCCGGAATCCGTTCCGGCGTTCACGGTCGGCCGCAACTGCGGGTCGGGGGCGGAATCGATCGCCGACGCCTTCCTGCGGATCCAGGCCGGATATCACGAGCTCGTGCTCGCGGGAGGCGTCGAGTCGATGTCCGGCATCCCCCTCTTCTACGGAGAGCCCGCGAAGCGGAAGTTCCTGGGGCTCCTCTCCGCGAAGTCGATCCCCGCCCGCCTCTCGGCGGCGTCGAAGTTCCGACCGGCCGACTTCAAGCCGGTCGTGGGGCTCGAGCTCGGGCTGACCGATCCGGTCTGCGACCTCAACATGGGGCAGACGGCGGAGGTCCTCGCCAAGGAGTTCGCGATCTCCCGGGAGGAGCAGGACGCGTACGCGCTCCGATCCCACCAGCGGGCGACGGCCGCGCGCGCGAAGCTCGCGGAGGAGATCGTGCCGGTTCCGATTCCGCCCGCCTACGACCGGCTCGCGACGATCGACAACGGCGTCCGCGAGAACCAGACGATGGAGGCGCTCGCGAAGCTCAAGCCTTATTTCGACCGGAAGTTCGGCACCGTCACCGCGGGCAATTCCTCCCAGATCACCGACGGCGGCGCGGCGGTCCTCGTCGCGTCGCTCGAAGCGGCGCGCGGCTACGGGGTGCGGCCGCTCGGATACGTGCGCGGGTTCGCGTTCGCCGGGACCGACCCCGCCCGCATGGGCCTCGGGCCGGCGCTCGCCGTCCCGATCGCCCTGAAGCGCGCCGGAATCGCCTGGAAGGACGTCGGCCTCGTGGAGCTGAACGAGGCGTTCGCGGCGCAGGTTCTCGCCTGCGCGCGCGTGTGGGGCTCGGCGGAATGGCACGCGAAGCACGGCTCGACCCCGATCGGCGAGCTCGATTTCGAGCGCACGAACGTCAACGGCGGCGCGATCGCCCTCGGCCATCCGGTCGGATCGACGGGCACGCGGCTGGTTCTGACGCTCCTCCGGGAGATGCGGAGGAGGCAGGTCCGGTTCGGGGTGGCGACGATGTGCATCGGCGGCGGACAGGGCGGAGCGATGGTGGTCGAGCTCGCAAGTTAGGGCGCGGTGATACATCGAGCGAATACGCGCGTCCTCGACCGCCGTACCCCTCCAACGTACGCCACGGTACGCCTGCGGGGTCCGGCGGTCTGTGGGTGCGCGTCTCGCTCGCGTCTGACCGCGCCTCGGCGGAGCATCGCTAGCCCCCTCTAGCGCGGCGAGAGCAGCTCAGTACTTCGTCGCCGCCCTCGGACGACCAATGCTGAGCGGATCTTTCGCTGAGCTCCAGGACGACAGGGTGACCGAAAGCGGTCTCCCCCGTGATGACAATCAGGCGCGGGGAGACGTGCCGGAAGACGGGTTCGGCGGGACCGGCCGGCGGGCGCGGCGTACCGGAGCGTACGTGAGTGCCCCGGAACGGGAATAACGGTAGCGGCGCGCCGGCGGCTTGCGGAGGAGCTCAATGTCGCGCACCGGGAACAGATGCCGTTGTGCATCGGGCCCGGGGCGCGACGCAGAGATCGTTCGCAGTGCGCCGGCGCCCGTCGGGTTCGGGCGGCGCAGGATCATCGGTGGCGTTGCCGCGGCTAGACGATCGCAACCGCATCGCCTTCGCCGCGTCGCCTTCCCGCTGACCCTGCGGCGCTCCGAACGCCGCTATCGCTATTCCCGTTCCGGGGCACCGGCCCGCCGATGGTCCCGACGGGCCCGTATAACGGCGCGTATCGCCGCGCCTGCTATTTCGCGCGGAGTGTCACGCGGAAGGCGCGGGACAGCGCCCCATCCGCCGTGACCGCCCACACGTCGTAGCGGTAATAGCGGCCGGGAATGGCGCTCGTGTCGACGAAATCGTAGGAGGCGCCCTGCGGGTCCTCCAGCTGGGCCGGAAGGGACTCGGGCTCCGCCTGGACGACGCGTCCGTCCTCGGTCACTTCGCTCCGGAGGATCGCCCATCCCGAGAGGTCTCGATGCGAGGCGGTACTCCACGAGAGCGCGACACCTTCCCCCGCCTCGGAGCGGGCTTCGGCCGAGAGACCGGCCATCGGGAATTCGGTCTCGCGCAGGACGGAGGCGGGAGACGAAAGGAGAGCCCCGCCGTTTTCGCTCCCCGTCACGACCCAGTCGATGCGGGAGACGCCCGAAGCCGGGAGCGTTTTCCGATCGCCGGCCGAGAACGGGACGACGTCGCTCGGGAGCCCGTCTTCGTAGTGGACGACCGCGAATGCCCGGGCGCCGTCGTCGGGCCATGCGACGCTCCAGCCGCCGGTCCCGGAGGGAAACGTCGTGAACAGTCTCCAGGAGCGCGCCGGCGGCGCGGCGGCATTGAGGCCGCCGGAGGCGAGGTCGGCCTCCGCCAGACGAGCCGGATCGGCGATCACCTCGTCGGCGGCGTAGAGTCCGGCGAGCGCGCGATAGAAGGCATCGCCAGGCGATCCTCCCTGCTCGCGATACGCGGCGCCGAACGCGTCGAGAGACGCTTCCCCTTCCGCGACGCGCCCGCTCCAGACCGCCGGCACGAATCCCGCGCCGGCGTCGGACGCCATCTGGCGGATCCATTCCGCGGCAAACAGCTCGGAGCCTGCCGAATCGAGCGAGTGCTCGGACGCGGCGCCGTTCTCCCGAAGGTCTTCCCGGTCGGTCTCCGTCAGCTCGTTGCCGAGCGCGATCGCCCGCGCCGCCGCGCCGACGACCTCCGCCGGAGCGGACGGGGCGAGCCCCTTCAGCAGGAAAACGGCGGCTCCCCGGACCGTTTCCGCCGCGGCGTCGGCCGGGGAATGGTCGGCGAGATTCAGGGCCATGACCGGGTTCCGGTTTCCGGCGCCGCTGAAGACGTCGGAAAACGACGGCCCGTCGGCCTCGGTCACGAGCACGCGAAGTGGCTCCTCCGGCCGGAACGGGACCTTCCAGCCGCCGCCGTCGAAGGCCGCGCGAAGCCGCGCGTCGAGCTCCGACGCGAACGCCGCCGCATCGCCCGCATCGAGCCGGCCTTCCACGACCGCCCGGCCATCCCAGATCACGAGGCCGCGGGCGGACCCGCTTTCGAGCCCCCGAGCGATCGTCGGAAGGCCGACCGACGACCCGATGATGGCGGAGCGCTGCCAGGGCGAAGCCGACGCCGAGCCGGCCACTCCCAGCGCGCACACCGCCGCGGTCAGCCACGGTCTCGCTATCCCGAAGCGCATCCGACGTTTACGATAGCCTTCCTCTCCGGCGAAGTCAATCGCGGATGGAAGTTATACGAGTGGGCCGGTCTTTTCGTCCGGGGGCATCCGGCGGGAGGCGCCGTCTTCGACCTCGACCACGACCGCGGTGATGTTGTCGAGGCCCCCCTTTTCGTTTGCGCGCTCGATCAGGACCCGGCAGATCGCCTCCGGATCGTTTCCGCCGGCGAGGACCTCCGAGATCTCCTGATCCGTCAGCATCGTCGTCAGCCCGTCCGAGCAGAAGAGATACTGGTCGCCCGCCTGGAGGTCGAGCTCCTGGAGCTCGGGCACGACGGTGGGACCGCCCCCGAGAGCCCGGGTGACGACGTTCTTCAAGGGATGCGATTTCGCCTCTTCCTCCGTCAGGATCCCGGTGACGATCTGCTCGTGGACCCACGAATGGTCGTCGGTCAGCCGGCGCAGCTCCCCGCTGCGGCGCCGGTAGGCGCGGCTGTCGCCGACGTGGGCGAGCGACATCCCGGAGCCGTTCAGGATCCCGCCGACGAGCGTCGTCCCCATGCCTTTCAACGACGGCTGCTTCGCGACGGCGGAGATCACGCGCTCGTTGGCCTTCTCGACGGCGACGGCGAGGCGGTTGCTGTTGAACCGCCACTGGTGGTTGTACTGGAACGGCCAGGTGCTCTCCATCTTCTGGCTCGTGTCGGCGATGAACTCCTCGATCGTGTCGACCGCGATCTTGGCGGCGACCTCTCCGGCCGCGTGGCCCCCCATCCCGTCCGCCACGACGAAGAGACCCTCGGAGACGTCGATCACGAACGAGTCTTCGTTGTGCTTCCGTTTCCGGCCGATGTCGGTCAATCCGAACGCCCGAAGGTTCATCGCCATATCGGCCTCAGGCCTGCGGCGCGCGATGGGCGCGCGCTTCTTCGAGTCCTCGCCGCACCTCGGCCGAGTCCGGCGTCCAGCGCATCGCCTCGAGGTAGCACTTCTCGGCCCGGGTCCAGAGCCCCGCCTGGCGGAAGATCAATCCGGCGTCCTTCAGGAAGCTCGCGTTGTGGGGATCGATCCGGATCGACTTCTCGATCGCGGAGACGGCGTGGCGCATTCGATTCGGGAAGCGCGACGCCGCGAGCGCGAAGTGGTGCTGGATCTTCGCGTTTTCGGGATCGTGGTGCAACGCCAGCTCGAAGTTCGAAAAGGCCGAATCCCACCGTCCCTCCCGGTACTCGTCGACTCCGCGGGCCAGATACGCCTGGGCGATCGCCTGCGGATCCTCGGCGGAAACGATCTTGTTGTCGAGGTCGAAGTCGTGCGCGGCCCGCCTCTCCCGGTTCGCGAGGATGTTGTAGGCCTCGGTGAGCTCCTGGAAGTCGCTTTCGGCGCGCGGCTTCTCCGCGGCCGGAAACCGGTCCGGGTGTCGTTCGCGCGCGAGGTCGCGGAAGCGTTTCCGGATCTGCTCTTCCGTGGCAGTCCGGTCCACTCCGAGAACCTGATAATGATTGACCGATCGAGCCATACGTTCGATTCTTTTGGCGATTATCCGGCATCCGGAGCGCCGGGCGCAAGTCCTTCGACAATCGCGTGCTTTCTACTGGCGCTTGATGACGTAGAACTTGCGCGCGGTGACGCGGACGGCCTCGGGCAGGCTCCGGTCGGCCATCGTCGTCTTCAGGTCCCGGATCCGGAGGAACTTCACCAGGCGCATTCCCACCTCGGGAGGCACCTTGGGGTTGCGGATGAGAGCCAGCACGACGGCGTATTTGCGGACCCAGTCGGGCTTGGCCGCCATGCGGCGGTAGACCTCCTCGTCGACGTTTCGCATCGAGGCGAACGCTTCGAGCTCGACGTCCGTCAGGAACGGAGACTTCAGGACCGCCTCCCAGACCGGCTTCAGCACGGAGGTGATCAGGACGCGGCGTTCCTCCCGGGTTCCCTTCGTGGCCGCATCGATCCGCTGGGCGACGGTCATGTAAGCGATCCGCTGGTGGAGCGCCATCCGCCGCTCTTCGGAGAGCTCGTCCTGCTCCCCGCCGGGCGTCTCCGCGGACGCCGCCGCCTCCTCCGCGACGGCCGCCTCTTCCTCCTCCGCTTTCGCCGCCGCCGCCGCGTCCCTCTCGGCCGCCTCGAGCTCGAGGCGCGCCCGGCGTTCGACCTTCTCGAAGAATTCCTCGCGCATCTCCCGCAGCAGCCGGCGGGAATCCGCGGTGAGCGCGGGGTTCGATTCCAGCGCCTCGAGCACCTCCGAATCGGCGAGCAGCCGCTTCTGGTTGACGACGAGGGCTTCCTGCACCGACCCCGACGCGGTCCTTGCGATTCCGGCGAGCACCGCGGACGGCGTGTCGGGGTTCCGGACGATCTGCTCGAGGACGCCCGCGTCGTCGGTCGCCGCGGCGAGCGCCTCGATCTCGAAGGCGGTGAGCGGCACGAGGTCGAAGAGGAGTCCCCATTCGTCCGGGGAAACCCGCGCGAGCGACCGGCGGGCCTCGTCGGCGACTTCGGCGTCGGGACCGCGGCCGAGCGCGAGCAGCGTCCGCAGGCGGTCCTCGATCCCGAGCGGGACGAGGCCGCGCGCGGCGAACAGCCGAAGCGTCCGGTCCGCGGAACCATCGGCGAGCGAAGCGACCGTGAATTCGGGCTGGAGCGGGACCGGGCTCATTCCGAACGGGAGAGCATCGCGTTGACGCTGCCGGCGTCGAGACGGAGTCCGCGCACGACCTCGCCCGTCTTTCCGAGGGGAGGGAGCGCCCTGCCGTTGATCTCGAGCCGGAGGGCGCCCGCATTGCCGGCCGTGACCCGGAACTCGCTCCGCGCCTGGAACCGGCGGCTTTCGCCCGAGCGGAGGATCCCGGAGAAGACCGATCGTCCGTCCGCCGAGAGCTGCGACCAGCAGTCCTGTTTCGTCGAGACCGCGAGCTCGAGCGGCGCCGTGACGGGCGACGGCGATTCCGAATCCGCGGCGGCGGGCGGGGCGGCCGGTCTCGATTCGGCGGGCGCGGGCGACGAAGACGGCGGCGGCGAAGGCGGCGGAGACGATGGTCGCGCGGTCTCCGCGGCGTCGGCCGGCTTCGTCGTGGGAGCCACCTGGCGGATGTGCGGGGAAAGTGCGACCGGAGGGAGCGAGGGAGCGCGCGCGTCTTCCGGCCGGGGGCGGCGGGCCGAGCGCCAGATCGCGGCGCCGATCAGGACGGCGACGGCCGCCCCGACGACGCCGAGGACGACCGCGCGGAGGGAAGGCCGCCGCGACGCTCCGGCTCCCGGAACCGACGGTTTCCCCGCCGGACTGCCCGTCATGTCGGAAAGGTACGCGTTGACCATCTCCTCCGGATCGAGGCCGAGATGCGCGGCGTAGGCGCGGATGAACCCTCGGGTGAAGACCGGCGCCGGGAGCTTCGCGAAGTCCCCGCGCTCGAGCGCCTGGAGATGGCGAACCGAAATCTTCGTGGCGGCCGCGATGCTTTCGAGGGACACCTCCCGGAGGAGGCGCTGCCGTTTCAGCTCCTCTCCGAACGTCGCCTCCGCGGGCTGGGAGTCGGACATGGTCGCCGACGATGCTATCTCACGCGGAAACCCGGACGGCGCGACGGTGGGTCTGGATGGCCGGCGCGACGATCGGCGAGGCTAGTGTCCCGTCCCTGAAATAGCTTTACGGTCGTTCGGAGCGCCGCGGGACGGGATGCAAGGCGGCGCGACACAGGCGATACCGGAGTATCGTCGAGGAGCGCCAACGCCGCAGATCGGTTCGCGCCGCCCGAACCCCTTGGGCGCCCGCGCATTGCGGACAATCTCTGCGTTGCTCGTCGGGTCCGATCGCTTCAGCATCTGTCCCCTCCTCGCGCCTTGATTTCGTCGGCAAGCCGCGGGCGCGACCGTGAAGTTATTTCCGGGACGGGACACTACGCCGGAAGGGTCGCGCCCGTTCCGGTCTCCGTTCGGTACGCCAGCGTCGCTCGGGCGATTTCGAGGAAGGACGCCGAGCGCCAGCGCTCGGCGCAGATCTCACGGAGATCCGTGAGCGGAATCGCGGAAAGCAGGTCCTCGGCGACCCCGGACGGCGCGAAACGGTTCCTCGCGACGGCCGCCCGTACCCCGACGCGCAGCCCCCAGACCGCGTCGGAAGCGATCGCCTCCAGCGACTCGGGATCGCGGCTCGCGATCGCCATGTAGACCACGTCGCTCTCCACGGCGAAGCGATTTCGCATCAGAGCTCGGACGATCGGCGGCTCTCCCGACCTCCGGAGCCGGGCGATGGTCCCGGGCCCGGAGACCCGCGCGAGCTCGACCCGCTCCGAGATCGCGAGCCCCGGCAGACGGCGAAGGATCTCCAGGTCGGCGGCGCGCCGCACTTCCGGATGCGCGCGCGCGTCGGCGGAGATCCACGCGAGGTCCCGCCAGAAGAGCGTCGGGACGAGCGAGATCGCCTCCCCCCGAGGCGTCCGCGGATGGGCAGCGAGCGCCCGGCGGACGACGTGGAGCCTCCGCGCCGCGGGGTCCCGCAGGAGAGCGCGGATCTCCTCCGCCGAGAGCCCGGCGCCTTCGCCCCGGCCGAGGTAGTCGCGCTCCCGGCTAGACACGGACGGCCCGGCGCTCCGCGATCGCGTTCGCGATCGCCGAAGCATGATGCCGGCTGTTCTCGATGAAGATCCGCCCCGTGTCCGCTCCGGAGAGAATCGCGCCCGCGAGGTAGAGGCCCGGAACGTTCGATTCGAGCGTCCCCGAATCGTGCGCCGGCTCGCGCCGATCTCCGCGCAGCTCGACGCCGCACCGCCCGAGGAGGGCGAAATCGGGCTCGTAACCGATCAGCGGAAACACGGCGTCGGCGGGGACTCGCACGGGGCCGGATGGCGTGTCGACGAGCGCCCCGTCGGGCCGGATCTCGGTCACCCGCGAGTGGAAGAGCGCGCGGATCGCGCCGGCGCGAATCCGGTTCTCGAGGTCCGGCTTGATCCAGTACTTCACGCGCTCCGAGATCGCGCCGCTTCGGACGACCATCGTCACGGACGCGCCGTGACGGTAGAGGTCGAGCGCCGCCTCCGCAGCCGAGTTCCTCGAGCCGATGACGACGACCTTCCGTCCGTGAAACGGGTACCCGGAGACGTAGCGCTCGTGGACGAGCGGAAGATTGCATCCCGGAACCGGGAGCTGCCTGGGATTGTGGAAGAAGCCGGTCGCGACGACGACCGTCGGCGCGCGGACCTCCCGCGGGTCGCGTCCCACGACGGCGAGGACGAAGGATCCGTCCGGCTGGAGCGCCGCGTCGAAGACCTCCGACTCCGGCTCGACCCGGACGCCGAACTTCTCGGCGACCCCCCGGTAATACGCCAGCGTCTCGAGCCGCGTCGGATGCGCGTCCGGCGTCCCGAACGGAACTCCCGCGATGTCGAGGAGGTCGCGCGTCGAGAACCAGACCATCTCTTCGGGAAAGTGGTAGATCGAATCGAGGATCGCGCCCCGGTCGTAGCAGACCGCCTCGATGTGGCGCCGCCCGAGCTCGATCGCGCAGGCGATTCCCGTCGGCCCGGCGCCGACGATCGCGACGGGGAGGGATGCGTCCGGCATCGGGAGATTTTAGCGCGGGCGGCGGCGATCGGGCTTCACGACTATCTCCGGGTCTGGAGATCGCGTCGCCTCCGCTCGTGATGACGGGGATTCGCCTTCCGACCTCGGCACGAGGAAGGAGGGGCGAATTAATACACGGTTTTTCAGATCCTCCGACGGTGAAGCCACGCGAGACGCGAGCCAGACGGGATGCGGGCCGCCCGCGAGATCCCGAGGCCTGCCGGGGCGTAGGTCGCAGGGTCTCGCGCGCGACACGCGCCCGTATCGCTCGATGTATCGCGAGGCCCGCTAAATCCTCTTCCCCACCGCCGGAGCGACGATGCGCAATGCATCCATCAATCGACTGAACTGTTCCGGCAGCAGCGACTGCGGCCCGTCGCACAGCGCGCGGTCCGGGTCGGGATGCACTTCGATCAAGAGCCCGTCCGCGCCGGCGGCCGCCGCGGCGAGCGCCATCGGCGCGACCTGCTCGCGGTGGCCCGTCCCGTGCGACGGATCCGCGACGACCGGGAGGTGCGAGAGCTTCTCGACGACCGGGATCGCCGAGATGTCGAGCGTGTTCCGCGTGTAGCGCTCGAACGTGCGGATCCCGCGTTCGCAGAGGATCACGTCGCGATTGCCTCCCGCCATGATGTACTCCGCCGAAAGCAGCCATTCCTCGATCGTCGCCGACAGGCCGCGCTTGAGGAGAACCGGCGTCCTCGCCTTCCCGAGCTCCTTCAGGAACGTGAAGTTCTGCATGTTGCGAGCGCCGACCTGCAGGAGATCCACGTACGGCAGCGCGTCTTCGATCTGCGAGGCGTCCATGACCTCCGAGACGGTCGCGAGGCCGAACTCGTCGGCGGCCTCCCGGAGGAGCTTCCACCCCTCGATGCCCATCCCCTGGTACGAATACGGCGAGGTCCTCGGCTTGAACGCCCCGCCGCGGAGGATCCGGGCGCCCGCGCGAGCGACGGCCCGGGCGCTCTCGAACACCTGCTCGCGCGACTCGATCGTGCACGGCCCGGCCATGATGACGACTTCGTCTCCCCCGACCGGCACGCCGCGGACCGAAACGACGGAGTCCTTCGGCTGGAACGTCCGGCCGGCCAGCTTGTACGGCTCGCTGATGCGGACGACCTCCGAGACGCCGGCCATGTCCTCGAAGAACCGCGGGTCGCTGTTCTCCACGTGCCCGACCGCTCCCAGCACCGTGCGCTCGGCGCCCGTCGACCGGTGGACGTCGAATCCTTTCTCGACGAGACGCGCGATCACCGCGTCCAGCTCCGGCTCGGTCGCCGTGGGGCTCATCACGATCAGCATTTCTCCTCCTGGGCTTCGCGCTCGAGACGGCGCGATTCGTCGATGATCCGCTCGTAGAGCCGCCGGAGAGCGTCCGCGGAGAGCGGCCCGCGGCTCTCCTCCTCCACGTGGGCGAGGACCTGGCGCTCGCGCTCCGGCGAGTAGACGGGGATGCCCGCCGCGCTCTTGGCGCGCCCGACTTCGAGCGCGTACTTCGCGCGCTGGTTCAGGAGCTTGACGAGCACGCGGTCGAGCTCGTCGATCGAGGCGCGGAGGCGCTCGAGCTCGTTCATCGCCGGCAGGCCTCCGCGAGCGAGCGCGCGAGCGCTCCGACCGCCGAGGCCGCACGGGTCCCGCTCTTCTCCGCGCAGGCGACGAGCGCCGAGCCGACGACGATCCCGTCCGCGATCGCCGCGACCCGCCGCGCGTCCTCCGGAGACGCGATCCCGAATCCGACGGCGATCGGCAGCCGGTTCGCGGCCCGGCGAGCGCGGGCGACGGTCGCGCGTTGAGCGCGAGAGACGGTCGCTTCGAGGTCCTCGGCGAGCCGCGCGCGCTCGCCGGTGGTCCCGGTCCGCGACACGACGTAGAGGAAGCCCCGGGAACGCGCGGCGGCGGCCCGCATCCGGCGCGAGTCGGACGTCGGCGAGACGAGCAGGACCGGGTCGAGGCCGGCCCGCCGAGCCTCGGGAAGGACGGCGTCGGATTCCTCGACCGGAACGTCGGTCAGCAGCACCGCGTCAAATCCCGCCCGCTTCGCCTCGCGAAAAGCCCGGCCGAACCCCCGGGCGTGCAGCGGATTCGCGTACGAGAAGAGGACGAGCGGAATCTCGCTACCCTCGCGGATCTCGGCCGCCGCGGCGAACACCCCGTCCAGCGTCGTTCCCGACGCGAGCGCGCGGGCGGCGGCCCGCTGGAGCGTCGCCCCGTCGGCGATCGGGTCCGAAAACGGGACGCCCAGCTCGAGGACGTCCGCGCCGGCCCTCTCGAGCGCACGCGCGAGCTCGACCGTCGCCCGCAGGTCCGGATCGCCCGCCGTGAGGTACGCCACGAAGGCCGCGCGGTCTTCCCGCGCGGCCCGCGCGAACGCGGCGGAGAGCCTCCCGGCGGCCTTCACGGATTCCTCTCGATCCGCTCGACCTCGGGGAGATCCTTGTCTCCCCTGCCGGAAAGATTGACGAGCACGAGGTCGCTCGGACGGAGCGACCGGGCGAGCCGCCGGGCGAACGCGATCGCGTGGGCCGACTCGAGAGCGGGGACGATTCCTTCCCGCCGCGTCGTCCGGTCGAACGCATCGAGCGCGTCGGAGTCTCCGACGGAGACGTACTCGACGCGGCGGGCATCCCGGAGCGACGCGTGCTGCGGGCCGATCGCGGGATAGTCGAGGCCGGCCGACACGGAATGCGTGGCCGCGATCTGGCCGTCGCCATCCTGGAGCACCCACGTCTTCGTCCCGTGGAGGATCCCGACGCTCCCGCCCGCGAACCGCGCCGCGTGTTCGCCGAGCGCCGTGCCCCTCCCGCCCGCCTCGACGCCGACGAGGCGCACGGGATCGCGGAGGAACGCCTGGAAGATGCCGATCGCGTTGGAGCCGCCGCCGACGCAGGCGACGACCGCCTTCGGGAGCTTCTTCCATCGCCGAAGGACCTGGCGGCGCGCTTCGCGCCCGATCACGCGGTGGAACCACGCGACCATCGTCGGGTAGGGATGAGGTCCGAGCGCGGAGCCGAGAACGTAATGCGACGTCCCGGAGGTTCCCGACCAGTCGCGCATCGCCTCGTTGATCGCGTCCTTGAGGGTGCGGGAGCCGGCGTCGACCGTGCGCACGTCCGCGCCCAGCCGGCGCATGCGCGCGACGTTGACCGCCTGGCGGCGCGCGTCCTCGCTTCCCATGTACACGACGCAGTCGAAGCCGAGCCACGCGGCGACCGTCGCCGTCGCGACGCCGTGCTGCCCGGCGCCGGTTTCCGCGATGAGCCGCGTCTTCCCCATCCGGCGCGCCAGGAGCGCCTGGCCGATCGCGTTGTTGATCTTGTGCGCGCCCGTGTGGAGGAGGTCCTCCCGCTTGAAGAGGATCTTCGCCCCGCCGGCGTCCTCGGTCAGGCGGCGCGCGAAGAGGAGCGGCGTGGGACGGCCGGCATAGTCGCGCAGAGCGCCGTCGAGCTCCGCGCGGAACCGGGGATCGCGCCGGGCCTTTCCGAAGGCCTCGGCGAGCGCCGCGAGAGCCGCCATGAGCGTCTCGGGCGCGAAGGCGCCTCCGTACGCGCCGAAGTAACCCCGGTCAGCCATCGGCCCTCCGGACCGCCGCGAAGAACGCGCGGACCTTCGGCGGGTCCTTCACGCCCGCAGACGCCTCCACACCGCTCGCGACGTCGACGAAGAAGGGCCGCGCCGTCCGGATCGCCTCGCCGACGTTCTCCGGGCGAAGCCCTCCCGCGACGCCGATGGGCGGCCCCGCGGAGCCGATGACGGCGCGCCAGTCGAAGACGTCTCCCGTTCCGCCGGCGAGCTCGGCGTGTCCGGTGTCGAAGAGCACCGCGTGGCAGCGCGCGAAGAGCGGCCGGCTCACGGAGACGATGCCGCCGAAGACGCGCTCGACCGCGATCACCGGAACGCCGAACGCGAAGTCGCCCTCGCGAATCTCGCGATGGAACTGGAGCAGATCGAGCCGCAGGGCGTCGATCGCCGCGCGAACGGTCTCCGCGGTCTCATCGACGAACACGCCGACGCGGCGGCATCCCGCCGACGCGGCGAGGAGCTCCGGCGCTCGGGCGGCGTCCACGCGCCGCGGGCTCCGGGACGAGAAGTTGAAGCCGAGGTAGTCGGCGCCGAGCCCGGCGCAGAGCTCGACGTCCTCGACCCGCGTGAGGCCGCAGATCTTGACGCGCGTCACGAATCGCCTCTCAGGGACCGCAGGACCTGCTCGGGTTCTTCGGACCGGAGAAGCGTCTCTCCGACGAGAAACGCGGTGAAACCCGACGCCGAGAGCCGTTCCACGTCCGCCCGCGAGCGGATCCCGCTCTCGGCGAGGCGAACCAACGTCTCGGGGATCGCCGAAGCGAGCTTCGCCGCGCCGTCGCGGTCCATCTCGAACGAACGCAGGTCCCGCGCGTTCACGCCGATGACCGACGCGCCCGACGCGACCCCGCGCGCGATTTCGCCCGCGTCGTGCGTCTCGACGACCGCGGCGAGGCCGCGCGACCCGGCGGCCGCGCGGAGCCTCGCGAGCTCCGGCCCCTCGAGGAGCGCGGCGATCAGGAGGACCGCATCCGCGCCGTGCGACGCCGCGAAGTCGAGCTGCTCCTCGGCGAGGACGAAGTCCTTCATCAGCACGGGGAGCCCCGAGATCCGCCGGGCCCGCGCGACCCAAGCCGGATCGCCGCCGAAGAACTCCGGCTCGGTCACGACGGAGATCGCGGCCGCGTGCCCGCGCCGGTACGCGAGCGCGAACGTCTCGACCCGCCGATCGAGGTGCGGACAGATCTCCCCCGCCGACGGCGAGCGCCGCTTGAGCTCCGCGATCACGCGCGCTCCCCCCTCGCGAAGAGACGCCTCGAAACGGGCGCCGTCCGGCCGCGGGCCCGCGGTGTCCGCCGGCCGATAGTGTCCGGCCGCGAGCCGCTTCCGGACGGAGACGGCGATCTCGCCGAGGATCCCCGCGGTCACGGCGCGCCTCCGGAGCGCCTCGCGTCCTCCAGGATCGCGGCGGCTCTCCCCGAATCGATCGAGGAAGCGGCCATCTCGTAGCCCTCGTGGAGCGTCGGCGCGGCCTCGGCGATCCAGAGCGCCGCCGCCGCGTTGACGAGCACGGTCTCCCGGACGGGGCCCGGAGCGCCTCCGAGCACGGACCGGAGCGCGTCCGCGTTCTCGGCGGCGTCTCCGCCGGAGAGCTCCTCGAGCTCGACCGGACGCTGCGCGAGGACCCCGGGATCGAAGCGCCAGTCGGCGGTGCGCCCGGGCCGGACTTCGAATCCGATCGCCGCGACGCCGGGCGTGAGCTCGTCGAGGCCGTTCTCGGAGTGAAAAACGATCGCCCGTTCCGTCCCGAGCAGCGCGAGCGCCTCCGCGAGCAGCCGCGCGACGTCGAAACGACTCACGCCGATCAATTGCCGGTCGGCGCCGGCGGGATTGGCGAGCGGGCCGATGAGGTTGAAGATCGTGCGCACGCCGAGATCGCGCCGGGTCGGCGCGATCTCCCGCATCGCCGGATGGAAAGCGGGCGCGAAGAGGAAGGCGAAACCGGAGCGTTCGAGGTCGGCCCGCGCCTGCTCCGGGCTCCGGTCGATGGGGACGCCGAGCGCTTCGAGGACGTCCGCCGACCCGCAGCGGGTCGCCGAGCGGTTCCCGTGCTTGGCCACCGCGACTCCCGCGCCCGCGCAGGCGAATGCCGCCGCGGTCGAGACGTTGACGGTCTTCCGTCCGTGCCCTCCCGTTCCGCAGGTGTCGAGGAGCGGCCTCCGGCGGGCGTCGACCCGAAGCATCTTCTCTCTCACCGCGCCCACGGCGCCGGCGAGCTCCTCCGGCGTCTCGCCGCGAGAGGCGAGGCCGAGGAGCAGCGCGCCTTTCTGCGAGTCCGTCGCGCGGCCTTCCATGAGCTCGAAGAACGCCGCGCGCGACTCCGCCTCCGAGAGCGTTCGTCGGTCCGCGAGGCGCCGGAGAGCCGCGGATATGCTCACTCGATCTCCCGCGTGAAGACGCTCACGCCGCTCCCCGGATGAAGTTCTCGATCAGCTTCGGGCCCTCCACGGAAAGGATCGACTCGGGATGGAACTGGACTCCCCAGACCGGGAGGGAGAGGTGCCGGATCCCCATGACGATTCCGTCCTCCGACCGCGCGACGACGGAGAGCTCCGGCGGAAGAGTCTCTTCCCGCACGGCGAGCGAGTGGTACCGCGTCGCCTCGAAAGGCCGGGAAAGACCCCGGAAGATCCCCTCGCCGGAATGCGAGATCCGCGACGTCTTTCCGTGCATCAGGACGGGAGCCCGGTCGACGACCGCGCCGTGCGCGACCGCGATCGCCTGGTGGCCGAGGCAGACGCCGAGGACGGGAATCCCCCGCTCCTCCGCCGCCCGGATCGTCTCGATCGACCGCCCCGCCTTCTCCGGCGTTCCCGGTCCCGGAGAGATCACGACGCGCCCGGGCTTCCGCGCGAGCTCGTCCGACGGATCGAACGCGTCGTTGCGGACGACCCGGACGTCGGGATCGAACCCGGCGATCGCCTGGACGAGGTTCCAGGTGAACGAGTCGTAGTTGTCGACGACGAGAATCATGGCCGCCCCGCCGCTTCGGCCGCCCGGAACAGCGCGCCCGACTTGATCTCCGTCTCCCGCGCCTCGCGCTCCGGGTCGGAGTCCGCGACGATCCCCGCCGCCGCCTGCACGCGAGCGACGCCGTCCTCGACCACCATCGTCCGGATCGCGATCGCGGAATCGAGGTCGCCGGAAACGTCGAGATATCCGACCGCCCCGCCGTAGAGGCCGCGCCGCCACGGCTCGAGCTCGTCGATCAGCTGCATGGCCCGGATTTTCGGCGCTCCCGTCAGCGTGCCGGCGGGAAAAGACGCGGCGAGCGCCGACAGCGCCGAGACTTCCGGCCGAAGACGCCCGGTCACGGACGAAACGAGGTGCTGCACGTGCGAGTATTTTTCCACGGTGAAGAACGCGGGGACCGTCACGGAGCCGGGTTCGCAGACGCGGCCGAGGTCGTTTCGGGCGAGGTCCACGAGCATCACGTGCTCGGCCCGCTCCTTCGGGTCCGCGAGGAAGCGCGTCTCGAGCTCCCGGTCCTCCGCGGCGCTCTCGCCGCGCGGATAGGTCCCGGCGATCGGCCGCGTCTCGACCGATCCGGCCCGCACGCGGACGAGCATCTCGGGCGACGCCCCGAGCACGTCCCCTTCGTGCGTGCGCAGGAAGAAGTGGTACGGAGACGGGTTGATCCGGCGGAGCGCGCGATAGACCTCGAACGGATCGATCCCGAGCCGTGCGGTCCATCGCCGCGAGATCTGGATCTGGTAGACCTCCCCGGCGGCGATCGCTTCCTTCGCCGCCGCGACGGACGCGAGGAACGCGTCGCGCGATCCGCTCTCGGAGAAGTCCGGCGGATCCACGACGCTCCGTTTCGGCCGGGGGGGTCGGGCGCGGCGACGCGCCGCTCCAGGTCGGCGAGCCGCCCCTCCGCGGCCCCGTCCCTGCCGTCGCGCACGGCGGTCTGGAGGACCATGACGCCGCGGGCCTGATCGAACGCGATCGTCGAATCGAAGAGGAGGAAGAGGGCGTCGGGCATCGACGACGACGCCGGGTGCCGGGACGGGATGCGCTCGAACAGCCGCACCGCGTCGTAGGAGAGATAGCCGACCGCGCCGGCGGAAAAAGGGGGGGCGCCTTCCGCGCGCTCGAACGCCGGATCGACGGTCATCCGCTCGACCGCCTCGAGGAACGGCTCGTCGAGCCACGCGGTCCGGCCGTCCGCCTCCTGCCGCACGCGCCCGTCGACCACGGCGCACCGGGCGCGCGGCGCGACGCCGAGAAACGACCAGCGGGCGAGATGCGCGCCGCCTTCGACGCTTTCGAGGAGGAACGCTTCGTCGCCGCTCGCGAGCAGCCTTCGCATCACGGCGACGGGCGTCGTCGTATCGGCCGAAACCGTCCGGGACGCGATCCGGATCACGCCGCGCCTCCCGACACGCCAGCCCGGTGGCGCAGAATCTCGTCGATCTCCCCGTACGTCGCATCCGCGACGCCGAAGAGCACGGCCTGAGCCGCGGCCTGCCGGGCGAGGAGCTCCAGACCATCGGCGATCCGCGCGCCCCGCGCGCGAGCTTCCCGGACGAGCGGCGTTTCCCCTCCGCGCCGATACACGAAATCGACGACGGCCGTTTCCGGAACGAGCATCGCGACGGGAAACGGAAGCGGGTCGTCGTCGCTCGAGCCGAGCGGCGTCGCGTTGATCCAGACATCGGGCCGGAAGCGGGCGATTTCCGAGCCGCCGATCACGTCCGCCCGGAACTCCGCGGCGAGCGCGGCCGCCTTCGCGGAGTCGCGGCCGGTCACCGCGCTCTCGCGCCCCGGCGCGGCCGCTGCCGCGAGCGCCGCGCGCGCGGCGCCTCCCGTGCCGACGACGACCACGCGCGAACCGGCGAGCCGGGCGAGCGCCTCGCGGACGGCGAGGACGTCCGTGTTGTGGGCGGAGAGAGCGAGGCACTCGGCCTTCCGCCGGACGAGCGTGTTGGCGGCCCCGATTCGCCCGGTCTCCGCGTCCGGCTCCGCGACGGCGCCGAAGTCTCCCTTGAAAGGATTCGTCACCGATATCCCCTGGAGGTTCTTCGCGAGGCCGTCGAGCGCGATGAGATCCGCGGCGATCGGGCTCTCGCGCGCCGCGCCGCGCCGGGACGCCGTCAGCGGCACGTAGAGCCACGGAAGACCGCGTCTCCGGAAGAGGGCGTTGTGGATCCGCGGAGAGAGGGAACGCGTGACGTCGCCTCCGTAAACGGCGAAGAGCTTCTCCGGCGGAGCGGTCGCGCCCTCGCCATAGACGTCGCGGAGCTCGTCGAGGGGGATCTGCGCCGCTCCGGTGGCGTCGCGGCCGTCCACGCTCCCGTACGTGAGCGCGCTTCCGAAGCGCGGCGCGAGGACCCGCGTCACGGCGCCGCGGGCGCCGGTGGCGAAGCAGGCGAAAGGTTTGCCGCGAGAAAAACGGCGGACGCGCTCGACACAGCCGATGGCCTCCGCGACCGTGCCGGGATCGGTCAGGACGACCTTCACGGCGGCGACCTCGTGAGCGAGGCAGTCCCGCAGGCGCCCTTCGGAAATCGCCGCGCCATGGTGCGAACCGATGACCCGGGCGCGGTCCGGCAGGAATTCGGCGTCGCTCAGCAGACCGCTCTCGAGCTCCACGTCGACGGCCGCGCCGGCGTCGTAGGCCGACTGGACCGAGCGCCGGTATTCCTCGGCGCTCCCGTCGAACTTCCCTCCCTCCCGAACCGTCCGCCAGGTCACGATCGCGCATCGAGGGTCGAGCTCGAGGAGAGCGCGGGCGGAGATCCGTCCCGGGGCCAGATCGAGGCGCCATTCGACCGCGTTCGCCTCCGGCGGCACGAGCGCCGCCAGACGCCGCGCGTCCTCGAAGCTCGCCGGAGCGAGCGAGGCGATCAAAGCCGGGATCGGGAGAGGCCGTTCCAAAATTCAAAACCCCCGATTCGGCCGGGGGTTTCGATCATTCCGCGCTGTCGATCGCCCCGCCCGAATGCCTCCGGGAGGGCGAGCTTCGCCCTACCGGGTGTCGCTCCAGTACCAGTACCAGCGGGACTCGGCGGAATGCATCGCCACGACTCTAGACGCCGGCCGGCGCGGTGTCAAGACGCCTTAATCCGGCGACCTATAATCCGCCGATGCCCTCTCCCGCCACCGTGATCCGCGGGTCCGGAGTGTTCCTGCCGGACGGCGTCGTGACCAACGAGCGGATCTCGAAGCTCATGGACACCAACGACGAATGGATCCAGCAGAGGACCGGGATCCGTGAGCGCCGGTACGCCCGAAAAGGAACGAGCTCCGCCGACCTCGGCGTCGAGGCGGCGCGGGCGGCGCTGGCCGACGCCGGCCTCGAGCCCGGCGACGTCGACCTGATTCTCTTCGCGACGATGACCCCCGCCCACTACTTTCCCGGCAACGGCGGAATCGCCGCCGCCAGGCTCGGCCTGACGAAGACCCACGCGATCGACCTCCGGATGCAGTGCGCCGGGTTTCTCTCGGGGCTGCAGGTCGCCGACGCGTTCATCCGGTCGGGGACCTATCGCCGGGTGCTCCTGATCGGCGCGGAGTGCCACGCGTCGTTCTACCCCTGGACCGATCTCGAGTGGCGCGTGATGTTCGGAGAATCCGACGAAACCGTCCCGCCGGAGATGTACGCGATCGGCACGGCGCTCCGCGACCGGGCGGTCATCTTCGGCGACGGCGCGGGAGCGTTCGTCCTCGAGGCGAACGAATCGGGCGACGGCCGCGGGTTCCTCGGTTTCCGAATGCGCACCGACGGCACGCACTGGGACAAGCTCTACGTTCCGGCGGGCGGCTCGGCGTGCTTCCCCTACTTCGCTCCGGAGATGTTCGCGAGCATGGCGACGATCCCGATCGTCGAGGGGCGCCAGGTCTTCAAGCTCGCGACGACCGCGATGCCGGCCGTCGTGCGCGAGGTCCTCGAGGCGCACGGCCTCGGAATCGACGACGTATCGCTGCTTCTCATGCACCAGGCGAACCTCCGGATCAACGAAGCCGTCCAGAAGACACTCGGTCTTCCCGACGAGCGGGTCTTCAACAACATCCAGAGGTACGGGAACACGACCGCCGCGACACTTCCGCTCGTCTTTCACGAGGCGAAGCAGGCGGGGAAGGCGAAGCCGGGCGACCTCGTCTGCTTCACCGCGCTCGGGGCGGGGCTGCACTGGGGCGCGGGACTGGTCCGGCTCTAGAGCGCGAGGCCGACGTTCCGCCGCGCCGCCTGTCTGGAATCACGAGAGAACAGGTCTCGGTTCAGCGCAGCGATCAAGCACGGCGAGGCGCGAGCCCGCCGGGATGCGGGCCACCCGCCAAGACCCGAGTCGTACCAGATCGCGTGCGTCGAGGGCGCGGCGGGCGGCACGCCCGGCCGGCGCGATGCATCGCCGCGCCGGCTACGCTTTTTTCCAGCGCGTTCCGTGCGGCGTGTCCTCGAGCACGATCCCGCGCGCGAGCAGATCGGCGCGGATCGCATCGGACCGCGGGAAATCTCTTCGGCCCCGCGCCACCAGCCGCTCCTGGATCAGCGCTTCGATCTCCTCCGGCAGGACCGGCGAAGGGGGAAGCACGCCGAGCACGGCATCGACGCCGCGGAGAGCGGCGGAAGCCGCGCGGGCGTCCGCTCCGGTGATCTCGCCCCGCTCGAGCGAGACGTTCACGTCGCGCACCCAGTCGAAGAGCGCGCCGAGCGCCTTCGCGGTGTTGAGGTCGTCGGCGAGCGCCTCGTCGAACGCCGGCGCGAGCTTTCCGGTGAGCTCCGGGGCGGTTTCCTCGCCCTCCGGACGCCGGCGCGCGTAATCGGCGAGGTTCGCTTCGACGTTCCGAAGACGCTGCACCGCGGCGGCGGCCGCATCGAGAGCGTCCCACGTGAAGTTGAGCTTCTGCCGGTAGGGCACCGAGAGGAAGAGGTACCGGACGGCGGCCGGATCGTCGCGCCGGGCGAGGACGTCCGCCAGCAGGAAGAAGTTTCCCTTCGACTTCGACATCTTCTCGCCGTCGACGATCAGGTGCTCGGCGTGCAGCCAGTAGTTGACGAACTTCTTCCCGGTCGCCGCCTCGCTCTGCGCGATCTCGTTCTCGTGGTGCGGGAAAATGTTGTCGACCGCGCCCGTGTGGATGTCGAACGACTCCCCGAGGTACTTCATCGACATCGCGGAGCACTCGAGGTGCCATCCCGGGCGGCCGCTCGAGTACGGGGATTCCCACGCGGGCTCGCCGGGCTTGGCCGCCTTCCAGAGCGCGAAGTCTTTCGGGTCGTCCTTCTCGTACTCGTCGTCGGCGACACGCGCGCCCTGCCGGGCCTGCGAAAGGTCGATCCCGGAAAGCCGTCCGTATTCCGGGAACGTCGAGATGCGGAACCAGACGGAGCCGTCGCTCTCGTACGTGTGCCCGCGCTCGCGGAGCTTCTCGATCAGGGCGATCATTTCGGGAACGTGGTCCGTCGCCCGCGGATAATGCTCCGCCTTCTCGACGCCGAGCGCGTCGAGGTCGCGGAAAAAGGCGTCGGCGTACTTCTCGGTGAACTCGCGAAGCGGCAGGCCGGCCTCCGCCGCGCCCCGGATCGTCTTGTCGTCCACGTCGGTCAGGTTCATCACCTGCGTCACCCGCCATCCGAGTCTCCGAAGCGCCCGGCGGAAGACGTCTTCCCACAGGAAAGTCCGCAGATTCCCGATGTGCACGCGGTTGTAGATCGTCGGGCCGCAGGTGTACATCCGCACGTGAAACGGATCGATCGACGCAAACGAATCGATCGTCCGCCCGAGGGTGTTGAAGAGGCGGAGCGGCGGCATGCGCCCGCGAAATATAGCAGGCCGGCGGATCCCGGACGGACCGCGCGGAGGCCTGTGCTATCGTTTTTCGGTGAAATCCCGTCCGCGGGTTCTCGTCGTCGATCCCGACGACGAGGAGCGCGATCTCGTCCTCGCGACCGCGAGGAGCCTCGCCGCCGAATGCGACTGGTGCCGGGACGGCGACGCCGCGTTGCGGGAGATCGCCGAGCACGACTACGACGCGATCCTGCTCGACGTCCTCATGAACGACCATTCGGGATACGAGCTCTGCCGCGCGCTCAAGGCGGACCCCGAGAGCTCGGACATCCCGATCCTCTTCGCCACGACGAGGAATCGCGCCGAGGACGTCCTCGAGGGGTTCCAGACGCTCGCGTTCGATTTCCTCGTCAAGCCGTATCGCCCCCGCGAGCTGCGGGCGCGGCTCGCCAACGCGATTCGCCTCCGCGGCCTGCTCGAAGAGATGAAGCAGCGCGTGCGCTTCTACGAACGGGTGCTTCGGGTCGGACGGGGACTCGCGGCCGCGCGCAACCCTTCGGAGGCGGCCGAGACGATCACCCGGGAGCTCGAAAATCTCGCCGAAGGCTTCGCCGCGCGCGGCGCCCTCATCGAGGCCTCGGGCGGCGGCACGTTTTCGGCCGGAGAAACGTCCGGTCCGGCGGCTGCCGGGATCCCCTTCGACCAGTCGGGCGTCGAGGGAATCCTCCACATCTGGAGAGACACCGCCGTCGATCCCGAAGAGCGCGTTCGTCTCGCGGATTTCTCGGCAACGGTCGCGCGCGGGATGGCCCGCCACGGGATGGGACTCCGGCCCGCCTCACCCGTTCCGCCCTGACCCGGATCCGGAGGGCCGGAAGTTCCAAACCTCAAATTTCAAATATCCAATGAATTCCAGGGCTGAATTCTCAAATAATACACGAGGCAGCAGGCTCGTCGCCTCAGATCGTTTTCGGCATCGGGAGGGACTCAATCGATTACAACCCGCAAGCGCGGCGAGGCGCGAGCCCGACGGGTTGCGGGTCGTCCGCCGGAAAGCGGTCCCAGAACGGCTCCGGTGGGGCGCCGCAGCGGTCGAGCCACACGAGGCCGCGAGCGAAGTGAGCCGCAACGCTGCTTCTCCCCGCGGGAGAAGGTGGCGGCTGTAAGCCGCCGGATGAGGGAAGAAGGCCAGCCGCGAAGGTCAGATCGCGGAAAGTGTGAGCGCCAAGCGCGCATTTCCATGCGCGCGGCGCGCTCTCTCCTGGGCGAAGCGAAGGACCTGGCAACCGGAGCAGATCCTTCGTCGCTTCGCTCCTCAGGATGACATGGTCCGGAGGTCCGCGATCTGGGAGGCCGTCGCGGTTCCAGCGCGAAGCGCGCGCCGCACGGCCGACGTGTCACGCGCCCGGCCGGCGCGATGCATCGCCGCGCCGGCTACTACGCTCCGTATTTCCGCCGGACCTTCCGGAGCACCATTTCCTTCTTCAGACCCCGGAGCCGGTGAACGAAGAGCCTCTGGTCGAGATGGTCCGTCTCGTGGCAGAGAGCGCGCGCGAACAGGCCCGTCCCTTCGATCTCGCGACGCCGCCCGGTCGCATCCGCCGCCTCGAGGATCACCATCGCGGGACGGGTGAGCGGCTCGGAGAGCCCTGGAATCGAGAGGCATCCCTCGTCGGAACGGATCTCCCCCTCCTCGCGCACGATCCGCGGATTGACGATCACGGTCACGGCGGCCGGATCCTGGCCGACCGAGAGATCGACGACCGCGACCCGGCGATTGACGCCGACCTGCGGGGCGGCGAGCCCGAGGCCGGGCGCGGCATGGCACGTCTCGACGAGATCCGCGATCAGGCCCGCGAGCTCTTCGTCGAATCGCAGCACCTCGACGTTCGCCGCGAGCAGCCGCGGGTCGCCGAATTTGACGATGTCGCGGATCACGGACGGCGGCGCCGCTGTTCGATGAGCGCTTCGGCCGTGCGTTCCGCCCGGGTCCGCTGAGACTCGGCGAGGGTCCGTTCGAGGTCCGGATACGCGGCCCGCAGGGACTCGAGCGAGGCGCGGGTGAGCTCGAGGGTCTCGACGTCGGTGAGCGCCGTCACGGTCGCGGTCCGGGGCCTCGACGTCAGGAGCGAGATCTCGCCGAAGAAATCGCCGGGGCCGAGAGACCCGAGCAGGACCCGCTCTCCCGCGTCGTCCCGGGTCTCGACCTGCACCCGCCCTTCCGTGATCAGGTAGAGCGAATCCCCGGGCTCTCCCTCCCGCAGGACCGTCATCCCGGCCGGAAAGCGCCGCGCCGCCATCTTCTCGAGGGCGCCCGCGAGCTGGGCGGGAGGGATGCTCGCGAGAAGCGCGGTTTCCGGAAGGGCGCCGAGCGCCGAGCCGGCCGGCAGCGACTCCCGGGCGACGGCGATCCGGCGGGCGAGCCGCCGATGGATCTCGTCGTCGGCGGGTTTCCAGAGGATGACTCGCTGGTAGACGGCAACCGCCGGAACGAAGTGTCCCGCGGCGAGATCCGCCGCCAGGATCTCCTCGTAGATGCCCATCGCCTCCTCGTCCCGCCCCGCCGAGCGAGCGGCCTCGGCGCGCCGTTCACGATCCTCCCGGAGCTCCTCGGACGTCATGAGTCGATTGTATCCAGAGTGTCATCCTGGCCTGTTCGGTGTCCCGACGAGAGGACGCCGGAGGCCACTTCAGACGTCTATTTTCAATGTGTTACCGTGGCATCCCGCTGGCAGAGCACCGAAACGGGCGCAGAGGCCCAGGAGTACGGAACATGAAAGCCAGGGTTCTCCCCTCGTTGATTTTCGGGCTCGCCGCCCTCGGACTGGCGGCCCTGCCGGCCCGCGCCCAGCGATCCGGCTATGCGCACGTCACCGACGTCGAGGGCGCGGGCTCGATCCTCTCGGATGCCAACGGCCGGACCGAGATCCAGGTCAATCTTCCGCTCGCCGAAGGAGACCAGATCGTCACCGACGCCGGCGGACACGCCGAGATCGAGCTCGCGGACGGCAATCGCGTCCAGATCGACGGCGAGAGCCGGCTTCGACTCGACGCGCTCGCCTCCGAAGACGGGTCGGCCGCCGAGGAATCGGCGCTCACCCTCCTCGAGGGCTCCGTCGCGGTTGAGTCGGCCGCCTTCGCCGACAGCCGGACCTTCCGCGTCGACACTGCCGATGCCTCCGTTTACGTGCCCGCGAAGGGACGCGCGCGGGTGAATCTCGACGGAAATCGGGGGACCTCGGTGATCGTCCGGGCAGGCTCCGTCGAGGTGGAGACGCGTTCGGGGCCGATCGAGGCCGAAGGCGGCCAGTACGTCGTCGTCCGCGGCGACGACCAGCCGGAGCTCGCGCGCGGGAGTTTCTCGCGCGATCGCTTCGACGTCTGGGTCGCGGATCGGACCGAGACGGCGCTCGCCGCCTACAACTCCGTCTCGGCCCGATACGTCGACGGCGACGAGTACGACCAGGACGTCGCTTCGCTCGACGACCACGGGAGCTGGGACTATTCGCCGACTTACGACACGGAGGTCTGGCGACCGAACGTCGGGGCCGACTGGTCGCCGTATTCGGACGGCTACTGGTACTACACGCCCGTCGGCGCGTCGTGGGTGGGCTCGGAGCCGTGGGGCTGGTTTCCCTACCACTACGGAAACTGGTTCTTCGACGCCGGGTTCGGCTCCTGGTGCTGGTCGCCGGCCTTCGCGTATTCGCCGGCCTGGGTCTACTGGGGCTTCGCGCCCGGATACGTCGGCTGGTGCCCGATCGGCTCCTACGCCTACTACGGGCCTTACTCGAGCTACTGGGGCGGGTACGGAGGCTGGCACTCGGGCCTCTACTTCGGCGTTCACGGGACGTTCGACGGGAACCACGTCGACTGGCGCCACGGCTGGAACTTCGTCGGCGATCACTCGTTCGGCTCCCATTTCGATCACCGGTCGGTCATGCCGGGCTCCGCGGTCGCGTCTCGACTCGGCTCGCGAGTGGCGATCACGTCGGACCCCGTCCGCCCCGCGATGATCTCCGGGCGAGGATCGGCCGTGACGGCGCTGCGTTCCTACGCGCGGACGGCGCCGGAGACGATCGCCCGGCAGAGCTCGCCCGAACGCTCCGCCGCGCTGGCTCCGTTCCTCGCGCGACAGGCGAAGCTGCCGGCCGCAACGGTGCGCGTCCTCCAGGACACGCAGCTCGCCCGGGTGAACCCTTCGAGCCGGCGGCTCGAGGGACCGGGCGCGGCGCGTCTCGCGGCCTCGCCGCGCGAGAATTCCGCCTCCACCGCGACCCGATCCCTCGCGGGAGGAGCTTTCCGGAATCCCGGCGGACCCCGCACGGAGACGTGGCGCGAACCGCAAGGGAGCGCCTTCGGCTCGTCCGCGCGTTCCTTTTCCGCACGGCCCGTTCCTCCGTCGTCCCCTCGCTCCGGCGAGCGGGCGGGCGACTGGCGGCGCCCCTCCTCGGGTTCTCCCCGATCCCTCGCTCCCAGGTCGCCGAACGGAACGGAAGCGTGGCGCGCGCGCTCGTCGCCTCGCGGAGAGATCTCGGCCCCGCGCTCCGAGCGCCCCGGGAATTCCCCGGCCGAGTCGTGGCGGGTCCGGGCCAACACACCGCCCGCGCAGCGCGTGATCGAAGGTATCGACCGGGGACGGGCGAATTTTCCGCCGGACGGCGATTCAAACGGCCGCCCGCTGCCCGAACGCCGATCGAACGCGTTCGAGTCGAGGGGAAACGCGGCGCCGTACCAGCGGTACGCCCCTCCCGGCTACGGCCGAGAGTCCGCTCCGCCGGCCTACGGGCGCCCGGCGCCCCCCGACGCTCGCCGGGAGCGCTCCTCCCGCGATGCGGCTCCCGCGCCGCATTACGCGCCGTCGGCGCCCCCTCCGGCGCGAGAGTACCGGGCGCCGTCCCCTCCGCCCCGGCAGGCGCCCCCTCCGCCACGCAGCGGGAATAGCAACCCCCCGCAGGGCCGTTCTCGTTGACGACGGCCTGACCCACCGTCGTCGTCGATCTCCTCCGCCCCTGCCGTAAAAGGCAGGGGCACTTTTTTTGTTGGCTGGCGCGGACCATAGCTCGAGCGAAGACGCGCGTCCTCGACCGCCGCTCCCTGTGACGTACGTTTCAGTACGCCTTCGGGAGCGGCGGTCTGCGGGTGCGCATCCCGCTCGGCTCTGGCCGCGCCTCAAAGTTATCCGATCGATGCCGTGAGCACGCCTTCCTCAAGGGAACGCTGGGCCCGGGTCGTATACTCGCGGCCGACATGAGCTTCGCGTTTCGGCTCGAGATCGTCGACGGGCTCGCCTTCGTCACGTTCGATCTCCCCGGCGAGAAGGTGAACAAGTTCTCGACGGCCGTCATGGAAGAGTTCTCGTCGCTCGTCGACCGGCTCTCGGCGTCCGAGGGAATCCGCGCGCTCCTTTTCCGTTCCGGCAAGTCGGAAGTGTTCATCGCCGGCGCCGACGTTCGGGAAATCGAGAACATCCGGTCGCCCGAGGACGGGAAAACGGCGTCGGCGGTCGGCCAGCGCGTCTTCGAGCGCTTCGCGCGCCTTCCCTTCCCGACGGTCGCGGCGATCCGCGGCGTCTGCCTCGGCGGCGGAACGGAGCTCGCGCTCGCGTGCGACTGGCGCGTGTGCTCCGACTCGCCGAAGACGAAGATCGGGCTCCCCGAGGTCAACCTCGGCATCCTGCCCGGATGGGGCGGAACCCAGCGGCTCCCGAGGCTGATCGGCGTCGCCTCCGCGCTCGACCTGATCCTGACCGGCAAGCAGGTCGACGGCAGGCGCGCCGTCCGGCAGGGCCTCGCCGACGCCGTCGTCCCCGACGCCATCTTCGACGCCTGGAGCGAGCGGTACGCGCGGGAGAAGCTCGGTGCGCGGAAACCGCGCGGCCGACGCGCTCGCCTGCCGCTCGCGGGCCGCCTTCTCGAGAGCAATCCGGCGGGGAGGGCCCTGATCTTTCGCCGGGCGCGAGCCGCCGTCCTCGCACGCACCCACGGGAACTATCCCGCGCCCGTCGAGGCCCTCGAAGCGGTGCGCGAAGGATTCGGTCGAAAGCTCGAGGCCGGCCTCGCGGTCGAGAACGCCCACCTCGGCCGGTTGATCGGGACTCCCGTCCAGCGCCGGCTCCTCCGGATCTTCTTCTGGACGGAGGACGTCAAGAAGGAAACCGGCGCGATCAATCCCACCGTCCGGCCCCGTCCGGTCCAGCGCATCGGCGTCCTCGGAGCGGGCGTGATGGGCGGGGGCATCGCGCAGCTCGCCGCCGACCGCGGCTTCCCGGCCCGGATGAAAGACGTCGCCCCGGAGCCGCTCGCCCACGGGTTCCGGGCGGCCGCGGCGGTGTGGAAGGAGAAGCTCGACCGGCGGCGGATGACGACCGCCGAGTTCCGCCGGAAGATGGCGCTCCTGTCGGGCGGCCTCGACTACGCCGGTTTCGCGCGCGCGGAGGTCACGATCGAGGCGGTCGTCGAGAAGCTCGAGGTCAAGCGGGCCGTGCTGCGCGAATGGGAAGAGGCGGTCGGCGACGACGCGATCTTCGCCTCGAACACGTCGACGCTGCCGATCTCCTCGATCGCGGCCGCGGCCCGCCAGCCGCGGCGAGTCGCCGGAATGCACTTCTTCAATCCCGTCCATCGGATGCCCCTCGTCGAAGTGATCCGCGCGGAGAAATCGTCCGACGAGACGATCGCGACGATCTTCGACCTCGCCCGGAAGATGGGGAAGACGCCGGTCGTCGTACGGGACGCGCCGGGGTTCCTCGTCAACCGGATCCTGGCGCCGTACCTCTCGGAGGCCGTCCGGCTCCTCGAGGAAGGCTGCCGCATCGAGGACGTCGACGGCGCCCTCACCGCCTTCGGGATGCCGGTCGGTCCCCTGGCCCTTCTCGACGACGTCGGGATCGACGTCGCGGCGAAGGGGGGACAGACGATGGCGGCGGCGTTTCCCGGGCGTCTCCCCCTCTCCGCCCGCTTTGACGCGTTCACCGCCGAAGGGCGACTGGGAAGGAAAACGGGCAAGGGCTTCTACCGGTACCGGGGCGCCCGCCGCGAGAAGCCGGATCCGGCCGCCTACGCGCTCGCGGGCGCCCGCCCCGCGGCCAGGGCGCCCCTGCCGCCCGAGGTCATCGAGGCGCGGCTGCTCATGCCGATGATCAACGAGGCCGCGTTCTGTCTCGAAGACCGCATCGTCGACTCCGCCGCGAAGCTCGATCTCGCGATGATCTTCGGAACGGGGTTCCCTCCGTTCCGGGGAGGGCTCCTCCAGTACGCCGACGACCTCGGCGCGGACCGGATCGTCAACCGCCTCGAGGATCTGGCCGAGCGTCTCGGGCCCCGATTTTCGCCGTCGCCCCTCCTCGTCGAGATGGCTCGCGAAGGACGATCCTTCCACGGCGCCGCGCCCGAATGATCGGAGCGGCGCGCGCGATACCCGCGAGACGCCTGGGGTAAGCTTCCGCCGCGAGGTTCCCATGGCGATCGACGCTCCCCCGCGAACGGCTCCGTTCGTCAAATCGCTCTACTCGGGACTGATCGACGAAGACACGCTCTTCCCGTTTCCCGAGATCCGGGACGACGAGCGCGAGACCGTCGCGACGTTCCTCGACTCCTTCCGGCAGTTCGCGGCCGCGCGCATCGACTCCGCCAGGATCGAGCGCGAGCACGCCGTCGGGCCGGACGTCATCCGCGGCGTCTCGGAGCTCGGCCTGATGGGAATGGCGATCCCGGAAGAGTACGGAGGATTCGGCTTCTCCTCCTCCGCGTACTGCCGGGTGATGCAGGAAGTCGGGACCGCGGACGCCTCGCTCGCGATCGTCGTCGGCGCGCACCAGTCGATCGGCTGCAAGGGGCTCGTCCTGTTCGGAACGGAGGAGCAGAAGCGGCGCTGGCTTCCGAAGCTCGCCGCGGGAGAGCTCGTCGCGGCGTTCGCGCTGACGGAACCGGAAGCCGGCTCCGATGCCGCCGCGCAGAAAACGACGGCCGAGTACGACGCCGCGACGGACACGTTCGTCCTGAACGGGACGAAGCAATGGATCTCCAACGGCGGGTTCGCGTCGTTCTTCACCGTGTTCGCGCGCGACGAGGCGCTCCCGGCCTCCGAGCCGCATCGGAAGATCACGGCCTTCGTCGTGACCTCCGACCTGCCGGGGCTGACGCGGGGCAAGGAAGAGAACAAGCTCGGCCTGAAGGGATCGTCGACCTGCCAGATCCTCTTCGAGAACCTGCGCGTCCCGGCCTCGAACGTCCTCGGCGAGCGGGGGCAGGGCTTCAAGATCGCCGTCGAAGTGCTGAACACGGGGCGGACTTCGCTCGGCGCCGGGTGCGTGGGCGGATCGAAGGCGATGATCCGCGCCGCGGCGCTCCACGCCACGCAGCGCAAGCAGTTCCAGACCCCGATCGCGCGCTTCGAGATGATCCGCGCCAAGTTCGCCCGCATGGTCGTCGAGACGTACGCGCTCGAGTCGATGGTCTATTTCACGACCGGCCTCATCGACGCCGGCGCCGACGACTACGCGCTCGAGGGCGCGTGCTGCAAGGTCTTCGGCACCGAGGTCGTCTGGAGGAACATCAACGACGCCCTCCAGATCGCCGGCGGCAACGGCTTCATGGAGGAATACCCCTACGAAAAAGCGCTGCGCGACTCGCGGATCAACATGATCTTCGAGGGGACCAACGAGGTCCTCCGCATGCTGATCGCGCTCTCGGGAGCCCGCGACGTCGGCGACTACATGAAGGACGTGGGGAAGGCCCTGAAGGCGCCGCTCTCGTCGCTCGGAATCCTCTCCGGGTTCGCCGGAAAGCGGATCCGGCGGGCCGTGGCGCCGGGCCGCCTCGCCGCCGTCGCGCCCGAGCTCGCCGCGGAGGGGGAACAGCTCTGCAAGTACACGGGGGCGATGGCGAACGCGGTCGAGACGCTCCTCCGGAAATACGGGAAGGGGATCATCGAAAAGGAGTACCAGCAGGAACGGCTGGCCGACGCGACGATCGACCTGTACGCGGGCTTCGCGGTCCTTTCCCGTGCGACGACCGCGATCGCGCGAAGCGGCGCGGAGAAGGCCGCCGACGAGATCCGGCTCGCGAAGACGTTCGTCCGCCAGGCGCGGCACCGGATCGTCGGAAATCTCAAGGAGATGGACCACGGCCCGGATGCCGAGCTGACCGCGATCTCGGAGACCGCGTATCGCCACGGCGGCTACGCCTTCAGCTACTGGGAATGACGACGCGGAGCGCCGGAAAGACGCCGGGATCTCGCCGCCGCGTCGCGCTGGTCACCGGCGGCGCGGTACGGCTCGGCCGCGCGATCGTCCTCGAGCGGGCCCGGGCGGGCTGCGACGTCGCGATCCATTACCACTCCTCTCGCGCCGAGGCCGATTCGGTCGTGCGGGAGGCGCGGTCGCTCGGCGTCCGGGCCGCCGCGATCCGCGCGGACCTCTCGCGCCCCGCCGATTGCGACCGGCTCGTCGCGCGGACGCTCTCCGCGTTCGGCCGCCTCGACCTCCTCGTCGGCTCGGCCGCGAACTTCCTGAACCGGCCGTTCTCCGAAACCGGATCCGACGCCTGGGATTCCGCGCTCGACTTGAACGCCCGCGCGAATTTCCTGCTTGCCCGAGCCGCCGAGAGCGAGCTCCGCTCCCGACGGGGACGCGTCGTCGTCATTTCCGATCTCGCGGCGCGCCGCTTCTGGAAGGGCTACTCCGCGCACGCGATCTCGAAGGCGGCCGCCGAGGCGGTCGTCCGCGTGCTCGCGCGCCAGCTCGCGCCCGAAGTCTCGGTCAACGGTGTGGCGCCCGGCACGATCCTCCCGCCGGCCGGAATGCCGAAGGCGGCCGTGGCAAAGCTCGTCGCCGACATTCCGCTCCGGCGGTGCGGCGCCCCGGCGGAAATCGCCGCCGCCGTCGCCTTCTTCTGCGACGGGCCGGCGTTCGTGACGGGACAGATACTCACCGTCGACGGCGGAAGATCGCTTTACTGAGAGAAATCCGAAATCCCAAATATCCCGATCCCAAACAATACACGAATATCGAAACTGCCCGCGAAACGCGGCGAGGCGCGAGCCCGGCGGGACGCGGCCGATCCGGAACGGCCGAGGCGTAGCCGGAGGCGACGTCGCAGGCCGGGAGGGAGCGGTCGCGCCCGCCCGGCTCGATGCATCGCCGCGCCCGCTAACCGAACTCGGCGATCTCTTCCCTGAGCCTCTTCACGAACTCGCGCATGACCGCCAGCCGCGGCGCGGCGAGCGCCCGGCCCCGCTCCGTCCGGAAATCGTCGCGGGCCTCCGCCTCGATCTCGGCCGCGAGCTCGGAGAGGTCCATCCGCTCGCGGGACCCGGCCGCCGCGAGCCCCGCGATCCCGTAGGCGCCGATTTCGTCGAGCCGCCGCGCGTCGTGGACGCATTCCTCCTCGGGAGTCTCCGGCGCGTTTTCGTAGCGCTCGAGCGAGCGGCGCAGCGCGCGGAAGGCGGATGCGGCGACGCCGACCGAGCCGAGGAACAACTCGGTGCGGCTGCCGTGCGCGAAGCCCGACATCCACTTCTCCTGTCCCGAGAAGACCGCGAGAAGGAAGAGCCGGTCGGGATCGACGTCGGGCCTTCCCGAGGCGATCTCCCGCGCCGCGCCGAGGATCCGCTCGACGTCGCCGAAGTTCGTGACGCCGTCGATCCCGACGGCGAGCGGCTTGACCCAGTCGAGCACGCGCCGCCGCTCCTCGTCGTTCATCGCGTGCGGCCGCCGTCCCGATCGGGCATTCGTCGATCTTATCGCCGGAGACTCCGGGCCCATTTTTCTCTTCGAGATAGACTTCGCGCCGTGAAAGGGCTCCGGGCCGGACTCGTTCTCGCGGCGGCCCTGACCGCCGCCTGCCGCGCGGAGAGAGCGGGTGTGGCGCTGCTGACGCCCGGGCCGGTGACGGATCACGGCTGGAATGCCGCGGCCTACGAAGGCCTCGTCGAGATCGGCCGGGACCTGAAGGTTCCCGTCGCGCACGTCCAGGTGAAGACTCCCTCGGAATTCGAAGAGCAGTTCCGGGATTTCGCCGCCCGCGGCGCGTGGCTCGAGTTCGGCCACGGCTTCGAGTTCCAGGACGCGGCCGCTCGCGCCGCCCGGGACTTCCCGAAGACCGTCTTCGTCACGACGTCGGGTTCCACGATCCGCCCGAACCTCGCGCCGATGGTCTTCGAGCTGGAGCAGGCCACCTACCTCTGCGGCATGGCCGCGGCGCGGCTGACGAAGACGGGAGTCGTCGGTGCGGTCGGCGGCGTCGAAATTCCCTCCGTCGCGTCGACCTTTCTCGCGTTCGAAGCGGGAGTGCACGCCGTGGACCCGAAGGCGTCCGTCCGGACCGTGTACACGGGCTCTTTCGACGACGCGGCCGCGGCGCGCCAGGCGACCCTCGCGCTCGCCGACCAGCGCTGCGACGTCGTGATCCACAACGCGGACGCCGCCGGCGCTGGGGTGTTCCAGGCGGCGCGCGAACGGAAGATCTTCGCCTTCGGGACGAACAAGGATCAGAACGCTCTGGCGCCCGACGTGATCGTCGCCTCGGCCGTGATCGACATCCCGCGCGCTTTCGTCGCGGTCGCCCGGGAAGTCCGCGAGGGGAAGTTCCGGGCCCGGTCGATCCGCTTCGGGATCCGCGACGGCGTGATCTCGTTCGTGTGGAACCCGAAGCTCGGGCCGGCGCTTCCTTCCGGGCTCCCCGCGGAGGTCGAGCGGGCGCGCGCGGCGATCGTCTCCGGCGCCTTCGTCGTCCCGCGGGGAAACTTCTGACCTTCGCGCTCCGGGACGTCACCGTCCGATTCGGCGCCATTCGCGCGCTCTCGAACGTCACGATCGATTTCCGGCCCGGCGAGATCCATGCCGTTCTCGGCGAGAACGGCGCCGGAAAATCGACGCTCGCCAACGTCCTCGACGGCCGGATCTCCCCGGAAACGGGCGAAGTCCTCGTCGAAGGAGCGGTGGGCCACGTGCACCAGCATTTCGCGATCCCTCCCGGCCTGACCGCCGCGGAATGTCTCGCCGTCGAGAAACCGGGCTTTCGTCCGCTCGGCCCCCGCGCAATGGCGGCCCGTTTCCGGGAGATCGGGCGGGAGACGGGGATCGCGCTCGGGGATCCCGGGGCCGAGGCGGCCCGCCTTCCCGTCGGCGCAAGACAGCGTCTCGAGCTCGCGCGCGCTCTCTCCCGCCGCCCCGATCTCCTGCTTCTCGACGAGCCGACGGCCGTTCTCGCCCCCGCGGAAATCGGCGCGTTCGCCGAATCGGTCCGCGCGGCGGCCGGGCGGGGCGCGGCCGTCGTCTTCATCACCCACAAGCTGCGGGAGGCCTTCGAGATCTCCGGCCGCATCACCCTGCTCCGCCGCGGGGAACGCGTGTTCACGAGGGGCTCCTCCGACACCTCTCCTTCCGAGGTCGCATCGCTCTTCCTCGAAGGCCTCGAGACGCCTCCGCGGGCGCGGCGCGAGCCCGGTCCGCCCGTGCTCGTCGTCGACCGCGTCACGACCCCGCCCTCGGCGGGCGGCGCGAAGCTCGACGACGTTTCTCTCGTGGTGCGGGAGCGGGAGATCGCGGCCGTCGTCGGCGTCGACGGCAACGGACAGGACGAGCTCGTCGAGGCCGTGGCCGGTCTGCGACCCCCGGCCGCCGGGTCGATCCGGGTCGCCGGCGCTCCGGTCGCGCGCGGCGGCTTCCGGCGGGGCGGATCGTCGGTCGTTCCCGGAGACCGCCAGCGCGAAGGGCTCATCCTCGATTTCTCGATCGCCGACAACCTGCGGCTCGCCGAGCCGATCCCCGATCGGGACGACGCCGCGGCGGAGCGGGCGATCGCGGCGAACCGGATCGTCGCGTCGTCCGCCCGTCAGCCCGCGCGGGCGCTCTCCGGAGGCAACCAGCAGAAAGTGATCCTGGCGCGCGAGCTCGAACGAGCCCCCGGCTTCCTCCTCGCCGTTTCTCCGACGCGCGGCCTCGACCTCGCCGCTTCGCGCGCGACGCTCGCCGCGCTCGCCGCCGCCGCCGAACGCGGAGGAGCGGTGCTCCTCGTGACTTCCGACGTCGACGACGCGCGATCGGTCGCCGACACGATCCACGTGCTCTACCGGGGGCGGCTCTCTCCCCCGCTTCCGGCCGACACGCCTCTCGACCGGATCGGCCGCGCGATGGCCGGACTTCCGCTCGCATGATCGCCGAGGTCCTCGTCAAGGGGACGCCGCTCCTCTTCTGCGCCCTCTCCTTCCTGCTCGCCTGGAAGGCCGGCATCGTCAACGTCGGCGCGGAAGGGCAGTTCCTGGTCGGCGCCCTCGCGTCGGCCGCCGTCGCGACGCGGCTCTCGGCGCCGGGGCCGCTCGTCGCCGCGGCGGCGCTCGCGGCCGGCGCGGCGGCCGGCGGGCTCTGGGCCGGAATCGCGTCCTGGCTCGTCCGGCGGCGAGGCGTCCTCGACGTCCTCGCGACGATCCTGCTGAACTTCGTCGCCTCCGGGCTCGTCTCCGTCGCGGTGCACGGGTTCCTCCGGGAGCGCGCGCGCACCTTCCCGCAGACGGACGCCGTACCCGACGCCGCCCGCCTGCCGATCCTCGCCGCGGGGACCCGGCTCCACGGGGGAATCTTGATCGCCGTCGCGCTCGCCGTCGCGCTCGCCGTCGTTCTGCGGAAGACGAAGACCGGTTTTCGGCTGCTGGCGGCGGGCGCCGGGCCGCGCGCCGCGGAGTTCGCCGGGATCGACGTTCCCCGCGTCCGGAGCGCCGCCTTCCTCGCCGCCGGCTCGGTGGCCGGGCTGGGGGGCGCCGTCGAGCTCCTCGGAGTCGCCGGGCGCCTCTTCGATTCGTTCTCGCCCGGTTACGGCTATCTCGGGCTCGCGGTCGCGGTCGTCGGGCAGTTGTCGGCTCTCGGAACCGCCGCGGCCGCCGCCGTGTTCGGCCTGATCGACGTGCTCTCTTCCCTCCTGCAGCGCCGCTCCGGAGTCTCCGCCGCGAGCGCGCTCGTCATCGAAGGCGCTCTCGTCCTGGCGGCGCTCGCGATGCCCCGGTTCCGGCGCCGGGAGGAGCGGCGTCCGTGAGCGCTCCCTTCCTGGCGGCCATCGTTCTCTCCGGGCTGACCGCGGCGACGCCGCTCCTTCTCGCCGCGATGGGCGAGACGGTTCGGGAGCGGGCCGGGATCCTCGACATCGGGATCGAAGGAGAAATGCTCGTCGGCGCGTTCGCGGCCTGGGTCGCCGCCGGCGCGACGCGGTCGACCCTCGTCGGAACGGCGGCGGCCGCCGCCGCGGGGATGGCGGTCGCCGGCATTTTCGGCGCGTTCGTCGTCGGGCGGCGCGCCGACCCCATCGTCGCGGGAACCGCGGTCAATCTGGCGGCTCTCGGCGCGACCGGAGTGCTCCTGCGCGCGGCCCCCGCGGAAATCCGCCCGCCGGTGCTCCTCGCGCGCGCCGCCGGCGCTCTGACGGGGCTCGACCTCGCGGCGCTCGCGTCGGTCGCCGCCGTTTTCCTCTTTCTGTTCCGGACGAGCTGGGGGCTGCGGCTGCGCGCGACCGGCGAGTCGCTCGAGGACGCGTCCGCGCTCAAGGTGCCGACGGCGCGTTACCGCATGGCCGCGATCCTCGGCGGGGGCGCCCTGACCGGGCTCGCGGGAGCCGCCCTGACGCTCGAGCTCTCCGACACGTTCCTCGAGGGAATGACGGCCGGCCGCGGTTTCGTCGCGCTCGCCCTCGTGGCGTTCGGGCGGTGGAAGCCGTTTCCGGTGGCCGCCGCCTGCGTCGCGTTCGGGCTGCTCCAGGCGATCCAGTTCCAGCTGCAAGCCCTCGGCGCGCTCGGCGTTCCCCCGCAGGCGCTCCTGATGCTGCCCTACGTCCTGTCGCTCGCCGCGCTCGCGGTGCGGGCGGGGAAGAGCCGCGCCCCGGGAGATCTGGGAAAAGCCTAGCTGGCGCGGACCATCCATCGAGCGACGACGCGCCTCCTCGACCGCCGACCCCTTCCGACCTACGTCACGGCACGCCTGCGGGGCCCGGCGGTCCGTGGGTGCGCGTCTCGCTCGCGTCTGGCCGCGCCTCACCTGGTACGTCGAGAATTGCGGTCCGGCAGATCCACCGGCCGACTTAAGCGACGCGGGAAGCGATCGGTTCGACTCGGCCGCGTCGCTTATTCCGAGACGGCTTCTTGTCGGACTTCCTGGTCTCTGTATTGAAGTCTGTAGAGCTTCGCGTAGAGCCCGTTTTCGGCGAGCAGCTCGGCGTGGGTCCCCACCTCGCGGACCTGGCCCCTGTGGAGGACCACGATTCGGGAGGCCTGGCGGATCGTCGAGAGCCGATGGGCGATCACGAGGGAGGTCCGTCCCGACAGCAGCCGGGAGAGACCGTCGCGGATCTCCATCTCCGTCTCCGTGTCGATGCTGGCCGTCGCTTCGTCGAGGACCAGGAACTCGGGATCGAAGGCGAACGCGCGCGCGATCGAGAGGAGCTGCTTCTGTCCGGCGGAGAGCCCGCCGCCGCGCTCCTGCAGGACGGTCGCGTATCCCTGCGGCAGCCGCTCGATGAAGGAGGCCGCGCGCGCCTCCTCCGCCGCCCGGCGCACCTGCGCGTCGGTGATCGCCCGGTTCCCGAGCCGGATGTTGTCGGCCACCGAGCTCGTGAAGAGGAACGGATCCTGCAGGACGACGGCGAAGCGCGAGCGCAGGTCGCGCAGGTCGAAGCGGCGGACGTCCTCGCCGTCCACGCGCACGATCCCGGCCGTCGCGTCGTAGAAGCGGAGAAAGAGCGAAGCGATCGTCGTCTTTCCCGCTCCCGTGTGACCGACCAGCGCGAGCCGCTCGCCCGGCGCCGCGTCGATCGAGACGTCCCGGAGGACTTCCTCTCCGCGCGCATACGCGAAGGACACGCGCTCCATCCCGAGTCGACCCTCCCGGAGCGGGCGGACGGGATCCGCGGGGGAAGCGATCCGCGCCGGCGTGTCCAGCAGCCGGAAGATCCGCTCGGAGGCGGCCATCGCGGCCTGCAGGATGTTGTACTTGTCCGAGAGATCGGCGATCGGCCGGAAGAAGCGCTGCGCGTACTGGATGAAGGCGACGAGGACGCCGATCGAGAGGCCGCCCCGGAGGACCTCGCTGCCGCCGTAACCGATGATGAGCGCGAGGCCGAGCGCGGAAAGGAGCTCGACGCCCGGATAGAATACCGAATAGTAGAAGATCGCCCGGACGTAGGCCTCCCGATGCGCGTCGTTGATGTTCGAGAAGTCGCGCCGCGCCCGCTCCTCGCGGTTGAAGAGCTGCACGACGGCCATCCCCGTGATGTGCTCCTGGAGGAAGGCGTTGATGCGCGCGAGCCGCACGCGGATGTCGCGGTACGTCTCCCGGGAACGTCTCCGGAACCATCCGGTGAACGCGACGATGAGCGGCAGCGTCAGGAACGTCGCGAGGGCGAGCGGCGGGTTCAGCAGGAAGAGCGCCACGACGATTCCCGCGAGCGTGAACACGTCGCCCACCATCGACACGATTCCCGAAGTGAAGAGCTCGTTCAGCGCGTCGACGTCGCTCGTCAGCCGCGTCATGAGCCGCCCGACCGGATGCCGGTCGAGATACGCGACGTCGGCGCGCTGGAGATCGTCGAAGATCTCGGCGCGCAGGTCGTACATGATCCGCTGCCCCATCCAGTTGACGATCCAGACCTGGGCGTACGTCAGAACGAAAGCCAGCAGCAGCGAGGCGAGGAACGCCGCGGCGAAGAAATCGACCCCGGCCCGGCCGGCGAGGGAGACGTGGAGCCGCCCCGCGACGGCGACGGCCGCCCGTCCGACGATCGACGCGCGGGCGCCCGGCCGCGGCGCGATCGACAGGTCGAGCGCGGCGGCGGTGAGCGCGGGACCCATGAGCTGGAACAGCGAGCCGAGCAGGATGAGGACGATGCCCGCGACCAGGCTCGGCCGGTACGGGCGGACGTACCGGAGCAGGCGCCGGGCGAGGCGGGCGTCGTACGCCTTCCCGAGGACCTCCTCTTCGTGGGGAGACGCGTCGCTCATGCGGACGCCACCTCTTCCTCGAGCTTCTGCCGCTCCCACATGGCCGCGTAGACGCCCCCCCGCGCGACGAGGTCGTCGTGCGCGCCGCGCTCGACGATCCGGCCCTCGTCGAGCACGACGATCTCGTCCGCGTCGCGGAGCGACGAGAGGCGGTGCGCGATCAGGAGCGTCGTCCGGCGGGCGACGACGTCGCGGAGCCGCTCCTGGATCCGCGCCTCCGTTTCGGAATCGACCGCCGAGAGGGAGTCGTCCAGGATCAGGATCCGCGGAGCCCGAAGGATCGCGCGCGCGATCGCCGCGCGCTGCTTCTGCCCGCCGGAGAGGGTGATGCCTCGTTCGCCGATCTGCGTCTTCCATCGCTCGGGGAAGCCGTCGACGTCCGGCGAGAGCCCCGCGATTTCGCCGGCGTGCTCGATCGCGTCGGCCTCCGCGTCGGGGTTGCCGTAGGCGAGGTTCCCGGCGAGCGTCTCGGAGAAGAGGAAGGTGTCCTGCGTGACCATGCCGATCCCGGAGCGCAGATCCGAAAGGGGAATGCGATGGATCTCGACGCCGTCGAGAAAGAGGGTCCCTTCCGGCGGATCGAGGAGCCGGGGAATCAGCGAGACGAGCGTCGTCTTGCCGGCGCCCGTCCTTCCCACGATTCCCACGAACGAGCCCGCGCGGATCCGCAGGTGGACGTCGCGGAGGACCGGCAGGCCGCCGGCGGACCAGGAGAGGCCGCGGAACTCGATCTCGCCGCGCGGCGAAAAACCGGCGACGAGCGGAGCCGTGTCCCGGATCGAGGGCTCGAGATCGCGGATCTCGCGCATGCGGTTCCACGAAGCCGCGCCCCGCTGCAGGAGATTGACGACCCAGCCGAGCGCGATCATCGGCCAGACCATCTCGACGAGGTAGAGGTTGAACTCGACGAACTTCCCGAGCGTGATCCGCCCGTCGATCACGAGCCGGCCGCCCTGCCAGAGAACGACGACGAACGAAAGGCCGACGAGCGTCTGGAGGAGCGGATAGAAGAGCGCCGAGACCCCGATGATGCGGCGGTTCCGCATCATGTAGCCGTGGTTCGTCTCCCGGAAGAGGGCGATCTCCGATTCCTCCTGCGTGAACGCGCGCACGACGCGCGCGCCCGCGAAGTTCTCCTGGGCCCGCGCCGACATCTCCGAGAAATACTCCTGCACCTTCTCGAACAGGACGTGGATGCGCTGGCCGACGACCTTCGTCGCGCCGGCCGTCAGCGGCAGCGTCGCGAGCGCGAGGATCGTCAGGCGGCCGTCGACCCGCGCCATCAGGGCGATCGCGATCGACGCGGTGATGAGGGTGTTGAGGGACTGCATCACCCCCGGGCCCAGCATCATCCGCACGGCGCTCAGATCGTTGACCGCCCGCGACATCAGGTCGCCCGTGCGGTGCTCGCGGTAGAAGGAGAGCGGCATCCGCGTGAGGTGCGCGAAGAAGTCGTTCCGGATGTCGAACTCCATGTCGCGGGAGACGCCGATCAGGATCTTCCTCTGGTAGAAGAGGAACACGCCGGAGACCGCCGAAATCGCGAGGATGACGGCGGCGAACCGGAGGACCGTGGCAACGGAGACTGAGGTCTTGAACGCGTCGATCGCCCTCCCGACGACGCCCGGCGCCGCGAGCGACACGCCGGCCGACAGGAAGATGCAGAGCGTTCCTCCCGCGATTTGCGCGCGGTACGGGCGGAAGAAGGCGAAGAAAGCGGCGCGGTCCCTCACCGGGGAAGTTTACCGCGCGGTCGGCGCCGTCAGTCGGAGCGCGGACGCGCCCGGAGCGGCCGCGCTTCGCGCTTCTCTTCGATCAGCGAGCGGGCGCGGTCGCGCTGCTCGGGAGTGAGGACGCCCCGGATCTCGAGGAGCATTCCCATGCGCGCCTTCGCGAGACGGGAGCGCGCCTCCTCGACCTCGTCGATGCGCTTCTCGGCTTCGCGCCGGTCGACGTCCGGCGCCTGCATCGTGGACTCCTGCTGAAGCCGCTTCTTTTCGAAATCGGCGCGGAGGTCGATCAGCTCCGGCCGGACGCGCAGGAAGATCGCCTCGATCCGGTCGACCTGCGGCGGCGTGAGGGACAGCTCCCGGACGATTCGCGGGTTCTTCCACCATTTCCCGTCGAGCGGAGCGCCCCAGGCGCCGGCCGCCGACAGCATCACGAGAATCGCCAGCCATCGCTTCACGACCTTCCCTCCTTGTCTGCCGGAAGCGGCGCCATCCGCTTCCACGACGCGCCGTCTTCGCCGTCCACGACCCGGGACACGTCGCGGAGAAGCGCGTCGTCCGCGAGATCGCGCGCGTCCATCGCGCCGCCAGCCGGGCCAGGAGAGACCGGGCGGAAACGGCTCCCGGGAGCCAGCCAGAGCGCCGCGACGAGGGCCGCGGCCGCGGCGAGCCCCGTCCCCCAGGCCCGCCCGCTCCGCCGCCGGGGCGCCGGAAGCGCCCGGACCCGGGCCATCACCGCCTGCTCGAAATCCGCCGACGACGACTCGGGGCGGCCGGCGATCTCGCGGGCCGCACGCTCCCATTCCGCGAACCGCCTCGCGCACGGGCCGCAGGCCGCCAGATGCGGCGGGAGAGGCTCCGGCTCTCCGGAGGGGGGAAATGCGAGCAGGAAGAGATCGCCGTCCCTCAGATGCGGCTCCGCGGGCTGAACGGGTTTCATGAGGACCTCCGGAATCCATCGAGCCGGGCCCGCACCTTCTGGGCGGCTCGAAAGAGGTGGGACTTCACGCTGCCCTCGTCGAGGCCGAGGAGATCCGCGATCTCGCGAATCGACCGCTCCTCGAGGTGCTTCAACGCGAAGACGATCCGTTGCCGGGGAGAAAGGATGTCGAGCGCCTGCCGCAGGATGCTCTTGATCTCCCGGGACTGCAGCCGCCGCTCGGGAGAAGGCTCCGGGGACGGCACGGATTCGATCGGGTCGCCGCCATCGGGAGCGGCCGGGCGCTGGTGAAAATAGAGGACGAGGCGTTTGCGCTTGAGGCGGTCGCGGCAGGCATTCACCGCGATCCGCGTCACCCACGTTTCGAAGGTCGACTCTCCGCGAAACTCCGCCAGGCGGCGGTAGGCGCGGACGAAGGCGTCCTGCGCCACGCACTCCGCCTCCGACGCGTCCCGGAGCATCCGCAGGGCCATTCCGTAGACGTTCCGCTGGTACGTCCGGACGAAGTGGGCGTAGGCGTCTGCGTCGCCCGCGAGCACCCGTTCGATCAGGCGCCGTTCGTCGACGGGTGGGAGGTCTTCGGGAGAGACGATCTTCAAGGCCCTCACGCCTCCTCAGACGAGCGAACGAGAAAGGGGTTTACGCCCCGGTCACAGGTCCCGCACCGCGTCCCGCCGTTTCGCCTCGAACTCCTCCGGCGTGATCAGGCCCCGGTTCTTCAGCTCGTTGAGCTCGGCGAGACGGCCGGCGGGCGTCGGAGCGGGGGCCGCCGGTGAGCTCGGGGCCGCCGGCTCGGGAACCGACACGCCGCCGGTGCCCACGTGCGTCCAGATTGCGGTGCGGAGCCGCTCCGGGTGCTCGATCGTCGGAAACAGGATCTGGCCGCGCTCGGAGGCCGTCTCGATCGCGAGGTCTCCGTACCCGAGGAGCCGTCCCCAGAAAGACTGATCGACGGTGACGTCCTGGATGCGCTCGAGAGGACACTGCCGGGTCTCGTGGGCGAAGACCCCCATCTTGTGGAGGACGCGCCGGTCGGTGACGACGAACTCGTCCGCCCGGGCGCGAATGCCGCGCACCGCGAAGAGCAGGAGCGAGAAGACGAGAAAGACGCCGGCGACGATCATCGCCGTTTTCGACGCGGAGGGACCGGCGCCCTTCGCCTCGAACGCGAGCGCCGCCGCGGAGGCCGCGATCGAGAGGAACAGGAGGCCGATCGCGCGCCCGTAGAACACCCAGTGGTACTTCGCCCGGTAGAGGATCTGCTCGCCGGGAGCGAGCTGCTTTTCGGCGTATCCCATTTTCGCCATTGTAGCGCCGCTCGGGCCGCCGCTTACCGCGCGGACCGGCGCGGGAAATCCCGATTCTCAAACCCCAAATTCCAATAATTTCGACCGACGCCATTCAATGCCGCAGCCAAATCGGAATTGGGCGTGAATCATGTATTGTTTTGGCATCTGGTCTTGGAAGTTATTGATGTTTGGAGCTCGAAGGCCGGAATTTCGCGCCGGGCCGCGCGCAGGCGTTCGGGATAGATTACCGGCCGATGACCGCCGATCCCCTCGTCTTCCTCATCACCGGATGCTCGTCGGGCATCGGCCGGGCCACCGCGGCCGCGGCCGCGGCCGCGGGGCACCGCGTGTTCGCGACGGGGCGGCGGCCCGAGTCCCTGGCCGAGCTCGGTCCCGGGATCGAGGCGCTCCCGCTCGACGTGACCGACGGCGACGCGATCCACCGGGTCGTTTCCGACGTCGTCGCGCGGGCCGGCCGGATCGACGTCCTCGTCAACAACGCGGGCTACGGTCAGATGGGAACGGTCGAGGACATCCCGCTCGAGCGATGGCGCGCGGAATTCGACGTCAATGTGTTCGGGCTCATCGCGGTCACCCAGGCCGTGCTCCCCCACATGCGCGCGCGCCGCGCCGGCCGCGTGATCAACATCGGATCGATCGCCGGAAGGATCGCCTACCCTTTCGGCGGCGCCTACTGCGCCTCGAAATTCGCCGTCGAGGCGATCAGCGACGCGCTGCGCCTCGAGGTCGAACGTTTCGGCGTTCGCGTCGTGCTGATCGAGCCCGGGCCGATCCACACCCGCTTCGGCGAGCGCGTCGAAACGGAAGTCGAGCCGCTCGCCCACGATTCCGGCTCGGCATATCACGCCTGGTACGAGAAGGCCTACGCCCGCTTCCGCCGCGAGAGCCGCGTCGGCGCGCTGCCCCCGGAGGCCGTCGCGCGCGTGGTGCTCGGTGCCGCGACGGCGCGCCGCCCCCGCGCGCGCTACCTGATCACGTGGCCCGCGAAGCTCTTCGCGTTCGCGAAGCGGATCGTCCCCGACGCGATCCTCGACGCGGGAATGCGCTCGAAGTTCCGGTAACCGGAGCCGCGGAGCGTCCGGAGCGGAACTTCTCCGGCGCCGATTCCTCGCCCGAGCCGCGGAGTACCATCCGCGCGTGACTCCCGAAGGGCTCCGGGGCGCGCCGACCGATGCGTCGAGCCGCGCGCCGATGGCGAGATTCTTCGCCGGCCTCGCCGCCGCGGCGATCGCCGGAGGCGCCGCGATCGTGCGGATGGGGCCGCCGAGTCCGGCCCCGGAGACCTCGCGCGCGTCCGGCTTCTCCGCGCAGCGCGCGCACCGGCTGCTCGAGGCGATCGCGGGCGACGGGATCCCGCACCCCGAGGGAAGCGCGCAGGCCGCAGTCGTGCGCGAACGGATCGCTGCCGAATTCCGCCGCCTGGGCGACGCTCCGGATGTCCGGGCCCGGTTCAGCTGCTCGCGCAGCGGCGTGTGCGGAAACGTCTCGAACATCGTCGTCCGCCGATCCGGCGGCCCGGGGCGGCGCGCCGTGCTCTTCTCCGCGCATTCCGATTCGGTCGCGGCGGGGCCCGGCGCCTCCGACGACGGGATGGGCGTCGCGGCGGTTCTCGAGATCGCCCGGGCGCTCGCCGCGGTTCCCCTCCGGCGGCCGGCGATTTTCCTGATCGACGACGGCGAGGAACAGGGACTGCTCGGCGCTCGCGCCTTCGCGGAGGCGGGCGGGACCCGGGACGTCCTCGCGGACGTGAACATCGAGGCGCGCGGAACCCGCGGTCCGAGTTTCCTCTTCGAGACGAGCGGGCCGAACCGCTGGCTCGCGAGGCTCTTTTCCCGGATCCCGCGGCCGGCGACGAGCTCCCTCTTCTCTTCCATCTACCGGGCGATGCCGAACGACACCGATCTCACCGTCTTCCGCGAGCACGGGGCCGCGGGCGTCAACCTCGGCTGCGTCGGGGGCGTCGCGCGCTACCACACCCCTCGGGACGACGTCGCGCACGCGGATCTCTCGACACTCCAGCACCAGGGAGACAATGCCCTCGCGGTCGCGCGCGCTCTCGACGAGGCCCCCGAAGAGCCCGGACGCGGCGACGCCGTGTGGTTCGACCTGTTCGGGACGACGGTCGTCGCGTGGCCCGCGGCGGCCACCCTGCCCGCCGCGGCCGCGGTCGCCCTTCTCGCGGCGGCCGGAATCGCCCGGCGTCGAACGCGCGCGGGATCCTTCGCGCTCGGATTCGCCGCCTTTCCCGCCGCGATCCTCGGCGGCCTCGCGGGAGCCGCGGCCGTGAGCGCGAGCCTGCGAAGGGCCGGCGCGCTTCCCTCGGGATGGATCGCGCATCCCGGACCGGCCGCCGCCGCGGTGTGGATCGGCGCTCTCCTGGTTTCCGGCGCGGCATCGGGATTCCTGCGGCGGCGCGCGGGGGCGAACGGGATTCGGAGCGGCACCGCCGCGGCATGGGCGGCGTCCGCGCTCGCCGCCGCGGCGCTTCTTCCCGGAGCGAGCCCGCCCGTCCTCGTTCCCGCGGCCCTCGCCGCCGTCCTCCTCGCAGCGTCCTCCACGGGCGCCGGCGAAACGCTCCTCCTCGCGGCCGGCGGATTCTTCCTGCTGCCGCTCGCCTGGATGCTGCTCGAGGTCCTCGGCTTTCGCGGCGCCGGCGTGATCGGCGCGCTCCTCGCGCTCCTCGGAACGCTCTTCGCGGCGCGATGGATCGAGCTTCCCTCTCGCCCGCGGCGCCGGATCGCGCTCCTCCTCGGCGGCGCGCTCGTGATCGCGGTCGCCGCCGCGTTCCTGCCCGCGACGTTCACCTCCGATTCGCCGCAGCGCCTCTCGATCGTCGCGCTGCAGGACGCCGATTCCGGTTCTTCCCGCTGGATCATCGAGACCGACGCCGACCGGCTGCCGCCGGCGCTCGCCGGCGCGGCGGCGTTCCGTCGCCGAGCTTCATACCCGTGGGCTCCCGGCGAAACGGACCTCTCGGCGGCCGCGCCGGCTCTCTCCGCCGCCGCCCCCGAGCTCCGCGTCGAGAGCGACTCCGCCGCCGCGGGCGGTCGCCGCATCGTCGGACGACTGTTCTCGCCGCGCGGCGCGACGATCGTCCGGATCGCGTTCCCGCCGGGCTCGCCCCTCCGGGGAATCGCGCTCGGCGGAAAGGCCCTCCCTCCGCTCTCCGCGGCCGCGCTGCGGCGCGGCGCCGGATGGAAGAGTTATGCGTGCGTGACCGTTCCGGCAGACGGGATCGCGGTCGAGATCGTCGCCGCGCCCGGCCCTCTCTCTTTTCTGCTCGCGGATCGCACGCTCGGCCTCCCCTCCGCCGGCGCCGCTCTCGCGGCGCGCCGCGGTGTCTCCGCGGTTCCGAGCCAGTCGGGAGACGGCACCGTCGTGATGAGGCGCGTGACGCTCTAGAGGCCCATCGACCCGAAGGATGCGAGCCGGAATTTCCAAATCTCAAGCGCCAAGCACCCATACATTCCAGGGTCGAGTTCTCGATCAATACACGAGTTCTGGTCGCCTCGTGGGCTCAGGAACTCCGCGAGCTCTCTCCCGACGACGGCGCAGGACCTCGTTCGACCGAGATCCCTCCCGCCTTCGCCAAGGCTTCGGCGTGGCAGGCCGTCGCTTCGCTTCTTGGGATGACATGCTCCTGAGGCGTTCCAACGACCGACGTTCGGACCCGGCGGAGCGTGCACCTCTGAGGGTCTCCTCCCGAGCCTTGGTCGGGCGCCGCAGCGGTCGAGGGCTCAGCCCGAGCCGCGGAGGTCACCGCGCGATTAGTCTCCGCGAAGTAACCGAGCGGAGGAGGATCGCGCGGTGGGAGGCCGCGCGGTTCCAGCGGAGCGTGCCGTGCGGCCGACGGTCGTGGGAGGCCGCGCGGTTCCGGCAGAGCGCGCCGCTCGGCCGACGGTCGTGGGAGGCCGCGCGGTTCCAGCGAAGCGCGCCGTGTGGCCGACGGTCAGACGCGTTCGCGGCTTCCGGCGCCGCGTAAGGCGTTCGTCGCGGCGCCGGGAGTCCCGGACGCGTCTAACGGCGCGTATCGCCGCGCCTGCTAATCGAAAGAAATTCCGTGAGCTTCCGGCCCCGCCATCACGACAATGCCCCCGAGGAACAGCACCGCGCCCGCGAGGATCCCCATCGACTGCGCGTACGTCAGACGCTCGGCAAGGAGCGCTTCGACGTAGCCGATCGAAGACGCGCAGAGCACTCCGAGCTGATAGGCGAAGCCGGGAAAGAACCCCCGGAGCGCGGGCGGCGAGAGCTCGGTGATGTGCGCCGGAATGATCCCCCATGCCCCCTGCACCATGAACTGCATCCCGAACGCGCCGGCGAGGACGAGCGCGGGCGCGGGCGCCGCGACCCAGAGCGGGATCAGCAGGATCGCTCCGCCGATCGCCGCGGCCATCGACCGCCGCCGTCCCCAGCGGTCCGAGACGTGCCCGAACAGGAGCCCTCCCGCGATCGCCCCGAGCATCGAGATCGCCGTCACGCCGGCCGTCCAGGTCGGGTCGTAGTGGCGCTGCTTCTGGAGGAACGTGGGATAGAGGTCCTGCGTCCCGTGCGAGATGAAGTTCATCATCGCCATGAGCAGGACGAGATAGGCGAAGAGCTTGCCGTTCTTCGCGACGGCCCGACGGTAAGAGGGCCAGTCGAGCCGAGTCCGTTTCCAGGCCGGGGGCTCGACGACCTTCGCGCGGATGAAGAGCGAGAGCAGCGCCGGCGCGCCGCCGAGAAAGAACAGCGCGCGCCAGCCGAACCTCGGGAACACGGTTCCGTACGCCACGGCCGCGAGCAGGAAACCGCAGGCGTATCCCTCCTGGAGGAGCCCGGAGAGGAGCCCGCGCCAGCGCGCCGGCACCGATTCCATCGCGAGGGAAGCGCCCACGCCCCACTCTCCCCCCATCCCGATCCCGTAGAGGAGGCGCAGCACGAAGAAGACCGTGTACGTCGGCGCGAACCCCGACAGGACCTCGATCACCGAGTAGAAGATCACGTCGAGCATCAGGGGAAGCCGGCGTCCCCAGCGGTCCGCCATCAATCCGAAGACGACCGCGCCGACCGGGCGCATCGCGAGGCTCGCGGTGAGCGTGAGCGCGACGGCCTTGATGCTCCTCCCGAAATCGTGCGCCACGGGAACGAGGACGAAAGTGAGGACGAAGAAGTCGAACGCGTCGAGCGTCCATCCCAGGAATCCCGCCACGAGCGCGTTTCGCGCGTTCGCCCGGGAGAGATTCTCCTCGCTCACCACGGGGAGGATCGGCGGGTCGGCCGGCGTCGCATGCGCGCGGCGATTGTAATGCGCGGGCGCGAAAGGGCGCATCGTATACTGGCGCCTTGACCCGCGGAACGATCCTCTTCGCGCTTTCCGCCGTCGGCCTCGCGACGGTGCTCGGCGGAGCCGCCGGACGGCGACCGGCCGACGACGTCCCCCCGGCGATGCTCGCCGAGTACGCGCAGCTCGTCTCGACCGCCGAATCGTGGAACGCCGCAAGAGTCCCCGCCGAGAAGCTCGTCTACGCGTCGATCCACGGGATGCTCTCCTCTCTCGACCCGCACACGGCGTTCCTCGAGCCGGAGGACTTCTCCTCGCTCGAGGAGCGGCACCAGGGCTCCTACTTCGGGATCGGGATCACGATGCAGCGGCGGCAGGGGCGCGTCACGGTGATGGCGGTGACGCAGGGAACGCCGGCGTGGAAGATCGGGCTCCGCACCGGCGACGTCATCACCGCGATCGACGGAGAGAGCATCGACGACTCGTGGGACACGCGTCGAGTTTCCGAGCACGTCCGGGGCGCGCGCGGGACTCCCGTTCGCCTGACGCTCCATCGGCCCGGTCTCGCCGAGCCGATCGCGGTGACCGTGATGCGCGACGAGATCCCGCAGAACTCGGTGCGCCATGCGTTCCTCGTCGGTCCGGGCACGGGCTACGTCCAGCTCGCGGAGTTCACCCAGACCTCCGCCTCCGAAATCTCGCGGGCGATCGAGAATCTCGAGAAGGAAGGGATGAAGCGGCTCGTCCTCGATCTCCGCGGCAACCCCGGAGGAGTCCTCGATCCCGCGCTCGAGATCGCCGACGTCTTCCTGAAGAAGGGGCAGACGATCGTGACGACTCGCGGGCGGATTCCGTCCGCCGATCGCGACTATTCGGCCGCCGGCCAGGCCCGGCGCTTCGAAGGGCCGTTGATCGTCCTGATCAACCGCGGATCGGCGTCGGCCTCCGAAATCGTCGCCGGCGCGGTGCAGGATCACGACCGGGGGCTGATTCTCGGGACGACCTCCTGGGGCAAGGGCCTCGTCCAGGGCGTCTATCCGGTTTCCTACGGCGCCGGGCTGGCGCTCACGACCGCGAAGTATTTCACCCCATCGGGCCGGTGGATCCAGCGCGATTATTCCGACCTGTCCGCCTACCTCCTTCCCGACATCCACGACGACGCCGCACCGGACACGGCGAAGAAGACGGGAAAGCTCTTCTCGACCGACGCCGGCCGTCCCGTCTACGCCGCCGGCGGCATCACGCCCGACGAGATCGTCCCCGCGCCGGCCCCTTCCCCGCTCGACCGCCGGCTGCAGGCGCACGGGGTCTTCTTCAATTTCGCCGTGGACTATCTCGCCCGGCATCCCGAGGTCACGCGCGCGTTCGCGGTCGATTCGGCCGTCCGCGACGAGCTCTTCCGTTTCGTCGAAAGCCAGGGAATCGAAACGGCCGACGCGGCGCGCTCCGAATACGGGGCCGACGCGTCGCGCTCGCGGATCGACGCGGAGATCGTGCAGGACGTCCTTTCGTCGAAGTTCGGCCCCGACGAGGGATGGAAGAGCTGGCTCCGTTCGGACGACCAGATGGAGCGCGCGCTCGCCTCGTTTCCCCGGGCGGAACGCCTGCCCAATCTCAAGCCCGGTTCGGTCACCCGAAGCTAGCGGCGGGCGGTCCATCCATCGACCCTTCGGTCGCCGCGGCCGGCCCGCATTCCGTCTCGCTCGCGTCTGGCTCCGCCTCGACGTCGGTCGCAAACGAGACAGGCCGCACTCCGAGAGTCGGCGGCAAGTGGAGATCCGGACCAGCCGACGGCCTGGGCGTCAGCCCTCTCTTACCAGTTTGAAGATTTGATACAAGTGATGCGCCTCGTGCACGAGGAAGAATTCGATCCACTCCGACAGCGCGAGCGGCCCGAGGTTCGCGTGCACGCCGATCCGGGAGAGGGCGGCGTCGGAAAGCGATCCGACCGCCTCGATCAGGCCGGCGCGGCGTCCCGCCGCGGTTCCGAGGAGCTCCGGCGCCGTCAGCGCCCGCCACTGCCGCCACGTCGGATCCTTCTCGGCGCGGTAGGGGGGAAGGAGCGGCGATTCGCGCGCGAGGATGACCCGGACGCGGGCCGCACACACGCCGTGCATCCGTGTCATGTGGGCGAGATGCTCCCGGGCGCACCATTTGTCGGGCGCCGGCGCGCGATCGAGCCGCGGGGAAGCGGGATCGCCGAGAGCGGCCGGCCAGGCGGAGAACTGCGCGTCGAGCCGGGCGGCGAGCTCCGACGCCGCGGTCACCGCGCGAAACGGCGGAAGAAGCTCGTCGGCTTCCAGGCCGGGCGCGCGTCTCTGTTGGCGATGGCGCGGGCGGCCCCGAACATCAGCCGCTCGTACGCCGCCGCCGCGTCGAGGTCGACCGGCTGATCGGTGTCGTCGGAAGGCGCGTGATACCGCTCCTTGAGCCATCGCGTGATCGCGGCCGCCTCGGGTGATCCCGCGGGAGCGGCGACGTCGACCATCACCGACGGCACGCCCTCGAGGACGAAGTTGTACTGGTCGCTCCGGATGAAGACGTGCCGCTCCGGCTCGGGATCGCGCTGCACCTCGATCCCGAGGGCGCGGGCCGATTCCCGAACGGCGTCGCCGACGTCCGACTCGTCGAGCCCGAGCACCGTCACGAGCCTCAGCGGAAAGAGCGGCAGGAACATGTCGATGTTGAGGTCGGCCACGATCCGGTCCCGGGGAACCGTGGGGTGGAGCGCGTACCATCGGGAACCGAGCAGTCCCTTCTCCTCGGCGGTCACGAAGAGCAGGAGGACGCTTCGCCGGAGCGGCATCCGCGTTTCCTTCACGGTTTCCGCGAAATCGAGGAGGGCGGCGCATCCCGACGCGTTGTCCATCGCGCCGTTGTAGATCGCGTCGCCTCCGACCGGCGGCCCGATCCCGAGATGGTCGAGATGGGCGGAGAGCACGACGAACTCGTCCGCGAGCTTCGGGTCGGATCCTCGGATCACGCCGGCGACGTTGAACGAATCGAGCGTCGTCTTTTCCCCCCGAAGGGTCGCCCGGATCCTCGTGGCGAGGGGGAATCGCGGAAGCGGCCGGCCCTGCTCGGCCAGGTCCACGATTTCGTCGAACGTGTGCGGCGAGCCTTCGAAGAATTTCTGCGCCCGCGCCGGATTGACCCCCAGGGCGAGGCGCTCCCCGACCAGCTCGTCGAGCGCCGGGTCCGCGAGTGACATCGACGGAATCGTGCGCGCCCGCGCGCGGCGCTCCCACGGGCTCTCCATCTTCCGGGGATTCGGGACCGAGATCGACCCGACGGCACCCGCCGCCCGCAGCGCCTTCCATCGGACGCCGGAGGATTGCGCGTGCGCGGAGAGCTCCGAAGGCAGCCCGGGCGGGCTCCCGGTCAGGAACATCGCGATCTTCCCCCGGAGATCGAGCCCTTTCAGGTCGTCGTATCCCTGCTCCGGCGCGGATACTCCCCAGCCGACGAAGACGATCGGCGCGTCGACCTCCGGCGCGGGGTCCGTCCGGAGGCCGGCCACGACGTCCTCGCCGAACGCGAGCGGCTCTTCGGTGCCCCCTCGGACGAGCGTGACGCGGGAACGCTCCTCGAGAAGCCGACGGGACACGAGCGGCACCCGCTGCTCGTATCCCGAAGAGCCGGCGGGCGCGACCCCGTTGCGGCGCAGAACGTCCTCGACGGCGTCGGCCGCACGCCGATAGCCGGGGCTTCCCGTGCCGCGTCCCTCCATCGCGTCGGAGGCGAGCTCGCGAACGTGCCCCCACCAGCGCGAGCCCTCCGGCGAGGGCGCGGGCGTGGCCGCGAGACAGACGGCGGCGAGAACGAAGACGGCGATTCCCTTACGCATCTCAGCGCTCCCCTTCGACGAGCGTTTCCTGGGCGGCGACGGCGAGCCACCGGCTGCCGTGCAGGACGAAGACGTCGGTGAACCTCACCCGGACGGAGAACGATCCGTCCTTCGCGGTGACGGTGTTGATCCCGGTCACGACCCCGGCGTCTCCGTAGATCCGGGCGTGCAGGTCGGAGAGCTGCTGCGACGCGTCGGCCCGCGCCCCCGAGCGCAGCCCGGCGAGCGCCTCGCCGCGATTCCGGAGCTCGCCCTTGTACGTCGAGTCGAAGAAATCGTCGGCGAGAATCGAAGCGACCGCCTCGACGTCCCGCTGAGCGAGCGCATCGACCCAGCGCTGTTCGACGCGGAGAAGAGCGTCCGGAACGCGGAGCGACGTCCTCGGCCGGGGCGACGGCGAAGCGGCGAAAAGGAAAACTGCAGCCGCCAGGTCGAATCGCATGCCCGGATGATATTACGGCGTCGTCGCCCGGCCGCGACTCTCCCCCGGTTACCCATGAGCACTCGGCGACTAAATCTCAAATTCCAGGTGCCAATTCCAATAAACGCGGAAATTCCAAATCTCAAACGGGCACGGGATCGAAGCCGCCGAGTTTCGGTTCGCATTCCATCTGGAAATTTGGAGTCTGGCACTCATTGGAATTTGGAATTTCGCCCACGGCGACTTTCTGCCTCGACGAAAGTTCCACAGCCGGCGACCGAGCCGCTCACCTCGCAGGCTACTATCGGCGGCGTGAAGATCGCGACCTGGAACGTCAACGGGATTCGCGCCCGCGAGCGGCAGCTCGCCGAGTGGATCGAACGCGACCGGCCGGACGTCGTCTGCCTCCAGGAAATCAAGGCTCCTCCCGACAAGATCCCCCTGCTCCTTTGCGAGATCGAGGGGTACTGGTGTTACTGGCATGGCCGGACCGCGTACTCGGGTGTCGCGCTTCACCTTCGGAAGGAGACCTTCCCTGATAAGCCGGAGTTCTCGCATCCCGACTTCGACCACGAGACGCGCATCGTGACGGCCCGGGCCGGAGGGCTCCTCGTCGCCTCGATCTACGTGCCGAACGGGGGAAAAGACTTCGCGGCGAAGATCCGCTTCCTCGAAGCGCTCGACGCGTTCGCCGCGGAAAGACAGCGCGCCGGGGAAACGATCGTCCTCTGCGGAGACTTCAACGTCGCGCGAACCGACCGCGACGTCCATCCGAAGGAGCGCCGGCCCGTGATCGGACAGCTCCCGGAAGAGCGGGCCCTCCTCGATCGCCTGCTCGCGCGCGGGCTCGTCGACGTGGGCCGCGCCCTCGATCCCGACAACGACGGGCTCTTCACGTGGTGGGCGCCGTGGCGCAACATGCGGCAACGCAACATCGGATGGCGCCTCGACTACGTGGTCGCGAGCGCGGCGCTCGCCGGGCGGGCGAGGAGCGCCGCCGTGCTCGCCGACGTCGGCACGAGCGACCACGCGCCGGTCGTCGCCGTCTTCGAGTGACCTTCCCTCCGGTCCGCCGGGCGCGCGTGCTCTACCTCCACGGGTTCGCGTCCTCGTCCCGCGGGCGGAAGGTGGAGGCGCTCCGCCGCGTCTTCGCGCCGGAAGGCGTGGAGATCGACGCCCCCGACCTGAACGTTCCCGATTTCGCCCGCCTCGACTTCGACGCCATGGTCGGCCGGGCGCGCGCCACGAACCCGGAGCCGCCGGACGCGATCGCCGGCAGCTCGCTCGGGGCCCTCGTCGCGCTCGCGGTGGCGCGAGATTTTCCCGCGGCTCCGCTCGTCCTGATCGCTCCCGCGCTCGGCTTCGGGCGGCGGTGGATCGAGCGCCTCCCCGCCGGAGATCCGCTCGTCTTCTTTCATCACGGCGAGAACCGCGAGATGCCGATCCATCGCCGGTTCTTCGAGCGAATGGCGGCGCTCGACGTCGATCGGAACCCCCCGACGGCGGCCGTGACGGTCGTGATGGGCCGGGAGGACGAAAGCGTGCCGTTTTCCGGAGTCGAGGCGGCGTGGCAGCGCTGGAAGGAGACGGGCCGGCTCTCCGCCGGATCGCGGTTCGTCGCGATCGCCGGCGGCGACCACGGCCTGACCGCGTTCGTTCCGGAGATCGCCGCGGAAATCCGGCGGGCGGCGCCGTCGGGCGGGCCCGCGCCTCGCCTCGCCCGCGACCCCGGGGAGTAGAATCGCGCAAAACGGTGGAATTTCCCCGGATGCCCGTTCTCGCGATCGCCCTTCTCGCCGCGGCCTGCGGCCGGGCGCGCGTCCCGCTCGGAGACTCCGTTCGCATCTCGGTGCCCCACGAGGTGGTCGAGCTCGATCCCCACGCGAAGAATCAGCTCGCCGCGTTTTCCGTCGTGTCGCAGATCTTCGAGCCTCTCGTGACGACCGACGGGAGCATGCAGATCCAGCCGTGTCTCGCGAGCCGGTGGGAGAATCCGGATCCGTCGACCTGGATCTTCCATCTCCGCCCGAACGTCCGTTTCCACGGGGGGAAGCTCCTCGACGCGGGGGACGTGGTCTACACGATCGACCGCCTGCTCCACACGCCCGACCTCGAGATGAGCGGCTACATCCTCTACATCGGCTCCGTCTCCGCGCTCGACGCGCAGACCGTCCGGATCCGGACGACGAAGCCGCTCGCCGTGCTCCTCAACAAGCTCCGGTTCATCTCCATCGTGCCTCGCGGCGCCACCCGCAAGACGCTGAATTCCCGGGCGGACGGCACGGGCGCCTACCGGCTCGCCGAGTGGATTCCCGGCAAGCTCCTGCGGGTCGTCCGGAACGAGCGCTACTGGGGGGCGAAGCCGGCTTTCCGCGAAATCGCTTTCCGCCTCGACCGTTCGCCGGAACAGGCGTTCACTGATCTTCAGTCGGGAAGATCGGACATGATCCAGTGCAACTCGAAGAAGCTGCGCGCGGCGGTCGGCGGAATGCGGCGGTACCGGACCTTCCGCCGGACGAGCATCTTCGTCAAGTATCTCGGCTACGACTTCGCGCACGACGCGCCCCCCGGCGTTTCGCCGAGCCCGAATCCCTTCCGCAAGTTCCTCGTTCGCGAGGCCATCAATCTGGCGATCGACCGCCGGCGGCTGATCGCCGCCCTTCCCTACGACGCCGTTCCGGCAACGCAGCTCGTCCCGCCCTTCATCTTCGGTTTCAACCCCCGGATCACCGCGCCGGACGTCGATCCGGAGCGCGCCCGGACCCTCCTGGCCGAAGCCGGGGTCCCGGCGGGGATCCGCTCGCCGCTCCTCGCGCGGAAGCTCTTTGCCGAGCCCGCGGTCAACGTCGCCGCCCAGCTCCGGAACATCGGCTTTCAGCTCGACGTCCGCGTCGTTTCCGACCCGGAATTCTTCGCGATTGCCAATGCGGGTCTGTCGCCTTTCCACCTCTCCCGCTTCGGCTGCCTGACCGGGGACATCAGCGACATCCTCGACAACGTGCTCCACTCGCTCGATCCGCAGAGGCATTTCGGGATCCACAACTACGTCGGCTACGGCAACCCCGAGCTCGATCGCGCGATCGAGGCGAGCGCCGAGATGCAGAGCGTCAATGCGCGCCGCGATGCCCTGCAGAAGGTCGAGAAGGCGCTGATGGACGATCTGGTGTGGATCCCGCTCTACGTGGACGACGACGACTACGCCGCCGACCGGCGGCTGTCGTGGCAGCCGCGCAACGACGGGCTGATCCTCGCCTCGGAGGTCGGCCGGGCGGACTGACCGTGCGCCGTCGCGAGTCCGACCGTCGAAGGTCCAGAGTCCGGGACCCTGACGTTGGACTCGAGACCGGAGGACTCACGACTCTTTCTCGTCAACGCGCCACTGTGAAGTCGAACGCCCGGACGCGCCGGTCGGGGCGCGGCGTCCAGACGAGATCCCGTCGAACCGCGTAGAGGTCGTAACGGAGGGCGAGCGGCAGGAGCGGCAGATCGCGGCGGAGGACCTCCTGCGCTTTCGTGAGCGAATCGTGCCGGGCCGCCGGGTCGAGCGTGCGGTCCGAGAGCTCGATCAGCCGGTCCATTTCCGGGTCGGAATACCCGAAGTAGTTCGATCTTCCGTAACCGCTGTCGGGCGTGTGGAGGAGAGCGTCGAACATGTCCGACGCGTCCCCGGACGCGGCGCCCCAGCCGACGAGAGTGAGCGGCGCCTCCCCGCTCCGCCATTTTTCGTTGAACTCCGCAAACGGCAGGACGATCGGATGGAGACGGATGCCGAGCCGCGCGAGCTGATCCCGGAGGTCCTCGCCGGCGCCCCGGAGATAATCCGGAAGGAGGAGGTCGCTGTCGAACCCGCGCGGTCGTCCCGCCTCCACGAGGAGTCTCCGGGCGGCGGCGGGATCGAAAGACATCGGCGGCAGCCGGTTCGAGTGTCCGAAGACGGTCGAGGGCACGAGCTGGTCGAGCGGCGCCGCGAGTCCCCTGAATCCTTTCGCGGCGATCTCCCGGCGGTCGATCGAAAGCGCCACGGCCTGCCGTATCCGGGGGTCTCCGAACGGGCTGCCCGGCTTGACCGAGAACCCGAGGAGCGCCTCCGTGATGCCCTGCCGCGAGACGAGTCGGATCGATTTCCGGGACGAGGCCCAGTCCCAGAATTCTTCCGGGAACCGGCCGACGACATCGACTCTGCCGTCGGGAACGGCCCGCGCGCGCGACGCCGGGTCCGGGAGCGCGACGATCCACACGCGCTCGAACTCGGGCCGGGGTCCCCAGAACTTCTCGAACCGCCGCGCCTCGATCGTCTGGCCGGCCGCCCCGCCGACGAACCGGTACGGGCCCGTCCCGATCGGACGGGTGATCACCGCTTCCGAAGTGTCGCGGGGAACGATCGCGATCGAAACGAGCTTGTTCAGGAGCACGGGACTCGGGTCGCGGGTGATGAGAACGACCGTCGCGTCGTCGACGACGCGGACCTCGCGGATCGACTGGACGTAGTAGCCGACCATCGACCCCGGGAGCGTCTGCGCGCGCCGGATCGAGGCCCGGACGTCTTCCGCCCCGAACGGCCGTCCGTCGTGGAAGACGACGCCGCGTCGGAGGTGGAAACGCCACTCGGTGTCGGAGAGGTTCTCCCACCGCACGGCGAGCTCGGGAACGACCTGCATCTCCGGCCCGAAACCGACGAGCTTTTCGTAGAAGTGGTCGAGCGTCGAATACGTCCGCTCGTCGTCCTGGCGGTGCGGATCGAGCGTCGTCGCGGAGGTGAGCTGCCCGATCGCGAGGTGCGAAGAAGCGGGGCGCGTCGCCCGCGAACACCCCGACACGATCGCGAGCGCGAGGAACGGCGCCCAACGGAACCTCTTCATCGGCTTCTCGGCTGCTTCTCTGAGCTGACTGCGGGAATTCTACACCCGGGCTTCGAGCGAAAACCCGGATGCTATACTCCCGCCACCGGAACGACCCGATGAAATCGACGATTTTGCGGACTTGCCGCGTCCTCGCGCCGGTCGCGCTGCTCTGCGCCGCCGCGTGCGCGCGACGCGGGCCGGCGCGCGTCCTCTCGATCGTCCAGTCCAACGACATCACCACGCTCGACCCCAACCGCGAGTTCGAGATCGTCAACGACATCATCGCGATGAACGTGTTCGACCCGATGCTTCGGTTCGACCGGCACATGACGATGCAGCCGTCCCTCGCGACGCGGTGGGAGAACCCGAACGACCGCACGTGGCGGCTTCACCTTCGCCCCGGCGTGAAGTTTCACGACGGCACCCCGCTCTCGGCCGACGACGTCGTCTTCACGATCCGGCGCGTGCTGGCCCACCCCGAGTCGGAGCTGTACCCGTTCCTCGCGGGGGTCGTCCGTCGCGTCGAGTCTCCGGAGCCCGGCATCGTCGAGATCGAAACCGAACAGCCGACGCCGCTCCTCGCCCGCCTCTCCTTCGTCTACATCCTTCCGAAGCGGCTGATCGAGCGGGAAGGCGAGGCGGAGTTCTTCCGGCATCCGGTCGGAACGGGTCCCTACCGGTTCGTCCGGTGGCAGCCCGGGGAGCGGGTCGACCTCGCCCGCTTCGACGACTACTGGGGCGGGCGCCCGGCCGTGGCGGCCGCGGCCTTCCGCACCGTGGAGCGCCCGGAGGCGAGGTGGGACTTCGTCGAGAGAGAAAATCCCGCGGTCGTGCTCGAAGGGCCCCGAAAGGGATGGGAAGAGCATCTCAGCGATCCCGGCCTGATCCTCATCGCGAGGCCGAGCCTGTCGGTCTCGTTCATCGGCGTGAACGTCACCCCCCGCCCGGGCAATCCCCTCTCCGACGTCCGCGTCCGGCGCGCGATTCGGTACGCGATCGACCTGAAAGCGCTGCTCCACAGGGGCGCGCTCGACCACGGCTTCCCCGCGACCCAGTACGTTCCTCCGGACGTGATCGGCTACAACCCGGCGCTCCCGCTCCCCGTCCACGATCCCGCGGAAGCGCGGCGCCTCCTCGCCGAAGCGGGGCACCCCGGGGGCATCGATCTGGAGATCGATCTCCAGTCTCCGATGGAGCAGGCGTTCATCCGGGAGCTCCTCGACGAGCTCGCCCAGGGGGGCATCCGCGTGACTCCGCGCTACTGGTCGAAGCAGGACTTCCTCACCCGGATCGACCGGGGAGAAACGACGCTCCACCTCGCCGGGTGGGTCTGCACCTCGGGCGACTCCTCGGAGCTCTTCGAAACGTCGCTCCACACGAGGACGGCGAAGGCGGGTCTCGGCCGCGACAACGGAACCGGCTACTCGAATCCGGAGCTCGACCGGATCGTCGAGCAGCTCGTCGCGACGATCGACCCGGGCGCCCGAGTCGATCTCGAGAAGCGGGCGATGGCCGTGGCCGTCGCGGACCTCCCGTACATTCCGCTCTACATCCAGGAAGACCGCTACGTGATCACCCGCGACGTCTCCTGGGACCCGCGCCCGGACGGCGAGATCTTCCTGCCGGAGGTGCGGCTGCGGTGAGCGAAGAGCGGCGGAGCCGTCCCCTCAAGAGGCGATTCGAGCTCCTTCTCGCGAGCGTGACGGGGATCCTCCTGATCCTCGTCGCCGCCACGATGATCATCGTGCGCTATCGCGACCAGAAACATCTCCTGGAGCAGACCGCGCTGATGTTCGCCGAGACGACCAACGACCAGATCTGCCAGCAGTACCGCGTCTATTACCATTCCGGCTCGTACAAGTTCCGCGAGATCGTCCGCCGGACGATGGCGTGGAACCCCGACGTCCACCGTCTGCTGATCCTTTCGGTCGCCGGCCAGGTCCTCTACGACTCTTCGGAGAGCACCGACTACAACCTCCAGGCCGAGCCGGCCCCTCGCCGGGTCGAGGATCCCCGCCTCGTGGACGCGACCGCCGAGCTGGACCCGCGCGTGTTCCACTCCCGCGACGCGCGGCTCGGCGATCTCCTGATGGTCGTCTCTCCCTACATCGAGGAGTGGGGCCGCCATCCCTATTCGGTCGTCTACGTCTTCACCTACCGGTCGCTCGACGCGGCGATGCGGGCCGCCGCGCTTCCGGTGGCCGCGCTGCTCTCGGGATCGCTCATCATCATGGCGCTCGTCGCGCGCGGGCTCGGAACGCGGGTCGCGCGGCCGATCGAGGACCTCACGCGCCGCGTCCGCTCCTTCGAAGAAGGGCGGCAGCGCGAAACGGGGGCGCCCTCGGGATCGCTCGAGATCGAAGCGCTCTCGGAGACTTTCGAGAGGATGGCCTCGCGCCTGGAAGAGCACGTGCAGAAGCTCGAATCCGCCAACGAGGAGCTGAAGACGCTCGACCGGCTGAAGACCGACCTCCTCGCCAACGTCAGCCACGAGCTGCGGACTCCCCTGTCGGCGATCCGCGGGTACGTCGAGTTCATGAACGACGGAAACCTCGGACCCGTCAGCGCCGAGCAGGGGCGCGCGCTCTCGATCTGCCTGCGAAACATCGATCGCCTGAACAAGAACATCAACATGCTGCTCGACTTCTCGCGCATGGAGCTCGGGCGCGTCGCGATCAATCCCGCGCCCTTCCGTCTCGACGTCGTCCTCCGCCAGACGATCGCGTCCCTCGAAGCCGACCTCCGCAAGAAAAAAGTCGTGCTCGAGGCGGACATCGTCGAGCCCCTTCCGGCCGTGATCGGCGACCGCGACCGGCTCGTCCAGGTGTTCGAGAATCTCGTCGTGAACGCGATCAAGTTCACGCCTCCCGGCGGCCGGATCTGGGTGACCGCCGCGCCGGACCCGTCGGGCCGCGAGATCCGGCTGTCCATCGCCGACAGCGGAATCGGCATCGCGGGACCCGAACGGGAGAGGATCTTCGCGAAGTTCTATCAGGTGGAGGCAGGCGCCGCGAGGCGGTTCGGAGGCGTCGGTCTCGGGCTCGCGATCGTGAAATCGATCCTCGAGGCGCACCGCATCGAGATCGCGGTGGAAGACCGGCCGGGCGGCGGAACGGTGTTCCGGTTCGCGCTCCCGGTCGCGGGCGCCCGCGCTCCGCATGCGGGCATCGCGGCCGCGGAGGAGCTCCGGGATTCGGGCCCGGTGCGAATCCTCGCGATCGACGACGACGCCGACTTCCTCTCGTATCTCGGGGACGCGCTCCGCGGCGACGGACGAGAGGTCGTCACGGCGTCGACGGCCGACCAGGGGCTCGCGATCGCGCGCTCCGAGCGACCGGACCTGATCCTCCTCGACGTCTTCCTTCCCGATCGCAACGGGTTCGACGTGCTCCAGGCGCTGAAGGCCTCTCCGGAGACCCGCGCGATTCCCACGCTCCTCGTCACGGTCGTCAACGAGAGGGCGGAGGGATTCCGGCTCGGCGCTCGCGACTACCTGATCAAGCCGGTAGAAGGCGCCGCGCTCGTCGAAGCCGTCGAAACGGCTCTCGCGCGCCGCGATCCCTCCGGGGCGACGATCCTCGTCGTCGACGACGAGCCCGACGTCACGTCGTATCTCTCGACGGTCCTCTCGGCGCGCGGCTACCGTACGATCGAGGCGTCCTCCGGCGCGGAAGCTCTCGAGATGGGCGCGCGCGAGCGTCCGGACCTGATTCTCCTGGATGTTATGATGCCCGGAATGACCGGCTGGGAGGTTCTCCGCCGGCTTCGCGAAACCGCCCTCTCCGATGTTCCCGTCATCGTTCTGAGCGCCCGCGAGAGTCCGGAGGACGTCGCCGAGGGGCTGCAACTCGGCGTCCGCGGATACCTGGGCAAGACGGCCGGCCTCGACCGTCTCGTCGCCGAGATCCGCTCCGCGCTGGCCGGCTCGCCTTCCGCGGAGGCGGCGTCGTGACCGGCGGACGGCCCTGCATCCTGATCGTCGACGACGAGGACGACGTCCTCGATCTCCTCACCGTCGTCTTCGAAACGGAAGGGTTCCGGACGCTCGTCGCGCCCGACGGACCGACCGCGCTCACGCTGGCGTACGACGAGATCCCGGACGCGATCCTGCTCGACGTGATGATGCCCGAGATGGACGGATGGCAGGTCCTGCGCGCGCTCAAGGTCGAGGAGCGCACTTCCTCGATCCCGGTCGCAATGCTCTCGGCGCGGACGGAAGGGCGGGACAAGATCATCGGCCTGCAGGAAGGCGCCGTCTCCTACGTCGAGAAGCCTTTTTCCCCCGCGCAGGTCGTCGCCGAGGTCCGCTCGATCCTCGGGAGACGGTCGTGAATTCGCCGGCCGACTTCGACGAGACCGGCCGCCTGCGCGCGGAATGGCTGCAGTACCGCTCGCGCCTGAACGATCCCGAAACCGGGCTCCCCACGCTCGCGGGCATCGTCGACGACCTCCGCCGCCAGCTCGAAGGGGGCCTTCCCCTCGGAGTGCTCACTCTTTCCCTGTACGCCGAGCGACAGCTCGAGGAATCGTGGGGATGGCAGGCGTACGACCGGCTCGTCGTCGAGTTCATCCGCACGCTCCGGGTCGATCGCGGGAACGGCACCGTTCCGGAAGGCCTTCTCTGCGTCCCCGGCGTCCGGGCCGACGAGGTGTTCCTCTTTCTCGTCCTCGACCCGGAGCGGGTCTCCTCGGGCTCGCCGGCGGAATGGATCGCCGACCGGGCCGAGCGCCTCGACCATTACGTGAAGAAGTTCTTCGCGCAGCGCCTCCCCTCCGCGGACCGGTTCCGGAACTACGTCGGCGCCTCCGTCATCTTCTCCGACCCCAAGGTCCGCATCGAGCGGCTCATCTACCGCGGCATCCGAGAGGCGCGCAGCGAGGTCGACGTGCGCACGGCGCGCGCCGAGCTCCGCGGGACCGACCTCCTGCGGAAGATCATCGCGGAATCCCTGATCACCCCGGTCTTCCAGCCGATATTCGAGCTCGCGACCGGCCGCGTCTTCGCGTTCGAGGCCCTTTCGTGGGGGCCGGCCGGCAGCGGGTTCGAGACGGGCGAGACGCTCTTCGCCTTCGCCGAACGGGCCGATCTCCTGCTGCCCCTCGAGCGCGTCTGCCGACGGCGGATCCTGGAGGAGGCGGGAGGCATGTCTCCGGAACAGCTCCTCTTCGTGAATCTCTCTCCCGCCGCCGCGACCGACGACGAGTTCCTCGACGGCACGTTCGTGCGGCAGGTGCGGGACGGCGGCTTCTTCCCTTCGCGGATCGTCGTCGAAATCACAGAACGCACCTACGCTCTCCACCATGCGCTCTTCACGAAGGTGCTGCAGGACCTCCGGGGCGAAGGGTTCCTGATCGCGGTCGACGACATGGGAACCGGGTACGCCTCCTTCTCGTCTCTCGCGGAAATCCAGCCGGATTACCTGAAGTTCGACAGCGTCTTCGTCCACGAGATCCAGAACCATCGGATCAAGAGGGACCTCCTCGACGCGATGCTCACGTTCGCCCGGAAGACCCACACGCACGTGATCGCGGAAGGGATCGAGACCGAGGAGGAGCTCCGCACGCTGATCGAGCTCGGCGTCCCGCTCGGCCAGGGCTTCCATCTCGCGCGGCCGACGGCGCTCGCCGAGGCGATGAAGCATGTGAAGACGGCCTGAGGGCCGTCAGTTGCGAGTTACGAGTGGAGAGAGGGAAGACGGGAGTCCCCGTTTCGCGCTTTTTCCAACTCTCAACTCGCAACTCGTTGACCCCCAACTGCATTTTGTGACTTTCAACTCGCAACTGATCGACTCGTAACCGGCGGCTCTCGTTGACAAACGAGAGCCGCCATGAAACCTTTTCTCCTGTCGAACGTCTAGGAGAAGAGAATGGCGAAGAACCTCGAGCCGAAATCGGACCTCCTGCAGGGAACGCTGGACCTCCTGATCCTGAGGACCCTCTCCCTTGGAGCGATGCACGGGTGGGGGATCTCCCAACGGATCCAGCAGATCTCGCGCGAGGTGCTCCAGGTCAACCAGGGCTCGCTCTACCCCGCTCTCGCGCGGCTTGAGGTCGCCGGATGGGTGGACGCGAAATGGGGCCTCTCCGAAAACAACCGACAGGCGAAGTTCTACTCCCTGACCCGGGCCGGCGAACGGCAGCTCGAGATCGAGACCGCGAGCTGGGAGAGGCTCTCCGCCGCGGTCGCGCGCGTGCTCCGGGTCGCGGGACCGGAGGGCGCCTCATGAGGATGCCGACGAGCCTCGGGCGGCGGATTCGAAACCTCTTCTTCCGCGAGCGGCTCGACGCCGAAGCCGACCGCGAGATCCGGTTCCATCTCGAGATGCGCGCGACGGAGCTCGCCGCCGCGGGCGCTTCGCCCGAGGAGGCGCGGCGCCGGGCGCTCGCCGAGTTCGGCGGGGTCCTCCAGACGCGCGAGTCGTGCCGCGATTCCCGGGGCCTTCCGATCCTCGAGACCCTCGCCCAGGACGTCCGCTACGGCGCCCGGATGATCCGCCGGAGTCCCGGCTCCGCCGCGGTCGCGATCGCCACACTCGGGCTCGGGATCGGCGTGAACGTCGCGTTCTTCTCCGCGGTCGACGCGATCCTGCTCCGACCGCTCCCCTTCGCCCACGAGAACCGGCTCCTCCTGCTCCATCAACCGGCGCCCGGGGCGAACGTCGACGACGCGCAGTTCTCCCCGCCCGAAGTCCGCGATCTCGCCGAGCAGGCCCGCACGCTCGACGCGATCGCGGAGTACCACTCGATGGAGTTCACTCTCCTCGGACACGGCGATCCGATCCGGGTGCGCACCGGCGTCGTCTCCGCTTCTTTCTTCGATCTTCTCGGCGTGCGGCCCGCGCTCGGCCGCGCCTTCCGCGCCGGCGAGGACGGACACGGCGCGGCGCCCGTCCTCGTCCTCTCGCACGATTTCTGGCAGAACACGCTCGGCGGCGATCCGGCGGTCGTCGGAAAGGCGTTCGAGATGAACGACCGCGTGCATACCGTCGTCGGCGTCCTTCCGGCGCTGCCGCAGTATCCGGACGAGAACGACGTCTACATGCCGGTCTCCGCCTGTCCGTTCCGCGCCGGAAAGTCATGGAGCGAAAACCGGGGCGGCCGGGGGCTGGAGGTCTTCGCCCGGCTCCGCCGCGGAGGGACGATCGGCGAAGCCCGGCGGGAGCTCGGGGTCATCGCCGCTCGGCTCCGGACGCGTTATCCCGAAGCCTACCCGCCCGGCGCCCGTTCGACGTTCGCCGCGACCCCGCTGCGGGACGACCTGACGCGGAACGCGCGGCTGACGTTCGTGGCGCTGCTGGCGACCGCCGGGTTCGTGCTGCTCATCGCCTGCGCGAACGTCGCGAACCTCACGCTCGCCCGCCTCTCGCGCCGCCGCCGGGAGCTCGCCGTGCGGGCGGCGATCGGCGCCGGGAGGGCCCGGATCCTGCGCCAGCTCGCGACCGAGAGCACGATGATCGCGCTGGCGGGCGGCGCGCTCGGCCTGGGCATCGCGGCCATGAGCCGGCATTTCCTCGTTTCGTTCGCGACCCGCTTCACGCCGCGGGCCGCCGAAATCTCGATCGACGGGCGCGTGCTCTTCTTCACCCTGGCGGTGTCGCTGGTGACGGGAATCGTGTTCGGCGTGCTCCCCGGCCTGCGCGGAATGCGCGACCTTTCGGGCGCGCTCAAGGAGTCCGACGAGGGCCGAACGGCCGCCGGCGGCCGGCGCGGGAACGGGCTCCTCGTGATCCCGCAGGTGGCCGTGTCGCTCGTGCTCCTCGTCGCGGCGGGACTCCTCGTGAAGAGCCTCGTCCGGCTGTCGAACGTCGATCCCGGCTTCGCGCCCGAGAACGTCCTGACCGCGCGCGTCTCGCTCGACTGGTCCCGCTACACGAGGGCGGAGCAATCCCGGGCGTTCTACGACCGGCTCCTCGAGAGGATCGCCGGCATGCCCGGCGTGCGGGGAGCGGCGGTCGCTTCCGCCTTTCCCCTCTCGGGAGGGACCCCGTGGAATTCCGACATGGAGGTCGAAGGCCGTCCGACGCCGGCCGGCCAGGCCCCGCCGCAGGTCTATCCGCAGATCGTGGGACCGCAGTTCTTCAGCGTCGTGGGGATTCCGCTCCTCCGCGGGCGCGTCTTCACGGAAAAGGAGGCGCCGGCCGCGTTCGGCTCCGACGAGGCGCCCGGCGTCCCCCTCGTCGCGGTCGTCAATGCCGCCTTCGCGCGTCGCTATTTCGGGAGCGAAGACCGGGCGATCGGGCGCCGGATCAGCCTCGGCGGCTCGCCCGTGCGGTGGCGCGAGATCGTCGGCGTCGTCGGCGACGTCAAGCAGTTCGGGCTCGACAAGCCGTCCGGCGAGGAAACTTACCTGCCGTTCGTCCAAGGGGGCGGGAACACGATGCGCGTCCTGATCCGGGCGGCGTCGGATCCGGAACGGCTCTCCCGCCAGCTCGTCGCCGCGGTGCGCGCGCTGGACCGCACCGCGCCGGTGAGCGACGTCCACACGCTCGAAAGGCTCAAACACAGCTCTCTCGACTCGCCGCGGCTCACGACGACGCTCTTCACCGGATTCGCCCTCCTCGCTCTCGCGATCGCCGCCGCCGGGATCGGGGCCGTGACGGCCTTCTCGGTGGGTCAGCGGACGCGGGAGATCGGGATCCGGATGGCGCTCGGGGCTTCCAAGCGGGACGTCCTCGTCATGGTTCTGCGGCAGGGAATGCGCCCCGTGTTCATCGGGCTCGCGATCGGCCTGGCGGGCGCCCTGGTCTTCGCCCGGGTTCTGTCGGCGCTCCTCTTCTCCGTGGCTCCGACGGACATGCCGACGTTCCTCGTCGTTTCCGCCGCGCTCCTGGCGACGGCGGCGGTGGCGTGCCTCGTGCCGGGGCGGCGGGCGGTGCGCGTCGACCCCATGGTCGCCTTGCGCAGCTAATCAGCGCGGCCTTACGCGCCGTCATACGAGATCCGGGGAGCCTGCCGGCGGCTCGACGTACGTTCTTCAGTACGCCTTCGCCGCCGGCAGGCTCCCCGGACTCGTCTTCCAGCACGTCTGGCCGCGCTGCACGTTTTCTGATTCTTGCTTCTGCCGCGTCTTCGCCGTTCTTTTCGCCTGCGGTCCGCGTGAGGAACGATGAGAGACGAGCGAGACCGGATGTGGATCGCACCCGATACCGGGATGATGTCTGCGGGCGTCCCGGTCGGGCGCCGTAGCGGTCGAGCCGGGAAGGCGAGCCGCGGAGGTCAGATCGCGGAAAGTGTGAGCGCAAAGCGCGCATTTCCATGCGCGCGGCGCGCTCTCTCCTGAGCGAAGCGAAGGACCTGGCAACCGGAGCAGATCCTTCGTCGCTTCGCTCCTCAGGATGACATGCTCCGGAGGTCCGCGATCTGGGAGGCCGCGCGGTTCCAGCGAAGCGCGCCGCACGGCCGACGGATCGCCGCGCCGCCTCAATGGAAGTCATGTGAGGGCGTCGCGCGAAACTCCCCTAACGACCAGAACCTCTCGGCGCGCACCGACAGCGTCCCGTCCGCCTTCTGCAGGATTCCTTCGACGACGAGCCCGGGAGATCCGACGATCAGCGAGCGCTGCTCGCGGAAGAGATCCGGCCGGACGATCGCCTGGGCCATGCCGGTCTCGTCCTCGAGCGTGAGGAAGACGAAGCCCTTCGCGGTTCCCGGCCGCTGACGGACGATCACCGCGCCCGCCGCGCGCACGCGGGCGCCGTCCGCGAGTTTCCGGAGCTTCTCCGTCGTCGACACCGAGAAGGCATCGAGACGGCCGCGGATGTGGCGGACGAGATGCGGCCCCGTCGTCATCTCGGTCGCGCGGTAATCCGCCGTCGTCTCCTCCTCCGGGCGCATCTCCGGGAGCGGCGAGCCTCCCCGACCGGGCAGACCGGACAGGAGCGGGCCGGCCGGCCGGGCGACGCGAGCCGCCTGCCACTGGGCCTCCCGGCGCGTGAAGCCGAATGCGGCCAGCGCGCCGGCGTCCGCAAGGCGGTCGAGCTCCCCCGTCCGCGGCGCGACCCGGCGCTCGAAGTCCTCCAGCGACGGAAAAGGCGCGATCCCCCGCTCCGCCTCGATCCGCCGCCCCGTCGATTCGTGGAGCCCCTTGACGAAGCGCAGCCCCAGCCGGACGCCGCGGTTCTCCCACCGGCACTTCCATCCCGAGCGCGCCGCGTCGATCGGAAAGACTTCCGTCGCGTGCCGCTGCGCGTCCTTGACGAGCGTCGCCGGATGGTAGAAGCCCATCGGCCACGCGTTCAGGAGCGACGCGTAGAACGCCGCCGGATGGTGGGCGCGCAGGTACGCGCTCGCGTAGGCGATGAGCGCGAACGACGCCGCGTGCGACTCCGGGAACCCGTACAGGGCGAACGACGTGATCGCCTTGACGATCCGGTCCCGCGCCCCGGCGTCGATCCCGCGCTCCTCCATCCCCTTCCGCAGCCGCTCCTCGATCGCCGACATCCGCTCGACGGAGCGCTTGAACCCCATCGCGCGGCGGAGCTCCTCGGCTTCCCCTCCCGTGAACCCGGCGGCGACCATCGCGATCCGGAGGAGCTGCTCCTGGAAAAGCGGCACGCCCAGGGTGCGCTCCAGGATCGGCTCGAGGCACGGGTGCGGGTACTCGACCGGCGCGACGCCGCGGTGGCGGTCGAAGAACGGGCGGATCATCCCGCCGACGATCGGCCCCGGCCGGATGATCGCGACCTGCACGACGATGTCGTAGAAGCGGCGCGGGCCGTGCCGCGGCAGCGTCGCCATCTGCGCGCGGCTCTCGAGCTGGAACACGCCCACGGTGTCCGCCGCGTTCAGCATCCGGTAGACCGCCGGATCGTCGGAAGGGAGGTGCGCGAGGTCGATCTCGACGTTCTCGTGCTCGCGGATCATCGGGATCGCCTCCTCGAGCGCCGCGAGCATCCCGAGGCCGAGGAGGTCGACCTTGACGATGCCGAGGTCGGCGCAGTCGTCCTTGTCCCACTGCACGACGACGCGCCCCGGCATCGAGGAGGGCTCGAGCGGCACGACTTCGTCGAGCCGGCCGGCCGCGACGACCATCCCTCCCGAGTGCTGCCCGAGATGGCGCGGAAGGTTCTGGATCGCGCGCCAGAGGCGGAGGAAGTGCCGCGAACGCCTCTCCTCCGGATCGAGCCCCGCCGCGGCGAGCTCGGCGGGAAGCTCGCGGAGGGGCTCCTGCACCTCGCCGAAGCTCCAGCCGGCGAGACGGGCCGACAGGCGCTCCTGCTCCTCGGCGGAAAACCCGAGGACCTTGCTCATCTCGCGGGCCGCCGACCGGTCCCGGTAGGTGATGACGTTGGCGGTCATCGCGGCGCCGTGCGCGCCGTACGTCCGGTAGACGTGCTGGATCACCTTCTCCCGCTCGTCCCCCGACGGAAGATCGAGGTCGATGTCGGGCCATTCGCCGCGCTCTTCGGAGAGAAATCGCTCGAAGAGGAGCTCCATCTTCACGGGATCCACCGCCGTGATCGAGAGCGCGTAGCAGACGGCGCTGTTGGCGGCCGAGCCCCGTCCCTGAACGAGGATCCTCTCGCGCCGGCAATACTGCACGATATCCTGGACGATGAGGAAGTAGCCGGCGAGATCGAGCTTCTCGATCATCGCGAGCTCTTTCGAGAGCTGCGCCTGCGCGCGCGCCGTGAGCGGGCGGAAGCGCGACCGCGCGCCGTCCCACGTGATCCGCCGGAGATGGGAGCTCGGCGTCTCCCCCGGCGGCACGGGATACCGGGGAAACCGGTAGCCGAGATCGGCGAGCGTGAAGTCGAGAGAGCCGGCGAGCTCCGCGGACGCGGAAACGGCGTGCGGCACGTCCGCGAAGAGCTCCGACATCGCGGCCGCGTCCTTCAGGTGCCTCTCGCGCGAGGCGGCGAGGAGCGTTCCGGCCGCGTCGAGCGACGTCCCTTCGCGGATGCACGCGAGCGCGTCGAGGAGATCCTTCTCCCTCGCCTCGCCGTACCGGACGCCGTTGGTCGCGACGAGCGGAAGCCCGAGGCGGCCGGCGAGCGAGACGAGCGCCTGGTGGCGATGCTCCCCGGCCCGGTCGCCGTGCCGCTGGAGCTCGACGTGGACGCGTCCCGGAAATGTCTCCGCGAGCCGGCGGAGCGCTCTCTCGGCGGCGTCGATCCCGCCGCGGGCGAGCGCGCGGGAGACGGGCCCCTCCACGCCGCCGGTCAGACAGTGAAGGCCCTCGGCATGCTGCGCCACCTGTTCCCATGAGGCCTGCGCCGAACCTTTGGGCCTTCCTTCGGCGGCCGCCGTCAGCAGCCTGCAGAGGTTCCGGTATCCGGCGCGGTTCTCGACGAGGAGCGAGAGGCGCCCGGCGGCCGGGGCCGCCGGGCGCCTCTCGCTCACCCTTCCCCCGTCCCCTCCCCAATTGGGGAGGGGTGGCCGAAGGCCGGGGCCCGCTGCGCGTGCACCCTTCCCCCGTCCCCTCCCCAACTGGGGAGGGGTGGCCGAAGGCCGGGGTAGGGTGTCGTACTCGCTCCCGTCCGCGCCGCCGACGGAAGTGAGCACGACCTCCGCGCCGACGAGCGCCTTCACCCCCGCCTGCTTCGCCGCCTTGTGGAACCGCGGCGCGCCGTAGACGCCGTTCCGGTCGAGCAGCGCGACGGCCGGAAGGCCCAGCGCCGCCGCGCGCTCGACGAGGTCTTCGGGAAGGGACGCGCCGTCGAGGAAGGAAAACGCCGATGCCGCGTGGAGCTCCGCGTAAGGACGCGGCGATCGGCGCGAAGCGGGCGGCTTCCACGTACGCTGGCGGAGCCTCTCCTTGCGCGCTCCGTCGGAGTGGACGGTCGTCACGATCGCCCGCGTGCCGAGATCGCGGGTGGGAGGGCCGGCGCCGGAGCTCATGTCTTCGCCCCGGAAATCCGAAATCCGAAACTCCAAACTCGAAACAAATTCGAAAATCGAATGATCGAAATTCGAAACGGGATCGTGCTCCCGAGAAATCCGCCACGTGTTCGTTCGCCTCGGAGATTCCCGCGCGGAACTGCCAGGAGCCCTGTTTTGAATTTCGGGTTTTGGATTTCGAATTTGTTTCGGATTTCGAGCTTCGGATTTCGAATTTGAACGTCAATCATAGATACCGTCCGCAAACCATCCCCCACCCTTCTTGTCCTGAAAAATCCGGTACAGCCCTCCGTCCGACAGCTCGACGTCCCAGTACTCGCGGTCGATCGCTTCCTCCGACCACCACTTCTCCTCGACGCGCCAGGGTCCCGAGAAGACACGCACCGAGCCTTCGATACGCTTTTCCTTCGGTTCCGACGGCGCGGCGGCGGCGGAAGGAAGTTTCGGGCCGACCTGCGACACGCGGCCCTCCTCGGCGTCCACCTCGATCGGCACTGCCGGCCGCAGAACCCGCACCGCGAGGAGCCCGCGCCCCGCGCGCGGGGCCGGCGGCATGTCCGGGGACGGGGGCGGGGCGTACGGAACGAGGGCGAACCGCTCCGGCCGGTGCCCGTCGACGGCGGCCGGCTGGCCGACGCGGTCCTCTCCGAGACGCGCCACGAGCCGTGCGATGCACGTCGCGAGCTGCTCCGGGGAGAGCGCCGCCGGGCCGAACAGGGAGAGCTGCGCCGGGCGCGGCCGGTCGGGATGCGCGACGAACCGGAAGCCGCGGACGGGCGCTCCGGGCGGGCGGGCCTCGAGGTCGAGCCGGACGAGCGTCAGGAGCGTCTTCACGTCCCGCGTCGGGGCGGGGAGATCGATGGCGCGGCCGTCCACCCCTTCCGGGTCGAGCGTGAGAGCGATCTCGAGGCGCGCGCAGGCGAGCGCGTGCGCCGCGAGGCGGCCGGCCAGCCGCTCGAGCGCGGTGCGCGCGACGAAGAGAAACGGCTCGACGGCGACGAACGGCCATTCGAGCTCCATCCCTTCGGAAAAGACGGGAGGGATCGCCCGGGGGACGAGCGGCCGCGGATCGATCCCGCGCGCGGTTTCGTGCAGCCGCCGGCCCGCCTCGCCGAATCGCGCGACGACCTCTCCCTCGGAAAGCGCGGCGAACTCGCCGACGCGCGAAAGCCCCCACCGCTCGAGCGCCGCCGCGATCTCTTCCGGCGGGGCGAGCCGCGCGAGCGGCAGCGGCGCGAGGAACGCCCCCTCGTCTCCGGAGGGGACGACGACCGGAGAATCCGGCGACTCCGCCGCGACGCGCGCCGCGAGCTTGCTCGCCGCCACCCCGACGCGCGCCGGAAGTCCGGCGCCTTCGGCCGCCGCCGAAAGTGACCGGGCGAGCGCCTTTTCCGAGAACCCGAAATAGAGCTCGAGCCCGTCGACGTCGAGATACGCGGTCCCCGCTCCGCCGTCCTCCAGCCGGGGCGAAACGGTCTCCGCCGCCTCGAGGAGCGCCTCCTGCGCGGAGCGTTCGCACTCGGCGTCCGACGCGCGGGCGATCAGCCGCGGCAGGAGCGCGCGCGCCTCGCGGAGGGTGAGCCCGCTCCGCACTCCGGCGCGCCGGGCCGCCCTCGACGCGGCGACGACGCGCGCCGCCGGACCGTTGCCCGCGAGGATCGCGAGCGCCTCGCCGGCGAGATCGGGCTCGCCGCGGAGCCGCGCCGCGAGGGGGAAGAGAGGGACGAAGACGCAAGCGATCCGGGAAGGCACGGCGTGTCACTTCGCGAAGCGGACAACCGGGGCTCCCTCACCCGGCGGCCTTCGCTCCTCGGGAGCGTCCGCCTCCGCGCCTGCGCTGCGGCGTGACGAGTCGGCGCTCCGGCCTCTCCCGCCTGCGTGGCCGAAGCCCCTTCGGCGCGGCGAAGGCTCGCCGGGAGAGGCGGCCGTGCCGATGGCCGCGGCGTCGGCAACGGCCTCCGCCGCCGTGAAACGCGCCGCCGCCGTCCGCCCCGGTCTCTCTCCGCGTTTCTTCTCGAGAATCGCGTGCGCGGCGACCTCCCGGAGGAGCTTCGGCGAGGCGCCGCTCCCCGTCCAGATCGCCCGGCTCCGCGAGAGGAGGACGACGGCGGCCGCGGCCGCGCCGGAAACCGGATACGGGGTCGCGACGAGGAGGGCGGTCCCGTGCGCGCGCGCGCTCCGCGAGAGGCGAACCCAGGCGGCGTCCGGAACGCGCCCGACCGGCGGCGTCCCGAGCTCGGCGACGACGAGAGGGAAGCCGGCGGCGATCACGATCTCCGCCGCGTACACCGCGTCCCGGATTCGCCGGGGACGCACCCAGAGCACGCGGCGGAGATCCACGTCGGCGGCGGCCGCGGCCTGGGGATCCAGACCGCCGCCGAGATCGATCATCGCGGCGTTCTCTCCCCCTTCGGTCGCCGACGCGAGAGCGGAAAGGGCGAGAGAAAGCCTTCCGCTCGAACGCCGGCCGACGACCTCGACGAGCTTTCCGCGGGCATACCCTCCCGCGAGCAGCCGATCCATCCCCTCGATTCCGCTCGGGAGCGGCGGCGCCTCGCGGTCGCGTCGCAGCTCCGCGGCGGAAAGGAGCGAGGCCGCCGCGTCGGGCGGGAGCGTCTCGCGAAGCGCGGTGATCCGTTCGGAAAGGGGGAGCGGGACAGCCATCGGGTGACTCCAGCAATGGGTCACTATAAGGCGGTAAAAAGGCGTAAGTCAACCGGCCCTGCGGGTCGGGAGTTGCGAGTTCTGAGTTTGCGGGTTTCGAGTGGAACCATGAGAAGAGTCCTCGCCCCAGTTCCCGACTCGCAACTCGCCAACTCGCAACTCGCAACTCGCAACTCGAAGGCGGCACACCCGTTGCACCTCTTTGAATCGAAGGAGGATTCATGCCGCGAGGGGATAAGTCGAGCTATACGGGGAAGCAGAAGAGGCAAGCCGAGCACATCGAGAAGGGCTACGAGAAGCGCGGCACCAGCGCGAAGGAAGCCGAGCGCCGCGCCTGGGCGACCGTCAACAAGGAAAGCGGCGGCGGAAAGAAAAGCGGCTCGGGCCGGGGGAAGAAGACCAGCCACGCGAGCTCACGCAAGGGCGGACGCAAAGGCGGCAAAGCGAGCCCCAGGGGTCGTTCCTCGCCGCGGAAGAAATCCTCGTCGAAAAAATAGAGCGTGTAGCGCGCACTTCCGCGCACGCGGAGCGCTCTTGCTCGCGTCGCGTGCGACGCGCTATAGAATTCCTATGAACACTTTCAAGCGCGCCATCGCCGCCGCGGAGCTTCTCCTCGTCTTTCCTGCGGTTCTGTTCATGACCGCGCTGTTCGTTCGCAATCTCCAACCCCTGCAATACGAGCCGCGCGCACGGCTCAACGGATCGTCGCGTGGTATTCCCTCCGGCCGCACGTCGGTCTATGGTTTCTGCTCATCGCCCTGCCCCTGGCCGCGGTCGTGACTGGCGGCGCGACGCTGCTCCGGCGATGGCGGGACGACGGTGAGCTGCGTCACGCCACGAGGCGGACGCTGTTCGCGGCCCGCGCACACCTGACGACGCTCCTGATCGCCGCCGCGACGCTTGCCGCCGGAACCATTCTCGCGGTGGTCGCGCTCCACGTCCTCACGGACTGAGAGTCGGCGGCCGGAACCGGCCGGTACGATCTCCGTCAGGCCGGCGAAGGCCGGCCCGCGTTCACTTCACGGCTTCGTGGGGAGGCGGCGCCGTGTTCGCGGTGCCCGTGCCGGAAGTCGCGCAGTGCAGTGAGCACAGCGCCAGGAGGACGAGGGCGAGGGATCCGAGGATGCGTCTCATGGGGCTCTCCTCTCGAAGGCTTCGCGAAGCGCACCCACGATAGCGCAGAGCGGCCCGGGGAGCCGTTTCCTTCATTCGAATGGTGGGACCGGGCGGGCTCGAACCGCCGACCTAGAGTTTAGGAAACTCTCGCTCTATCCAGCTGAGCTACGGCCCCTTGCGGCTGGCAGTATCTCGCGGGCGCAACCGGGATCGCAAGGCGACGGGCCGGAGGGACGGAAGAATTCCCCTGACCGTGCGGACAGTTGTCAAGCGCGGCCCGAGCCGTTACATTGTCCGCACCCTCATGAACACAAAAACCGGAATTCTTCGTCGCGTGAAATGGGACTGGGTCGTCAAGAGCTTCGGCGGCGCGGTCACGGTGATCGGCCTCGGGATCGTCGCGTATTCGCTCGGGGAGACGATCGGGATTCACGGCTGGCCGAGCTTCCTCGTCCCGCTCAGCGGCTCGCTCGACGGATACGCCCTGCCCGGCGGAGCCGGATTCCTTGCCCGCGTCGCCGCCAACCTCGTGATCTGGACGGCGGCGTTCTACGGGATGGGGTGGATCTCGTCTCGCATTCCCGCCGACTCGGACTTCTTTTAAGCGGCGGCGTCGCGATACGGGTCGTTATACGGGCGCGTTCCGTTCGCCCGCGGCTCTCGCCGTACGCCACGGTACGACTCGGCCGCGGGCCGACCAGCCCGCATCCCGTCTTCCAACCCGCCTCGCGACGCCGCACGTTAATACACGATATCTTCCTTGCGGCGTGCCGGCCGTCGCGAATGTGAAAGCTCTCTAAACTCCAGGTCGTGCGTCGGTGAGGCCGGCATCACCAAGCGAGACCGTGAGTCCGTCGTCGCTTCCGCTAAAACCTGAAGGCGCGGCCAGACGTGCTGGAAGACGGGTTCGGCGGGCCTGCCGTCGGTGAAGGCGTACTGAAACGTACGTCGAGCCGGCGGCAGGCCCGACGGACACGTGTAACGGCGCGTATGGTCCGCGCCGGCCAGCGCTATGCGCGCTGTTTGACCTGCTCGTGAATAACCTGCTCCAGCTGGTCGAACCGGACCGGCTTGACGAGATACGCGTCGAAGCCGGAGGCGAACGCCTGGCGGCGGTGCTCTTCCTCTTCATATCCCGACACGGCGATCAGGACGAGCGGCCGCTCTCCGGAATGCCGGCGAAGGCGCGTCGCGACCTCGTAGCCGTTGACGCCGGGAAGACCGAGATCGACGAGCGCGACGCCGGGAGAAGCCTGCATCGCCATCCGGATCCCCTCTTCGCCGTCGCGTGCGACGTCGACCCGGAAGCCGCCGGTCTCGAGGAGCGCCTTCAGCCCGTGGCCGCTGTCGTGGTCGTCCTCGATCACGAGCACGCCGGCCTTCGGGCCGCCGTTGCCGCCGGCAGGTTTATCCCGGCGGAGCGCGAGCTCGGCAGTCTCTTTGCGCGGCGCCAGCTCCGCGGTCTCTTTGCGCGGCGCCAGCTCCGCGACGACCGAGAGGAAATGTTCCGGCTCGATCGGTTTCGAGACGTGGCGATCGAATCCTTCGGCGAGGGCGCGGGCCCGATCTTCCCGGCGCACGAGCGCCGTCAACGCGATCGCCGGCGCGTGGGGGCCCTTCCCTTCCCGCCGGCGGACCTCGTGCAGGAGCGAGTACCCGTCTCCGCCCGGCATCGCGATGTCCGTCACGATGAGGTCCGGCGCGGTTTCCGCGAGTCCGGCGATCGCCTCGTCGGCGCTCCCGAAGAGGAAGACCGAGGCGTTGGCGCTCTTCAGGATCTCCCCCACGACCTCGCGCGCGTCCGGCTCGTCGTCGACGACCGCGACGCGCACTCCCGTGAGATCGGGCAGGGGCGGGGCGTCCCGCAGCCCGTCGGCCGCCACGCGGAGCTCGACGCCGGCGGTCTCGATCGCGGGAAGCGAAACGACGAACGTCGCTCCCTGCCCCGGCCCGGGGCTCGCCGCCGAGACGGTGCCACCGTGCATCTCGACGATGTGGCGCACGATCGCGAGGCCGATTCCGAGGCCGCCGTGGGTGCGCGTCGTGCTGCTGTCCGCCTGCCGGAAGCGGTCGAAGACGTGCGACAGGAAGTCGGGGCTGATCCCCTTGCCGGTATCGCTCACCCGGATCCGCACGTGCCCGGCGGCGCGCTCGACGCGGACCTCGACGCTCCCCCCGGACGGCGTGAACTTGACCGCGTTCGAAAGGAGGTTCCACACGACCTGCTGCAGCCGGTCCGCGTCGCCCGATACGTCGCTGTTCCCCGCAGCGCTCGGGTCCACGACGACCTGGACGTCGAGCGACTTCGCCTCCCACGACGGGCGAAGTCCCTCCACCACCCCCTCGACGACCGGAATGAGGGCCATCGGCCGCGTGTTCAGGCGGAGCTTCGCGGCGCTGATCCGCGAGATGTCGAGGAGGTCGTCGATCAGCTTCGCCTGCGCGTTCACGTTGCGCTCGATCACGTCGAGGCCGTGCGCGAAACGCCCGGGGTCGAGCGTCGGAGCCCGAAGGATCCGCGTCCATCCGAGGATTGCCGTGAGCGGCGTGCGGAGCTCGTGCGAAAGCGTCGTGAGGAACTCGTCCTTGAGACGGTTCGCCTCGCGCGCTTCGCTGTAGAGGACGTTTTCGATCGCGATCGACGCCATCTGCGCGAGCTGCGTCAGGATCGCGTTCTCGTCGGGGCCGAGCGGGCGTCCGAAGATGCGGAGCGTGCCCATGTCGCGCCCGTCGCGGCCCATCAGCGTCGCGTTGACGTCGGCGAAGACCGCCGGCTCGGCCGGGCCGGGAGGGGCGCCGCCCGAAGGGGTTCCCCACGACTCGGTGACGGCCGGCACGATTTCGGCCCGATCCGCGCCCGCGACCTCGCGCGCCGCCTCCGTCACGATCGAGAGGATGTCCTCGATCGAGGGCGCGGAGTTGATCGCGAGCGACGCCCCCGTCAGCCTCTGGAGCTGGTCGGCGCGGCGGGCGAGCGAATCGGCCTGGCGGCGGATCTGCGCGCTCTTCCGGTAGAGGTCGACGAAGAAGCCGACCTTCGACTTGAGGACCTCGGGAATGACGGGCGTGATGATGTAGTCGACCGCCCCGAGCTCGTATCCCTGCCGGGCGTGGGTGTCGTCGCTGTACGCGGTGATGAAGATGATCGGGGTGTTCTCGGAGCTCCGGCGCTGCCGGACGAGGGAGGCGGTTTCGAAGCCGTCCATGCCCGGCATGTTGACGTCGAGCAGGACCACCGCGAAATCGCGGCGGAGGAGCTCGCGAAGAGCCTCCCGGCCCGACTGCGCCTCGACGACGTTCTGGTCGAGCTCCGAGAGGATCGCCCCGAGCGCGAGGAGCTTGTCCGCGCTGTCGTCGACGACGAGGATGTTCGCCTTCTCGAGCGGCCCGTCCGCGCCGAGACCCGCGACCGCGTCGGAGTCGCTCATCGCGCCGTCGTCACCGGCCGTCTCCCGCCCGCCTCACCGGTAGAGCCATGTCCGGAGCACCGACAGCATGTGCTCGGTGTCCACCGGCTTCGAGAGGTAGTCCCAGGCGCCCGCCTCGATCGTCTTCTCCCGGTCTCCCTTCATGGCCTTCGCGGTCACCGCGACGATCGGAAGATCCTTGAACCGGCCCCGCTCGCGGATCGCGCGCATCGTGTCGTACCCGTCCATGTCGGGCATCATGATGTCCATCAGCACGATGTCGCAATCCTCGTTCTGCTCGAGCTTCTCGATCGCCTCGCGGCCGTTCTCCGCGGAGAGGACGTTCATCTTGTGCCGCTCGAGGACGCTCGCCAGAGCGAAGATGTTCCGGACGTCGTCGTCGACGATGAGCGCCTTCTTGCCGGCGAGGACTTCCTCGGTGCGGGCGAGGCGCTCCACGATCGTGCGGGTCTCGAGAGGGAGCGAAACGATCTTCCGGTGCAGGAAGAGCAGGGTCTGGTCGATCAGCCGGTCCTCCGAGCGGACGTGCTTGACCGGATGTCCCTGCGTCAGACGGCTCAGGGCCGACTCCATCTTGCGCCCGAGGTCTCCCGGGGTGTAGACGACGAGAGGAACTCCGCGCGCCTCGCAGGTGCGGCGGACCAGCTCCGCCGCCTCCCGCATCTTCCCTTCCTGCCCGTCCCACACGAAGATGACGCAGTCGGGAGCGTTCGTCTCGATCGTCGATACGGCCTCCCGCGGCGTCTCGGTCCACCGGGTCTCCACCCCCTCGAATGCGAGCTTCGGCTCGAGGGACGCGCGGATCGCCCGGTCCGCCCCCACCGCGACGAGCCGGCGGCTCGCGCGGTCGAGGAACGTCTGGATCGTGCGGAACGCCCGGTCGAGCGTCTCCTTGTTCTTGATCGGCTTCTGGAGCACGGCCATCGCGCCGAGCGGGAGCGCCCGGCCGCCGTCTTCCTCCGTCGTGATGACGTACACGGGAATGTGGCGCGTGTTCGGGTCGCTCTTCAACCGGTCGAGGACGCGCCAGCCGTCGATGTCGGGCAGCTGGATGTCGAGCGTCACGGCGTCGGGTTTCTTCTCGCGGACGAGCGAGACCGCCTCGGCGCCCCGCGCCGTGACGATCCCCTTGAACCCGAACTCGTGGGCCATGTCGAGCAGGAACCGGGCGAAGTTCTCGTCGTTGTCGACGATGAGGAGCGTCCGGTCTTCCGGTCCGATGCGCTCGCGGTCGTCGGCGATGTCGCTCACCGCCGCGACGTCGGCCGCCGATCCGCGCGCCGTGCTGACGTCGGTCATGACGCTGACGACCTCCATCGAAGACTCCGGCTCCTGCTTGTACGCGGGCCTGGCGGGCGCGTAGCTCTGCGGAAGGTACAGGGTGAACCGGCTCCCCTTTTCCGGAACGCTCTCGAGCGTGATCTCGCCGCCGAGCAGCCGGGCGATCTCGCGGCTGATCGCGAGGCCCAGCCCCGTTCCGCCGTACTTCCGGCTCGTCGAGCCGTCCGCCTGCTGGAACGCCTCGAACACGATCTGCTGCTTGTCCCGCGGGATCCCGATGCCGGTGTCGATCACCGAGATCGCGATCACCGAGCGTGACCGGTTCAGCGCCTCCTGGTCGGGGCTCCATCCCCCCTTCGCGCGCACGACGTCGAGCTTCACGCTCCCCTTCTCGGTGAACTTGAAGGCGTTCGAGAGCAGGTTCTTCAGGATCTGCTGCAGGCGCTTCGAGTCCGTGACGATCCCCCGGGGCACGGACGGGTCGATCTCGATGTGGAAATCCACCCCCTTCGCCTCGGCGACGTGGCGGAACGTCCGGTCGACGTAGTCGTGCAGGTCGGAGAACCGGATCTCGCCGGCGTCGATGACGACCGTCCCCGATTCGATCTTCGAGAGGTCGAGGATGTCGTTGATCAGGTTGAGCAGGTCGTTGCCCGCGGAATGAATCGTCTTGGCGAACTCCATCTGCTTCGGCGTGAGGTTTCCGTCGTGGTTCCGCGAGAGCTGGTCGGAGAGGATGAGGAGGGAGTTCAACGGCGTCCGGAGCTCGTGCGACATGTTCGCGAGGAACTCCGACTTGTACTTCGAGGTCAGCGCGAGCTGCTTGGCCTTCTCTTCGAGGGCCTGGCGCGCCTGCTCGACCTCCTGGTTCTTCCGTTCCACTTCCGCGTTCTGCTCGGCGAGCAGGCCCGCCTTTTCCTCGAGCTGCTGGTTCGTCTGCTGGAGCTCGAGCTGCTGGCTCTGGAGCTCGCGCGCGAGCGACTGCGACTGCTGGAGGAGGTTCTCCGTCCGGCTGTTCGCCTCGATCGTGTTGAGCACGATGCCGATCGATTCGGTGAGCTGGTCGAGGAAGGCCTGGTGGGTCGGGTTGAAGCCCTCGAACGTCGCGAGCTCGAGGACCGCCTTGACCTGGCCCTCGAACACGACCGGCAGCACGATCACGTGCGACGGGGTCGCCTGGCCGAGGCCGGTCGTGATCCGGACGAAGTCCTTCGGCACGTCGGGGAGGAGGATCTTCTGGTTCTCGAGCGCGCACTGGCCGATCAGGCCTTCGCCGAGGTGGAAGACCTCCTTCGGCTCGCTCGCCGCGTAGCTCGCCAGCAGCCGCAGCTCCGGGACCGCCGTCGAGGTGTCGAGCGTGTAGAAGAGCGCCTGCTGCGCCGCCACGACGGGCGCGAGCTCAGAGAGGATCAGCCGGCCGACCGTGAGGAGGTCGCGCTGCCCCTGGAGCATGCGGGAGAACTTCGCGAGGTTCGTCTTCAGCCAGTCCTGCTCGGAGTTCTTGAGCGTCGTGTCCTTGAGGTTCCGGATCATCTCGTTGATGTTGTCCTTGAGGGCCGCCACCTCGCCGAGGGCCGCGACGTTGATCGACCGCGTGAGGTCGCCCTTGGTCACGGCCGTCGCCACTTCCGCGATCGCGCGCACCTGGGTCGTCAGGTTCGCCGCGAGCTGGTTCACGTTGTCGGTGAGATCCTTCCAGGTTCCCGCCGCGCCGGGCACGCTCGCCTGGCCGCCCAGCTTTCCTTCGACGCCGACCTCGCGCGCCACCGTCGTCACCTGGTCGGCGAACGTCGCGAGGGTGTCGATCATGTTGTTGATCGTGTCGGCGAGCTCGGCGATCTCGCCCTTGGCTTCCACGGTCAGCTTCCGCTTCAGGTCGCCGTTGGCGACCGCGGTCACGACGCGCGCGATGCCGCGCACCTGGCTCGTGAGGTTGCCGGCCATCGAGTTCACGTTGTCGGTGAGGTCCTTCCACGTGCCCGAGACGCCCTTCACTTCCGCCTGGCCGCCGAGCTTTCCTTCCGTGCCCACCTCGCGCGCCACGCGCGTCACTTCCGCCGCGAACGACGAAAGCTGGTCCACCATCGTGTTGATCGTGTTCTTCAGCTCCAGGATCTCGCCCTTCACGTCCACCGTGATCTTCTTCGAGAGATCGCCAGAAGCGACCGCGGTCGTCACTTCGGCGATGTTCCGCACCTGGCCTGTCAGGTTGCCGGCCATGAAATTGACGTTGTCGGTGAGATCCTTCCAGGTTCCCGCCACGCCCTGCACGTAGGCCTGGCCGCCGAGCTTTCCTTCCGTGCCCACCTCGCGCGCCACGCGCGTCACCTCCGACGCGAAGGAACGGAGCTGGTCCACCATCGTGTTGATCGTGTCCTTCAGCTCCAGAATCTCGCCCTTCACGTCCACCGTGATCTTCTTCGAGAGGTCGCCGTTGGCCACGGCCGTCGTCACGGCCGCGATGTTGCGGACCTGGCCCGTGAGGTTGCCGGCCATCGAGTTCACCGAGTCCGTGAGATCTTTCCACGTGCCGGCGACACCCTTCACGTCCGCCTGGCCGCCGAGCTTTCCTTCCGTGCCCACTTCGCGCGCCACGCGCGTCACCTCCGCCGCGAACGACGACAGCTGGTCCACCATCGTATTGATCGTGTTCTTCAGCTCCAGGATCTCTCCCTTCACGTCCACCGTGATCTTCCGGGAGAGGTCGCCGTTGGCCACGGCCGTCGTCACGTCCGCGATGTTCCGCACCTGCGCCGTGAGGTTGCCGGCCATGAAGTTCACCGAGTCCGTGAGGTCCTTCCACGTGCCGGCGACACCCTGCACGTCGGCCTGGCCGCCGAGCTTTCCTTCCGTGCCCACCTCGCGCGCCACGCGCGTCACCTCGGAGGCGAACGAGCGGAGCTGGTCCACCATCGTGTTGATCGTGTCCTTCAGCTCCAGGATCTCGCCCTTCACGTCCACCGTGATCTTCTTCGAGAGGTCGCCATTGGCCACGGCCGTCGTCACCTCGGCGATGTTCCGCACCTGGCCCGTGAGGTTGCCGGCCATCGAGTTCACCGAGTCCGTGAGGTCCTTCCACGTGCCGGCGACGCCCTTCACGTCCGCCTGCCCGCCGAGCTTTCCTTCCGTGCCCACCTCGCGCGCCACGCGCGTCACTTCCGCCGCGAAGGAACGGAGCTGATCCACCATCGTGTTGATCGTGTCCTTCAGCTCCAGGATCTCGCCCTTCACGTCCACCGTGATCTTCCGGGAGAGATCGCCGTTGGCCACGGCCGTCGTCACGTCCGCGATGTTCCGCACCTGGCCCGTGAGGTTGCCGGCCATCGAGTTCACCGAGTCCGTGAGGTCCTTCCACGTGCCGGCGACACCCCGCACGTCCGCCTGCCCGCCGAGCTTCCCTTCCGTGCCCACCTCGCGCGCCACGCGCGTCACTTCCGCCGCGAACGACGACAGCTGGTCCACCATCGTGTTGATCGTGTCCTTCAGCTCCGCGATCTCGCCCTTCACGTCCACCGTGATCTTCTTCGAGAGGTCGCCGTTGGCCACGGCCGTCGTCACCTCGGCGATGTTCCGCACCTGCCCGGTGAGGTTGCCGGCCATCAGGTTCACGTTGTCGGTCAGATCCTTCCACGTGCCGGCCACGCCCTTCACGTCCGCCTGGCCGCCCAGCTTTCCTTCCGTGCCCACCTCGCGCGCCACGCGCGTCACCTCCGCCGCGAACGACGACAGCTGGTCCACCATCGTGTTGATCGTGTTCTTCAGCTCGAGGATCTCGCCCTTGACGTCCACCGTGATCTTCCGGGAGAGATCGCCGTTGGCCACGGCCGTCGTCACGTCCGCGATGTTTCGCACCTGGCCCGTCAGGTTGCCGGCCATCGAGTTCACCGAGTCCGTGAGGTCTTTCCACGTGCCGGCGACACCCCGCACGTCCGCCTGCCCGCCGAGCTTCCCTTCCGTGCCCACCTCGCGCGCCACGCGCGTCACCTCCGCCGCGAACGACGACAGCTGGTCCACCATCGTGTTGATCGTGTCCTTCAGCTCGAGGATCTCGCCCTTGACGTCCACCGTGATCTTCTTCGAGAGGTCGCCGTTGGCCACGGCCGTCGTCACGGCCGCGATGTTCCGCACCTGGCTCGTGAGGTTGCCGGCCATCGAGTTCACGTTGTCGGTCAGGTCTTTCCAGGTTCCCGAAACGCCCTCCACCCGCGCCTGACCGCCCAGCTTTCCCTCCGTGCCCACCTCGCGCGCCACGCGCGTCACCTCGGAGGCGAACGAGCGGAGCTGGTCCACCATCGTGTTGATCGTGTCCTTGAGCTCGAGGAACTCGCCGCGGACGTCGACGGTGATCTTCTTCGTGAGGTCGCCGTTGGCCACGGCCGTCGTCACGGCGGCGATGTTCCGCACCTGGCCCGTCAGGTTGCCGGCCATCAGGTTCACGTTGTCGGTCAGATCTTTCCACGTGCCGGCGACGCCCTTGACCTTCGCCTGGCCGCCGAGCTTTCCTTCCGTGCCGACCTCGCGCGCCACGCGCGTCACTTCCGCCGCGAACGACGAAAGCTGGTCCACCATCGTGTTCACCGTGCGGGCCGTCCGGAGGAACTCGCCCTCGAGAGCGCGCCCCTCCTTCTCGAGCGCCATGCTCTGGGACAGATCGCCCTTGGCGACGGCGCCGATCACGCGCGCGGTTTCCGTCGTCGGATGGACGAGATCGCCGATCAGGTTGTTGACGCATTCGAGCGACGCGTTCCAGGAGCCGCGGGCATCGGGAAGCGACGCGCGCTGGTGGAGGCGCCCTTCCTTGCCGACGACGCGCGCGACGCGCTCGAGCTCCCGGGCGAGCTGCTCGTTCATCTCGACGACTTCGTTGAAGACCTCGGCGATCTTCAGCTCCTCGGCGCCGCCGCCCTCGGGAAGCCGAACGGAGAAATCGCCCCGCCGGAAACTCGTCAGCGCCGCGAGGAGGGTCCGGCTGTCGAGCTTTCGCGCGCCGTCGCCGTTCCCGTTTCCCTTCGCTTTCGGTTCGACGGGGAGCTCCGACGCGAGCTTCTTGAGCGCCGGCTTCCCGATCGCACCGCCGTTCTGGCGGGTGGGCGAACGCCCGTCACTTCCCGTTCTCATAGGCTCACTCTTCCTCCGTTGGGACGGTCCTTCGAATATCGTTTACCGATTCGGCGGGGTCTCTGCAAAAATCGTACCTTCAGGCTCCGCAAAATCCACCGGAATGCCGATTGCATGCTTCGAGAGGCCGGAGGTCAACCATGAAAGGTTCCCAAGTCGCAGAGAAGCCGAGAGTTCTTTCCGCCTCTACCATTTCGGGCGATCCGGTGCGAAACCCGCAGGGCGAAGACCTCGGGAAGATCGAAGACCTGATGATCGACCTGGATCGGGGCCGCGTGGCGTATGCGGTCCTTTCGTTCGGGGGGGTCTTCGGAATCGGAGACAAGCTGTTCGCGGTTCCCTGGAAAGCCATGGCGGTCGATACGGACCGCCACTGCTTCATGCTGAACGTGACGAAGGATCGACTCAAACAGGCTCCCGGGTTCGACAAGGACAACTGGCCCGACATCACCGATTCCGACTGGAGCACCCAGGTGAATTCGTTCTACGGCACCAGGGCCTACTCGGACGATCGTTTCTAGCACAGACGATTCTCCCGCACGAACGAGAAAAGCGCCTTCGGGCGCTTTTCTTTTGGGCGGAACGACGGAACAGCCGCTCCCCGACCGCCCGACGTCGGAACATCACACTTCCCATATCAACGAACTCCAGGATCGATCTTCAAACAATACACGAGTACGAAGGCTCGGGCGCTCGTTTACAGGAATTCGAAGCTTGAGATCTGGAGTTTCCGGCGCCGCTTCCTCTGGATTTGAGATTGGGAATTTGTGCTTGTTTCGGGTTTCGAGATTCGAATTTCGAATTTCGTTTCAGACCGGTGGTCCCAGGAAATACCCCTGCCCGTACGGAATGCCGATCCGGCGGCATTCCGCGAGGTCCTCCTCCGATTCGATCCCTTCCGCGACGCACAACGCCTCGATCCGTCCGGCGACGTGCAGGAGCATCTCGACGATGTCCCGCTTGATCGTGTCCCGGGCGAGACCGGTCACGAGGGTGTTGGCGATCTTCAGGAAATTGGGTTTCAGCTCCGCGATCGACTGGAGCGACGCGAAGCCGGATCCCGCATCGTCGATGGCGACCCGGAATCCTTCCAGCCTCAGGCGCTCGACCGCGTCCCGGAACGTCGCGAGATCGCGAATCGCGCTCCGTTCCGTGATCTCGAGGACGACGCGGTCGCGATGCTCCCGCAGCGGATCGAGGATCGTCGCCCCGCGGCGGGAGATCGCCGCGACCATCTCGGCCTCGACGTTGACGAAGAGGAGCGACCCGCCTACCGCGGAGAAATGATCCGCCGTCGAGCGGAGGCAGAGCTGTTCGAGGTCCCAGACGGAGTCGTTCGCGATCGCGAACTCGAAGAGAAGGTCGGGGCTCTCGAAGCCCGTTCCGGACGGGCCCCGCGAGAGCGCTTCGTGACCGAGGAGGGAGAGATCCGCGAGCTCGAAGATCGGCTGGTACACCGTCCGGATTTCCCTCCGCTCGACGATCTCGCGGAAGACCCGGCGGAGCCGGCGGGTGCGGTCCTCCTCGCGATCCGTCGCGACCCGGATCGCTTCGCGCACGGCGCGATAGACGACGCGCTCCATCCGCATCTGGGCGCTCGGGAGGATCAGCGCGTGGCCGACCGAGACGCCGATCGGCTTGTGGATTCGCTCGCGGAACCGCCCGTCGAGCGTCTGTCGAAGCGTCTCCTCCGTCTGCCGGGCCTTGCGTTCGAGCAGACCGCCGTCGTCGTCTCCCGGCTCGATGGCGGTGAAGACGAGGAACTCCGCGCCCGCGGGCCGGCTGATGGCGACGATGTCCTCCGACGAGAAGAGGGTCCCGACGAGGCGCTTGAGCGTGCGCGAGGCCTCGAGGATCAGCTCGTCGAAGACTTCCCAGCCGTACGTCTCCTCGACGTGGCTGTACTTCTCGACGTCGATCGTCAGGACGCCCATCCTCCGGCGGTCGAGCAGCCGGTCGCGAAGCGCGTCGAGCACGACGGGCGTCGAGGGGAGCTGCGTGACCGCGTCGTAGAGCAGGCTCTTCTTCCGGAAGTGCTCTTCGGCCGAGGGCAGCACCGCCGCCGTCGGCCGCTCGGCCAGACGCTCGACCGCCTCGAGGAGCTTCCGCCTCGTGAACGGCTTCGTGATGTGATCGTCGGCGCCCGCCTGCATCGAGGTGATCATGTCCTTGATCTCGCTGCGGGCGGACAGCATCACGATCGGCATTCCCTGCGTTTCGGGATGGTTCTTCAGCGTCGCGCAGACTTCCCATCCCGAGATCTCCGGCATCATGACGTCGAGGAGCGCGAGATCGGGGCGTTCCCGGATCGCGGTCTCGATCGCCTCGCGGCCGCTCGCCGCCGAAAAAATCGTGTAGTTCGCGCTCTGGAGCAGCGCTCCCACGAGCGACCGCACGTCGTCGTCGTCGTCGGCGACGAGGATCCGCCGGAAGCCGCTCTTCGGCGGCGCGCCGGCGTCCGCGACGGCCGCTTCAGACGGAAAGGACACAGTGCACGTTCTCGCCGGCGAGCCGTTCGCGCCCGTCGAGAGCCGAGATCTCGAGGAAGAAGCTCATCCCGACGAGGCGCGAGCCGGCGCTCCGCACGAGGTCGGCGGCCGCCCGCGCGGTGCCCCCGGTCGCGAGCACGTCGTCGACGAGCAGGCAGGCCTCGTCGGGCGCGATCGCGTCCACGTGGATCTCGAGAGCGTCGACGCCGTATTCGAGCGCGTAGTCGACCCGCCGCCGCGGGCGCGGGAGCTTTCCGGGCTTGCGGGCGGGGACGAAACCGGCGCCGAGGGCGAGCGCGATCGCGGACCCGAAGATGAAGCCGCGCGCTTCGATGCCGATCACCTTTCGGACCTCGAGGCCGAGGAAGGGCGCGCTCATCTCCCGGATCGCCGCGCCGAAGAGCGCCGGGTCGGACCAGAGCGGCGTGATGTCCTTGAAGACGATTCCCGGCGACGGGAAGTCGGGGACGTCGCAGATCCCGGCCGCGAAAACCGCGTTCCCGCCGATCATCGGCGAATCTCGAAGTCGGAAAAAAGCGTCTCGTCGACGTCGGAGGACTCGACGCTCTCGATGCGCGAGATCGCGGATCCCCCGCGCAGCGCCTGCTCGAAATGCTCGAGGGCCTCGGTCTCCGCGGTCGCGACCGCTTCGACCCTGCCGTCTTCCCGGTTCCGCACCCATCCCCTCACGCCCTGGGCGCGGGCGGTGCGGCGCACCCAGTCCCGGAACCCGACCCCCTGGACCCGCCCGCTCACCAGAAAGGTCCGGGTCACGAGCGTCCCCCCTCGCTTCTCACTCGCTCCGCCCGAAGCGGCCGAGCAGGGGGACGAAGGTCACCTCGTCCTTCTCTTCCTGGCCGAAGTGATCGCGCCGTTTCTTGATGACGCGCAGGCGCTGGACCTTCTCCCCGCCCACGGGAACGATCATCCGGCCGCCGACGGCGAGCTGATCGAGGAGCGGCCGCGGGACTTCCGAGGCGCCGGCGGCGACGAGGATGCGGTCGTACGGGGCGTTCGCCGCGAAACCGTACGTTCCGTCGAGCGCTTTGACCGAGACGTTGTCGTACCCGAGCGCCCGGAGGAGCGACGAGGCGCGCCGCGCGAGATCGCTCACGCGCTCGAGCGTGAAGACCATCCGGGCGAGACGGCCGAGGACGGCGGCCTGGTACCCGGAGCCGCACCCGATCTCGAGCACCCGGTGGTGCGGCTCGATCGCGAGGAGCTGCGACATCCGCCCGACGACGTACGGCTGGGAGATCGTCTGGCCGAACCCGATCGGCAGCGAATGATCGCCGTAGGCCTTTCCCGCGACGGCCTCGGGCACGAAGCGGTGACGCGGGACTTCGCGCATCGCGGCGAGCACCCGGGGATCGTCGATGCCGCGCCCGGCGACGAGCTTCTCGACCATCCGCCATCGCGCCTCCTCGAACGGATCGGGCGCGGAATCGGTGTTAAATGTCGAGACCGGCACGCCTTCGGAGTATACCCCCACACGTCGGCCGCACGGCACGCTCCGCTGGAACCGTGCGGCCTCCCAGATCGCAGACCCCCGGAGCATGTCATCCTGAGGAGCGAAGCGACGAAGGATCTGCTCCGGTTGCCAGGTCCTTCGCTTCGCTCAGGAGAGAGCGCGCCGCGCACATGGAAATGCGCGCTTTGCGCTCACACTTTCCGCGATCTGACCTTCGCGGCTCGCCTCGTTCCCTCATCCGGCGGCCTGCAGCCGCCACCTTCTCCCGCGGGGAGAAGTAGCGTTGCGGCTCGCTTCGCTCGCGACCCCGTGTGGCTCGACCGCTCCGGCCCACGACCTGTGAGGCCCGGAAATTCCACCTTAACCCGTTGTCATCGCGAACGAAGTCGTCGATGAGCCTCGGATCGTGCTTCGCCGCCAGTCGAAAGAATTCGCCCGAAAGAAATCAGGCGCGGCGAGACGTGCCGGAAGACGGGTTCGGCGGGGCCGGCCGGCGGGCGAGACGTACCGAAAACGTACGTTGAGCCCGCCGGCGGTCGCGACGGGCCCGTATAACGGCGCGTATCGCCGCGCCTGCTATTCGGCGCGAACGAAATTCGAGATCACGCCCTCGAGCGTTTCCAGCGCGGCATAGTCGGTCAGGTCCAGATGCAGCGGCGTGACCGAGATGAACTTCTCCGCGATCGCCCAGAGGTCGGTCCCCTCCTCGGGCTCGCCGGTCGGCGGAGAAGCGCCGATCCAGTAATACTTCTTTCCGCGCGGGTCGAGCTTCTCGAGGACCCCTTCCTGGTAGATCCGGCGCCCCATCTTCACGGCGCGCACGCCGCGCAACTCGCCCGCGGGCACGTTGACGTTCAACAGCGTCCCGGGGCGGAGCGGGTTGCGGAGCACTTCGAGCGCGAGGTCGCGGGCGAATGCGGAGGCCGCGTCGAACGTGAAACCCGGAGCGATTTCCTGCGAGAACGCGATCGCCGGGATCCCGAGGATCGCTCCCTCGAACGCCGCCGAGACCGTTCCCGAGTAGGTCACGTCGTCGCCGAGGTTCAGGCCGAAGTTGATCCCCGACAGGATCGCGTCGGGGCGGCGGTCCCGGAGGAGATAGTGGACTCCCCAGTTCACGCAGTCGGTCGGCGTTCCGTCGACGACGTACCGGTTCTTCGAGAGCTCGGTTGCCCGAAGGGGGTGGTGCAGCGTCAGGGAGTGGCCCGCCGCGCTCCGCTCCCGGTCCGGCGCGACGACGACGACGTCTCCCGCGGCGGCGACCCCTTCCGCGAGAGCCCGGATCCCGTCGGCCGCGACACCGTCGTCGTTCGTCACGAGGAACAGCGGCCGCTTCATCCCTCGTAGACGACCGAGTTCTTGCCGGTCTCGTGCAGCGTGACGCGCTCGAGCGACGCGCCACGGAGCGCGCCGTCGAGCCGCTTCCATATCGCCACCGCGATGTTCTCGGCGGTCGGGTTGATGCCGCTCAGGAAGTCGACGTCGAAGTTGAGGTGACGCCGCTCGAGGCTCCGGACGACCCGCTCGTCGACGATGCGCTTCAACTCCCTGAAGTCCATGACGTAGCCGGTTTCCGGATCGACCTCCCCTTCGACCGTCACTTCGAGACCGTAGGTGTGGCCGTGTCCGTGGTCGTGGTTGCACTTGTCGAAGACCCGGCGGTTCCATTCCGCGTCGCGCCGGTCGTTGTGGAGCCGATGGGCCGCCGCGAAATGATGGGTCGAGGTCAACCGAACCTTCACCCGCCGATCTTACTTCGCGGCGATTCCGTCCCGACTCCCGTTCCCGCATCCCGGTTCAGGCCCGCAAATTGCACAGTCGCGTCCAGACCGTACAGGACGCCCGAGGAGGCAATTTTGCGCCTGGCGGTGGAAGCCATTGGTGGAAGCCATTGGTGGAAGCCATAGATGAGATAGAGGATGAGATAGACGAGGAGGTCAGAACGTGAAAAGCCATTCTCTCGCCGTGACTTTGACGGGAGCGACGGGCTCTCCCCCGGCGGAGCGCTCGAATGCGGCCCGGAAGGCCCGATCTTCTCCCCGGAATGCGCCGTCGACGATCCGCCAGGCCCTGGAGATCGCCGGCGAGACGCTCTGGGTGCTCCTTCTCTCTCTGGTGGTCGGGTTCGTCGTCGCCAAGGCCCCGCAGATCAACACGGCGATCGACCAGATCAGCGGAGGCCCCTCCGCGCCGGCCGCGAGGGCGATGGACGCTTCCCACGAAGCCCAGATCCGCGACCTCCAGACGAGGTTCGCTCTCTACGAAAGCAAGCTCGTCCCGCTCGAGAAGGGGTATGCCCAGCTCAAGCAGCGGCACGCCGACCTGCTGAAGGCGTACGCGGATCTCCGTCGCGCGCACGTCCGCGAGGCGACCTCGGAGATTCCGGTCGCCGGCGCGCATCCAGTCGCGGCGCCCTGACGACGCGCATCCAGTCGCGGCGCCCTGATCGGAGGACGGGTGGCCCGCTTGTTGCTCCTCCCACGGCCGGAGGCGGCATGCGAACCACTTTCTCCTGGCCCTGCTCGTCCTGCGGCGAATACAACGTCGCGGAAATGAAAGAGAAGAGCCCGGCGGTTCTCCGCTGCTCGTTCTGCTTCCAGCCGCTCCAGCCCCTGCCCTCGCTCGAATCGCGGCCGCCGGTACGGCTCTCGGACGAATGGCTCGGTGTCGGGCGGATTCGGCCGCTCTTCGGTCGGATCGCCGGGCGGGTCGCCGGATCGAAGTAGCTTCCGCGCGCGCCCTTCGGCGTCAGTGCGGGAGAAATCCGCGGACGAGCGACAAAAGGCGCTCCGGGTCGTAGGGCTTCTGCACGTATCGATCGACCTCGAGCGGCGTGCCCGCGACCGAGTTGCCCCACGCCGACAGCATGACGACCGGAATCTCCGCGAGCCGCGGATCGGTCTTCCGCTCTTCCAGGAATTCCTCCCCGGTCATCGTCGGCATGAGGTTGTCGAGGAGGATCACGGCCGGGACGGGGAGCTCGCGCAACACCTCGAGCGCCTGACGGCCGTTGACGGCGGTTTTCACGAGAAAGCCGCTCGTCCGGAGCAGGAGATCGAGACTGTCCCGGCAGTCCCGATCGTCCTCCACGACGAGGATCCAGCTCCGGGAAACGAAGTCGGAAGAATCTTCTCGGCCGGGGCGCGCTCCGAAAGGCGAGTCGCCCGAGCGAGAGTCGCCGATGCACCGCTCGATGATCGCACCGAGGAAGATCGGATCGGCGGCGACGGCGAATTCGGGAACGCTCATGGGCCCTCCGGCAGCCGGCGCCGTTTGGGCGTCGGCCGTGTTTCTTGTATCTCACGGGTCGGCGGCCCGAGGCAACTTCAAAAGATCTTCTTCAGGTGAATTCGTCGGCTGGCTGGCGCCCGGAAAACTTCCGGTCCGACGAGCCCGGGAAATTTCCCAAGCCCTCGCCGGCCTCGAGCTCGCGGGTGTTAAGCTCGCCGACAGTTCGGCACAACACCGGCGATCTCGGCAGGCAGTCGCCGAAGGGAGGACCGCAGTGGACGACGCGACCCCAATCGCCTCTGCCCGGATTTCCGCACGCCGGTGTTCGAGCATCGCCGCTCTCGTGACGATCGCCGCATTTGGAGCGATGCCATCCTGGGCCGCGCCGCCCCAGCCCCCGGTCGTCACGAACATCTCGCCCGCATTCGGTTCGGTTCTGGGGGGGACGGGCGTCACTTTCACCGGCTCGAACTTCCAGCCTCCGATGACCGTCGCCTTCGGCGGGAGCCCGGGGACGAATTGCTCGACGCCGGCCGCCGGCTCGTTCACCTGCAACGCGCCGCCGTCGGCCGCGGAAGGACCGGTGACCGTGACGGTGACGAATCACGCGGGGAACGCGTCGCTGTCCATTCCGGCCGGATATCTGTACGCCTGCGCGAGCTGCACGGTTTCTCCGGTGTCGATGCAGATCGAGGGAGTCGATCCCGGCGGGACCACGGAGCCCAACGGCATCCTCGAGCCGGGCGAGAGCAACGTTTCATTTGCGCCGACCTGGTTCAACGCCTCGAACGCGGGATTCGCCCCGGGCGCGTTCACCGGTGCGCTCTCGAGCCTTTCGACCGACAGCTCCTACACGTTCACCGCGCCGGGCAGCCTCGCGTCGTACGGGGCGATCGACTCCGGGGGCTCCGGGGCATGCACCGCGTGTTATTCGCTGAGTTTCTCGTTCACGGGAGCCCGTCCGTCCCCGCACGTCGACGTCACCGTGGTCGAAACCCCGTCGATCGCGGGAGGCCCGGCGACGGACGGCTCGGACGCCCGCCAGTGGACAATCCACATCGGCCGGAGCTTCACCGACGTGCTCCCTTCAAACCCGCTCTACCCGTACGTCGAGAACCTCGTCCACAACCAGGTCACGTTCGGAACCGGCGGAACGACCTTTTCCCCGAATCTCACGGTGATCCGCGGCCAGATGGCGGCGTTCGTCGCGCGCGGCATGGCGGGAGGCGACGACAACATCCCGCCGTCGGGGACGATCGGCGCCGCGCAGAACCCGACCGTCAACGGCGCCTACGACTGCGAGAGCGGCGGAACGTCGCTTTTCGCGGACGTCGCTCCGACGGACGCGTTCTGCCGGCACATCCATTTCATCGTCGGCCGGAACATCACGATCGGCTGCGACGCGACGCCGGATTTCTGTCCGGCGGCATCCGTTACCCGCCGGAACATGGCGGTCTTCGTCGCGCGCGCGCTCGTCGCACCCGGGGGGGACGCGCAGGTGCCGGACGCGAACACGGGGCCCGGAGGGACCTACGACTGCGTGAACGGACCGGCGCCGTTCTCCGACGTTCCGACTTCGGACCCGAACTGCAGGCAGATCGGTTACGCCTGGTCGCTCGGAATCGTCAGCGGGTTCGGCAACGGGACGTTCGGACCGGATCAGCCGACGACGCGAAGCCAGATGGCGAAGTTCATCGTCAACGCCTTCCGGCTTTCGCTGCAGAAGCCGCGCGCCGGCGTTCGGGACGCGCTGCTCGCCGGCAGCAGCATCGCCGTCCACCCCGGATCGTTCACCGCGTCCGGAGCCGGGACGTTCCTGCTCCCGTCCGGCGCAGACGCACCGACGTTCGGGGGCGCGACACTGCGGGTCTTCGACACGGGTTCGGGCTCCGGCGCAGCGAACTTCCCCGGCACCGGCGGCGCGCAGATCATCCCGCTTCCTGCCGGCCAATGGACGCTCCAGCCCACGGCGTCGGGTTCGACGTTCGTCTATACGGGAGTGGCCAACGTCGATCCGTGCGCGTCGGTGACGATCGCCTCCTCCGGTCAGGTCACGGCGAACTGCACCGCCGGCATCACGCTCCAGACGCCGTTCTCCGGCGACGCCGCGCTGATCCTCGACGCCGGATCCTCCCGGTTCTGCGCGACGTGGCAGGGCACGACGAAGAAGAACGATGCGACGGGGCTCACGCGGACCAACTCCCCGGCGCCCCTCCGGTGCCCGGCGGCTCAGGCCGCGCCGCAGGCGATCCAGTTCACGGCGCCGATCTTTTCGAACGGCCTGACCGTCTACCAGCTCTTCCCTCTCAGCGCCGCGACGGGCCCGAACGTCGACGCGCTCACGATCACGAAAGTCACGCAGCCGCTCGTCCGGTTGCCGAATGGCGATTTCGTGAGCATCAATGGCGGAAACATCGCGGGATGCCAGGGTACGGAGCCGATTCCCTGCACGGAGCAGATCGGCGCCGTGAGCATTGCTCCCGACGGCAAGAGCCTCGTGTACGACCTGAACCCGGGAGAGGCTCCGGTTCCGGACCCGCTGTCCATCCACAGCAACGACCCGCTCGGCCCGACGTGCGGCCTCGGAACGGTCGATCCCGGGAATGCCGCGACGACCGGCACGCCGGCGAACCCATCGCTCCACTGCGTTGCGAGCGACCTGAGGAACATGTTCGGGATTCCCGTTTCCACCGCCGAATGCGACGACCGAATCAGCTTCTGGCCCTTTTCGCTCCAGTTCACGATCAGCGACGGGGTCACGGAATCGACGCAGACGATGGTCCTCACGATGTTCACCCACAAGTGCGTTCCCCTCGATGTCCCGCCGCCGAACCTCGTCATCGTCACTCCGCCGCCCCCCGACCCTCAGTCCCCGCCGCCCCCGCCGCTGCTCCTTTTCGGCCCGAGCGCGGACAACCCCCCGGCGGCCCCTCTGAACACGAACCTCCTGGCGCTCTCCGTGGCATCCGTCACGGGCAACCCGATGCTCCCGAGCGGCAGCGGCGGCGCGTTCACGGTTGCGGCAAACTGTCCGGCAATTCCGGCGCTGCCGTCCGGGAGCCTCCCGAGCTGTACCGGCACGGGATCCTTCTCGATCGACCCCAACTCGCCGCTGCTCCAGTCGAGCAATGGAGCGACGATCCAGCTCAATCAACCTCTCACGGTGACGAGTTACCCTCCACACACGGGGACTTTCGCCGCCGTCACGATACTGGCGCCTAGAGGTACTTGCCCCACGACCGTCTGCTACGCCCAGAGCTCTGCGGCCACACTCTTCAACGTGACGAACACCTGTGGTTTCAAAGATCAGAACGGAGTGGGGTGGGAGGTCGACTGCGAAACAGGACAGATTATCGGCGGACCGTTCCCGATCTGAGGAACACCGGCGCCGGGCCGGGACCGCGCCCGGCGCTCCTGATTCGATGTATTTCGGTCGGCTGGTCGGCGCCAGGAGGGTCCGGCGGCGCAGTCGAGTCGCTCGTTCGACGACGAGCCGCGCCGCGCCGCGCCGGGCCCCAGGCGGGCGCCGGAGTGGTCGAGGCTCACATGGCCGCGAGCGAAGCGAGCCACAACACTACTTCTCCCCGCGGGAGAAGGTGGCGGCTGCAAGCCGCCGGATGAGGGAACGAGCCGAGCCGCGAAGGTCGCGACGCGGAAAGTCTCCCGAGTAACCGAAGGGAGAGGATCCGCGTCGCGGGAGGCCGCGCCGATCGAGCGCCTTAGACGCGAGTCGGCGGCGGCCGACGGATTGGTCGGGACGCCGGGATTTGAACCCGGGACCCCCTGAACCCCATTCAGGTACGCTAGCCAGACTGCGCCACGTCCCGACGGAAAGAGGGCGCGATTTGACCACGGCCTCCCGGACCTGTCAACGCGAGCCAACCGATATCAGACGAATGGGATTGTTCGAGGGAGCCCAAGGCGCGGTCGAGCCCCATCTGGCGAGCCGCGCCGGCACTCGACCCCGTGGGGCGCCGCAACGGTCGAGGGCTCAGCCCGAGCCGCGGAGGTCACATCGCGGAAAGTGTGAGCGCAAAGCGCGCATTTCCATGTGCGCGGCGCGCTCTCTCCTGAGCGAAGCGAAGGACCTGGCAACCGGAGCAGATCCTTCGCCGCTTCGCTCCTCAGGATGACATGCTCCGGAGGTCTGCGATGTGGGAGCGTAAGCGGACGCGCGTCAGCGCGGGCCGCGGAAGCGACGGTACGCTAGCCAGACTGCGCCACGTCCCGACGGAAAGAGGCCGCGATTTGAACACGCAGCGGTGCGAGAGTCAACGTTCGCGTCCGCGTGCGCGGATTCACCGAGCTGGCCCGTTTATTGCCCTCCCCGCGGAGAAGGAGGGAGCATGCCCGCGCATCCGCAGGTCCGGTCCGCCGAGACAGAAACGCTGCCGCTGCATCGCGCGGTCGAGTACCTGATCGAGGAGTGCCGGATGGTGCTCCCGGGCATCCAGACTCTGTTCGGTTTCCAGTTGATCGCGGTCTTCAACGACGGATTCGCCCGGAAGCTCCCGGTGCTCGAACAGCGCCTGCACCTGATTTCCGTGGGCCTGGTCGCGATCGCGATCGCGCTCATCATGACGCCCGCCGCATTCCATCGTCAGACGGGGCCGCGGGACGTTTCCGACACGCTCATCCGCCTGTCGACGCGTCTCCTCCTCTGGAGCATGTTCCCGCTCGCCATCGGGATCTCGATCGAGTTCTACATCGTTTCCCGCGTCGTGCTCGGGAGCGTCCTCGTCGCGATCCCGGCGGTGATCCTGTTCGGGATCTTCATGACGTTGTGGTTCGTCCTGCCGCGAAAGAGGGCGCTTCAGCGTCTCATCGTCGGGACTCGCGGGTAGGGCGAGCAGCGCCGGGCGGCGCTTCCGATTTCATGTAGTGTTGCGCGCGGAAGGCCGGACGTGAGGCTCTCTCAGCCTCTCACCGCCGCGATGAACGCGGCCGGATCGTCGACGCTCACGAGCAGGCGTCTCAAGGCGAGCGGAAAGACGAGCAAGCGGGCTCGCTGCGGCGGCGCGACGTCGATCGAGACGATGCCGTCGCCCGATCCGTTGACGAGCCACCGGCCGAAAAATCCGTGAACGCCGCGACTGATGACCCGCCGGCCGAGAAGCCGGGCGCCGACGACCGCCGAACGGGGAAACCTCGCGTCGAACGCCCATCCCATGCGCGCGACGATTTCGCCCTTCCCCACATCCACGTAGGAGCGCGAGGGCGGAAGCAGGAGGGCCGCCGAGAGGACCGCAAACCAGCGGTCGAAACGGATCGGAAACCGGCGAAACCCCGCCGGAGACGACGGCGCTTCAGCCATGTCGCCCTACTTGATCATCTTCAGGATCTCCCGCAGCTCCTTCGCGATCTTCTTCGGATCGACGGAGGGGGCGGGAGGAGCGGCGGGGACGGGCGCGGGCCGATGAGCCGCGGGGGAAACCGCGGCGGGAACGGGCGCCGGCGCGGCCTTCTTCGGCGAGCCGTCGAAGCTCCCTGCGGAGATCTCGGCGTCGATCTTCTTCTTCGCGCCCGCGATCGTGAATCCCTCGTCGTAGAGGAGCTGGCGGATGCGGGCGATGATCGCGACCTCGCGCGCGGTGAAGAGGCGGTTCGGACCCTTGTCCTTGTCCACGGAGAGGACCGGAAATTCCGTCAACCAGTATTTGAGGACGTAGGGCGCGACGTCGGCCGTCTTGCAGACTTCGGCCGTTTTCCAGGAATCCTTCCGGGGAGCGGGATCGGGCATGCGCTATTTTACCCGCGTTTCCCGTGTTTCCGGCGACTCCGGCGCGATCCAGCCTTCGCACGGCTTTTCCCGCCGGTTTCGCGGCGGGATCCGCCGGCGCCTCCCGGCGCTTTCGGCTCCGGACCGGACCGTCTCCCCGACGCGTTCCCGCCAGCGCCCGAGGCCTCCGTCCGGCCGCCACCCGAAGCGTCCGTCCGGCGTCTCGCCGAGGCGTCGGTCTGACGTTTTGCCGACACGTCCTTCCGGCTCCTCGCCGAAGCCGCAGTCTCGCGTCTCGCCGACGCGTCCGCCTGGCGTCTCGCCGACGCATCTGTCTGGCGCCTCGCCGACACGTCCGTCTGGCGTCTCGCCGAGGCGTCGGTCTGGCGTCTCGCCGACACCCTGAACTCGATCGGGGTTCCCTCGAAATCCGCGGCACGGCGAAAAGCGTTCTCGAGCTGGCGCGCGTCGGAAAAATAGAGGCTCTCGGCGCGCGACGCGACGAGCGAAAAGGAGGGCGGCGAGGTGCCCGTCTGCGAAGCATAGAGGATCTTGAGCGGCCGCCCCGACTCCCCCTTCGACGTGCGGTTCTTCGTCACGTTCGAAATGAGGTCGTTGACCTCCGACGTCGGCATCCGCCGCTCGCGGTTTTCGGCGACGCGCGCGATCTCGTTCGGGAGCTTTGCGACTCCGCGGCCCGTCTTCGCCGACAGCAAAAGGATCGGCGCGAACCGCGCGAACGGAAACTTGTCGTGCACGTCGCGCCGGAACTGCTCCGCGATCCGCCCCGCGCCGGCGAGGTCCCACTTGTTCGCGACGAGAATGATTCCCTTTCCTTTTTCCACGGCGTACGACGCGACCGTGGAATCCTGCGACGTCGGCCCCTCCATGGCGTCGAAGACGACGAGCGCGACGTCGCATCGCTCGAGCCGTTTCCGCGCCGCCACGACGGACAGGACTTCCGGTCCCTGCTCGGTCTTCCCCCGGCGCCGGATTCCGGCGGTGTCGACGATGCGGAACGCGCGCCCGTTGACCTCGAGGCGCTCGTCGAGCGCATCCCGGGTGGTCCCTGCCGCGGCCGAGACGATCGCGCGCTCGAAGCCGACGAGCGCGTTCAGGAGAGACGATTTGCCGACGTTCGGCCGGCCGATGATCGCGACGGCGATTTCCTGCGGCGGGAGCGTCGCGTCGCCCTCGGCCTCGCTTCCCACCCGCGCGCCGACCGCGTCCAGGAGCTCGTCGATCCCGAGGTTGTGCTCCGCCGAGACGCCGATCACTTCGCCGAAGCCGAGCGCGAACGCCTCCTGCTCCCCCTCGCGGCCTTCGCGCCGATCGATCTTGTTCGCGAGGACGACGCATTCCTTACCCGCCTGCCGCACGACGCGGGCGGCCTCGCGGTCGCCGGGAAGGACGCCCGCCGACGCGTCGACGACGAGGAAGACGAGGTCCGCTCGGCCGATCTCGTCGAGCGCGCGCTTTCGGACTTCCGCCGGGATCGCGTCGCGGTCCGACGGGTCGAACCCCCCGGTATCGACGACCGTGTAGCGGCGCCCGTCGGAGAGGGACGCCGCCTCCTCGATGACGTCGCGGGTCATGCCGGGCAGGTCGTGGACGAGAGAGCGCCGGCGGCCGACGAGACGGTTGAAGAGGGCGGATTTTCCGACGTTGGGCCGCCCGACGACGACCACGCGGAAGCTCACGGGCGTCCCTTCGGACGAGGGGTCCGCGGCGGCTCCGTCGGCGCGTCCTTCGCGCGGCCCGCCGAGCCATCCTCTGCGCGTCTCTCCGAGGCGTCCGGTGCGCGTCTTTCCGACGCGTCCTTCGCGCGGCTCTCCGAGGCGTCCTTCGCGCGGCTCTCCGACGCGACCGGCCGGAAATCGACGCGCCGCTGCACTTCGTCGATCGCCACGAGCTTCACCTGGATCGGATCGCCGAGGCGGTAGATCTTCCCGCTCGACCTTCCGCGGAGGCGGTGGCCCTTCTCGTCGTAGACGTAGAAATCGTCGGTGAGTGTCGACACCGAAACGAGCCCCTCGACGAGATAGTCCGAGAGCGTGACGAAGAGGCCGAAGGCCGCCACACCGGAGACGTAGGCGTCGAACGTCCGCCCGATCTTGTCGCGGAGGAACACGATCTTCTTCCAGAGGAGCGACTCCCTTTCCGCCGTCTCCGCCCGCCGCTCCCGCTCCGAGGACTCGCGCCCGAGCTCCTCGTACGAGTTGTTCCGCGCCTCGAAGTCGTCGGACGGGAACGGACGGCGCGCCGCGAGGAGCCGCGACAGCGCCCGATGGACGATCAGATCGGGATAGCGGCGGATCGGCGACGTGAAATGGCAGTAATACTGCGCCGCGAGCGCGTAGTGGCCGCGGCACTCGGCGGAATAGACCGCCTTCCGCTGCGAGCGCAGCAGCAGATCGGTCAGAAAGCGCTCCTCGGGCTTTCCTTCGATCTGGCGGAGGAGCCCCTGGAACGCGGAGGGAGGCAGCTCCTCGAGGTTGCCCTTCAGCTCGTAGTCGAACGTCTCGAGCGTTTCGCGCAGGGCGGCGAGCTTGTCCGGGTCCGGCCGGTCGTGGACCCGGTAGATCGCCGGCTCCTTCGCGAAGAACAGATGCTTCGCGACGGCCTCGTTCGCCGCGAGCATGAATTCCTCGATGATCGTGTGCGCGACGTTGCGCGACTCCGGGCGGATGTTCACGACGTACCCGTCGTCGTCCAGCATGACCGCGGCCGAAGGCAGATCGAAGTCGATCGAGCCGCGGGCGTCGCGCCGTTTCCGGAGGAGCGCCGCGAGGTCGCGCATCGTCCGGAAACCCTTCACGAGGCCGCCATAGTGGCGCTCGTCTTCCGGCGTCGGGCGCTCGAGGAGGCGCGCGACCTCGGTGTAGGTCATCCGGGCGGCGCTGCAGATCACACCCTTCGTGAAGACGGCGTTCTTGACCCGACCCGTCGCGTCGAAGTCGATCCCCGCGGAGAGCGTGAAGCGGTCGACCCGGGGATTCAGCGAGCAGAGGCCGTTGGAGAGCCTCTCCGGAAGCATCGGGACGACGCGCCCCGGAAAATAGACGGACGTCCCGCGCCACCGCGCCTCCGCGTCGAGTCGCGTGCCCTCCCCGACGTAGTGCGACACGTCGGCGATGTGGACGCCGAGCCGGTAGCCGTCGGCGGTCTTCTCGACCTCGACCGCGTCGTCGAAGTCGCGGGCCGTCTCGCCGTCGATCGTCACGATCGTGTGGTGCCGGAAATCGTGGCGGCCCGCGATCCCCGCCGGGTCGATCGACTCCGGAAACGCGTTGGCCTCCGCCTCCACCTCGTTCGGGAACCGGCTCGGCAGGTCGTGCGAGCGGATGACGATCTCCACGTCGACGCCGGGCTCCCCCAGGAACCCGAGCCGCTCGACGATCTCGCCGCGCGCGATGCGGCGGTCGTCCGGATACGACGTGAACTTCGCGACGACGATCTCGGAATCGACCGCGTCGCCCGCCGCGTCCTTCGGGACCCGGACCTCGGTGGCCATGCGCGGGTTGTAGGGACGGACGACCGAGCGCCCCTCGCCGGCGTCGTACTGTCCCACGATCCGGTCGCGGGCGCGCTCGAGGATCTTCACGACCGTGCCGGACGTCCGGTCGTCCATCCGGCGCGCGCCGCGGCCCTTCGCGGGCTTGCGCTCCTCTTCCCGGGCGAGGACGAGATCGCCGTCGAGGGCGCCGCCGAGCCCCCGGCGCGGGACGTAGAGGTCTTCGCCGTGGAGCTCCGGCGAGAGGACGAAGCCGAATCCCTCCGCGCGAATCGAGATCTTCCCCGCGACGAACCCGGTGTGCTCGATCGCCGAGTACTTCTCGCCGCGGACCCGGGCGATCTTCCCCTGCCGCTCCAGCGAGTCGAGCCTCGCCCGGAACGATTCCTCCTGCTCCCCGGGGATCGAGAGCGCTCCGGCGAGCTGCGCGAAGGAAAGGATCCGGCTCCCCTTCAGCCGCAGCTTTTCGAGAATTTGCGAGTCGGTCGGCACCATCGGGCGGAGTGTACCCCGTGCTCCGAAGTCCCTCTTTGCTGGTAGAATCGGCCTCCCGCGAAAGTGGCGGAACTGGCAGACGCGCAGGTCTCAGAAGCCTGTGGTGAACAACCGTGGGGGTTCAAGTCCCCCCTTTCGCACCAACCGATCCCGCTCCCGCTCGGCCGCGCCGCGTCCTCTCCGCGCGCGTCACCCGCGAGCTCCCGGCGTTGCTTTCGCGGGGAGGCGCGGCCATGATATCGATCTGGGGATCATGAGCCCTTCCCGACCATCGCCGCAGTTGCCCAAGACCCCGACCGGCATCGTCGGTCTCGACGAGATCACGGGCGGCGGGCTGCCTCGCGGCCGGCCCACGCTCGTCTGCGGTTCCGCCGGGTGCGGAAAGACCCTCTTCGCCATGGAGTTCCTCGTCCGCGGCGCGACGCAATTCGGCGAGCCCGGAGTCTTTCTCGCGTTCGAGGAGTCGCCCGGGGAGCTCGCGGAGAACGTGCGGTCTCTCGGCTTCGACGTGGATTCGCTCGTCGCGCGCCGGAAGCTCCTCATCGACGGCGTGACGATCGAGCGGAGCGAGATCGAGGAAACGGGAGAGTACGATCTCGAGGGGCTGTTCCTGCGCCTGGGCAACGCGATCGACACGGTGAAGGCGAAGCGGGTCGTGCTCGACACGCTCGAAGCGCTCTTCTCGTCGTTCTCGAACGAGGCCGTCGTCCGGGCCGAGCTCCGGCGGCTGTTCCGATGGCTCAAGGATCGCGGCGTGACGGCGGTCATCACGGCGGAGCGGGGGAACGGCGCCCTCACGCGGCAGGGCCTCGAGGAATACGTCTCCGACTGCGTGATCCTCCTCGATCACCGCGTCACGAACGAGATCGCCACCCGCCGTCTCCGGATCGTGAAGTATCGCGGCACGAGCCACGGGACCAACGAGTATCCGTTCCTGATCGACGCCCACGGATTCGAGGTGCTCCCGATCACGTCCGCATCCCTCGACTACGCGGTGTCGAACGAGAAGATCTCGACCGGAGTCCCGGAATTCGACCGGATGCTCGGCGGCGGACTGTACCGGGGCTCGACGACACTGATCTCCGGAACGGCGGGAGGCGGCAAATCGACGCTCGCGGCGCAGATCGCGGATGCGTCCGCGGCGCGCGGAGAACGCTGCCTCTACTTTTCGTTCGAGGAATCGAGCGCCCAGATCCTCCGGAACATGCGATCCGTCGGGCTCCGCCTCGAACGCCGCGTCCGCGAGGGCCTGCTCCGGTTCGACGCGGCGCGGCCGACGCTCCTCGGCCTCGAAGGCCATCTCACGCGGATGCACGCCGCCTTCCGGGAGTTCCGGCCCCGGCTCGTGATCCTCGATCCGATCAGCAACCTCGCGTCGGCCGGCAACGAGAGCGCGGCCGCCGGGATGCTCGTGCGCCTGATCGACTTCTTCAAGTCGCAGGGCGCGACCATCGTCATGACGAACCTGACGGAGGGAGGCCAGGCCCTCGAACACACGGACATCGGCGTCTCGTCGGTCGTCGACACGTGGGTCCTCGTGCGCGACATCGAGTCGAGCGGCGAGCGCAACCGGGGAATCTACGTGCTGAAGTCGCGGGGCATGGCGCATTCGAACCAGATCCGCGAGTTCCAGCTCACGAGCCGGGGAATCCGCCTCACGGACGTTTATCTCGGGCCGGAAGGAATGCTCACGGGATCGGCCCGCGTCGCGGAGGAGCTGCGCGAGAAGGTGGCGGCGGAAACGAGGGAGAAGGAGCTCGACCGGAGCCGGCGGGAACTGTCCCGGCGGCGCGGAGAGCTCGAAGCCGAAATCGACGCGAAGCGAAAGGCCTTCGAGCGCGAGCTCCGCGATTCGGGCGTCCTGATCGAGGAGGACGAGGCGAAAGACCGGCGCTTCGCGGCGAGCCGGTCGGACATGGCGCAGAGCCGCGGCGCCGCAGCGACTCCGAAGAGACGAGCGGCCCGGAGACGGGCGCGATGAAAGGAAGGGGAACGGCGAGCCGCGCCGGAGGACCGGATAAATCCCGGAGCGCCGAGTCCTGGAACCTCCGTCTCTACGTCGCCGGTCAGACGCCCCGGTCCATGGCGGCGCTGTCGAACCTCCGGAAGATCTGCGCCGAGCACCTTCCGATCGAATGCACGATCGAAGTGATCGACCTCGTCGAGAAGCCGCACCTCGCCCGGCGCGATCAGATCCTCGCAATCCCGACGCTCGTCCGCGACCTCCCCGCCCCGATCCGGAAGATCATCGGCGATCTCTCGAACACGCAGCGCGTGCTCGTCGGGCTCGACTGGCGTGGCGCGGCCGCGGAAGGAACGACGTCGTGAACGAAGGGACCGCTTCCGCGCGCGAGCGCGCGCTGATCGCCGAGATCGAGGAGCTTCGCCGGCGCCTCGAAGAGCCCGAATCGACTCTCGCCGCGATCCGGGACGGCGAAGTCGACGCCTTCGTCATGAAGGGACGCGGCGGCGAAGGGATCTACACGATCCATCCCGCCGACCCTCCTTACCGCCGGATCGTCGACGACATGAAGGAAGGCGCGGCGACGCTCTCGCCGAACGGAACGATCCTGTACGCGAACCGCCGTCTGGGCGAGCTCCTCGAGATCCCCGCGGAACGGCTCCGCGGCACGCCGCTCCGCGAGTGGGTCGCCCGGGAGTCCACGGCCGCGTTCGACGCGCTCTTCACGGGCCCGGGGGGCCGTGAAGAGATCGATTTTCAAGCTTCGGGCGGCGCCGTCCTCTCCGCCTCGGTCGCGGCGAGCGTGTTCGGCGGCGAGGACCTCACCGCCTTTTCCGTGATCGTGACCGATCTCACCGACCAGAAGGCGGCCGCCGAGCTCGTCGCGGCAGCCCGGGTCTGGAAGGAAGCGGACCGCCGGAAAGACGAGTTCCTCGCCACCCTCGCGCACGAGCTGCGGACCCCGCTCGCCGCCATGCATCGCGCGGCCGAGGTCATCCAGTACCTCCGCCCCTCCGAGGAGAGAATCGGCTGGGCGAGCGAGGTGATCGTCCGCCAGGTCGGCAACATGGCCCGCCTCGTCGACGACCTCCTGGACGTCTCGCGCATCGCGACCGGGAAGATGACGATCCGGAGGGAGACCGTCGATCTGGCGGCGTTCGTTCCCGGGCTCGTCGCTCCGCACGTGCCGGGCTTCGAGGAGAAGGGGCGATCCCTTTCGCTTTCGATCTCCGGCGAGCCGGTGCTCGTGGAGATCGATCCGATGCGGTTCGCCCAGGTCGTCTCGAACCTCCTGCAGAACGCGCTGAAGTTCACGCGCCCCGACGGGCACGCGTGGGTCAGCCTCGCGAAGAGCGGGAGCGAGTCGACGCTGATCGTCCGCGACGACGGCCAGGGAATACCTTCACCGATGCTCGGCCGGGTCTTCGATCTGTTCGAGCAGGGAGAACGGGTCTCCGAATCCCCTGAATCCGGTCTCGGGATCGGGCTCACCCTCGTCCGGCGCCTCATCGAGCTGCAGGGGGGAACGGTCACCGCCGAAAGCGCCGGCCAGGGTCGCGGCGCGACCTTCACCGTGACGCTGCCTCTCAGCGGCGAGGGCCGTCCCGCGGCCGCGCCGCCGAAAATCGTCCGGGAGTCGTCCGCGCATCCCGCCCGCATCCTCATCGTCGAGGACAACGCGGATCTCGCCGAAGGGCTCGCGACGCTCCTTCGGATCGACGGGCACTCGGTATCGACCGCGGCCGACGGCCTCGCCGCGATCGCGCGGTGTTCCGAGCTCCGGCCCGAAGTCGTCCTGCTCGACCTCGGCCTTCCGGACATGGACGGATTCGAGGTCGCCGGCCGCCTGCGTCCGATGCTTCCCCCGGGCGCGATGATCGTGGCCCTGACGGGATACGGCCGGGAGGACGAGCGTTTCCTCTCCGAAAAGGCGGCTTTCGACCGTCACGTCGTCAAGCCCGCCGGCTTCGACGAAATTCGGCGAATCCTCGCGGAGTTCGGCCTGCGCGAAACGCACTGATCCCCGCCGCTCGCCGGCGGGGCGCGCCGGGCGAAGGCACGACGCCGCGCCGGCCTCTTTTCAGATGACTCGGGCGATGGTGCCGATCAGCGTCTCGGGAGCGACCGGCTTGCCGAGGAACGCGGCGGCTCCGAACCGGAGCGCGCTTCGCTCCACGGCCTTCAACGCCGAAACCACGACGACCGGAATGGACGCGAGCTCCGGATCGGCCTGCTGGGCGCGGCGAAACTGCCATCCGTCCATCTCGGGCATCAACATGTCGAGGAGAATGGCCGCGGGTCGGTCCTGCGCCCTCAGGTAGGCGATTCCGGCAGCGCCGCTTCCGACCGCGACGACGCGGTGGCCTTCTCCCCGGAGAAGATCGGCGAAGACCTCGCGCGAGTCCGGATCGTCCTCGATCACGAGGATCGTCTTGGGCCGGGGCCGCACGTTTCCCCGATACTCCTCAGACACTGCGACTTCCATCCTGCGAAATTGTTAAGCAAATCCTGTACCAGGGCGTCGCCCGGAGATGGGTTTTTACCCTTGGGGATGAAAGATTTGCGCCGTCAAACCGTCCCGGCTCCGGTCCGGCCGACTCCTCTATTCGAGGTCGGAAGTCGGTATGGCGAATGCCTTCTCTTTCCGTCCGCGGTCGACGCAGAGAAAGCAGGCCTTGAAGACGTTGTCGTAGCCCATCCCGAGCTCCGTGTTCGTGACGAACACGTCGCGGGCGGGCTTGTCCGGATCATCGGCGTCCGAGAGACGCAGCGTGACCCCGCGCGGCGTCGCGGCGCGGGCTTCCAGCCGGATCCGATGGGGAGGCTCGAACGTGCAGGTGTACACGATCTTTTCGGTCATGGTCCCTCGCAGAATCGCAGCAGACGATCGCGGTCGGCCTCGGCCATTTTCGAGAACGATAACCCGTAATTGCGGCGCAGGCGTTCCGCATCGAAAGCGGCGCGCCGGACCGTCGCGGTCGACGCGATCGGAACCGGGTCGTCCGCCAGGAAGAACTCGAGATCCAGCTCGTCGCCGACCGAAAACTCCTGCTGCACCTCGATGAGGACGCCCGTCCGCGAGACGTTCAGCGCCGTGCCGAGGTGGGCGGTCTCCTCCGCCGCGGCATGGCGGACGCGGGCGAGCGTCGAGGCGTCCCGGCGCGTCGGCACGGCGATCTGCCGCCGGAAGCTCTCGATCATCACGTCGGTCGGCGTCGACGGGAAGAGCACGTCGTTGATCCCGGCGAGGAACGACTCCGGGAATTCGTCCCCCTCGGGGTCGAGGAGGAGCACGATCGCCACCCGGCGGCGCCCGAGCGTCTCGCGGAAGCGGTCGTAGAGCGGCAACCCGTCTTCGCGAAACGGCGAGAGGACGAAGAGGTCGAACGCGCCGGCGCGGTCGGGCTCGAAGTCGAGCGCGGAGACGGCTTCCGGGTCGAAGCCCCCGGCCCGCAGGTCGGGAAGGAGCCTCGCGGCGCCGGGCCCGACGAGCGCGACGCGCTTCACGCGCGGATCTCCCCGCGGCGCACGAGGATCTCGCCGCGGGCGACCGGACCCGGCTCGCCGCGGATCGCGCCCGAGAACTTTACGACCGCTCCGTACCGCGCGACGAGGGCGACGTCGACGAAAAGCCGTTCGCCCGGCTCGGGGAGACGATCCATCGCGAATCCGTCGATTCCGGCGAGAAAACCCGTCCGGCCGATCTCCGGGTCTCCGCCTTCGAGGAGGAGCGCCGACTGCGCGATCGCCTCGGCGAGGAGATAAGGGATCCCCCAGTCTCCGCCCGAGCAGGCCCGCTGCCCCGCCGAGATCGTCATGGAAACCCGCCCGCGCGAGAAAGTCTCGTCGCGTTCTTCGACGACGGTATCCACGAAACGGAAGGGATAGCGGTGCGGCAGCTCCGCGATCATCGACCTACGCGGCCGACTTCTCTTTGATGAAGTCGGCCAGGGAATCGACCGACGAAAAGGCCTTCACGCCGACTTCCTCGTCGGCAACCTTGACTCCGAATTCCTGCTCGATGCCGAGGACGAGCTCCAGCGCGTCGATCGAGTCCAGGCCCAGGCCCTCTCCGAACAGGGGCGCGGCGTCCTCGATCGAGGCGGGCTCGATGTCGAGCTTCAGCCGGCGCACGATGAGGTCCTTCACCCGGGTCTTGAGCTCCGTGTCGTTCATGGATTTTCCTTTCCCTGGGGGAATTATAAGCGAAGCCCTTCGCGGCTCGGGTAAACCCTCGGCCGCTCCGGCGCCCGCCCGAGTTTGCCCGGAAACTCACCCTCGCTCGGGGAAGGCCGGCACGAGGGGATTTGAACAAGCGGACCGGCGAGGAGCCAACCTCAGTTCGCTACACCCTGAAAGCGCGGGGAGGCGCGAGCCCGCCGGGATGCGGGTCGTCCGAGACGTCCCGCGGCGTACTGCGGCAAGTACGCCGCAGGGCGGGGGCGGGCGGCACGCGCCCGGCCGGCTCGATGAATCGCCGCGCCCGCTACACTCGAGTGAGGCCGGCCGGAAACTCAGTTCGGAACAACGCGAAAGCGCGGCGAGACGTGCCGGAAGACGCGTTCGGGCGGCCCGCCGGCGGCTGAGGCGTACTGAATAACGTACGTTGAAGCCGGCGGCGGGCCGCACGGACGCGTATAACGGTGCGTATTCGCCGCGCCTGCAGCCCTACATCAAGAGGCCGCCGTCGACCTGCCACACCTGCCCCGACACATACGAGGCCTCGGCGGACGCCAGGAACGCGACGACGGCGGCGACTTCCTCCGGAGAGCCGAATCGCTTCGACGGAATGAGCTTCCGGTAATCGCCGAGGATCTCGGGCGAGAGGTCCCGGATCATCTCGGTCTCGATGATTCCGGGGGCAACGGCGTTGACGGTGATGTTGCGGCCGCCGACCTCGCGCGCGAGCGATTTCGTGAACGCCATCACGCCGCCCTTCGCCGCCGAGTAGTTCGTCTGCCCCATCTGTCCGGAAATGCCGCTGTCGGAGACGATGTTGACGATGCGGCCCCAGTTCTTGTGCATCATCCGGCGCACGAACGCCTTGCACATCCGATAAGTCCCCTTCAGCGACGTTTCGACGACGCGGTCCCAGTCCTCCTCGCGCATGAACGCGAAGAGCACGTCCCGGATGATGCCCGCGTTGTTGACGAGGATGTCGCACCCGCTCCAGTCGCGCTCGACGCGCGCGGCGAGCGCCGTCACCTCTTCGCCGCTCGTGACGTCTCCGGGGAGCGAGTACGCCTCCCCGTTTTCGGCGGCGATCTCGGCCACGACGCGCTCCGCGTTCTCGAAATCGTCCTTGCACGTGATGACGATCCGGGCTCCGTCGCGCGCGAGCCGCCGCGCGATCGCCGCGCCGATTCCGCGGGAGCCCCCGGTCACGACGGCGGTTTTGGTCGGCACAGGACCCGAATCTAACAGAGGGGCCGGGGCGATTCCCGAACCGGACGCCCGGCCCGTTCGCCGCACGGCATGCCGCCGCGCGACGTCAGCCGGTCCTCGCGACCTCCTCGATCGCGGCGAGCGTGCCCGCCGGGCGGCAGCGCCCCTCGCGCACGATCCAGCGGAGCATCCGGGAGAGCGTGTCGCCCGGGCCGATTTCGAGGAATTCCCGGTGCCCGTCGGCGAACATCGTCTCGACCGTCTGCTTCCAGCGGGACGGCAGCGCGATCTGTCGCGCCAGCAGGTCCGCCACCGCGTCCGCGGAGTCGATCCGTTCGGCCCGGTGGCCCGCATAGAGCGGATACCGGGGCACGGCGATCGACGCGCAGGCGTCGACGATCGGCCGGATGGCGCCGGCGACCGGCTCCATCAGCGAGCTGTGGATCGGCCAGGTCATCGGCAGGCGGATCACCTTCAGCGCGCGGGGCGAGAGCTCGGCGAGCGCCGTTTCGATCCCGGCCTCGGATCCCGTCAGGACGAGCTGCGTCGCCGCGTTGACGTTTCCGATCCATACCGCGGCGCCTCGCGCGCGGATCGCCGCGCAGACCTCCTCGACCGCGGCGGCGGGCAGGCCGATCACCGCTCCCATTCGGCCGCCGATCGCGAGCCGGTCCACCGTCTCGAAGACGGCGAGGAGCACGGTCAGGGCATCGTCGTAGGAGACGGCCTCCGCGGCGACGAGGGCGGCGTAATTGCCGAGAGAATAGCCGGCGATCGCGGCCGGCACGACGCCCCGCCGGGCGAGCTCCCGCGCCGCGAGCACCGACACGAGGAAGACGCCCGGCTGGGCGATCCGGTTGTCGCCGACGCGCGCCGGGTCCGCGAGCGCGGCCCCGAGATCGACGCCGCAGCGCGCGGAGGTTCGGTCGAGGAGCTCGCGCGCTTCGGCCGAGGCGGCGAAGAAGTCCGCCCCCATCCCCGCGAACTCCGAGAGCTGTCCCGAAAAGAGCCAGGCGGTCACGTCAGGTCTCCGAGCCGGCGGAAGGGCCCGCGCGCGAGGAGTCTTTCGAAGCGGCCCGGAAGGCGCGAGCGATTGGCGACCCTCGTCAGCCGGAGGAGCGGCGACGCTCCGGGAAGCGGCGGCGGGTCGGGGTCGAATTCCCAGGGATGAAACGTGAAGACCGCCGGGGACCCCTCCCTTCGGAACTCCTCCTCGCGCGCGAGGATCCGCCGCCACGGGAGCCGCCGAAAGGCCCATCCGCCCCCGAAATTCACGGTCTGACCCCACCCCCGGCCGGTCAGCGGAGGGAACTCGGCGATCCGGCCGGCGGCCGTCGCGGCAGCGAAGGACCGGGGAGGGTTGCTCTTTCTTCCGAGGATCGGGATCGACGTCAGGGACGCGTCGTAACGGTACCCGCACTCCGCGAGCGCCGCGAAGACCGGATCGCCCGGGCTTCGAACGGACCATTCCGGGGCCCGGAATCCGGCGACCGCGGCGCCGGCGAGGTCTTCGAGGAGCGCCTTCCCCTCCTCCAGCTCGCGGCGGAGCTCGCCCGGCGGCATCTCGTCGCAGCGGCGATGCGTCATCCCGTGAAACGCGATCTCGTGGCCGGCGGCGGCGGCGCGGCGGACGAGGGCCGGATACCGCCGCGCGATCCATCCCAGCACGAAGAAGGTGGCGCGGACGCCGGCCGCCGCGAGGCGTTCGAGCAGGCGGTCGGCCGACCGCTCGATCGTCGCTTCGAACCGATCCCAGTTCCGCGGATCCGAATAGTGCTCGTCGCCGCAGATGCAGAACCACTCCTCGAAATCGACGGTGAGCACGAGCGGCGCGGGATCGAATCGAAGCGGCTCGAGAGCCGTCGTCGCTTCCGCGGCGGAACGGGACGGCGCGCTCACGCGTCGAGCTCGAAAACCTGGATGAAGACCGCCCCCCACGAGATTTTCCAGGTGTCCCGGAAAGGCCGGTAATGCGAAGGGCCGCCGTAGATCGCGCGGATCGGGACGGTCGCGAAGCGCGGCACCCGGGGCGCCGCTTTCAGCAGCATTTCCGTTTCGACGAGATAGCCGTTCGCCCGGAGACGCAGAACGCGGAGGAGGGTCGCGGAGACCGCGCGGAATCCCGACTGCCCGTCCTCGACCCGGTGCCCCGTCATGCGCGAGAGGATCATGTCGCCGATCCGGTTCGTCTCGTAGCGGTACGCCGGAATCGCCTCCCGCTCCTCCATCCGCGACCCGATCACGAACGCCTCGCCGCGCGCGGCCGCCTCGACGAACTTCGGGAGCTCCGCGGGATCGTGCTGGCCGTCCCCGTCGAGGAAGACGACGTGCGAGAAGCGGGGATTCGGGAGCAGGGTCTCGAGCCCGGACCGTATCGCGGCGCCCTTTCCCCCGTTCTCCCGCCGGGTGACGACGCGCGCCCCGGCCCGCGCCGCCTCTCCCCCGGTCGCGTCGCGGGAGCCGTCGTCGACGACCACGACCGTCTCGACGTGGCGCCTCGCTCCCTCGACGACGGTCCCGATCGTCGGAGCGCAATCGAAAGCGGGAATCAGGACGGCGGGGCGGACCTCCTCCATGAGGCGCGGATGATATCCGCTGCCGGCGAAGCCGGAAATTCCAAGCTCCAAATCCCAAACTCCCAATCCCGAACCGGCACGACCTGTGCGACGGGTCCGGCTCCGGCTGCGCCGGAATTTCGAAGCACGAATCTCGAAACTCGAAACAAACTCAAATGTCCCAATTTCAAGTCTCGAAACGACACGCCCGGCGAAGTCGGAAGCTCCGGGGTCCACGCTCCAAATTCCAAGGGCGTCCGACCAGGACTCGCAACTCGCAACTCGCAACTCGCAACTCGCAACTCGCAAACGATACGATCGCGCGGTGAAGCGCGCGGTTCGGATCGCGGTTCTCCTGGCGGCGATCGCCGCGCCGCGCGCCGCGCTCTGCGCCTCGCCCGCGCGGCCGGCGACCGGAGGCGACATCTTCGCGACCGTGGAGAAGGCCGACATCCCGCGCGACCAGAGCCGTCAGAAGCAATACGCCCACGGCGCCTACCTGCTCTCCCTCGCCGGCGCGGCGTGGGGGTGCCTCGTCCTCGTCTTCCTGCTGCGCTCCCGGCTCTCCTCCGCCTTCCGCGACCGGGCCCGGGCGCTCGTCCACCGAAGGGCGAACCTCGCCGTTTTCGTGTATTGTGCGATCTTCACCGTCGTCACGGCGGTCCTCTCCCTGCCGCTGGACGCGTACGGCGGCTATTTCCGCGAGAAGCGATTCGGGTTCGCGCGACAGACCTTCCTCGGCTGGGCGGGAGACTGGGCGAAGGGGCTCGGGCTCACGATCGTCCTCGGCGGGCTCTTCGCCGTCGCGCTCTACGCCGTGATCCGGAAGTTCCGCCGGACGTGGTGGCTGATCGGCGCCGCGGTCGCGATGGCGTTCACGATCTTCGCGGTCGCCGTCGAGCCGGTATTCATCGCGCCGCTCTTCAACAAGTTCACGCCGCTCGCGGCCGGGCCCCTGAAGACGCGCCTCCTCGAAATCGCCCATCGGGAGGGAATCCCGGCGCACGACGTGTACGAAGTGGACGCGAGCCGCCAGTCCGCGCACACGAACGCCTACGTCGCGGGACTTCTGGGGACCGAACGCATCGTTATTTACGACACGCTGCTTTCGACCCACACCCCCCGCGAGGTCGTGGCCGTCATGGGACACGAGATGGGGCACTACGCGCTCCGCCACGTCGCGAAGGGGCTCGCTTTCGGGGGCGCGCTCATCCTGCTCGGCGCCGCGCTCGTGCGATGGTCATACGCCCCGATCGTCCGCCGGCGGCCCGGATGGGGAATCGGGCCGATCGAGGACCCGGCCGGACTCCCGCTCGTCCTCCTGATCGTGTCGGTCTATTCGTTCGTCGCCGCGCCGGCCGCCAACGCGTTCTCCCGGTGGGAGGAGCACCAGGCCGACGTCTTCTCCCTCGAGGTCGTGCGCGATCCCGACGCGCTCGCGGCCGGGTTCGCGAAGTTCAACACCCACGACCTGTCGGAGTACGATCCGCCCCGGATCGTCGAAATCTGGTTCTACACGCATCCCTCGCTCCAGCACCGGATCGAGTTCTGCGAGCGATGGAAGCGGGATCACGCGGCTGACGCCGCCAACGGAGGGACCTCGTGAGAAGACTCGCCGCCGCCGCCGTCCTCGCCGCCGCCCCCGTTCTGGCTCAGAGCCCGCCCGCCGCCAGACCCGCCTCTCCTCCGACGAGCGCCGACGTCCTCGCGGCCGCGAAGCCCTCCGACTGGCGACCGATTCCGCCGGAGAACACGCTCTACCTCGAGCTCGCGTCCGGGCGGGTCGCGATCGAGCTCGCCCCGGCCTTCGCCCCCGAGCACTACGCGAACATCGTCCGGCTCGTGCGCGAGAAATACTTCGACGGCCTGTCGGTCGTGCGGTCGCAGGACGACTACGTCGTCCAGTGGGGCGATCCCGACGGCGACGACAAAGCGAAGGCGCGTTCGCTCGGCTCGGCGAAGGCGGAGCTCCCCGGCGAGCTGACGCGCGCGGAGGGAACGAAGATCCCCTTCACCCCGCTCGCGGGACCGGACGGGTACGCCCCGGAGTCGGGCTTCTCGGACGGATTCCCGGCCGCGCGGGATCCGAGAACCGGCGAGGCGTGGCTCGCCCACTGTTACGGGATGGTCGGCGTCGGGCGGGGCGACGATCCGAAGTCGGGGAACGGGAGCGAGCTGTACGTCGTGATCGGGAACGCCCCCCGCCATCTCGATCGCAACGTGACGGTCGTCGGACGCGTCGTGCAGGGAATCGAGCTCCTGTCGACGCTTCCCCGCGGCTCGGGGCCGCTCGGCTTCTACGAGAAGCCCTCGCAGTTCGTCCCGATCCGATCGGTGCGGATGGCGTCGGACGTCGCGGCGGCGGATCGCCTGAACCTCGAGACGCTCCGGACCGACACGCCGACGTTCGCCGCGTGGGTGGAATCGCGCCGCAACCGGCGGGAGAGCTGGTTCGCGCGGCCGGCAGGCTACGTCGAGCTCTGCAACGTGCCGGTGCCGGTCCGGACGACCGCGACCCCGAAGTAAACGTCGCACGTCGCTTCGCGGCTGTGCCGAGTTGAGCGAACACGTTCGCTCCAACTGGGCACCGGCAAGTTCAGCGGCGCATCGGCGCCCGCTGCAACTTGCCGGCAGAAGTCTTCGGATTTCGAAATTCGTGCTTCGAATTTGCGGGCGCGCCGATCGGTTGACCCTCACGGCGGGCCCGAATAGACTGCAAGTGAAATTTTTCACGCACTCGGAATGGCGTGAGAGAGGAAGCGGAGAGCGCGTGGCGTCGTCCTTCATTCCGATCCTGGTGCTCATGGCGTTCGCGGCGCTCGTGGCCGCCGCCCTGTTGATTCTTTCCGCTCTCCTCGGGCGGCAGGTCCGCACCCGCCGCAAGCTCTCGACCTACGAATGCGGCATGCCTCTGCTCGATGCGTCCCGCAAGCGCATCTCGGTGAAGTACTCGGTCGTCGCGATGGTCTTCATCCTGTTCGACGTCGAGATCGCGTTCCTCTATCCGTGGACCGTGATCTTCCGGGCCTACGGCTGGGGGATGTTCCTGGAAATGGTCCTGTTCCTCTCGACCCTCGCGGTCGGGTACGCCTACGTCTGGAAAAAGGGAGCGTTCGACTGGTGAAGAAACTGCGCTACGCGTCGCGAGAGAGCGGCGCGCCGTTTGTCTTCACGGGCGACGAGAGCCGGGAAATCGACACCCTGCTCTCCCGCTATCCCACGAAGCAGGCCGCCCTCCTCCCGGTGCTGTGGATCGTCCAGGCGCGCCTCGGGTGGATTCCCCGCGAGGCGGCCGAGGTCGTCGCGGACCGGCTCGACCTCTCGACCGCGTTCGTCGACGGCGTCCTGACCTTCTACACGATGTACAACCTCGATCCCGTCGGGAAATACGACCTCCAGTTCTGCACGTCGATCTCCTGCCACTTGAACGGCGCCGACGAGCTCCTCGAGCACTGCCGGCGCAAGCTCGGCGTGCACGTCGGCGAGACGACGCCCGACGGGAAGTTCACGCTCACCGAGGTCGAATGCATCGCCGGGTGCGACCGCGCGCCGTCGATGCAGGTCAACGACCGGTACCACGAGCCGATGACGCCGGAGAAGCTCGACGCGCTGCTGTCCGAGCTCGGGAAGGCCTGACGATGGCCTACGAGAAAGTGCTGCTGGCGCGGGTCGGGAAGCAGAACTCCCGCGCGATCGACGGATACGTCGCGGACGGCGGTTACGCGGCGTGGGAAAAGGTGCTGCGCGACAGGCCGGAGCCGGCGTCGATCTCCGAGACGGTCAAGAAAGCGGGACTCCGGGGGCGCGGCGGCGCGGGATTCCCAACCGGCGTGAAATGGACCTTCATCCCGAAGGACACGAAGGGAAAACCGATCTACCTCGTCCTCAACGCCGACGAGTCCGAGCCGGGCACCTTCAAGGACCGGCTGCTCATGGAGAGCGACCCGCACCTCGTCCTCGAAGGGATGATGATCGCCGCGTACGCGATTGGCTGCCGCCGCGCCTATATCTACATTCGCGGCGAGTTCTGGGACGGCGCGCGGATCCTTTCCGAGGCGATCCGCGAGGCGTACGGGAAGGGCTACCTGGGCGAGAACCTCAGGGGATCCGGCGTCGCACTCGACATCGTCGTCCATCGCGGCGCCGGCGCGTACATCTGCGGCGAGGAGACGGCGCTCCTCGAGTCGCTGGAAGGCAAGCGCGGGCAGCCCCGCGTCAAGCCTCCGTTCCCCGCGGTCTCGGGCGCGTTCGCCTGCCCCACGATCGTCAACAACGTCGAGACCCTCGCGTGCGTCCCGCTCATCATGAGCCGCGGCGCCGAATGGTTCGCGGGGATCGGCCGGAACGAGAAGAACACCGGACCGAAGCTCTACTGCCTCTCCGGGCACGTCGTCCGCCCGGGCGTCTACGAGGCGCCGATGGGGCTCCCGCTCGAGGAGCTCATTTTCGGGGACGACTACGGCCGCGGAATGCGCGGCGGGCGGCGCGTGAAGGCGGTCATCCCGGGCGGCGCGTCCGCTCCGATGCTGACGGAAGCCGAGATCAAGGACTGCCCGCTCGATTTCGACGGCGTCGCGGCCAAGGGCTCGATGCTCGGCTCCGCCGCGATCGTCGTGATGAACGAGGACACGTGCATCGTGCGCGCGGCGAAGAACCTCGCGAAGTTCTTCGCGCACGAGTCCTGCGGCCAGTGCACGCCGTGCCGGGAAGGTTGCCCCTGGCTGCTGAAGGTCCTGACCCGGATCGAAGCCGGGGAAGGTCGCCCCGAGGACGTCGAGCTGCTCCTGCCGATGGCCAGGCAGATGAACAACGGGATGACGCTCTGCGTGTTTGCCGACGCGGCGGTCGGCCACGTCGTCTCGACCGTCCCGAAGTTCCGGGAGGAATACGACTTCCACGTCGCCCACAAGCGCTGCATGGTCGGCGCGAGAGAGGAAGCTTTCGCATGAGGCGAAAGGCCGGGAGCTCGCGGCGGTAAGCCGCGAAGAACATTCGTTTGGCGAAGATCACGTTCCAGGACCGGGAGACGCGGACGGTCGAGGTTCCCGACGGGACGAACCTGATCGAAGCGGCGAAGCTCGCCGGAATCGAGATCCCCCACTTCTGCTACCACCCCCGCTTCTCCGTCGTCGGCCAGTGCCGGATGTGCCTCGTCGAGATCGAGGGAATGCCGAAGATCCAGGCCGCCTGCACGACCCCGATCAAGGACGGCATGGTCGTCAAGACCGGCTCGTCGAAGACGAAGGACGCCCAGAAGGCGACGATGGAGTTTCTCCTCATCAACCACCCGCTCGACTGCCCGATCTGCGACCAGGCGGGCGAGTGCAAGCTGCAGGACAACTCCTTCGGCTACGGATTCCAGCAGTCGCGCTACGACGAGCGCAAGAAGCAGTACGAGGGGTACTCGCGCACGAAGATCGGCCCGCGCGTGATCGCCGACATGACCCGGTGCATCCTCTGCACGCGCTGCGTCCGGTTCACCCAGGAGATCTCGGAAACGGGCGAGCTGACGTTCCTCGACCGGGCGGGGGCGACCCTCGTCTGGACCCACGAGGGGCGCGCGCTCGACAACGACTGGTCCGCGTGCGCGGCCGACGTCTGCCCGGTCGGGGCGCTGACGGTCGAGGAATTCCGGTTCCGCCAGCGCGTCTGGTACCTGAAGAAGACGCCCTCGGTCTGCCCGGGTTGCGACATCGGGTGCAACAACACGATCGAATCCCGCGCGGGCGTCGTGTACCGCTCCATGCCGCGACTGAACCCCGAGGTCAACGACTACTGGCTCTGCGACCACGGCCGGTTCCTCGCCGAGAGCCTGAACGAACGCGTCTACACCCGCCCGCTCGTGCGCGAAGGGGGCGAGGAGAAGAGCGTCCCGTGGGACGCGGCGATCTCGCGGATCGCGGCGGCGGTCCGGGAGACGATCGGCGGCGCCGGGCCGTCCGCGATCTTCGCGCTCGGCTCCCCGCACCTCTCCAACGAGGAGAACTGGCTGCTGCGAGGGCTGTTCGGCGACACGCTCGGCTCGCCGAACCTCGACGTGGCGGCCGATTCCGACCGCCTCCGGAAGATGCCGTCGAAGAACGGCTGGATCGAGAGCTCGGGGCTCGCCGCGCCGAACCTCCGGGGCGCGCGCGACGTCGGCATGACGCCGCGGCCCGGAGGGAGAGGGCTCGCCGCGCTCTACGACAGCAGCTTCTCGCCCGAGATCGTCTACGTCGCCGACGGGGCCTGGTCGGCCGACGCCGACCACCCGGACCGCGTCGCCGCTCTCCGGCGCGCGAAGCTCCTCGTCGTCCACGCCCGAACCGAGAGCCTCCTGACGCGCGAGGCGGACGTCGTGCTCCCCGCGGCGTCCCTCGCCGAGAAGGACGGAACGTTCACGAACCGGTTCGGGCGGGTGCAGCGCTTCGAGCGCGCGATGCTCCCGAAGCCTCCGGTGCGCGCGGACTGGGAGATCCTGCTGCTCCTCTCCCTCGCCCTCGGCTTCGGCGATCCCGCCTGGAACCCGCTTTCGATCTTTCCGCGGCTCGCCGGCGAGATCCCCGGGTACGCGGTCGACGACGACGTCCTCGACGGCGGCCTCACGATGAAGAAGGGACTGTTCGTCGCCGAGGGAGGGCTGTGAGCGCGACCGACTGGGCGATCGTCGTGCTGCGGCCGCTCCTTCCCGTGCTCGCGACGCTGATGCTCGTTCCCATCATCCTCTGGGTCGAGCGCCGGGGCGCGGGGCTCATGCAGGACCGACCGGGCCCGAACCGCGTCGGCTTCTTCGGCTGGCACGCCTTCGGGCTCGGGCAGCCGCTCGCCGACGCCCTGAAATTCTTCTTCAAGGAGGACGTGACGCCAGACCACGTCGACGCGTTCCTCTACACGATCTCGCCGTGGATCGTGATGTTCTCCGCGCTCGTCGGCTTTGCCGTGATCCCGTACGGCGCGTCGATCCCGATCGCGGGGCGCGACGTGCCGCTCGTCGGAGCGGACGTCCCGATCGGCGCGCTCTTCATCTTCGCGATGGCGGGGCTCTCGGTCTACGGCATCGTGCTCGCCGGCTGGTCCTCGAACAACAAGTACTCGCTGATGGGCGGGCTCCGATCCGCCGCCCAGGTGATCTCGTACGAGCTCGCGATGACGACCGCCGGCGCCGGCGTCTTCCTCGCCTCCGCGTCGCTCCGACTCACCCGTGTCGTCGCCGCGCAGCAGTCGTCGATCCTGCGCTGGAACGTCGTTCCGCAGTTCTTCGGGTTCATCGTGTTCACGATCTCGGCTTTCGCCGAAACGAACCGCGTTCCGTTCGATCTCGCCGAAGCGGACGCCGAGCTCGTCGCCGGGTACCACACGGAATATTCCTCCTTCAAGTTCGCCGCGTTCTTCATGGCGGAATACGTCGCGATGACGGTCGCTTCCGCCTTCATCGTCACGATGTATTTCGGCGGCTGGTCGCTGCCGTTCTTCCATCCGCACGGGATCGTCGGCGGAATCGCCTCGGTCGCGGTCTTCGCGACGAAGACGGCTTTCTTCCTCTGGCTGTTCGTCTGGGTGCGCTGGACGCTCCCCCGCTTCCGCTACGACCAGCTCATGCGGCTCGGCTGGAAGGTCCTCCTCCCGCTCGCCCTGGCGAACCTGCTCTGGACCGCGCTCCTCGTCCGGACGGGAGTCCTGTGAACGCCGCACGCCTGGTCTTCGATCTCGCGGGCGCGGTCGCGGTCGTCTTCGCCGGCGTGATGGTCGTCCACCGGAACCCGATCAAGAGCCTGCTCGCGATCGTCGTGTCGTTCTTCGCCCTCGCCGTCGGATTCGTGCTCCTGTCGGCGCCCTTCCTCGCGGCGATCCAGGTGATCGTCTACGCGGGCGCGATCCTGGTCCTCTTCCTCTTCGTCACGATGCTCCTGAACCTTCCGACGGAGGAAGCGGCGGTGGACCACCGCCCGATCCAGCGAATCCTCGCGCTGGTCGGGATCGTTCTCTTCGCCGGAATGCTCCTCGCCGCGGTCCGCGGCAACGGAGAGGCCGCCGGCTCGTCGGGCCAGCCTCCGGCGACGGGAGACATCGAGCCGCTCGCCCAGGCGCTCTTCTCGCGGGCGGCCCTCCCGTTCGAGGCCGTGTCGGTCCTGCTCCTCGCCTCGCTGACGGGCGCGTACATCCTGATGCGCCGCGAGCGGCCCGGGAGCGGCGCGCCGTGAGCGTCCCGCTCGGCGACGTCCTCGTCGTCTCGGTCGCGCTCTTCTCGCTCGGCCTCTGCGGAGCGCTCCTCCGGCGGAACGCCATCACGATCTTCCTCTCGATCGAGCTCATGCTGAACGCGGCCAACCTCGCGATCGTCGGGTTCGGAGAGAAGGTCGGGGGCTACGCGGGCCAGACGGTCGTCTTCTTCGCGATCGTCGTCGCCGCGGCCGAGGCGGCGGTCGGGCTCGCGATCTTCGTCGCGGTTTTCCGGCATCACGAGACGATCGACGTCGACAAGACGAACCTCCTGAAGTGGTGAGCGCGTGATCCCGCTGTTCGTCCTGCCGCTCCTCCCGTTCCTCGGGTTCCTCCTGTGCGGCCTGCTCGGAAGAAAACTCGGGAAGACGTTCGTCACCGTCTGCGGGGTGGGGTCCGTCGCCGCGACGACGGTGCTCGCGTACGTCCGCCTCGTTCCGTTCGCGGCCGGCGCGCTGGGAGGGAACGCGGCGCCCGTTCTCGAGCGGTACGGCTCCTGGATTCGCGCGGGGAACGTCTCGGTCGACTTCGCGATGCGGCTCGACCCGCTCTCGGCGCTCATGCTCTCCTTCGTCACGTTCGTCGGGCTCCTCATCCACGTCTATTCCGCCGGCTACATGCACGCGGACGACGGGTACTGGCGGTATTTCAGCTACCTCAACCTCTTCATGTTCGCGATGCTCACGCTCGTCCTCGGCGCGAACTTCCTGATCCTCTTCGTCGGCTGGGAGGGGGTCGGGCTCTGTTCCTACCTCCTGGTCGCGTTCGACTACCAGAAGGAGTCTTCCGCCCGGGCCGGCCGGAAGGCGTTCATCGCGAACCGCGTCGGCGACTTCGGGTTCCTGATCGGGATTTTCCTGATCCTCGGGCTCTTCGGCTCTCTCGAGTTCGACCGGATCTTCCCGGCGGCCGCCGCGGCCCCGGGAGGGTTCGCGCCGGCGATGACCGCGATCGCGCTCTGCCTCTTCGTCGGCGCGTGTGGAAAGAGCGCGCAGCTCCCGTTGTACGTCTGGCTCCCCGACGCGATGGCCGGCCCGACCCCGGTCTCGGCGCTGATCCACGCGGCGACGATGGTGACGGCCGGCGTGTACGTCGTCGCGCGGGCCAACGTCTTCTTCCGGCTCTCGCCCGCGGCCATGGCCGTCGTCGCGATCGTCGGCGGCGCGACGGCGCTCTTCGCCGCGATCGTCGGCACCGCCCAGACCGACATCAAGAAGGTGCTCGCCTATTCCACCATCTCGCAGCTCGGCTACATGTTCCTCGCCTGCGGCGTCGGCGCGTTCGTCGCCGGGATGTTCCACGTGATGACGCACGCCTTCTTCAAGGCGCTCCTCTTCCTCGGCTCCGGATCGGTGATCCACGCGATGGGCGGCGAGCAGGACATGCGCCGCATGGGCGGTCTCCGCCGCGCGCTCCCGGTGACCTACTGGACGTTCCTCGCGGCGACGCTCGCGATCGCCGGAATCCCGATCTGGGCCGGCTTCTTCTCGAAGGACGAGATCCTCGGGGCCGTCTTCGCGAAGAGCCCGGCGCTCTGGGCGGTCGGCTTCGCCGCCGCCGGTCTCACGTCGTTCTATATGTTCCGCGTCGTCTATCTCACCTTCTTCGGCGCGTTCCGGGGAACGGAGGAGGAGAAGCACCATCTCCACGAGTCGCCCGCCTCGATGACGTGGCCGCTCGTGATCCTCGCCCTCCTCTCGACGGTCGGCGGGTTCGTCGGCCTGCCGGCGTTCCTCGGCGAGCGCGCGAACCTCTTCCATCGTTTCCTCGCGCCCGTCGTCCCGCCGCTCGCCTCCGGCGGCGCGCAAGCGGTCGAGCTGGGACGCGGCACGGAGATCGCGCTCATCGCCGCCTCCGTGGCGGTCGCGCTCCTCGGATGGCTCGTCGCGCGCTCTTTCTATTCCGGCGACCGCGCCGGGGCGATCCCCGAGCGGTTCGTCCGGGCGTTTCCGGGCGTCCACCGCGTCGTCGCGAACAAGTTCTACGTCGACGAGATCTACGAGGCCCTGATCTACCGCCCCTTCCGCGCGCTCTCGCGGTTCTTCTGGAAGGCCGTGGACACGCTGATCATCGACGGGCTCGTCAACGCCGGGTCGTTCCTCGTCGAGCTCACGGGCGATCTCCTCCGGTTCCTCACGACGGGCAACGTGCGCAACTACGCGCTCACGTTCCTCCTCGGAATCGTCGCGCTCCTCGCCTATCTCGGGTGGGCCCCGCGATGATCGCCATCCCGCACCTCCTCTCCTGGCTGATCTTCCTCCCCGCGGCGGGCGCCGTGCTCCTCCTCCTTTTCCCGGCCCGCGCGACGACGGAGGCGAAGACGGCCGGAGTCGTCGTCTCGCTCGCGGTCTTCGTCCTCTCCCTCGGGCTGTGGGGCTACGATCCGGCGATCGCCGCCTTCCAGTACGGCGAGAGCGTGCCCTGGATCCCGCCGCTCGGGATCACCTACACGGTCGGGATCGACGGGATCTCGCTCCTCCTCGTCCTCCTGACGACGCTCCTGACGCCCGTCGCCCTGATCTTCTCCCTCTCGCACGTGAAGGAGAACGTCCGCGGCTTCACGGCCGCGTTCCTCCTCCTCGAGACCGGGATGCTCGGCTCGCTCGCGGCGCTCGACCTCGCCCTCTTCTACGTTTTCTGGGAGGTCATGCTCGTCCCGATGTACTTCATCATCGGGATCTGGGGCGGAAAACGGAAGATCTACGCCGCCGTGAAGTTCTTCCTCTTCACGATGGCGGGTTCGCTCCTGATGTTCCTCGCGATCCTGTACATGGCAGTCGAGTACCACCGCTCGACCGGCGCGTGGTCGTTCTCGCTCGAGCACTTCTACCCGATGACGTTTCCGATCGCCACGCAGACGCTCCTCTTCTTCGCGTTCGCGGCGGCGTTCCTCGTGAAGGTGCCGATCTTCCCGCTGCACACGTGGCTGCCGGACGCCCACACGGAGGCGCCCACGGCGGGGTCGATCATCCTCGCCGGCGTCCTGCTGAAGCTCGGCGTCTACGGATACCTGCGGTTCGCCCTCCCCTTCTTCCCGCAGGCCGCGACCCGCTTCGCGCCCTGGCTCGCGGGCCTCGCGCTCATCGGCATCGTCTACGGCTCCATGGTCGCCTTCGCCCAGAAGGACATGAAGCGGCTCGTCGCGTATTCCTCGGTCGCGCATCTCGGCCTCGTGATGCTCGGGATCGCGGCGCTGACCGCGACTTCGGCGTCCGGCGCGGTGCTCCAGAGCGTGAATCACGGACTCTCGACCGGAGCGCTCTTCCTCCTCGTCGGCGTCCTGTACGAGCGCCGCCACACGCGAGAGATCTCCGCCTACGGCGGTGTCGCGAAGATCGTGCCGGTCACCGCGACGCTCTTTCTGATCGCCACTTTCTCGTCGATCGGGCTCCCCGGCCTCAACGGTTTCGTCGGCGAGTTCCTCATCCTGACGGGGACTTTCAACGCCCCGGGCGTCCCGCAGTGGTGGGCGATCGTCGCCACGAGCGGGATGATCCTCTCCGCCGTCTACCTGCTCACGCTTGTCCAGCGCGTCTTCTGGACGCCGCTCGTCCACGAGGAGAACCGCACGCTCCCCGACATCCGAACCTCCGAATTCGTCGCCTGCGCCGCGCTCGTCCTCGCGATGGTCGCGATCGGCGTCGCGCCGAACCTCTTCCTCGACAAGATCCACGGCTCGGTCGACACGCTGCTCGCGTTCGTGCGCGCGAAGTCGGCCGCGCCGCTGGAGGCCCTGCGGTGATCTCCGCCGCCGTCGCTCTCGACGTGCGATCCGCCCTGCCGGAAGCGATCCTCGCGGGCACGGGCTGCCTGCTGCTCCTCCTCGAGGCGTTCCAGCCATCGGCCCGCCGCGCGTTCGGCGCGCTGTCGATCCTCGCGGTCGGCGGATACATGGTCCTCCTGGAACGGATCCCGGCGGAGCGCGCGTTCGCGGGAACGCTCGACGGTTCCCTTTTCGCGCACGTCTTCGGGCTCTTTCTCGGGCTCGCGGCCGTCCTCACCCTCCTCGTCGCGAGGCCGTACCTCGAGCGGGCGGCGGGCTCCGGGCTGATCGTCTCCGACGGCGAGTTCTACCCGCTGCTCCTCTGGGGCGCCGTCGGGCTCTCGCTGATGGCGCGGGGCCTCGACCTGCTCGTGATCTTCCTCGGCCTCGAGACGTTTTCCCTCTGCTTCTACATCCTGGCCGCTTACTTCAAGCGGTCCGAGGCGTCCTCCGAGGCCGGGCTCAAGTATTTCCTGACCGGCGCGTTCGCGTCGTCCTTCACGCTCTTCGGCATCGCGTTCGTGTTCGGAAAGACCGGAACGACCGCGATCGCCGGGTTCGCGGACGCGCGCGCCGGCGCCGACCCCCTGCTCCTCGCCGGGCTCGTCTTCCTCTTTTCGGGGTTCGCGTTCAAGATCGCCCTCGCGCCGTTCCACGCGTGGGCCCCGGACGTCTATGCGGGAATGCCGACGCCGGCAGTCGCGTTCCTCTCCGTCGCGCCGAAGGGCGCCGCGCTCGTCGTCCTCTTCCGCGTCTTCGCCGGCGTCTTCGAAGGGGTCCTTCCCGGCCGCGTGCGGGCGGGGCTCGCCGCCGTCGCGGTGCTCTCGATGTTCCTCGGGAACCTGGTGGCGCTCGCGCAGCGCGACATCAAGCGCCTGCTCGCGTACTCGGGAATCGCGCACATGGGGTACGTCGCGATCGCGCTCGCCGTCTTCGGGCGCGACGCCTTCGCCGCCGCGCTCGTCTACCTCTTCGCCTATGCGCTGACCAACGTCGGCGCGTTCGCCGCGGTCGCGGCGCTCTACCGCGACGAGACGAAGCCGCATCCGGTGGGGCTGCTGGCGGGGATGGGGACGCGATCGCCGCTCGCCGCGGGCGTGCTCGCCCTCTGCATGATCTCGCTCGGCGGCATTCCGGCCACGGCGGGCTTCATCGGCAAGTTCTTCGTCTTCAAGTCCGCGATCGAGAAGGATCTCGCTTGGCTCGCCGTCGTCGGCGTCGCCAACAGCCTCGTTTCGCTCGGGTACTACCTGCGGGTGGTGTACGTGCTCTACATGCGGGAGCCGGTCGAGTCCGAGGGACCGCCCGCGCTCGCCGCCGAATCGCGCCTCGCGCTCCTCCTCTGCGGTCTGGGCGTCCTCGCCGTCGGCCTCTTCCCCGGCCGTCTCTGGCAGATCGCCGAAGCGGCGTCGCGCGCGGTTCCCTTCCTCGGTCCATGAGCCGGCGGGCTCCGGCGGGAGCCAACGACGCCGTCTCGGAAGTGACGGCGAGGCGTCTGTCGATCTACCTCCGCGGGCTCCAGCAGCTCGAGGCCGACGGGGTGCGGACGATCTCGTCCCACGATTTCGCGCGCCGCTTCCATCTCAACTCGGCCCAGATCCGGAAGGACCTCGCGATGTTCGGCGAGTTCGGGATCCGCGGCGTCGGATACGACGTCGCGAGCCTGCGGCGCCACATCGAAGCGCTCCTCGGGATCGACGCAGAGAAACGGGTGATCCTCTGCGGCGCCGGGCATCTCGGGCAGGCCCTCGCGGGATACGGCGGGTTCAATTCGGGCGGGTTCCGCGTCGTCGCGCTCTTCGACGTCGACCGGACGAAAGTCGGAACGACGGTCCATGGAAACGTGCCGATCCTGGACGCCGCGGCGCTCCCGGCGTTCCTCGCGCGCGAGCACATCGACATCGCGGTCGTCGCGGTTCCTCCGGCCTCCGCCCAGGAAACGACGGACGCGCTGGTCGAGGGCGGCGTCCAGGCGGTCCTCAACTTCGCGCCGGTGAGGCTGAAGGCGCCCGAGCGCGTCTTCGTCAAGAACGTGGACCTGAAGATTCAGCTGGAGACGCTGTCGTTCTATCTGAGGAATTCCTGACGATACAGTCGCGGCGATGCATCCACCGAATACGGGCGCGGACCACCCCGCGCCGCCCTCAACGTACGCTCCCGGTACGCCTCGGGACGGCGCGGGCCGGTCCGCATCCCGTCTCGCTGGCGCCTCGCCGCGACTCATCGGCATGAGTTCCGGATGCTCCGACCGCGGCCCGTTATAATTCGCGGGTGACGCTGCCCGCTCTGCCCCTCTCTCCAGAAACATCGAAGGCGTCCCGCCTCGCCCGCCCCGAGTGGCTGAAGGTCCGGCTGACGACCACCGGCGAGTTCGACGAAGTCAACGCCATGATGCGGCGTCTCGGGCTCGTCACCGTCTGCGAGGAGGCCCGCTGCCCCAACATCCACGAGTGCTGGGCCCGCGAGCGCACCGCGACGTTCATGCTCCTCGGAGACGTCTGCACCCGCCACTGCGGCTTCTGCGCGGTCGGCAAGGGCCAGCCCGGATCGGTCGACCCGGAGGAGCCGGACCGCGTCGCGGAGGCCGTCGCGGAGCTCGGACTCGCCCACGCGGTCGTGACGTCGGTCAATCGCGACGACCTGCCCGACGGCGGCGCGGGGCATTTCGCGGCGACGATCGAAGCGATCCGCCGCCGCAATCCGGGCTGCGCGGTCGAGGTGCTGATCCCCGACTTCTGCGGGGATCCCCGGGCCCTCGACGCGGTCCTCGATGCCGCGCCGTCCGTCCTCAACCACAACATCGAGACGGTGCCGCGCCTCTACCGGCGGGTGCGGCCCGATGCCCTCTACGACCGGTCGCTCGCGCTCCTCGCGCGCGCCGACGCGCGCCGCCGCCGGAACGGGTCGGCGATGATGACGAAATCGGGGATCATGGCCGGGCTCGGCGAAACTTCCGAGGAGATCGTCGCGACCCTCTCCGATCTGCGCGCGCACGGCTGCGACATCGCGACGATCGGCCAGTATCTCCAGCCTTACGAGAAGCGCCTGCCGGTCGAGAAGTACTACACACCCGCCGAGTTCGACGAGCTGCGGGCAGAAGGCGTCCGGCTCGGCTTCCGGCACGTCGAATCCGGGCCGCTCGTCCGCTCCTCTTACCATGCGCGCCACGCGCTCGAGAAGGAGACCTCTTGAAGAAATTCGCCTTCCTCCTCGCCGCGGCCGCGGCTGCTCTCCCGCTCCTCGCCGCCCCGAAGCGCGAGGCGGGCAACATCGCGTTCCCCCCCGCGCCCTATCCCGAGGAAGCGCGCAAGCAGGGGATCGAAGGCAACGTCGTCGTCACCGGAGACGTCACTCCCGACGGAAAGGCGAGCGGTCTCCGGATCCTCGCGACGTCGTCGCCGGTCTTGAACGAGCCCGCCCTGGCCCACCTCCGCCTGACGAAGTTTCCTCCGGGGAAGGAGGACGGAAAGCTCGTGCCGCTCATCCTGAACGCGACCGTCCGCTTCCGCGACGACCGCAATCGGATCGCCGACACCGGGTCGATGCCCGCGCCCATCGTCGGCGACCTCTCCCTGATGCCGGCGGCCGCCGACGGCAGGCCGACCGGCCCCGAGGGATTCTCGATCGGGGCCTCCGACGCGGCCGTGCGCGGGCAGCTCGTCGTCGACGTTCCGAAATCCTCCGGCGGGAAGACCTTTCACGTCGTCGTGACCGACCGGTTCCCCGGCGGGAAATCGCTCGTCGTCGCCGACCGCCGCGAAATGGCCGATCCCCGAGCCGGGATCGGAATGGATATCTTCCGGCGGGTCGACGCCGCGAAGGCCGAAGAACGCGGAATTCACACGGTGGACGTCTCCGTCGACGGCCGCCCGGCCGGAGGAGCGCGTTACCGGGTCGGCCCCGCGTCGCCCGCGGCCTCTCCTTCCCGAAAGAAGTGACCCGGCCCGCGGCGCGGGGCGTGCTGTTCGACATGGACGGCGTGCTCGTCTTCTCGACCGAGGCGTGGTTCGGCGTCTACAACGACACGCTCGCCCATTTCGGGCACCCGCGGATCGGGCGCGAGGAGTTCCTCCGGATCTTCGGCAACGGGACGCGGGCGGACCGCGCGGCGTACATGCCGGAGCGCACGGTCGAGGAGATCGACGAGGCCTACCGGCGGTTCTTCGGGGGACGTCTCGGAGACGTCGAGCTCAATCCGGAGGCGCCCGACGCGCTCCGCCGCCTCCGCGGGCAGGGCGTGCGCGCTTCACTCGCGACGAACACCCACCGCGCGCTCGCCGAGGCGATCCTCGGCCGCCTGGAAATCGCCCCGCTCCTCGACGCTTTCGCCTGCGCCGACGAGGCGGGCGCGGGAAAGCCGGACCCGGCCGTCGTGCGGCTCGCGGCCGAACGCCTCGGGCTGCCGCTCTCGGATTGCGTGATGATCGGGGACTCGCGGTACGACGAGGAGGCGGCGCGGGCCGCGCCCGTCGCGTTCCGCGGCTACCGCTACGGCGCGGCGCCTATTCGGATCGAGGCTCTTTCCGAAATCGCCGGTTGAACTCCCGCTCGAGCCCGTATTCCTTCACCTTGTTGTAGATCGTCTTCAGCGAGAGCTTCAGCATTTCGGCGGCCTTGCGCTTGTTTCCCTTGGCGAATCGGAGCGTGCGCTGCAGGACGCGCCGCTCGACGTCGGCCATCGAATCGCCGATGCGGACCGCGACGATTTCCTTCTCGGAAAAAACCTCCGCGTCCCGCTCCGCCCGGGCGGAGGCGCCGCCGAGCACCGACTGGATGGCGGTGAGCCCGATCACCGGCCCGTCCGAGAGGGCCCGCGCGCGGCGGATGACGTTCCGGAGCTCGCGCACGTTCCCGCTCCACCCGTGGGCGGCCATCGCGTCGAGCGCCTTCGGGTCGAGGGCCGGAGACGCCCCTTCGCGCGCATCCCGCGGCCGGAGGAAGTATTCGGTCAGGAGAGGAATGTCGTCCCGGCGGACCCGCAGGGGCGGTACCGCTATCGGTGGCCCGGCGCGTTCGACGATCGCCGGTGCGATTCCGCTCTCGGCGTCGGGCTCGCGGACGATCACGACGAGGCGCGCCGCGCCCGGCGCTTCCGCCGCTTCCGCCGCGGCGCGCTGGAGGGCTGCCGGCGCGTGGACCAGGCCTTCGAGGACGAGAGTTCCCGAGGAACGGGCCGCGCGCGCGATCTCTCCCTCGTCAGGCGGGGCCTGGCGGGCGTCGAACACGATCGAGCGCATCGGCTCCCGACCGCGCCCCGAAAGGCGATGGATCGCCGCCGCCACCGTCCGCTTCCCCGCTCCGCTCTCCCCGGCGACGATCGCGAGGTCGCGGCGTCCCGCGGCCGAGAAGATCTCGTCGAAGAGCGTCTGCATCGGCGCGGACCGCCCGACGAGCCCGGCGAGCGGCCCCCCGGCCCGCGCGAGGGCGCGTCGCAGCTCTTCGATCTCCTCGGCGAGCGCGTCGACCAGACGCGGATCGCCGGACGGTGGCGTGGTCATCAATCCATTGTAACGCCGGCGCCGAGGGAAAGAATTCCGGCCCGGAGCGGGAAAGGCCTCCCGCGAACGCTCCGCCGGCGCGGCCCGGGCGCGGAGGCGGCTTCAGGACCCCGGAAAGAGCCGGGGCCAGATCTCGTCGATCCGCCGTTTCACTCCGGGGTCCATCACGATCTCGTCGGGCCAGCGGCGGTCGAACCCCTCGCCGGGGAGCTTCCGGGTCGCGTCGATCCCCACGTGGGAGCCGAAGCAGGGGGCTCGCGAGGCGTGGTCGAGCTCGTCGATCGGGCCGAGCGCGAACTCGAAGTCGCGCTGCGGATCGATGTGGTTGAGCGCCTTCCACGCGACCTCGGCGGGATCGTGGACGTTCGTTCCGGCGTCGACGACGACGATCACCTTCGTGAACATCATCTGGCCGGTGCCCCAGATCGCGTGCATCACCTTGCGGGCCTGCCCGGGATACCTCTTGTCGATCGAGACGATCATGAGGTTGTGGAAGACGCCTTCCACCGGGAGCGCCATGTCGACGACGTCGGGAATCGTCTTCCGGACGAGCGGCAGGAAGAGGCGCTCGACCCCCTCCCCCATGAACCCGTCCTCCATGGGCGGGCGGCCGACGATCGTCGTGAGATAGACGGGGCGCGCGCGCCGCGTCACGGCGGTGACGTGGAAGACGGGAAAATCGTCGTCGAGCGAGTAGAACCCCGTGTGGTCGCCGAACGGGCCCTCGCGCCGGATCTCGCGCGGATCGACCCACCCTTCGAGCACGAACTCCGCCTCCGCGGGGACCATCACGTCGATCGTCTTCGCCGCAACGACCGGCACGCCCTCGCCGCGCAGGAAGCCCGCGAACAGCAGCTCGGAGACGCCCGGGGGGAGCGGAGCGATCGCCGAGAAGACCGTCGCCGGGTCTGCCCCGATCGCGGCCGCCACCTCCATCCGGCGTCCCTCGCGCGCGTAGCCCCGCGCCTGGCCCGCGCCGTCCTTGTGCTTCTGCCAGTGCATCCCGGTCGTGTTCCGGTCGTACACCTGCATGCGGTACATCCCGACGTTGCTCCGGCCGGTCGTCGGGTCGCGCGTGATCACGAGCGGCATCGTGATGAAGCGGCCGGCGTCCCCGGGCCAGCACTGGAGAATCGGGAGGCGGCCGAGGTCCACGTTCTCTCCCGTTTCGACGACCTCCTGGCAGGGCGCGCTCCGGACAGTCTTCGGAAAGACCGACGCGAGGTCCGCGACCTTCGGAAGGGCCTTGAGCTTTCCGAGGAACCCCTCCGGCGGCTTCGGGTCGAGGAAGAAATCGAGCCGATCTTCCCATTCCTCCCAGGAGCCGATGCCGAGCGCCTCGATCATCCGCGGTCGGGACGCGAAGAGGTTGATCGCCACCGGGAATTCGGACCCTTCGACGTTCTCGAAGAGGAGCGCGGGGCCGCCGGACTTCACGGCCCGGTCCGCGATCTCGGTGATCTCGAGGATCGGCGAGACGCGTTCCCGGATCGTCGCGAGATCTCCCCGCCGCCGGAGCGCTTCGAGAAAGCTCGAGAGGTCTCGGTGGCTCATGCGCGCCGCGAGCCGCGGGAGACGCCCGTCGCGGGCGTTTCCCCCGCCTCGAGAGGAACGGCCTCGCGCGCCTGGACCGGCACGGCGGCGACGATCTCTCCGACCGGGGCTCCCCGGGCGTTGGTCAGCACGGGCCGCGCGTCCCGGGACAGAGCCTCCGGGACCTTCTCCCAGACGCCCAGCCTCGTCAGGAGATCGACCGCGACCGCGGAGCGCGCGCGGGAGGATCCGTCGTCGATCTTGAACGCGATCCCGAGGGGACGCGGCGACGCGACGCCGATCGCGTACACGCCCTCCGCCCCCTCCTTGCCGATCCAGCGGCCCTTCCCCGCCTCGAGAAACCTCGTCGTGAACAGGCCGGTTCCCGAAACGAACAGCGGCGCGCCCGTCATCGCGCCGACCGCGAGCTGGCGCGCGCGGGCCGCGGAAGACGCCTCGCCGGCGAGCACGCCGGGCGAGACGAGCCGGGCGTACGCCGTCGCCAGCCCGGAAATCGGGAGGCGGAAGACCGGGAGGGCGCACCCGTCGACGCCGATCTCGATTTCGGACCCGGCGACTCCGGAGTAGAACGCCACCTTCTCGAAAATCCGGCGCTGCAGGGGATGGCCGGGATCGTCGTACGAGGCGGGATCGAATCCGAAGAGGCGGCAGGCGAGGAGCATCAACGCGTGCTTGCCGGAACAGTTGTTGTGGATCGCGGTCGGGGCATTTCCCTCGCGCGCGAGCGCGTCGGCCGAACGGCGGTCGTCCGGAGGGTGGGCCCCGCAGCGCAGGTCGGCCGCCGAGAACCCGCCGCGGGCGAGGATCGATTCCGCCGCCGCGACGTGCGCGGCCTCTCCGTCGTGCGAGCCGCAGGCGAGCGCGATCTCTTCCTGCGTCACGCCGAAACGCTCGGCGCCCCCCGACTCGAGGAACGGCATCGCCTGAAACGGCTTGGACGCCGATCGCCAGTAGACACGGGTCTCGGGATCTCCGAAGGAGGCGACCGCGTCTCCCGCCGCATCGCACGCGACACCGAATCCGCGGTGCATCGACTCGATTCTGCCGGCTCGGAGGACGGAGGCGACGATCGGGCTGGCGGGCTCACCGATCCGGCTGGCGGGCTCACCGATCCGGCTGGCGGGCTCACCGCCCGCGGCGGCATCGACCGAATTCGTTGTCTTGCCGGCAACACCCGCCTTCGAGAGCGGTCCGGCGTCACGCACGGGGTCGGCTCCGACCATCCTCACTTCCCGCCGGGGGAAGGGAATGGCGATTCCGGCCCGGTCGAGCGCGTTCCTGGCCCGCTCGAGATAGTCGGCGCGAATCGCGCTGCGGCGCGAGGGATCGCGGGCCCAGACGGTCATTTCGAGCACGACCGCCGAATCGGCGAGCTCCTTGACGCTCACGGCCGGCGCGGGAGAGTCGAGGAGCCGGTCGTCCCCCGTCCCGACGGCGAGGAGCGCGGCGCGCGCTCCCTCGATGCTCGCCCCGTAGGCGATCCCGATCGCGATCTGGATGCGGGCGCGGGGGGTCCGGCTGTAGTTGACGATCTTCCGGGCGACGACCTCGCTGTTCGGGAGGATCACGTCGTTGCCGTCCGCATCCTCGAGAAGGGTCGACCGGAGCTCGATGTGGCGGATCCAGCCTTCGGTGTCGCCGATTTCGACGTCGTCTCCCAGAGCGAACGGCTTGTCCCAGAGGATGATCATCCCCGCGATGAAATTAGCCATCGTGTCCTTCGCCGCGAGGCCCACCGCGAGGCCCGCGACGCCGAGCCCGGCGAGCATTGAGAGGACGTTGAACCCGAGCTGCGACGCCGCCATCAGCAGCCCGATCCCGACGACGACGTACTTCAGGAGCCTCCGGAGGATGTCGGCGGCGAGGAGGGTCGTGCGTCCGGCGAGGCTTCGGTTGAGCACGCGGAGCAGGATCCGGTGCAGCCCCCAGAAGATCAGGAGGACGATCAGCGCGCCGACGAGCGAAGGGAGAAAGTCGGCCAGCTTGACGAGGAAAGCCTTGACGAAGGTGTCCAGCTTGTCGTCCCATTGCGAGACGACGGGCAGCGCGCGGGGATCGATGCTCAACGAACGGATTATAGAGGCCGGGGGCGGAGAGAGGACGGTATCCTCCGCGACCCGAAAGAAATAAACTGGGGCGGGATCGCGTTTCCGAGTGACGGGAGACTGCATGAAAGCGAAGCTTGCCCCCCTTCTCCTGGTGATCGCCGCCGGGGCTTCGGCCGCCCGGGCCGCTTCGCCCGCCAAACCGATACCGTTTCCGGACCTCGATCTCGAGGGAAGGGACGGCGGCGGCGTCCGGCTCTCGCAGCTTCGCGGAAACGTCGTCCTCGTGAACTTCTGGGCGACCTGGTGCGGCCCCTGCCGGGCCGAGCTCCCCCTCCTCCAGGACCTCTACAACCGGTACAGCGACCGGAACTTCACCGTGCTCGCCGTGAACGTCGATTCCGATCGCGACCGGATCGCCCCGTTCCTGAAGGCGCAGAACCTCTCGCTCCCGATCTATTTCGCGAGCCCGAACGACGCCGCCGTCATGACGTCGCAGGGAATCCCGACGAGCTTCATCGTCACGCCGGACGGGACGCTCGAAAAGGCCTACGTCGGCTACTCCCCGGAGATCGAGAAGGAATGGATGCAACGCGTCGATAAATACGCCCGGAAAAGGAAGGAGTCGAAATGAAACCGACGACTGCGAGTCTCGCTCTTGCCGCCGCTCTCTTCGCCTTCGCCCTGCCCGGCGCGGCGCACGCCCAGCTCCGGGAGGGGACCACCGAAATCAGTCCGTTCTACGGATACCTCTGGGGAGGCGAGTTCGCGCACGGCTCCAATTCGCTCTTCAACCAGACGGTCGACCTCGACGATCACGCCACCTACGGCGGCCGCGTCGGATACAACTTCACGCAGATCTTCCAGCTCGAGTTCCAGTGGTCCCAGACGGACACGCACTTCATCTCCCACGACTCGGGCCAGCTCTTCGGTCCGGGAGGCGCACGGCTGGGCGACATTCGCGTCGACTACTGGATGGGCTACAGCACGTTCAATTTCGGACATCACCGCGTGGTGCCGTACTTCACGATCGGGGCGGGCCTCGCGCACCTTCATCCCTCCGGCACGCTGCTGCCGGCGAGCGACGACAACCGGTTCACCGGAAGCATGGGGGGCGGAATCAAGACCTTCATCGACCCCCACTTCGGGTTCCGCTTCGACGGCCGCGTCTACGCGACGTACCTCGATTCGGGAGACAGCTGCGGCGACGGACATCATGACTGCGGCGGCAACAGCCACTGGCTGACGAACTTCGAAGGTTCCGGAGGTCTCATCTTCGCGTTCTGACCCGAGCCGGAAGGTCCCCCTCCCGGCGGCGACGCGAAGGATAGAATGTCGCAAATGTCTCGTCTCCGGTTTCCGGCGATCGCCGCCGCCGCCCTGGCCGCGGCGGGGGTGCTCTTCGCGCAGGGCGCGCCAAAGACGGCGGAGCTCCCGCCCCTTTCGGAGAACGTCACGGTCGCGGTCACGAACGTCGAGGTCATCGTCACCGATTCCCACGGGAAAAGGGTCCCCGGCCTCAAGAAGGAAGACTTCCAGGTTTTCGAGGACGGGATCCCCCAGCCGCTCACGAACTTCTACGCCGTCACCGGCGGGCACGCGATCCTCGCCGACGGCACCGCCATCTCCCTGACCGAGCCCGAGAAGGCGTCCGCCCCGGCGGAAGTGGTTCCCCCCGCGCTGAGGGCCAAGTACGTCATCTACGTGGACAACCTCAACATCCACCCGCTCCACCGCACGCGCGTCTTCCGGAGCGTCTACGACTTCATCGACAAGGCGATCGGGCCCAACGCCGAAGGGATGGTCGTGACCTTCAACCGCTCCCTCAAGGTCCGGCAGAAGTTCACCACCGAGAAGGGTCTCATCGTGGGCGCCCTCGAGCAGATCGCCGGCGATTCCGGCGGCGGCCAGACGATGGTTTCCGAGCGCGAGGACACCCTGCAGAAGATCAACGACGTGCAGGATCAGGGACAGGCGATCAACTATGCCGAAGAAGTCAGCCGCTCCATGGACGACGACCTCCGCCAGTCGCTCGACGGCCTCAAGACGACGATCACCGGGCTCGCCGGCGTCGAGGGGCGGAAGATCCTGATCTACGTCTCCGACGGCCTCCCGCAGGTCGTCGGTCAGGAGTTCTTCGACACGATCCAGACGAAGTTCCAGGCCTCCCAGGCCGCGGCCGAAGCGTTCACGTTCGACCGGACGGCGTCGTATCTCTCGCTCGTGAAAGAGGCCAACGCCCAGGGAGTCACGCTCTACATGATCGACGCGGCCGGTCTCCAGGCGGACGAGAACGTCTCCGCCGAGCGCGGCTCGATGGACAGCCGCCCGTCGACCTTCTTCATGCGCCAGAACTACCAGGAGCCGCTGCAGACGCTGGCGCGCGAGACCGGCGGGATCGCGGCCGTCAACACCAACGACCCGAGGCAGGAGCTCGACGAGATCGCGAAGGACTTTTCCGACTTCTACTCGCTCGGCTATCGCTCCACCCGCGGGGCGGTCGACCGGCCCCACCAGATCGAGGTGAAGCTCAACCGGCCGGGGCTTCGCGCCCGCTACCGCTCGGGCTACATGGAGAAGACCATCGAGACGCGGACCGCCGAAGCCGTGACCGCGGCGCTGACGTTTCCCCGGACGGACAACCCGCTGCAGTTCACGATCGCGGTGGGAGAGCCGAAGGGGTACTCGGCCGAGAACTACCTCGTCCCGGTGCGGATGTCGATTCCGCTCGAGAACGTGACGATGATCCCCGACGGCAACGACTACCGGGGACGGCTCTACATCTACTTCGTGGTCCTCGATTCCGACGGCAAGCAGTCGGACCTCCAGATCCGGCCCCTCGAGATCAAGGTGCCGCTGAAGTCGTACGATTCCGCGAAGAAGAAGCTGTACGGCTACGACGTGCAGCTCATCATGATCCCCGGCGCGCAGCGGCTCTCGGTCGCGGTCCGCGACGGCGTCTCCAACGCCGTCTCCTACGCCCAGAAGGGCGTGTTCGTTTCGGTCCTCCCGACGGAGAAGAAGGGGTCCTAGGACCCCCATGCCGCCGCGCGACTCCGGCGACTCGCCTCCCGCCGGCGGGACCGCCCTCCTCCTCTTCGCGAAGCTCCCCGTTCCCGGACGCGTGAAGACGCGGCTCGCCCGCGCGATCGGTTCCGACGCGGCCGCCGCGCTCGCCGACGCGTTCCTGCGCGACGCCGCGATGCGATGGCGCGCCGTTTCCGGCTGCGCGCCGGTCGTCGCCGCCGATACGCCCGACGAGCCCTACTGGGCGGCCGTCTTCCCCCCGCCGTGGCGAATCGAGCCCCAGGGAGAAGGCGACCTCGGCTCGCGGCTTTCGCGCGCCTTCGCCCGGGAATTCGCCCGCTACGGGCGCGTCGCCGCGATCGGCACGGACCATCCCGCGCTCCCGGCGGAGCACGTCGGCGGTTTTCTCCGCGAGGAGAACGCCGTCTGGCCGGCGCGGGATGGGGGCTACGCCGCGATCCTGGTCTCGCGATCAGCCGGCGAACGGCTCGCGTCCGGGGGCGCGCCCGCCGCCTTCCTCTTCGAGGAGATCGCCTGGTCGACTCCGCTCGTTCTCGCGCAGACCCTCGCGCGGGCGGCGGCGCGCGGGGTCGAGTTCACCCGGTTTCCCGAGACCGGCGACGTCGACGAGCCGGCCGACCTCGGCATCCTCGCCCGCGAGCTCGCCGCGAGCGACCCGTCTTCTCCCGGATTCCCGGCCCGCACGTGGGAGGTCCTCCGGACGATCCGGACGGCGGTCGGCGCATGAGGATCCTCACGAACGCCCAGATGGCCGCCGTCGACCGCGCGGCGCAGCGGAAGGAGAGGATTCCGTCGCTGTTCCTGATGGAGCGCGCCGCCGAAGGGATCGTCGCGCTCGCCGCCGACCTCTTTCCGGCCGCGCAGCGGATCGCGGTCCTCTGCGGGCCGGGCAACAACGGAGGCGACGGGCTCGCCGCGGCGCGCCTCTTCCACGCGCGCGGGATCGCCGCGACCATCGTGACGCTCGAGAAGCCGGAGCGCTTCCGGGGCGACGCGCTCTCCAACTGGAAGGCGGCGCGCGAGCGCGAGCTCCCGTCGATCCCGGCGCGGGAGGCCCTCCGGGCGCTCGCCGATGCCGACCTCGTCGTCGACGCGCTCTTCGGAACCGGCCTTTCGCGGCCGCTCTCCGGCGCGGCCCGCCGTCTCGTCGAGTCGGCGAACGCGTGCGGAAGACCGATCCTCGCGGTCGACGTCCCCTCCGGCCTCTCCGGCGATCGGGGCGACGTCTTCGGCCCCGCCGTCCACGCGCGCGCGACGGGGGCCATCGCGGCGCTCAAGCGATGCCATGCGCTCTACCCGGCGCGCGCTCTCTGCGGCGAGATCGCGGTCGTCGACATCGGCATTCCGGACGCGCTTCTCGAGACGCGCTCGCACCGTTTCTCGATGATCGGCCGCGCGGAGATCGCCCCGCTCTTTCCGCGGCGGGCTCCCGACGCGCACAAGGGAGACGCCGGCCGCGTCGCGATCGTCGCCGGCAGCGGCGGGAAGGCGGGCGCCGCGATGCTCGCCGCGCTCGGCGCGCTTCGCGCGGGGGCCGGCCTCGTCACGATCGCCTGCCCGGCGTCGATCGAGCGCGGGTTCCTCGCGCGGCTTCCCGAAGCGATGACGCTGCCCCTGCCGGACGACGAAGGCGCGCTCGCGGCGGACGCCGCCGACGCGCTGGAGCCGCTCCTGCGGTCGTGCGACGCCGCCGCCGTCGGGCCGGGCCTCGGCACGGGCGACGGCGCGCGCCGGGCGATCCGCGCGGTTCAGAAGTCGGGTGTGGCCGCGCTCTTCGACGCGGACGCCCTGAACGCGTTCGCGGGCGATCCCGAGGCGTTCCGCCGCCGGGCGCCGACGGTCATCACGCCCCATCCCGGCGAGGCGGGGCGCCTCCTCGGGTCGGGCGCGGCCGAGATCCAGCGCGACCGGCCCCGCGCCGCGGCCGAGCTCGCCCGCCGGTCCCGGGCGGTCGCGGTGTTGAAGGGCGCGGGCACGATCACGGCGTCCCCGGGCGGATTCCTCTGGCTCAATCCGACCGGATCGCCGGCCCTGGCGAAGGGAGGCACCGGCGACGTCCTCGCCGGCGTCGGCGCGGCGTTCCTCGCGCAGGGGCTCGAGGCCGCGGACGCCGCGGTCGCGGCCGTCTTCGTCCACGGACAGGCCGGCGAGGCCGCGGGGGAGATCCGCGGGGAGCGCGGCACGCTCGCCTCGGAGGTCGCCGACGCCGTCGCCGGCGTGCTCCGTTCGTTCGAATAGCAGGTTGATGAAAAAGGGTCCGTGGCAGCGTTGCGAGCGCCGCGGGTTCGAGTGCAAGACGCCGCGGCGAAGGCGATGCCGGAAGCATCTTCCAGCCGCGGCAACGCCGCGGACGAGCCCGCACCGCCGCAACCTCCTGGTGGCGCGAGTCTTGTCGTTCGCGCACAATCCAGACTGGGCGTGAGACCTCTTCTTGCCGGCGCCCTGCTCGATTCTGCGAACGATCTGCAAGGCTGGCGACACGCTGCCCGGATTCGTTTTTCAGCAGCCTGCTAGGATCGCGCCCGTGGACTTTCCGGCGCAGTTCGAATCCGCGGGAGAGGACGAGACGCGCGCCGTCGGGCGCGGCCTCGCCACGGAGCTCCGGGCCGGGGACGTCGTCGCGCTCTCGGGCCCGCTCGGGATCGGGAAGACCGTCTTCGTGCGCGGGCTCGCCGAAGGGCTCGGCGGGGAGCCTCGCGGTGTGGCGTCCCCCACGTTCGCGATCCTCCACGAATACGACTGCGCCCGGACCGGATTGGTCCACCTCGACCTCTACCGGATCGCCGACGACGAAAAGGAGCTCCGCGAGATCGGGCTCCCCGACCTCCTCGCCGGGAAGATCGCGGCCGTCGAGTGGCCGAACCGGAGCGCGGCGCGCCTTCTGAGGTTCCGCTACCGCGTCTCGATCGAGGGGCCGGCCGCGGCGCGGCGCACGATCCGCATCGACCGGGAGGGCGAGTGAACGCCGTCCGCCGGAGCTTCGTCACCGGCGTCCTGACGCTCCTTCCGCTCGCCCTAACCTACTGGTTCTTCCGGTTTCTTTTCAATCTGTTCGACGGGCTCCTCGGGCCGGCGGCGGACCGCGCGATCGGCCGCCACGTTCCCGGGGTCGGGCTCGTGGTTTCGATTTTGCTCATCATCGCGGTGGGAGCGGTCGCATCGAATGTTGCCGGCAAAAAAATTCTTGCTTACGTCTCGAAAATTCTAGAGAATACGCCGCTGGTCAAGAGCGTCTACACTGCGTCGCGCCAAATGGTTACGGCGCTCTCGCCCGGGGGCGGGGGTTTGAAAAGAGTGGTGCTGATCGAGTACCCCCGCCGCGGGGTCTACGCGATCGGCTTCCTGACCTCCCGGCTGGACTGGATGTCTCCCGCCGGGGGCAATCGGAAATGGGTTTCGGTGCTCATTCCCGCCGCGCTCAATCCGACGAGCGGGACCGTCGTCGTCGTTCCGGAGGAGGAGTTGCTCGATCCTGGCTTCTCGGTCGAGGAAGGGGTTAAACTCGTAGTTTCCGGCGGCTTCGTGGCACCGGAAAAGAAAAACGCAGGAGCGAACCGCGAATGAAACCGAACGGGTCCTTCCGGCGCAAGACCTGGACCGTCTGTGGTCTGGCGATCCTGCTCTCCGCCGCGGCGTGCGACAAGTTCCAGTCCCGAAGCGAGATCCGCGCGGGCAACGATCTCTTCCGCGTCGGCAAGTACGACACGGCGCTCGCGAAATACGACCGCGCGCTCCAGCTCGACCCCGGCGAGAAGAAAATCTACAAGAACATCGGACTGGCCTACATGGGGATGTACCAGCCCGGGTCGACGCATCCGAAGGATCTCGAGTACGCCCAGAAGGCGATCGACTATCTCCGGAAGTACGTCGAAGCCTACCCGGACGACAAGAAGGCGCCCGAGTACCTCGTCACGATGTACCTGAACGCCAAGCGCGTCGACGACGCTCTCGCCTTCTTCCAGACGTACAGCCAGCAGCATCCGGAAGACGCGAAGGCGAAGGAGACGATGGCGAGCCTCTATTTCCAGAAGGCGGACTTTCCCAACGGCGTCCGCATGATGGAAGAGGCGATGAAGATCACCGGGCCGAAGAAGGAAACGTACGAGACGATCGGCGCCCAGGCCTGGGACAAGGCCCACAACTACCCCGACTTGAACGACGAGCAGCGCCAGCAGGTGATCACGCAGGGAATCGACGCCGAGAACAAGGCGCTCGCGCTCGACGGCGAATACCCCGAAGCGCTCGCGTTCATCAACCTCCTCTACCGCGAGCAGGCGAAGCTCGAGCAGAAGACCGATCCGCAGAAGGCCGCCGAGGACCTGGCGAAGGCGGACGAGTACCGGAACAAGGCGATCGAGATCAACCGGAAGAAGGCCGCCGAGAAGGCGGCCAAGAGCGCGGCGGGGGCGGGGAAATAGAAACATGTTCGAAAACCAGCTGATCGAATCGCAGCACCGGAAGGGGACGGGCAAGAGGCCCCTGACGTTCGCCGTCTCGCTGATCATCCATGCGCTCGTGATCGGGACGGTCGTCGCGGCCTCGCTCTGGTTCGTCGAGGAAGTCCCCGAACCCCCGATCCCCGTGCAGTTCTACGCCGCCGCCCCGCCTCCGCCTCCTCCGCCTCCCCCGCCGGCCGCCAAGGCCGCGCCGCAGAAGACGCAACCGAAGCCGACGCCGCAGATTCCGCAGCGGGTGATGGCCCCGACGGTGATCCCGGACGTCATCCCGCAGCCGCTCCCGACGCCGGAGCCCGTCGAGGCCCCTCCGGGAGAGGGCGTCGAGGGAGGCGTCGAAGGAGGCGTGCCGGGCGGCGTGGTGGGCGGCGTCGTCGGCGGAACGCCCGGGGGGACCGGGAGCACGGTCGGCGCGCCACTCCGCGTCGGCGGCGACGTGAAGCCGCCGATCCTCAAGGATCGCGTCGAGCCCGTCTACCCCGAGCCCGCGAGGAAAGCGCGCATGCAGGGCGTCGTGATCCTCGAGGCGATCATCACCGCGGACGGAACGGTTTCCGACGTCAAGGTCCTGAAATCGGTCAATCCGCTTCTCGACGCCGCCGCCGAACGCGCGGTGTCCCACTGGACCTACCGCCCGGCGACGTTGAGCGGGCGCGCGGTCTCCGTGTACCTGACGGTCACGGTCAACTTCCAGCTGCATTGAGTGTCGCGCGTGCGCATTAAGATGAGGAGGATTTTTTAATCATGTTGGAAATTTGGAACTCGATGAGCTGGATCGCCCGATCGGTGGTGATCATCCTGGGAGCCTTGTCCATCTACTCCATCACCGTGATGATCGAGCGCCTGATCACCTTCGGGAAAGCGAAGAAGCAGTCCCTCCTCTTCGCCCGCCAGGTGACGACGTTCCTCAAGCAGGACAACATCGCGGGCGCGATCGCCGAGTCGAAGAAGTACAAGGACAGCCACCTCGCACGCGTCGTCTCGGCCGGGCTCTACGAGTTCCAGTACGAGGTGAACGCGGGGACGATGAACGTGCCCGGGCACGACGTCGTCGAGGCGGGCAAGCGTGCCGTCGAGCGCGAGGCGCTCATGGTGACGGCCGACTTCAAGCGCGGCATCGGCGGGCTCGCGACGATCGCGACCACCGCGCCGTTCATCGGCCTCTTCGGAACGGTCGTCGGCATCATCCACTCCTTCGAGGGCATCTCAAAGGGGGGCGGCGGGAACCTGGCGAGCGTCTCCGGCGGCATCGCCGAAGCTCTCTGGACAACCGCGGCCGGCCTCTTCGTCGCGATCCCGGCGGTCTGGATGTTCAACTTCTTCATGAACAAGATCGAGCGCTTCCAGGTCGAGATGTCGAACTCCGCCTCGGAGCTCCTCGACTATTTCGTCAAGAAGCAGGGCGCGGCCCGGGCTTCCTAGGCCGGAACCAGGGGAGGATCCATGGACCTCGGTGGAGACAAGGGAAACATCCGGAGCGAGATCAACGTCACGCCGCTCGTCGACGTCTGTCTCGTGCTGCTCATCATCTTCATGGTCGTGACGCCGATGCTCGGCACGGGCGACATCGCGCTCCCGAAAACCGACCAGCCGTCGAAGAAGCCGGAGGACCAGAAACAGATCGTCCTCAACGTGAAGTACGGGAGCCCGCCGGTCCTCGGTATCCACGACGACTCCGGCGACAATACCTACTCCGTTGCCGATTTCGAGAAGAAATTGGACGAGGACTACCAGCGCAACTCGACGCGGCCGGTCGTCATCAAGGCCGACGAGCGCCTCGCCTGGAAAGACGTCCGCGACGTGATGCGGGTCGCGAAGGACGCCGGGTTCGAGAACGTCGGCCTCATCACGGACAAGAAGCAGAAGCCCGCGCAGTAGCCGGCTGAAGCGCGAGGGAGAACGATCATGGAAATGGGCAAAGTCGGCAGCGTCCGGAGCGAGATCAACGTCACGCCGCTCGTCGACGTCTGCCTCGTCCTCCTCATCATCTTCATCGTCATCCAGCCGATGACGCAGATGGGCTACAACGCGACGATCCCGCCGAAGGCTCCGCCCACGGTCATCCAGCAACCGCCGCCCGACCAGCTCGTCGTCTCGTACACGGCCGACCGGAAGATCTACCTGAACAAGCAGGAGATGACGCTGCAGGCGCTGACGACGCAGCTCGGCCAGATCATGCAGAACCGGCGGGACAAGGTCGTCTTCTTCTCGGTCGACGACAACGCGAACTACGGCGAGACCATGACCGTCATGGACAAGGTCCGCAACTCGACCGGATACAAGGAGAACGCCGACGAAGGCGTGAAGATCGGCATCGTCATGGAGCCGGTTCCCGTCCACTGACCCCGCCCCGGTACGGAAAATCAACGTTGACGGGCCCGCTCGGCGGGCTCGTTTTGTGAGGAGCTGAGAATGACCTGGGAAATGCCGATCATCTTCCTGTGTTCCGCCGGCGCGCTCGTCTTCGCCTGGGCGCTCGCGAGGTGGGTCCTGAAGCGCGACACGGGGACCCCGGCGATGAAAGCGATCTCGGACGCCATCAAGGAAGGCGCCGAAGCGTTCATGCGCCGCCAGAACCGCACGATCGCGAGCCTCGCTCTCGTGCTCGCGGCCGTGATCTTCCTCCTGTACGCGTTCGCGAAGGGCGACATGAAGCTCGCCGCCACGACGACCGTGTCGTTCATCCTCGGGGCCGCGTGCTCGCTGATCGCGGGCTATGTCGGGATGTGGGTCTCGATCCGGGCGAACATCCGGACCGCGTCGGCCGCGCGCACGTCGTTGAACGGCGCCCTCCAGACGGCGCTGCGCGCCGGGGCGGTTTCGGGCCTGTTCGTCGTCGCGATGTCGCTGCTCGGCGTCGGCGGACTCTTCGCGATCCTTCACGCGATGGGAGAAGACCCGAAGCGGATCCCCTTCCTGATCGTCGGGTACGGCTTCGGTGCATCGTTCGTCGCGCTCTTCGCCCAGGTCGGCGGCGGAATCTACACGAAGGCGGCGGACGTCGGAGCGGATCTCGTGGGAAAGGTCGAGGCGGGAATCCCCGAGGACGACCCGCGCAATCCGGCCGTGATCGCGGACCTCGTCGGCGACAACGTCGGCGACTGCGCCGGCCGCGGGGCCGACCTCTTCGAATCGACGGCGGCCGAGAACATCGGCGCCATGATCCTCGGCGTCGCGCTCTGGCCCTTCTTCGGCATCGGCGGCGTTCTTTTCCCGCTCGTCGCCCGGGCCTTCGGCATCATCGCCTCGATCGTCGGCGTGATGATCGTCCGCACCCGCGAGGACGCCGACCCGATGGACGCGTTGAACCGCGGCTATTACGTGACCGCGCTCCTCGCCATGATCGGATTCGCCTTCTCGACGCGATGGCTCCTGAACACCGATCGGGCGCCCGACGCCTGGTGGCACTTCCTGATCTGCGGCGTCATCGGCATCGCGACTTCTCAGGCGTTCGTCTACATCACCCAGTACTACACGGAATACAAGTACCGCCCGGTCCGGGAGATCGCCGAGGCGTCCCAGACCGGCCCCGCGACGAACATCATCACCGGGATCGCGGTCGGCCTCGAGTGCACCGCGCTCCCCGTCGTCGTCATCTCGATCGCGATCATCGGGAGCTACTACGTCGGCCGCGCGTCGGGGATTCCGAACGCCGGCCTCTTCGGCACCGCGGTCGCGACGATGGGAATGCTCTCGACGGCCGCGTACATCCTCGCGATGGACACCTTCGGCCCGATCACCGACAATGCGGGCGGCATCGTGGAGATGTCCCAGCAGCCGGAGGAGATCCGGAAGAAGACCGACCGGCTCGACGCGGTCGGAAACACGACGAAAGCGCTGACGAAGGGGTACGCGATCGGTTCGGCCGCCCTCGCCGCCTTCCTCCTCTTCTCCGCCTATCTCGACGTCGCGACGGAGCTGATGCGGAACAAGGGCCTGCTCGGCGCCTCCGAGCGGCTCCACGTCGACATGAGCAAGCCCGAGGTCTTCGTCGGCGCCCTCCTCGGCGCGATGCTCGTCTTCCTCTTCTCGGCGCTCTGCATCCGGGCCGTCGGCAAGGCCGCCTACTTCGTGATCAACGACGTGCGGGCGCAGTTCAAGGAAAAGCCGGGCATCCTCGCCGGCACGGACAAGCCCGACTACGGCCGGACGGTCGACATCGTGACGCGCGGAGCGCTCAAGCAGATGGTGCTGCCCGGCCTCCTGGCGGTCGGCATGCCGATCGCGGTCGGAATCATCTTCCGTTTTCTCGGGATCGGCGCCGAGACCGTCGCGGCGCTGCTCATGGTGGGCACGATCGCGGGAATCCTGATGGCGACGTTCCTGAACAACTCGGGGGGCGCCTGGGACAACGCGAAGAAGTACATCGAGATGGGCACCTACGGCGGAAAGCGCTCCGAAGCGCACAAGGCGGCGGTCGTCGGCGATACGGTCGGCGATCCGTTCAAGGACACGGCCGGTCCGTCGCTGCACGTCCTCATCAAGCTGCTTTCCACCATCACGCTGGTGCTCGCGCCGCTCTTCATCTGACCCTCGTCCGGAGGACGTGAAACCTCACCCCCCTCGCCCCCCTCTCCAGGTGGAGAGGGGGGTTTTTCTTTTTCCTCGGGAGTTCTCTACCCCTCTCCACATGGAGAAGGGCGGCCCGCAGGCCGGGGTGAGGTTTCGTTTCGTGCAGGCCGACCAGCCTACACGAAACGACAGAGGATCTCGTTCGAAACCAGAAACCCCCGCTCCGTCAGCACGTAGCGGTCGCCTCGCCGTTCGACGAGCTCCGCCTCCATCCATCGCTCCCAGTCTTCCCGCAGTGAGGAATCGCCCCGCTCCGCGAGCCACCGGTCGATCCGTTCCGTCGGGATGCCGTCGCGCGTCCGGGCGGGAAGGATGATCTCCTCGCGTTCGCGTTCGAAGGCGTCGATGGGCTGATCCGAAGCGGTCGGCCGGGCGCCGCGGGAGAGGGCGTCGAGATACGCGCCGATCGAAGCGGTGTTCGCCCGGCGCCGCTCCTGCCAGAGCTCGTGCGCTCCCACCCCGAGGCCGAGCGTCGGGATGCGCCGCCAGTATTTCGCGTTGTGGCGCGCCTCCGCCCCGGGACGGGACCAGTTCGATACCTCGTCGTGCCGGAATCCGTCGTCCGCGAGGGCGCGCCCGACTTCGAGATACGCCTCGGCCTGCGCGTCGTCGGAGAGATAGCGCTCCGGACGCCGCCGGCGGTCCTCGGCCATCCGACCCGCCTTGTCGAGCTCCAGCATGTACACGGAGACGTGTCCGACGCCCCTCCTCGCCAGCCGCTCCGCGTCCCGGGCCGCCCCTCCCGGAGGCTGACCCGGTATTCCGATCATCAGGTCCGCCGAAACGGAAAATCCCGCCGCGAGGAGGAGATCGAGCGCGCGCGCCGCATCCTCCCCGGAGTGGGTCCGGTCGATCGCGCGGAGCTCCTCGTCGCGGAAGGACTGGATCCCCAGGGAAACGCGCGTCGCTCCCGCCGCGCGCCAGGCGCGGACCGAATCCGCGGCGACGTCGTCGGGGTTCGCCTCGAACGTCACCTCGGAATCCGCCTCGAACGCGAACCGCTCGGCGAGACGGGCGGCGAGCCCGGCGATCTCCGCGGAGGGCACCGCCGACGGCGTCCCTCCCCCGAGATAGAGAGAATCGAACGCGATTCCCCCGGCCTCGGCGGCGACGAGATCCGCTTCCGCCCGGAGCGCCGCGAAGTACCGCTCGCGGGTCGAAAAGTCCGTCGTCAGGACGAAAGAACAGTAAGAGCAGCGGCGCACGCAATACGGGACGTGAACGTAGAGGCCGGCGGCAGGAATCACCGGAGGGTTCCGGCGAGGACGAGTCGGGCGACCCGCGCCTCGGGAGAGTCGGGCGGCCAGAGAAGTCGGAGGTTTCCCTCGCGCTCGAGGTCCGCGACGTCGCGCCCGAAGTCCTCGACGCGGCGCGCGGCCGCGAGGAGCGCCGACGAGCGAGGCTCCTCCCCTCTTCGCGCTTCCTCCTCGAACGCGTCGATCAGGCGCGCGTTCGCTTCGTGATCGCCGCCGCCGACAAGAAGGGGCGTCCGATCGGGCAGACCGGCGATCGCGGCGGCAGCGCGAAAACGCGCGGCCGCCTGCCTCGTGCCGGCGTCCCAGTCCCGGTGGTGGATCGCGTCGAAAAAAGCGTCCGCTCGATCCGGGTGCCGCTCCGCGAAATCGGCGTGAATCGCGGCCCGCGAGGGGCCGTCGCCGGAAAGGGCGAAGCCCGCCGCGAAGGCCGCTCCCGCTTCCGCGGCTCGTTCGAAGAGCTCGACGAGGAAATCCTCGTCTCCCGTCCAGCCCGGAATCAACGGCAGGGCGACGCCGGCCGACGCCCCTCCCCGAAAGGCGCGCCAGAATTCGGCGGTCGGGAGCGCGCCGTCCCAGAGCACGACGCGCGCGAGGTCCTTACCGGCCGGGATCTCGTCCGGCTCCCGCCGCGAGGTCTCGAAGAGAATGGCCGAGCGGCCGAGCCGCCGTGCGGCGGCAACGGCGGCCGCCGCCGACCCGTAGACGAGCTCGGCCGGCGGCACGGGCCCGACGAGAACCTTGCCGGCGGGAGCATTCCGCATCGCCTCCTCCCACGCGTCCGCCGACCCCGCCCCGGGCGCGACGGTCGTCTCTTCCCTCCGCCGGTAGCTCCCGCGCCAGGGATCCCCGCCGGGAGGCTCGAAGGCGGGATACGGCATCGCCCGAATCCGGGCGCGCGCTCCCGCAATCGGGTGGAACTCGCCCCGCCGAACCAACGGCGGCGCCGCCCCCGAGTAGACGATCACCGGCGGAGCAGCGATTCGACCCACCGGGCGATCATGTCCGCCTCGAAGTTCAGCCGGTCACCCGGTTTCCGGTCTCGCAGCGTCGTCGCCGAGAGGGTGTGAGGGATCACGGCGACGGAGAACCGCGTGCCGCGGACGCGGATCGAGGTCAGCGAGATGCCGTCGAGCGCGACCGAGCCCTTCTCGATCACGTATCGGGCGAGCTCCTCCGGGAGAGAGAACGTGAAGATCCGGGAATCTCCCTCCTCCAGGATCGATGCCAGCCGGGCGAGCCCGTCCACGTGGCCGGAGACCAGATGCCCCGAGAGGCGGTCCGCCAGGCGAACGGCCCGCTCGAGATTCACCGAATCGCCCCGCCGAAGAGCGCCGAGGGTCGTCTTCGCGAGCGTCTCCGGCGAGAGATCGGCGCGGAAAAGCGCCGAATCGCCGAGTGACGTCAGGCACGCCCCGGAAACCGAGATGCTCTCGCCGCGGCGAAAGCGGCCGAAACGCGCGGCGGAGCGAACGACGAGGCGTGCGCCCGCGGACGAGACGTCGATCTTTTCGATTCGGCCGGTGGCGGCGACGATGCCGGAGAACATTCTCAATCTCCTTGCGCGGAGAACATTCTTAATCTCCTCTGACGGAGAACACTCTTACTCTCCTCTCCCGGAGAACATTTTCAGTCTCCTTCGACGGAGAACATCTTCAGTCTCCTCGAGCGAACATTCCGACTCGCCACGGGAGAAGAACATTCTCGGCCCCCTCGGTTCCACGTCATTCACGATCTCTTCCTGCCCGCGGTTCGACCCGTCACGAGGAGGTCCCTGCCGAGCGCCGAGACCGTCAGTCCGGAAAGGGAGAGCGCGCGCTCGAGCGGCACGCCCTCTCCGCCGAGGATCGGCCGCGCGGCGTCGCCTCCGAGGAGCTTCGGCGCGAGAACGATCGCCCAGCGGTCCACGAGCCCGGCGGCATGGAAGGCGGTGAGCGTCCGGGTGCCTCCCTCGACGACGAGACCGCTCACGCCTTCCGCCCCGAGCCGGGCGAGAGCCGCTTCGAGGTCGACACCGCCTCCGCGCCGCGCCCGCGGGAGCCGCACCACGGCCACGCCGCGGGCGGCCAGGCGCCGCGCCTTCGCCGGGTTCCCGACCGAAACGGTCCAGACCTCCGCGCCTCCGGTCCGGAAGAGCGGAAGGCTCTCGGGGACGCGGAACGCCCCATCGAGGACGATCCGCCGGTGCGGCGTCGCGCGGTTCCATCCGAGACGCCGCGTCAGACGCGCTTGGTCCCGCCGGGCCGTCTCCGCGCCCACGAGGATCGCGTCGAACTCCTCGCGCCAGGCCAGGGACCGGCGCCGGGCTTCGGGGCCGCTGATCCACTTCGAACGGCCGCGGAAGTCCGCGATCTTCCCGTCGAGCGTCGCGGCGACCTTCGCGAGGACGAACGGCCGTCCCCGCCGGATCCAGACGTCGAAGCGCTCGTTCTGGGCCGCCGCCTCCGCCGCCAGGAGGCCGACCGACACCGATACCCCCCGCGCGCGCAGGCGCCCCAGGCCGCGTCCCGCCACTCGCGGATTGGGATCGCGCCGCGCGGCGACGACGCGCGCCACTCCGGCCTCGACGATCGCGTCGGCGCACGGTCCCGTCCGTCCCCGGTGCGAGCAGGGCTCGAGGGTCACGTACAGGGTCGCGCCTCGGGCCCGCTTTCCCGCGCGGGCGAGCGCCTCGATCTCGGCATGAGGCTCCCCCGCGCGGCGATGCCACCCTTCCGCGATCATTCGGCCGCCGAGGACGAGAACCGCTCCGACCATCGGGTTCGGCGACGTGGAGTAGCGCCCGTTCTCGGCGAGCGCCAGCGCGCGGCGCATCCAGACCTCGTCCGCGGCCGTCATTCTTCCAGCAGGGCGGCGGCGAAATCCCTCGCGTCGAACGGCACGAGGTCGTCCTTTCCTTCTCCCACACCGACCGCGACGACCGGGATCCCGAGCTCGCGCAGGATCGCGAGCACCACTCCTCCCTTCGCCGTCCCGTCGAGCTTCGTCAGAACGACGCCGGTCACTCCCGCGGACTCGACGAACTTCTTCGCCTGCGCGAGACCGTTGCCTCCGGTCGTCGCGTCGAGAACGAGGAGACTCCGGTGCGGCGCGCCCGGGACCTCACGGCCCGCGACCCGCCGCATCTTCGCGAGCTCTTCCATGAGGTTGAATTTCGTGTGGAGGCGCCCCGCGGTGTCGACGTAGAGGACGTCGGCGTTCCGCGCCCGCGCGGCCGCGATCGCGTCGTGGACGACGGCCGCGGGATCCGACCCTTCGGCGTGCCGGACGACCGGGACGCCGACCCGCTCTCCCCAGGTCTCGAGCTGCTCGATCGCCGCCGCGCGGAAGGTGTCGGCGGCGGCGAGAATCACGCGCTTGCCGGCCGCGACGTCGCGCGCCGCGAGCTTCGCCGCCGTCGTCGTCTTTCCGGTCCCGTTCACGCCGACGATGAACACGACTTCGGGGCGCCCGTCCGCGACCCGCTCGCGCGGCGCGGTCGCGAGGAGCCCGTCGATCTCTTCCTTGAGGAGGACCCGCAGCTTCGGCAGGTCTTCGGGACGGTACCGGCGCGCCCGGGCGGCGACGCCGGCGACCAGCGTTCCGGCGGTTTCGGCGCCGACGTCCGCGGCGATCAGCGCTTCCTCGAGGGTCTCGAGCACGGACGCGTCGTATCCGAGCTTCTCCTTCACCGCGCCCTCGATCCGTTCGAGGATCTCGGTGTGGGTCATGAAGAGACCGCGTTTGATCCTGGCGAGGAACCCCGAGGCCGGGTCGGCCATCAAATCTCCGCCGCCGGCCGAGGTCAGAGGTTCTCGCGCAGGTCGGACGACGCCCGCGCCAGCTCTCGCCGCGCGAGCGCGGGAGCGACCGAATCGTCCGTCAGCAGCACGATGTAATACCCGTCCTGCAGCGCCTCCGTGTGCACCCGCATCGCGCCGAAATCGAGCGAGAACACCCGCACCGCGCCGAGGCCGCACCGCGCGAGCGCGCGGGCGAGATCCCGCAGGTAGATCCCCTGGTACGCGCCGAGCACGCGGTGGGAATGCTCGTCGCCGATCCGGTGCGCGGCGACGACGGTCTCCCCTTCGCTGTCGAGGAGCACGGTGGCGAGAAGCCCCGAGAGAGACGCGATCAGCGCATCGAGGATCTGCTGGTAGATCACGCCGCCCTCACTCCGGAAGCGTGGGCGCGCTCGATCCTTCGCCGAGGATGAGCCTCGCGCGCGCCGCCTGGGGCGTATCGGGTCCGAGCTCGGTCACGCGCCGCAGGTACCGCTCGCCGAGATCCCGTTTGTCGAGCGCCAGGAGGCCCATGCCGACGTGGAGCATCGCGTCGAGGTTCTCGGCCCGCACTTTCAGCGCCATCAGGTAATCCTCGACGGCGCCCTTCTCGTTCTTCTGCGCTTCGCGCGCCTCGCCGCGGGCCATCAGGGCTTCATAGGAATCGGGCGCGAGCGCGAGCGCGCGGGTGAACGATTGTTCCGCTTCCGCGGGGATTCCGCGCCGCATCCGGGCGCGCCCGAGGTTGATCAGCGCCGACTGCCGGTCCGCCATGCTCGGCGACCCGAAGGCCTTGAGGAAGTCGGCCTCGGCGCCCGGGAAGTCGCCGAGCTCCATCTTCGCCACGCCCCGGTTGTTCAGGTAGGCCTCCTTCGGGTCGATCCGGAGAGCGTGCTCGAACTCCTCGAGCGCCGGCTTCGGCCGCCCGAGCATCAGGAGGGAGAGACCGTGCCCGTCGCGCATCTCGGCATTCTCGGGGTCGTCGGCGAGGACTTTCCGGAATGCGTTCTCCGCCTCCATCGCGTTCCCCTCCTGCAGGAACACGGTCGCCATGCGCTCGGTCAGATACAGCTCGGACGAAGGCATCTTCTTCTCGCCGACCGAAGCGCAGGCGGTGAGCAACGCCGCCGCCGCGACGGCGGGAATCCCTCGCCGCCTCACGCGACCGTCCGGACCGACGCGCCCGTGTCGGCCGTCGCCGGAAGGAGGTCGCCGTCCTTGTACGCCTTCACGAGGACGTCGGTGATGCGCTTGTCGAAGCGCGTCCCGGCGAGGCTCTGGATCCGCTGGATGACGTACGAAATCTCCATTGCCTTCTGGTAAGGACGGGTGGTCGTCATCGCGTCGAACGTGTCGGCCACCGAGACGATCCGGGCGAGAAGCGGGATCCCCTCCCCCTTCAGCCCGTCGGGATAGCCGCCGCCCTCCCACTTCTCGTGGTGATGTTTCATCCCCGGCACGACGTCGGAGAGCTGCGGAATCGCGGACATGATCGCCGCGCCCTTGACGGGGTGCGTCTTCATCACCTCGAACTCTTCGTCGGTCAGCGCCGTCGGCTTCCGGAGGATGCGGTCGTCGATTCCGATCTTTCCCACGTCGTGCAGGAGGGCGGAGAGGCGCACCTTCCGGACCTCTTCCGGCGGCAGCTCCATCGCCCGGGCGATCGAGACCGCGTAGCGGGCGACCCGCTCCGAATGACCCCGCGTGTAGGGGTCCTTCGCGTCGATCGCCGCGGCGAGCGCGCGCACCGAGTTGATGAACAGCTCGTGGTTCTCGCGCGCGGCCTTCTTCAGGTCCCCCATGGCGCGGTCGATCGACTCGCTCATCCGGTTGAACGACGACGAGAGGTCGGCGATCTCCGCGGCGCCCCGCACCTCGACGCGCTGCCCGTAGCGCCCCTCCGCGATGTCGTGCGCCTGTTCGGCGAGCGCGCGGATCGGCGACGCGAGGCGAATCGCCATCACGATGCCGACGCCGATCGCGAGCGCCAGCGCGAAGAGGCTCCAGAGGATGGTCTGGCGGGTCATTTCGTCGACCGAGGCGAACGCGAGATGCTGATCGCGCTCCACGAGAACGGCCCAGTCGGGCGCGTCCACCGGAACGATCGACCCCAGGAGCGCCTCGCCGGCGGAACGGTAGGCCCGGGTCAGGCGCGCCTGCTGCGGCGACTGGCGGTAGTCGACGACGAGGTTCCCCGCCGGGCGGGACGAGGGCCGGTTCTTCGAGGCGAAAAGGATGTTCCCCTCGCGGTCGAGGATGGTGACCGTGATCTCCTGGCGCGCTTCCTCGTCGATCTGCCGCTCGATCGGCTGCCAGGAGACGAGCCCCTCGACGACGCCGATGTTCTCGCCCGATTCACTCGAAACCGGCTCGGCGATGACGACGACCGCCGCCGGGAAGCCCTTCGCGTTCACGGGATTGCCGGAGTAGCGCCGGCCGTCCCGTCCTTCGAGATAGGCGCGGCGGAATTCCTGCTCGATTGCGGGAGCCAGATTGGGCGGGCCGATCGAGCCCCCCTCGCCTTCCCGGTCGATCACGCGGAGCGCGAGGAAGGTCGACCGCCCCTTCACGAAATCGGGAAGGATTCCCGACGAAGCGGCGGTGAAGAAGGGGTTCTTCCCCGACAGGACCTGCGAGAACTTCATCGTGTCGGCGAGGGTCGCCAGCTGTTCCTCGCTCGACCGGTAGAAGGAAGAGATCGAATCGGCGATCGCCGCCGCGGAGCGCGCCGTGTACTTCTTCTCCATCGTTTCGAGGCTTTCCTGGTTCTTCGAGATGAGGACCCGGTCCGTCACCAGGAGCGGGGTGAGCGACACCACCGCGAGCGCCGCGACCAGGAGCGCGAACAGACGAATCCGAGGCCGGAGAGGAGTGTCCAACAGATGGATTATAGAGCTTTTAGGCCGAGCCGGGGAACGTCTCCGATCCCGAGCCGGCGGCCGGAAGCGCCTCGAGGCTCCCCCGCCATTCCTCGGCCGGGACCCGGCGGAGCACCGGCCGGCCCCAGTCGGCGAGGAGGACGCCCGTCGGCCCTTCCGCGCTCCCCTTCTTGTCGCGAGAGATCGCGCTCGCGAGAGCGTCGTCCCAGGGCGGCGCCGGCTTTCCCGCGAAACCGACGAGCTCCGCCGCGAGCGCGCGGGCGTCGCTCGCGGGGAATCCTTCCGTCCGCGCCGAGATCCCGAGCGCCGCCGCCATTCCGACGGCGACCGCCTCACCGTGGGACCAGCCGCGATACGCGGAGGCGGCCTCGATCGCGTGGCCGAGCGTGTGGCCCAGGTTGAGGATCCGCCTCTCGCCCGACTCCCGCGGGTCCCGCTCCACGATCGCGCGCTTGACCCGGATCGCTTCCGCGAGGAAGTCGTCGACGTCTCGGCCGTCCGCGAGCGCCTCGAGGCGCCCCGCCATCCGCCGGGCGGCGCCGGAGCTCCCGACGAGGAGGGCCTTGAAGATCTCGACGATCCCCTCCCGGAAATTCCGCGCCGGAAGGGTCGCGAGGAGGTCCGGATCGACGAGCACGCCGGAAGGATCGTGGAACGCGCCGACGAGGTTCTTTCCGAGAGGATGATCGACGGCCGTCTTCCCGCCGATCGCGGCGTCGGCCATCCCGAGGAGCGTCGTGGGGACGGCATACCAGGCGACGCCGCGAAGGAGGATCGCGGCGGCGAACCCGGCGACGTCGGTGACCGTCCCTCCGCCGAGCGCGACGACCGCGTCGTCCCGCCGGGCCCCGGCGCCGATCGCGGCGTCGAGGATCGCGCGGACCGTGTCGAGCGTCTTCGCGATCTCGCCGTCTTCGATCGCGATCTCGACGACTTCGCGTTCCGCGAGCGCGCGCCGCGCCGCGCCGCCGTGGAGGCGGAGGACGGCGGGGGACGACACGAGGAACAGGCGGCCCGGCGGGAAGGGAAATGCGGAGCCGAGCGCCGCGATCGCCCCCCGTCCGATCCGGAGGAGCCCGGCCGGCTTCCCGGCGCCTCCGGAGCTCACTTCTTCAGCGCGAGCCCCAGCTCGGCGAGCTGAGCCGCGGAGACGGGCGACGGCGATTCGGTCATCAGGCAGGCGCCGGAGGCGGTTTTCGGGAACGCGATCACGTCGCGGATGGACGCCGCGCCCGCCGCGAGCATGCACATCCGGTCGAGGCCGAGGGCGATCCCTCCGTGCGGCGGCGCTCCGAAGCGGAACGCGTCGAGCAGGAAGCCGAACTTCGCGCGCGCCTCCTCCTCGCCGATCCCGAGCAGGCGGAACATCCGGGACTGCACGTCGGCCCGGTGGATCCGGATCGAGCCGCCGCCGAGCTCGATGCCGTTCAAGACGACGTCGTAGGCGCGGGCCCGCGCCCGTCCCGGATCCGACTCGAGGAGCGGCAGGTCCTCCTCGCGGGGCGAGGTGAACGGGTGGTGCATCGCGAACCAGCGGTTCTCGCCCTCGTCCCATTCGACGAGCGGAAAGTCGGTGACCCAGCAGAACGCGTACTTCGTCTCGTCGATCATTCCCCGCTCGCGGGCAACCGCCACGCGGAGAGCGGCGAGAGCGTCCGCCGCCTTCTTCTTCGCTCCCGCGACGGCGAGCCCAAGGTCTCCTTCGGCGAGGCCGAACACGTCCGCGATGCGCTCGAGCGCGCCGGGGGCGAGATTCTTCTTCGCCGGGCTCGCGAGCTCTCCGGCGGAGCGGCGGAACCAGACGAGCGCGCCCGCGCCGAACGTCTTCGCGACCTCCGCCCACTCGTCCAGCTTCTTGCGCGACGCGTCGGCCCCGCCGGGGACGCGGATGCCGCGCACCCATCCCTTCTCGGCGAGAGCGCGGTCGAACGGAGCGAATCCGCTCCCCTGCGCGGCCTCGGCGAGGTCGACGAGCTCCATCCCGAATCGCAGGTCGGGGCGGTCGATGCCGAACCGATCGATCGCCTCGTCGTAGGTCAGTCGCGGGAACGGAGGCGCGCAGGGGACCCCCGCGGCGCCGAACATCTCCGGGAACAGCGTCTCGATCAGCTCGAAGACCCGTTCGGGCGTCGCGAACGCCATCTCGACGTCGATCTGGGTGAACTCGGGCTGCCGGTCGGCCCGCAGGTCCTCGTCGCGGAAACAGCGCGCGATCTGGTAGTAGCGGTCGAAGCCCGCGACCATCAGGAGCTGCTTGAAGAGCTGGGGCGACTGCGGAAGCGCGTAGAACTCGCCGGGGCGGTTGCGCGCCGGAACCAGGAAATCGCGAGCCCCTTCGGGCGTGGACTTCGTGAGGATCGGCGTTTCCACGTCGAGGAATCCCCGCTCGTGGAGGACCTTCCGCGCGCGGAACGTCATCTCGTCGCGGAGGAGGAAGTTCTTCTGGATCGACGGGCGCCGCAGGTCGAGATAACGGTACTTCAGGCGCAGGTCCTCGGAGGCGGAGACGCGGTCCTCGATCGCGAACGGCGGGACGTCCGAGCGGTTGAGCACCGTCACCTTCCGCGCGACGATCTCGATCTCCCCCGTCGCCATCGCGGAGTTCTCCTGTCCGGCCGCCCGGCGGGCGACCGCGCCTTCGATCTCGACGACGTCCTCCGCGCGCAGGCTCTTCGCCTCGGCAATGAGCGCGCGGTCGGCGTTCTCGGGGAAGAGCACCTGGACGACGCCCGAGCGGTCGCGAAGGGTCGCGAAGACGAGCTCGCCGAAGTCGCGGCGATGCGCGATCCACCCCTGGAGCGTCACGTCGCGGCCGGCGTCCGCCGCCGACAACCGGCCCCCTTCGATGCGGTTCATCGCCCCGCCGGCGGAAGCGCGACCGTCCTCTGCTCCCGCGTCTTCAGGTTCTTGATCGTCACGGTCTCCCCCCGCGCTTCGTCCGGGCCGACGATCGCCGCCTCGTCGAACCCGAGCTCCGCGGCGGCCGCGAGCCCCTTCTTGACGCCGCGCCCCGACAGATCGCATTCGACCGTCCCCCCGGAACGGAGCCGTTCCGCGACCGAGAGCGCGTAGGCCTCCTGTTCCGCGCCGAGCGGGATCACGCGCAGGCGCCCGGCCGGCGGCGCGACGTCGACCGGCATCACGTCCACGAGGCGGTCCTCTCCGATCGCGAAGCCGACGGCCGGGATCGGAGGCCCGCCGAGGTCGGCGACGAGGCGGTCGTACCGGCCGCCCCCGAGGATCGCGTCCTGGGCGCCGAGGCCCGCCGACTTCACCTCGAAGACGGTTTTCGTGTAGTAATCGAGCCCGCGGACGAGCCGCGGCTCTTCCGCGTAGGCGATCCCGTGCGCCCGGAGGAGGTTCATCACCGCCTCGTGGTGCGAACGCGATTCCGGATCGAGGAACTCGATCGCGCGGGGCGCGTTCTCGAGCATCGCCGCGGTCTCGGGATCCTTCGAATCGAAGAGTCGCAGCGGGTTTTCGGCGAGGCGGCGCCGGTCGTCCTCTCCCAGCCGCTCGGCGTGGGCCCCGGCGAAGCTCCGGAGCGCTTCCGAGAAGTCGTCCCGGCCCGCTCCGACCGGAACGGCATTCAGGGCGACCGAGAGGTCGCGGAACCCGAGCGCGCCGAGGAATTCGAAGAGCATGACGAGGAGCTCGGCGTCGGCCGCCGGCCCGGGCGCTCCGAAGAGCTCCGCGCCGATCTGCCGGAACTCGCGGTAGCGACCCTTCTGCGGCCGCTCGTAGCGGAACTGCGGTCCGACGTACCAGAGCCGGAGCGGCATCGGGGCCTGATCGAGCCGGTTCTCGACGAGCGCGCGGACGACGCCCGCCGTGTTTTCCGGGCGAAGGGTGACGGAGCGGCCGCCCCGGTCCTCGAACGTGAACATCTCCTTGTGGACGATGTCCGTCGCCTCGCCGACGGAGCGCGCGAACAGCTCCGTCGACTCGAAGGTCGGCGTCCGGATCTCGCCGTACCCGTACGCTCCGAAGATCCGGCGGGCGGCGTCTTCCGCCGCGGCGAACCGGAGCGTCTCGGCGGGGAGCAGGTCCCGCGTCCCCTTCGCGCGCGCGACGGTCATCGCGCCCACTTCCCGTCCACGCGGAAATACTCCTGCTTGTAGCCGAGATAGTTCGAGTGGTAGTGCTTCAGGTCCTCGACCTCGGCCGCCGTCAGCTCCCGCGCGAGCTTCGCGGGCGCGCCGAGCCAGAGCGTCCTCGGGGGGACCCTCGTCCGGGGCGTGACGAGCGCGCCCGCGCCGATGAACGCGGATTCCCCCACGTCGGCGCCGTCCATCACGGTCGCGCGGATGCCGACGAGCGCGCCGCGCCGGATCGTCGCGCCGTGCACGACGGCCGCGTGGCCGAGCGTGACCTCCTCCTCGAGGATCGTCGGATGCGTCTTCTGGGTGACGTGCAGGACCGAGTTGTCCTGGATGTTGGACCGGGCGCCCACCCGGATGAAGTGGCAGTCGCCGCGCACGACCGCGCCGTACCAGACCGAAACGTCGTCGCCGAGCACGACGTCCCCGATGACGGCGGCGGTTTCGGCGAGATAGACCCGCTCGCCCAGCACCGGCGTCGCGCCGGCGTATGTCCTGACGATTCCCACGGCGGCCTCCTGGAGAAAAAGCCCGAAAAGCCGGGATTCTATCGTGTTTCCGGCCAGGGATACGCGCCCCGGCGGAGCACCGCGGGGGGATCGACGCGCGCGTCGACGATCGTCGACGGAAGCCCCCCGGGCGTCTTGCCGCCATCGACGAGAACGTCGATCCCGGTGCCGAGCGCCGCCTCGACGGCGGCCGCCGTGACCGCGGGAGGTTCGCCCGAGCGGTTCGCCGAAGTCCCGGTGAGCGGCCCGGTCCGCGCGAGCAGTCTTCGCAGCTCCGGGTGCGCCGGAACGCGGACCGCGAGCGAGCGCTCGCCCGAAGTGCACGGAAGTCCCTCCCGGAGCGCAAAGACCACCGTGAGGGGCGCGGGCCAGATCTCCCGGATCCGGGCGAACGCGGCCGGCGGCGCGACGACGCCGAGCCCCGGCAGATCCTCGGCCGACGCCACGAGGACCGGAAGGGCCTTCTCGGCGTCCCTTCCCTTGATCGCGAAGACGCGCGCGCATCCCTCCGGACTCCGCGGGTCGGCGGCGAGACCGTAGAACGTCTCCGTCGGGATCGCGGCGACCCCGCCGCGGGAAAGCGCGCGTTCGAGCTCGGCGAACCGGTCCGGCCTCGAGAACAGGTCGCCGAGCGCGATCCGCCGCGGACCGCTACCGTCCGACGTATCTCGCGTAGACGCTCCTCGCGCGGTCGAAGTCCTCGGTGCCCCGGACGACGCAGCGCCCGTCGGAGAAGAGCGTCAGCACGACTCCTTCGGCGGGAAAGGAAAGGACGTGAGCCGAACGCTGGACCGCGAATCCGGAGAGCGCGCGCTCGAGGCGGTCGAAGTCGGGCCGCTCGCGCCCGGCCGGCGCGATCTGGACGGCGTTCCGGCCGCACAGCCGCACGACGTCGGTCGCGCCTTCCCCTTCGAGCGCCGGAAACCGCCGGCCCGCGCACGCATCGCACCCGGCCCGGGGCCGCGCCTTCGCGAAAGCCCGGACCGGACGGATGTCCCCCTCCCACACCGAGAACGTGAGCACCCCGTGCGACGGCCGTCTCCCGGCCGCGATCCGAAGCGCCTCGCTCATCGCGAGCGCGGCCACGAGAGGCGGGAGGGAAGGAACGATCCCCTCGGTGTCGCACGTCGGCGAGGAGCCGGCGGGCGGCAGCGCCCCGAGATAGCAGCGCAGACAGGGCCATTCCGGCCCCGGCATCGAAACCGAGACGATGCCCTCGGAACCGACCGCCGCCGCGTAGACGGTGGGCACGCCGTTCTTCTTCCCGAAATCGGAGACGATGAGGCGCGTCTCGAAATTGTCGCAGCCGTCGAGCAGGACGTCGTGGCCGCCGAGGAGCGTCTCGACGTTGCCGGAGGTGAGGTCGGCGACCTCCGCGCGGAGCGCGACGTGAGCGTCGATCCGGGAGAGCCGCCGGGCGGCGGCTTCCGCTTTCGGAGAGCCGGCGCGCGCGTCCTCGGCGTCGAACAGGAACTGCCGCTGGAGATTCGACTCCTCCACGACGTCCCGGTCGACGAGGGTCACGGCGCCGAAGCCGGAGCGCACGGCGATTTCCGCGGCGACCGATCCAACGGCGCCGACTCCGACGATCGCGAGCCGCGAATCCGCGATGCGCCGCTGTCCGACGGCCCCGATTCCGGCGAACCGCTCCGAGCGGGAGTGGCGCCCGTCCGTCATCGCGCCGCCAGCAGCGCGCGGGCGTGGGCGCGCGCCGTCGGCGTCACGGTCGCGCCGGCGAGCATCCGCGCGATTTCCTCGACGCGCTCTTCGCCGGAGAGCTCCTCGACCGCCGCCCGCGTCCTCCCGCCGGCCACCCTCTTGACCGCGCGCAGGTGGCGCCCCGCCCGGGCCGCGATCTGAGGAACGTGCGTCACGCAGAGGACCTGGTCGTTCTCGGAAAGCGAGGCGAGCTTCCGCGCGACGACTTCCGCGATCCGGCCGCCGATTCCCGCGTCCACCTCGTCGAAGACGAGGGTGCGGCCCCGCGGGCGCGTCCGGCCCCGCCTCCCGGCGAGGAGCACGGATTCGATCGCGAGCTGGACCCGCGAGAGCTCCCCGCCCGAGGCGATCTTCGAAAGCGGCCGCTCCGGCTCGCCCGGGTTTCCCGAGAAGAGGATCTCCACCCGCTCGCGTCCTCCCGGCGAGGCGGGCGAAGGCTCGCCCGACAGCTCGACCCGAAAGCTCGCTTTCTCCATCGCGAGCTCGGCGAGGCTCTTCTGCACGGCGGCGGAGAGTTTCCGCGCCGCCTCGCGGCGTCCCGCCGACAGCGCTCGCGCCGCCTCGTCGTACGCGGCGAGCGCCGCCGAGCCCGTCTTCGCGAGCTCGTCGAGGGCGTCGTCGAGGTTCGTGAGCGTGTCGAGTTCGACGCCGGCGCTCATCCGGTACGCGAGGACCTCGGACACGGTGGCGCCGTATTTCTTCTTGAGCCGCGCGAGCTTCGCGAGCCGGTCCTCGGCCTCGGCCAGCCGTTCCGGATCCGCCTCGATGCGCGCGGCGGCGGCGCCGACCAGGGAAGCGACGTCGGACGCCCGCGCCTTGATCTCGGCGATCTCGCTCTCGACTTCGGCGAACGATCCGTCGATCCGGGCGAGCTCGGCCGCCGCGCGATGCGCTTCGCCGATCCGGTCGAGCGCCGAGCCTTCGTCCTCCGAGAGCGCCGCGGCGGCCGCCTCGCCGAGCTGCCGGACCCGGTCGGCGTGGAGCAGGAGGTTGCGTTCGCTCGCGAGCGCCTCCTCGTCGAGTCCCTCGAGCTTCGCCGCGTCGATCTCGGCGATCTCGAAACCGAGCAGGTCGAGCCGGCGGTCGCGTTCGCGCCGGGATCCCGCGAGCTCTTCCCGGCGTTTCTCGATGTCGCGGAATCTGCGGGCGAGGCGTTCGGTCTCTCCGGCCTTCTCCTCGAGCGCGCCGAAGGCGTCGACGAGATCGACCGCCGCGTCGGCGTCGAGCAGCCGCCGTTCCCCACCCTGGCCGTGGATCGCGATGAGCCGTTCTCCGATCGCGGCGACCGTTCGCGCCGCGACGGGGGCGTCGTTGACGAAGGCTCGCCCCTTTCCGTCGGCGCCGATCTCGCGCCGCACGACGATTTCTCCGTCCGGAGCGGCGATTCCCGCCTCCTCGAGGGGAGCGCCGTCGACGCCGTCGAAGCGCGCGGAGACCGTCAGCCGGTCGGACTCGTGCCGGATCAGGTCCGCCGACGCCCGGCCGCCCGAGACGAGCGTGAGCGCGTCGACGAGGATCGACTTCCCGGCGCCGGTTTCCCCCGTGATCGCCGTGAAACCCGGGCCGAGCTCGAGCGAAAGGTCCTCGACGATCGCGAGATTTCGAATCGTGAGATCGCGCAGCACGGGGGGATTCTACCGGCGAGGAGGAAGTCGAACCCGCTTTTCCGCCGGGCCGGGCGGTCGCGGGCGTTTCCGGTCTGCGGCCGCGCCGCCTCAATACGACCCGTGGTCAGCGTCGAGGGCCGCCGAGTCGAGCGGCGCGAGGCGATCGCCTGAACCCGGCGGCCGGCCCGCGACTTCGCCAACGCTCTAAGCGTGACCTTTTTTTTGCGCGATCTTCCTCGCGGGCACGCCGCCGAAGATCTCGAAGTCCGGAACGTCCTTGTTGGCGACGCCGTGCGACCCGAGCATCGCGTCGTGGCCGATCTTGACGTCGGAGAACACCGTGGAGTGATAGGTGATCCGCACGTTGTCGCCGATCACGGTCTTCCCGAGCGACACGTCGTTGATGTCCTCGACCGCGTGCGCATGCGAATAGATGTTCGCGTAGTCGGAGATCGAGACGTTGTTCCCGATCACGACCTCGCCCCGGTCGTCGATCAGCACGTTTCGGTGGATCGTCACGTCGTCTCCCACCGACAGGTTGTAGCCGAACGAGAACTCGCAGTCGTGGAAGATCCGGACGTTTCGCCCGCATCGGCGGAACACCCGCGCCGCGAGCATCGCGCGCATCCGGGTGCCGAGGAGCACGTTCCGCCCGACCGGCGAATGGTCGAACATCTGCCAGAACCAGAGGAGGGGCTTGACGCGCGCCCACTTCCCGGGGTCGATTTCCTTGTAGTACTCCGCCTCGAGCGACGCGTTGCGAGGATCGAACGAGACGCCGACCACTCTCCCGCCGAGCGGACCGCCGGGGTCCGACGGGTGCCCGTAGATCTGCGCGAGCGCGTCGCGCGCCACGTCGTTGCGATCGAGCGAGGGATCGTCGAACTTCCCGGCGAGCTCCTCGACGAAGCGGGAAAAGAGGGTCTCGGCGAGCTCGCCGGCCCGGATGGTGCGGAGCGTCATCGGTCGGCGGATTCTGCGCGAACGCCCTGCCGCAGTCAAACCGCGGCGGCCGCGGCGGAAAAGAGGCGTACAATCCCCGCGCCGGGGGGCCCCCGATGCAATTCTCGAAATACCACGCCCTCGGGAACGACTACCTCGTCCTCGCGTCGTCGAACTTCGACCGGGAGCTCGGCCCGGACGAGATCCGCCGGGTGTGCCGCCCGCACACGGGCGTCGGCGCCGACGGCATCCTCTGGGCGACGATCCGGCCGGAAAACCGCCGCTACGCGGTGCGCATCTTCAATCCCGACGGAACCGAGGCGGGGATGAGCGGCAACGGCGTCCGGATCTTCGCGCGGTATCTCTGGGATTGCGGATACATCAACGACGAAGGCGTCGACATCGAGACCGCCTCCGGCCGGTCGCACGGGGTCGTGGACTCCCGCGGCGCCGAGGTTTCCCTGGCGCTCGGCCGCCCGAGCTTCTCGAGCGCCGACATCCCCGTCGCGGGGCCGCCGCGCGAGGTGCTCAACGAGGAGATCCGGGCCGGCGCCCGGACGTACCGTTTCAGCGCGGTGACCGTCGGGAATCCCCACTGCGTGATCGTCCTCCCGCGGATCTCCGCGGAGGAGACGCGCGAGCTCGGCCCCGTCCTCGAGACGGACCCGCGTTTTCCCGACCGGACGAACGTGCAGTTCGTGCAGGTCCTGGATCCGGGGCGGATCCGGCTCGAGATCTGGGAGCGGGGCGCCGGCTACACGCTCTCCTCCGGCACGAGCAGCGCGGCGGCCGCCGCGACCGTGCATCGTCTGGGGCTCGCGGGGCCGTCTCTCGACGTCGAGATGCCGGGCGGCCGGCTGCGCGTCGAGATCGACGCCACGGGCGCCGTTTCGATCGCCGGACCCGTCGTGAAGGTCTGTCAGGGCACGCTCGCGGCCGAGCTCCTCCTTCAGCGGGATTGAGAACCCCGGAAGAGGAGCGCGCGGGGCTCTGCGCGAGCTGCCGCCGCTCCACGCGCCTCGCCTCCGACCGGGGATCGATCTTCTGGCGCTGCGACCGCTCCTTCACCGATCCGGAGTACCCCCGCTTCCCGGCGCTGCCGGTGCGCCGCTGCGCCGGTCACGAGCCTCGATCGGAGTTCCCTTGCGATACATTCGAGCCATGAAGAAGACCGCGATCGCGTTCGGAGTCGGCGCCGTTCTCGCGTGGGCATCCGCTCGTTCCGTGGCGGCGAACGGGATCCCGCCTCCCGACGCGCCCTCGGCCGACGACGTGAAGAAGATCGACGAGAGTCTCGTCGCGTGCGGCACGCGAAATTCGCTCTCTTCCTGGACCGATCCCGCGCGCGGCATCGGCTGCGCTCGCGACCGCATCGTGCGGTACTTCGAGTCGGTGAAACCCGACGGCGCCCGCATCGTGATCGATCGTTTCGAAGCATCGTCGGCGAGGACGCACGGGCCGGCTCCGCTCCAGAACGTCTATCTCGTCGTGGACGGGATCGATCCCGTCCGCAAGAAGACGGCGTTCCTGGTCTCGGGGCACTTCGATTCGATGTGTTCCGACGTCATGAGCCCGGATTGCGACGCTCCGGGCGCCGACGACGACGCTTCCGGTACGGCGGTTTCGCTCGTATCCGCGGCGCTGATCGGCAAGAGGGGGCATGGCGCCACGCTCATCTTCGCCGCCGTTTCGGGAGAGGAACAGGGACTCCTCGGGGGAAAACGGCTCCTCGAATGGGTGCGCGGGCAGGGATACACGGTCGGCGCGATGCTCAACAACGACATCGTCGGAGCGACGAACGGGTCTCCGGACCGCCGTCCTCGCGTCTTCTCCGATACCGATCCGTTCTCCGTTTCTCGCGAGCTTGGGCTCTGGATCGAGGAATTCGTCGGCGGAGTGCGGCCCGTCTTCCGCAGGGACCGGTTCGGCCGCGGGGGTGATCACCTTCCGTTCGTCGAGGCCGGCCTGCCGGCGGTCCGATTCTGCGAACCGAAAGAGGACTACCGGCACCAGCACCAGACGCCGCGCGTGGAGAACGGGATCGAATACGGCGACCTCCCGAAGTTCATGGATTTCGAGCTCCTCGCCGACGTCGCCCACGTGAATGCCGTCACCCTCGATTTCCTCGCGAACGCGCCCGCCCCCCCGGAAGACGTGATCGTCGAAGGCGCGGTCGCGCCTCGCGCGACGGTGACTTTTTCCGCTGTCGACGATCCCGACCGCGGCGGATTCGACATCCTCGCGCGGGACACGACCGAACGGCGCTGGACGGTGATCAAGGAGGTCGAATCGCCGGGATCTTATGAAGTCCCGCTCACGATCGACGACGCGTTCTTCGCCGTGCGGTCGTTCGCGAAAGAGGGGCCCCGGTCGATCGCGGTCGACGCGAAACCCGTGGTCCGGAAGAAGTAGGGCTTACCCGCCCGCCGGTTCCTCCGGCTTCGCCGGATACGAGACCTCTTCGTGCCGCCGCGTCGAGTTGTCGACGTGCTGCGGCACCTCGACGATCGTCCGGGTGACGTTCGGGTCGCAATCCGGAGACGCGTCCCAGTCGCACTCGTACTTGTAGACGTTGAGGTCGCCGCGTTTCTCGAAGGAGACGATCGTCTGGTACTTCTCGCAATTCCCGCACTTGACCGACATCATGAAGACGTCGACGACATGGGTCTCGGGGCGGCCCTCGGAATCTTCCATCCCCCGATTATCCCCGATCCGCCGGACGCGCGCGGTAGACTCCGCGCGAGAAAGGAGCGGGCATGAAGAAGATCCTGATCGCTTCCGCGATCCTCTCCGCCGCGGCAGCGCTCGGCGCGGCCGAAACGGAGAGAACGATCCCGATGCCGAAGCGCGACCAGGTCGTGCACATCAACTTCGGCGAGGGGAAGGCGAAGATCACCACCCTCGAGATCCAGCACTACCCCGACGCCGACGACGTCGAGAAGGCGAAGACGAAAGATCTCAAGGACACGCATCTGACGTTCTGGCATTTCGCCGTCGAAAACCGCGATCTCGACCACAAAGCGAAGATGCGAATCGCCGTCGAAGTCATCGGCCCGGACGGGACGGTCGTCGGCAAGGGGGACAAGAGCGACTCGGTCGCTGCCGGCAAGCTCGACGACAGCATCCGCGTCTGGGTGCGGATGCGGACCCTCGACATCGTCGCCGCCCGGAGCGCGAAGCTGCAGCTCTCGATCGAGCCGAAATAGCGGAAAGGCGCACTGCCCCGAAAAAGGAAAACGCCCGCCGGAGCGGGCGTTTTTCGTCTCGAGAGGATTTCAGAGAGAAGGCGGCGGAGGCGGCTCTTCCTTCTTGTGGTCCTTTTCCTTGTTCTTGTCGGTCCCTTTGTTCTTCTCGTTGCCCTTGGCCGGCGGCTGCGCCCGGGGAGCCGCCTTGCCCCCCTCGGCGGCCGGCGGCGCGGAACGCGGCTCGGGAGCGGCCTCGCGTCGGGGAGGCGGCGGAGCTTCCCTCTGCGGAGGCGGCGGCGCCTCTCTTTGAGGAGGCGGCGGCGCGTGCCGCGGAGGAGGAGCGGCCTCGGAGCGGGACGGCGCAGCTTCCCGCGCCGGCGGAGGCGGGGTCGCCTCGGCCGCGGGGTTTCGGCCCGGGGGACGAGCCTCCGATGGCGGAGGAGTCTGCTGCTGTTGCTGCCCGGGAGGGACCCGCCGCTGACGCCACGCCTCGCCCGCGGGCGGGGCGGGCGCCGGAGCCGGCCCGCCCTTCGGAGCCGGGCTCGCCGCCACCGCGCCCGGCGCGATGCGCATGGGAGCCGGGGCGGGCTGCGCGCCCACGGAAGGGTTTGCGGCGATCGGCCGATCGGAAGTCGCGAGAGCCTTTCCCCGCGGCGCCGTGATCGGCTGCGGCCGAACGCTCGCGTCCGCATGGCGGGGCGTCGGACCGACCCGGCCCTGAGCGGCGACCGCCGCCGGCCGAATCGGAGCCGACGCGCGGGCGCCGCCGGGCGCCTGGATCGAAAGCTGGGCGGCGGCTCGCGGCGCCACAGGAGCGCCGTGGTTCTGCTGGATCAACCGGGCCTTCGCCTGGAACGACGCGGGAGCCGGAGGAGGCGCCACACGGGTTACGACCGCGCGCCGTGCCGCGACGGCCGGCGGACGAGCCGCCGGGCGGGAGGCCGAGCCGGCGAACCTCAGCGACGCCATCGTCGGAACGATGGGGATGGGACCGCGAACGACCGCGGCCGAACGGACCTGTCGAACGATCTGGGGGTCACGGACCGCGTTCCGGGCGACGGAGCCGCCCGAGACGAACGTGTTCTGGTTGACGACGGTGACGTAGGTCTGGTTCACGTACGTGACGTTCGTCACGCGCGCCGCGGCGACGCGCTGCGGGCCCCACCACGGGTTGAAGGGATCCTGCGGGGCGAGCGGGAACCAGCCGACATAGCCCCCTCCTCCGGCCGAGAAGGACGCGGAGAAGCCCGGCCCGCCGCCGACGAAGCCGACGAGCGCCGGGGAGTAGGCGACGGCTGCTCGAGGCCCTGCGGGGACCCAGTACCATCGAGACGAATAGGTGACCCAGCGCCCGTAGTGGTAGGGCGCCCAGCCCCACGGCTCGGCCCCGACCCACGTCCATCCCCAGGGGTCCTGCCACATCCACTGGCCGTTGCTGTACGGCGTCCAGCCGACCGCGACGGACGCGGGAGTCCAGACGCGGCCGTACTGCGGCACGTCGTCCCATCGGCCGTACTGATCGAGATCCTGGGCGCCGACGATGTCGGCGTTGACGTATTGGTAAGACGCGCCCCGCCCGAAACGCGCGTCACGGGTGCCCACCCACCGGTCCCATTGATCGACGCCCCCGAGCCGCACGACGTCGTAGGACGGATTGTCGAAGCCCTGAATCGAGATCTCGTTTCCGGAGGAGACGGGGATCTCGCCGCCGTCGGCCGAAACCGTCACGTGGCCGCTCTGGACGGCGACCCGCGAACTCCCGTTCGGGTCGACGTCGACCCGGTAATTGCCCGGCGTGTCGAGGGTCACCGCCCCGTTGGGCGTGTCGACCTCGAAGACCTCGTCGCTGCGGAGGCGCGGCACGCGGAACGATGCCGTGCCGGAGGAGAGCGAGAGCTGCTTGACGTCGTCGGTGAGGTTGAGCGCGGTGAGATCAGTCTGCGGCGCGAGGCGGACGAACGCGCCCCCATGGACCTGCAGCTCCATCCGGGTTCCGTCGCCCGTGTAGACGCGGTCTCCGAGCGTGACCGGGACGTTGACGACGGCGGCCTGCCAGTTGTCGGGGTCGTCGCCGCGGCTGTACGAGGCGTCGTTCCCGTCGACATAGGCGATCCGGGCGACCGTCTGCTGGATATCGTCGGGGGTCTGGCCGCCGTAGGGCTGGCCGCCGTCGTTCTGAGCCCTTACCGACGGGGGGAAGAGGACCGCGACCGCGGCCGCGGAAATCGAAAGGCGAATCCACCAGGGTGTGGGCATTCTCATCAAGCAACCTCCGGCCGGCACAGGTGCGAGGTCCGTGCCAACGCTGATGTTCCTCCACAGGGGCGATTCTCCTGAAGCGAAAAGACTTTCAGGCTCTCCGGCCAGACGGCCCCTCCGCCCCCCCGTCCTCGCCGCCGAGGGGGCTGTCATATTCTTAGATCATATGCGCACCCGAATCGTCGGCGCCGCCGCGGCGCTCCTCCTGCTCGTCGCCTGCGCGCGGCGGCCCACCCGAGAGCTCGACGCGGCGAGGCGCCGGCTCGCCGAAGCGGAGGCCGCCCGGGCGCCGACCTACGCGCCTTCCTCGTTCGCGGAGGCGCAGCGCACCCTCCACGAAGCGGAGGAGCTGGCGCGAAAGCGCAAGTACGACGACGCCCGCGTCGTCGCGCGGGAGTCGGAGGCACGGTCGCGCGCCGCGATCGCGATGACCGCCGACAACCGCGCCAAGATGCTCGAGGCGCTCGAGGTCAATCTCGAGGCGACCGAACGACAGCTCACCGACGCGGAGCAGGAAATCTCGATGGCGGAATCGGAGCACGTCGACGCCAGACAGATCGAGATGTTTCGGCGCGACCTCGTCGGCGCACGCGCGAAGCTCGCCGAAGCCCGCCAGCGGCACCGGAACGGGGACCTGCCGGGGGGGCGGAAGTGGTCGGAAGACGCGCGGATCTCGGCGGACATGACCCTGCGGGAAATCCGTTTCGCGATCGCGCAGAATCCGATCTCGCATCCCGCTCCGAAGAAACGCCGCCGCAAGTGAAGGGTCTGTTCCGGTATCGCCGCCGTCCCGCCGGCGCGCTCGACGTGTCGGGACGGGACCGGATCGCCTTTCTGCAGGGGCTGACGACGAACGATCTCCGGACGCTCTCCCCCGGAGCGGCCCTCCGGGCGGCGGCCCTCTCGCCCGTCGGAAAGGTGCTCTTCACGTTTCGCGCCGCGCCCCGGGGCGAACGGATCCGCCTGCTCCTCGCCGCCGGACGCGTCGATCGCGCGGCCGCCCATTTTCGGAAATACGCCGTGTTCCAGGACGCACGCGTCGAAGACGCCGGCCCGCTCGTGCGTTTCGACCTGTACGGGCCGGAACCGCCGCCGCCTCCTCCCGGCGCCGACGCCTGGCCTCCCTTCTTCGATCTCGAGGCGACCTGGCTCGTTGAGAGCGCCGGGGCGGAAGCGGTGGAATCCCGGCTCGCCGCTTCCGGCGGCCCGCCCATCGCCGAAGAAGAGGCGGAGGCGAGGCGAATCCGGGCGGGCCGGGCCGCCGACGGGAAAGACATCGACGAGAGCCGGACGCCCGACGAGGCCGGACTCGCCGACGCGGTCTCGACGACGAAGGGGTGCTACGTCGGGCAGGAAGTCGTCGCCCGCATGCGGACCTACGGCCGAACGCCGCGGCGTCTCGTCCGCTTCCTCTTCGAGGGAAGCGATCCGGTCGCCCCCGGGACCCGCCTTTTCCTCCCGGCCAGCCCGGAGCAGGAACGGGGCCGGGTGACTTCGTCCGCGGTCTGGGAGAACGCCGCGGTCGCGCTGGGATACGCCGCCCGCGACGTGGCCGACGGCGCCGTGCTCTCGGAGGAGGGCGCCGGACGCACGGCGAGCGTCGAGCCGCTCTCGTGACTTCGCGGCCGCCTCCGCTCCCGAACCCGGCGGAACGCTCCTCCGAGCTCGCGGTGTTCGGCGCGATGCTCCTCGCGCAGTTCTTTCTCGGCGTCTTTCCCGTGATCGGAAAGATCGCGCTGCGGTCCATTCCTCCTCTTCCCTTCGCGTTCTTCCGCGTGGCGGGCGCCTCGATCCTGCTGGCGCTGATCTCGCTCGGGCTCCCCCGGGAGCCGATCGCCCGAGAGGACCGCCCGCGGTTCTGGCTCCTCTCCTTTCTCGGCGTGTCGGTGAACCAGATCTTCTTCATCACCGGGCTCCATCTCTCGACCGCGATCAACGCCGCGATCCTGATGACCACGATTCCCGTCCTGACGCTCGGCTTCGCGATCATGGCCGGGCGCGAATCGGCCGCTCCCCGGAAGATCGCGGGCTGCGCCGCCGCGCTCGGGGGCGCGCTGTTCCTCGTCGGAGCGGGCCGGTTCGACTGGCGGAGCGACCTCTTCCTGGGAGACGTCCTCCTCATGACCAACGCATCGTGCTATTCGCTCTATCTCGTTCTCTCCCGCGACCTGCTGAAGAAGTATTCGGCGTTGACCTTCATCCGCGTCACGTTCCAGATGGGAGCGGTCCCCGTCTTCCTCTTCGCCGCGGTGCCGCTCGCGCGCATGCGCTACTCGCGGGTCGCCCCGATCGCGTGGCTCTGTGTGGCGGCCGTGATCGTCTTCGCCTCCGTCGCCGCCTACGTCCTGAACGCCTGGGCGCTCGCGCGCACGCACGCCTCCCGCGTCGCGGTCTTCGTCACGCTGCAGCCCGTCGTGGCGACGGCTCTTTCGATCGTGTGGCTGGGAGAGCTCCCGACGGCGAAGGCGGCGATCGCCGCGGCGCTGATCTTCGCCGGACTGGTCGTGTCGCGCGCGCCCCTGCCGAAGGTCGAGCAGGAGTGAGGGAATCCGAAATCCGAAGCTCTAAACCCGAAACAAATCGACGATTCCAACGATTCAAATGACCGAAACAGCGAAGGCGAAAGATTAATACACGAAATGCGAGCACGCGGCCATCGCGATTCGAGGTTTCGTCCTTGGAAATTCGGGTATTCGATCTTGTTTCGAGTTTCAACAGGTCCGGCGAGCTCTCCCAAAACGGCCCCCTGGGGGAGCCTCGCCTCGCCGATAATTCCTCCGTGCCGATGCTTCCGAGCGCCTGCCCGCTCGACTGCCCGGATTCGTGCAGCCTCGCCGTCGGCGTCGAGGAGGGCCGGGTCGTCTCCGTCGGCGGCAGCCGCGTCAACCCCGTCACGGAGGGATACATCTGCGCGAAGGTTCGCCGGTTCCCCGAACGGCTGTACGGTCCCGATCGCGTTCTCCATCCGCTGGCGCGAGCCGGGCCCAGGGGATCCGGGGCGTTCCATCCGATTTCGTGGGACGAGGCGCTCGAGACGGTCGCCCGGCGGCTCCTCGAGGCGCGCGAGCGGTTCGGGGGCGAGTCGATCCTTCCCTACTTTTACGGCGGGTCCAACGGCTATCTCTCCCAGGGCGCGACCGACCAACGCCTCTTTCGCCGGCTCGGCGCGTCGCGCCTCGCGAGGACGGTCTGCGCGGCGCCCACCGGCGCGGCGGCGCAGGGGCTCTACGGGAAGATGCCGGGGGTGTCGTTCGAGGATTACCCGGAGGCGCGCCTCATCCTTCTCTGGGGCGCCAATCCGTCCGTCACCGGGATCCACCTGGTCCCGAAGATCCACGAGGCGCAGCGGCGGGGCGCGCGGCTCGTCGTCGTCGATCCCCGGAAGACGCCGCTCGCGCGCCGCGCGGACCTGCACCTCGCGGTGCGGCCCGGGACCGACCTCGCCGTCGCGCTCGCGCTGATCGGCCGGCTCTTCGATTCGGGAAGCGCGGATCGCCGCTTTCTGGAAGCGCACGCGACCGGCGCGGAGCGCCTGCGCGAGTCGGCCCGGGCGTGGTCGATCGCGCGGGCGGCCGAAATCGCAGGGGTCGCCGCGGAAGATCTCGAGCGCCTCGCGGACTGGTACGCGGAGTCCTCGCCCGCCGTCGTTCGCTGCGGCTGGGGCCTCGAGCGCAACCGAAGCGGCGGATCCGCGGCGGCGGCGGTCCTCGCGCTGCCGGCGGTCGCGGGAAAGTTCGGCATTCGGGGCGGCGGCTACACGATGAGCAATTCCGCCGCGTGGGACCTCGACTCGACGGCGGCGGCCGGGGCGCCCGTTCCCTCGACCCGCATCGTCAACATGAATCGCCTCGGCGAGGCGCTCGCTTCCGACGCGGCCCCGCCGGTGAAGGTCCTCTTCGTCTACAACTCGAACGCGCTCGCGACGACGCCGAACCAGGAGAAGGTGAGGGCCGGGCTCGCGCGGGACGACCTGTTCACGGTCGTCTTCGACCAGGTGATGACCGACACGGCGCGGCACGCCGACGTCGTCCTTCCCGCGACCTCCTTCTTCGAGCACCGGGAGATGTCCCGCGGTTACGGCGCCTATGCGCTCCACGACGCCGCGGCCGTCGCGCTCCCGGCGGGCGAATCCCGTTCCAATGCCGAGGTCTTCGCGGAGCTCTGTCGGCGAACCGGTCTTTCCCGCCCGGGGGACCCCGAGACCGAGGAAGCGCTCGCGGAGGCGATCCTGGCCGGCAGTCCGCGAGCCGCGGAGATCCGCCGCCAGCTCGACACGGACGGCGTCGCCTACCCCGGCTCCGGAGCACGCCCCGTCCAGTTCGTCGACGTCTTCCCGCGCACCTCCGACGGCCGGGTGCACCTCTTTCCCGAGGAGCTCGACCGGGAAGCGCCGGAGGGCCTCTATGCGCTTCGCGAGCTGCCCGACGACCCGCGCTTTCCGCTCGCGCTCATCTCCCCCGCTTCCGACCGGACGATCAGCTCCACCCTCGGAGAGCTCGTCGAGGGCCTGGTCGGGCTCGATATCCACCCCGAAGACGCGAAATGCCGATCGATCGCCGACGGCGACCGGGTGCGGGCCTTCAACGCGCTCGGCGAGGTCGCGACGTTCGCGCGGGTCACTCCCGAAGTCCGGCCGGGAGTCGTCCGCCTGCCGAAAGGTCTGTGGGCGAAGCACACGATCAACGGCCGGACCGCGAACGCGCTCTGCCCGGACACGCTCGCGGATCTCGGCGGCGGCGCGTGCTTCAACGACGCGCGCGTCGACGTCGAGCGTCTCCCCGCCTGATCGCCGAAGCCCCTTCCGCGCCCTGCAATAGAATTCCGGCGGCACGGGAGGAGGATCGATGAAGAAGACGGCTCTGGTTCTCGGTCTCGCGGTCGCGGCCGGTGCGGCCTTCGCCGCGGCGCCGCCCCCGGTTCCCGACGCGGCCGCCCTCGACCGCATGGCGGCGCGGCTCACGCCGACCCCGATGCGGGTCGACCTCTCGCATCTGTCTGCGGGCGACCGGCGAGCCCTGCCTCGACTCGTCGACGCGTCCCGGATCGTCAACGACATCTTCCTCGGCCAGCTCTGGAGCGGGAACCGCGCGCTCGCGGCGAAGCTCCGCGCCGACGGGTCGGCGCTCGGACGCGCCCGATACCACTACTTCTGGATGAACAAGGGGCCCTGGTCCGAAATCGACGGCTACACGGCCTTCCTTCCGGGCGTTCCGCCGACGAAGCCCGCCGGCGCGAATTTCTATCCGGAGGACATGACGAAGGGCGAGTTCGAATCCTGGCTCAAGGCCCTTTCCCCCGCCGACCAGGAGCAGGCGAAGGGGTTCTACACCGTCATCCGGCGGGACGCTTCCCGCGGGCTGACCGTCATTCCTTACGGCCGCGAATATCGCGAGGACCTCGAGCGCGCCGCCGGGCTGCTCCGGGAAGCGGCCGCCGCGACCGAGAACGCGACGCTGCGCCGGTTCCTGACGGCGCGGGCCGCCGCGTTCCTCTCGAACGACTACTACGAGAGCGACATCGCCTGGATGGACCTCGACGCGCCGATCGACGTCACGATCGGCCCGTACGAGACCTACAACGACGGGCTCTTCGGCTACAAGGCCGCGTTCGAGGCCTACGTCACGATCCGGGACGAGCAGGAGACCGCGAAGCTCGCGTTCTTCTCGAAGCACCTGCAGGACGTCGAGGACCACCTTCCGGAAGATCCGAAATACCGCGTGGCGAAGCTCGGCGCCGCCTCCCCCATCCGCGTCGTCAACGAGCTCTTCGCCGCGGGCGACGGCAATCACGGGATCGCGACGGCGGCCTACAACCTGCCCAACGACGACCGCGTCATCCAGCAGAAGGGAAGCAAGAGGATCCTCCTCCGGAACATCCAGCAGGCGAAGTTCCAGAAGACCCTCCTTCCGATCTCGATGGTCGTGCTCGCCCCGGCCGACCGGAAGGACGTCGATTTCGACATGTTCTTCACGTGGATCCTGGCGCACGAGCTGACCCACGGCCTCGGCCCCCATCAGATCGACGTCGACGGGCGCCGGACGAATCCGAGGCTCGAGCTGAAGGACCTCTACAGCGCGATCGAGGAGGCGAAGGCCGACGTGACCGGCATGGTCGCTCTCCAGCGCATGATGGACACGAAGGCGATCCCGGGCGGAGCGGGCGAGGAGCGCAAGCTCTACACGACCGTGCTCGCGTCGGCGTTCCGGACGCTGCACTTCGGGCTCCAGGACGCGCACGCGCGCGGGCAGGCGATGCAGACCAACTATCTCCTCGACAAGGGAGGGTACGTCGCCCGCCCCGACGGGACGTTCGCGGTCGATTTCGGGAAGATCAAGCAGGCCGTATCGGATCTCGATCACGTCCTCCTGACGCTCGAAGCAACCGGCGACTACGCCGGAACGAAGGAGATGATGGGGGAGCTCGCGGTGCTGCGCCCGGAAGTCCGGAAGGCCATCGACCGTCTCGCCGGCGTCCCCACCGACATCGAGCCCATCTACGTCACCGCCGAGGGGCTCTCCGCCAGTCCAGGAACACTCCGGAAGCGGCCCGGCGGTCCCGTGAATGGCGCCGCGTCCCCGTCGCACTGAGTCCCGCGGGAGGCGGCCGGGCGAAGGCGTGATGGCGACGACCGCGAGCGGGCTCACGCACCCGGCGCCGGCGCGACGCCGGATCGATTCGGTCGACGTCCTCCGCGGCGTCGTCATGATCCTCATGGCGCTCGACCACGCGCGGGACTATTTCTCGAACGCGCGGTTCGATCCGCTCGATCTCGCCCGGACGACGCCGGCGCTCTTTTTCACCCGCTGGATCACGCATTTCTGCGCCCCGGTCTTCGTCTTCCTCGCAGGCACCGGCGCGCGGCTGTCGCTCTCGCGCGGCCGCTCGCCGGCCGAGCTCACGCGGTTCCTGTGGACGCGCGGCCTCTGGCTCGTCCTCGTCGAGGTCACGCTCGTCTCGTTCGGCTGGTCGTTCGATCCCGGCCTCCACGCGATCGTCCTCCAGGTGATCTGGGCGATCGGCTGGTCGATGGTTTTCCTCGCGCTCCTCGTTCGCCTCTCCCCCGCCGCCGTCGGGACGATCGGGATCGCGATCATCGCCGGGCACGACCTCCTCGACGGCATCCGGCCGTCCGCGTTCGGCCCGGCGGCCTGGATCTGGAACGTGCTCCACGTGGCGTCGTGGGATCCGATCGCGCAGCCGGGAGGCCACGCGTTCCTGGTCGTCTACCCGCTGATCCCCTGGGTCGGCGTGATCGCCGCGGGCTACGCGTTCGGCGGCGTGTATGCCTGGGAGGCCGGGCGGCGCAAGCGGTTCCTCGTGCGGCTCGGCGCGGGGCTCTCGCTCCTTTTCGTGGCGCTTCGCGGGGCAAACGTCTACGGAGATCCGCGCCGCTGGGCGCCGCAGAGGAACGCCGTGCTCACGGCGATGGATTTTCTGAAGTGCGAGAAATATCCTCCGTCGCTCCTCTATCTCCTCATGACGCTGGGGCCCGCGATCCTTCTCCTCGCCTTCCTCGAACGGCCGCCGGGCGTTTTCGGCTCCCGGGTCGTCGTGTACGGCCGCGTGCCGTTCTTCTATTACGTGCTCCACGTCCCGCTCGTTCACGCGGCGGCGATCGCCGCCCTGCTCCTCGCGTTCGGACCGGCGGCGCTCACGGCGAATCCGCCGCCCGGCGCGGGATTCGGCCTTCCGGTCGTCTATCTCGCCTGGGCCGCCGTGGTCGTGGTGCTGTACCGTCCGTGTCGGTGGTTCGCCGGGCTCAAGGCGCGGCGCCGCGATCCCTGGCTCAGTTACCTCTGAGCGGACGGGAAAGACTCAGCGCGGCCCGTCGAGGGCGCGGAGCAGCGCGCGGACGTCGTCGCGCGACGGATTCCCCGAGAGCTCCTTCTCCGGTCGCCCGTCGACCCGAAGAGCGACTCCGCGGGTGAATCCCGCCCCGGAGAAGGGATGCGTGACGGCACGGAGGAACTCCGCGGGGCCGCGCGAAGGGCGCGGCCTTCGCGACGGCGAGCTTTCCCCCCGGAAGGGTAGAATCGAGGACGACTACGGAGGAAATCGATGCGAACGACGACCAGGGCGGCCGGAGCATTCCTGATTTCGTGTATTGTTGCGCCGGCGGTTTTCGCCGGTTTCCCGTCTCAGGAGCAATACCTCGCGGCCGTGGGGCGGGTTTCGGGGCAGAACGGGGCCGAGTTCTACACGACCGTCTGGGCGACCAACCTGACCACCGCCGCGGTCTCCTTCACGTTCGACTTCCTGAAATCGGACCAGGCCAACACCTCGCCGGCTTCCTTCTCCGATGACCTCGCGCCCGGCCAGACGAAGGTCTACGAGAACGTCGTCGAATCCAGGCTCGGTCTCGCCAACGCCCTCGGGGGCGCCCGCGTGATCTCGACCGGGGAAATCCTGGTCGCCGAGCGGATCTACAACCAGCCTCCAGGAGCCGATCCGGGCGACACGGAAGGGCTCTTCTTCGCCGGGGTCCCGAAGAGCTTCTCGATATCCCTCGGCCAATCCGCTTCGATCCAGGGGATCGATCAGGGAGGGGCCGAGAACTTCCGCTACAACTTCGCGCTGCTCGAAACCGGAGGCGGCTCGCCGACCGTCAACGTCCAGCTCTTCGACGGGAACGGGACGATGCTCGGGCAAAAAGCCTACCCCATGCAGCCCTACGAGCAGCTTCAGACGAACGTGAAGGATCTCTTCGCCGGTGTGGCCACGACCAACGCCCGGATCACGGCGACGGTCACCGGCGGGACAGGTTCGGCGATCATCGCCGGTGCCCAGGTCGCCAACACCTCCCAGGACTCCTCCGGGTTCGAGATGAGCTTCCGGGAAGGTCTGCTCGGCGGAGGCACGCCCGGCGTGACCATGCTCAACGGCCTGATCGGGGCGCTGACGATCGCCCACGGCGCCAACACAACCGTCAACATCAACGGGTCGACGATCACCATCGACGCCGTCTCCGGCTCGGGAACGGGCCTCACCGCCGTCGCCCACGACAACACGCTCGCCGGAAGCGGGACCGTCTCCGTGCCGCTCGGCGTCGCGGCCGGCGGTGTCGGCAACACGCAACTCGCGACGGGCGCCGTCACCGCTCCCAAGATCGCCGCCGGACAGGTCGTCACGAATGTCAACGGGTTCCACGATGGTGTCACGATCGCGGGTGGCTCGAACGTCACACTCACGCAAGCCGGCAACACGATCACGATCGCGGCGGCCGCGGGCGGTGGCGGCCTGACGCTTCCATACACGGGGTCGTTCAGCAGCGGAACCGGCTTCGCCGTCAACAGCACCGCCAACAGCGGGGTTTCGATCTGGGGAAGCGCCACTCCCGGCAATGCCGACGGTGTCTACGGAACCAGCAACGGTTCGGGTACCGGTGTCAAGGGAATCAGCCAGACCGGCATCGGGGTGGAGGGCATATCCGCCGCCGGCGGCAGCAACACGTCGGTCGGCGTTTACGGAACCAACACCAACGCCAACGGCGGAGGGGTGGGAGGCGTCAACTCGGCGACCGGCAACAGCGGTTTCCTGGGCGGACCCTACTACGGTGTATACGGCGGCTCGTCGTCGACGACCGGGGTATACGAGTCGTCCCTGGGCGGTAACGGGGGCAACGCCGGCGTTTACGGTGTAACTACGGGCAGCTGGGCCGGAGTCCAGGGACACAACACCGGTTCGAGCAACGACGGCTTCCTCGGCGGACCGGATTACGGTGTCTTCGGAACCAGCAACGCGAGCTCCGGGGTCGTCGGGAAGACCTCCGCGAATTCTTCGTCGGGAGTCTGGGGTCACCACAACTCATCGGGAAATGACGGGTACCTGGGCGGTCAGGCGGCGGGCGTCCTCGGCAACGGGAGCAACTCAATCGGCGTTTACGGAACGGGAGCCAACGGCGTGCGAGGCGACTCGGGCGGCGTGTACGGCATTCTCGGATGCGGCAGTCCCCCGGTCTCCGGTGGCCCCTACGCGGGTTGCTTCTCGGGAAGCGTCGAGATCAATGGAAGCGTCCACACTTCCGGCGCCGGTGTCGTCACGCTCGACGACCCCGCGGATCCGGAGAACGAAACGATCACCCACGCCTTCGTCGGGTCGTCGGAAATGAAGAACATCTACGACGGCGTCGCGACACTCGGGTCGACCGGAGTCGCCACCGTCTCACTCCCCGAATGGTTCGAAACTCTGAACAAAGACTTCCGCTATCAACTCACGGCCCTCGGCACGCCCCAGGCCGGCCTCTTCGTCTCGAGGAAGATCGCCGACAACCAGTTCACGATCGCCGGCGGCGTGCCCGGAGCGGAGGTCTCGTGGCAGGTCACGGGCGTCCGCAAGGACCCGTGGGCCAGCGCTCATCCCATTGCGGTCCGCGAACAGAAAGCCGACAGGGATCGAGGCTTCTACATCGCTCCCGCGCTCTATGGCCGGCCGCAGACGAAATCGGCCGACCGAATTCAGCGCGAGACGGCGAGGACGGCCGAGCCGGCGCCCGATCGCGATCAAGAGCGCTGAGTGAACGAGTCGACGGTATGCGGCCCGACGGAGGGCGAATGGTTACCGCCGCCTCGCCGATTTCGCGGGCGGAGAGCCGGAATCCGGAGATTTGCCGCCGGCAGGACGGAGAATCGCCAGCACGAGGACCGGGAAGAGGATCCATTTTCGCGAGATCAACGCCAGGACATTCTATCGGGAGACGGGCTTCGGAGGCCGGTTCACCCGAACCGTCTCTCCGATCTCGATCGTCATGCCGTCCTCGCCGACCTCGAGCGGGCCCGAATAGGTCTTCCGGGTCGGCGGGACGAGGTCTTCCACCGTCGCGAACGACGGGACGATGTGCGAGTAGACCGCGAGCTTCGGCGCGACCTTTGCGAAGACCTCTCCGGCCTGCTCCGGCGTCGAGTGATGCGCGATGATCCGTTCGCGCTCCTCGAGCGAAAAGGACGATGCCGCGCCGCGCCGTTCGGCGTCGGGGGCGATGACTTCGTGGATCAGGACGTCGACGCCCCCGGCGTGCTTCACGAGGTTGTCGGAGGGCCGCGTGTCGCCGGAGAGGACGACCGAATGGCCGCCGGAGTCCACCCGGTAGCCGAACGCGGGACGGACGGGGCCGTGATCGACGAGGAACGCCGTGATCCGGAGCGGACCTTCGACGACGACCGTGCCGTCACCGAGCTCGCGCGGCTCGAGGTCGGCGCCGTGAGGAGGAAGCCTCTCGTCCACGTCGCGTCGGACGTGGACGTCGAAAGCGTACGCGCGCTCGAGTCCTCGGCAGAGCGCCGAAGTCCCGGCCGGCCCGAAGACCCGGAGGGGCGTCGAGCGACCGAAGAGCCAGCCGGTCAGCCACACGTCGGGAATCCCGACGGTGTGGTCCGAATGGAGATGCGTGAGGAACAACGCGTCGATCTTCGACCCGGGGTCGTGCGCGAAGATCGCCTCTTCGGCGCCCCGTCCGGCATCGAACAGGACGGCGCGGCCTCCCCCTTCGACGAGGATCGCCGGCCCGCCGCGCGCCGCGGAGGGACGCGGGTTCCCCGTGCCGAGGAGAGTGACCGTGAGAGAGGGCGGGGCGCCCCGGACCGCCGAGCTCGCGAGCAGCGCGGCGGCGAGCGCCGCGATGATCTTCACCGAAAGATCGTCGCGTCGGCCGCTTCGCGGTAGAGCTCTCGCAGGCCGGAGAGGGCCGGCGACGGCGGCGCGCACGCCTTTCCGTCGAGCGACTCGATCGGAGCGATTCCGGTGAGGGATGACGTGAAGAAGCCGCCGCGGCAGAGGCGCTCGGCGGCGAAAGTGCGCTCGTCGATCGAGAGCCCCGCCCGGGACGCGTTCTCGAGAACCCAGGACCGGACGACGCCGGGAAGGAGGGCCGCGGAGACTGGAGCGGTCGCCGCGCGGCGGCCGGAAAGGAGGAAGACGTTGCTCGCGGTCCCCTCCCGGACTCGCCCGCGCGCGTCGAGGAAGATCCCCTCTTCGGCCGATTTCCCGCGGGCCAGGCGCGCTCCCGCGATCGAGGCGCGGTAGTCGATCGTCTTCCAGCGCGGCGTCGTGCGCTCCCAGCCGCGCGGAAGGAGGATCGCGCGCACGCCGCGCCGCTTTCGGAGGATTTCCGGAGGAATCGGAAAGAGCTGCGCGAAGAATCGCCACGAGCGCACGGCGTCGAGGTCCCGGCCGACGGCGAGGTACGACCACCGCATCCCGTATTCGGCTCCCCGCCGCGACTCGGCGAGCGCCCGCCGCGTCGCCTCGCGGACGCGCGACGCCCGAGGCCCCGGAACGGCGAGCGCCGCGCACGAGGTCCGGAGACGCGCGAGGTGCGCCTCGAAGAAGACCGGACGCCGGTCGAGCACCCAGAGGGTTTCGAAGAATCCGACTCCCCGCGCGAGCGCGGGGGCGTCGACGGGAAGAGTCACCGTCGGAGCTCTCACGCCGCTCCTCCCCGAAACAGCGCCAGGAACTCCTCGGCCTTCCAGCCGATCTCCTCCCGCTCGCGCTCGGCGAGGGAGGGCCACGTGACTCCGCCCCCCGCGTGGTAGCGGATCTCCGTGTCCGTCGAGATGGCCGTTCGAATGGCGACGTTCAAGGCGAGCCGGCCGCGAGCGTCGAGGTAACCCGCCGCGCCGGTGTAGACGCCGCGGGCGCACGGTTCGAGCGAACGGATCGCCGCGACCGCGGCGCGGCGGGGCGCTCCTGTCACCGATCCGGGCGGGAACGTCGCCCGAAGGAGCTCGGCGGGAGTCGCCTCCGTCCTCAACTTCCCCGAGACGACCGATTCCAGATGGTGCACGCGGTGGGAGCGTATCCGGCAGAGGTCGGGGACGTCCACCGTGCCGGTTTCACACACGCGGCCGAGATCGTTGCGGCAGAGGTCGACGATCATGACGTTCTCGGCGCGGTCTTTCGGCGACGCGCGGAGCGCCGCGGCGGCGGCGGCATCGGCGCTCGGATCGGCCGCCCTCGGCGCCGTCCCCTTGATCGGCCGCATCTCGACCGACCGCGTCCCGAAGTCCGCCCGGAGGAAGAGCTCCGGCGACGCCGACACGACGTCGAATTCGGCGGTCCGGAGCAGCATCGAGTACGGAGGCGGAGGATCGCCCGCGATCCGCGCGAAGAGCGTGCGCGGGTCCGGCCGGCGCGGAACTCCCGTCGAGAAGCGATTCGTGAGGTTCACCTGGTAGTAGTCGCCCCGCGCGATTCCCCGGCGGATCGCTTCGTGCGCGTCGGCGTAGGCGGGCCCCGTCAGCGTTTCCTCGAGCGTGGCCGGACGCGTCTCGTCGTTTCGGAGGTCGGCCGCGCGGGGAGGCGGCCCGGCGGGGCGGCCGACCGCGCGGAGGGTTCCTTCCGGATCGATCGCCCACCCCGAATCGTGCCGGAAGAACAGCGCCGCCGGCTCCGCCGAGTCGCCGCGCGGCTCGGCGCCCTCCCATTCGGCGCCGAGCTCGTAGGAGAGGAACCCGACCCAGCCGCCGGAGAATGGCGACCGGTCGACGCGGCCCGCGTCGGAGCGGAGGGTCCGATCGAGAAAGCTCGCGATCCGACCGGTGTCGCCGAGCCCCGCGGAAAAGACATCGACGGCCTGCGGCAGAGCGATCGTCCAGCGTCCGGCGTCGCTCCAGCCGTCGAGGAGCGCCGCGCCGGGCCGCTCGATCAGCGAGAGCAGGTCGCGGCGGTTCAGAGGCGGGAATTATCCGTGATTTAAAGTAGCGCGTTTGAGATTCGCCGCCGTCATCCCTGTCTTCAACGAGCGCGAGTCGCTGCCGCTCGTCGTCGGCGACCTCCGCGACCCGCGCCTCGACGAAATCGTCGTCGTCGACAACGGGTCCTCCGACGGCACCCCCGCGATCGCCGCCCGCCTTCCCGTGCGCCTCGTCCGCGAGTCTCGGCGGGGCTACGGGAGCGCCTGTCTCGCCGGGATCGCGGCGCTCGCCTCCGCTCCCCCCGAGGGCGTGCTCTTCCTCGACGGCGACTACTCGGACCATCCCGAGGAGGCGGGGCGGCTGCTCGACGCGATCGAGGCGGGAGCCGAGCTCGCGATCGGATCGCGCACCCTCGGCTCCCGCGAGCCGGGCGCCCTCCTGCCGCAGGCCCGAGCCGGAAACGCGCTCGCGACTTTCCTCATCCGCCTTCTCTACGGATTCCGCTACACCGATCTCGGCCCGTTCCGCGCGATCCGCTGGGAGGCGCTCCGCCGGATCGGCATGGAGGATACGAACTTCGGGTGGACGTGCGAAATGCAGGTCAAGGCGGTCCGCGCCGGCCTTCGGATCGTCGAGGTGCCCGTCTCCTACCGGCGGCGCATCGGAGTCTCGAAGATCGCCGGGACCGTGACCGGAACGCTCCGGGCGGGATACAAGATCCTGTTCACGATCACGAAATACGCCGTGAAACGCCGTCCCGTGCCCCCCGCTCGCGGTGGACAAGGGGACGACACGCCGTAGAATCGGGCGATGAGAGCCAATCCCGCGATCTTCGACCGGGTGGTCGAGCATTCCGTGCGCGTCCGCTACTCCGAAACCGACCGGATGGGCATCGTCTACCACGCCAACTACATCGTGTGGTTCGAGATCGGGCGGACGGAGTTCTGTCGGGCGGCGGGTTTCCCGTATCGCGACATGGAGGAGCAGGGCGTCCTGATCCTCGTGACCGGAGTCGACTGCAAGTTCCGGCGGGCCGCCCGCTACGACGACCGCGTCACGATCCGGACCCGGATGGGAGAGAGCGGCAGCCGGGGGCTCTCGTTCTTCTACGAGATCGCCCTCGCCGACGACGGGACGCGGCTCGCGGAAGGCTCGACGCGGCACGTCTTCGTCGACGCCGCGAGCCGGCCGATCACGATCCCGACGACGATCCGCGAGGCGTTCGCGCGCTTCGTCGGCGCGCCGGCCGCGTCCTGACCGAGAGCGGACGCCTGCCGGCGAACGCCTTCGCGAGGGCCCGCGCCGAGCCGGGGGGGGTCAGCGCCGAAACGTCGCCGCCGAGCCGCGCGACTTCCTTGACGAGGCGGGAGGAAACGTAGGAGTACTCCTCCTTCGCCATCAGGAAGACCGTCTCGACGCGCGGCGCGAGCCGGCGGTTCATCAGCGCCATCTGGAACTCGTACTCGAAGTCCGACATGGCCCGCAGGCCCCGCACGATCATTCGCGCGCCGACCGAGCGCGCGAAATCGACGAGGAGGCCGGAGAACTCGCGCACTTCGACGCGCGCGCCGTCGGAAGGGAGCACGTTCTCTCGAATGAGCGCGATCCTCTCCTCCACCGTGAAGAGCGGGCGTTTCACGTCGTTGACGAGGACCGCGAGGATCAGACGGTCGCAGAGCCCGCGAGCGCGCTCGATGACGTCGAGGTGCCCGTTCGTGATCGGGTCGAACGATCCCGGGTAGACGGCGATCCTCTCGGTCATGCAATCTCCTCGGGCGACGCTTCCCGGCTGTCCGCGGCGCCGCCGAGGCGCTCGCGCCATCCCTCGCCCAGCAGATTGTAGGCGCTGACCGCCGCGAAGATCGCCAGTCCCGGAAAGACGGCGAGCCACCAGGCCCGCTCTCCGTACGCCTCCGAGAGCGCCAGCATCCCTCCCCAGGACGGCTTCGGAGGGGGCACGCCGAGGCCGAGGAACGACAGCGCCGACTCCGCGAGGATCGCCGCGGCGACCCCGAACGTCGCCGAGATGAGGACCGGCGGGAGCGCGGCGGGAACGAGGTGGCGGAAGAAGATCCGGAACGGCCCGGCGCCGGCGGCCCGCGCCGCGCGGACGTAGTCGAGCTTCCGGGTCTTGAGGATCTCCGCACGCGCGTACCGCGCCTCGTTCGGCCACGCCGTGAGGCCGATCGCGAGAACGATCGTGCGGGCGGAAGGTTCGAAGAGGGCGACGAGCGCGAGGACGAAGAAGAGCGTCGGGAAACAGAGCACGATCTCCATGACCCGCGAGAGGACGAGGTCGGCGAGGCCGCCGGCTGCGCCCGCGGCGCCCCCGACGGCGAGCCCGATGACCATCGCGAGAACCGACGCCGTGAGGCCGATCGCGAGCGAGACGGGGGTCGCCGCGATGAGCCGCGCGAGCACGTCCCGGCCGAGGTCGTCGGTGCCGAGCCAGTGCGCGGAAGAGGGCGGCGCGAGGCGGTCGCGGAGCGCGATCCCGTAGGGCGAATACGGAACCGGCGCGCGGAGGAGCGCCGTCCCTTCGGCGGCAGGAAGGGACCGCCCGAAGAGCGGATACCCGCCGAACGCCGGGAAAACGAGCGCGCCGCCGGTCTTCCGCGCGACCAGCGGCAGGTCGGTCGCGAGGAGCGGCGAAAGGATCGCGATCGCCGCGAGGATCGCGAGGAGTACGGCGCCGGCCCGAGCCTCACGCATGGTGCGACGCCTCGAGCGATCGGCCATGGCGGGCTCCCGCGGCGAACGTGGGCCATCTCCGTGTCGCCTTTGGAATAGACGCCGCGCGGCTCGATGCATCCGCCTTCGCCGGGGCTCCGGCGAGACGAGTCGCCGCGCCCGCTTCACGCATAGCGCACGCGCGGGTCGGCGGCGGCATACAGCAGGTCCGCCGCGAGCGTCGCGGCGAGAGTCGCGACCGCCGTCAGCAGGGTCAGGCCGAGAACGACCGGATAATCGCGCGCGAGCACGGCCTCGAAGTAGAGACGGCCGAGACCGGGCCACGCGAAGATCTGCTCGACGATCACCGATCCGGACAGGAGCCCCGGGACGACGAGTCCGAGGACCGTGATCAGCGGGAGCAGTGCGTTGCGGAAGGCGTGGCGCCAGAGCGCCTCCGATTCGGACGCGCCCCAGGCGCGCGCCGCGACGACGTATTCCCGTCCCAGCTCCTCCGCGACGCTCGAGCGGACGACGCGGGTGAGGTAGGCCAGCGTCCCGTAGGTGAGGCAGGCGAGCGGCATCGCGAGGTGAGCGAGGCGGTCGAGGAGCGCCGCTCCCCATCCCGCCGGCGGCGGATCGGACGCGACGCCGAAGAGCGGCAGCCATTCGAGCCGCGTCGAGAACACGGTGACGAGGATCATCGCCATCCAGAAGGAGGGCATCGAATACAGCAGGAACACGGCCCGGCTGGCCGAGCGATCGAACCGGGAGCCGACCCGCCGCGCCTGCGCGACTCCGAGGGGAATCGCGATCGCGAGCGAGAGGGAGAGCGCGAGGACGTTCAACAGGATCGTCCAGGGAAGCGCTTCGGCGATTCTCCGGGCGACCGGGCGATGGTCCTGGAAGGATCGGCCGAAGTCGAGCCGGATCGCGCGGCCGTACCAGTCGCCGATCTGGACGGCGAGCGGCCGGTCGAGCCCGTAGGTGCGCCGCATCGCTTCCGCGGCGGCCCGCGAGATGCGGCGTCCCGAGGCGCGTCCCGTCGCCGAAGCCGGGTCTCCCGGCGCGATGCGCATCAGGAGGAACACCGCGAGCACGATTCCCGCGAGGGTCGGGATCGCCAGCAGCGCCCGCCGCCCCGCGTAGCGGATCACGGCGCGGCCCGGCGCCACCAGGCCGTCGAATCGGGCCAGAACCGGAAGAGACCGACCGGCGTCGAGACGAGCCCGCCGATCGACCGCGACAGCGCGTACTTCTGCGCGCTCTGGAACACGAAGGTCGCCGGCGCGTCGTCGTGGATCAGGCGATGGATCCGGGCGAAGAGGGGCCGGCGCTTGCCCGCGTCCGGCTCCGCGCGGACCTCCGTCAGGAGCCGGTCGACCTCGGGGTTCGAGTACGAAAGGTTGTTCAGCCCGTTTGGCGGTCCCTGGCTCGACGCCCAGTATCCGTAGAGATCGGGGTTCGGATCGCCGCTCCACACCGACGCGACCGCCTCGAAATCTCCCGCGTCCATCCGTTTCGTGAAGGCCGCCCATTCGACCGCCCGCGGCCGGCACACGATGCCCGCCTTCTCCAGGTCGCTCTTGAAGACCTCCCCCACCTGCCGCGCGCTCGCCCCTCCCGCCCCGTACAGCAGGTCGAACTCGAACTTCCGGCCGCCGCGGTCGAGAACGCCGTCGCCGTCGCTGTCCTTCCACCCCGCCTGCGCCAGCAGGGCGCGCGCCGCCGCGGGATCGTACGGGTACGGAGCGACCGAGGGGTCGTAGGCGGGCGAGTCGGCCGCCCAGGGGCCCGAGAGGATCCGCGCGGTGCCGTAGTAGAGGTCGCGCACGAGCCGCCCGCGGTCGAGGAGCATCGCCAGGGCGCGCCGCGTCGCCACGTCGGAAAAGAGGGGCGATTTGTTGTTGTAGCCGATGTAGAAGTAGGAGAGGTCGTAGAACAGGGTCGTCCGGCAGCAGCGCGCGAAGCCGGCGTCGGTGGCCGACGCCCGCCATTGCTCGGTCGAGAGCCGCATCTCGTCGATGTCCCCCCGCTCCAGCGCCCGGTACGCCTGCGCCCCGTCGGGAAGGATCCGGAACACCACGCGGTCGAACGGCGCGCGCGGACCGGAATAGCGCGGATTCCGGACGAGCTCGATCGACTCCGACGTGCGCCATCGCGCGACGCGGTAGGGCCCGTTCGAGAAAGGCGCCCGGTCGTCCGGGGACGCGAGGAAGTCCCTCTTCTCGTTTCGCGCCGCGCAGACGAGCGGCAGCGTGAACGCGTAGATCCGGAACGCGTAAGGCTCCTTGAACCGGACCCGGAACGTCCGGTCGTCAACCGCGTCGGCGCCGGCGTACCCGTCGAGGCCGGTCGAGAAGAGGAAGGCGGGGATCTTCGGATCGGTCGCCTTCTCCAAGGTGAAGATCGCGTCGCGCGACGTGACCGGGCTCCCGTCTTCCCATTCCGCCTCGCGGAGGTGGAACGTCCACTCGCGACCGTCCGGCGAAGTCTCCCAGCGCTCCGCGAGCCCGCCGACCGGCTGCAGATGCTTGTCGAGATCGACGAGGTTCCGGGCGACGTCGGCGATCACGTACGACGCCGCGTCGTCGGTCTGGAGGAGAGGGTTCAGCGTCGCGGGCTCACCTTCGAGGCGGCGGAAGAGAGTCCCGCCCGGCCGGGGAGAGCCGGGGGCGCTCTCGTCGAGATACCCGATCGCGGCGGCGCGCTCCGGCGGAGGGGCCGCCGGCCGGCGGCACGCCGGAATCGCGGCGGCGAGAACGAGCGCACGGGCCAGTCGCCGGTCGAGCACAGGTCCCCCCGCCGGAAGGAGAAGTCAGGGAGCGACGATCGAGAGCGAGGACGTATTCCCGGCGGCATCGGCCGCCCGAACGAGAACGTAGGCTCCCCGGTTTTCCGGCTGGAGCGAAATTGTATACGACTCGTCCGGAGAATCCGTCATCCCGTCGTCGGCGGCGGCCCGCGTCCAGGGCCCCGCGTCCACGCTCCAGCCGACCGCGGCGAGCGGCGAGAGCGCGTCCGTCACCCGCACCCGGATCACCGGACCGTTCTTTCCGGCGGAAGCGGAAACGAGCGTAATCGTCGGCGGCGTGTTGTCGACGAGCACGGGATCGGAAACGAGCACATCGCTCTTCGGGTCTTCGGGGTTTCCCGGGCGATCGCTCGCCGTCACGCGGAAGAGGTAGCGGCCGTCCGGCAGGAGCCGGGAATCGAATCCGAAGGCGTTCCCGTGCACGCCCCGGCGCATCGGCACCCAGCCGCCACCCTCGGCCGACCGGAAGTCGATGTCCGCGACGAGGTCGTCGCCGTCGGGATCGGTCGCTTTCCAGGTCACCGTCAGGAGTCCCCGGCCTTCGGCTCGCGACGGGGAACCCTTCGCGTCGCCCGAGGCGAAGATCGAATCCGCCGATCCTTCGTCCGTCGAGGCGGAGGTGAAGATCGGGAGGCTCTCGCTCCCGGGAGTCCCGACGGCGACGGACTCGACGTGCGGGCGGGCGTTCTCGTTCTGGTAAGCGCACTCGACCCGCGACAGCAGCGGCGAGCGCTCGGGGGCGGCCGCCGAGAACGAGGCCTTCCATTGCAGGAACCGGCCCGGCGGCGCCGCGATCTTCCCCGCCGACCCGGCGGCGACCAGGCTCGTCCAGGGGCTCCAGGTCGCGTCCGGCGTCCCGGAGTTCCCGCTGCGGAACGCCAGAGCGAGGCCGCCGCCCTTCGGCACCGAGGCATCGGTTCGGAACGCGCCGAATCGCGACGTCCGCCCCGTGTCCTTGATCGGAGAGAAGAATTCTCCCTCCCGCGCCGGCACCCGCCGATAGGCGGAGGCCGGAGAATCCGTTGCGAAGACGTCCTCGCTCGCGAAGACGACCCGCTTCTCGTCGACGCTCGCCGACAGGGAGGCCTGACCCTGCCGCAGCAGATAGACGCGACCGTGCGGACCGGTGGCGACGAGCAGGCCGTCCGCCGCGCCATCCCACCGGCAGGAATGGACGAGCTCGTCGTCGGACCGCCAGGCGGGCGCGATCGAGTCGTCCGGACCGATTTCGATGATCTCCGAAGACTCCCCTCCCTTCGGCGCGGAAGAGGGAGGGGGCGGCGGAACGAGCGACGTCGTCGCGCTCACGGTGACCGTCGCGTCTCCCTCGCCGCCGCCGGGCGAGCTCCCGCTGTCCGGCTTTTTCTCCCGGGCCGACGGCGGCCCCGGCGAACGGGGAGACGCGGGAGATCCCCCGCCGCCGCGAAGCGACACGGCGGCGGCCCAGACCCGTCCCTTCGGATCCCCCGCGAGCGCGGCGATCTCCGCCTTGTCCGAGTCGTAGATCGTGCGCGCCGTCCCGTCGGGAGAAATCCGGAGCACGAGCCCCTTCCCGGAGGTACCGGCCCAGAGCCGCCCCTGGGGATCGACGTACAGGCAGCGCACGTGCTCGTCGCCGGCGTCGTCGAAGAGCCGGCCCTCCGCAGGGGCGGTCACGCGGAAAATGCGGCCGGGGACTCCGGTCGCGACGTAGAGCGCGCCGCGATCGAAGGCGAGGTCCCAGATGTATTCCGCCTGCGGATCGAAGTACGGAAGCGGCTTTCCCTTCTCGATGCGGTAGACCTTGCCGTGCGGCGAGGTCCCGGCGTAGGTCGCGCCGTCGGGACCGATCGCGAGCGCCGTCACCTCCGATTCCGGGAGCGTCACGAGCACGGCGGCGGGCTTCCCGGGCTCCTGCCGGAAGATCTGCCCCTCGTCTCCGGAGGCGAAGAGGAGGGCGCCCGATTTCTCGGCCGCGACCGCGAAGATCTTGGTCGCGGAGAGTCCCGCGATCGAACGGGATTCGCGCGTCATCGCGAGCTTTCCGTCCGGAAGCGCCGAAACGCCGTGCGCCGTCCCGCTGGAGAACTCGCGGGCCGAGTCGATGGTCCAGGTCTTCGGCGCGGACGCGCCGGCCCGGGCGGCGGCGCAAAGCGCCGCGATCGTCAGGAGCTTTCGCATGGAACCTCTCAATCGAGCCTGGGGACCACCTCGAGCGTCAGCCGCGACGAGCCGGTCACCGGGATCGACTGCTCGACGGTTGCCGAATAGACGCGCTGGTGGGCGAGGTTGACGTCGCCGTCGCGCGCGCCGGCCCCGGAGAACATCGCGAATACGGTCGGGGGAAGCGCGGCGAGCTCGCGCCCGGCCACGACCGCCCCAGGACCGTTGCGGTACGCGAGGAGGTTGACGGAATTAGCGGGCCGCATGCGGTCGAGGAAGTCGAGGACCTGATCGAGCGAGCGCGGGTCCGCCGGGAAGAGCGACAGATCGAAAGCGGTCGCCGACAGCCCGTCGCCGACGAACACGGTGAGAGGGCCGGGGGGCTCGTCCGGCGGGATCGGAAGCGAGAGCACGAGATGGCGGGCCGTGCCGCGGAAGTCCTGGAGACCGACGCGGACCTTCACGGTCTCTCCCGGCCGGACCCTCTCCTTCTCCGGCTCGACCTCCGTGATCCTCGCGCTTTTCAGGTCGTCGGAGTGCTGGATCGCGACGTTGATCCCGTCGATCGCGAGATCGTGGAATTCGTTCGCCATGAGGTAGTTCGTCAGGAGCGCCATCGCGGCGACCGCCTGGTCCTTCGCGTTGAGCCCCGAGAACACCGAGTCGTAGTGGATCGTCCTTCCGGGTGTGGCGATCGACGACTTCCAGACGAGCGTCCGCTCTCCCGTCGACTTCTCGAGCGTGGAAAGCGTCGTGTCGATCGCCATCGCGGCGAGAATCGGGGTGAGCATCGAATTGCGGACCACCTCGAACCGGTAGCTCTGCGTCGGCGCGCTCTCGGAAGCGATCGAGACGCTGACGGGGACCATCGCGGCCGAGCCTCCGAACGAGCCGAGGATTCCGGTGGAGCGGTCCTGGGAGATCGATCCCAGCACCTTTCCCGTCGAAGCGAACTTGAAGGAGCGGTACATCGACGGGAGAATGCCGATCACCTCCGAGTCCGCCATCGGCATTTCGACCGGGCCCATGGAGAGGAACGGGTGCCCGAACGCGAGAACGTTGCCGCCGTCGACCCAGGTCACCGTTCCGGTCGCGGCCATCGTCATGTCGCCGGAGATCAGGATCGTCGCGACCGACGACCCGGGCTGGAGCGGCAGCGCCGCGTCGCGCGGGACGGGCGCGGCGGGCGCCGAAGACGACGAAGACGCGGCCGCCGGGAACGAGGCACCGCTCGGGGCCGGCAGGAATCCCGCGCGGCGGAAGGTCTCCGAAACGAGAGAGTCGGCGGAAGAGAAGGGCGCGAGCGAGAGCGGCACCGCGAGAGGCGACCAGCCGGACGCCCCGGCCGCGTCGGGAAACGCGCGGGAGACGAGCGCGCGGAAGGCGCCGACGAAATCGCCTCCCGAGAAGGTCGAGACGAGGCTCTCCGCCTGCGCGTGCGCGCCGGCGGGGGTCGGCGCGCCGATCGGCACCGGGGGATTGGCGGGCACGTGGCGGATGTCGAGCATCGAGGTGATCGGGGTGATCCCGGCGATCGCCTCCTCCGAGAACGGCCACCCGTAAGCCACGGCGCCGATCAACTTCTCGTCGATGTAGACGGGGCTGCCGCTCATGCCGGCGATCACGCCGCTCTTCTCGAGATTGTTGCCGGTCAATCGGGCGAGGATCAGGTCCTGCTTCGGAGCGTATTCCCGCATCACGCCGAGAATCTCGACGCCGAAGCGCTTCACTCCGCCGCCTCCCCCGAAGTCGCAGAGGCCGTATCCCGTCTGCCCGGGATGGATTCCCGAGACGTCCAGGATGGGCGGAGAAGCGAGCGCGGTACCGCCCGAGAAGGCCATGGCGGCGAACAGGAGGATCGCCGCCGATTTTTGCACCATCGAACCTACAACCCGCCGGAGACCCCGTTTCATTCCGCGCGTCCGAAGCGGCGGGAAACGCGCGAATTCATTGACCTCTCAGAGTTTCGTGTGCTAGCGTCGGCCCGCCGCCGAACGCCCGCAAGGGCGCGGGGAAGACGCGCCGAGGAGGACGAAACGTTTTGAACGCGCAGCCGATCCAAACCACGACGCTCCAGACGAGCCCGTCGCAATTCGAGACGTTTCTTCGGGAAACGGGCCCTTCCGCCAAGGTGGTCCTTGGAATCCTGCTCTTTTTCAGCCTCGTCTCGTGGCTGATCATCATCGCCAAATATATTCGATTGAAGCGCGTGGGCGGCCAGTCTCATCGTTTTCTGGACTTTTTCCGGAAATCCAAGCGGTTCTCGGAAGTCAACACGATGGCGAGCCAGCTCGCCGAGACCCCCCTGACGACCCTCTTCAAGGCCGGCTATGCCGAGCTCGACGCGCAGATCAAGGCCGCGCGCTCGGACGAGCCCGCGACGGCCGCGACGACGAGCACCCGCCTCCTGATCAAGAACATCAGCGGGATCGAGCGCGCGCTCGAACGGGCCGCGGGCGCGGAAATCTCCCGCCTCACGCGGTCGCTCACGTTCCTCGCGACGACCGCCGCCGCCTGCCCCTTCATCGGCCTCTTCGGAACGGTCTGGGGGATCATGGCCGCGTTCAACGCGATCGGGATGTCCGGCTCGACGTCGATCGTCGCGGTCGCCCCCGGCATCTCGGAGGCGCTCATCAACACGGCGGCCGGCCTCGCGGCGGCGATCCCCGCCCTCATCGCGTACAACTACTTCATGGGCCAGATCCGTCAGATGCGGGCGACGATGGACGACTTCGCTCTCGAATTCCTCAACCTGACGGAACGGAATTTCACGTAGGCGATGGCTTTCTCCGCGGGACCCAAGAACGACCCGTTCGACCACCTCGCCGACATCAACGTCACGCCCCTCGTCGACGTGATGCTCGTTCTGCTCATCATCTTCATGGTGACGGCGCCGATGCTCCACCAGGGCGTCTCCGTCGCGCTGCCGAAGGCGCAGGCCTCGAACCTGCCCAAGAGCGCGGAGGACCCCGTCATCCTGTCGATCACGAAGAGCGGCCTCTACTACATCAACGAGACGCCCGTCGCGGGAGGGCTCCTCAAGGAGCGGCTCCAGGCGTACATGCGGAGCCGGCCGGACAAGACGATCTACCTCAAGGCGGACCGCTCCCTTCCGTACGGCACCGTCGTCGAGACGATGGACCTCCTGAACCGGATGGGAATCGAGAACCTCGGCATGCTCACCGAATCGCGCGAGAAGAAATGACGGGCGGGGCGCGCTGACGTGGACGCGGTCGGAGAGATCCTCGCCGAGAGAGGGATGCGGACGCCGGAGTGGAAGGCCGGCGCGCTCGGAACGATCCTCCTCCACGTGGGACTCGGAGCGGCCCTCCTGATCGCGTCGCGCCTCCCGGCGAAACGGCACTTCATCTCCGCGCAGGCGGTCGCCGTCCGGCTCGTGCCGCTCTCCTCCGTGCGGGGATCGCGGACAGAAGCCGCGCAGCCCCTGTCGCGTCCCGTCATCGAAAAGCCGCAGGACGTGCCCGAGCCGTCCGCGAAGGCGCTGCCGCTCCCGGAGAAATCGAAGCCGAAGAAGGAACCGCCGACGCCGGTGCATCCTTCCCGGACGTCCCCCGAGGCCACGAAGAGGGCGAGCGGTTCCGCGGTCGACCTTCCCCAGCCCGGCGACTCGGCGGAAGGCTCGCCGACCGGCGTCGCCGGCGCGGGCTCGACGTTCGGGACGTCGCTCTCGGCGTTCGACTCGGCCGACTTCAACTACTCCTATTACGTGAGCCGGATGCTCGCCTCGATCGGCGCGAACTGGTTCAAGCCGACGGACCAGGCGGTCTCGCCGCCGGTCATCTTCTTCAAGATCGGCCGCGACGGCTCGATCTCCGACGTGCAGATCGAGCGCTCGAGCGGCTTCCCGTTCGTGGATCGCGCGGCCCAGCGGGCGGTGATCGCCTCGTCGCCGCTCCCCCCGCTGCCGGCCGACTTCCACGAGAGCTCGCTCGGCGTCCACTTGAAATTCCAATGAGGAGGTCCTTCGTGAAACGTTTCCTTCTTGCGGCCGCGGCGCTCGCCGCCGCCGCCGCGCTCTCCGCCCAGACGCCGGCGCCGCCCGCCGAGAGCCGGGAGCTCTGGCTCGAGCTGAACAAGGCCGTGGAGAAGAAGCTGGCGCTCGCCGTCCCGCCGACGATCGCCCCGGCGGGCCCCGTGATCGAGACGCAGGTGCGCCAGCCGTTCCACGACACGCTGAAATCGGACCTCGATTACGAAGGCGCGTTCACCATCGTGGATCCCGCGCTCTATCCCCAGGGTTACCGGGACGCGACCTCCGCGGAATCCGCGGACCGATGGGCGGCGACGGGCGCCGAGGTCCTCGTCGACACGCTCCTCGAAGTCACGGGCGACCGGATCGCCGCGGAGGCGCGCGTCTACGACCTCAAGTCGCACAAGCTCGTCTTCGGGAAACGCTACAGCGGCGGCGCGAGCTACGTGCCGAGGATCGCGCACGCGGTCGCCGACGACATCGTGAAGTACTTCACCGGAAAATCAGGCGACTTCATGACGGCGATCGCGTTCGCCTCCGACCGCGACGGCGGGAGAGGCCTTCGCGAGCTCTACGCCGCCGACTTCGACGGCCGCAATCCGCGGCGCCTCACGCAGCTCCGGTCGCTCGCGATGAATCCGTCCTGGGATTCCGCGGGGCAGCACCTCGTGTTCACCAGCTACGCGAAGATGTTTCCGCACCTGAACGTCATCGGGCGGGACGGCTCGGGCCGGCGCGACGTCTCGACCGGCGTCGAGTTGAACGCGTCCCCCTCGTTCTCGCCGGACGGCAAGCGCATCGTCTTCGCCGGCTCGCAGGGAGGGAATCCCGACATTTTCATCGTCAACGCGGACGGCTCGGCGTTGAAGCGGCTCACGACCTCGCACGCCGTCGAGTCGACTCCGCGATGGTCTCCCGTCGGGAACCAGATCCTGTACACGTCGAGCGCGGGCGGGACCCCGCAGCTCTACCTCATGGACCCGGAGGGCGCCAACTCGCGGCGCGTCACGTTCGCCGGCGACTGGAACGACGAAGGCGCGTGGTCCCCGGACGGCTCGAAAATCGCCTTCGCGTGCCGCAACGGCGGCGATTTCCAGATCTGCGTGATGAACCTCGCGACCGGCCAGGCCCTCCAGCTCACGGAGGAAGGCTCGAACGGGCATCCGAGCTGGTCTCCCGACGGCCTGAAGATCGCCTTCGATTCCCGGCGCGGGAGCTCGACGCAGATCTACACGATGGACATCAACGGCCAGCACAAGGTGCAAATCACCGACAAGGGGAACAACAGCCAGCCCACCTGGAGCCCGAATTGAAGTCGGGAGCGGCTCGCTTCCGTGAGCGCACCGGATTTCATCCGGAAGGCCGTTCCGCGGCCGGAAGGACCACCTCCACGATTGAGCCCGGCGGCGATCGCGGGCGCGTCGGATGCGCCCCCGTCGAACGACGTGAGGGAGCCCGCCCGACGCGTCCCCGGCGACATTTCGGCCGAACGCCGTGCGGGAGCGGGGCGCAGAAAAGGCGCGCCGCGCCTCTCCGGACCACCAAAGTGACGTATTCGACGCGATTTCGGATGAATCACGCGTTGAAAGCGAGCACGAATTTTGCTACGTTCGCTGCGGTGCCCCACTCGGGAATTCGGCAACTTTGAGGAGGAACGAAATGCGCATGCATCGGAGTCTGAAAGCCGTCGTGATGTTCGGGGCGATCGCCGCGTTCGCCGTCGGCTGCAAGAAAAAGCCCCCCACGACGACTCCCGAGGCCGCGCCGCCTCCTCCTCCCGCCGTCGAAGCCCCTCCGCCCGCTCCGACCACCGCTCCCCCGCCGCCGGTCACCCGCGGCGATGACGTCATGGCGCAGGACCTCCAGACCCTGAACTCCAAGGGGTATCTCAAGGACGCCTTCTTCGATTTCGACAAGGCCGATCTTCGCGACGATGCGCGCACGGCGCTCGCCGCGGACGCGGACTGGATGAAGCAGTACGGTTCGATCAAGGTCCTCGTCGAAGGGCACTGCGACGAGCGCGGCACCGAGGAGTACAACCTCTCGCTCGGCCAGAAGCGCGCTTCCGCCGTGAAGGAGTATCTCGTCTCTCTCGGGATCGAAGGCGGCCGCGTGAACACCGTCTCGTACGGAAAAGCTCGTCCGTTCTGCAGCGACCATGACGAGAACTGCTGGCAGCAGAATCGCCGCGGTCACTTCGTGATCACCGGCAAGTGAAGCTCGCGATCGACCCGCGGCGCTCCGCGCTCGCGATTCTGGCGGCCGGGCTCGTCCTGGCCGTCGGCTGCGTCTCCTCGGACGACATCGAGGGACTCCACCGGCAGATGAACGACATCGAACGGCAGATCCAGGCCGTCGAGAACAAGTCGTCGTCGAAGGAGGAGGTCCAGAAGCTCAACGCGAGTGTCGCGCAGCAGACGAGCGAGCTGCTCAAGTCCAACGCCGACACCGGCGTCAAGCTCGACGAGCTCTCCCGTCAGATCGAGGCGCTCCAGGCGAAGCTCGACGACACGAACCGGCGCCTGGCGGAGCTTTCGCAGCAGATCGCCGCCACGCAGGGCGACCTCGGGCGCCCCGGCGCGCCGGGCGCCGCGCTCTCCCCCTCGGTCGGCGCGCCCCGACCGAACGCGCCCGGGTCGGCCGCCGGTCCCTCGCCGCAGCAGCTCTACGACACGGCGTACGGGGACTACACGAAGGGCCGTTACGAGCTCGCGATTTCCGGATTCCAGGAGTACATCGAACGCTATCCGGCGACGGACCTTTCGGACAACGCGCAGTACTGGATCGGGGAATCGCACTTCTCCGAGCGGAAGTTCGAGGAAGCGATCGGCGATTTCGATTCGCTCCTGAAGCGTTGGCCCAGGAGCGACAAGGCCGCGGCGGCCCTCCTGAAGAAGGGACTCGCCCTCCAGGAGCTCAACCGCCGCCCCGAAGCGGTCGTCGCGCTCCAGTACGTCATCCACGAATATCCCGGCTCCGACGAAGCCCGTCTGGCGAAACAGCGGCTCACGGCGCTCGGCGTCGAATCCCGCTGAAAAGAGAACCCCGATCCGGCAGGTGGTAAGCTCCCCCTCCGGCGAGCGAACGGCCGCCGGAACGGGGCGGCCGCCGGCCGCCGAAATCGCGGGCCATGAGCCCGCCCGAACGACAGAAAGGAATCTCGCACCGAATGGCCAACATCAAATCCGCCGAGAAACGGATCCGCACCTCCGCGAAGAAGACCGCGAGGAACCGCCGCGTCAAGACGAAGCTCCGCCACGTCATCAAGAAGCACCGCTCCGCGCCGTCGGGAGAAACGCTGCCGGCGACGACCGCCGAGATCGATCGCGCCGCGGCGAAGGGCGTGATCCACAAGAACACCGCCGCCCGCTACAAGTCGCGTCTCGCCAGGGCCTCGAAGAAAACGGCGTCGAGCTGAAGACGTCGGCGGCGGGTTGAAGACATCGGAAGCGAGTTGAAGCGGGCGCTCCGCGCCGCTTAACTCTCCTTCCCGGGATTCGATGTAATTCCCGTCGCGCTCTGCGGCGGGTGGGACGCCCGGCGATCTTCGACCCGAGAGGTCCAGTTCAGGCCTTCGAGTTCTCCTCGGTCCGCGCCCAGGTCTCCTGGCTTTCGTCGTAAGCGGGGAGCTCGAACGCCCAGCCGTTGGCCCGGTAGCGCTGCCACTCCCAGACCTTCGCCCATTTGAGGAAGACGCCGTATGCCTGCAGGGCGCAGAGCACGAACCCGTGGCGGCCGTCGAGGAATCCCGCCTGGAGCACGTACATCCGGAAGAACCTCCACGCCGGCCGGAAGAAGAGCTCCGCCACGCCCGGATTCTTCCCCTTCTTGAAGGCCTCCGCGGCGCCCCACTCGGCGTAACGCTGGAACTTCTCGAGGTACTGGGAAAAGGATCGGAAGGTGTAGTGGAGGAGCGGCGCCGTCATCGTCGGCGTGGGGCCTTCCGGCCGCATGTCCGCGTGCACGCGCCGGTTCGGGTAGCGCACGGTGCCGTTGCGGATCAGCCGCACGACCCGGTCGGTGGACCAGCCGGAGTGCCGGATGATCCGGTCGACGAAGATGTTCTGCCGCCGGATCGAGTAGTGCGCCGCGTCCGGTCCGCGGGAAAGGAGGTCCACGATTTCGCGGGCGAGCTCCGCCGTGACGCGCTCGTCGGCGTCCACGATGAGCACCCACGGGTGCTCGGCGCGGTCCATCGCCCAGTTCTTCTGCGCCGCCGACCCGAAGTACTCGTGCTGGAGGATCCGGACCTTCGGGAGCGAGCGGGCGATCTCGACGGTCCGGTCGCGCGAGAAGGAATCGACGAGGAGCACTTCGTCCGCGAAGAGGACGCTCTCGAGGCACTCCCGGATGTTGATCTCCTCGTTGTAGGAGGTGACGATCGCCGTGAGCTTCGGGCGCTCAGTCAATCCGGACCTGCCACCGCTCGATCGATTCCGCCCGCCCGGTGTTCTCGTCCACCTCGACGACGACCGAGGAAAGCCGCACGTCGCGCTTGGCGGTCTCGAACGATCGGGGAGTCTGGGCGAGGAACTTCTCGACCACCTTGTCCTTGTTGAACCCGATCACGCCCTCGTAGGCGCCCGTCATCCCGACGTCGGTGAGAAAGGCCGTGCCCCCCGGCCGGATGGTTTCGTCGGCCGTCGGCACGTGCGTGTGGGTGCCGACGACGGCGGAGACGCGCCCGTCGAGGTACCACCCGAGCGCGCTCTTTTCCGAGGTCGCCTCCGCGTGGAAGTCCACGAAGACGACCTGGGCTTCCTTCCGGAGCGCCGGGAGCATCTCGTCCGCGACGCGGAACGGCGAGTCGATGTTCGTCATGAACACCTGTCCCTGGAGGTTCAGGACGGCGACCGGCACTCCCGACGCCGTCTTCCGGACGACGCTGCCGTGTCCGGGGTTTCCCTTCGGGTAGTTCGCCGGCCGAAGCACGTCCTCGAGCTCGTCGAGGCTCGAGAGGAAGTCCCGGCGGTCCCAGATGTGGTTTCCGGACGAGAAGACGTCGATCGGCAGCTTCTTGAGCTCTTCGTAGATCTCCCGCGTCAGGCCGAAGCCGCCGGCCGCGTTCTCGATGTTGACGATCGTGAAGTCGATCTTCCGCCGGTCGATCGTCTTCTCGAGCGCCTCCGCCAGCGCGCGCCGGCCGGGATTCCCGACGACGTCGCCGACGAAGAGGATCCGGATCACGAGGCCGCCGGAAAGACGGCGCCGGGGGCGCGCGAAGGACGACGGGTGGCGTGGCGGCGAGAAGCCGCCCAACCATGGACGCGCGCCGTCACCGGGCGTACTCCACCGCGCGCGACACGTGGCCGCGAGCGCCAGCGAGCCACACCGCCTCCCTCGCCCGCGAAGCGGGAGAGGGTGCCGTCCGAAGCCTCGGCGAAGGCCGGCGGGTGAGGCGGCAGCGAGAAGCCGCCCAGCCATAGACGCGCGCCGTCTTCACCTTGCGTATTCCACCGCGCGCGACACGTGGCCGCGAGCGCCAGCGAGCCACACCGCCTCCTCGCCCCGCGAAGCGGGAGAGGGTGCCGTCCGAGGCCTCGGCGAAGGACGGCGGGTGAGGCGGCGGCGAGAAGCCGCCCAGCCATAGAGGCGCGCCGTCTTCACCTTGCATATTCCACCGCGCGCGTTTCCCGGATCACCGTCACCTTGATCTGCCCGGGGTACTGCAGCTCGGTCTCGATCTTCTTGGCGACGTCCTTGGAGAGCCAGAGCGCCTCGTCGTCGGTGATCTTCGCCGCCTCGACGACGATCCGGAGCTCGCGCCCCGCCTGGACCGCGAACGCCTTCTGCACTCCCTTGAAGCCGTCCGCGATGTGCTCGAGCTTCTCGAGGCGCTTGACGTACGTCTCGAGGATCTCGCGGCGCGCTCCCGGGCGCGCGGCGGAGAGCGCATCCGCGCCGTTGACGAGGACCGCCTCGACGGAACGCGGCTCGTAGTCGCCGTGGTGGCATTCCATCGCGTGGATCACCGCTTCCGATTCTCCGAATTTCTTCAGCACCTCGCGGCCGAGCTCGAGATGCGTCCCTTCCATCTCGCGGTCGATGGCCTTGCCGATGTCGTGGAGGAGCCCGGCGCGCTTGGCGACGTCGACCGAGACGCCGAGCTCCGCCGCCATGTTCCCCGCCAGCCAGCCGACCTCGCGCGAATGCTGCAGCACGTTCTGCCCGTAGGACGTCCGGTATTTCAGCCGTCCGAGCAGCTTGACGATCTCGGGGTGGAGGTCCGGGATGCCGAATTCCAGTGCGACCGACTCTCCTTCCTGGCGGATCTTCTCCCACAGCTCCGCCCGGACCTTCTCGACGATCTCCTCGATCCGGGCCGGATGGATCCGGCCGTCGACGATCAGGCGCTGGATCGCCATCCGGGCGATCTCCCGGCGGACCGGCTCGAACGCGGAAAGGATGATCGCCTCCGGCGTGTCGTCGATGATGAGGTCGACGCCGGTCGCGGCCTCGAGGGCGCGGATGTTGCGCCCTTCCCGCCCGATGATCCGCCCTTTCAGGTCGTCGGAAGGCAGGTCCACGACGGAGACGGTCGCCTCGACCACGGTATCCGACGCCATGCGCTGGATCGCCATCCCGATGATCCGCCGCGCCTTCTGGGTGGCGTTCTCCGAGGCTTCCTCTTCGATGCGGCGGATGAGGTGCGCGGCCTCGAGCCGGGCGTCGTTCTCGATCGAACGGATCAGGGTCTGCTTCGCCTGCTCCGCCGTCAGGCCCGAGATCGACTCGAGCTTTCGCCGCTGCTCGTCGATCAGTCCCTGGAATTCCTCGTCGAGTTTGTCGACCTCTCCCTGCCGGCGGGCGAGGTCCTTTTCGCGCTTGTCGAACTCGGCGCCCCGCTGCTCGATCTGGGCGAGCTTCCGGTCGAAGTTCTCTTCCTTCTGGGCGATGCGTTTCTCGAGCGCCGCGATCTCCTGGCGCCGGGCGTTGGCCTGCTTGTCGAAGTCCGCCCGGGCGGCGAGGATCTTCTCCTTCGCCTCGATGTCCGCCTCGCGCCGCCGGGCCTCGGCCTGCCGCCTGGCGTCTTCGAGGAGGCGCTCGGCCTCGCGCCGCGCCGCGTTGCGGATTCCGGACGTCCGGCGGTTGACCAGGAGCGAGAAGATCAAGGTGGCAACGATCGCGGCCGCGATCCCCGCCACGAGAGCGATCACCAGTGTTCCATCCATGGCGTTCTCCAGGACGACCGGGAGCGCCCCGGGAGACGGGATCGAGAGAGGTCCCGCGTTGGCCGTGTGTCAGTCGACTTGAACCTGTCTTCAGACAGGTGGGTGCCCGAAAGGCGGAGCTTTAGTTTCCCGGGGTTACCGGGACGTCACCGCTCCGCCGGAAGTCAAGCTCCCGAATATTGAATTACGGTTCAAGAGTGACTTTTCCATCACGAACCAAGCAGGACCAGCCTCTTTCCCGATTCTCCCGATTCCCGAGCCGGCTCGAGGGCGGCTCATCGTGCCTCCAGGGCGTCGTCGAGTTTCTTTATGAGGCGCTCCGCCCTCGCCTTCGCGTTGGACGGATCGCCCTGACTCCTTCTCTCCCGCTGATAGAGGTCATCCGAGATGTTCAACGCCGCCAGAATCGCAATTTTGGCGGAATCCACCGTGGCCGCCCGTTCGGCCACCTCGCGCATCTTACCATCCACGAATCGGGCGAGCTCCCGGACGTACGAGCTGTCGCTCTCGGCCCGGACGGTGTACGTCTGGCCGTAGATTTCGACCTGCGTGACGTTTGCCCGGTTATCCGCCATGGCCCGTGGTTCCTCTCCCGGGAAGTATACGGGCTAAACCTTAGCAGCGTCAATCGTTTCCAGAGACTCGATCAGCCGGCCGAGACGTTCCCGGACCTTTTCGTTCTCCGTTTCGTGGCGGGCGAGCTCGGCGGCGAGCTCTTCCTCCCGCTTGGCGGACTTCCGGGCGGCGGCGAGATCCGCTCGGGCTTTCTCGATCTCCGCGTCCCGTTCGGCGAGGCGGGCCTTCAGTTTTCCGTTCTCCTCGGTGGCCGCGCGGTACTTTTCGAGGATCCGCTCCACCCGCTTCTCGAGGGAATCGAAGATCTTGGCGTTGTCTGCGATCGTCATGCGTTCACTCCGAATTTCTGCTTCCATATTTCGATGAGCCGGTCGCGCTCGCGGTTGACCTCTTCCCGCGAGAGCGTCCGGTCGGGCGCGCGAAAACCGAGTCGGACCGTGACGTTCCGGACTTCCGGACGTTTCGGATCGACGTAGATCCCCAGGAGCACCGCCTCCTCCAGATGCTCGAGCCTCTCCGCGGCGAGCGCCTCCTCGAGGTCCCGCCAGGACGTCCCGGGGGCGCATCCGACCGTCACGTCGACGTCGGCCGCCGGGAACCGCGAGAAGTCGGCGAATCTCGGCTCGCCGCGGGAGACGGAAAGGGCGGCGAGATCGAGCTCGGCCCACACCGCCGCGCCCGGCAGAGGCAGCTCGTCGCGCCACGCTCGGGGCACGAGGCCCAGCGCGCCGGTCCGGCGCCCGCCGACGGCCAGGTCCAGAAGCGCCGAAGACGGTCCCGGGGCGGGAGCCCGGAACTCCGGCTCCTCTCCGGAGATCGCCCGGACGAGGCGGCGGACGATTCCCTTGAGGTCGAGGACGTCGACGGGGCGAACGGGAAAGCTCTCCGGAGCGTCTCCCGCGAGAACCGCCGCGAAATGACGGCTCTCGACGAGGGCGGGGTCCGCGCCCTCCTCCGCCGGGCGGTCCCAGACGCGCCCGAGCTCGAACATCGCGATCGACCGGCGGCCCGAGCGGTGATTGGAGGATACCGACTCGAGGAGCGCCGGAAGCAGCACCCGGCGCAGCATCGGCCGTCCCGCGTCGAGAGGGTTGGCGATCCTCAGCGCCTCTCTCCGGAAGGCGTCCTTCGCGAGCAGATTTCCGAAACGGGCGTCGGCGGCCTCGGAGACGAACGGGAAGCTCATCGCCTGGAAGAGCCCCGCCTCCCGCGCCTGGTCGGCGGTCCGGTCGTCGACTTCGGCGGGAGCGGTCTTCGTCCCTTCGGAGAGGTAGAGCGGCGGGAGCGCCTCGGCGGGGGGCAGGGCGACGGGAATCTTCGAGTACCCGTGGATCCGGGCGACCTCCTCGATGAGATCCTCCTCGATCGCCACGTCCGGACGCCAGGAAGGCACGACGGCGTCGAGCGCGTCGCCGGCGATCTTCACGCCGAAACCGAGACGTTCGAGGATTTCCGCCGCGAGCGCGAGAGGGATCTCCGTCAGCCCCGTGAGCGCGACGAGGCGCCGGTGGCGCAGCCGCACGCTCCGGCGCGCGAAGGGGCGCGGATACGCGTCGATCGTGCCCGATGCGAGCTCCCCTCCGGCGCTTTCGAGTATCCGGCTCGCCGCAAGGACCAGTCCCGCGGGAATCGCCTCGATGTCGGCGCCCCGCTCGTATCGGTGCGACGCGTCCGTGTGCAGACCGTGGCGCCGCGCGGTGCGGCGGACCGACACCGGGTCCCACCAGGCCGCCTCGAGGAGCACGTTCCTCGTCCTTCCCGGGGCGATCGCGGAATCGAGGCCGCCGATGACTCCGGCGAGAGAAAGCGCTCGGCGTTCGTCGGCGACGACGACGTCTTCGGGGTGGAGCTCGCGCTCGATCCCGTCCAGGCACGCGAGCTTCTCTCCCGGCTTCGCCATGCGGATGATCAGCCGCCCCCCGTCCACCCGGTCGGCGTCGAAGGCGTGCAGCGGCTGGCCGATCCCCCAGAGCGCGATGTTCGTCGCGTCGACCGCGGCGTCGATCGACTTCAGGCCGAGAGACTCGAACCGGCGGCGCCAGACGGGCGCCGACGCCGCCGGAGAGATCCCCCGGACGAGCCGGGCCGCGAACCGGCCGCAGCGGTCGGGAACCTCGATCGTCACCGCGGCGCTCTCGCCGATCGGCGCCCCGGCCTCCGGAGGCGCCGCGGAGGGAGCGCCCTCGAACCGCACGCCGAGGGCGGCCGCGAGATCCCGCGCGAAGCCCCGATGGTTCATCGCGTCGGGCCGGTTCGGGGTGACGTCGGCGTCGAGGACCGTGTCGCCGGAGGGCGTGCGCTCGATCGTGCCGATCTCGAGCCCGATCTCGTTGGCCGTGTCGGCGATGGCGCCGGAATCCCCCCCCGGGAGCCGGGCGTATTCCGCCAGCCATTCCAGCGAAAACTTCACGACGCGCTCCGGAACTGGCGGAGGAAGCGCAGGTCGTTTTCGAAGAAGAGCCGCAGGTCGGGAACACCGTACTTGAGAAACGCGAGCCGGTCGACGCCGGTGCCGAAGGCGAAGCCCGACCAGGTCTCCGGATCCACCCCGCAGACCCGCAGCACGTTGGGATGGACCATTCCCGCGCCGAGGATCTCGATCCACCCCGATCCCTTGCACGTGCGGCAGCCCGCGCCGCGGCACAGGAAGCACGTCATCGCGGCCTGCGCTCCGGGCTCGACGAACGGGAAGTAGGAGCACGTGAAGCGCACCTTCGTGTCGCGCCCGAAGAGCCCCTGCAGGAACGCCTCGATCGTCCCCTTCAGATGCGCCATCGTGATCCCGCGATCGACGACGAGCCCTTCGATCTGGTGGAAGACCGGGGAGTGGGTCGCGTCCACCTCGTCCTTCCGGTAAACCCGGCCCGGGCAGATGATCCGGAGCGGCGCGCCGTGCGCGGTGAGGGCGCGGATCTGGACCGGCGACGTGTGCGTCCGCAGGAGGTACTCCGGACGGGCGCCGGCCGCCGTCGAGACGAGCAGCGTGTCCTGGGTGTCCCGCGCGGGATGGTCGGGCGGGAAATTCAGCGCGGCGAAATTGAAGAAGTCGGTCTCGAGCTCCGGCCCGTCGGCGATCGAAAACCCGAGCCTCGCGAAGACCCCTTCGACCTGCCGTCGGACGGCCGTCAGCGGATGCAGCGCGCCGAGCGGGGAGGGACGGCCGGGCAGCGTGGGATCGACGTCGTCGCGCGCGGCCCGGGCCGCGGCCTCCGCGTCGCGCACCCGCGCCTCGCATTCCGCGAGCGCGGCTTCGATCTCCCGCTTCGCCTCGTTCGCGCGGCGGCCGAACTCCGTCTTCTCCGCGCCGGACAGCGTCTTCAGGCGGACGAAGAGCGCCGGCACGAGCCCGTGCTCGCGATTGACGTACCGCCCCTTGAGCGCCTCGTACGTCGCGCGCGAGGCGACGCCGGCCGTTTCCCGCCGGAACCCGGCCAGAAGATCGTCGATCGTCCGCGGGTCCGTCATTCGGACCCCGTCAGGCCGTCTGGAGCGCTTTTTTCGCGACGGAGACGATGTGGGTGAACGCTCCGGGATCCGACACGGCGAGCTCCGAGAGCATTTTGCGGTTGATGTCGCTCCCCGACTTCTTCAAGCCGTCCATCAGCCGGCTGTACGTGATGTCGTTCTCGCGCGCGGCGGCGTTGATCCGGACGATCCAGAGCCCGCGGAAGTCGCGCTTCTTCGCCTTCCGGTCCCGGTAGGCGTACGCGAGCGACTTCTCGACCTGCAGCTTGGCGATCCGGTACGACTTCGATTTCGTGCCGTAGTAGCCCTTCGCGAGCTTCAGCACCTTGGCGCGGCGGTTCTTTCTTTTCGGTCCTCGTTTGACGCGGGGCATCTCTCTCTCCTCCGATGTGCTTTCGGGAGCGGTTTACTTCGAGTACGGAAGCATCTCGCGGACGCCGGGCGTGTCCGCCTTCGACACCATCGTCGACTGGTCCAGGTCGCGCTTCCGCCCCGAGGCCTTCTTCGTCAGGATGTGGCTCTTGTAAGCCTTCCCACGCTTGAATTTGCCCGAGGCGGTCTGCTTGAACCGCTTCGCGGCACCGCGGTGGGTCTTCAGTTTCGGCATCTCTTTCCTCACTCGAGCGTCGGGTCAAGCGGCCTTCCGCCTCCACCCGGTTTACTGTCCAAGCGCCGGGTTAAGCGGCTTGCCGCTTCAACTCGGCGCCGTTTTTTAGTCGGCGGCCCCGGCGGGGACGGCGCCCCGGACCGGCTTGACCGGTTTCTCGATCGTCTTCACGGGCCCGAGGATCTGGTGCATCCGGTTCCCCATGATTTCCGGGGACGACTCGGCGATCGCCTTTCCCTTGAGCTCCTCGACGAGGCGGCGCAGCACCTTCAGCCCGTTCTCCCGGCGCGCCATCTCGCGGCCCCGGAACTGGATCGTGGCCTTGACCTTGTCGCCGTGATCGAGGAAACGGAGGATGCTCGCCTTCTTGAAGTCGTAGTCGTGCTCGTCGATGTTGGGGCGGAACTTCACTTCCTTGACCTGCGTGACTTTCTGCTTCTTCTTCGAATCGTGCTGTTTCTTCTTCTGCTGGTAGATGAACTTCCCGAAATTCATGATCCGGCAGACGGGCGGGATCGCGGTCGGCGCGATCTCGACGAGATCGAGCCCGGCGCTTTTCGCCCGGTCGTGCGCTTCCTGCATGGGAACGACCCCGAGGGCCTCGCCGTCGGCGTCGATCAGGCGCACTTCCTTCCAGCGGATCTGTTCGTTGATGCGAATGCTCTTTTTGTCGATCGAAAACCTCCTATCGAATGGAATCTATCATTCGCGCCGCGCGACTTCGGCCGCGAGCGCCGTGGAAAACTCGTCGAGGGAACGGGAGCCGAGGTCGCCCGCCTTGCGCTTGCGCGGCGACACCGAGCCGGTCGCCTGCTCGCGCTCGCCGACGATCAGCATGTACGGGATCTTCTGGAGCTCCGCGTGCCGGATCCGGGCGCCGAGCTTCTCGCTCCGGTCGTCCGGCTCGGCCCGGAATCCGGCGGCGGCGAGCTTCGCGGCGACCGACCGCGCGTACTCGGCGAACTTCTCCGACACGGGTATCACGACCGCCTGCACCGGCGCGAGCCACACGGGGAAGTCTCCGGCCGTGTGCTCGATCAGGATCCCGAGGAAGCGCTCGACCGAGCCGAGGATCGCCCGGTGCAGGATCACCGGCCGGTGCTTTCCCCCGTCCTCGCCGACGTACGTCAGGTCGAAGTTCTCCGGGTTCGCGAAGTCGACCTGGAGCGTCCCGAGCTGCCAGTACCGCCCGATCGCGTCCTTGACCTGGAAATCGAGCTTCGGGCCGTAGAACGCGCCGTCGCCCGCGTTGACGAAGAACTCCCGGCCGCGCTTCTCGAAAGCGGATGCGAGCGCGCGCTCGGCTTTCTCCCAGTTCTCCGGCGTTCCGATGAACTTCTCGGGCCGGGTGCCGAGACCCACGCGGACGTCCGTGAATCCGAACGTGGAATAGACCTCGTCGATGAACTCGATGAAGCGGTCCATCTCCGCCGGCATCTGATCGAGGGTGCAGAAGATGTGCGAATCGTCCTGGGAGAACGTCCGGACGCGCGTCAGACCCTGCGTGACGCCGGAGCGCTCGTACCGGTGCAGCCTCCCGAAGTCGGCGAACCGGATCGGAAGGTCACGGTAGGAGAAGGCGTGCGAGGCGTACATCAGGAAATGGCCCGGGCAGTTCATCGGCTTGACGCCGAATTCCCGCTCGTCGATTTCCGCGAGGAACATGTTCTCCTTGTAGTTCGCGTAGTGTCCCGACGTCTTGAAGAGCTCGACGTCGAAGATCTGCGGCGTGATCACCTCGCGATAGCCGTACTTGAGGTACAGCTCGCGGACGTAGCCGAGGAGCAGGTTGTAGATCGTCGCGCCCTTCGGATGGAAGAACGGCGACGCGGGCGCCCACGGGTGGAACGAAAAGAGGTCGAGCTCGCGCCCCAGTTTGCGGTGGTCCCGCGCCTTCGCCTCCTCGAGCTGCTTGAGATACGCGTCGAGCTCGGCCTGCGTCAGGAAGGACGCGCCGTAGATCCGCTGGAGCATCGGGTTGTGCTCGTCGCCCTTCCAGTACGCCCCCGCCGTGTGCGTGAGCTTGAAGACGCCGAGCTTCCCCGTCGACGGAACGTGGGGGCCCCGGCAGAGGTCGATGAAGTCCTTCTGGCGATAGCAGGAGACCCGGTCGTCGGCGATTCCCCGGATGATCTCGACTTTCAGCGTGTCCCCCTGCCCCTCGAAAATCCGGATCGCCTCTTCCTTCCCCATCTCGAGGCGCTCGACGGGGTTGTCCTCGGCGACGATCTTCCGCATCTCCGTTTCGATGGCGGCGAGGTCTTCGGGGGTGAACGGCCGGCCCGGGTCGAAGTCGTAGTAGTAGCCGTTCTCGATCGCGGGGCCGATTCCGATCTTGACGTCCGGGAAGAGGCGTTTGACGGCGTGGGCGGTCAGGTGCGCCGTCGAGTGGCGATACACGTCGATCGCGTCCGGAGATTTCGGCGTCACGATCTCCACCTTCGCGTCGCGCTCGACGGGACGGGAGAGATCGACGACGCGGCCGTCGATTTTCCCGGCCAGGGCCGCTTTGGCGAGGCCCGGCCCGATCGCGCGCGCGATCTCGCCGACCGTCGTGCCGGCCGGCACCGCCTTGACGGCGCCGTCCGGGAGCGTCACCTGGATTTCCAACCGGCCTCCTGAAAACGAAAAAACGCGAGTCTCCTCGCGTCGAAAAACCCTTCGTCGATGGTAGGCGCTGGCGGGATCGAACCGCCGACCTCTTCCGTGTGAAGGAAGCGCTCTCCCGGCTGAGCTAAGCGCCTGAACGCCCCGATGGGGAGTTGGTAGGCTCGAGCGGGTTCGAACCGCTGACCCCTACCGTGTCGAGGTAGTGCTCTACCAGCTGAGCTACGAGCCTGGAATCGGGCTGTCGACCGGAAGCCGCGAGGCATTTTCGAATCCGGCCCTCGTCCCGAACGATCACAAAGAACGACCGCCTTCCGCGGGAAGGGCGGAAGGTTAGCAGAGAGGGTCCGGATTTTCAACAAGTTCCCCGTGTTAGCATCCCCCAAACCGATGGGGTCTCTCTCCTGCGCAGTTTCGACTCGAGTCCTTTCGCGCCGGCTTCCGCCCGCGGCTCGCGACGGCGTGTCCGGACGGCCAGAGCGTTCGGGGCGGCCGGAGCCGCCGCGCCGCGCCGCGATCGGCTGATTCCGCCCCGCGTCGCGCCGATGTTCCAGAACGAGAGAACGATCTTCCGCGCCCCCGAGATCGAAGGGTCGCTCGAGGACGTCCCCGTCGCCGAGCTCATGGGCGCGGTCGTTCGACGCGGCGCCTCCGGAACGCTCACAGCCGAGAAGCGCGACGAGGTCCGGACGTTCTTCTTCTCGCGGGGGGAGCTGCAGCTCGCCATCTCCTCGCGGCCCGAACAGCGGCTCGGCGCCTTCCTCCGGAACCGCGGACAGCTGACCGACGATCAACTGGCGGAGGCGCTCTCCGAGGCGAATCGCCGGCGAAACGCGTACTTCGGGGAGATCCTTCTCGAGAAGGGATGGATCGCCGCGGACGTGCTCGCCGGCGAGGTGCGGCGCCTCGCGGAGCGCATCGTGCAGATGACGTTTCCCTGGAACCGCGGGCAGTACCGTTTCGCCGCCCGGGAGAAGGCGATCGATCCGCGGCTCGCCGTCCGGTTCGACACGGCGGCGCTGCTCTTCGACGGCGTCGTCCGCCTTCCCGACAGCGAGCGCTTCGCGGAGAGGCTCGGCGACCCTTCCTCGATCCCGTATCGCGGGAAGCCGGCGGCGATCCGCCCGAGCTCCCCCGCCGGGCTCTTTCTTTCGCGCATCGACGGAAATGCGACGTGCGGCGACCTCGTCCGGACCGGGCCGGGAAATCCGGCGAACGCGGCGAAGCTGCTCTACGGATTTCGCTGCGCCGGCTGGGCCCGCTGGCCGGAAGACGGCGCGCGGGAGCGGTTCGACCGCGATCGCTTCGAAAACACGTGGCGCCGGATCGACTGGAGCACGCATTACGAGCTCCTCGGGATTCCGCCGAAGGCGGTCCCGGAACAGATCCGGATCGCGCTCGACCGGGCGCGGGCGGCCCTCGAGGGCGCCGCGGACGATCCCGATCCGGAGCTCGAGCGCAAGGCCGAAGCGGTTCGCCTCCGGCTCGTCGAGGCCGAGCGGACGCTCTCCGACGCGGCTCTCCGGGCGGCCTACGACCGCGCGCTCTCCGGCGGGACCGCGATGCCGGCGGCGGAAGACGGCGGGGACGCCGAGCTCCGCCGGGACACGGCGACCTCCAGCTATCGCCGGGCGCAGGAGCTCATCCGGGAGCGCGACTACTGGCCCGCCGTGAAGATGCTCGAGCAGGCCGTCCGGTGGGCGCCCGACGTCGCGGAGTACCGCTACCTGCTCGGCGTCACGCAGCGCCGGAATCCGATGTGGAAAGAGCGCGCCATCGAGAACCTGCGAGAGGCGGCGCGACTCGATCCCTCCCGCGCCGACGTCTCGACGGCCCTCGCCGAGGCCCTGCTCGACCGGAAGGCGGTCGACGAGGCGGCGCCTTACGTGGAACACGCGCGTTCGGTCACCGGGCACGGCGCGGTCTCGGCGCCGCTGCAGACGAAGCTCGACGACGCGCGCGCGGAGACCCCGCCGGCCTCGGATTCGATGTCGCTGTGGGAGCGCTTCTGGAAACGACCCGATGCGATCCGGGACCTCGAGGAGCGCACGCGCGAGCTCGAGCAGCAGAGCCGGGAGCTCGCCGCGGCCAACGAGAGCCTGAAACAACTGTCGCTCATCGACGGGCTCACGGGCGTCGGGAATCGGCGGCGGTTCGACGCCGCCCTCGCGCAGGAATGGACGCGCGCGTCGAAGGATCGCGCGCCGCTCACCGTCGTCATGATCGACGTCGATCACTTCAAGGCTTTCAACGACGCCCTCGGCCATCAGAGCGGCGACGAACACCTCCAGGCGGTCGCGCGGGCGCTCGCCGCCGTCGTCCAGCGCGAGCAGGACGTGCTGGCGCGGTACGGCGGAGAGGAGTTCGCCGTCGTGCTGCGCCCCTCGGGACCCGCCGAAGCGGCGACTCTCGCCGAATCGTTCCGCGAGAAGATCGAGCGGCTGCGGCTTCGCCATCCGGCGTCTCCGGACGGCGCGTTCCTGACCGTGAGCGTCGGTGTGGCGACCGGCTTTCCCCGGCGGGGCTTCTCGCCGTCGGCGCTCGTCGCCGCCGCGGACCAGGCGCTTTACAAGTCGAAGAAAGAGGGGCGGAATCGGGTTACGTCGATCGACTCCGCTTTTTAAGTGGCAGGCGCCGCGATACATCGATCGAATACGGGCGCGTCTCGCCGCGCCTGAAGGTCCACTCCGCTGAGGAAGCGAGGCAAGACCCCCGCGCTATCATCGAGCGTGCCGACAGCGACAGGTGACGCAGGAGCTTCCGCCCGGCCCGTGGCGCCCGTCGGGTCGGCGCTGCTTCTCGCGGCCAACATCCTCTTTTTCTGGCCGGTGCTCTTCCACGGCCGCGTCTTCTCGTCGCACCGATCCGCGCTGGCCGTTCCCCCCTGGCATTCGGCGGCCGCGGTCGACGATCCGCGGACCCCGCTTCTCGCCGACCCCGCGTCCGGCGGAGAGCCCGTCCTGCGCGATCTCGCCGCGAAGCTCTTCTGGAATCCGTCGCCGGCCGGCGGCGCTCCGGGGGCGATCAACGTCGTGCAGGGATTTCTCTCGCCGTTCGCGGCGGTCCCCGCGCTCCTCCTTCCCGAGGCGGGAATCGAGACGGGGATGATCTTCCTCAAGCTCAACGCGGGATTCCTCTTCATGTTCCTGTTCCTCCGCGGCCGCGGCCTGCGAGACGTTTCGGCGGCGAGCGGCGCCGCCGCCTGGGGGTGGAGCGGCGTCCAGTCGGCCTGGTGGCTCTGGATGCAGAGCTCCGTCACGGTCGGCTTTCCTCTCCTTCTCCTCGCGATCGATGGCGCGCGGAGCGGGCAGCGCTCCGACCGCGCGGTCCTCGGCGCAGCGGCCGCGTTCCTGGTCTTCCTCTCGGGAGGCTACCCGTTCATGCTCCTTTTCGGGGGCGCCGCCGCGCTCGCGTACGCCGCCGCGTTCCGTCCGCGCGACGCCGGCCGTTCGTCCCTGCGGCTCGCGGCCGCCGCGCTGCTGGCCGCCGCCCTGCTCTTCCCGGCGTTCCGGGTGTCGGCGCGGACGATCGAAGCGTCCGGCCAGGCGTCGGCCCGCGCCGGGCTCGCCCGTGAGATGCGGTTGCCGCTCCGGCACCTCCTCCTGTACGCGCTCCCGCTGGCGGCCGGAGATCCCCTGCGCGACGACTACCGGCCGCTGACCGGGAGCCGCTTCGACACGTTCGTCGAGACTGCCGTCGGCGTCGGCCCGGCGGCGATCGGCCTGGCCCTCATGGGCGCCGCCGACCCGCGGCGCCGCAGACTGTACGGATACGGGGCGGGTGTCGCGCTCGCGGCGGCGGCGATCCTGTACGCCGGACCGATTCGCCGGGTCGCCGAGGAGGCGCCGCTCCTTTCCGTCGTCCTTCTCGAACGGATGAAGGTTCTCGTCGTCTTCGGCCTCGCGATCGCGGCCGCGGTCGGCGCGGAGCGAATCTCGGAGGTTCTCGACTCGCGCGGCGCGGCCCTCCGGGCGGCGGCGAAGTCTCTCCCGTTCGTCGTCGGTCTTCCCTTGATCGCGGTCGCGGCGCGCCTCTATCCCGCCGTGCCGTACGACGAAGCCGTTTTTCGGAAGACTCCGGGAATTCTCGCCCTCGAGCACTCGACCGCCCAACCGGCGCGGTTCCTCGCGACCGGATGGACGCTCTATCCGGACCTCGCCCAGGCGTTCGGGCTCGAGGACGTCCGGGGGCATCTGTTCTTCGAGAGAGACTACCGGCGGCTGCTCTCGGCCGCGGACCCCGGAATCTACGGGCGAACGGGCACCCTCCTCATCAGCGACGCGCGGACCCTCGACCCCGCGTCGCCCGTTCTCGACCTGCTCGGCGTCTCGGCGATCGCCGGGCCGCCGGAGGCGCCACCGTTGCCCGGTCTCCCGGAAACGTATGCGGGCCGCGACCTCGAGATCTTCCGCCGCCCGTCGGCTTTTCCGCGATTCTTCGCCGTCCGCCGCGTTCTCCCGGGAGGCATCGACGAAACGGCTCGCGCCTCGCGGGAGACTCTGCGGACGACGGCGTTTCTCGCCTCCGCGGATCTGCGATCCCTTCCCCCGGCGCCGAGGAACGATCCCCCTCCCGAAGTCGCCGTCGAGAGGTATTTTCCCGACTCCTTCCAGGTCCGGGTGAGCGGCGATTCGAGCAGCGTGCTCGTCTCCTCCCAGAAGCTGCTCCCGCCGTACTGGACGGCGCGGGTCGACGGAAGAGCCGTCACGCCGATCGAGGTCGACGGAATGTTCTTCGGCGTCACGGTTCCCGCGGGAAGCCACCTCGTCGAGGGGAGCTTCCGGATCCCCCGCGCCGAAGCCGCGGTCTCGGCCGCGGCCGCGCTGGCGCTCCTGGGCCTCGGCGCGTCGTCGCTGACGGCCGGGGCGAAGCCGTGACGGCCGGCCGCCGCGTGGGAGCGGCGCTCGCCGCGCTCTTCCTCCTCAAGGCCGCCGCCCTCGCCCTGTTCGTGACGCCCCTCTGGGACGTTCCCGACGAGGTGGGCCATTTCGCCTATGCCTCCGACCTCGCCGACGGCCGCGGGATCCCGCCGCCGGGCCGCGCGGTGATCTCGCCGGAAATCGCCGCGCACTGGCCGGGGCATGTCGGCGGGCCGCCGATCACGAACTGGACCGCGATTCATCCTCCCGTCTACGCATTGGCCGCGGCCGCCGTCCTCCGCGCGGCGCGAGCCGTCACTCCGGACTTCGAGCGGCGCGTGCGGCTGACCCGTCTGACGTCCGCGCTCTTCGGGGCGCTGACGATCTTTCTGCTCCACGAGCTGCTTCTCCTCGCGGGGACGGGCGAGGCCGCCGCCCTCGCCGGCGCGGCCCTCGTCGGGTGCATCCCGATGTTCTCCCACATGGCCTCCGGCGTGAGCCACGACACGCTTTCCGCCGCCCTCGGGGCGCTCTGCGCGATCGCATGGGTGAGGCTCGTGAAGCAGCCGTCCTGGTCCCGCGCCGCTGCCGTCGCTCTCGCCCTCGCGGCGGCGGGAGCGGTCAAGGGCACGATCGCTCCCGTGGCGGTCGTTCTGTGCCTTCTCCTCCCGGCTCGCGTTCCCGGCCGCGTTTTCGCGAAGGTCGCCGGCTCCGCGGCGCTCGCGCTCGTCGCTCTCTCGACGACCGTTTTCTGGTGGGCGATGCGCCTCGGCGGAATTCCCACGCCTCCCGCGGGGCGTGCGCGGCACGGAGCCGCGGCGTTCTTCGACGCCTTCCGGATGCTTCCCATCGCGGATCACACGCTGAAGAACTTCCTCGGGCTGATCGGATGGACCTCGTCCGGAACGGTGCGCTGGTTTCAGATTTCGGGGCCGTTCCTCGCCGTCGATGCCGCCGTCATCGCGGCGGTCGGCGCCCTCGCCGCCGCCTGGACGTGGCGCCATGATTTCCGGGAGCCAACGCCCGCCCGGTTTTCTCGCGGGGCGAGCTGGGCTCTCGCCGGGACGGTCTTCGCCGCGAGCTTCGGGTGGCTCGTGTCTCGCCCCGCGGTTTCGCCCGTCAAGCTCCTCCTCGAGAGCGCCCTCTTCGCGCTTCCTTTCCTCTCCGTCGTTCCGCGCCCGTCCGCGACGCCGGAGGAAGTCGTCGTCTCGACTTCCCGGCTCGCGGTTCTCGGGTTCTCCCTCGCCTACTTCTGGAACGTCGCGCGCTCCTACCTCCTGACGGGAGAGATGCGGGGGGCGCACGGACGCTACTTCTTCGTCGCGCTCGGTTTCCTTCTCGCCGGCTTCTATGTCCCCGCCGTCGATTTCCTGCGCGGCTGGCGCGGGAGGAACCGCGCGCTCGCCGCGGCGGTCGTTCTCGTCCTGGCCAACGAAGCGGCGTTCTACGCGATCCGGGTCATCCCGTTCTATCGCGGCGCGTCGCCGGCGGCGGCCGTGCGCGTCTCTCCTTGAACCGCCATCTCCGGGCGGCGCTCGGCGGAGGCGCCGCGTTCGCGCTGCTCGAGGGGGCGCGCGCCGCCGCCAGAGTGCCCTTCTCCGCGGAACGCGCGATCGAGCGGGCGGTCTTCATCGTCCTCGTGCTCGCTCTCTCCCGCCGCTGCCGGCCGGCCCGGGACGAACGATCCTGGACGTTCCCCGGATTCGCCGCCGCGGCCTTCGCCGCCGCCGCTCTCGCCGGCACGGCCGCGGCAGCGCGCGAGAGCGAAGCGGCGGCATGGATCGCGCTCGCGCTCTTCTGGGCAGTGGGGCTCGGGGCCGCAGCGCCCGCCGGGTCTCCGGCGCGTCCTTTCGCCGCCGCGCTCCGGACCGCTTTCCTCGCGGCGGCGGCAGGGGCCGCGCCGATGATCGCGGTCGAGATCGAATCCGGATTCGCTCACGAGGAGCTCTTCGTCGCCGCAGAAGCCGTCCTTCTCGCGGCGGCGTGGCTCGCGCTGGTCCCCGCGGCAGTCGCGCCGGGGCGGCCGAACCGCCCGGGGAAAGGCATCCGGATCTCTACCGGCATGCTCGGTGCGGCGGCGGGAGCGCTCTCGGCCGCCGCATTCATGCTCGCGCTCGCGAGATACCAGGGGAGCTTCTTCGATCCCGAGCCGCCGACGTTCCGCGGGATCTCCACCGCTTCGCCCTTCCTCTGCGGGGAGGCGCCGCCCGACCGCGAGCGGTACGACGGCCGAAAAGTGTTCGAGCGGCTGCTCGCGTCGATCGACGCGAATCCGGACAAGGGACCGCCCGAGGAGGCGATGCTCGCGCTCGCGACGCACGATTCGGCGCGGGCGTCCGTCTTCCGACGCGAGCTGCTTTCCGAAGTCGATCGGGGCGAGCTCTCCCGCCGCGGCCGCACGAAGTTCTGGCAGTACGCGGCGGCGCTCCGCGCTCATTACTACCCGCGCATCCGGGCGGTCTTCCCGGATCTCTTTTCGCCCGAGGAGAGCGCCCGGATCGGGCGCTGGTTCGCCGAGATCAACCGCCGGGCGCTGGGCGTCGGATGGGACGATCTCGTCTACGCCGCCGCGTACGGCAAGCGGCCCGAAGGGCCCTACGAGAACCAGGAGAACGGCGCCGGCCTGCTCGCCGCTCTCGAGAGCGGCGGCCTCTCCGACCCCGGCCTCTCCGCGGAGAATCGCCGCTATCTCGACCGCGCCCCGCGCGGCTGGAACGCGCGCTGGCGAAACTCGGACGACTCTTTCTCCTACCAGTCGGAATGGATCACGAACGCGTGGCTCCAGGCGCGTCGCACGGGAACGCCGCCGCCGGAGGCCGTCCGCCGATCGTTCGAATGGCTGCGGCTCCAGTCCCCGCCCGACGGATTCGCGCCCAACTACGACCCTTCGGGAGCCCCCGCGCTCCCCACCGCGTATCTCGGCGCCGGGATGCTCGACGATCCGAGGTTCGTCTGGCTCGCCGCCCGCAACCTCGAAGCCGCGGCGAAAGCGGGTCGGCGGATCTGGGCCCAACCCGGCGTCGAACGCCCGGTGGATCGCGACGGCGTCTCTCCCTCCGACGGGAACTGCCTGCTCTTCGGGCCGTCCGGCACGCCGACGAAGCCCGGACCGCTCGCGCCCGACAAGATCGTCTTCCGATCCGGCTGGCGCGCCGACGACACGTATCTCCTCGCGAATCTGCGGTTCGAGGGCTGGCATCGCTACAAGGCGACGAATACGGTCACGCTCCTGCGCGCGTCCGGGGAAACGCTCGTCACGGAACGAGGCGGCGCGCCGTACGCGTTCCTTCCCCTCGAGAGACGCCTCTTCCGCGACAAGCGGGTTCCGCGCGAGGCTTTGAACGGTCTCCTCGTCGAGCCGACCGGTTTCGCGGCGGCGATCGAACGCCTGACGGGTTTCGGCGGCCCGTGGGCGCAGGATCCTCCCTGGACGGCGCGCGTCGACGCGTTCGACCCTTCCGGCGAAAGCCGCGCCACGATCCCGGGCTGGCGCGGGTGGACGCACCGGCGGTCGATCGCGTTCGCGGCGGACGCGCCGGTCGTGGTTCTCGACGATGCGGCCGGGCCCCCGGATCGGGCCGCGGCCCTCGCCTGGCATGTGGAGGGCGCGCCGGAGCAGCCGGGCCGGTTCCGGCTCGGGGCAAAGGGCCGCGCGGAGCTCGTGCTGGCGCCGCTGGATGGAGGAGGGACGATCGCCTCGACGCAGCGGCCCGGCTCGACGGCGCTCGACGTCCTCTATCGGCCGCGTTCGGGCGGGCATCTCCGGATGGCGAGCGTTTTCCTGACCGGCGACTGGGCGGACGCGCGGGTTTCGCTCGCCCGCGAGGCCGGCGGTGCGGTCCTCGAGGTCTCCGGAAGGAAAGGGACGTTCCGAAAGAAGCTCGCCGACGGCGTCGAGCGCGAATCCGGCCGGTGATAACCTCTGCCGGCACCCCGATGGACCTCCTCGTCGTTCAGATTCCCGCTTACAACGAGGAAGGTCACGTCGGCCTGGCGATCGCCGCGCTCCCGAAATCCGTCCCCGGCTTCTCCCGCGTCCGGATCCTCGTCGTCGACGACGGCTCGACCGACGGCACTGCCGGCGAGGCGCGCGCCGCGGGCGCGGCCGTGCTCCGTCTGCCGGTGCATCGCGGGCTCGCCGCGGCCTTCACCGCCGGCGTCGCGCACGCCCTCGCCCTCGGCGCCGACTGCATCGTCAACTTCGACGCCGATCTCCAGTACGACGCCGCCGACCTCCCGCTCCTGACGGACCCGATCGTCCGCGGCGAAGCCGACGTCGTGGTCGGCGATCGAGGCGCGCACGCGCTCCCCCACTTCTCGCCCGGGAAGCGCCTCCTGCAGCGCGCCGGATCCTGGGTCGTCCGGCAGGCCTCCGGGACGGAAGTCGCGGATGCGACGTCCGGCTTCCGGGCGCTGTCGCGCGAAGCCGCGCGATCCCTCAACGTCTTCTCGAAGATGACCTACACGCTCGAGACGCTCATCCAGGCGGGGTCGAAGGGGCTGAGGGTCCGCTCGGTTCCGATCCGGGCGCGAGCAACCGAACGGCGCTCGCGGATCGTGCGCTCCAACCTCCACTACGTCCTCGTCTCCGGCGCGAACATCCTCCGGATCACGGCGCTGTACAAGCCGCTCAAGGTGTTCTCCGCGGCGGCCGCGGTGCTCGTCGCCGCCGGGCTCGCGCTCGTCGCGCGCTTCTTCTGGTATTACTTCGGGTCGCGCCCGGGCGGCCACGTCCAGTCACTCATCGTCGCGGCGATCCTGATCGTGGTGGGCGTTCAGACCTTCCTGATCGCGCTGCTCGCGGACCTCGTCTCGATCAACCGGACGCTGCTGGAGAAGCTCGCGGAACGGAAGCCGGAGGTCCGGGAGCGCGACTCGCCGTAGCGCGAACCCGACGGAGCGCGTCGAGAGTGGCCGGAAGACGCGTTCGGGCCAGCCGGTCCGCGGGCGGCTCGTCCGGACGCGTATAACGGCCGCTATCGGCGCGCTTGCTCGTTCAGTACCATTTGCCGGGGGCGCGGTTGAGCACGGTCGCATCCTCCAGGATCGCGAACACCCTTTCCGTCTCCGCGGCGACCGAATACAGGATGCGGTTCTCCTTGCGCACGATTCCATCGGCGATCGCGCGCTCGAACTGCGCGAGAATCGAATCGTAGTATCCCCGGAGGTTCACGATCACGATCGGCTTTCCGTGGATCCCGAGCTGCTTCCAGGTGAGCATCTCGAAGAACTCCTCCATCGTGCCGAACCCGCCGGGAAACGCGACGAACGCGTCCGAGCTCCTGAACATCTCCGACTTTCGGTCGTGCATCGTGTCGACGACCTTCAGCTCGGTCAGCTTCCGATGCGCCACCTCCCGGCCGACGAGGGCCGCCGGGATCACGCCGAGGACCGACCCCCCGGAGGCGAGCGCCGCGTCGGCGAGCGCGCCCATCGGCCCCACCGAGGCGCCCCCGTACACGAGGCGCCAGCCCCGGCGGCCGAGGCCCTCGCCGAAAGCCTTCACTTCCTCGAACAGCCACGGAGCCGACGCCGCCGCCGAGGCGCAGTAAACGCAGACCGAACGGATATCCATCTACCCTAAGCTCCAAATCCCAGGTACGAAATCCGAAACAAATTCAAAATCTCAAATTCGAAATTCCAAACGTGGCCCGGCTTTCGTCTTCTCATTTGAAAACCCGTCGTCCGAAACAAGCTCGCATACCGAAGCCTGGAATTCCGAAAGAACGTCCCCGTTTGGAACATTCGAGTTTCGGGTTTCGAATTTGTTTCGGATTTGGAGCTTCGAATTTCGGATTTCCCGGCAGCGGGCACCGGCGACGTCAGGTCGAAATGCCGCGCGGTAAACATGCCCACGATGACTTCTCCCACCCTCGGTCACGCGGCCGGGAACCGGGAGCCAGGCGCTTCGAGGGGGAATCCCTCCGCGCAGAGCGGGCAGGCGTTTTCGGGCCAGGCCGGGGCGTCGAGGACGAGAAGAGAGCGCCACGGGACGACGAGAGCATCGGGCGGCAGCCCGCGATCGACGATCGACCCGGCGGCGACGACGCGGGCCCCGTGGTGCTCCACCGCGGCGATCGTCTCCCGCGTCGACTTGCCCGTCGTGAATACGTCCTCGACGACGACCGCGCGCTCCCCCTTCTCGAACGAGAACCCCCGCCGGAGCTGCATCGTCCCGTCCTTCCTCTCGGTGAACACGCACCGGACGCCGAGCGCGCGCGCCGTCTCGTGGCCGACGATCACGCCGCCGAGGGCGGGTCCGACGACGGCGGCCGCGTCGAACGATCCGAGGAGCTCACCGAGGGCGTCGCCGATCCTTCGCGCGCGCTCCGGCCACTGGAGGATGAGAGCGCACTGGAGGTAGCGGTCGCTGTGCAGGCCCGACGAGAGCCGGAAATGCCCCGAGAGAAGGGCCCTCGTTTCGTCGAATTCGCGGAGCCAATTCACCGTATCGATAGTACATCGGCGTCGCGCTCGATCGACGTCGGGGCGCGCCGAGTTCAAGCGGGCGCTTCGCGCCGCTTAACCCGGCGCCGAAGAATCCGGGTGAAATATATTGTATTGTTCGAGGGCCGGTCATCGGCAACCTGCGGAAACGCACAGACCCGCCAAATTTGTCGAGGGCGCGGTCAGACGTGCGGGAAGACGGGTTCGGGCGGTCCGGCCCCGCGCGTATCACCGCGCCCCACTCTCTTATTCGGGGAGTTTGTCGCGCGTAAGCCCGAAATGTTCCAACTTCTTGTACAGGTTCGAGCGCGGCGTCTGGATCGCTTCGGAGGTCTTCGACACGTTCCAGTTGTTCTCGCGGAGCTTCGCGATCAGGAATTCGCGCTCCGTGAATTCCTTGAAGTCGGCGAGGGTCGCGATCCGGGAGCCCTGTTCGGCCAGATCACGCGCCGAAAACCGCGCGTCCGGCGGAAGGTCGGGCGCGCCGACGGGATCCGTCTCGGTCATGATGAGCACCCGCTCCACGAGGTTCTTCAGCTCCCGGACGTTGCCGGGCCACGAGCGCCGGGTGAGCACGTCGATCGCGCCGGCATCGAAGCTCCTCGGACGCGTCCCGTTCCGCTCCGCGTACAGCGCCGCGAAGTGCTCGACCAGCGCGGGGACGTCCTCCGTCCGCTCGCGCAGCGGCGCAACCGCGATGGGAACGACGTTCAACCGGAAGTAAAGGTCCTCCCGGAACTTGCCCTCGCGGATCTCGCCGGTCAGATCCTTGTTCGTCGCCGCGATCACCCGCACGCGCACGCGCTGCGTTTTCGCCTGGCCGACCGGCTCGACTTCCCCTTCCTGGAGCACGCGGAGGACCTTCGCCTGCGCGCGGGCCGACATGTCCCCGATCTCGTCGAGGAAGATCGTTCCGCCGTCCGCTTCGACGAACTTCCCGATCTGGCGGCGGACCGCTCCGGTGAAGGAGCCCTTTTCGTGGCCGAAGAGCTCCGATTCGATCAGCTCCTCCGGGATCGCCGCGCAGTTGACGGTCACGAACGGCCCCGACGCGAGCTTCGAGAGGCGCTGGATCTCGCGCGCGATGAGCTCCTTGCCGGTACCCGACTCGCCGGTGATCAGGACGGTCGCGTCCGAAGGGGCGGCGCGAGCGATCTGCTCGCGAAGCTGCCGGACCGCCGGGGAAACGCCCACGAAGACGTCCTCCATCGCGACGCGCTTCTTGAGCGAAACATTCTCGCGCTCGAGCCGCCGGCGGGAGAGGGCATTGGCGACCGAGATCAGCAGCCGCTCCCGCTGGAGGGGCTTCTCGAGGAAATCGACGGCGCCGCGCTTCGTGCAGTCGACCGCCGTCGCGATGTCGCCGTGGCCCGAGATCATGAGCACGGGGGGCGGCGACTCCATCTGCTGGATGCGGTCGAGAGCCTCCATCCCGTCGATCCCGGGCATCTTGATGTCGAGGAGGACCACGTCGGGCCGGCGGGCTTCCAGCTCCGCCAGGCCCGATGCGGCGTCCCGCGCCGACGCCGTTTCGTACCCGTCGTACTCCAGGATCATCCGGATGGCGTCGCGCACCGACGCGTCGTCGTCGACGATCAGGACCCGGGGCACCCGCCTCCTCCTACTCGCCGACCTTGACGATCGCGAAGAACGAGACCGGACGCGGCCGGAAACGGCGCACGTAGAAGCGGAGGTAGTCCCCCTTCTTCGCGTCGCGGACGATTTTCGACAGGTCCGCGGCGGTTCCGACCTTGCGGCCGTTGGCCTCCGTGATCACGTCTCCCTCCGCCAGGCCCGCATCCGCCGCGGCGGACACCTCGGATACGCCCGTCACGAGGACGCCGGTGATCGCGGCGTCGATCCGGTAGTACTGGCGCGACTGGCCGGTGAGATCCTGCACCGACAGCCCGATCTTCTCGCGAGAGCCGCCGCTCTCCGTGTCCGGCGCCGCCGCGTTCTCGGCGGTCTCGCCCTTCCGCTCGCCCAGATCCACCGTCACCGCCCGTGTCTTCCCGTCGCGGAGGACCGTCAGCCGCACCTTCGAGCCCGGGGCCTTCGCGGAGACGTAGCCGATGAGGTCCTGGGTGTCCTTCACGTCGCGGTCGTCCACCTTGACGATCACGTCGCCGTGCAGCACGCCGGCCTTTTCGGCGGGCGAGTCGCTCTCGACGGACTCGACGAGCGCGCCTCCGATCGACGCGAGCCCGAACGCCCGCATGTTGTCTTCGTCGATGTTCCGGATGTTCACGCCGAGGAACCCGCGGGTCACCTTGCCGCGAGTCTTGAGCTGCTCGAGGATCGCCTTCGCGGTGTTGATCGGTACCGCGAACCCGATGTTCTGCGCGGGACGGTAGATCGCCGTGTTGATGCCGATGACCTGCCCCTCGACGTCGATGAGCGGTCCGCCGGAGTTCCCGAAATTGATCGCGGCGTCGGTCTGGATGAAGTTCTCGAACGAGTTCGCGTTCGGGTCGAGCGTCAGATTGCGGCGGCCCTTCGCCGAAACGACGCCGACCGTCACGGTCTTGTCGAACGCCCACGGATCGCCGATCGCCATGACCCAGTCGCCGACCCGCAGCCGGTCGGAGTCGCCGAGATTGATCGCGGTGAGCTTCTCCTTGGCGTCGATCTTGAGCAGGGCGATGTCGGTCGCCGGATCCGTTCCGACCACCTTCGCCTTGTACGTGTGCTGGTCGCCGACCTTGACCTCGATCTTCTGGCCGTTTTCGACGACGTGGTTGTTCGTCAGAATGTAGCCGTCGTCGGAGATGATGAATCCGGAGCCGCCCGCTTCTTCCTTGTGCTCCTGCTGGTCGTCTCCCTGGCCCGGGTGGGGAAGGCCGAAGAAGAACTGGAAAGGATCCCCGTTCCCGTCCTGGTCCCCTCCGAAGCCCTGGGCGCCGCGGCGCGGGCCCTTGACGATGTCCGTCGAGGTGATCGAGACGACGGACGGAAGCGCGTCGGAAGCGATGTCGGCGAACGACGGGAGCGTCATCGACGTGGTGCGACCGCTCGAGTTCCGGGTCACGTGCTGCGCCGAAGTCACCGGCGTCCAGTTGGTCGAGCTCGCGAGAACGACGCCGAAGATCACGGCGCCGGCGATCAGCGCGAAAAACGAAAGTTGCCGTTTGGCCATCGAATTCATGAGTTTGTCCTTCTCCTCGTTACAGCCCGGACGAATCGCGCCGAATTCTCTCGCGGCGGACCGATCGTCCGACTGCGGCAAGAGCAACGCCGGTGCCACGGTAAATTATTCCAAAGACACGAAGTCCCTGTCGGAAAGGCGCCAAAAAGACGCGGGTCGGCGGAATTCTCCATCGCGGTCCGTCAATGCGGCGCGCCCGCCCTCGATCGTGGCTCCCCCGGCGGCCCGCGCCGTCAGAGACGCAGGCTCATCCCGCCGTCGACGACGATCGTCTGTCCGACGATCCACGAGGCGGCCGGGCTGCAGAGAAAGAGAATCACTTCGGCGAGCTCCTCCGGCGATCCGAGCCTCGCCGCCGGAATCCGCGCCGCCCGGGGAACCGCGATCGCGACGCTCGACGCCGACGTGCAGAACGACCCGGCGGACCTGCCGGAGATGTGGAGATCGGTCCGGGAGGGGCGGGTGGACCTCGTCCAGGGAATCCGCGCGGACCGCTGTGACGGTCACCGGCGCCCGCGTCGTCGAGGTTCCCGTCCATCACCGGCCGCGCCGCTCCGGGCGTGCGCGGTCCTGTTCGGCCCGAACGCCGGGAATTACCGGACCCTGCTCCGGGACATGCTCGCGGCGGGAGCGGCGACCCGCGTTTCCCGAAACGGCCTTCCGGACGCGCTCCGAACGCTGCTCGAAGAACCGGCGCGCCGGGCCGAGCTCGGCCGCCGCGCGAAGGCGTTCGCCGCCGCCGGACGCGGCGCCGCCCGGAGATGCGCGGAGGAGATCGCCGCGGCGGTGCAGGAGCGCCCCGGCCGACGGATCAGTGGTCCGGGAGCTGCGGAAACTTCTCCCCCGAATGGTAGTGAAGGTACAGGAACGTGATCGTCACGCCTTCACGCGATTCGTTCAGCTCCTTCGGGAGCGGCCGGAACGGCGAGGAGTCCGAGATCCCGAGGAACGCGGCGTGGTCGTACGGCGGAATGTCGGACGTCTTGGTCACCGTCTCCCCTTCCACGGTCCCGTCGGCCCGGATGTAGAAGCGGATCGAGAGCTTCCCGTCCGGGCCAAGCTCGGCGAGCTTCGGAATGTGCTCGTACCAGTGGATCTTGATCTTCCGGAGCATCTCTTCGGCGTAGTCGCCCCAGTCGTACCACTGCGTGTCGAACGAAATCGGTCCATAGTCGACGAAGCCGCCCCCTTCGTTCGCCTTCGGAGCGCCCCCGAGGCCGCCAACTCCCCCCGTCGCGTTCCGGATCGCGTCGTTGATGTTCTGGGGGCGCCCGTTCGCGCCGGGCTCTCCGTGCTCGGTGCCGGGCGTCGGTCGGGGCTGCACGAGCCCGTTCTGGGTAGCGGACGGCGCGGGCGACGGAGCCGTTTCTCCTTTCGCCGCGGGGGGGGCGGGCGGAGCGGGAGCGGCGGCGGACGCCGAGGAGCGGGGCGAAGGCTTCGACCGCGCGCCGGGCTCCAGCCCCTCCATCCCGTTCTGGCGGGCGATGAACGGCGTCTCGGCCCTGGGACGGTTGCGGTCTCCGCCGCTCGCGCGCCGGTTCTTGTCGGAAAGAGGAGCATTTCGGCGGGCATCTCGGCGGGCGGGACCCGGCGCCTCCGTGAAGAACCTCACCGGGACCTGATTGGCGAGCTCCGCCTTTCGGCGGGCGATCTCGACCTGTTCGGCGCGAAGGGCCACCGCCCGCTGCCTTCCCTGGTCGAGGAGGAAGAGGATGATGAGGACCGCGTGAACGAGGAGCGAAAGGAGAATCGCCCGTTCCAGCCAGCGACGCTGGGGGCGTTCCACCCGCTCGACGAGATCCTCGAGGTCGGGGGCATACGCGATGTCCGGCACACGGCGGAGCGGCGGGGCGGCTTCGGGTTCTTCTTCCTTGACGCCGAACACTCAACCCTCTAACAAGAAAAGAGTCTTTTTCGTTTCCGCCATTCCCGCCCGCGGAATATTTGCGCGACCCCGCCCTTTCTGCTATAAAAGCCCGGCGCTTTTGGAGAAGCGGGCTTATGCCCGCTTTTTTGTTCGGCGGCGGTAAGGATAATGCGGAGCACCGAAATCCTGGACGAAAAAACGACGCGGGAGGTCGAGCAGATCGCCGCGGAGAGCGGCTGCCGGCTTCTCGCGATCGAAACGGCGGGCGCCGGGCGCCATCTCGTGTTGCGCCTCGTCATCGACAAAGAGGAAGGGGTCACGCTGGAGGATTGCGAGAGAATCTCTCGGGACGTCTCGCCGCTCCTCGACGCGCAGGCGCCGATCGGTCATCGCTACCATCTGGAGGTGAGCTCTCCGGGACTCGACCGGAGGCTCTACTCTCCCGATGACGCGCGCCGCTACCTCGGCCGTCGCGTGAAGGTGCAGTCGGCCCTTCCGATCGAAGGGTCGCGAAACTTTCGGGGAATCCTCGATTCCGTCGAGGGAGACCGCCTCCGGATCGTGGACGACGATTCCCGAAAAACCTATAATTTGAGTTTTGGCGAGGTCAAGGTCGCACGGCTCGAACCCGAGTGGCCGGCCGCGACCGGGAAAAGAAGCTCATGATGACGAACGATCTGGCATCGGTGATTCGACAGGTCTCCCGCGAGAAGGACATCGATCCCGAGAAGATGTTCGGCGCCCTCGAAGAGGCCATGGCGTCAGCTGCCCGGCGCTTCTACAAGGTGAAGGAAATCGTCGCGAAGATCGACCGGGAGACCGGCTCGATGTCCGCCTACACGCCCCGGAAGGTCGTCGACGTGATGCCGGAAGTCCCCGAGGAGCCGGTCGAGCCCCTTCCCGAGGGGGTGGAACCGCCGCCCGACCCGGCCACGCTCGTCCTCCTCGACGACGCGAAGGCGATCGTCCGGGAGGCCGGCGCCGGCGGCAACGTGCGGGTCTTCCGCCCGGGCACGGAGGGCGCCGAGGCCTTCGAGGTCGAGGAGCCGGAGCTCGGCGACGAGCTGCGGATCTACCGCTCGACGGACGGCCTGGGCCGGATCGCCGCGCAGAACGCGAAGCAGGTCCTCTACCAGAAGGTCCGTGAAGCGGAGCGCGAGCGGATCTACAACGAGTACATCCCGAAGGTGGGCGAGCTCATCAACGGGACCGTGAAGCGGTTCGAGCGCGGCGACATCGTCGTCGACCTGGGCCGGATCGAGGCCGCGATCCCGCGCGACCAGCAGTCGCGCGCCGAACGGTACGGCCAGGGGGAGAGGGTGCGCGCGGTCATCGCCGACGTGCACAAGAACCCGAAGGGCCCCCAGATCGTCCTCTCTCGGACCGATCCGCGCCTCCTGATCCGGCTCTTCGAAATGGAAGTGCCGGAAATCTACGACGGCACGGTGGTGATCAAGGGCGCCGTTCGCCAGCCGGGCGAGCGCGCGAAGGTCGCCGTGCTCTCCCGCGAGAGAGACGTCGATCCCGTCGGCGCGTGCGTCGGCATGAGGGGAAGCCGCGTCCAGGCGATCATGCGCGAGCTCCACGGCGAGAAGATCGACGTGATCCAGTACAGCGACGACCTGATCACGTTCGCGCAGAACGCGCTCTCCCCGGCGAAGATCACGCGCGTGTCGCCGATCCATCACGAGGACGGCCCGCTGACGCTCGACTGCGTCGTCGAGGACGAGCAGCTCTCCCTGGCGATCGGCAAGAAGGGGCAGAACGTCCGCCTCGCCTCGGCGCTCATCGGCGCCAAGATCGAGATCAAGAGCGAAGCGGAGGTCAAGGGCGAGGTCGCGGAAGCGCTCGGCCGGATGCTTCGCGCCTCCCAGCGCCAGCAGACGCCGGTGTCCTCGGTGCCGGGAGTCGACGAGGAGACCGCCGCCGCGCTCGAGGAGGCCGGGGTCGCGAACCTCGACCAGCTGCTCTCGCAGACGGTCGAGTCGCTCGCGCCGATCGCCGAAATGGGTGAGGACCGCGCCCGGGAAATCCTCGAGGCGGCCCAGGAGTTCGATAACCCGACGCCCGAGCCGGAAGAAGAAGAGGCCGAGGGCGCCCCGGAGGGATCGGTTCTCGAGGAACCGGCCGTCGAAGAAAAGGGATAAATGGCGAAAATTCGGGTCCACGAACTCGCGCAGCAGATGGGGGTCGGCGACCGGGAACTGATGTTCCTGCTGCAGTCGATCGGAGTCCAGGTCTCCTCCGCTCAGGCGGATCTCGACGAATCGACCGTCCTCGCGATCCTGCAGGGAAAGACGCACGCGCCCAAGTCGCTCATCGTCCGGGAGGAACCGAGCCGACCGAGGACGACGCAGGCGCCCAAGAGCGCACTCTCCCGGATCAGGATCATCGAGAAGCCGACGGCGCCCGACCGCAAGGGCGAGGCTCCGCCGAAGCCGGCCGAGCCGCGTCCGAGGCCTCCGGCCGAACCCGCGCGCACCGCGGTCGTTCCCTCGGATCCGGAGCCCGAGACGTCCGCCGGGGCGCCGAAGACCGAGCCGGCGAAGGCGCCCCTCGTCCCGCGGAAGATCGTGCTCCCGCCCCGACGCCCGATCGCGCGTCCCGGCCCGCCCCCCGCGGGTGCCGCGCCGCCGCGCCCCGGCGCCATTGCGCCGCGTCCGGGCGTTCCCCCGCCGCCTCGCTTCGCGCCCGGCGCCCGACCGGCGCCGAGCGTTTATCGACCCGCTCCCGGCGCCCCCGGCGCGCGCATCCCCGGCGCGAGGCCGCCCCTGCCCCCCGGCCGCCCGGGCCCGGGGCGTCCCATGCGGCCCGGTGGGATCGAGACGCCCGCTCCCGCCGACGACACCAAGGCCCTTCGCCGGAAGAAGGAAGAGGAGTCGAAGAAGGCCGCGGCCAAGAAGACCGGCGCGCGCCCGAAGATCAACGCCGCGGACGAAGTCGACCTGCGCGATTTCGTCGGGGAGTATCAGCCCGACACGTATTCCGACATCACGCTCCCGCTCATCGACAAGAACGCGACGATCGAGGAGCCCTCCGAGCCGAAGCCGATCTCGAAGTCCGCGATGCGCCGCGCCGGCAAGGAAACCCGGCACGACGATTCGGGCAGGGTCGTCGAGTTCAAGAAACCGCTCCCGACCGGGCCCGTGTTCCTCTCGGAGGGCGTCACGGTCAAGGAGCTCTCCGAGAAGCTCGGCGTCCTCGCCCGCGACCTCGTCCAGAAGCTCCTCCGCCGCGGGATGATGGTGACGATCAACCAGAGCCTGCCCGCCAACGTCGCGGTCGAGATCGCCCGTGAGATCGGCGTGGAGGCGGCCGTCGTCTCCTTCGAAGAGGAGATGGAGCTCGCCCGCGAGGAACAGGGAGACAAGGGCACCCCCGAGAACCTGAAGCCGCGCGCCCCGGTCGTCACGGTCATGGGCCACGTCGACCACGGGAAGACGTCCCTCCTCGACGCGATCCGGGAGACGAAGGTCGCGGCGGGCGAAGCGGGGGGAATCACGCAGCACATCGGCGCCTATCGGGTCGAGTCCCGGGGCACGCCGATCGTCTTCCTGGACACGCCCGGCCACGAGGCGTTCACGCTGATGCGCGCCCGCGGCGCCGCGGCGACGGACATCGTCGTCCTGGTCGTCGCCGCCGACGACGGCGTCATGCCGCAGACAGTCGAGGCGATCGACCACGCGCGCGCGGCGAAGGTCCCGATCGTCGTGGCGATCAACAAGATCGACAAGCCCAACGCCAACGTCGAGCGCGTCAAGAAGGAGCTCGGCGACCGCGGCGTCCTCCTCGAGTCGTGGGGCGGCGACGTGCCGTCGGTCGAGGTCTCGGCGCTCAAGAAGCAGGGGATCGACCAGCTCCTCGAGATCATCCGCCTCGTGGCGGAGCTCCAGGAACTGAAGGCCGACCCCGGGGGAACGGCGCGCGGCGTCGTGATCGAGGCGCGCCGCGAGGCGGGCCGCGGGAACGTGGCGACCGTGCTCGTCCAGTCGGGGACGCTCCGGATCGGGGACGTCTTCTACGCGGGCGCCGTTTCGGGCCGCCTCCGGGCGATGTCCGACGAAACCGGCAACCGCCTCACCGAGGCCGGGCCCTCGACCCCCGTCGAGGTGACGGGTTTCGAGGATCTCCCCGCCGCGGGGGACACGATCCAGGTCGTCGAGAACGAGATCCGCGCGCGGCAGATCGTTTCCTTCCGGAAGGAGAAGAACCGCGAGCACGCGATGGCGTCGACGTCCAGGACGTCGCTCGAGGCGCTCTTCTCCAGAATCCAGCAGGGAGGCGTCAAGGACCTCGCGATCATCCTGAAGACCGACGTGATGGGGTCGGCCGAGGTGCTCTCGTCGACGCTCAAGAAGCTCTCGACGGAGCAGGTCAAGGTCACCGTCCTTCACGCGGGAGTGGGAGCGATCAACGTCAACGACGTGCTCCTCGCCTCGGCGTCGGGCGCGATCATCATCGGTTTCAACGTCCGCCCCGAGAAGAAGGCGGAGACGGAGGCCGAAAAGGCGGGCGTCGACATTCGCCTCTACACGGTCATCTACAACATCACCGACGACATCCGGAAGGCGATGGAGGGGCTCCTCGAGCCGACGCTGAAGGAGGTCTCGCGAGGCCGCGCCGAGGTGCGCAACACGTTCCAGGTTCCGAAGGTCGGCATCGTCGCCGGCTGCTACGTCGTGGAGGGATCGATCCCCCGTTCGGCGGGGGTGCGTCTCCTGCGCGACAACCGGGTGGTCTACGAGGGGAAGATCGCGTCGCTCCGCCGCTTCAAGGACGACGTCTCGGAAGTGAAGAACGGTTTCGAGTGCGGCATCGGCCTCGAGCGCTACCAGGACGTCAAGGTCGGCGACGTCATCGAGGCGTTCTCGACCGAGAAAGTCGCGGGCGTCCTTTCGGCCTGAGCCGATGGCTCAGGCCGAAAAAACCCGAAATTCGAATCTCGAAATCCGAAGGAAACTCGAATTTCGAAATTTCGGAGACAAACCGGGAGTGGCCGCTGCCTTTTTGCCGTTTTGAATTTGAGGTTTTCCGATTTTGAATTTGTTTGGAATTTGGGGCTTCGAATTTCGAGTTTCCCGGTCGCTCCGCCGGGAATCGGCGGAGTGACGGGGCGTTGGTTCTCGCCTACGCGGTTTACGACCTGAACCTTCCGGGTTGCCGGGGGCTCAAGGAGAAGCGCATGGTGCTTCGGAGCCTGAAGAGCCGGATACGGAACCGGTTCGAGGTGTCGGTCGCCGAGACCGGCCACCAGGACCGCCACCAGCGCGCCGAGCTCGCGGTCGCTCTCGTCGGGCCGGATCAGGTCCCGCTCGACCAGGTACTCCAGGAAATCCTCTCCTTCGTCGAGATGAACTTCGACGGGCCGATCCTCGACTACCGGAACGAGTTCATCCATGTGTGAGGGGCGGGTGTTCGTGGCGCTGAAATCTCCGTCATCGCGAGGAGCGAAGCGACGACGCGATCTCCAGACGCCTTCGCGATTCGGAGATCGCTTCGAGGCGCTCGCGATGACGGACGGGCCGAGCCCGTATTCGCGGCACCCGGAGCTCCACTGATGCCGGTCAAGCGCCCCGAGCGCGTCGGCGAGCTGATCCGCGCGGAGCTCTCCGCGATGGTCCGGAACGACCTCCACGATCCGGCGATCGGATTCGTGACGATCACCCAGGTCCGGATGTCCCACGATCTGCGCACGGCCCGCATCTACTTCTCCTGCCTCGGGGGTCCGGACGAGCTCGACAAGGTCCGCGAGGGATTCGACCGCGCGGCGGGGTATCTCCGGCGCGAGATCGGCCGCCGCTGCCGGCTTCGTTACGCGCCCGAGCTCCATTTCTTTCCGGACCGCTCCGCGGAGACCGGCGCGCGGATCGAGCAGATCCTCCGCGAGAATCTCCCGGCCGAGCCCGCCGACGAGCCCGACGGTCCCGCCGGCGGAGACCCTCCCGAGGATTCGCGGGAATGATCCCCGCGGGCGATCTCCTGTTCTCGCGAGGCGCGCTGCTCCTCGTCGACAAACCGAAGGGGCTCACCTCGCACGACGTCGTCGAGCGGGCCCGGCGCGCGACGGGGGTGAAGAAGATCGGGCATACCGGCACGCTCGATCCGATGGCGACGGGTCTTCTCGTGCTCTGCTGCGGACGCGCGGCCCGCCTCCAGGGTTTCCTGACCGGGCTCCCGAAGACCTACGAGGGTACGATCACGCTCGGCCGCGCCACGGCGACCTACGACGCCGAGGGAGAGACGACGTCGGAGCACCCGGGCCCGATCGCGATCGACACGGCCGCGCTCGAGGAGTCCGCGGCGAAATTCCGGGGGACCTTCGAGCAGTCGCCGCCTCCCTACTCGGCCAAGAAAGTCGGGGGACGGAAGTTCTACGAGATGGCGCGCCAGGGGGAGACCGTCCCGCAGGCGCCGAAGTCCGTGACGGTGACCCGCTTCGACCTCCTCCCCACGGACGCGCGGCAGATCGATTTCACCCTTTCCTGCACTTCCGGCACGTACATCCGGTCGATCGCGCACGAGCTCGGAGAGAGCCTCGCGGTCGGCGCCCACCTCTCGGCTCTCCGACGCCGCCGGATCGGCGACTTCGACCTCGCCGACGCGATTCCGCTCGCGACGTTCGAGGCGGCCGAGGAGGACGTCCGCATCGCGCCGCCCCACGCGATTCCGCTCGCGATGATCCCCTTCTCGTTTCCCCGGATGACGATCGCCTCGCTCGAGGCGTGGAAGATCCGGCAGGGACAGGCGATTCCGGCGCGGCTCGAAGGCGCCGAGGGGGACTGGGTCTCGCTCCTCTCTCCGGACGGCCAGATGCTCGCCCTGGGGCAGATGACGCCCGTCGGCACCGGAAAGATCGCCATGATCAAGCCCCGGATCGTGCTGGCGGAGGAATCCCGTTTCTGATAGGCTACCCGGCTGTTGAAAAAGTAGAGTGATTTGTTGATAAAGCATCGGAGGAATTGTTGAGCGCCACGGCGTATCGGGACACCAAGCCCGAGATCATCCACGATTACCAGACCCACGATGGGGACACCGGCTCGCCCGAAGTCCAGGTCGCGCTTCTCTCGAAGCGGATCACGTACCTCACCGACCACTTCAAGTCGCACGCGAAGGATCATCATTCGCGGCGCGGACTTCTGATGCTGGTCGGCAAGAGACGGCGTCTCCTGGAGTACCTCAAGAAGAAGGACGGCGAGCGCTATCACCGCCTCATCGAACGTCTGGGTCTCCGCAAGTAATTAGACGATCTCCCGACGGCCCTCGGAATCCGCGCCGTTTCGGCGGTGGATGGAGGTCTGTCCGGCGACGCGAGTGAGGACGAAAGAATGAAACACGAAGAAACGATTTCCCTGCCGGGCCGCTCCCTCTCGATCGAGACGGGAAAGGTCGCCAAGCAGGCCGACGGCGCGTGCGTCGTCCGGCTGGGCGACACCGTCGTTCTCGCCACGGCGTGCGCCGCTCCGGAGCCGAAGGAAGGGATCGATTTCCTTCCGCTGACCGTCGACTACCGCGAGAACACCTACGCGGCCGGCCGGATCCCCGGCGGGTTCTTCAAGCGCGAAGGGCGCCCCACCGAGAAGGAGATCCTGACGTCGCGCCTCATCGACCGCCCGCTTCGCCCCCTCTTCCCGAAAGGATGGGGGAACGAAACGCAGGTCGTCGCGTTCGTCCTCTCCGCGGACGGGCAGAACGATCCGGACGTTCTCGCGATCAACGGCGCCTCCGCGGCGCTCGCGCTCTCGGCGATTCCCTTCACGCACACGATCGGCGCGGTCCGCGTCGGGCGCGTCGGCGGGAAGCTGGTCCTGAACCCGACGAACAAGGAGCGCGACGAATCGGACATCGATCTCGTAGTCGCCTCGACGAAGGACGCGATCTGCATGGTCGAGTCCGGCGCGAAGGAAGTCGGCGAGTCGGCCATGATCGACGCGATCTTCTTCGGGCACGAAGCGAACCTCCAGATCATCGCCGGCATCGAGAAGCTCGCCGCCGCCGCCGGAAACGCCAAGCGCGCGTTCTCGGCCGCCGAGTCGTACGACGCGGCGTTCTTCGCCGGGATCGTGAAGCGATGGGAAGGCGCAATGCTCGCCGCGATGACCGTCCCCGGCAAGATCCTGTCGTATTCGCGCATCCGCGAAGTCAAGAAGCAGGCGGTCGCCGAGATCCCCGCCGACGACGCCGCGCGGCGTACGGCCACGGGGAAGGCGATGGAGTCCCTCGTCAAGACGCTCACCCGGGAGACGATCCTCGACCGGCGCGAGCGGCTCGACGGCCGGAACTTCAGCCAGATCCGTCCGATCTCCTGCGAGGTGGGTCTGCTCCCCCGGACCCACGGCTCGGCGCTCTTCACGCGCGGCGAGACGCAGGCGCTCGTCACCTGCACGCTCGGCACCTCCGAGGACACGCAGCTCGTCGAGGACTACGAGGGAGATTCCGAGAAGACGTTCCTCCTCCATTACAACTTCCCGCCGTTCTCCGTCGGCGAGGTCAAGTTCCTCCGGGGGCCGGGACGCCGCGAGATCGGCCACGGAAACCTCGCGCGCCGCGCGCTCGAGCCGATCCTTCCCGACGACGTCTCGTTCCCGTACACGATCCGCATCGTCTCCGACATCCTGGAATCGAACGGGTCGTCCTCGATGGCGACCGTCTGCGGCGGGACCCTCGCGCTCATGGACGCCGGGGTTCCGATCAAGTCGCCCGTCGCCGGCGTGGCGATGGGGCTCGTCGCCGAAGGGGACAAGCATGCGGTCCTGACCGACATCGCCGGCCAGGAAGACCATTACGGCGACATGGACTTCAAGGTCGCCGGCACCCGCGACGGAATCACGGCGCTCCAGATGGACATCAAGATCAAGGGCCTGAAGCGCGTCATCGTCGAGCAGGCGCTCGAACAGGCGCGGCAGGGGCGGCTTTCGATTCTCGAGTCGATGTCGAAAGCGCTCGAGGCGCCGCGGGCGAACATCTCGCCGTATGCGCCGCGCATCTTCACGATCCAGATCCCGAAGGACAAGATCCGCGACGTGATCGGCTCCGGTGGAAAGACGATCCGCGGAATCATCGAGGAGACGGGCTGCAAAGTCGACGTCGAGGACTCGGGACGCGTCTCGATCGCCTCGGCGGACGAGGCGGCCGCGATGCGCGCGATCGAGATCATCGAGGGTCTGACGAGGGACCCGCAGATCGGCGAGATGTACCGCGGGAAGGTCCGCCGCATCGAGGCCTACGGCGCGTTCGTCGAGCTCCTTCCCGGCAAGGACGGCCTCGTCCACATCTCCGAGCTCGCCCCCTACCGGGTGCGAGAGACGACCGACATCGTCAAGGAAGGCGACATCATTCCGGTCAAGGTGATCGCGATCGACCCCATGGGGAAGATCAAGCTCTCGCGCAAGCAGGCGCTCTCGAAGGAAGAGCTCGAGGCCGAGGCGGCGATGGCGCCGGCCTCAGTCGGCGAGCCCGAGGGCGGCTCCCACGAGCGTCACGATCGCCGCGACAACCGGCCGCGAAGGTAGAAGCCGGCTCGCGATACATCGATCGATACGGGCGCGTGCCACCCGGCCGCGCCCTCAACGTACGTTCTCAGTACGCCTCGGGACGCGGCCGGGCGCCCCGCATCCCGTCTCACTCGCGTCTCGCTTCGCCTCACCGACATCGCATCATGATCCCTGTGCCTCGATTCCGGTCGCGGCCCGACGGAAGCGACAAGAAGAACGCCCCTCGTCTCTGGATCGACGCCGTCCCCAAGGGCAAGACCTACCTACGCCGAAGAGAAGCCGGGGGAGCGCCGCGAAATCCGGGTGGCAGAAAGGGCCGTCTGGACGACCCTCACCGTCCATCCTCTGAAACCCACCGGGCGTCCTGCCGGTGGGCGCCCCATCGATCAGCCGCGCTAGACTTCCGCCGATGGACCTCTACGTCGGCACTTCCGGGTTCTCCTACAAGGAATGGAAGGGGAAGTTCTATCCGGCCGACCTCCCGGCGTCCGAATGGCTCCGCTTCTATGCCGCGAGATTCCGGACGGTCGAGATCAACAACACGTTCTATCGGATGCCGAAGAAAGAAGTCCTCTCTTCCTGGGCGGAGCAGGTTCCGGAGGGCTTCCGTTTCGTCGTCAAGGCGCCTCGCCGGATCACGCACTTGAAGCGGCTGAAGGACGTCGAGGCCGAGGCGGGGTTCCTGTTCGACAACCTCCGCGCCCTCGGATCGCGTCTGGGACCGGTCCTCGTCCAGCTCCCTCCCAACCTGCCGAAGGACACCGTGAGACTCGACGCGTTCCTCGCGGCGGTGCCGGAAGGGTTTTCGCTCGCCTTCGAATTCCGGAACCCGTCGTGGCATTCCCCGGACGTTCTCGACCGGTTGCGGGCGCGCGATTTCGCCCTCGCCGCGGTCGACGACGAGGAGCTGCCGGATCCGCCGATCGTCCCCACCGCCTCGTGGGGCTATCTTCGCCTGCGGCGGCTCGACTACGACCGCGGCGCGCTGGAGTCCTGGAACGAACGCGTCGGGGCCGTCCCATGGAATCGTGTATTTCTGTTCTTCAAGCACGAGGACGAGGCCCGGGGGCCGGCTCTGGCGGAAGAATTCCTGTCGACGGCCCGGACATGATCGCCGGCGCGTCCGTCGCCGAGGCCGCCCGCGCGAACGCCGGCTCGATCCTCCGGCTCGCGCTCGAGCACGCGCCGACGCGGGGAGCGCTCATCCTTTCCGACCGGGAGTCTCCTCTCGCTTCGCTCCTCGCCGAAGCGTGGCGCGCCGCCCTGCCCCGGGCTCCGGCTCTGGAGCTCCCCGGCGGCGAAGCGTCCGTCGCCGAGGCGATCGACCGTCTCGCCCCCGGCGACCTCGTCGTGCTCGTCGAGTCCACGCGATTCTTCCCGGAGGAGCACCGATTCCGCCTTCGTCTCTTCGACCGCGGCCTCGCCGTCGTCGAGCTCCCCCACCTCGGCCGGATCGAACCCGGCGAGGAGCTCGCCTACGTGGACGCCCTCGCCTACGATCCCGCGATCCGGACGATCGGCCGCGCGCTCAAGGAGCGGCTCGACCGGGCTTCCGGGGCGCGCATCCTCGGCGAAGGGGCGGACCTCGCCTACTCCGGCGGCTTCGAAGAGGCGCGTCTGAACGTCGGCGACTACCGGGATCAGCGCAACGTCGGCGGCCAGTTTCCGATCGGCGAGGTCTTCACGGAGCCCCGCGATCTCGAGGGCGTCGAGGGGGAGGCCTTCCTCTTCGCCTTCGGGGACTCCGATTTCCGGGTCGCCGCGCCGGAGCGCCCCTTCTCGATCCGGATCGAGCGCGGGATCGTGACCGGGGCGCGCGGAGCGCCGGCCGCCTTCGAGCGCGTCCTCGACGCGATCCGCCGCGACGAGGAGGTCGTCCGGGTGCGCGAGCTCGGGTTCGGGCTCAACCGCGCCCTGACGCGGACGCGCCGCGTCTCCGACGTCGGGTCCTACGAGAGGATGAGCGGCGTCCATCTCTCGCTCGGATCCAAGCACGCCGTCTATGCCAGGGCCGGCCTCCCGAAACGCCGCACGAAACATCACGTGGACGTTTTCGCGGCCGTCGATCGGGTCCGGATCGACGGCGTCGACGTCTTCGACGGAGCGGCCTTCTTCTCTCCGGACGATGCGGTCCTTGACGGCGGCCCGCGCCCGGCGTAGAAGAGACCCAGATCGCCGTGCGCAAAACCGCCCTCTTCTTCCTCCTCTTCGTTTCGCCGCTCCGTCTCGCGGCCGGGGCGCCGGGCCCCTCCGAGTTCTCCCGGGCGATTCCGGGCTACTTCGCGAAGCTCGAGGAGTACGTCGCGACCGAGAAGATCGCCCAGGACGTCATGCGCGAGACGAACCAGACCGTGCTCCGGCACCGGGTGCTCCTCTCGGATTTCCAGATCGCCCACCTCGGCGAGGATCCGGACGCGCTCTGGGAGTTCCGCTTCATCCGCTCCGTGGACGGAAAGGCCCTCGACACCGACCGCCAGATCCAGGACTTCTTCCGGCTGCGCCAGCCGAACGCCGCCGCCGAACGCCGGAGCATCGTCGGGCTCGCCCGGGAACACTCGTTGCCGGGCTGCTACTGGCACAACCTCACGCTCACCCTCCTCGCCTTCGCGCCGGAGATCCTGGACGACTTCGAGTGGGCCCCGAAAGGGCGCGGCTTCGCGTTCCAGCAGGTCCGCGGGCTCGGGATTCCGGAGGACCTCTTCGACCCCGCCTCACCCCGGCACTTCCCGTCGGGCTCGCTCGAGCTCGCCGCCGACGGAATCTCGCCGGCTCATCTGGAAATCGAGTGGACGAGCCGCGAGAGCCGGCTCCGCGTGAAGATGGACTTTTCCGCCCCGGCCAAACCCGGGGACATCGCCCTCCCCCGGCGCTACGTCGCGGTCCACGAACGCCTGTCGTCCGGAAAGCTCGTCGATCGCACGACGTTCGAGTACTCGGACTTCCGCAGGTTCACGGTCACGACCGGCCAGGAAACCTCCGACGCCGGACGATGACGACCCGGAGACCGAGAGTCGGCCGGAATCCTTCGTGAAGAGCGGATCCGGCCTCTCCCGCCGGTCGCTCCTGCGCTACGGGGCCGCCGGAGCCGCGGCCGCGGCGCTCCCCCTTCCCGGCGCCGCCGCGCCGACGTCCGACCCGCCGGCCGCCCCGGCGCCGGCGTTCCCGCTCGAAGAGGCGACGATCGCCGACCTCGCCGGGAAAATGGCCTCCGGAGAGGAAACGGCCCGTTCCCTCGCGCAGAAATATCTCGGGCGGATCGACGCGCTCGACCGGTCGGGCCCCGCGCTCCGGTCCGTGCTCGAAATCAATCCGGACGCGCTCGCGATCGCCGACGCCCTCGACCGCGAGAGGCGGCAGAAGGGTCTCCGGGGACCGCTGCACGGTATTCCGGTGCTGATCAAGGACAACGTCGGAACGGCGGACCGCATGTCGACGGCGGCCGGCTCGCTCGCGCTCGAGGGAATCGCCCCGACGAACGACTCCTTCGTCGCGGGTCGTCTGCGCGCGGCCGGCGCCGTGATCCTCGGGAAGACGAATCTCTCGGAATGGGCGAACTTCCGCTCGACCCACTCCTCGAGCGGATGGAGCGGGCGCGGGGGCCAGTGCCGCAACCCCTGGGCCCTGGACCGCAACCCCTCCGGATCGAGCTCGGGCTCGGGGACGGCGGTCTCGGCCAACTTCGCGGCGGCCGCGATCGGAACGGAGACCGACGGCTCGATCGTCTCCCCGTCGAGCGCCTGCGGCGTGGTCGGGGTGAAGCCGACTCTCGGTCTCGTCTCGCGCGCCGGTATCGTGCCGATCGCCCACAGCCAGGACACGGCCGGGCCGATGGCGAGGACCGTGCGCGACGCGGCGATCCTCCTCGCGGCGGTCGCGGGCGCCGACCCGGCGGATGCCGCGACGCGGCGGGCGGCGTTCTCCGGGGAAGCGTTGACGCGGCTCGACGCCTCCGCGATCCGCGGCGCGCGGCTGGGGGTGGTCCGGAAGTCGATCACCGGCAACAACCCCGCGACCGACCGGCTCGCGGACGCGGCCTTCGCCGCGCTGAAGGACCTCGGCGCGGTCCTCGTCGATCCCGCCGACATCGAGACGTCCGACGATTTCGGGAAGACCGAGATCGAGGTCCTGCTCTACGAGTTCAAGGCGGATCTGAACGCCTGGCTCGCCTCGCTCGGCCCGTCCTCGCCCGTCCGGACGCTCGCCGAGCTGATCGCGTACAACGAAAAGCACCGCGACCGGGAGATGCCGTACTTCGGCCAGGAGCTCTTCGAGCGCGCGGAGGCGAAGGGCCCTCTCACCGATCCGGCCTACCGGGACGCGCTCGCGGCGGACGTTCAGAACTCCCGCGCGAAGGGAATCGACGCCGTTCTCGCGAAACATCGTCTCGACGCCCTCGTCTCCGCGACGGGAGGGCCGGCCTGGCTGACCGACCTCGTCAACGGCGACGGCAACGCCTGGGGGAACTCGACGGTTCCGGCGATCGCGGGCTACCCTCACGTCACCGTCCCGATGGGATTCGTCTTCGGGCTGCCGGTCGGGCTCTCCTTCTTCGGCGCGGCCTGGACCGAGCCGCGGCTCCTCTCTTACGCGTTCGCGTTCGAGCGGGCGACGATGCACCGTCGGCCACCCCGATTTCTTCCGACGGCCGACCTGACTTCCTGAGCGGCTTCCCGAGTCGCGCCGCTCCCTTCTTCATTCCCCTCGACGGAGCTCCGGCTCAGCGGTTCTCCCAGCGCGGCGGACGCTTTTCCAGGAAAGCGCGCAGCCCCTCGAGGGGGTCGCGGCATGCCATGAGCTCGTCCAGGTAGAGCCTTTCGAGCGCCGGAAGCTCGTCCGCGAGGGCGCGCGAAAGCGGCGCCCGGATGGCCCGCGACGCGAATCGCAGTGCGACCGTCGATTTCGGAGCGAGGGTCTCCTCGAACCAGGCACGGAACGCCGTCTCCGGATTCGCCGCACATTCGTCCGCGAGGCCGATTCGGGCCGCTGCCGCCGCGTCGAGAACCGAGCCGGAAAGGATCATCTCGGTGGCCGCCGGCCCGCCGATGCGCCACGGAAGCGCGATGGCGGCGATCGGCGGAAAGACCCCGAGCTTGATCTCCGGAACGCCGAACCGCGCCGTCGGATCGCAGAAGACGCGGCCGCACCAGGCCGCGAGCTCGAGGCCGCCTCCGAGGCACTGTCCGCGGACGATCGAAGCGCTCGGGATCCCGGAAGTCTCGAGGTCGACGAGGACCGAGCGAAACGCGGATAGGAGCTCGGCGACCTTATCCGGGAGGTGCTCGGGAACGGACGCCCCGAAACTGAAGTTCGGCCCCGTTCCTTCGAAGACGATCGCGCGGCTTTCCGGGTCCGCCGAGACCTCTCCGATCGAGCGCCGGATTTCGGCGAAGGCCTCGACGTCGAGGACGTTTCCGGGAAGCCGGTCGAGGAGGATCCGTCGCAACCCTCCCTCTTCCGCGAGCAGCCGGACCGGAGCGGTCATGCGAGAACCTCCTCGTCGAACGCGGCTAGGTTATCGCGACGAGGCGGCCCTGAGGGCCGGGCCGGACGCGAGTCTTTCGACCGTTCTGGATGATTTGCATCATGTCGAGCGCCCGGGGACGGGCCTAGTCTGGAAATGGGGAGGAACTCCATGCTGTCTGCCGTGGAACTCGAAATCGAGCTCTTCTGCCGGGGAATCCGGATCGACCCTTCGTGCCACACCGACGAGGACGCGCGGCGAATCGCCCGGACGCGCGCGGGCCTCGGCTCCGGTCTCGAGCTCGTCCTGCCGTCCCCGCGCAAGGACATCTGGATGAATGCGCCCGTCGTCGAGCCGTTCGTCCAGGGCTCGCCGTTCGTCCTGCAGCGTGCCGGGACCTATTTCGTGGAGGACGTCCGTTCCGGGATTCACTACCCGGTCGAAATTCCGCCCGAGCCGCGATGGTATTCCCGGCGTACGGCGAGCGGGATCGAAATGTCGCGCATCGGCGTCCTTCAGGGAAACTACCTCGGCGTCTACGTTTCGAACTCGTGCCTCTACTGGGCCTCGACGCCGTCCCGCGCCTGCAAGTTCTGCACGACCGGAAAGAACGTCGGCGTCGTCGAGCAATCGCGCAAGAAGGTCGAAGACGTCGTCGAAGTCGCGCTCGCCGCGCGCGACGAGTCGGGCTCGATTTTCACGCACTTCAACACCGGCTACCACTTCGAGGAAGTCGACAGGCTCGAGCCCATCCACGGCCTCCGACAGAGCGAGCCTTTCGTCAGGGCGGTGCGGGAGAGAGTCGGAGGATTCATCGGCGTCCAGGCGCATCCGGTTCCGCGCCGAAAGTTCGGCGAGTACGACGCGCTGATAGAAGCGGGGACCGATCACTTCTCCTTCTGCTACGAATTCGAGGATCCGGAGTGGTTCTCGAGACTCTGCCCGGGGAAAGCGGAGACGGTCGGCCAGGAGGGTTTCTTCGAGGCGATGGAGTACACCGCGAAGAAGCTCGGCGCGGGCAGGGTTTCCGGCGAGATCATCGCCGGCGTCGAGCCCATCGAAGCCACGAAGCGCGGCATCGACCGCATCGTGAACGCCGGAGCCTTTCCCACGGTCTGCATCTTCCGGCCGACGGTCGACAGCGAGATGCAGGACGTCCCGCCGCCCGATCCGGAGCCGATGAAGGAAGTCTTCGCTCATCTCTACGACGCCTGCCGGCGGGCCGGCCTGCCGGTCGGCATCCTTCCGATCGAGGTCTCGCTCGTCGTGCAGCCGGAAGAAGCAGCGGACCTCGTGCCTTCGTCGCTCGGCATGCGGTTCTACGAGGCGAAGCTCGCCGCGATGCGGGCGCTCGCCCGGCCCTACATCGCGTGGAAGAGGAAGCCCCGGGCGGCCTGAATGGATCGAGGGGAATCGGTGGCCACGCGGCCACGATCCGCGATTATGGTTTTGGAGGCCCTCCTCCGCCCGGCGAGGACGCGGGTGGACGCACGGAAGAGGCCGAGAGCCGGCCGGGGGGCTCCGTGAGAAGGTAGATGTAGGCCGCGGTCACCTCTTCCGGCGTGAGGTAGTCGAAGAGCGGCATGCGGCCGTGGCGCGCGGAGATACTCGGTTCGGCGAGGCCCTCGCGCACCTTTCGGATGACCTGGGCCGGCGTCCGCTGCTCCGTGAAGAAGGAGAGCGGGGGCGGTTCTCCGTACCCCGTCCGGTACTCGAAGTTCGTCGACGTGGCCGCCGCGTCATGGCACACGTGGCAGGTTCCTTTGACCAGCAGTTCGCCGACGCGCGTCACGGGCTCCTCGAGTGGTGGCGGCGCCGGACCCGCTTCGGGCACTCCGGCGAGCTGCTTGACGTACGCGATCACGCTTTCGGTCTCGGCACGGTCGAGCTGTGGGAAAGGAGGCATCTTCTCTCCGCCGCTCCGGATCCGCTTGCGGAGAGACGCCTCCGCTTCGGTCGCGTTCTTCGCGAGCTGAGCCTCGTCGACCGGAAGGCCCCGCTCCTTCATCTTGTCCCGGAAGTACTGGCGCGACGTCGCTCGCGCGAGACTCGTCACGGGGAAAACTTCCGGGGGCGCGCCGCTGCCGTCCTCGCGGTGGCAAGCCTGGCAGTTGAGGCGATAAAGGTCCTTCCCGCCCAGCCCGAAGGCGGCGCCCAGCGACTCTCTCGGCGTCGAGGCGGCGCCGGCGGCCAGCGGCGTCGACGTTCCCCATCCGCCGATCCCGCCGAGAGTCGTGCTCTCGAGGGAGATCCGTAGGTGCCGGACCCAGCTTTCTCCGACGATCGCGGTGGGCTTCGCCGCAGGCTCGGCGGCGCGACCCGGCCCGGCGCCCCGCTCCCCGGCCGCCCACCCGAGCGCTGCGAGAAGCGGCAGGATCATGCCGGTGCGAAAGAGAGAACGGGGAGGACCCGAACGCCCGGACACGGCGTCAGCGAGCGAGCTCGAAATCCGCCGGGGTCGGGCCGGCCACCGTCACCGCCTTTTCCTTCCCCTTCAGCCTCGGGTGCCAGACTTTGAGCGTGTAGCTTCCGTCGGGAACGTCGGCAATCTGGTAGCTGCCGTCCGCCTTCGCCTGGGCGAAGTACGGCGTGGGAATGGCGACGACGTACGCTTCCATCTCCGGGTGGACCTTGCACAGAAGCGCGGCCGCGCATTCTTTCTTGAACGTGTAGCTCTTCGTCTCCCCTTTCGGCCAGGAACCCAGATTGAACTTGTCTGCGCACGCGTCCGGGCTGAAGACGTTGTGGAGCACCGCGTCGGAGTTCAGGAAGTCGACGGTCGTGCCCACGAGAACGGGAAGAACGCGGGGCACGAACTTCATGCTCAGCTGGTTCATCTTCGCGTGGGCGGCCGGCGCCGGAAACGTCTTTCCGGAGATCGCTCCGACATAGACGACCGCGTCGGCGCAGGTCGAGGCGCCCTTGCAGGTCACCTTGCCGTGGATGTCTCCCGCAAAGAGCGGCATCGCGCCGGCGAGCACCAGAATTCCGATGATGGGCTTCTTCATTTCTCTCTCCTTCAAGTTGAGGACAAGTTTCAGAAAAGGAACCGTGCCACGGCATAGGTCGTGTTGTTTCCGCTGGCGTCCCGGCCGGAGCCGTCGTAGTTGGCCGAACCTCCGTTGAAGCGCGAGTAGCCCGTGTACTGGAGGGCGATCTGGATGTTCTGCACGGGCCACCACGCCGCGTTGGCGATGTAGCCTGCGCTCCGGGGGCCCCCGTTGGCGCTGCCGGACACGGGCGCGGGCGCGTAGAGCGCCGGATCCGACGTTCCGCTCACGTCGAACCCTCCGATCGCGAGCGAAAAGCGATTGCCGAAGTGGTATTCGACGTTGCCGGTGAGGGTATCGAGGATGTGGTCGGCCCGGGACGCCCCGCCCTGCGCCAACGTCGCGTCGAGAGTCGATTTTTCTCGGATGTAGGTGCATCGGAACGAGAGGACGTCCCGGACGAAGAGCGACCGGTCGTACTGGAGGTCCGCGGCCCAGTCCGTGAACCTGTCCTCGAGACCTTCCACGCCGTTCGGCGTGGACTTCACGTCCATGCCGTAGCCGCCGATCTCGAGAAAATTCGCCGTTCCGAACGACTGCTGCCAGGCGACGCGCCAGTACGGGGCCACGCCCCGAATGTTCACGCCGAAGCCTTCGCCGGAGCTCGGGTTGGAATTCCCGATGTGATCCGACCGGTAAGCGGTCACCGCCGCATAGAGATGGTCGTTCCACATCGCATAGCCCCCGAGTCCGGCGACATCCTGCCCGAGAGACGCGATGATCGGAGCCGCCGCCGGACCGGGAGCGGAATCGCTCGCGACCCAGGAAAACCCCCAGGCGGGAGCGGTGTTCCAGAGATCCTCGACCGTCGGGTTGTTGTTGAGCGTGAGCCCGTAGACGAGCTCCTTGCCGCCCAACTTCACCGGATTCGCATATCGAACCTCGGTGTTGTCCATGCTGAAGTGGTCGTCCTGCTTGCTGTACGTCACCTGCACGAAGCTTCCGACGTGCTTCGACCAGGCTCCGGCGAGGAAAAGGGACACGTCCTGGGGAAACTCGGTCGTCGTCTTCTCGGTCCCGGGCTGAGCCTCCTTCGTCGCACTGAGCGAAGCCTCGAACATCACCGACACGGGAAGGGCCTTGAGAAGGTCGAGCCCCGCGTGTCGTTCCCCCGGGTCGTTCGTCACCGCGGCCGCGTCATCCGCCCGGTCGGTGTAGCCGAGGAGCTTGAACCGGCGCCCGGCCGAATTGAGCTCCGGGGGAGTCGTGTGGCAGGCATTGCACGAGAGGCCGGTCTGACGGGCGTAGCTGGGAACGGCATTGGCCGTCGATGGAACCAGGATCGCGTAACCGGCAAGCGCCCCGAACAATGCCGAAACGTAGAGCGGGAGCGAGGTTTGCCGGATCATGACCTTCTTCCCCGAAATTCGCCGGTGAATCTTCTCCATTCGCCTCTCCTTTTTTTCCTGGAGTCGATCCTCGCGGGGAAACCGAAACGGGGAAATAGCTCAAATGCATCATTTGAGGCATGAGACCCGGAAGACGTGGTCCTGAGCACGCGCCAGCGCTCGGGGGCGGGCGGTCCGGGAACCGGAGGAGCGAGGAATCAGCCTCGGGGAAAGACCACCGGGCGGCGAACGTCCGCCCCACGAACTCGAATGTTCGTCGCGAGCGCGGCAGGCCGGCCGCCACGCCCTCGAGCCAAGCTCGAAGAGAGAGACGCTTTCGGATCTCGCCCGACGCGCTCAGCGCTCAAGGCCCGGCGGGGCCAGGATCCCACAGACCCGCCGGGCCGGGGTTCGCGGCCGGGCTCCACGGCCGCCGCTCTGTCCGCCTCTCAGAACGCGATCTCCCGGCTGCCCGCCTTCGCCGAGGCTTCGGCGCGGCAGGCCGCGGGCTACGCTTCGATGCCCGCGAACAGGTCCGTCGAGACGTAGCGCTCCGAGGTCGACGGGAAGATGCAGACGATCAGCTTCCCGCGATTCTCCGGCTGCTTCGCGATCTCGACGGCCGCGTGGGCCGCGGCGCCCGACGAAATTCCGCCGAGAATTCCCTCTTCTTTCGCGAGCCGCCGCGCCATGACGAGCGCCTGCTCGGAGGAGACCGAGAACGTCCCGTCGACGAAGCGCGTGTCGAGGTTCTTCGGAATGAAGCCCGTGCCGATCCCCTGGATCTTGTGCTTCGTGTGGGTGCCGCCCGCGATGACCGGCGACTCGGCCGGCTCGACGGCGATCAGCTTCACCTGCGGCTTCCACTCCTTCCACACGCGCCCGACGCCGGTGAACGTCCCTCCCGTGCCGACGCCCGCGACGAAGATGTCCATCCCGCCGTCCGTGTCGTTCCAGATCTCCATCGCGGTCGTCCGCTCGTGGATCTCGGGATTGGCCGGGTTCTCGAACTGCTGCGGAATCACGCCGCCGCGTTCCTTCGCGATCTCTTCGGCCTTCGCGAGCGACGCCTTGATCCCCTCGGCCGCCGGGGTCAGGACGACCTCCGCGCCGAGGAACTTCAGGACCTTCACCCGCTCCTTCGACATCGAGTCGGGCATCACGAGCACGCAGGAGTAGCCGCGCTGCGCGGCGACCATCGCGAGGGCGATCCCGGTGTTGCCGCTCGTCGGCTCAACGATCGTCGATTTCGAGGCGTTTCGGGGGTCGAGCTTCCCGGCGCGCTCGAGGGCGGCGATCATGGCGACCCCGATCCGGTCCTTGACCGAGTGCGCCGGATTGAAGAACTCGAGCTTGGCGGCGACCTGGGCGACCGCGCCCTCGGTGACGCGGTTCAGACGCACGAGAGGAGTGTTGCCGATCAGCCGGGTCACGTCGCTGGCGATTCTCACGGAGCACCTCTTCCCAAAAAAAGAAGAGCCCGGTCAATCCGGGCCCGTCGGCGATGGGTCAGCCGGGCCCGACGCTACGGAATGGAACAACGCGGGGGACAGGCGCGGCGGGCAGGCACGCCGGAAGCATAGAAAAGATTGGGGTATTGTCAAGCGAGGCGCGCCCCGGGGGCTTCCTCGCGTCGGGAGGGCAGTTGGGCAGGAGCACGGCGATGTGGAGCAGCCTGGGGCGGCAGGAACCGATCCGGGCCGACATCTACGGTCCCGAACGCCTCGAACAGGAAGCCGAGCGCCTGGCCGCGAGCCACGAGACGGTCTCGCGCCGCTCGCGCCGGCATCTGCTGCGGCGGCGCCTGGAGGAGAGCGACCGCGAGCTGCGCGCGATCCACGAATCGATCGTCACGGGGGCGCGGCGCGGCGAACCGATCTCGCCGGCCGCGGAGTGGTTCCTCGACAACTTTCACCTCGTGCTCGATCAGATCCGGGAGGTCCGCCAGGACTTCCCGGGAACGTACGAAAAGCAGCTTCCGCAGCTCGCGGAAGGAGAATGGCGAGGATACCCGCGCGTCTACGCGATCGCGATCGACGTGATCGCCCACACCGACAGCAATCCCGAGATGGAGACGCTCCGGCGGTTCCTGACGGCCTACCAGCGGGTGACGACGCTCTCGATCGGCGAGCTCTGGGCGGTGCCGATCGCGTTCCGCATGGCCCTGATCGAGAACCTCCGCCGGCTCGCCGGCCGGATGGAGGTCGCCCGGCGGGAGCGCGCGAAGGCGGACGCGCTCTGCGACCGGATCCTCGCGGCGATCGACGGGGCCCCCGCCGGAGAACGGGAAAAAGCGGCCGAAGCGGTCCTTCGCACGCCGGATCGCCGCGAGATCGTCGTCAACCCGACGTTCGCCGTCCGTGTCATGCAGCGCCTCCGCGACATCGATCCCGCGCTCGCCGCGGCGCAGCGGTGGATCGAGGAGGGGCTCGCGCGACAGGGCCTCACGACCGACGCGGCCGTCCACGCGGAGCACCATCGCCAGACGACGGCCCAGGCGACGATCGCCAACATCATCGCGAGCATGCGGCTCTTCTCGCAGACGGACTGGAGCGACTTCTTCGAGTCGGTCAGCCTCGTCGAGAAGGTCCTTTCCGGAGACCCCATCGGAGCCTACCGCCAGCAGGACTTCGCCACGCGCGACCGGTACCGGCACGTCGTCGAGACGCTCGGCCGTCGCGACGGAAAACGCGAGACGGATGCCGCCCGGAAGGCCGTCGCGCTCGCGGCCGCGGCGCGATCCGAGCCGGAGAGGCACGTCGGCTGGTATCTGATCGACGGCGGAAGGGCCGAGCTCGAGCGCGCCGTCGGATGGCGGCCCCCGCTGCCGGAAGCCGCGCGCCGGGTCGTCCTCCGGCGTCCGACGCCGTTCTACCTCGGCTCGATCGCGGCGGTCGCGGCCGTGCTGGAAGCGCTCGTCGTCCGGTACGCGGCGCGCTCGGGCGCGGCGCCCGGACTCGCCGCGGCGGCGGCGCTCCTCGCGCTCCTCCCGGCTTCCGAGCTCGCGATGACGCTCGTCAACTTCGCGACGACCCTGCTCTTTCGGCCGCGCCTCCTGCCGAAGCTCCTGTGGCGCGACGGCATTCCTCCGGAGTTCGAAACGCTCGTCGCCGTTCCGGCGCTCATCGACGACGAGGAAGGCATTCGCGAGCTCCTGACGGGTCTCCAGATCCGCTCCTACGCGAACCCCGATCCGCGCCTCCGGTTCGCCCTGCTGACCGATTTCGCGGACGCCGCCGAGGAGACGATCTCGGGCGAGGAAGCCCTCGTTCCGCTGCTCGTCGAGGGGATCCGCCATTTGAACGAGAGCGCCGAGACGCGCCCGCCCGGGGGAGGCGACCGGTTCTGGCTGTTCCACCGGCGCCGCCTGTGGAACCCCGCGGAGCGGAAATGGATGGGATGGGAACGCAAACGGGGAAAGCTCACGGAGCTGAACCGCGCGCTCCGGGGCCGGGGCCCGACGACCTTCGACGTCCTGCCGGAGGATCGGGAGGCGCTCCGCCGGATCCGCTTCGTCCTGACGCTCGACGCGGACACGCGGCTCCCCCGCGATTCGGCCTGCGCGCTCGCGGGCACGCTCGCCCATCCTCTGAATCGTCCGCGCCTCGACCCCCGCACCGGCGTCGTGCGCGAAGGACACGCGATCGTCCAGCCGCGCGTCTCGATCACTCCCGAGAGCGCGAATCGCTCGGCGTTCGCCCAGATCTCGTCGGGCCACGCCGGAATCGACCCCTACACGACCGCGGTCTCGAACGTCTACCAGGATCTCTTCGGCGAAGGGAGCTTCACGGGAAAGGCGATCTACGACGTGGACGCCTTCGAGGCGTCCCTCGCGGGCCGCATCCCCGAAAACGCGCTCCTCTCCCACGACCTCTTCGAGGGGAGCTTCGCCCGCTCCGCGCTCGCGACCGACATCGAGGTCTTCGAGGACCATCCCTCCTCCTACGACGTCTACACCCGCCGCCAGCACCGGTGGATCCGCGGCGACTGGCAGCTGCTGAGATGGCTGTGGCCGAGCGTGCCCGGCGAACGGGGCCGGCGGCGCAACGACCTGTCGGCTCTCTCGCTCTGGAAGATCTTCGACAACCTCCGCCGGAGCCTCGTCCCTCCCGCGCTCCTGCTGTGGCTCGCGGCGGCGTGGCTCGTCCTGCCGGGATCGCCCTTCGTGTGGTCGGCGCTCGCCGTGCTCGCGATCGCGTTCCCGATCCTCTTCCATCTCGCCGAGGGACTCTCGATCCATCCGCGCGGCGTCCCGTGGACCAGCCATTTCTGGACGGTCTGGGGCGACGCGATGGACAACTGCGCCCGGTTCGCGATCCGCGTCGCCTTCCTTCCGCACCTGGCGGTAGTGTCGCTCGACGCGGCGCTCCGCGCGACGTGGCGGCAATTCGTGTCGCACCGGGGGCTCCTCGACTGGACGACCGCGGCGGCGTCCGAGAGGAACCGGGTCGAGTCGGTGCCGGCGTACTTCCGCCGCATGGGGGCGGGATGGGCTCTCACGATCGCGATCGCCGCCGCGACGGCGCGTTTCGCTCCGGAGAGCCTCGTCGCCGCCTCGCCGTTCCTGCTGCTCTGGCTCGTCGCGCCGGCGCTCGCGGCGCAGCTCTCCCGGCCGATCCCGGAGACGCGGCCCGAGGTCCCCCCGTCCGAACGCCGCGAGCTCCGCGAGATCGCCCGCCAGACGTGGCGCTACTTCGACCGGTTCTGCGGCGCCGCCGAGAACGGCCTGCCGCCCGACAACTACCAGGAAGACCGCGACCCGCCGCTCGCGCACCGCACTTCCCCGACGAACATCGGCCTGTCGCTCCTGGCGGTGCTCGCCGCCCACGATTTCGGTTATCTCGGCACGAACGACGCGATCGAGCGTCTCGAGCGCACCTTCGATTCGCTCGAGCGCCTCCCCCGCCACCGCGGCCACTTCTACAACTGGTACGACACCCTGACGCTCGCCCCGCTCAATCCGCCCTACGTCTCGTCGGTCGACAGCGGGAATCTCGCCGCGTGCCTCCTCGCGCTCGAGGAGGGGGCGAAAGCGCTCGCGGCATCCGGGTCCGCGGGTGCCTGGCGCGAAGGCCTCGCGGACGTCGCGCGTCTCGTGGCGAAGGAGTTCGAGAAGGTGCCTCCGTCCGGAGTGCGGACGGAAGCCGTTCCGGTCCACCAGCTGCGCGAGCAGATCCGCGCGCTCGCGGAAACCGTGGCGGCCGAGCCCGACGAGGGGACGTGTCTCCGCGAGGCCGCGCGGCTGGCGGCGGAAATCGCCGACGGCCTCTCGGCCCTCGCGGCGGAGCACCGCGAGCTCGAGATCGGCGACCTTCGCGGATGGCTCGACGACCTCCTCGGCCAGGTCCGGTCGCACGCGCGCGAGCTCCCCGTCGACGTCGCCGCGACTGCCGCCGCGCCGCCTTCCCCGGCCGATCGTCTCCGGACGATCGCGCAGCGGGCCGACGCGCTCGTGCGGGACATGGACTTCCGGTTCCTCTTCGATTCGGAACGGAAGGTCTTCTCGATCGGCTTCAACCCGGCGCTCGGCCGGCTCGACCGCTCGTATTACGACCTCCTCGTCTCGGAAGCGCGCCTGACGAGCTTCGTCGCGATCGCGAAAGGAGACGCGCCCACGGAGCACTGGTTCCGCCTCCAGCGTCCGTTCACCGTGTCCGCGGGGAAGCCGCTCCTCCTCTCCTGGTCGGGAAGCATGTTCGAGTACCTCATGCCGCTGCTGCTCCTGCGCGCCTACCCGGGATCGCTTCTCGCCTCGTCGTGCCGGAACGCGGTCGCCGCGCAGGCGCAATACGGAAGGGCGCGCGGGGTTCCGTGGGGAATCTCCGAATCGGCCTACAACGCCCGCGACCTTCACCTGAACTACCAGTACGGGCCGTTCGGCGTTCCCGAGCTCGGCCTCCGGCGCGCGTCGCCCGACGAGCTCGTCGTCTCTCCCTATTCGACGTTCCTCGCCCTGCTCGTGGAGCCGTCCGGCGCGGCCGAGAACCTCCGGCGGCTCGCCGCGGAGGGGGCGCGCGGGCCGTTCGGGTTCTGGGAGGCGGTCGATTACACCGAACGGCGCCTCCCTCCGGACGCCCGGAGCGCGGTGATCAAGGCCTCGATGGCGCACCACCAGGGGATGATCCTGATCGCCCTCGACAACTACCTGAACCGCGACGCGATGCGCGAGCGGTTCCATGCCGATCCCGCCGTCCGGGCGACCGAGCTCCTCCTCCAGGAACGGATCCCGCGCAACACCTCCGCCCTCGCGGGCTCGATCGTGGCGCAGGTCGCCGCCGGGCGCGTCGTGCGGGAGGAGGCGACGATCCCGGTCCGGCGCTTCGACACGGCCGACACGCCGACTCCGCGGACCCAGATCCTGTCGAACGGCAGCTACACCGTGCTGATGACCGCCGCCGGCGCCGGGGAGAGCCGCCGCGGAAACATCGCGGTGACCCGGTGGCGGGACGACGCGACGACCGACTCCTGGGGCTCCTGGATCTATCTGCGCGACGTGCGGAGCGGCATGAACTGGTCGGCGGGTCACCAGCCGACGGCGAGGCCGACGAAGCGATTCGAAGCCCGGTTCTCGGAGCACAAGGTCGAGATCTCCCGCTCGGACGAAGGGGTCGACACGACCATGGAGGTCATCGTCTCTTCCCAGGACGACGCGGAGATCCGCCGCGTGACGCTCGCCAACACCTCCGCGAGAGCCCGCGACGCGCGCGACATCGAAGTCACGAGCTACGCCGAGATCGTGCTCGGAAACCGGGCGGCGGACGTTTCGCACCCCGCGTTCTCGAAGTTGTTCGTCGAGACCGAATGGATCGGCAACGCCCTGCTCGCGCGACGCCGCCCGCGCTCGTCGGACGAAGCGCCCGTCTGGGCGGTCCACGTGCTCGCCGTCCGAGGCGCCACGCTCGGCGCCGTGCAGTACGAAACCGACCGGGCGCGCTTCCTCGGCCGCGGACGCTCGCCTCGCGCGCCGGCCGTGCTCGTCGAGGACCGCCCCCTCTCGAACACGGTCGGAGCCGTCCTCGACCCGATCTTCTCCCTCCGGCAGCGCGTGCGGATCGCTCCCGGCGAGACCGCGCGCCTGCTGTTCTCGACGGGCGTCGCCGACAGCCGCGAAGCGGCGACCGCGCTCGCGGAGCGCCTCCAGGATCCGCGGCTCTTCGACCGCGAGGCGTCGCTCGCCTGGATGCGGTCGCAGGTCCTCCTGCGGCACCTCGACGTCACGGCCGAGGAAGCGCAGCTCTTCCAGCGGCTCGCGACCCGCATCGTCTACGACGACCCGAGCCTGCGGCCTCCGCCGGAGCTCCTCTCGCGGAACGTCGGGTCGCAACGCAACCTCTGGGGGCACGGCATCTCCGGCGACCTCCCGATCGTTCTCCTGCGGATCGGAAGCACCGAAGAGGCCGACCTCGCCCGGCAACTGATCCGCGCTCACGAGTACTGGCGCCTGAAAGGGCTCTCGGTCGACCTCGTGATCGTCAACGACGACCCGTCCGGCTACTTCCAGCCGGTCCAGGAGCAGATTCAGCGCCTCATCGGGGCCTCGCCATCGCAGGCTCTCGTCGACAAGCCCGGGGGCGTCTTCGTCCGCCGGGGAGACCAGATCTCCGAGGAGGACGCGATCCTCCTCCAGACGGCGGCGCGGGCGGTGCTCGTGGGCGAGCGCGGCACCCTCGCCGAGCAGATCGAGCGTCCTCCGGCGATGGAAGCGTGGCCGGCGCCCCTGACGCCGGCGACCGCGCCTCCGCCGCGCGCCGCGGCGCCGGCGCCCGAGCCGCGCCGGCTCCTCTTCGCCAACGGCATCGGCGGGTTCACTCCCGACGGCCGCGAATACGTCGTCACGCTCGCGGAACGCCAGTACACGCCCGCGCCGTGGGTGAACGTCATCGCCAACGAGCGTTTCGGGTTCCTCGTCAGCGAATCGGGCGCGGCCTGCACCTGGTCCGAGAACAGCCAGGAGAACCGGCTCACTCCCTGGTCGAACGACCCCGTCTCCGATCCGTCCGGCGAGGCGATCTACCTCCGCGACGACGAGACGGCGGAGGTCTGGTCGCCGACGGCGCTTCCGATCCGCGGGCCGGAGCCGTGCGTCTGCCGCCACGGCCAGGGGTACACGGTCTTCGAGCACCGCCGCGGCACGATCGCCGCGGAGCTCACGACGTTCGTCCCGGAGGACGCTCCGCTGAAGATCACCCGTCTGCGGCTCACGAACCACGGGGCCGCGCCGCGCCGCATCTCCGCGGCGCATTACGCCGAATGGACCCTCGGCGTGGACCGGGCGGCGGCCCGCTTCGTGATCACCGAAATCGAACCGGAAACGGGCGCGATCTTCGCCCGCAACCCCTACAACGCCGATTTCGGCGCGCGAATCGCGTTTTCGGCCGTCCGGGCGGCCGGAGCGCGGGTCGTCGCGACCGCCGACCGGCGCGAGTTCCTGGGCCGGAACGGCCACGTCTCGGACCCCGCGGCGCTCCGGCGGACGACGCTCCTCGGACGCGCCGGGGCGGGGCTCGATCCGTGCGCCGCCCACGTCGCGTCCTTCCCGCTCGCGCCCGGCGAGACCCGCGATCTGGTCTTCCTGCTCGGGCAGGGAGCCGATCGGGAGGAAGCCGCGACGCTGATCGGGCGGTTCCCGGACGCCGCCGCGGCCGACGCCGCTCTGGAAGCCGTCCGCCGCTCCTGGGACCGGGTCCTCGGCAGCATCGTCGTGAAGACGCCCGACCCGGCGCTCGATCTCCTCGTCAACCGCTGGATCCCCTACCAGACGATCTCGTGCCGGATCCGCGGGCGGACGGCTTTCTACCAGTCGAGCGGCGCCTTCGGATTCCGAGATCAGATCCAGGACGCGCTCGGCGTCGCGGCGCTCGCTCCCGAGATCGCGCGGCAGCTCATCCCGAAGTTCGCCTCTCGCCAGTTCGCCGAGGGAGACGTGCAGCACTGGTGGCATCCGCCGAGCGGCCGCGGCGTGCGCACGCGATGCTCCGACGATTACCTCTGGCTCCCCTACGCCGTCGCGGAATACGTCGCGGCGACCGGGGACGACGCGCTGCTCGACGAAACGGCTCCGTACATCGAGGGCCCGCTGCTCGCGGCGGGAGAGTCCGAGTCCTACCAGGAGCCGAAGGTCTCCGGGATCCGCGAGAGCGTCTACGCGCATTGCCTGCGGGCCCTCGACCGCTCGACCGCCGTCGGGCCCCACCGGCTTCCGCTGATCGGGTCCGGCGACTGGAACGACGGCTTCAACCGCGTCGGGATCGAGGGAAAGGGAGAGAGCGTCTGGCTGGGATGGTTCCTCCACGCGACACTCGTCCGTTTCGCCGCGATCGCCGAACGGCGCGGAGACGAAAAGCGCGCGGAGCTCTATCGCCGGCGCGCCGCGGACCTGAAATCGGCGATCGAGGAGCACGCGTGGGACGGGGACTGGTACCTGCGCGCCTTCTACGACGACGGAACGCCTCTCGGCTCGGCCCGCGACGCAGAATGCCGGATCGATTCGCTCGCGCAGACCTGGGCGGCGCTCTCCGGCGCGGGCGACCGGGTCCGCGTGGAGCGGGCGATGATCGCGGTCGAGCAATACCTCGTCCGGCGCGAGGACGGGCTGATCCTCCTCTTCACGCCGCCGTTCAACGCCACCCCGAAGGACCCCGGCTACATCAAGGGATACCTTCCCGGGATCCGGGAGAACGGCGGCCAGTACACGCACGCCGCGGCCTGGACGATCATGGCGTTCGCCGAGCGCGGAAACGGCGATCTCGCCGCGGAGCTCTTCGCGATCGTCAATCCGATCGCGCCGACGAGCACGCGCGCCGGTCTCCACCGATACAAGGTCGAGCCGTACGTGACCGCGGGAGACGTCTATTCCGTCGAGCCGTTGACCGGACGCGGCGGCTGGACCTGGTACACGGGGTCCGCCGGATGGCTGTACCGGGCTGCCACGGAGTCGATCCTCGGCCTGCGTCTCGAAGGAAATCGATTCCGGGTCGCCCCCTGCATCCCGCGGCGCTGGCCGCGGTTCGAAATCCAGTTCCGGGACGCGAACGACACGCTCTACGCGATCACCGTCGAGAATCCCTCGGGAGTGTGCCGGGGCGTCCGCGAGGTCGTCGTCGACGGCGCCGCCGCCGCGGACGGGACGATCGCCCGGCTCCGGGACGGGAAGCGGCACGACGTGAAGGTCGTCCTCGGGGAGTGACCCGCCGTCGCTCCTTCGGAGCTTCGGCGCGACGGGCGGCGCGCCTCGCGGCGACATCCGATACGATCGGCGGGAAGCAGAAGGAGGTCCCATGTCCGAAGACCGCGCCCCGAACCACCACGACGCCGAGCTCGTGCTCCGCCTTTTCGACCTGCGCCGCGAGGCGAAGCTCCGCGAGGCCCGCGGATGGATGGGGAGCTTCTATGCCGACTCGGCCCAGGAGCTCCACGACGCGTATCTCTCGTCGGACAATTACCTGCGGATGGTCGCGGGGTACTGGGACATCGCGACGTCAATGGTGAACCTCGGCGTGATCCACCGCGGGCTTTTCGTCGAGGCGGGCGGCGAGGCGTTCTTCCTCTGGGCGAAGATCGGCGAGCACGTGCCGGAATTTCGCGAGATGACCGGAAACCGCGGCTTCCTCGGCAACGTCGAACGGTTCGTTCGCGAGACGCCCGGCGGAGAGGAGCGCGTCGCGGGAATGCGCGAATACCAGAAGAAGGTCCGCGCCGGACGCGGGGCGCGGAAACCCTGATGGTATTCTCCGCGCGCGCATGAAGACGTTCCGCCTCGCGATCGTTCCCGGCGACGGGATCGGCGTCGACGTGACCCGCGAGGCGGTCAAGGTCCTCGACGCGCTGCCTCCGGGGTCGGCGTCGTTCGAGAAGGTCTTCTTCCCGTGGAGCGCCGACCACTATCTCGCGACCCGCGAGTCTCTCCCGAAAGGCGCGTTCGACGACCTCCGCGCGAACTTCGACGCGATCTTCATGGGCGCGTTCGGCGATCCGCGCGTGCCCGACATGGCGCATGCCCGCGACATCCTCCTCGGCGCTCGCTTCGTTCTCGACCTCTACGTGAACTACCGCCCCGTCCGGTGCCTCTCCGACCGCCTGAACCCGCTCAAAGCGGTGCCCTCGTCGGCAATCGACTTCGTGATCTTCCGGGAGAACACCGAGGGCTCGTACGCCGGGACGGGCGGCAACTTCAAGAAGGGCACGCCCGACGAGGTCGCGCTGCAGGAAGACGTCTCCACGCGAAAGGGAGTCGAGCGGATCGTCCGCCACGCGTTCGAATACGCGAAGGCGCGCGGCAAGACGAAGGTCTGCATGTCGGACAAGTCGAACGCGATGCGCTTCGTCGGCGATCTCTGGCAGAGGACGTTCCACGAGGTCGCCGCCGAGTTCCCCGGGATCGCGCCGTCGCATCTCTACGTCGACGCGCTCGTGATGCAGATGGTGAAGGACCCGGCGCAGTTCGAGGTGATCGTCACGAACAACATGTTCGGCGACATCACGACCGATCTCGGCGCCGCCCTGCAGGGAGGGCTCGGCATGGCGGCGTCGGGAAACATCCATCCCGGGCGCGTTTCGATGTTCGAGCCCGTCCACGGCTCGGCGCCGAAGTACGCCGGCACCGGAAAGGCGAACCCGTTCGGGGCGATCCTCACCACCGCCCTGATGCTCGAGCATCTCGGTCTCGCCGACGCCGCGCGCGCGATCGAGGCCGCCGTCGTCGCCTGCCTCGAGGCCCGGGAGTGCACGGCCGACGTCGGCGGCGCGCTCACGACGCCGGCCGCCGGCGACGCGGTCGCGGCGCGCGTCGCGCGCGCCTGACGCCCGTCCGGTTCGAGTCGCGGGCCGCGCGACGCAAGACCCTCAGAGAAAGACGATCGAAACGATCGCGAAGAGCGGCAGCAGAACCGCGGCGGCGACCGCGGCATAGCCGAGAAAGCCCGGCATCTTCACGCCGTCGCTCTCGGCGATCGACCGGATGAGGAGATTCGGGCCGTTGCCGATGTAGGTCAACCCGCCGAAGGTGACCGCGCCGAGGGAGATCGCCCGGAGAACGTCTTCCCGCACTCCGGCGACGACGGCGATCCCGGGCGCCGGAGCGAGCCGGCGAGCGGAGACGAGCGCCGAGAGGTAGGTCGGCGCGTTGTCCAGGATCGATGAGAACCCGCCGGTCGCCCAGAAGTACGCGTGAGGCCCGGAAAGCGGGAGCGGGTGAGCGGCGAGCAGCTCGAGCACGGGCGGAATCGTGCCGAAGATCACGAAGAAGATCAGCGCGAGTTCCTCGACGGGCGCGAACGTGAAGTGGTTTCGCTCCCGGACCGCGCGCGGAGTCGCGGCCCAGGAAAGCGCCGCTGCCCCCAGGAGAGCCGCGGGGCGAGCCGCGCCGTGGAGGACCGCCGCCGAAGCGAGCGCGAGAAGAAGGATCGGCACGTTGACGAGGCCCTCGACGCGGAGCATGGCGAGCGTCCGTGTTTCGTCTTCCCCCACGAAACCTTCCCGCCGGAACCGCCGAAGATCCCAGAAGAAAAACGCGAGGAGCAGCGCCGCGTTGAAGAAGATCCACTCGCGCCAGAGCGACAGGGTCCAGAACATCGGCACGCCGGACAGATAGCCGAGATAGAGCGGGGGATTTCCGATCGGCAGCAGCATTCCCCCGGTGTTCCCGACGACCATGATCAGGAAAACGACGCCGTGGGCAACCCGGAGTCGCCGGCGGTTGGCGTGGAGGTACGGCCGGATCGTCAGGGTCGCGGCGCCGGGCGATCCGAGAATCGACGCGAGCGCCGATCCGATGCCGAGCAGGGCCGTGTTGACGATCGGGGTCCCTTCCAGTCGCCCTCGGAGCACGATGCCTCCGGAGATCAGGAACAGGGCGCCGAGGAGCGCCACGAGATCGACGTACTCCGCCCCCGCGTGCGCGATCGAGGGCCACGCGCCGCGACCGCCCGTCATCCCGGCGGAGGGCAGCACGAGCGCGAGCGCCCAGACGATCCGAACGCCGCGTCTTTCCCACCAGCGGGACGCCGCGGACGGCAGGATCGCGAGCGAGACGAGCGCGGCGGCGAACGGGACGAGCTCGATTGCCGAGGGCGGACGCATCCGCGGAATTATGGCGGATTCATTAAGCCTCCTTGAGAAAACGCGGTCGAGGCATTCCCGTTGCACGCCCCGGCGCTCGGAAATTGGTCATCCGGGACATCCCGGAAGGAGGAAAGAATGAAGAGCCCCCGAAACGTCCCTCTCCGGATCCGCGGCGCGATCGCGGCGATCGTCGTGTTGACGGCATGGCCCGCGGCCGCCCAGCGCTACATTCAACACAACCTCGTTTCCGACCAGAAGGGAATGGCATCCTTCACCGACCCGAACCTCGTGAACGCCTGGGGAATCGCCTCCAGCGGGAGCGGGCCGATCTGGATCGCCAACAACGGATCGGGCACGTCGACCGTCTATCAGGGCAATGGCGTCGCGCTTCCGCTCGTCGTCACGATCCCGGCCGGGGCCGCCAATACCGAAGGAGGGGGCGTGCCCACCGGCCTCGTCTTCAACGGAACGGGCCAGTTCATGGTGACCGAGAACTCGGTGAGCGGCCCGGCGCTCTTCATCTTCGCCGGCGAGGACGGCACGATCTCCGGATGGAATCCGGCGGTCGACGCGACCAACGCCGTCCTTCCGGCTTCGGCGGATCTCTCGGCGACGGGCGCGGTGTTCAAGGGAGTCGCCCTCGGGACGACGACGGCCGGAAACTTCCTGTACGCGACCGACTTCCATGACGGGTTCGTCCAGGTTTTCGACTCGACGTTCACGCCGACGACGACCTTCACGGATTCCACCCTGACCGCGCTCGGGTTCGCCCCCTTCGGGATCGCGAACATCGGCGGGAATCTCTACGTCTCATTCGCGATGCAGGACGCGGACAAGCACGACGACGTCGCGGGGCCGGGCCACGGCTACATCGACGAGTTCGACACGAGCGGGACGCTCATCCGGCAGTTCGCGATGCAGGGCGCTCTGAACTCGCCCTGGGGAATGACGCTCGCGCCGAGCGGCTTCGGAACCTTCTCGGGCGCGCTTCTCGTCGGAAACTTCGGGGACGGCCACATCAATGCGTTCGATCCCGACAGCGGCGCGTTCCTCGGCCAGATGAAGGGACCCAACGGCAGGGCGCCCCTCGTGATCGACGGGCTCTGGGGGCTGCACTTCGGCAACGGAGGGTCCGGAGGACCGGGGAACCTGCTCTACTTCACGGCGGGTCCCGATGGCGAGAGCCACGGGTTGTTCGGCTCGATCCGGGCAATCCCGGCCGCGGCCTCGACCTCGCCGTCCGCCGCCGCAATCGTGCACGGCCGGCGCTAGATTCTGTTCGGCTCGCGCCGCGGGTAGGAAGACTCCACCCGCGGCGCTCCGGGAATCAGTTCACGTCTTCCGGGGCTTCCTGGTTCTCGTCCTCCGGTTCGAATCCCGCCGTCCCCGCCGGCGACTCCTCCGGTTCCAGCTCGACGATCCATTTCTCGTAGACCTCGCCCGGGAGCTCCGAGACGAAACGCGACGCCTCGAGAATCACGTCGGTCGAGTAGCGATCGCGGGCGAGCATCGGATACGTCAGGAGCAGCTCGTCCTTCGCACGCGTGCAGGCGACGTAGAACAGCCGCCGCTCCTCCTCCAGCCCCTCGGCCGTGGCCGAGGCGCGATAGTTCGGGAATCGCCCCTCCGACAGGCCGATGACGGCGACGCGGCGCCACTCGAGCCCCTTCGCCTGATGGATCGACGAGAGGATGACGCGCTCGTCCTCCGGAAGGCCGGCGACCGTGTCCTCCCCGGAGAGCTCGTTGTAGAGCGAGACCTCGTCGAGGAAATCCGCGAGGCTCGGATAGGCGGCGGCGAACTGGGCGAACTGCTCGAGATCGTCGAGGCGGGCGTCGCCGTTGGCGAACTTCGCGCGGGCGAAATCGCGGTAGACCGAGTCGACGACCTCGCGGATCGCGTCGGCGGGAGCGTTCCGCATCGAGGGAGTATCGAGGCGCCCGAGGAGCTTCCGGAACGGGGCGAGCGCCGCCTCCGCGCCCCGCCCCGCGCCGGAGAAATCGCCGCGCCGAAAGGTCTCGAGGGGCTCGCGGGCCGCGCCGATCGCCTCCCAGATTCCGGCCGCCGTGCGCTCGCCGATCCTCGGAAAGATCTTGAGCGCGCGCTTCCACGAGATCTCGTCGTGGGGGTTGACGAGGATACGCAGGAACGCGAGAACGTCCTTGACGTGACGCTGCTCGAAGAACCGGATCCCCGAGCGGATCTCGAACGGAATGGAGCGGCGGGTCAGCTCCATCTGCAGCTCCATCGCCTGGTAATGCGAGCGGTAGAGCACGGCGCAGTCGGAGAGCTTCTCCCCTTCGTCGCGCCATTCGAGGATTCGCTGGGCGACGAACCGGGCCTGGTCGAACGCGTCGGGCAGCGGCACGACCCCGGGAATCTGGCCGACAGGGCGGACGGCCTCCAGCTCCTTGCGGAACTGCCGCTCGTTCTTTTCGATGGACGCGTTGGCGAGCGCGAGGATCTCCGGGACCGACCGGTAGTTCGTCGTGAGCCGGAAGACCTGCGCCTTCGGCCACCGCTCGGGAAACCCGATGATGTTGTCGAACGACGCTCCGCGGAAGGCGTAGATCGACTGCGCGTCGTCGCCGACGACCGTGAGGTTGCCGTGGCCGCGGGCCATGCCGTCCACGATCTCCCCCTGCAGGCGGTTCGTGTCCTGGTACTCGTCGACCAGCACGTGCGAGAACCGCCGCGAGAGCTCTCCCCCGGTTTCGGTGTCGAGGAGCGTTTTCCAGTGGAGCAGGAGGTCGTCGTAGTCGCACGCCCGCGCGGCCTTCTTCCGCTCGAGGTAGCGGCCGAAGACCCGCACGATCTCCTCCTGGAGCTGCAGGAAGTGGGGCGCGCGCTCGGCGAGGACCTCGGAGAGCTTCCGTTCGGTGTTGATCGTGAACGAATAGAGGTCGAGAAGAACGTCTCCCTTCGGGAACCGCCGGTCGAGGGTCTTGATCTGGAGGTCGGAGGTGGAGGCCTCGAGGATCTCCCGCGCGTCCTCGGGATCGAGGATCGTGAAGTGCGGGGAGAGCCCGATTCGCTCCCCGTACTGGCGGAGCAGTCGGTTGCCGAGGGAGTGGAACGTCCCTCCCGCCATCTTCCGGGCATCGATCGTGAGGAGCGCCTCGACGCGCCGCATCATCTCGCGGGCCGCCTTGTTCGTGAAGGTCAGGAGCAGGATCTTCGACGGATCGACGCCCGACTCGATCAGCCGCGAGACGCGGTAGACGAGCGTCCGCGTCTTTCCCGAGCCGGCGCCGGCGATCACGAGGACCGGCCCGCCCCCGGCGAAAACCACGTCCTTCTGTTCGGCGTTCAGCTCCCCGTCGTAGTCGACGCGGTACGTCTTCGGGGCCGCCGGGGTCTTGAGGACGTACTTCCGCTCCGCCACGAAACGATTATGGCAGGTCGCGGAAAGCGGACGGTTCGGCGCGCGAGCCCGGCCGACGGGCGGTCAGCGGGGGGAAGAGCCGCGCCGGCGCGACTTCGGCCGGCGTTCCGCGATCCCCTTCCGGAGATCGCGAAAGAGCGACGCCCATTCTTCCACGGCGTGGAGAGGAGCGCCGTGGAGCGTGTAGAGGCAGCGCCGTCCGGCGCGCCGCCTCCGGACGAGCCCCGCCTCGACCAGAACGCGCAGATGCTTCGAGACCGCCGGCCGGCTGACGGGAAACAGGCTCGCGAGGCGTCCCGTGCCGATCGCGCCCTCCCTCAGGAGCTGGAGGATCCGCCGGCGGATCGGATCCGCGATCGCGTGGAACACGTCTCTGTTCGTAACCATTCGGTAACTATTATCCTCCGAGACCGACGCCCGCGGGGCGAGCCGACCACCGCGGGCCCGACGGAGCGCCGCGGTCTTTCGCGGGGACGGATCCCGCTTCGGACCCCGGGCGTCGTACGATCGCCGGCATGGACGCGCGGCGATGAGCCCCGAGAACGAGCGGCGCTGGGTGCTCGCGGCCGCGATCCTCGGCTCGACCATGGCGATCCTCGACGGAACGGTCGTCACGGTCGCGCTCCCGGTGATCGAGCGGCGCCTCGGAACGACGCTCGCCGGCGCGCAGTGGGTCGTCGAGGCCTATCTGCTGTTCCTCTCGTCTCTCCTACTCGTCGGAGGAGCGCTCGGCGACCGGTTCGGCCGAAAACGGATCTTCGCCGCGGGCGCCGTGCTCTTCGGCGTCGCCTCCGGCGCGTGCGGAGCCGCTCCGTCGATCGGAGTCCTCGTGGCGGCCCGCGCCGTGCAGGGAATCGGCGGCGCGCTCCTCGTTCCGGGGAGCCTGGCGCTCATCACGGCCGCGTTTCCCCCGGGCCTCCGGGGACGCGCCATCGGGACGTGGTCGGGAGCGAGCGCGCTGGCCGCGGCGCTCGGCCCGGTCGCGGGAGGATTCCTCGTGGACCGGCTCTCCTGGCGAGCGGTCTTCCTCCTCAACGTCCCGATCGCCGCCGCGGTGGTCGCGATTGCCGCCGGAAGGATGCCGCGAGATCGCGATCGGAAAAAATCCCCTCTCGACCTCGCGGGCTCGGCGACCGCGATCCTCGCGCTCGGAGGCCTCGTGTTCGGACTGATCGAAGCATCGCACGCGGGTCTCGCGTCGGCGACGGTCCTCGCGCCCGCCACCTTCGGCGCCGTCATGACGGTCGTGTTCGGCATCGTCGAGTCGCGGAGCGGAAATCCGATGGTTCCCCCCTCGCTGTTCCGCTCTCGCGCGTTCACCGCCGTCAACCTCGTGACGCTCCTCCTCTACGGCGCGCTGAACGCCGCCGTGTTCTTCCTGCCGTTCAACCTCATCCAGGCGCACGGCTACTCTCCCACCGAAGCCGGAGCGGCGATCCTCCCGGTCGTGCTCCTCGTCGCCGTCCTGTCGCCGACGGCCGGGCGGGTGGGCGAACGCACCGGTCCGAAGATTCCCCTTGTCGTGGGGCCGGTGATCGCGGGAGCGGGATTCGCGATCTACCCGAGAATCGGAGGGCCGCCCGCCGCGTACTTCCGGATCTGTCTGCCCTCGATCGCCCTGCTGGGGTTCGGAATGGCCGTGGCGGTCGCGCCCCTGACGACCGCGGTCATGAGCCTCCAACCGGAACGGCTCGCCGGCGCCGTCTCGGGAGTCAACAATGCCGTTTCCCGCGTCGCGGGTCTCCTGTCGATCGCCGCCTTCGGCGTGGTCGCCGCGGCGACCGCCGGCCGCGCCGCGGGACCGGCGGCGGCCGACGCCGCCCTGCGCGCCGTCGCGGTGGGTTCCGCCGGGATGGCTTTCGCCGCGGCCGCGGTGGCGGGCTTCCTGATGCCCGCGAAAAGCGTTCGTCCCGGGAAGCGGCGCTGAAGCCAACGTGCCGAAGGCCGCCCGGAACCCTCCCGCCGGAAACCGTTTGGTAGACTGATTCGATGCGCCGCAGCACGATCGGGGTCAGAGTCGGCAACGTCGTCGTCGGCGGAAGCGCCCCGATCGTCGTCCAGTCGATGACGAACACCGATACGGCCGACGCCGCCGGCACGGCGAAGCAGTGCGTCGAGCTCGCCGTGGCCGGCTCGGAGATGGTGCGCGTGACCGTCAACGTCCCGGACGCGGCGGCCGCGGTCCCCGAGATCAAGCGCCGGATGCTCGACGCGGGCTGCGAGGCGCCGCTGATCGGCGATTTTCATTACAACGGCCACGTCCTCCTGACGAAGTACCCGGAGATGGCGAGGGCGCTCGACAAGTACCGGATCAATCCCGGCAACGTCGGCAAGGGAGAGCGGCGCGACGAGCAGTTCGCGACCATCTGCCGTGTCGCCGCCGATCACGGCAAACCCGTGCGGATCGGCGTCAACGGCGGGTCCCTCAACCAGGAGCTCGTCATGGCGAAGATGCAGGAGAACACCGATCGCGATCTCGGAATGAGCTCCGAGGCGATCGTCAACGAGTGCATGGTGCTCTCCGCGCTCCAGTCGACGGAGCTCGCGCAGGCTTCGGGTCTCGGCGCCGACCGGATCATCATCTCGTGCAAGGTCTCGCGCCCGCTGGACCTCATCTCCGTGTATCGCGAGCTCTCCCGGCGGACCGAGCAGCCGCTCCACCTCGGCCTGACGGAAGCGGGAATGGGAACCAAGGGGCTCGTCTGGTCCGCCTCCGCGATGGGCGTTCTGCTGGCGGAGGGGATCGGGGACACGATCCGGGTGTCGCTCACGCCCCGGCCCGGAGGAGACCGCCGCGAGGAGGTCTACGCGGCCTGCGAGCTCCTGCAGGCGCTCGGCCTGCGCTCGTTTTCTCCTTCCGTGACCGCCTGCCCGGGCTGCGGGCGCACGACCTCGACGACGTTCCAGGAGCTCGCCGAGCGAATCCAGGGATACGTCCGCGAGCGGATGCCGGAATGGAAGCGGGAATTCGAGGGGGTCGAGACGATGACGCTCGCGGTGATGGGCTGCATCGTCAACGGCCCGGGAGAGTCGAAGGCCGCGTCGATCGGCATTTCGCTCCCGGGAACGGGCGAAGAACCTCACTGCCCCGTCTACATCGACGGGAAACACTTCACGACGCTGAAAGGGAACCCCGACGATCTCTCGGAAGGCTTCCGGCGGCTCGTCGACGAGTACGTCGAGACGAAGTACCCGCGGCGAGCGACCCCGGCCGCCGCGCGCTGAACGCGGCTCCTCCCGTCAGCGCGGCAGCGCTCCGGTCCCGCTGACGACCACCGCCACAGGCTCCGTCGCATAGGAGACGGTCGGGACGGCGGCGAGGAACCGCCCGTCCGGAGCCACGTCGAAGGCCCGCCAGCCCTTCGCCGGAAGGGCAAAGAGGGTCGCGGGGGTTCCGACGCGCAGGACTGGAGAGGTCTGAATTGGAACCGCGACGAGGTGGCCGTCCGGAGTCGCGTAGAAGATCTCCTTCCCGTCGCGCCCCCAGCGGAGATGCATCGCCGTACCGGGCGAGACGCGGACCTTCTCGGCGGCCATTCCGAGCGGTTGAACGTAGGCGGCTTCTCCCGTTCCGGATTCGCTCGAGAGGAACGCGACGAATTGCCCGTCCGGCGAGAGGCGTCCGATCTCGGCCTGGTAGCGCGAGACGACGACCGGCGACGGCGTCGCCCCCGGAGAGAGCGGGAGCAGCCAGATTCCGAAGCCGCCCTTCGGATCGCTCTGGGAGAAGAGGAGACGCCCGTCGGAGGAGACGTCGAGCGCCTCCTGGAAGGTTCCCGGAGAGAGCACCGGCTCCTCGGGTCCGCCCGCGAGGTCGCGCCGGACGAGCTGCGGCAAATAGTCGCGGACGACCGAGTAAATCAGATGCTTCTGGTCCGGCAGCCACACCGGATCGAACTCCGTGTTCGGGTCGGACGTGAGCCGCGTCTCGACGCCCCGCTCGAGGTCGATCATCCAGATGTCGTAGGTTCCGAGCTCAAACCCGCTCCGGTCGAACGCGGCGCGGCGCCCGTCCGGCGAGATCGCGAGATCGATCGTCTCTCCGGCCGCCGGGGAACCGATCTCCCCGAGGTTCCGGCCGGCGCGGTCGAACCAGGTGAGCCGGTTGACGTTCCCCTTCGGCAGGTACGCGAAGCTGCCGTTCCGGGAAGTCGTGAAGCCGGCCCACTTGCTCGTGAAGAAGGAGTAGACCGAAGGCGCGAGCGGACGGGGCGGTCCCGTGAACCGCGCGGCCTTTTCGTCGAACCTTCGGGCGAACAGCGCCCCGTCGGCCGCGAACACGAGGTCGCCGGGGGCCGTCCATTCAATCCGGGAAGACATCGGTCCGACCGTGCGCGCCGGCCCTCCGTCGATCGAGCCGAGCATCAGCGTCCCGGCGCCGTCGTGATGGACGGCGAGATAGAGGAACGACCGGCCGTCCGGGAGAAAGTGCGGCCACATCATCCGTGTCTCGCCGCGCGCCGGGTCGGGACGCACGAAAGCCGCGGGCGCGCCGCCATCGGCGGGGACGCGGTAGATGACGCCTTCAAAGGTCGAACCGAAGAGAATCGTCCCCGCTCCCCAGGTGCCGGTGATCAGCTTACCGGCCGGAAAGGCACAGATGGGAACGGGCGACTCGCCGCCGAGCGCCTCGCGCTTGAGCTGCCCCCCGGCGAGGAAACCGATCGAACGCCCGTCCGGGGACCAGAACAGCGACTCGGCGCCGTCGGTCCCGGGAACCGGCGTCGCGTCGAGGTCCGAGAGCGGCCGAATGTAGATCTGTGTCGCGAGCTCCCCGGCCGGCGCGACCTCGCGGGCGGCGGCGGTCCGGTCGCCGATGAAAGCCAGGCGGGCGCCGTCCGGAGACAACGACAGAGCGACCGCATCGAATCGCGAATAGAACAGCGCGGGGAGCGGCGGCGGAAGCGAAAATCGGATCGCCTCCGGGGCGGCCGTCGCGGGGCGCCGGAGGAGCAGGACGGCCACCGCCGCGAGGAGCGCGGCCACCCCGGCGAGCATCGCGCGGAGACCCCGACGCCCCCGCGGCGCCGCGGCCGCGACGGCAAGCTCCCGCCCGGAAGAGAGATCGGCAAGGTGGTCGCGAACGGTGGCGATTTCGCCGGCGAGGTCCCGCGTGGACGCGTATCGCCCCTCGGGCTGCTTGGCGAGACACCGCTCGGCGATCCACGCGACCGGACCCGGCACCGCGGAATTGACGGCGCGCAGCGGCTCGGGCTCGTCCCGCATGATCGCGGAGAGGGTCTCGGCGGCCGAGGGGCGGCGGAAACACGGCCTTCCCGCGAGCATTTCCCAGAGGATCGCGCCGAAAGCGAACTGGTCGGACCGGAAGTCGACCTTGCGCCCGCTCGCCTGCTCCGGCGACATGTAGGCGACGGTTCCCATGACCAGCCCGGCGGAAGTGCTCAGACCGTCCGAGGTCGGGAGATGCGAATCTGACCCGCCCGCCTTTTCGGTCAACTTGGCGAGGCCGAAGTCGGCGATCTTCGCCTCGCCGGACTTCGCGATCAGGACGTTCTCGGGCTTCAGATCCCGATGCACGATTCCGCTCTCGTGCGCCGCGGCGAGACCCGACGCGATCTGGAACGCGAGGTCGATTCCGCGACGGAGCGGAAGCGGACCGCCGTCGATCAGGTCCCGGAGGGTTCCCCCCTCCACGATTTCGGTGACGAGGTAGAGCCGGTTCCCGGCGCGCCCGACGTCGAAAACCGAAACGGCGTACGCGTGGGAAAGAGCGGACGCCGAGCGCGCCTCACGCTCGAAGCGCGCGACGCGCTCTGGGTCGCCCGCGAGGTCCTCCGGGAGCACCTTGACGGCGACCTCGCGGCCGAGCCGCGTGTCCCGGGCGCGATAGACCTCGCCCATGCCTCCCGCGCCGAGGAGCGAGAGAATCTCGTAGGGACCGAGGCGGGTTCCGGGTGCAAGACTCATGCGACACCGGGATGATAGTGGACGCGCCTACGGCCTCGGACGGTTTCGGGCCCGAATGGACCCGGGGACTCCCGAGGGAGTTCGAGGAGACTCTTCCCGTGAATTCGAACGCCCGCTCCGGCGCGGCGAGCGGACCCGGCTTCGATGCGCTCGCCGGCGCGGACGACCGCGTTACCGATTTCCTCGCATCGTTCGCTCCATGAACGCCGCGACGTCCGCCTTCATCGCCTTGAGCGCGTCCTCGTTGACGTACATCATGTGGCCGGCGGCGTAATACTTCATCTCGACGTGCGGCCGCAGGTCCTTCGCGAGCAGGAGGTGCGACATCATCTCTTCGGTCGCGAGGAACGGCGTCGCGAGATCGAAATAACCGTTCAGCACGAGCACCCGGAGGCCCGGGTTGACCGTCAGGGCGTGCGCGAGATCGAGACCCGTGTTCGTGAAGGCGGACGGGAACCGCGCGCCGGGCGCCTTGTGCTTGAAGTCCCACTGCGGGAAGAGCCCGTAGTTGGTGATGATGTACGTCTTTCCCTTCCCGAACCCGAGATCGCGGTGGTAGTAGTCGAGAAACGCCGCCGTGTAGGCGGACGAGATCGCGGCGCTTTGCGGGTCGTATTCGGCGTCCCGCCCGATCGCGTCGAGAGTCGGCCCCGTGTACCGGGCGTCGAGACGGCCGACCGTCTCCCCGCGATCCCGGAGCAGCTCCTGCGTGAACGCGGCTTCGTCGATCCTCAGATTGGACCGCCGCACGTACTCCTCGGAGAGCCCCGTGTACTCGTGCAGCTTGCGCGCGACCGCGTCGCGCTCGGCGTCCGGAATCGCGTCCCCCTTCATCAGCGCCGACGCGTAAGGCCCGATCGCCCACGCGCGCACCTCGTCGAGGAACGGCTCGAGCTTCTCCGGCCGGTTCGGAAGCGTCCTGTGGTACCAGGCGACGGCCGCGTAGGTCGGGAGGAACAGCGGGTAGGGCCGGTCGTTTCCCGGCGAGTTGAAGATCGCCTCGAGGTCGAGCGCGACCGACACCAGGATCACGCCGTTGAACGCCATCCCCTGGCTCTGCAGCCGGTCGACGATCCCCGCGGACCGCGTCGTCCCGTAGCTCTCCCCGAGGAGGTACTTCGGAGAGTTCCAGCGACCGTTCTCCGTCACCCACTCCTTGATGAAATTCGAGATCGACTCGATGTCCGGATCGGTCCCCCAGAAGTCCTTGTCCTTCGCTTCTCCCGCGGCGCGCGAGAGTCCCGTTCCCACGGGATCGATCATGACGAGGTCGGTCCGATCGATGATCGACTCCGCGTTGTCGACCACGCGGTAGGGGGGAGGCGGCGTGTAGCCGGCATCCGTCACGACGATGCGGCGCGGCCCGAGCGCCCCCATGTGGAGCCAGACGGACGATGAGCCGGGACCGCCGTTGTACGCGAAGGTGATCGGCCGGGCGGAGGGATCGCCTCCTCGCCGGACGTAGGCCGTATAGCCGATATTGGCGACCGGCTCCTCCTTCTCGTTCCGGACGACGAGCGTTCCCGCGGTCGCCGTGTAGGACACCGGCGCGCCGCCGACGACGGTCGAGTGCTGGGTCATGGACCGCTCCGCTTTCGGGGGCTCCGTCGGCGTGCGCTTCGGAGTGTCTTCCCGCGCCGCCTCTCCGCGGTCGGGCTCGCCTCTCGACGCTTCTTTCTTCGGCGAATCCGACGCCGGCTTCTCCTGAGCGCCCGCGGCGAACGCGAGCAGGATCGCGACCAGAAATGCTTCGGTCTTTCGCTTCACCCTCGACCTCCTTCGACGAAAAATCGCCCGATGTTAACGCCGGACGGCGCGACGCCGCCCGAGATCACGCCGCGAAGAACAGCGTCAGGGCGAACTGGGATTCGGGATCGATCCACTGGCGGCGGCAGGAGAATCCCGATCCCTCGACGAGCCGGCGCAAGACCGCCGGCGTGTATTTGTACGAGCTC